>SCOI01000009.1 GCA_005503085.1 Burkholderiales bacterium C2 | reverse complement strand
GGGCGGGGTCGGTGGGGAAGTCTGCTGTGCTCATGGTCAGGAAGGGATGAAAGGTCCTGTTACCAGGGACCCAAACAATGCGTGACTAAGCACCGCTAAGCATCGAAATGGCTGTTGCATCCGTGCCTACTCTGCCCATGGGGGGCAAAGTCGGGCTGGCTACAATCTTCGCATTGTAGTGAGCAAGCGATCCCACCGTGACCGAAGCAAGTACCTGGATGTGCCTGATCTGTGGCTGGATCTATGACGAAGCCACCGGCGATCCGGAGCATGGCATCGCGCCGGGCACCGCGTGGGCCGATGTGGACATGAATTGGACCTGCCCTGAATGCGGCGCTCGCAAAGAAGACTTCGAGATGGTGCGTATCTGATTGATCGACGGCATGGCCTCGCTTTAGGAGAATTCCATTGGACTCGCAGGCACCGGCAGGCATGAGCGCGGGCGTTATCTCCAAGGTGCTGGTCATCGATGACAGCAACACGATACGCCGCAGCGCCGAGATTTTTCTGAAGCAGGCTGGCCACCAGGTGGTGCTGGCGGAAGATGGCTTTGACGCGCTGTCCAAGCTCAGCGACTACCAGCCCGATCTGGTGTTCTGCGACATCCTGATGCCGCGCCTGGATGGCTACCAGACCTGTGCCATCATCAAGCGCAACCCCTTGTTTGCCGGCGTGCCCGTCATCATGCTGTCGAGCAAGGACGGCCTGTTCGACAAGGCGCGGGGCCGCATGGTGGGCTCGCAAGACTATCTGACCAAACCCTTCACCAAGGATCAGCTTTTGCAGGCGGTGCAGCAGCACCGTCGCGCCGGCTGAATCTTCAATCCACAGGGATGCCCTTTAGAGGCAGCGCGAGGAGCACGAGATGCCTATCCAGAAGATATTGCTGGTGGATGATTCCAAGACCGAGTTGCACCATCTCAGCGAGATGCTGCTCAAGCGCGGTTACGAGGTGCGCACCGCCGAGAACGGCGAGGAGGCGATGAAGCGCCTGGCCGAGGAAAAACCCGATCTGATCCTGATGGATGTCGTGATGCCGGGTCAGAACGGCTTCCAGCTGACCCGCGCGATCACCCGCGACGAGCGTTTCGCCGATGTGCCGGTGATCATGTGCACCAGCAAGAATCAGGAGACCGACAAGGTCTGGGGCATGCGCCAGGGTGCGCGTGACTATGTGGTCAAGCCGGTCAAGTCAGAGGAATTGCTGGCCAAGATCAAAGCACTCGGCTGAGCGCGTATGAGCAATAAGCAAGCCCTGCGCGAACTCCAGCAACGCCTCGCGCAGCGCATGCAGGCCGCGCGCGAGCAGCCGCAGCAGGCGAGCTGGCTGGCGGTCGAGTGTGCCGGCACGCCGCTGCTGTTCTCGCTGCTGCAGGCCTCCGAGATCTTCACGCCGGTGCCGCTGCAGACCGTGCCCTATGCCCAGCCCTGGCTGCTGGGCGTGGCCAATCTGCGCGGCGGCCTGCACACGGTGGTCGATCTGGCGGCCTTTCTGGGCCTGCGCGAAGCGGCGGCGGTGACCCGCTCGGAAGGGGCGCGGCTGATCGCGATCAACCCCGACCTGGGTATCAACTGCGCGCTGATGGTCGACCGCCTGCTGGGCCTGCGCGGCGCGATGCAGGCCGAGACGCCCGACGCCGCGACGCCGCGGCCGCGTTTTGCGGGCGCGGTGATGCGCGATCAAGAGGGCCGTCGCTGGCAGGTGATAGACCTGGAAGCGCTGGCCAGACACGAGCAGTTTCTTCGGATTGTGGCCTGAGCGCGTCGCCTGAGCGGCCGCTGTCAACCACCGACTTCACGAGGGTGAGATGAGCTTCCTGGACAAGATCAAGAATCTGGGCAAGACCGAGGACGCCACGTCCGCCGGGTCTTCGCACTCGGCCGCCATGCCTCTGGGCACGCTCAGCGGGCCGCTCAGCGAGCCGCCGCGCTCCGAGTCCTCCATCATTTCCGAGGCCGTGCCGACCGAGCTGGCCGGCACCGAGTTCCCCGAGACCAGCAGCGCCTTTGCCAGCACCGTCGCGGCCGAAGGCGGCGCGGCGGCGGCCTTCGCCCCGGCGGCCAAGAGCGGGCGCCAGGCGCTGCTGACGGCCCTGGTGGCTTTCGGCCTGATCGGCACGGCGGCCAGCGTCAGCCTGATCCTGGTCAACGCCAACCGCACCTCGGCCCAGGTGCGCGCCACCGGCCAGGCGTTGATGCAGTCGCAGCGCATGGCCAAGTCGGTGTCCTCGGCCCTGGTCGGCAATGCGGCGGCCTTCGGCGAGCTGCGCGAGAGCGTCGGCGTGCTGACCGGCATCGTGCCCCAGCTGCGCGAGGGCGCGCAGGGCCAGGCGGCGGTCCAGCAAGGCCTGGACGAGGTCGAGCCGCTGATCACCCGCGCCGACAAGAACGGCAAGGTGGTGCTGGCCCAGGAGAAGGTGCTGACCCAGGTGGGCCAGGCCTTGCGCAGCATCAACCGCCAGAGTTCCGACCTGTTGGAGAGCGCCGAGGCCGTCGCCTCGCTGTCGCTGCAGCAGGGCGCCTCGCTGGGCGAGATCTCGGCCGTGGGCCAGCTGGTGATGCTGACCCAGCGCATCGGCAAGAGCGCCAACGAGTTCCTGACCCAGGAAGGCGTCAGCCCCGAGGCGGTGTTCCTGCTCGGCAAGGACCTGAACACGTTCAAGGAAATCACCGAAGGCCTGCTCAAGGGCAACCCCGAGCTGCGCCTGCCCGGCGCCCGCGACCCGGAGCTGCGCGAACGTCTGAACACCCTGCTCAAGCAGTACGAGGACACCCGCACCCAGGCGGCCGCGATTCTGTCGAATCTGCAGGGCCTGGTGTCGGCCCGTGAGGCCCAGTCCAGCATCCTGGCCGACAGCGAGCCGGTGCGCCGCAGCCTGGAGCAGATCGCTGCCGAGCTCGAGGGCGGTGGCGGCATCACCTGGTGGAGCGGCCTGCTGCTGCTGGCCTCGCTGGCCGCGCTGGTGGTCGGTGCGCTCGGTTTCCTGCGGCTTTATGTGTCCGGACAGGCCCAGCGTGCGGCGATGGCCGAGGCGCAGAAGCGCGAAGCCGAGGCCCAGGAACAGGAAGCCAAGCGCGTCAACGACGCCAACCAGGCGGCGATTTTGCGTTTGATGAACGAGCTGCAGGCGGTGGCCGAGGGCGATCTGACCCAGCAGGCCACCGTGACCGAGGACATCACCGGCGCGATCGCCGACTCGGTGAACTACACGGTGGAAGAGCTGCGCAGCCTGGTCAGCCAGGTGCAGAGCACGGCCGCCCGCGTGACCGACACCACCGGCCAGGTCGACCAGACCTCGACCGAGCTGCTGGCCGCCTCGACCGAACAGCTGCACGAGATCCGCGCCACCGGCGAGGCCGTGCTGCAGATGGCCGGCCGCATCAATGAGGTGAGCGCCCAGGCCCAGCAGACCGCCGAGGTGGCGCGCCAGTCGCGCCAGGCGGCCGAGACCGGCCGCGAGGCGGTGCAGAACAATATCGGCGGCATGAACTCGATCCGCGAGTCCATCCAGGAAACCTCCAAGCGCATCAAGCGCCTGGGCGAAAGCTCGCAGGAGATCGGCGAGATCACCGAGCTGATCTCGGACATTACCGAGCAAACCAATGTGCTGGCGCTGAACGCCGCGATTCAGGCCGCCTCGGCCGGCGAGGCCGGTCGCGGCTTCTCGGTGGTGGCCGAGGAAGTGCAGCGCCTGGCCGAGCGCTCCGGCGACGCGACGCGTCGAATTGCCGCGCTGGTCAAGACGATTCAGACCGACACTCAGGATGCGGTGGCCGCGATGGAGCGTTCCACCGTCGGTGTGGTGCAGGGGACGAAGCTGTCGGATGCGGCCGGCTCGGCGCTGGAAGAGATCGACACGGTGTCGCGCCGCCTGGACCAGCTGATCGCGCAGATCTCGACGCAGGCGCTCAGCGAGGCCCGTGCCGCCAACGAGGTGGCCGCCAATATCCAGCACATTTTTGCCGTGACCGAACAGACCGGCGAGGGCACGCGCTCGACCGCCCAGATGGTGCATGAGCTGTCGCGGTCGGCCGAGGCCCTGCGCGCTTCGGTGTCCCGCTTCAAGATTGGTTGAGCGCCTGAGCGCCGCCCCAGCATAGACGACAAGGCAAGCATGGACCTCCCGCGCGATTCCGAGTTTCCGCCCGATCTCAGCCCGCTGGCCTGGGTGCAGGAAGAGCTGCGCCGCTCGCTGGAGTCGGTTCACAAGACGCTGCGCCGTTTCCTGCGCGAGGCCGATGGCCGGGCCTCGGTGCTGGGCATCGACGCGCCGGCCAGCCCGCCGCTGCTGGCGGCCGCCGCCCAGCTGCACCAGGTCGCCGGCGTGCTGGTGCTGGTGGGCCTGCCCGGTGGCGCGACGGTGCTGCGCGCCGCCGAGACGGCGGTGCAGAAGCTGGCCCAGCAGCCGCTGAACATCGATCTGGCGACGGTCGAGATCATCGAGCGCGCCGACTTTGCGCTGCTGTCTTTTGTGGCCCGCCTGCTGGCCGGCAACAAGACCTCCAGCCTGGCGCTGTTCCCGCCTTACCGCGAGCTGCAGACGCTCAACGGCGCCGAGCGCATCCACCCGGCCGATCTGTGGCCGCAGGAGTTCGCCTGGCGCGATCTGCCGGTCGACCCGGTGGCCAAGCCGCTGGCGCCGGAGGCCGTGCGCCGCGCCTTCGAGGCCAGCCTGCTCAAGCAGATGCGCTCACCGCGGCCCGAGCATGCGGGCCTGCTCAGCGATCTGTGCGCCGGTTTGGCGGCCGGGCTGGCCGGCGCGCAGGCGCGCACCTTGTGGCAGTTGGCGGCGGCCCAGTACCAGGCCCAGGCCCTGGGTCTGCTGAGCCCTGATACCTATGCCAAGCGGCTGGGCTCGCGCCTGCTGTCGCAGCTGCGTGCCGGCGGCGCGGCGGCCTCGCAGCGCCTGGCCCATGACCTGTTGTTCTTCTGCGCCCAGGCACGCCCCGACCCCGCCGCAGCGCGGCTGATGGCGGTGCGCGAGGTCTATGGCCTGGGCGAGGAGTCCGGCGGCAATTACGAGGACGACTCGCTGGGCCGCATCGATCCGGCCTGGGTCTCGCAGGCGCGCCGGCGTGTCAGCCAGGCCAAGGAAAGCTGGTCCTCGGCGGCCGAGGGTGAGACCCACCGTCTGGCCGGCCTGGACGAACAGTTCGCCGGCCTGAACGAATCGCTGGGCCGACTCTTCCCCAGCGGCGAGGTGCTGGGCGAGACGCTGCAGCGCGCGGTCGTTGCGACCCTGCGCTCGAACCAGCCGCCCAAGCCCGATCTGGCGATGGAAGTGGCCACCGGCCTGCTCTACGTCGAGGCGGCGCTGGACGATGCGGCCTTCGACCAGCCGGAGCAGGCCGAGCGCGTGCGCCGGCTGGCGCAGCGGGTCGAGGCGGTCTCGCATGGCGAACCGCCGGCGCCGCTGGAAGCCTGGATGGAGGATCTGTACCGCCGCGTCTCGGATCGCCAGACCCTGGGCAGCGTCGTGCACGAGTTGCGCGCCAGCCTGTCCGAGGTCGAGCGCCTGGCCGACGAGTACTTCCGCAATCCGAGCCAGCGCCAGGTGCTGATCCCGGTGCCGGGCCAGCTGCAGACCATGCGGGGCGTGCTGACCGTGCTGGGCCTGGACCAGGCGGCCCAGGCCACCGTGCGCATGCGCGACGAGGTCGATGCGCTGGCCAATACCGAGGTCGATCCCGAGCTGGCCGGCCCGCGCGAGCTGTTCGAGCGCCTGGCCAACAATCTGGGCGCGCTGGGATTCATGATCGACATGCTCAGCGTCCAGCCCCAGCTGGCCAAGCGCATGTTCCATTTCGACGAGGCCACCGGCCGGCTCGACGCGGTGATGGGCCGGCGCAGCGATGCGGTGAGCCTGCCGCCGCTGGACAGCGCTGCGGAACCCAGCCTGCTGAGCCAGGTGCAGGCGGCGGCCCAGGCTGCCGCCGATGGCGAGCGTCCGGCCGAGGAGCTGGCGCGCGATCTCGAGCGGCTGTCGCAGCAGGCCCGCGCCGCCGACGAACCGGGCCTGGCCCATGCGGCGCAATCGGCCCAGCGCCTGCTCGACGAGGCCCTGCCGACCCTGCCGCTGCCGCTTGACCCGTCGGCGCAAGACCTGGCCCCGGTGGCGGACGAAGAGCTCGACACCGCGCTGGCCCAGGCCGCGCAATCGCTCAACCAGTTCCTCGAAGCGCATGCGCCGGCCGCCGTGCCGGTCGCCGCGCCGGTCAGCGCGTCACCGCAGCTCGACGAGGACATGCTGCCCATCTTCCTGGAGGAAGCCGAGGAGGTGATCGCCAATGCCCGCGAGGCCTTGGCGCTGCTGGAGCAGGACCACCACGATGTCGAGCAGCTGACCACGGTGCGACGGGCCTTCCACACGCTCAAGGGCAGCTCGCGCATGGTCGGGCTGAACGCCTTCGGCGAAGGTGCCTGGGCCTGCGAACAGCTCTACAACACCCGCATCGGCGAGCAGACCGGCGCCGACCCGGCGCTGCTGGCCTTCACCGCCGAGGCGCTGGACTATCTGGCCGACTGGTGCGAAGCGATCACCAGCCGCCGGCCCGGCCCGCACCAGCCCGACGGGCTGCGCAACAGCGCCGACGCGCTGCGCCTGGAAGGCCGCGTGCTGCCGCTGGATTGGCCGAGCTCGGGGGCGGTGCCGCTGAGCAGCGAGCCCGAGTTGCCGGCCGAGCCGGAGCTGGCTCAGGCTGTCGAGCCCGAGCCGGAACCGGAACCGGAACCGGAACCGGAACCGGAACCGGAACCGGAACCCTTGCCCGAGCAGGAGGCCCTGCCCGTGCCCGAGGTGGTCGCCGACGATGCCGGCTTTGTGCTGGATCTGCTGCCGCCGACCGCGCCGAGCGCCGCGCCGACCATCGAGCTGCCCGAGTTCGAGCTGCGCCTGGATCTGGGCGAGCCCGAGCCCGAGGTCGAGCCGCTGCTGCATTCCGCGGCGGCGCCGCTGCTGGAGCTGGTGCCGCCCCCGGTGCCGCCTGCCCTGCCCGAGCCTATCGAAGAGATCGAGGCGGAGGCAGAAGACAGCGTCAAGGTCATCGGTCCGCTGCGCATCAGCATCACACTGTTCAATATCTTCCTCAACGAGGCCGACGAGCTGTCGCGCCGGCTCTCGACGGTCCTGGCCGAATGGGCGCTGGAGCTGGCCGTGCCGGTGCCGGCCGACGCCGAGGCGCTGGCCCATGCGCTGGCCGGCAATGCGGCCACCGTGGGCTTCGAGGACCTGTCGGCGCTGGCGCGCGCGCTGGAGCATGCGCTGGGCCGCGCCGCCCAGGCGGGCTCCTACGAGGCGCGGGATGCCGAGCTCTTCGTCGGCGCGGCCGACGAGTTGCGGCGCCTGCTGCATCAGTTCGCCGCCGGTTTCCTGAAGACGGTCGAAGGCGATCTGCTGGCGCGTCTGCACGACTATCAGCCGGCACCGGTCGAGCTGGTCGACTCCGGGGTCATGGGCTTGGAGCCGCCGCAGGACTTCGCGGCCCGCGCCGAGCTGGCCGCCAAGGACGCGGCCGGCTTTGTCGGCGGACAGCCCGACGATATCGATGCCGAGCTGTTCCCGATCTTCGAGGAAGAGGCCCAGGATCTGCTGGAGCAGCTGCATGCCAGCCTGCGCGACTGGCTGGCCAGCCCGCAGAGCCGCGCCCGGGCCGATGCCTGCATGCGATCGCTGCACACCTTCAAGGGCGGCGCGCGCCTGAGCGGCGCGATGGGGCTGGGCGAACAGGCCCACAAGCTGGAGTCCAGCGTCGAGGCCCTGCTGGGCCGTCCCGAATTGGACGGCGGCGATCTGCGCGAGCTGCAGTCGCAGGCCGATGCGCTGGAAGCCAGCTTCGAGCAGCTGCGCCGCCGGCTCAAGCAAGGGCCAGCCGAGGCGCCGCTGCAAGAGCTGGCCCAGGTGCCCGCGCCGGAAGCCGAGCCGGTCGTCGTGGTTCCCGTGGCTGCCGTGGTCGAGGACGATGCCGTGGTGGCCGAGGAGCCGCTGACGCTCGATGCCGGCCCGCAGATCGACTGGTCGCGCTTTGGCCGGGGCCAGCAGGCCGGGGCCGAGGAGGCCGCCGCCGTGTCGGCCCAGCCGCTGGTGCGGGTGCGTGGCGCGCTGCTGGAGCGCATGGCCACCCAGGCCGGCGAGGTCAGCATCCGGCGCGCGCGTCTGGAGTCCGAGCTGGCCCAGATGAAGAGCGCGCTGCTCGATCTGGACGACAACCTGGACCGTCTGCGCAGCCAGCTGCGCGAGCTGGAGGTGCAGGCCGAGGGCCAGATGGGCTCGCAGCAGGAGGCGGCCAAGCTGGCCGGGCGCGACTTCGATCCGCTCGAGTTCGACCGCTACACCCGCTTCCAGGAATTGACCCGCATGCTGGCCGAGTCGGTCAACGACGTGGCCACCGTGCAGCGCTCCTTGCAGCGCAATGTGCAGCTCGGCGAGGACGAGCTGGCCGGACAGTCGCGGCTGACGCGTGAGCTGCAGGACGATCTGCTGCGCACCCGCATGGTCGAGTTCGATGCCAGCCTGGCCGAACGTCTGCACCGCGTCGTGCGCCAGGCGGCGCGCGAGTCGGGCAAACAGGCCACGCTGACCATTATCGGCGGCCATATCGAACTGGACCGCAGCGTGCTGGAGCGCCTGACCGGTGCTTTCGAGCACCTGCTGCGCAACAGCCTCAGCCACGGCATCGAGACGCCCGAGGCGCGCGTCGCCGCCGGCAAGCCCGAGAGCGGCACGATCACGCTGCGCCTGGCCCAGGAGGGCAACGAGGTGCTGCTGGCCTTCAGCGATGACGGCGCCGGCCTGAACCTCGCGCGCATCCGCGAGCGCGGCGAGATGCTGGGCCTGATCGCCCAAGGGGCCGAGCTGGAAGACAGCGCGCTGATGGAGCTGATCTTCGCGCCGGGCTTCTCGACCGCCAGCGAGGTCACCGAGCTGGCCGGCCGTGGCGTCGGCATGGATGTGGTGCGGGCCGAGGTCAGCACGCTGGGCGGCTATGTCGACATCCATTCGACACCGGGCCAGGGCGCGGGCTTCGATCTGCGCGTGCCGCTGACGACGGCGCTGACCCAGGTGGTGCTGCTGCGCTATGGTGAGCACAAGGTCGCGGTGCCGGCCGCGCTGATGGAATCGGTGCAGCGCCTGCCACTCGACAAGGTCGAGCAGGCCTACAACAACGCCAGCCTGCAGCACGGCGACACGACGCTGCCCTTCTACTGGCTGGGCGGCCTGATGAAGCACAGCGGCCGCGGCGTGCTGCTTGGCCGAACCCTGCCGGTGGTCTTCATCAAGAGCGCGCACCAGCGCCTGGCCCTGCATGTCGACGAGGTGCTGGGCAACCAGGAAGTGGTGATCAAGAACCTCGGTCCGCAGCTCAGCGGCGTGCCGGGCCTGGCCGGCATCAGCCTGCTGGCCTCCGGCGATGTGGCCCTGATCTACAACCCGGTGGCGCTGGCCCATTGGTACGGCCCGGCGGCGCAAAGCCATGCGCAGCAGGCGGCCGTCAGCGCGGCCTCGCCGCTGGACGCTCCCGAGGTGCTGGCGCCGCTGGTGCTGGTGGTGGACGACTCGTTGACCGTGCGTCGCGTCACCCAGCGCCTGCTGGAGCGCGAGGGCTACCGGGTGCAGCTGGCCAAGGACGGCATGGATGCGATGGAAAAACTGTCCGGCGACGAGCTGCCGGCGGTGGTGCTGTCCGACATCGAGATGCCGCGCATGGACGGCTTCGATTTGGTGCGCAATATGCGTGCCGATGCGCGCCTTGCCGGCCTGCCGGTGATCATGATCACCTCGCGCATCGCTCAGAAGCACAAGGATTACGCACAGGAGCTGGGTGTCGACCACTACCTGGGCAAGCCCTATGACGAAGAGCTGCTTTTGGACCTGATAGGCAGATACACTTCGTCGCAAATTGCGGTGACGCAGTAGAAGCCGATCCTGGACCAGATCCGGGGCATCATGGAACAAGGCAAGGCGCCCGTCGTGGCGCCTTGTTCGTGTCTAAGTCGGGCGCCATGTCTGAAGTCGTTGAGCATCTTGCCGAGTTGACCGGATTCAGGGATCGTGACGTGATGGACGTGACCCTGGTCTCGGCCCTGCGCGATCTGGTCGAACCGCTGTCGGTGGCGATCTTCCGGCTGGTCGGCGAGGCCGGGCAGGAGCGCTGGCTGACGCGCGCGCGCCTGGTCGGCGACGCGGCGGTGGCCAGCGCCGACTCGGTCTGGGCCGAGCGCCTGCCCAGCGCCCAGTCCCACCCCGACCGGCTGGACTGCATGCACGAGCGCCATGTGCTGCAACGCCGCGAGGGCGAGCACTGGCTGACCCTGTTCCCGATCGCCACCGAGCGCGAGGTGGTCGGGGTGCTGGAGATCGAGTCGCGCGAGAAGCTGAAGAACTCGGATCAGCGCCTGGTCGGCAGCATCCTGCGCATCTATCACAACTTCCAGGGCCTGCTGGACTACAGCGAGCGCGACACGCTGACCGGCCTGCTGAACCGCAAGACCTTTGACGAGAGCTTTCTGAAGGCCGTCGGCAACGGCTCGCCGGCCAGCGCCATCGAGCAGGCCGACGACGGCCGCCGCCATGAGGGCCAGCGCCCGAGCTACTGGCTGGGCGTGATCGACATCGACCACTTCAAGCGCGTCAACGACAACTTCGGCCACCTGATCGGCGACGAGGTGCTGCTGCTGCTGTCGCGGCTGATGCGCAACAGCTTCCGCTTCCACGACCTGCTCTACCGCTTCGGCGGCGAGGAGTTCGTCGTGCTGATGCGCTGCACCGACGAGCTCGACGCGGCCCAGGCCTTCGAGCGCCTGCGCCTGAATACCGAGGCCTACCAGTTTCCGCAGGTCGGCCGCATCACCGTCAGCATCGGCTTCACGCCGGTGCGCCCCGAGGATTCGCCGGCCAGCGCCTTCGAGCGCGCCGACCGCGCCGTCTATCACGCCAAGAGCGCCGGCCGCAACCAGGTGCAAAGCCATGCGGCCCTGCTGGCCATGGGGCTGATGCAGGAGCCGGCCAAGCTCAGTGCGGTCGAGCTGTTCTGAGCCGGCGCCCGAGCAGCGCCGGGTCGCTATGTGCGCCAGCGCACAGTGAGGCGGGCCGCTTGCCCGGATAGTTGCCTTGAGCGCACAGCCAAGGAGCTTCCGATGAGCAAGGCCACCACCCCCGATGCCGGCGCTGTCGTGCGCACGCTGTGCTGCCCCCACTGCCAGGGCTATATCTACCGCGTCCCGCGCCGCCTGCGCGACATCTGGTTCAGCGCCCTGGTCCCGGTGCGGCGCTACGCCTGCCGCTCGATGCATTGCGGCTGGGAGGGCAATCTGCGCCGGCCGTCGGGGCGACAGCGCGGCGGCGAGGCGGACGATCAGCGCAGCTACATCCTCTAGGCGGCGCCGACCGGCGCCAGATAGCGCGCCTCGAACACCTCGCCGGCCAGCGGTCGGCTGAACAGAAAGCCCTGCATCTCGTCGCAGCGCAGCTCGCGCAGCAGCGCCGCCTGGGCCTCGGTCTCGACACCCTCGGCCACCACCTTCAGGCCCAGCGCATGAGCCAGGCCGACGATGGTGGACACCAGGGCCAGGCCTTGCGACCCACTGTCGATATCGGCGACAAAGGACTGGTCGATCTTCAGCGTATCGACCGGCAGCCGCGCCAGATAGCTCAGCGAGGAGAAGCCGGTGCCGAAGTCGTCGATCGCGATGCTCACGCCCATTGCGCGGATCGCCTGCAGGCACGCAATGCTGTGCTTGACGTCTTCCATGATCAAGGTCTCGGTGATCTCCAGTTCCAGGCTGGCGGCGGCCTGCGCATCGCCGCCGATGGCCTGCCCGATCTCGTCGATGAAGCCGGGGTCGCGCAGCTGCAGCGGCGATACATTGACGGCGACGCGCACCGCCGCCAGCCCCGCCTGGCGCCAGCGCCTGCTGTCCTCCAGGGCCTTGCGCAGGGCCCAGCGTCCCACCTCATGGATCAGCCCGGTCTCCTCCAGCACCGGGATGAAGCGGCCCGGCGGCACCAGGCCCGAGATCGGGTCGTGCCAGCGTATCAAGGCCTCGGCGCCGCTGAGCCGCGCGCCGGCCAGCGCCATCTTGGGCTGGTAGTGCAGCACGAACTGCTGCTGCGTCAGCGCCAGACGCAGCTGGTTCTCCAGGGTCAGTTTGCCGGCGACCGTGGCGTTCATGGCCTGCTTGTAGAGCAGGTAGCGGTCGCCGCCGGCCTTGGCCTTCTTCAGCGCGGCCTCGGCATTCTTGAACAGGGTCGCCGCGTCACCACCATCGGCCGGGAACAGCGCCACGCCGACCTTGACCGAGACGCAGAACACCGCGTCATTGAGCCGGAACGGGTGCTCGAGAAAGGCCGCGATGGTCTTCTCTAGCAAGCGAGTCACCTCGCCGCCCGGCTTCACCACCGGCAGCATCGCGGCGAAGTGATCGGCACCGATGCGAGCGAACAGGCCGGCGTCGCCGGCCTTGTGGGTCAGCCAGTCGGCCACCTGGCGCAGCAGCGCATCGCCGGCCGCCCGGCCGAGGCTGTCGTTGATGTTCTTGAATCGTTCCAGATCGACCAGGAACAGCGCCAGCCGGTGGCCGCCGGCGGTGGCGCTGCGCAGATGCTGGGTCACGCGGTCCAGGAACAGGCTGCGGTTGGCCAGGCCGGTCAGCTCGTCGTAGTAGGCCAGATAGTCAAGCCGCTGCTGCTTGCCGATATGGTCGATCGCGAACGCGATGTCGCCGGCCAGCTCGCCCAGCAGGGTCAGCTCCTCGGCATGGAAGAACTCGCTTTCGCTGGCGTACAGCGCCAGCACCCCGACCGGCGCGCCGCGCACGATCAGCGGCAGCACGGCCATCGAGCGCACGCCGGCCTCGATATAGCGCGGGCCCAGCAGCACCTGCGGGTCGTGCTGCGAGTCATTGGCGACGATGGCGCGCTGCTCGCGCAAGCTGCGCGCGATCATGCTGCTGGCCGCGCCCTCGGGCGAGGCCAGCAAGGCCCGTATCGCCGCCAGCAGCGCCGCATCGACGCCGGCCGAGGCCTGCGGCACGATGCTGGCCGAGCCCGGCTCGACGGCGCCGATCAGGGCCATGCGGAAACCGCCTTGCTCGATCGCGATCCGGCAGGCCTGGTCGAACAGCTCCTGGGGCTTGCCGACGCGCACGATCAGCGCATTGATGCCGCTGAGCACCGCATGGACGCGGTTCAGATAGGCAATGCGCTGCTCGGCCAGCTTGCGCGTGCTGATGTCGCGCACCAGGGTCACGATGGTCCAGCCGGCGTCGGTGCGCTGCGCCTCGCGGCGCAGTTCGAGCCAGATCTTGCGGCCGTCGGAGCGGCTGCGCCTGAGCTCGATCGGTGCCTGGCGGCCGCTGCCGCCGATCAGCAAGTCATAGCTGTGCTCCAGCGCGGCGCGGCTGATGTCCAGCATCGCCCAGGGCTCGACGGCCAGCAGCTGCTCGCGCGTGAGTTCGCGCAGCCGGCAGGCTGCATCGTTGACATGGACGAAGCGCATGCTGGCACGATCGGTCAGAAAGATCGCGTCCGAGGTGGCATCCATGGCCGCCGCGAAGCGCCGCAGCGTCTCCTCGCTGCGCTTGCGCTCGCTGATGTTCAGATGCATGACCACGGCGCCGCCGGGCTGCACCTCGTCCAGCGGCGTCACCGTCATCAGGAACCAGCGCTGCTCCTGCGGCCCATGGCAGGGGTACTCGATCGCGAAGCGGGCCAGGCCCTGGTGCAAGACAGCGCGGATGCCGGCGGCCACCGGCCGTGCTTCCTCGCAGTGCTGGGCCCGGTCGCAGACCTGCAGATAGTCGGCACCGACGCCCCAGCGCGCGCCGTGCAGCGCATTGCCCTCGGCAAAGCGCTGCCAGGCCTTGTTGACCGAGACGATCACGCCGCGGTTGTCCAGCACCGCGATATGGGCGGGCAAGGCATTCAGGATGGCGGCCTGCTTGATGGCCTCGTGCTGGCGCGAGTACTCCTGCGAGCTGCGCAGCTGGAAGGGCCGGCCCAGATGATCGGCCACCGCATCGACCTCGCCGGCGGTCAGGTCTTCGAGCCGCTGGCCGACCGCATGCAGGTCTTCGATCAGCTCGCTGATCTCGGCCTGCGGTGCCAGTGCGCGGGGTGGGGTCGGCCTCATGAGGGCTCTTCCGTCAGCCCCAGCGCCAGCAGCACCGGCCGGGTCGGGGTCAGGCTGCCGACGATGCGGCGCTGCGGCACCGGCGCCAGCCTGATCAAGGTCGGGGTCAGAAATATGCCGTCCGCCAGCGCCTGCTGCGGCGCGGTGAAGACATCGACCACCTCGATCTCGTGGCGGTCCGGCAGATGCTGGCGGCACAGCGCGGCCAGATTGGCCAGCGCCTGGGCGGAGTTCATCGAATCGCCGGCCACATAGAGCCGGAACTTGAACGGGGTGGGGTGGAGGCTCATGGCGTCGACGGCGTCTGCGCGCTGCTCTCGGCATCGGCGCCGCGCAGGCTGGCCAGGTCGCGGCGCCGCAGCGCCAGCGCCTCGGCCCGGCTGGTGCCGCTGCGGGTCAGCGCCGCGATCTCGTCGCGCTTGGCCTGCAGCTGCAGCTGCAAGGCCTGCAGCCGCTCGGCGAGGACCTGCTCGGCCTGTTCGCCGGCCTTGCGGTCGAGCTGCTCCTTCTCCCAGCGCAGCGTGCCCATCAGCACCTCGCCATGGGCCGTGTAGGCATCGGCCAGGGTCACACCGGCGCTGCTCAGTATCAGCTCGCGCACCTGGTTGGAATGGGCGCTGCCGCGCGACTTGACGATGGACAGGCTGCGGTTGCGCTCGCCGGCCTGCACCAGATAGTTCAGGTGGATCCAGGTGTCGGCCAGGGTCGAGATCTGCAGCGGCGAGCCGTCGGCCGGCCGGCTCGAGATCTCGTCGAGCAGGCTGGTGCACAACAGCGTGATGCCCTCGCCCTTGGCCCAGTCCATCAGCCGGTCGGCGACGCTGTGCGCGGTCAGGTCGGTGCCCGATTTGGCCCAGGTCGAGACCGGATCTATCACCAGGCAGCGGGCACCCTGCGCCTGGGCCAGGGACTTGATGCGCAGCAGATAGGTCTCGGCGCTGCCGCTGATGCTGCGCGACGACACCATCTGCAGGAGTCCGCTTTGCACATGGCGCTCCAGCGCGATGCTCACCGAGGCCAGATTGCACACCACCTCGGCGCAGTCCGAATCGAAACTGATGAAGAGGCAGGGTTCGCCGCGCTCGCAGGCCGCCGCCGCGAAGGCGCCGCTCAGCGTCGTCTTGGCGGTGCCGGAGAAGCCGGTGATGAGCACGCTGGCGGCGCGGTAGTAGCCGCCGTCCAGCATGGTGTCGAGCCGTGCGAGGCCGCTGGAGACGCGCTCGTGGCTGACCCGCGCATCGGCGCGGCGCGGCGTGCGCGCGACCGGCACTTCCAGGCCGGTATGGCCGATCAGGAAGGGCGCCTCGTTTTCGTCGAAACCCGAGCCGCGGTACTTCTGCACCCGCAGCGTGCGCTCCGAGACGCCCAGCACGACGCCGTGCCGCAGGATCACGACGCAGTCCAGCATGAACTGCATCAGCACCAGCGGCGCCGAGCCGCGATCCTCGGCCTCGTCGAGCCCGCTCTTCGCCGTGATGATGGCGGTCAGCGCCCGCGCCTGCAGCCATTGCTGCAGACGCTGGACCTCACGCTGGCGTGCCGCCGCATCGGGCAGCAAGGCCAGCAGCACATCGAGCGCGTCGAACACGATGCGCCGCGCCCCCATCGCCTCGGCTCTCTCCTGCAGCACCGCCAGCATGCCGCCGAGGTCGAAGTCGCCCGCGCACTGCTGATCGGGCAGCGGCTGGGCATCGACGAAGAACAGCCGCTCGGGCGGCAGCGCGTCGAGCCGCCAGGCAAAGCTGCGCGCATTGATCAGCAGGCGTTCGGCCGTCTCCTCGAAGCAGACAAAGATGCCGGGCTCGCCGCAGGCCTGCGCGCCGTGCGACAGGAATTGCAGTCCGAACAGCGTCTTGCCCGAGCCCGGACCACCCAGCAGCAAGGTGGTCCGCCCGGCCGGCAGGCCACCGCCGGTGATGCTGTCGAAGCCGGCGATGCTGGTGGCGACCTTGCCGATCGACGCCGGGCCGACCGCGGGCGGCGATCCGCTGCTCAGCTGGGCCACCGCGAGGTCCGCCGGCAGGCCGGGCCCGGCGCGTCGCTGCAGGCCAGTTCCAGGGCCTCGTACCAGGGCCAGTCCAGCACAAAAGGCCAGAGCCGGCGCCGGTCGGGGCCGCCCGCATGCGCGGTGAAGCACTGCGGGTCGTGATGACGCCGCAGCCTGCGGCCACGAGGGCTCGCTGGCATCAAGTCCGAATTGCTGTTTGTTTTTGCTGACATAAGCCACTCCCTGCCGATAGACGGAGCCTGCCGACCGCGCGCTCGCAGCGTGCGGGTAGGCGGGGCGGACCGCATCGTTCGGAGGGCCTGGCAAGCGCTCCCCGATGCCTGCAGCATGGCGCAGCGGCGCCGCGCCGTCGGTGCGCTGGCGAACACGGGACTCGCATCAATGCAGCACCGTGTCGGCATGCGGCGGATACGGGGCGGGCGGCCCCGACTCCCCCGGCATGCCGGCGAGTTGGCTGGCGAAACCGTGGTTGATGTCGCGGTGGTGCGCCTCGTCGGCACGCACCAGCACGACCACATCGCGCAGCCGCGCATCGGCCGGCATCTGCCAGTAGTGCAGCGCGATCGCCGGTGCCGGCACATTGGGCGTGCGGCCGGCGTCTATCTCTTCCAGGTAAAGCGTGTAGCTGAGCACCGCTTCTTCCTCGAAATACCCGACCACCCGATGCGCGGTGCGTGGCGACAGCAGATAGAGCACAAAGAAACCCAGATAGAACAGCCATTGCGCCAGCAGGATGGTCCAGCGCTCGAAAGCCGTGGGCTTGGCGATCGTGACGAAGGTCATCAGGTGCATGCGCTCGTTCTCGGCCTCCTCCATCAAGGTGCGTATCCAGCCCTGGTCATCGATCATGCGGCGCAGGCAGCGCAGATGGGTCAGGCTCGCGCCCACCATGCCGGGCACGGCCGCCACCGTCTCGAGCACGATGGCGCGGTGGCCGTAGCGCTTGGCAAAGAAGGTGTCCGCCGCCCAGCGCAAGAGCTTGGTGAAGCCCAGCGCGAGGCGGTCGGAAAAGGCCGTCGGGGCATGGTGGCGGGCGGCCATGGGGCTCAGGCCTGATGGTTGACGAAGAAGGCCCTGGCTCAGGCGCGCTGCGCCAGCAGCTCGGTCTTGCGTGCGGCCAGTTCGGCGCCCAGGGCCTCCATGTCCAGGTCGGTAGACTTGGCCTTGGGGAACATCTCGCCCTGTTCTTCCTTGACGTGATGCTTGACGAACTCGGACAGCACCTTGATCTTGGCGTCGAACATCTCGCCGTCAGGCTCGATGCCCTCGACCTGGGCGATCAAGGCCTTCAGGCTGGCGTGCTCGACGGTGGCCTCGGGCACCAGCACCTTGTCCTTCAAGGCCTTTTTGACGGCGGGGTAGAAGATTTCCTCCTCGACCTGGGCATGCACGCTGAGCTCGGTGCAGATCTGCGCCACCAGCTGTTTCTTGGTGGCGACCGAACGGCTCTTCTCATAGCTCGCGAACAACTCGCTGACGCGCTTGTGGTCGGCGCGCAGCAACGCCGTGGCGTCTTGCGCGGTCGGGGCTTCAATGGTTTTCTGGGGGCTGGCAGTTTTCATGGCAATCCTTGCGGGGGAGGGGACGAACCGGAGGACCCGGTGGGCGAGTCGCCATCTTGTGGCTTGAGGTCGTCGGCGCCCGTCGGGCAAGCGAGCATGCGTTTGTAGGTGCGGGGCTTGTTTGCAGCGTGCGCTGGCCCACATGGCAGGCTTCAGCCCGGCGGGCTGCTGCGGGTGGTGTCGTGCGTGGTGTCGTGCGTGGTGGTGCGCAGGGTGCCGCCCGCTGCGGCTCCCAGTCCGGCAAGCAGCGCACCCGCCAGCAGCAGCGCCAGCAGGCCCAGCGCCGCATAGGCAAAGGTCTGGCGTGTCAGGTCCGAGGCCTGCCGGTTTGCGATCTCGCTGCGCCGCA
Source organism: Burkholderiales bacterium C2 (assembly GCA_005503085.1). Taxonomy (GTDB): domain Bacteria; phylum Pseudomonadota; class Gammaproteobacteria; order Burkholderiales; family Burkholderiaceae_C; genus Roseateles_E. Next base: position 241,344 of record SCOI01000009.1, on the reverse strand, counting down.
ACTGCTCGCGGGCCAGGGCATAGGTCTGACCCACCCGCTGCTCGGCCTGCGCACGCGGCAGGCCGGACTGCCGGCTCAGCAACTGGCCGAGGTAGCGCTGGTCGGACGAGGGCAGCACCCCCATTTGCAGCGTGTTGCCAAAGATGCGCCGGATCTCCTCCTGCGTGCTCGCGCTCAAGGCCTGGCCGCCGGCCGGCGCGGCGGCGTCGGTGCTGAACAATCGATCAAGCAACTCGCTGCCGTCAGGCTTGAGCGACGCCGGTTCCGGGCGCGCGCCGGTATTCATTGCCGCCAGCAGCGCGAGCGTCAGCAGAAAGGCCATGAGCCAGGCCAGCAGGCCATGGGCCGGGCCGTTGAGAAAGAACTCGTCATGCCGCTGCCGCACCCGTCGGGTCCTCAGCCACCCCGCCAGATAGCCGCCGATGCCGGCGGCCAGCAGCGACGTCGTCAGCCCCCAGGCCAGCGTCGTGGCATCGAATTCGGACCGCTTGCCCAGCAGCAGCGGGACCAGGGTCAGCAGCGACAGCGCGGTGGCCGCCGCCGCGCCGGCGATGCTGGCGCTCCAGCACACCGTGCCGGCGCGCGGGCGTGCGGCGGCAGGCGCCGCGAGGTCGACGGGCGATGATGGGCTGGGCATGGGGCATCCGGTGAAGCGATGCAGCGATGCTGGCGCGAGGCCCGCGCGCCGGCCATGAGGCAAACGAGCGAGTCCTTGTAGGAGGTGGCCGCGTGTCGGTGCGCGCCGCTCAGCGGCGGAACTGGCGGGCCGCGAAGGCCCAGACCATGCGCGAGGCATCGGGCCCCTGGCCGTCGCCAAAGGGCTGGCTGGCCAGGCCGCCGCTCCAGGCATGGCCGAGCCCGTCCACCTCGACCAGGCTGGCCACGGTCGTCGCGCCGCGCTTGACGTCGGTCACCGTGCTCGGATAGCGCTTGCCGCGCCGCACGCTGCGTGGCTGGGTCACGCGTGCATCCGCGGCCTCGGCCCATGCCTGCACGGCGGCCCGCCCATTGCTGGGTGCGACCACCGCGTCGCGGCTGCCATGGATGACCAGCAGCGGTGGCCAGGCGCTGGCCGCCGGCGCCGGCAGGGGCTCGGTGGCACGCCTCCCCCGCATCGCGCCCAGCGCCGACAGACCTGAGTGGGCCGTGCCGGGCGGAATGCCCGAGTGCATCACCACGGCCTTGAAGCGCTCCGGATGGCGGCTCGCCAGCAGCGCCGCCATGCTGGCCCCGGCCGACAGGCCGGCCAGCGCGACGCGCTCGCGATCGGCCGGGTAGAGCAGGCAGACCTGGTCGATCGCCTGCAGTATCAGCGCGGCCTCGTTGTAGGCGCGGCCCGAGCGGGTGTCGAACCAGTTCCAGCAGCCCTGGGCATTGGCGAGCCGGTCCTGCTCGGGGTAGATCACCAGAAAGCCCTCGCGCGCGGCGACCCGGTTCATCCGGGTGCTGGCGGCAAAAGCCGGCGCGCTCTGGCCGCAGCCATGCAGCATCACCAGCAGCGGCAGGCGCTCGCCGGGCTTGAGCCGCAAGCCGGGCGGTCGGTAAAGCCAGTAGCGCCGCATGCCGGCCGGGCCCATCACCGCGCCGGCCAGCCAGTCGCCAGCACCGGGCGGGGGCTTGCGGCTGGCCAGCACCGGCTTGATCGCCTTCGCGACGGCCCGGCGGCCGACTCGCAGATTCGAGCGCGTCAGCGCCGACCAGCTCTGCTGCATCAGCCGGGTCCAGGCGGCGGCGGGCTTGCGTTTGGCCATCGGGGGCGTGTTCCGGAGTGCAGGGCAGGCCACCCTAACAGCTCGGACGGCCGGGCTTTGTGTCATGCCACACACAGGCCCGGGCGAATCTGAAGTCTTCATGAGTTCTTAATCAATCGATTGATTAAATTCTCGTATGATCGCGCCATGTCCAGTTCTGCCACCTCCCAGCCCGGCACCCGCGAGCGCATGCTTGCCGAGGCCACCCGCATCTTTGCGGACAAGGGCTTCGACAAGGCCAGCACCCGCGAGATATGCCAGGCCGCCGGTGTCAATATCGGCTCGATCTCCTATTACTTCGGCGACAAGCAGGGCCTGTACCGCGAGGCCCTGGTCCAGCCCATCCTCGATCTGCTGGCCCAGGTGCCGGCCCCTGATGCCGAGGTCCCGCTGCAGGACTGGCTGCGCGGCTTCTACGAGGCCTTGCTGGCGCCGCTGCGCTCGGCCGACGGCAGCGCGGCCCAGCTGATGCGCCTGCTGGGCCGCGAGATGCTCGAGCCCAGCCTGGCTTACGAGCAGCTGTGCGCCCAGCACCTGGGGCCCCAGCATGCGGCGCTGATCGAGATGCTGCGCCAGCGCGTCGGCGCGGCCGAGGCCGATCTGGGCCTGCAGCATCTGGCCCATGCGTTGACGGCCCTGGTGCAGGACTACTGGATGTCGGCCGACTATATGGAGGCGCTGGCTCCCGGCGTCGTCTACGGCCCGGGCGCCTATGAGCGCGTGCTGGCGCGCATGGTGGCCTATGGCTCGGCCCTGGTGGAGCAGGAGCGCCTGCTGCGCCTGAGCCCGCCGCCCCCCTCTACCCACGGAAGAAGCTAGCCCATGAATTCCTCCTTGTTGCACCGGCCCAGGCGGGCCGGTCTGGCGCCGCTGTGCCTGCTCGTTATTGCGCTCGGCGGCTGCGCCGTCGCGGCGGCGCCGCGTGCCGAGCTGCCGGCGCCGCCGGCCTGGCAGGCCGGCTTGCCGGCGCTGTTGCCCCATCAGGGCAGTCCCGAACAGCTGCGCCAGTGGTGGGCGCGCTTCGACGACCCGCTGCTGGCCGAGCTGATCACCCAGGCCCAGGGCGCGAACCCGGGCTTGCAGCAGGCGCTGGCCCGCATCGGCCAGGCGCGCGCCGCCGCCGGCCTCAGCGCCAGCGCGGGGTCGCCGCAGCTGGGCCTGGCCGGCAGCGCCGGCCGGTCCCGCTCGGCCGTGCCCTCGAACGAGCCGGCGCGCGGCCAGGCCAGCCTGGGCCTGGACGCGAGCTGGGAGATCGATCTGTTTGCCCGCGTGCGCCAGCAGGCCCAGGCCGCCGGCGAACGGGCCGCCGCTAGCGAGCTGGACTGGCACCAGGCCCGTGTCAGCCTGGCGGCCGAAGTGGCCCGGCAATACCTGAGCCTGCGCAGCTGCGAGCAGCTGCTGGCCATCGGTGAGCGCGAGGCCGAGTCGCTGGGCCAGCTGGCGCTGCTGGCGCGCGACAAGGCCCGAGTCGGCTTCGAGGCGCCGGCCGCCGCCGATCTGTTGGAGGGCGCGGCCGCCGAGGCGCGCAGCCGCAGCCTGGCGCAGCGCGCCGACTGCGATCTGGCGGTCAAGGGCCTGGTGGCGCTGACCGCGCTGGACGAGGCGGCGCTGCGCCAGCGCCTGGGCGCGGCCACCGCCCGCCTGCCGGCCCCGGCCCTGTTTGCGCTGCCGCGCCTGCCGGCCGAGGTGCTGGCCCAGCGCCCCGATCTGGCGGCCTCGGAGCGCTTGGTGCTGGCGGCCTGGGCCGAGCGCGGCGCGGCCGAGGCCGAGCGCTTTCCGCAGCTGCGCCTGAGCGGCTCGTTCAATATCGGCGCGCTGCGCGTGGCCGGCTCGCGCGACGACGGCAGCGGTTGGTCGCTGGGTCCTAGCCTGAGCCTGCCTTTGCTGGACGGCGGCGCGCGCCGCGCCCAGGTCGATGCGGCCCAGGGCCGTTACGAGGAGGCGCTGGCGGCGCATCGCGGAGCGCTGCTGCAGGCGGTGCGCGAGGTCGAGGAGGCGCTGGTGCGGCTGGACTCGGCCCAGGCCCGCGAAAGCCATGTGGCGGCCAGCGTCTCGGCCTACGAGCGCTCGCTGGCCGGCACTCAAGAGCGCTGGCGCCAGGGGCTGGCCAGCGCGGCCGAGCTCGAAGACGCGCGGCGGCTGGCGCTGAACGCCCAGGCCAGCCTGGTGCAGGTGCAGGAACAACGGGTCGCCGCCTGGGTGGCGCTTTACAAGGCCAGCGGTGGTGGCTGGCAGCAAGGGAGTAGCTCATGAACAAGACATTCAACACCGGCCTGCTGGCTGCTGCGCTGCTGATCGCAGCGGGCCCGGCGATAAGCCAGACAGCAGCCAAGGCCAAACCGGCGCTCAGCGTCAATCTGGTCAGCGCCAGCGCGCAGCAATGGGAGCAGGCCGTGCAGGCCGGCGGCACGGTGGCTGCCTGGCAGGAGGCGGTGGTCAGCGCCGAGCTGTCCGGGCTGCGTCTGGCCGAGGTGCGGGCCCAGGTCGGCGACCGGGTGCGGCGCGGCCAGCTGCTGGCCAGCCTGGCCAGCGAGACGGTGCAGGCCGAGCTGGCGCAGAGCCGCGCCGCCGCCGCCGAGGCGCAGGCCCTGCTGGCCGGCGCCCAGGCCGATGCCGAGCGGGTGCGCAGCCTCCAGACCAGCGGCAGCGGCGCGCTGAGCGCTCAGCAGGCCCAGCAATACCTGGTGCAGGAACAGGCGGCCAAGGCCCGCTTCGAGGCCGCCCAGGCCAAGGTGCGCAGCGAGGAACTGCGCCTGGCCCAGACCCGCATCGTCGCGCCCGATGACGGCCTGATCGCGGCCGCGCCGGCCATCGTCGGCGCGGTGGCGCAGCCGGGCCAGGAACTGTTCCGCCTGATCCGCAAGAGCCGACTCGAGTGGCGCGCCGAGCTGCCCAGCGCCGAGCTGGCCCGGCTCGTGCCCGGTGCCGAGGTCGAGATCGAGCTGCCCGATGGCCAGCGCGCCAGCGGTCGGCTGCGCCTGGTCGGCCCGACCGTCGATGTGCAAAGCCGCAACGGCCTCGCCTATATCGACCTGAGCCCGCACGCCGCTTTGCGCGCCGGCAGCTTTGTCCGCGGCCGCATCCTCCTGGGCCGCAGCCCGGCGCTGGCGCTGCCGCAGGCGGCGGTGCAGCTGCGCGACGGCTTTGCCTATGTGTTCAAGGTCGGCGCCGATGGCCGGGTGCAGCAGAGCAAGGTCAGCATCGGGCGCCGCCTGGGCGACAAGATCGAGCTGCTGGCCGGGCTGAAGGCCGGTGAGCGCGTGGTCGCCAGCGGCGTCGGCTTCCTGGCCGACGGCGATCTGGTGCGGGTGGTGGGCGGGAGCAAGTCATGATGAATGTCTCGTCCTGGTCGATCCGCAATCCGATTCCGGCCATCCTCCTGTTCATCATGCTGACCCTGCTGGGCTTGGCAGGTTTTCGCTGGATGAAGATCCAGAACTTTCCCGATATCGACCTGCCTACCGTGACGGTCAGCGCGGCGCTGCCCGGGGCCTCGCCGGCCCAGCTGGAATCGCAGGTGGCACGCAAGATCGAGAACCAGATCGCGACCCTGCAGGGCGTCAAGCACATCTACACCTCGCTGAGCGACGGCATGGCCACGATCACGGCCGAGTTCCGGCTCGAGAAGCCCACGCAGGAGGCACTGGACGATGTGCGCGACGCGGTCTCGCGGGTGCGCTCCGACCTGCCCGGCGAGATGCGCGATCCGGTGGTCTCCAAGCTGGAGCTCTCGGGCACGCCCATCCTGACCTACACGGTGGCATCCAGCCGCATGGACGACGAGGCGCTGTCCTGGTTTGTCGACAACCAGGTGGCCAAGTCCATGCTGGCCGTGCCCGGGGTCGGCGCGGTCGGCCGGGTCGGCGGTGTCAGCCGCGAGGTGCGGGTCGAGCTCGACCCGGCCAAGCTGCAGGCGTTGAACGCCACGGCCGCCGATGTCTCGCGCCAGCTGCGCCAGATCCAGCAGGAGGCCTCGGGCGGGCGTTCCGATATCGGCGGCGCCGAGCAGTCGGTGCGCACCATCGCCACCGTGGCCTCGGCCGAGGAGCTGGCGGCGATGGACATCGCGCTGGCCGATGGCCGGCGCCTGCGCCTGGACCAGCTGGCCAGCGTCCAGGACACGGTGGCCGAGCAGCGCTCGGCGGCCCTGCTGAATGGCAAGCCGGTGGTGGGCTTCGAGATCACCCGCACGCGGGGCGCCGGCGAGGTCGAGGTGGCGCGCGGCGTCGCGACGGCCTTGCAGGCGCTGCGCGCCGAGCACCCGGAGATCGAGATCGTCGAGGCCTTCAACTTCGTCGACCCGGTGCAGGAGAACTATGACGGCTCGATGGTGCTGCTCTACGAGGGCGCCTTCCTGGCCGTGGTCGTCGTGTGGTTCTTTCTGCGCGACTGGCGCGCCACCATCGTCGCCGCGACGGCGCTGCCGCTGTCGGTGGTGCCGACCTTTGCGGCGATGTATTTCCTCGGCTTCACCGTCAACACCGTGACCCTGCTGTCGCTGTCGCTGGTGGTGGGCATCCTGGTCGACGACGCGATCGTCGAGATCGAGAACATCATGCGCCATCTGCGCATGGGCAAGACGCCTTTTGAGGCGGCGATGGAGGCGGCCGACGAGATCGGGCTGGCCGTCATCGCGACCACCTTCACGCTGATCGCGGTCTTTCTGCCGACCGCCTTCATGAGTGGCATCGCCGGCAAGTTCTTCGTGCAGTTTGGCTGGACGGCGGCGATCTCGGTGTTCTTCTCGCTGGTGGTGGCGCGCATGCTGACGCCGATGATGGCGGCCTACATCCTGAAGCCGCCCACCGGCGAGCATCACGAGCCGCGCTGGCTGCTGCGCTACACAGGCTGGGCCCGCTGGTGCCTGCAGCACCGCATCAAGACGCTGCTGGCCACGCTGGTGTTCACCGCGGGCTCCTTCGGCCTGGCCGGGTTGCTGCCGACCGGCTTTATCCCGCCCGATGACCTGAGCCAGACCCAGGTCACGCTGACCCTGCCGCCGGGCAGCAGCTTTGCGCAGACGGCCGAGCTGGCCGAGCGGGCGCGCCAGATCGTGCAGGCCAACCCCCATGTCAAGCTGATCTACACGGCCATCGGCGGCGGCAGCGCCGGCGCCGATCCCTTCGCGATGGGCTCGGCCTCCAGCGTCGGCAAGGCCACGCTGACCCTGAACCTGACCCACCGCGACGAGCGGCCCGGCCTCAGCAAGCAGGCCATCGAGGCCCAGCTGCGCGAGGCGGTCGAGCTGATCCCGGGCGCCCGGGTCAAGGTCGGCTTCGGCGCCTCCAGCGAGAAGTATGTGCTGGTGCTGGCCGGCGAAGATGGTCGCGTGCTGGCCGAGCATGCGCAAACCGTCGAGCGCGAGCTGCGCGGCATTCCCGGCATCGGTGCGGTGACCTCCAGCGCCAGCCTGACCCGGCCCGAGCTGATCGTGCGGCCCGACTTTGCGCGTGCCGCCGATCTGGGCGTCAGCGCCGCCGCCATCGCCGAGACGCTGCGGGTGGCCACGGCCGGCGACTACGAGCAGGAGCTGGCCAAGCTGAACCTGGCGCAGCGCCAGGTGCCGGTGGTGGTCAGGCTGCGCAGCGATGCGCGCGCCGACCTGGGCTATCTGAGCCGCCTGCCGGTGCCGGGCAGCCATGGCCCGGTGCCGCTGGGCAATGTCGCCAGCCTGGCGCTGGACAGCGGGCCCTCGCAGATCGACCGCTATGACCGGCTGCGCAATATCAATATCGAGATCGAGCTGAACGGCCAGGCGCTGGGCGATGTCGAGCGCCAGGCCCTGGCCCTGCCCAGCCTGCAAAGCCTGCCGCCGGGCGTGATCCAGACCACGGTGGGAGACGCCGAGGCGATGGCCGAGCTGTTCGACAGCTTCGGTCTGGCAATGCTGACCGGGGTGCTGTGCATCTATATCGTGCTGGTGCTGCTGTTCAAGGACTTTGTGCAGCCGCTGACCATCCTGGCCGCGCTGGTGCTGTCGATTCCCGGCGCTTTCCTGGCGCTCTACCTGAGCCAGACCGCGCTGTCCATGCCCTCGATGATCGGCCTGATCATGCTGATGGGCATCGCGACGAAGAACTCCATCCTGTTGGTCGACTACGTCATCATCGCGCGCCGCGACCATGGCCTGCCGCGCTTCGAGGCGATTCTCGATGCCTGCCGCAAGCGCGCCCGGCCGATCGTGATGACGACCATCGCGATGGGGGCCGGCATGCTGCCGATCGCGCTGGGCTGGGGGGTGGACCCGAGCTTCCGCGCGCCGATGGCCATCGTCGTGATCGGCGGGCTGATCACCTCGACCTTTCTGAGCCTGCTGGTGATACCCATCGTCTTTACCTATGTCGACGATGCGGTGCAGCGGCTGCGGCCGCGGCGGGCCAAGGCCTCACAAGCCCTGACTTCCGCCAGGCCCTGAAGCCGGCCCCATACTGGCACGCCAAGGAGAGCCCCCGATGTTGTTTGCTGTCTCACGTCGAATCCTGCTGGCCCTGGCCCTGACAGCGTCTGGCCTGCCGTCGGCCCAGGCCCAGCCACCGTCGCCGGCGCCGGCGATCCCGGGCCAGGACCTGGACTGGCAGGACACCCAGCGCCAGCGCGCCGTGCCGGTGCGGCTGTACTGGCCGGCGCAGGCGGACGGCGCGCCGGTGCCGCTGATTGTGTTCTCGCACGGCATCGGCGGCTCGCGGCGCGGCTACAGCTATCTGGGCCAGTACTGGGCGAGCCAGGGCTATGCCAGCCTGCATGTCCAGCATGTCGGCAGCGACCGCCAGCTCTGGATGGGCAATCCGCTGGGCCTGGTGGGCCGGCTGCAGGATGCGGCCCAGGAGCGCGAGGCGATCCACCGGGCTCGCGATGTCAGCTTCGCGCTGGACCGGCTGCTGCAGGGCGAGTGGGGCGCGCGCATCGATGCGCGGCGCATCGTCGCGGCCGGCCACTCCTACGGCGCCAACACCAGCCTCTTGCTGGCCGGCGCTCGCGTCGAGCGCCAGGGCGCTGTGATGGATCTGCGCGACGAGCGCTTCAAGGCGGCGCTGATCATCTCGGCCCCGCCCTTCTACGGCGAATCCGATCCGTCGGCCATCCTGGCTTCGGTCAACATCCCGACCCTGCACATCACCGCGACCGAGGACGTGATACGCATCCCCGGCTACTACTCCGACGCGCAGGACCGGCTGCGGGTGTTCGACGCCACCGGCAGCGCGACCAAGTCGCTGGTGGTGTTCGAGGGCGGCTCGCACAGCGTCTTCACCGACCGCGACGGCACCGGCGGCCTGACGCTGAACCCCAAGCTCAAGACCGCCACCCGCGAGCTGACCCTGGCCTTTCTGACCCAGGTCTTCGACGGGCAGGGCGAGAGCCTTCTGAGCTGGGGCGAGCGCCACGGCGGCCTGCTGGCGCGCTGGGTGCGGCCTGGGGCTAGTAGTACGTCAGTGTCACGCTGAGGGTGTCGGTGTAGGCGCCGGGCGCCGCGCCGAGCTGGCGGCCCGGCAGCCGGCCGTAGACCCAGTGCGTCTGCTGCGGCGCCAGCCCGAGGATGTCCAGCGTGATCGAGCCCGGCATCAGCAGCGTGGCGGCCGTGCCATCGCCCCAGACCGTGCTGCGGGCCGCATCCGTATAGAGGTTGTAACTCAGCTGGTGGGCGCCCAGGCTCATGCGCCGGTTGGCAAAGCTGCCGCCGCCGCCGGCGCTGATCGCGAGGTTGTAGGGAATCAAGAGCCCGGCCACACCGCCGCAGCCGACCTTGATGCTGGCGCTGCTGTCGGTATGGCCATGGGCCAGCGGGTTGTAGCTGCCGAACAGCAGCGGCGTGGTGCTGACGGTGCAGCTGCACAGCACCGGCAGGCACAGGGCCTGGGCCGAGCCGGCGCCGCATGCGGCAGCCAGCAGCAGGACAAGCAGACGCAGCAGTCTCATGGGGTGGCCTTGCATTCAAGAGTGCCCAGCTCGGGCCATTCGATCAGCTCGCGGGGCAGCGTCAGTATCAGGCTGCAGCTGCCGTCGGGCCAGCGCGCGTCGACGCGGCTGCGCTCGGCCAGGCCGCTGACAAAGGCGCGGCCCTCCAGCCCGACCGGGAAGCTGCGTGAGCCGCCCTCGACGCGTAGCTCGCTGCCTGGCGGCAGCGGCCGGCCCTGCGGGTCGATCACGCGAAAGCTTGCCGCCCGGCTGCGCTGCACCGGGAAGCTGATCAGCGCGGCGCTGCGTGCGGCCGGCGTCAGCCGCACTTCCACCGCGTCGAGCTGGGCATCGAAGGGCAGGTCGGCGGCATCGATGCCGACCCGGTTGCTCTGGTAGCCGCGCAGGCTGCCGATGAAGGCGCGGCCGCTGGCATCGGTGCGGGCCACCGGCTGGTTGTCATGCAGCACGCCGACGCCCGCATAGTCGCCGACCTGCACGATGGCAAAGCCGCCGTCGATGCGGCGGCTGGCGAACAGCTCGCCGTCCATCCAGGCCAGGCCGCCGCTGACGCCGGCGCGCAGCTCCCGGGCCCGGCCCAGTTTGGCCGCGCCGGCGCTGAAGTCGGCCTTGTCGGTCTGCCAAACAGCCTGGGCCAGGCTGCGGCGCTGGTCGCCGGTCTCGGTCAGCAGCTGGTAGCCCAGGCCGCGGCCGAAGGGCGGGTTCTGCTGGACCTGCAGCTGCAGGTTCTGGGTGTCCTGCCTGCCGTTTGGCCCTTCGCTGCGGCTGCGCAGCAGATTGACGGTGGCGCTGCCACGCTCGCCCAGCGCATGGCTCCAGGACAGCGACAGCGCCGTGCTGCCGCCCAGATCGCGCAGTGCCACCAGGCTCAGATAGCCCCAGCCACCGAGGTCGCGGCTGGCGCTCAGCGACAGCAGCCGTGGCCGGGCGGCCTCGCCGCTGCGCCCGCCCTGCTGCAGATAGCTCAGGCCCAGCGAGGTGCCGCCCCAGGCGCTGCCCAGCGCGGCGGCCACGCTCCAGCGGCTGCCCGCTGCGTCGCGGGTATCGCCGGCCTGCGTGAAGCCGGCGCTGGCACGGCGCAGCTGCAGGCTGCCGCTCCAGTCGCGGCCCTGGCGGTCCAGGCCGGCGCCCAGCATCCAGCCGCGATCGGCCTGGCGCTGCCGGCTCAAGCCCAGCGACAGCGTGCCGGTGCCCAGCGCCGGCCACAGCCAGATGCCGGTGGCGCCCAGCGTCTGCTGGGCGCGCATCAGCTCGGCACGCAGCTCGCGGGTGAAGCGCTCGCTGATCCCCTTGCGCTCGGTGAGGCTGGCCAGCACGGCGCCATAGCGGTTGCTGGCCAGGCCATAGTCCTCGCGCAGCCGGCCCAGCTCGATGCTGAAGGCGCGCAGCCCCGGCTTCAGCAGGGCCGGGCTGACGTAGTAGGGCAGGACCACGACCTGCTCGCGCCCCAGCAGATCGCGCACTACGCTGCGGATCTCGCCCTGGCCGGTGACGATGGGCAGCTCGCTGAGGTCGAAGGCGCCGGGCTGCAGCCGGCCCTGCAGGCGCTGGCTGTTGTTGACATAGACATCCAGCGTCGAGGGCAGGGCGGCCTCGCCCTTCAAGCTGGGCAGCGGAAAGCTCAGGAAACCCGGCCGCAGCGAGAAGTCCGTGCCCCACTGCAGGCCGCCCAGGCGCAGCGCCCGGCCCCAGGCACCGGGCTGGCTGACCGTGTCGCCGAGGCGCAGCCGCGCCATGCGCTCGGGCTGGTCCAGGGTCCAGCGCGTCTCCAGCCGCAGCAGGCCGCCTTGCTGGCGGTACAGCAGCAGATGGTTCAGGTCGCCCCGCGCGGTCAGCGCGCCGAGCTCGGCCAGGCCATCCAGGCTGCTGCCGCCGCCCTGGCTGCGGCGCTGCCAGTACAGATCGTAGTTGGCGAACAGGCCCAGCTGCTGCGGCAGGGTCAGGCGCGGCGCCGCGCTTTCCATGCTGAGCTGCTGGCGCCTGAAGGCCGAGGCCGAGGCCTCGATCACCAGGGTCTGGCTGGCCTCCTCGATATGCCAGCGAGTGTCCGGGCTGGTGTCGGCTCGGCCATCGAGCACCATATGCGGCTCGCCGTCGATCAGGCGCGGCGCCAGCGCCGGCAGCTTCAGATGCAGCGACTCCCAGAGCGGCTGCGGCAGCGCCAGGCCCTCGGCCACGCGCACCGCCCGCAGGGTCTGCGGCTGGGCCACGCCGTTGATGCGCAGGCCCAGCAGCAGGGTCTCGCCGGGGCGCGCGAGCTCGGCCAGGGCCTGAGCCAGCTCGGGGCTGGGCAAGAGGCCACCGGACTGGGCGCCCAGAGGCTCGGTCAGCCCCAGCAGCAGCGGCCACAGCAGGTGGCCGTGCCGGGACTCAGTCCTGCGCCTCATTCAGCGCCACCTGCTGCACGCCCTGCTCGCTGACGACTTCCAGCAGCCGGTGCTTCTGCCCACCCTGCAGACGGAAGCTGCGCTGCTCGCCGGGGAAGATCACGCTGCCGCTGCCCTGCAGCGCCAGCGCCGCGCCGCCCTGCAGGCGCAGCTCGCCGATCTTCAGATGCACATTGCCGGTGTTGCTGACGCTGGCGACCATCTCGCCGGTGGCATCGCGCCGCAGCTGCCACTGCTCCTGGCGCACGATCTTGCTCGGCGCCACATAGACCGGCACCCGCAGCGCCACCAGCACACGCACGCTGCCGCTGACATTGCCGATGTCCGACAGCCGCGGGCTCGGCACCTCGCGCAGCACCATGCGGTAGGTGGCCTCCTGCTGCAGCTCTTGATTGCGGCGCAGGCCGACGCGCACGATCTGGGTCTGGCCCGGCTGTATCGTGAAGATCGGCGGGTTGACGATGATGTCGCTGGTCGGACCGTCGACATCCTGGCCCTGGACCCGGGTCCAGGCGATCGCATCGGCCTGCATGATGACCGCCTCGCTGCCGTTGTTCTGCACCTGCACGGTGGCGCGGTCATTGAGGCGGTCGAGCTTGACATTGACCGGCATCAGGCTGATGTCGGCGGCATGGGCCAGGCCACTCAGGGCCAGCAGGCAGGCGAGCAGGGCAGTGCGCATGGCGAGGCCTCAGTAAGTGACCGTCACCGTCACGGTGTCGGTGTAGCTGCCGGGCACCACATTGGCCAGCGAGGGCAGGCGGCCGTAAATGGTCAGGCTCTGGGTGCTGCCGGTGCCGGTGCCGCTGTGGGTGCTGCTGGCCGTGCCGTCGCCCCAGACGGTGGAGCGGCCGGCATCCAGATAGAGCTGGTAGCCCAGGCTGTTGGCACCGCTCTTCATCGCGCGGTTCGTGAAATTGGAGGCGCCGCCGGCATTGGCCCCTGCGTTCAGCGACACGGTATAGGGCGTGGTGTTGGTGCACACGACGCTCAGCGTCGAGCTGGCGTCCAGCGGCGTCGCGGTGGCCAGCGGGTCGATGCTGGCGCCGAAGTTCATCGCCGAGCCCGACACCGTGCAGGCGCTGACCACGGTGGCCTGCACCTGGAAGGTGTTGCCGGCGGTGGCGGCGCCGGCCGAACCCGCGCCCAGCAGGGCGGCGGCGAGCAGCAGTGATTTGAGCTTGGCGGAAGACATCATGGCGAACTCCGTAATTGCTGAAGGCGGGGATCAGTGGCAGAAGACCGTCGGGCGCTGCGGCAGCGCCGCGCCATAGGCATGGGCCTCGGCCAGGGTCAGCAGGGCGCGGGCCGAGACCGCGTCGCGCGGGAACAGGGCCATGCCCAGTTCGCTCTGCAGGGCCAGGGCCCCGCCGTCAATCTGGAAAGGCTGGGCCATCAGCGCGCCGATCTGCTGGGCGAAGCTCGCGGCATCGGCGGCCGAGTCGACCCGGGTCAGCAGCAGCGCGAACTGCTCGCTGGCATGGCGGGCCAGCACATCGGCCGGCGTGCAGGACAGGCTCAGCCGCTGTGCGGTCTCGCGCAGCACCGCCTCGACGGCGGCCTCGCCATGGGCCTGGCGCAGCGCGTCCAGACCCTTGAGCACCAGCACGAAGGCGGCAATCTCGGTGTTCTCGGCGGCTGCCATCTTGATGGCCTGGTCGGCCCGCTCCAGCAGCGCGAGCTGGCTGTACAGGCCGGTCAGTGCATCGCGCAGCAGCAGGGCGGCCGGGGTGCTGGACTCGCCGTCGCGGCGGGCTTCCAGCTGCTCGCCGAGATCGTCGAACAGGGTCTCCAGGCCGCTGGCCTTGTCGTAGAAGCCGTCGGCGCCGGCGGCCGTGCAGGCCTGGCGATAGGCTTCGACGGCCTGCGAGGTCAGCACCATCACCTGGCCGCCAAAGCCCTTGGCGCGCAGCGCGGCCAGCACCTGCAGGCCCGAGCCCGAGGCCAGCGACAGGTCCAGCAGCACCATCTCGGGCTGCAGCCACTCGATCAGCGCGATCGCCTCGTCCTGGCGGCTGGCCTCGCCGACGATGCGCGCGCCGGCCATGCTGTCCAGCCGGCGTACCAGCAGGCGGCGGATGGACGGCGAATCTTCAACCAGAAAGATGTTCATGAGAGCCCCTGTTCGATGGCTCTTATCTTCGGTTTTCGCCCGGGCCTTGCGCAGAGGGGCTTGCCGCAAGCCAGGGTGCATGGTTCGCGCAAGCCCGTGTCAGCCGATTGCCTACACGGTCAGGCCGTGCTGCAGGCAGTACTTGGTCAGTTCGGTGTTGTTCTTCCAGCCGGCCTTCTCCAGGATGCGGGCGCGGTAAGTGCCGACGGTCTTGACCGACAAGCTCATCGTGTCGGCGATCTCGGCCGGGGTCTTGCCGGCGGCGATCAAGAGCATCACCCGGTGCTCCTGGGTCGAGAGCTGCTCGTGCGGCAGGCTGGCCGGTGCCCGGCCGTCGAGCAAGCCCAGCAGATGGTCGGCCATGGCCGCCGTCACGTAGCGGCCGCCCTGAAGCAGGCGGTGCAGGGCGTTGACCAGGTCGTCGCCGGCGCGGTCCTTGGGCAGGTAGCCGGCCACACCCATCTGCAGCAGCCGCGAGGCATAGGCCGACTCTGCGTTCAGGCTCAGGATCAGCACCGGCACGGCCTTCAGCGCGCGCAGCACGCGGCTGGCGCCCTCGGTGCCGCTGGCGTCGGGCAGCGAGAGGTCGAGCACCACGGCATCGGGCCGTTGAGCCAGGCCCAGGCTCAGGGCCTGCGCCAGGCTGGCCGCCTCGTCTATATGGGCCTGTGGCCACTCGGCCAGGATCAGCTGGCGCACGCCGACCCGCATGATGGGGTGGTCGTCGACGATCAGAAACCTCATGCCTGGGCCTCCGCCGGCAGCGGCAGGTGCACGGCCACCCGGGTGCCGCCGCCGGGCGCCGGGCCGAACTCGAAGCGCCCGCCGGCCAGCGCCGCGCGTTCGCGCATATTGCGCAGGCCCGAGGCATCGGCGCGCACCGAGCCCGGGCCGTTGCCGTTGTCGCGGATCTCCAGCGTGTAGTGCCGGCCCGCCGCCCGGCCGGCGATCTGCAGTCGGCCCGCCTGGGCGTGGCGCAGCACATTGGTGCCGGCCTCCTGCAGGATGCGGAACAGCTGGTTGCGCTGCTCCGGGCCGAGCAGCTGCTCGTCGTCCACCTCGACCTCGACCGCCAGCTCGCCCTGGCGCGCCAGGCCCTTGGCGTAATGGCCGATGGCGGCGGCCAGGCCGAGATCGTCGAGCAGTGGCGGGCGCAGCGCGGCCGAGATCTGGCGCGCGGCGGCGATCGACTCGTCGGTCATCGCCAGCAGCTCGTCGATCAGCTCCTCCTTGGCCGGCGCCAGCTTGCGGCGCAGCGCCAGCACCAGCATCTTGCTGGCGGTGCCGAGCTGGCCGAGCTGGTCGTGCACCTCGCGCGCCAGGCGCGAGCGCTCGGCTTCGATGCTGCGGTCCAGTTCGACGGCAAAGCTCTGGATGCGCGACAGCGCCGCTTGCAGGTCGGCGGTGCGCGCCGCCACCGCGCTCTCCAGATGGGTGTTGGCCTCGCGCAAGGCGGTCTCGGCCCGGTCGCGCTGGCGGCGCTCCAGGACCAAGGCCAGCATCGCGCCGCCTATCAGCAGCACGCCCACCAGCGGAAGCACGGCCGACAGCAGCGCGGTGCGCTGCTGCACCGCCAGATTGCGGCGCTCGGCGTCCTCGATCATGCGGCTCTGGTGCCGCTCCAGCAGGGCCAGCTCAGCGCGGATGTCGTCCATCAGCCGTTTGCCGTTGACATAGGCCGACAGGTCTTTCAGCGCCGCCTCGCCGATCTGCCAGCGCCGCTCCACATTCTTCTCGGCCTGCTCGATGCGCTGGCGGATGAAATCGTCCAGCCGTTCCAGCGTCGGCGCCGTCTCGGCGCTGGGTGGCAGCGCGGCGGTCAGCTGGGTGTAGGCCTGGGCGAGTTCCTGGCGGGCGCTCTCGTAGGGCGCCAGAAACGCCACCTGGCCGGTGATCAGGAAGCCGCGCTGGCCGCTTTCGAGGTCGATCAGCAAGCTGCCGAGCCGGCGCAGCTGCAGCTGGGTCTGCAAGGCCTGCACGCGCTGCGCATTACCCGCAACCAGCTCGCCGAGGCTGCGATGCTCGCCATAGGCGGTGGCCAGAAAGGCGACACAGCCGGTCAGCAACAGCCCCGCAGCAAGAGGGAACGATGTGAAACGCATGTCCGATCGAGTGGCATTCAACACTTCGGATACACGCGGACGCTGTGCTGGCGGTGATGACAGGGAGCTGCAGCGTCCACCCTACCCACGAATTGGTGCCGGTGGAGCCTCGTCCGGACCCCTGTTGCCGACGCCGTCAGCCGAGGCTATGGGCTCGGATTCAAAAAATCAAGATCAGAAGTCCGCCGGTGGTCGGGGCGCCACAGTGCCGGGTCTTGCCTGCCCCGTCCAGTCCGACAGGCTTGCAGCGCAACCGTAGCGCCTTGCCCGGCTGGCCGCGCTGGGTTCGTCAGCGCCCTAGATGCAAGACATTCCGCGACAGCGCGCGGAATTGACAAAGTAAATCTGGCCTTTGCTCAGCAGCAAATCGTTGATCGTTTGCAGACCTGTCCAAATGCGCTTGCACTCCATTGCTCCTTACTTTAAAGTAAGGAGTACCAGGAGATCACGCATGACCACTGCAACCATCACTTCCAAAGGCCAGATCACGATACCCGCTGACGTTCGGCATGCCCTTGCCGTTGATGCTGGGGACCGCGTGGAGTTCGTTCAGATCGAGCCCGGCCAGTACCTGTTCGTGGCTGCGAATCGTTCGGTGACGGAGCTGAAGGGCATGTTCGGCAAGCCATCCAAGGTCGTCTCCATTGAAGACATGAACTTGGCAATCGCTTCTCGCGGAGCATCGGCACGATGATTGGTCTGGATACCAACGTGCTGGTCCGCTACATCATGCAGGACGATGCCAAGCAGGCCGCCAAGGCGACGAAGCTGATTGAAAGCCTCACGGCTCAGGAGCAGGGTTTCATCACCCTGGTGTCGGTGGTGGAGTTGGTGTGGGTGCTGTCGTCGTCCTACGACTTGGCGCGGGGTCAGATCGTCCAAGCGCTCGACGTGATCCTTCGCTCGAAGCAGCTTGTCGTCGACCAGGCCGAGCATGTGGTGCGGGCCCTGCGAGCCTATGGCGCGGGAAGTGCTGACTTCGCAGACTGTCTGATCGAGCGCACGGCGGTGGCCGCTGGCTGCGCAAAGACGATGACCTTTGACGCTGCTGCAGCCAAGACGGCAGGCATGACGTTGGTTCAATAGCAGGGAAAGAGGACGATGCCCACGGAACCTAGATGTTGCGGTCTGAAACCCGACGCCGGCTACTCGTTCCTGGAGGCCAAGGGATTGGCGTGTTGGTGCACCCTCAGAAACTGGCTGAGAAGGCCGAAGGTGCGACCGGCGCCAGGGTGCCAGGTCTTGCTCAGTCCGGCAGGTTGCGGCTCTTGACCACCGCGTAGCGCGCCAGCGTGCGCTCGCGCGCCTCGTCATGGCGCACCAGCGGCGGTGCGTAGTCGGGCGCGGCCAGCGGGCCAGCCAGCCAGGGGGCATGGATCAGCTTGGCCGGCAGCGCGGCGAGCTGGGGCAGGTAGCGCTTGATGAACTTGCCCTCGGCGTCGAACTTCTCGCTTTGCGTGACGGGATTGAAGATGCGGAACCAGGGCTGGGCATCGCAGCCGCTGGAGGCGGCCCATTGCCAGCCGCCGTTATTGGCGGCGAGGTCGAAGTCCAGCAACTGTTCGGCGAAGTAGCGCTCGCCCCAGCGCCAATCGATGCCGAGGTCTTTGATCAGAAAGCTGGCCGTCACCATGCGCAGGCGGTTGTGCATATAGCCGGTCTGATTGAGCTGCAGCATTGCCGCGTCGACCAGCGGATAGCCGGTCCGCCCCTCGCACCAGGCCCGGAACAGGGCTTCGGCCGCCGGACCCTGCTCCCACTGGATGGCGTCGTACTCGGGCCGGAAGGCGCCGGTCATCGCCTGCGGGTGGTGGTGCATCACCTGGTGATAGAAGTCGCGCCAGATCAGCTCGGACAGCCAGACCTCGGCGCCGCGCTCGCCGGCCTGCGCGCGCTGCCAGGCCTCGCGGGCCAGGCGCCGGATCGAGACGGTGCCGAAGCGCAGATGCACGCTCAGATAGCTGGGGCCCTTGACGGCGGGGAAGTCGCGAGTCTGGTCGTAGCGAGCGATGCGGTCCAGAAAGTCGTCCAGCAAGGCATCGGCGCGGTCGGCACCGAGATGGGGCGCCAGCCCGGCCGGTTCGAAGCCGATCTCGGCAAGACCCGGCACGCCCCGTGCCAGCGGGCTGGCCGTCAAGGCATCGAAGTAGCGCTCGACCGGGTAGGCCCGCAGGTAAAAGGGCGTGAGCTTCCTGAGCCAGGCGTTCTTGTAGGGCGTGAACACGCCATAGGGTTTGCCCAGGGTCGTCAGCAGCTCGCTGCGCTCGAAGATCACATGGTCCTTGAAGCTCTCGAAGCGGCAGCCGAAGCTGGCCAGGCGCTCGGCCACCAGGGTGTCGCGCGCCAGGGCCTGGGGCTCGTCGTCATGATTGGCGAACACCGCCTGCACACCCAGCTCGGCGGCCAGCTGCGGCAGCAGCTCGGCAGCGCGGCCATGGCGCACGATCAGCGCGCCGCCGCGGGCGCGCAGCGCCGCATCGAGCTGGCCCAGGGCCTGCAGGATGAACTCGACGCGGCGGTCGGCCCGGGGCAGGGCATCGAGGATCTCGGTATCGAGCACAAAGCAGCAGAACAGCTGACGCGCGGAACGCAGGGCGTGGTAGAGGGCGGCCTGGTCGTCCAGGCGCAAATCGCGGCGGAACCAGAGCAGGGCCTTGTCGTGAAGCTTTTGCATAGAGGAAGTGTCGCCTACGAATAAAATGCCCTGATGTTCAAGCACCAGATGGCCCTCTCCAATCAGTTCCTGATCGCCATGCCTGGCATGGCGGACGACACTTTCGCCGGCGCCGTGGTCTATCTGTGCGAGCACAACGACAAAGGCGCGCTGGGCCTGGTGATCAACAAGCCGATCGCGCTGACCCTCGGCAATCTGTTCGAGAAGGTCGAGCTGAGCCTGGACGACGACGATCTGGCCGCCCGTCCGGTGTTCTTCGGCGGCCCGGTGCAGACCGAGCGCGGCTTTGTGCTGCATGAGCCGCTGGACGCCGCCGGCGGCCACTACAACGCCACGCTGGCCGTGCCCGGTGGGCTCGAGATGACCACCAGCCGCGATGTGCTGGAGGCGCTGTCCAACGGCGCCGGCCCCAAGAAGGTGCTGGTGACCCTGGGCTACAGCGGCTGGGCCGCCGGCCAGCTCGAGGAAGAGATCGGCCGCAACGGCTGGCTGACCGTCAGCGCCACACCAGAGATCATCTTCGAGACCCCGGTCGAGCTGCGCTACGAGCGGGCGCTGGGCCTGCTGGGGATCGATCCGCGCATGCTCAGCACGGACGCCGGCCACGCATGAGCGGCACACTGCAATCGTTATTGGCCTTCGACTACGGCATCAAGCGTCTGGGCGTGGCCACCGGCAGCCGCTTTTCTGGCAATGCCGAGCCGCTCAAGAGCATCCATCTTGAAGGCGATGCCCGCTTCGAGGCGATCGCCAGGCTGATCAAGGAATGGCAGCCCGAGGGCCTGGTGATCGGCGTGCCCTTCCATCCCGATGGCGCCGAGCACGAGATCACGCTGCGGGCGCGCCGCTTCGGCCGCCAGCTGAAGGGGCGCTTTCGCCTGCCGGTCTTCGAGGTCGACGAGCGCTACACCAGCGTCGAGGCCGAAAGCATGGGTGCGCGCGATATCGACTCGGCCGCTGCCGCCCTGATTCTTGAACAGTTCTTTCGTGAGCATCCATGAGCACACTTTTACTTGATGCCGAAGCCCTTTATGCCGACCTGCTGAAAGGCGTGCGGCGCCTGCTGGTGCCCGACGCCGCCCTGGTGGGCATCTGGTCCGGCGGGGCCTGGCTGGCCGAGCGGTTGCAGAAGGATCTGGGCCTGGCAGGTGAGCCGGGCGTGATCTCCAGCTCCTTGCACCGCGACGACTTCGGTTCCAAGGGCATGAGCGCCAGCGCCGATCACACCAAGCTGCCCTTTGATGTCAACGGCCGCCCGGTGCTGCTGATCGACGATGTGCTCTACACCGGCCGCACGACCCGGGCCGTGATCAACGAGCTGTTTGACTTCGGTCGCCCGTCCAGTGTCACGCTGGCGGTGCTGGTGGACCGGGGCGGGCGCGAGCTGCCGATCGAGCCGGCATTCTCGGCCGCGCGCGTGACGCTGGCGGCCGAGCACAAGCTGCGGCTGGCGCGCGCCGACGATGGCCGCTTCAGTTTCGATGTGGAATGAGCGAGGGGATGACCAGATGCTGAGTAAACGAAATCCCCAACTGAACAAGCACGGCGAGCTGATCCATCTGCTGTCGATCGAAGGCCTGCCCCAGGCCGTGATCCACCAGATCCTGGACACCGCCGGCACCTTTTTGTCGGTCAACGACCGCGAGGTCAAGAAGGTGCCACTCTTGCGCGGCAAGTCGGTGTTCAATCTGTTCTTCGAGAACAGCACCCGCACCCGCACGACCTTCGAGATCGCGGCCAAGCGATTGTCGGCCGATGTGCTGAACCTGGACATCGCGCGCAGCTCGACGGCCAAGGGCGAGACCCTGCTCGACACGGTCGCCAATCTGTCCGCGATGCATGCCGATATGTTCGTCGTGCGCCACAGCGAGAGCGGCGCACCCTATCTGATCGCCCAGCATTGCGCGCCCCATGTGCATGTGGTCAACGCCGGCGACGGCCGCCACGCCCACCCGACGCAGGGCCTGCTGGACATGTACACGATCCGGCATTTCAAGAAGGACTTCCGCAACCTCACCGTGGCCATCGTCGGCGATATCGTGCATTCGCGCGTGGCCCGCTCCGACATCCATGCGCTGAACATCCTGGGCGTGCCCGAGATCCGCGCGGTTGGCCCCAAGACCCTGGTGCCCGGCGATCTGCGCGAGATGGGCGTTCGGGTCTGCCACGACATGGCCGAGGGCATCAAGGACGCCGACGTCATCATCATGCTGCGCCTGCAGAACGAGCGCATGAGCGGGGCGATGCTGCCCAGCGCCGGCGAGTTTTTCAAGAACTTCGGCCTGACGCCGGAGAAGCTGGCGCTGGCCAAGCCCGATGCCATCGTGATGCATCCGGGGCCGATCAACCGCGGCGTCGAGATCGACTCTGCCGTTGCCGACGGCAAGCAGAGCGTGATCCTGCCGCAGGTGACCTTCGGCATCGCGGTGCGCATGGCGGTGATGAGCATTCTGGCTGGGAACGAAGCATGAAGATCCTCATAAAAAACGGTCGATTGATCGACCCGGCCTCGGGCCTGGACCGCATCGGCGATCTGGCGATCGCCTCCGGCCGCATCGTCGCACTGGGCGATGTCAGCGAGTTCGAGGCGCAGCGCGTCATCGACGCGAGCGGCCTGGTGGTGGCCCCCGGCCTGGTGGACCTGGCTGCGCGGCTGCGCGAGCCCGGCCATGAGCATGAGGGCATGCTGGAGAGCGAGCTGAACGCGGCCGCGGCCGGCGGCGTCACCAGCCTGGTCTGCCCGCCCGACACCGACCCGGCGCTGGACGAACCTGGCCTGGTCGAGATGCTGAAGTTCCGCGCCCGCAAGCTCAGCCTTTGCCGTCTCTTCCCGCTCGGCGCGCTGACCCGCGGCCTGGCGGGCGAGGCGCTGACCGAGATGGCCGAGCTGACCGAGGCCGGCTGCGTCGGCTTCTCGCAAGCCGACCATCCGATCCGCAACACGCAGATCCTGCTGCGCGCGCTGCAGTACGCGGCCACCTTTGACTACACGGTCTGGCTGCACCCGCTGGACCCCTGGCTGGCTGGCGGCGTCGCGGCCAGCGGCGCGGTCGCGACCCGGCTGGGCCTGTCCGGCGTGCCGGTGGCGGCCGAGACGGTGGCCTTGCACACCATCTTCGAGCTGGTGCGCGTCACCGGCGCGCGGGTCCATCTGTGCCGCCTCTCCAGCGCCGCCGGCGTCGAGCTGCTGCGCGCGGCCAAGCGCGAAGGACTGAACGTGACGGCCGATGTGTCGATCAACTCGCTGCATCTGAGCGATGTGGACATCGGCTACTTCAACTCGGCGATGCGGGTCACGCCGCCGCTGCGCCAGGGCCGTGACCGCGATGCGTTGCGCGCCGGCCTGGCCGACGGCACGCTGGACGCGCTGGTGTCCGACCATATGCCGGTCGACGAGGACGAGAAGATGCTGCCCTTTGCCGAGGCCACACCCGGCGCCACCGGGCTGGAGCTGCTGCTGAGCCTGGCGCTGAAATGGGCCGAGGACCTGCAGCTGCCGCTGGCGCGGGCGCTGGCCGTGGTCAGCAATGAGCCGGTGCGGGTGCTGGGCAATGCGCTGGGCTCCCTGTCGGCGAGCGCCGGCCGCCTGGTCGAGGGCGGGGTGGCCGATGTCTGCGTTTTCGATGCGGGCTCGCGCTGGGCGGTCACACCGGATCAGCTCTTGAGCCAGGGCAAGTACACGCCCTTCGCCGCCGACATCACCGGATTTGAGCTGCCGGGCCGGGTGCGCTATACCCTGGTGGCGGGCCATATCGCCCACGAAGCCAAGACCTCAGCGACCTGAGATGCGAGCCCCCATCGCCGTGTGGCGCTTGTTGCGCCTGAGCCTGCACATCCTGCATGGCCTGGCGCTGATCGCCTTGCGCTTTGGCAGTCTGGCCAAGCCGCAGCGCCAGCACCACATCCAGTGGTGGTCGCGCAAGACCTTGCGGCTGCTGGGGGTCGAGCTGCAGCTGCGCGGCCAGGGCCGGCCGGGCGCCAAGCTGGTGGTGGCCAACCATGTGTCCTGGCTGGATATCGCGGCCATGCATGCGGTGCTGCCCGAGGCGCGCTTTGTCTCCAAGGCCGAGCTCAAGCACTGGCCCATCGTCGGCATGCTGGTGGTGGGCGTGAACACCCTGTTCATTGAGCGTTCCAGCAAGCGCGATGCCCTGCGCGTCGTGCATCAGACGGCCGAGGCGCTGCAGGCCGGCGACACCGTGGCGGTCTTCCCCGAGGGCACGACCGGCCCCGGCCCCGAGCCCTTGCCATTCCATGCCAATCTGCTGCAGGCGGCCATCGCCACCGAGATGCCGATCCAGCCGGTGGTGTTGCGCTGGCATGAGCCCGGTGAGCGCTTCAGCACGACGGCCCGCTTCGTCGGCGACATGACCCTGGTGCGCAGCCTGTGGAGCGTGGCCAGCGCGCAGGGCCTGGCCATCGAGATCCAGATCCTGAGCGCTCATGGCAGCGCGCATGCCGACCGGCGCGCCCTGGCCGAGCGCCTGCGCGGCGAGATCGCCGACGCCCTGGCTTGATCTGACGGGCCCCCGGCTCGCACGCTGCTGGCCTACAGTCGGGGCATGACGCTTGCACCGCTGCAGATACGCCGGGTCGGTATCGACACCTGGCGCGAGAACGTGGTCTACCTGCACCGCGACTGCCCGGTGGTGCGGGCGGCGGGCTTTCAGGCCTTGTCCAAGGTCGAGGTCCATGCCAACGGACAAGTGATCCTGGCCGTGCTCAATGTGGTCGATGACGAACGCATCGTCAGCAATTGCGAGCTGGGGCTGAGCGAGGACGCCTTCAAGCGCCTGGGCGTGCTTGAAGGCCACAGCGCCAGCATTGCGCATGCCGAGCCGCCGGCCTCGATTGCCGCGCTGCATCGCAAGATCAATGGCGAGCGGCTGGGCCGGCAGGAGCTGGCCGCCATCATCCGCGATGTGGCCTCGGCCCGTTATTCCAAGATCGAGCTGGCGGCCTTCGTGGTGGCGACCAACCAGTACGAGCTCGACCGCGAGGAGGTGCTGCATCTGACCGAGGCCATGATCGCCGTGGGCCGCAAGCTTGACTGGCAGCACCAGGTCGGCGCCGGCCTGGTGGTGGACAAGCACTGCATAGGCGGCATTCCCGGCAATCGCACCTCGATGCTGGTCGTGCCCATCGTCGCGGCGCACGGCATGCTGTGTCCCAAGACCAGCTCGCGCGCGATCACCTCGCCGGCCGGCACGGCCGACACCATGGAGGTGCTTGCGACTGTGGAGCTGAGTTTCGAGCGCATGGTCGAGATCGTGCGCCAGACCCGGGCCTGCCTGGCCTGGGGCGGCACGGCCGATCTCTCGCCGGCCGACGATATCCTGATCTCGGTCGAGCGCCCGCTGTCCATCGATTCGCCGGGCCAGATGGTGGCCTCCATCCTCAGCAAGAAAGTCGCGGCCGGTGCCACGCATCTGGTGCTGGACATTCCCGTGGGGCCCAGCGCCAAGGTGCGTTCGGCCCCGGAAGCCCAGCGTCTGAAGAAGCTGTTCGAGTATGTGGCCGGCCATCTGGGCCTGCAGCTCGATGTGCTGCTGTCTGATGGTCGCCAGCCCATCGGTGCCGGTATCGGCCCGGTGCTGGAGGCGCGCGACGTGATGGCCGTCCTGCAGGGCGAGCCCGGCGCACCGCAGGATCTGCGTCAGAAGGCCTTGCGGCTGGCCGGGCGCATGATCGAGTTCGATCCCGATGTGCGCGGCGGCCAGGGTGAGCGGATCGCCCGGGACATCCTCGATTCCGGCCGCGCGCTGGCCCGCTTCAACGCCCTCATCGATGCCCAGGGTCGGCGTGCCGACAGGCCCGTCCTGGGCGCACTGACCCATGAGGTGCTGGCCAGTGCGCAGGGTGTCGTGATCGATTTCGACAATCTGCGCATCGCCCGCATCGCCCGCCTGGCCGGTGCGCCCCAGGCGGCCGGCGCCGGCCTGCTGCTGCTGAAGAAGCTGGGCGATCCGGTGCGCTGCGGCGAGCCGCTCTACCGCATCCATGCCGCGTTCGAGGCCGACCTGGCCTTTGCCCGTGCTCATGCTGACAAGGATCCTGGCTGCCGGGTCGGCGCCCCCGAACAACTGCCGCAGGACTTTGCCGGCGGCTCAATCTTCTCGTTGTGATGACCGATACCCTGCTGCTTGCCTTTGACGATGAACGCGCGCTGGCCGAGGAGCTGGCGCAGGCCCTGGGCGTGCCGCTGGACTTTGTGACACGCCATCGTTTTCCGGACGGCGAGTTGCGCCTGGTCCTGCCCAAACCCTTGCCCGCGCGCGTGATCCTGCTGCGCGGCCTGCAGCAGCCCAATGAAAAACTGGTCGAGCTCCTGATCGCCGCGCCCGCCGCCCGCGAGCTGGGCGCGCGAGCCCTGACCCTGGTCAGCCCCTATCTGGCCTATATGCGCCAGGACATGGAGTTCACGCCCGGCGAGGCGGTCAGCCAGCGCCATATCGCGCGGCTGCTGGCCGCGCAGTTCGACCGTGTGCTGACGATAGACCCGCATCTGCACCGCATCGCCAGCCTCGACGAGGTGATGCCGGCGGGGACGGGTCTTGCGCTATCGGCCGCGCCGCTGCTGGGGCGCTGGATCGCCGAGCGGGTGCCCGGCGCGCTGCTGCTCGGCCCCGACGAGGAATCGGGCCAGTGGGTCAGCGAGGCGGCCCGCGCCGGCGGCCTCGATCATGCAGTGGGCCGCAAGGTCCGCCATGGCGACCATGCGGTCAGCCTGGCGCTGCCCGAGGTCGAGGCGCAGGGCCGCGCGGTGGTGCTGCTGGACGATATGGCCTCGACCGGCCGCACCCTGATCGGCGCGGCCCAGGGCCTGCTGGCGCGCGGCGCGGCCTCGGTCGATGTGGCGGTGACCCACGCGCTATTCAACGGCGACGCGCTGCCGGCGCTGCAAGCGGTGGGCGTGCGCCATGTGTGGAGCAGCAATAGCGTGCCGCATGCCAGCAATGCCGTCAGCGTGGTGCCGCTGCTGGCTGCGACGCTGCGGCCACTACTGACTCAGGCCTTGCCCTGATTCGCCACCGCCGCAGCGGCCTTGGCGGCCGCCTCGGCGTCGCCCAGGTAGTAGCTCTTGATCGGCTTCAGGTTCGCATCGAGCTCGTAGACCAGCGGGATGCCGTTGGGAATATTCACGCCAACGATCTCGTTGTCGCCGATATTGTCCAAATACTTCACGAGGGCGCGGATGCTGTTGCCATGGGCTGCGATGACCAGGCGTTTGCCCGATAGGATCGCCGGCGCAACGCTTTCGTTCCAGAACGGCATCACGCGGGCCACCGTGTCTTTCAGGCATTCGGTCAGCGGCACATCGCCGTCCTTGAGCTTGGCGTAGCGGATATCGCTGCGCTCGCTGCGCGGATCGCTGGCTTCCAGCGCCGGCGGCGGCGTGTCGTAGCTGCGGCGCCAGATCAGCACCTGCTCGTCGCCATACTGCTTGGCCATATCGGCCTTGTTGAGGCCTTGCAGCGCGCCGTAGTGGCGCTCGTTGAGGCGCCACTCGTGCACCACCGGCAGCCAGGTGCGGTCCATCTGGTCCAGGCAGTGCCACAGCGTCCAGACGGCGCGCTTGAGCACCGAGGTGTAGGCGACATCGAAATCCAGCCCGGCCTGCTTGATCAGGCGGCCGGCCTGCTTGGCCTGTTCGACGCCCGTGGGGGTCAGGTCGACATCGGTCCAGCCGGTGAAGCGGTTTTCGAGATTCCAGGTGGATTCGCCATGGCGAATGAGCACGAGCTTGTACATGGACGTGGGTCTTGTTGGATGCAGCCCGTTTTTGGGCTGGCGAGATTCTAAATGCGAGCAAAAGCCGGGCTATTGCCGGCCAGTTGTGATTCAAGACCGGGTGGCGATGGCCGAAAACCCGGTGATGTGCGGGGCGAACATCGCACGCTTGTGCTGTGTTCGCGCACCGAAAACCAGTTTGTCGTTGAAGGAGATGTTGTGATGATGTTGTCGACCGCTCGATCGAGCCTGTACCGTCTGCTGCCCCTGGTCGCCGCCCTGGCGAGCCTGGGCGCGCAGGCGCAGAGCTCCCAGTCCGCGTTCACGTTTTCGGGCTTTGCCACGCTGGGTGTGGTGGGCACGGACACGAACAAGGCCCACTATGTGCTGCCCGGCCAGGTCCGCGGCGGCGACAAGTCCTTCAGCGGCGAGGTCGACAGCAAGCTGGGCCTGCAGGCCACCGGCCGGCTCAACTCGGTGTTCTCCGGCACCGCCCAGCTGCTGACCAAGCAAAACGGCAAGGGCAGCTTCACGCCCGAGCTGGAGTGGGCTTTCGTCAAGGCACAGCTGCTGCCGTCGCTGGCGCTGCGCGCCGGCCGCATGGGCGCGCCATTCTTCGCGGTCTCCGATTTCCGCGATGTCGGCTATGCCAACACCTGGCTGCGCCCGCCGCTGGATGTCTACGGCCAGGTGCCGGTCAGCCATTTCGACGGCGTTGACGGGCTGTATCAGACGAATATCGGCTCGGCCACCGTCAGCGCCCAGCTGTTCGCCGGCAGCTCCTCGGCGCATTTCGAGCGCACCAAGCTCAAATTCAAGGACCTGATGGGTTTCAACACCACGGCCGAGCTGGACGGCGGCATCACGCTGCGCCTGGGCCATGCGGTGGGCAAGATCACGGTGGAGAGCGCCACGCTGGACCAGTTGGTGGCCGGCCTGCGCGGTGTGCCGCTGCCGACGGTCTCCAGCGTCGGTGACCAACTGTCGGCTCGCTCCAAGGACGTCAGCTTCACCGGCGTCGGCCTGGCTTTCGACGAGGGCAACTGGCTGTTCAACAGCGAGTACACCTTGCGCCGCACCAAGACCTATATCCCCGACACCACCGGCTGGTACACGACCCTGGGCTACCGAGTCGGCAAGTTCACACCCTATCTGACCTTGTCGCGCCTGAAGGTGGACGACAACAATGTCGACAACACCATTCCGCTGGGCCTGTCGCCCCAGCTCAACGGCTTGAAGGCCCTGGTGGACGCTACGGTCGAAGGCCAGCGCACCGAGCAGAAGACGGTGGCCCTGGGCCTGCGCTGGGACGCGATGCGCAATGTCGCGGTGAAGACCCAGTTCGACCGCATCAGCCCCAAGGGCAGCGGCCTGTTCACCCGTGTCCAGCCCGGCTTCGGCAGCGGCCATGTCAATGTCTACAGCCTGGCTGTGGATGTGGTGTTCTGAGGCGGGGTGCAGTCATGATGAAAAACAAACTTCGTCTCTCCTTGACCGCCTTGGCCCTGAGCGCAGCCGGTCTGGCCCAGGCCCAGGTGGCCGTGATCGTCAACCCGAAGAACGCCACGGCCGCGATGACGGCCGACCAGGTGGCCGGCATCTTTCTTGGCAAGAGCAATACCTTGCCCGGCGGCGCCACCGCTGCGGCGCTGGACCAGCCCGAAAGCGCGGCCGTGCGCGAGCAGTTCTATACCAAGGTGACCGGCAAGCAGGCCGCCCAGGTCAAGGCCGCCTGGTCGCGCCTGGTGTTCTCGGGCAAGGCGACTCCACCCAAGGAGCTGGCGAGCTCGGCCGAGATCAAGAAGTTCGTCGCCGCCAATGCCGATGCGATCGGCTATATCGAGAAGTCGGCGGTGGACGGCAGCGTCAAGGTCGTGCTGAGCGTTGACTGATTGCTTTGTAGAGGCCGCGGTGCCGAGCCGCTGGAGACAATAACTATGAATGTCCGAACCCGGATCTGGCTGCTGCCAGCGTTTGCCGCCCTGATCTTTGCCGTGGGCATTGCCGTGGTGTGGGCGTTTTCGGCCCGCACCTCGGCGGCCATCGCCGCGGTGGGTCAGACCGACTACCCCTATCTGGACGCCACCACCCAGTTCGCCTCCAATCTGGAAGCGCTGGGCGTGACGATACAGAGCGCGGTGGCCGAGGGCGAGAAAAAGCGCCTGGACGAGGCCAACGAACGCGCCGCGACGATGCGCAAGCTGCTCGATGCGATCGCCCGCATCGACGGCAAGGCCGAGATGGGTGCCAAGCTGAAGACCAGCTTCGAGGCCTATTTCGCGGCCTCGGTCGAGACGGCCGAGCTCTTCATGGGCATCAAGCAGGGCGACCAGGCCGGCGCCGTGCCCAAGATGCAGGCGGCCTTGAAGGCCGTCGAGACGGTCGTCGCGCAGGCGCGGGTGGAGGCCAACGAGGGCTTCGAGTCCGGCCTGGCGCGCGCCAATGACGGCGTGTCGGCCAGCCTGATGGCCATCCTGATCAGCGGCCTGGTGGTGGTGCTGGCGCTGGGGGTCGGATCCTGGCTGGTGATAGGCAGCGTGTGGCGCCAGCTCGGCGGCGAACCCGAGTACGCCCGCGATGTGATGCGCATGATGGCCGACGGCGATCTGTCGCAGACCATCGCGGTGGCACCCGGCGCCGAGGCCAGCCTGCTGGCGGCAGTGCGGGCGATGTCGCAGGGCCTCTCGGCCATCGTCGCCAATGTGCGCAGCGGCACCGATTCGATGACGGTGGCCTCGCGCGAGATCGCGGTCGGCAACCATGATCTGTCGCTGCGCACCGAGAAGCAGGCCAGCTCGCTGGAGCAGACCTCCAGCAATATGCAGGACCTGACCGGCACGGTGCGCCAGAGCGCCGAAGCCGCCGCCCAGGCCAATCAGCTGGCCGGCTCGGCCGCAGCGGTGGCGCAAAAGGGCGGCGCGGTGGTGGGCCAGGTGGTCGCGACCATGGACGAGATCAATGCGAGCTCCAAGAAGATCGCCGACATCATCGGCGTGATCGACGGCATCGCCTTCCAGACCAATATCCTGGCGCTGAACGCGGCGGTCGAGGCGGCCCGGGCCGGCGAGCAGGGTCGCGGCTTCGCGGTCGTGGCCGGCGAGGTGCGCTCGCTGGCGCAGCGCAGCGCCGAGGCGGCGCGCGAGATCAAGGGCTTGATCGGCACCTCGGTCGACAAGGTCGAGACCGGTGCTCGCCTGGTGCAGGACGCCGGCAGCACGATGAGTGAGATCGTCGCCAGCGTGCAGCGGGTCTCCGACATCATCAGCGAGATCACCGCCGCCTCCAGCGAGCAGAGCGCCGGCATCGGCCAGGTCAACCAGTCGATCGCCCAGCTCGACCAGATGACCCAGCAGAACGCGGCCCTGGTCGAACAGGCTGCCGCGGCGGCCAGCAGCCTGGAGCAGCAGGCCCAGGCGCTGCAGACGGCGGTCTCGACCTTCAAGCTCGGCTGAGGCCTGTGGGGTGGCCGGGTTTTATAATCCGGCCCTTTTCTCCAATCGGACCTGCCCTTGAACTTCCTGCTCGACAACTGGTATTTGGTGCTGGCGGCGCTTGCGTCCGGCGGTTTGCTGCTGTGGCCGAGCCTGGCGCGCAGCGGCGCGGCCATCTCGACGGCCGAGGCCGTGCGCCTGATCAACCGTGAGAAAGCGGTGCTGATCGATGTCAGCGAGCCGGCCGAGTTCGCCGCATCGCATGTCAGCGGTGCCCGCAACATCCCGCTGTCTGCCCTGCAAGAGGGCTATAAGCAACTGCCCAGCAACAAGGCCCTGCCTGTGGTGGTGGTGTGCCAGACCGGCGCACGCGCTGCGCGCGCTGCTGGCATGCTGCGCAAGCTGGGCTACGAAAAGGCCCAGCCGCTGGCCGGCGGCGTCAATGCCTGGCGCGAGGCGAATTTGCCTGTCGAGAAGAGTGCCTGAGTCAATCCTATGCAAGCCGTGAAGATGTACACCACCCAGGTCTGCCCCTACTGCGTGCGGGCCAAGAGCCTGCTGAAGCAGCGCGGCGTCGAGCAGATCGAGGAGGTCCGCATCGATACGGACCCGGCGGCGCGCGAGGCGATGATGGCGCTGACCGGCCGGCGCACCGTGCCGCAGATCTTCATCGGCGACACCCATGTCGGCGGATGTGACGATTTGATGGCTCTCGATCAGCGTGGGGGCTTGCAGACGCTCTTGCAAGGCGCCTGAGCGCGGGGGATGGCGGCCGGGTGGCCTGGGCCATAATCCCGCCCTGCTGCCCGTGGCGCTTGGCCGACGGGCTTTTATTTGGAAAGACATCATGGCCGACGAGAGCAACAACACCCCCGTGTTCCAGATCCAGCGCATGTACCTGAAGGACTTGTCGCTGGAGCAGCCGAATTCGCCCCAGATCCTGCTGGACCAGGCCCAGCCCCAGGTCGACATCAACCTCGCGCTGTCCGCCGAGCCGGTGGCCGACGGCATCTACGAGGTCTGCGTGACCGCCACCGTGACGACCAAGGTCAACGGCGACAAGACCCTGTTCCTGATTGAGGCCAAGCAGGCCGGCATCTTCGAGATCCGCAACCTGCCGCAAGACCAGGTCGAAGGCATTGTCGGCATCGTCTGCCCGCAGATGATCTACCCCTATCTGCGTGCCGTGGTCTCGGACGTCTGCACCCGCGCCGGCTTCCCGCCGGTGCTGCTGACCGAAGTGAACTTCCAGGCCATGTTCGAAGCCCAGCAGGCTCAGCGCGCCGAGCAGGCCGCCACCCCAACGATCAACTGAGACGGGTCTCGGTGATGATGCGCCCCGAGCAGCGACTGCGGCCGGGGCGTTTTTGCATTTCAGATCCACTGTCATGAAGATCACGATTTTTGGCGCCGGAGCCTGGGGCACGGCGCTGGCCATCCAGGCCGCCGCGCGCCACGAGGTGCTGCTGTGGGCGCGCGACAGCGCCGCCGTGGCCGAGATGGCCGCGACCCGCCGCAACCAGCGTTACCTGCCCGACACCGTCCTGCCCGACGGCCTGGCGCTGAGCGCCGATCTGGCGGCGGCCATCGCCCATGGCCGCGATGGCCTGCTGATCGTCGCCACACCGATGGCCGCGCTGCGCGAGATGCTGGCCGCGCTGCCCGATGGCGCGGGCGTGCTGTGGCTGTGCAAGGGCTTCGAGGCCGGCACCGGTCTGCTGGGCCACCAGATCGCGGCCGCCGTGCAGCCGCGCTTGCGCGTGGGCATCCTGTCGGGCCCCAGCTTTGCACAGGAGGTCGCGGCCGGCCAGCCCACCGCCCTGGTCGCGGCCAGCGGCGACGCGGCGCTGGCGCAGCTGGCGGTCGATGCCTTTCACAGCGAACGGCTGCGCGTCTACACCTCGGCCGATCCGGTCGGCGTCGAGGTCGGCGGCGCGGTCAAGAATGTGATGGCCATTGCGGTAGGTATTGCCGACGGCCTGGGCCAGCGCGCCGGGGCCGGCAATCTGCTGCCGGGCCTGAATGCCCGTGCTGCGCTGATCACCCGGGGCCTGGCCGAGATGCTGCGCCTGGGTCAGGCGCTGGGCGCACGGACCGAAACCTTTATGGGACTGTCGGGCATCGGCGATCTGGTGCTGACCGCCACCGGCGATCTGTCGCGCAACCGCCGCGTCGGCCTGCTGCTGGCCGAAGGCCTGGCGCTGCCGCAGATCCTGCAGCAGCTGGGCCATGTGGCCGAGGGCGTCTACAGCGCGCCGACCGTGCTGGCGCGCGCTGCCGCCGTCGGTGTCGACATGCCGATCACCGCTGCTGTTGTGGCCGTGCTGGAGGGGCGCTTGAGCCCGGTCGAGGCGGTCGAGCTGCTGATGGGCCGCGAGGCGCGGCCCGAACACTGAACAGGAACCCCAATCACTATGCAACGCCGTCATCTTCTGCAGGCCGTGGCCGCTTCGTGGGCATTGCCTGCCCTGGCCCAGGCCTGGCCCAGCCGGCCGATCAAGCTGGTCGTGCCCTTTCCGGGCGGCAGCTCGCCCGACATCATCGCCCGCGCGATCGCCGAGCCGCTGGCCGCCAGCCTGGGCCAGCCGGTCGTGATCGACAACCGTCCCGGCGCCGGCGGCAATATCGGCACCGGCGCAGTGGCCAAGGCCGAGCCCGATGGCTACACCTTGCTGTTCACGATCCAGGGCCCACTGGTGACGGCGCCGCTGCTGAGCAGCAAGCTGGCCTATGACCCGGTCAAGGAGCTGCAACCGATCGGCCTGGTCGCGACCAGCCCGAATGTGCTGGTGGTCGACCCCAAGCTGGGCGCCCAGACGCTGGCCGATTTCGTGCGCATCGCCAAGGAGCGCAAGGGCCAGCTGAACTACGGCAGCGTCGGCAATGGCAGCGCCGCCCATCTGGCGATGGAGAGCTTCAAGCAGCGCGCCGGCATCGATCTGGTCCATGTGCCCTACCAGGGCTTTCCGCAGGTGGTCAACGCGATCCTGGCCGGCCAGGTGCAGGCGGGCTTCATGGTGCCCGGCATCGCGATGGCCCAGGTGCGCGCCGGCAAGCTGAAGGCGCTGGGCGTCACCAGCACGGGCCGGGTCGGCTCGCTGCCCGAGCTGCCGACCCTGGCGGAGTCGGGCTATGCTGGCTTCGAGGCGATCTCCTGGCAGGCCATGCTGGCACCGGCCAGGACGCCCGCGGCCATTGTTCAGCGGCTCTCGACCGAGCTGGTGCGCATCATCAAGAGCGACGAGGTGCGCGGCAAGATGCTGAGCCAGTACTTCAGCGCGGCGGCCTCGACGCCGGATGCGCTGGCGGCGCTGATGAAGAGTGAGCGCGGGCGCTGGGGCCAGATGATCAAGGCGGCCGGGGTCGTGGCCGAGTAGTCAGGCGGCGCCCGCGTAGCCGTTCTGCCGCCAGGCCTCGAACACCGCGACCGCGACGCTGTTGCTGAGGTTGAGGCTGCGCTGCTCGGGCCGCATCGGCAGGCGCAGGCGCTGCTCGGGCGCAAAGCTCTCGCGCAGCGCCGGCGCCAGTCCGGCGGTCTCGGAGCCGAACACCAGCCAGTCGCCGGGCTGCCACCGCGCATCGCCGAAATGGCGGCTGCCGCGCGTCGTGAACGCGAACATCCGGGCGGGGTCGGGTCTTGCCTGGTCGAGAAAGGCCTGCCAGTCGGCATGGCGCAGTACCGGCGCGTACTCGTGATAGTCGAGCCCGGCGCGCTGCAGCAGCTTGTCCTCCATCGAGAAGCCCAGCGGCTCGATCAGATGCAGGCGGCAGCCGGTGTTGGCGGCCAGGCGGATGATGTTGCCGGTGTTGGGCGGGATTTCCGGCTGGACCAGGACGATATTGAACATGGGGAGAGCTTGATCAGTTGTCTGCGGTGCGCGCCACCACCCAGGCCTGCACCCGGCTGACCCCGGCCTTGCGCAGCAGCCTGGCCAGCTCGAACAGGGTGGCGCCGGTGGTCATCACATCGTCGACCAGGGCCACATGGCAGCCACGCAGCTCGCGCAGTCGCTTGGGTTCGATCGCGAAGGCATGCTTCACGTTCGCGGCGCGCTGCTCAGGAGGGAGATTGAGCTGGTGCGCAGTATCCCTCACGCGCAAGAGCAGATGGGCGTGGCAGACCAGTTTGCGGCGCTTGGCCAGCGCGCGGGCCAGCTCGTGGCTCTGGTTGTAGCCGCGCTCGCGCAGGCGTTCGCGCGACAAGGGCACCGGCAGCACACAGTCGGGCTCCTCGGCCTGCGCGCTGGCCAGGGCCTGGTCGAGCCGGTCCAGCAGGGTCTCGCGCAGGTCCAGGGCC
The DNA here is from genome assembly GCA_005503085.1 of Burkholderiales bacterium C2. GTDB lineage: Bacteria > Pseudomonadota > Gammaproteobacteria > Burkholderiales > Burkholderiaceae_C > Roseateles_E. The sequence continues at coordinate 206,944 of SCOI01000009.1, read as the reverse complement.
TGGTGGAATTTGTAGCGCTGCAGCAGCGCGTCCCAGGGGAAGGCATAGTCCAGCGCCGCAATGCAGCGCGTCAGCGGCGGCGGATGGCGCAGGCAGGCGCCGCATTTGGGTTCGGGGTGGCCGGTCAGCTCGGCCGGCAGCCGCGCCGCGCAGGTCCAGCAGCGTGGCACCGGGCGGGCATAGCGCATCAGGCAGTCGACGCAGACGCGCTGCGCCGACCAGGCCCGGCACACCGCGCATTGGCCGGGGCAGCGCATCAGCACCCGCTCGACCAGCGAGGGTTTGGAAGAGGCCAGGGCGCGGCGGTCCATGGCTCAATATACTGCCGCCCCATGTTCCCGCCCGATGAATCCACCGACGCCCGGCGTCCCGAACGCCAGCAGATCGATGCGCGGGCCCTGGTCCACCACCTGCGCCGCCTGGCGCGTGCCGATGATCCGCCCTGGCTGCATGCGGAGATTTCGCGCCGCATGGCCGAGCGCCTGCCGGTGATCAAGCTGCAGCCCGAGCGCGTCCTGCAGTGGTCGGCTTTTCTCGGGGGCAGTGGTGAGGACCTGCGCCAGGCCTATCCGCAGGCCGCCCAGCTGCTGGTGGAGCCGGTGCCCGCGCTGCGTGAGCGCAGCCTAGCGCAGCACAAGGGCTGGTGGCAGGTCTTGCGCGGCACTGCCAAACCCTCGGTCAGTCTGCCCCAGCAGGCGGGCGAGGGTGTGGCCCAGCTGCTGTGGGCCAATATGTATCTGCATCTGAGCCCGGACCCCGAAGCGCTGCTGAAGCTGTGGCACCGGGCCTTGGCGGTGGACGGCTTTGTGATGTTCTCCTGCCTGGGGCCGGACAGCCTGCGCGAGCTGCGGCCGCTGTACGAGGCCCTGGGCTGGGGTTTGCCGGGGCCGGAATGGATCGATATGCACGATGTCGGCGACATGCTGGTGGGGGCAGGTTTTGCCGATCCGGTGATGGACCAGGAGCGGATCACGCTGACCTGGAGCGAACCTGATCGGCTGCTGGCCGATCTGCGCGCGCTGGGTGGCAATCTGTCGCCGGCGCGCTTTGCCGGGCTGCGCTCGCGGGCCTGGCGCGGCCGGCTGCTGCAGGCCCTGGAGGGTCTGCGCGGGCCGGATGGGCGCCTGCAGCTGAGCCTGGAGCTGGTCTACGGCCATGCGTTCAAACCTGTCCCCAAGCTCAAGATGGCGGCCGAGACCCGGGTTTCCCTGGATCAGATGCGCACGATGGTGCGCGGGGCGGGCAAGGAATCGTGAGTGGGGCTGCGCAGCGACGCGCAAAGACCACAGGGCCGACAGAGGCGTAGGCTAAAATCCGCCGCCGATCAGGTTCCAGCCATATTGGCCCGAGTCCCTTGTTGATTCAGGTCAGTCGTCTTGTGCGACGCGGTGGCGGGCAAGAAGTGATACACCGAAGTTTTGCGCCCGCTGTGCCCCGCATAGGCGTGACCTGGTCTCAGGCGAAGATTGCGAAGGATGTAGCGGCAGCGAACGACAGCGTTCTCTGCCGCTAAGTCCGTGGGTTGAATTTGAACTAGAAGCGACGACCATGACGATGATGAACGCACGAGTGCATCAGCTGGGGCGCCAGATCAGCCAGCTGGCGTTGGCCTTCGGTGCCACGCTGGCCAGCCAGGCGGCCTTGGCGGTGAATGACTTGCCAGGTGGCCCCAAGGTCAACCAGATCAATCTGCACGAGCCGGTCACCAAGATCGCTGCCGAACAGATGTGGTTGCACAACTTCATGCTGGTCATCTGCCTGGTCATCTTCTTCGCCGTGTTCGGCGTGATGTTCTATTCGATCTTCAAGCACCGCAAGTCCAAGGGCGCGGTGTCGGCCAACTTCCACGAGAGCGTCAAGGTCGAGATCGCCTGGACCGTCGTGCCCTTCGTGATCGTGATCCTGATGGCCCTGCCGGCCACCAAGGTGGTCGTCGCGATGAAGGACACCACCAATGCCGACCTGACCATCAAGGCCACCGGCTACCAGTGGAAATGGGGCTATGACTACCTGAAGGGCGAGGGCGAGGGCATCGGCTTCCTGGCCACGCTGGACGCGACGCAGCGCGAGATGTCCGACTCCGGCAAGCCCGAAGCCGTCGACAACTACCTGCTCAAGGTCGACAACCCGCTGGTCGTGCCGGTCAACAAGAAGGTGCGCATTATCACGACGGCCAACGACGTGATTCACGCCTGGATGGTGCCGGCTTTCGGCGTCAAGCAGGATGCGATCCCCGGCTTTGTGCGGGACACCTGGTTCCGCGCCGAGAAGATCGGCGACTACTACGGCCAGTGCGCCGAGCTGTGCGGCAAGGAACACGCCTACATGCCCATCCACGTCAAGGTGGTCTCGGCCGAGGACTACAGCAAGTGGGTGGACGGCGAGAAGAAGAAGCTGGCCGCCAAGGCCGATGATCCGAGCAAGGTCTGGGAGCTGGCGGCCCTGGTGGCGCGCGGCGAGAAGGTCTACAACGCCAACTGCGCGGCCTGCCACAAGGCCGACGGCACCGGCGCCGGCCCGATCAAGCGCCTGGACGCCTCGCCGCTGGTGCTGGATACCGATCATGGCAAGCAGATCGCGGTGCTGCTCAACGGCGCTGCCAACGGCGCGATGCCGGCCTGGAAACAGCTCTCGGACACCGAGATCGCCGCCGTGATCACCTACACCAAGAACAGCTGGACCAACAAGACCGGTCAGATCGTTCAGCCCTCCGAAATCGTGGCGGCTCGCAAGTAAGCCCGGACGTCGAAAAAAGGAAAGCAAGATGAGTGCAGTGCTCGACCATCACGGTCACGACGTTCATGACCATCACGACCACCATGCCCCGACGGGCTGGCGGCGCTGGGTGTTTGCCACCAACCACAAGGACATCGGGACCCTGTACCTGCTGTTCTCGTTCACGATGCTGATGATCGGCGGCCTGCTGGCCCTGGCCATCCGTGCCGAGCTGTTCCAGCCCGGCCTGCAGTTCGTGAACCCCGAGCTGTTCAACCAGTTCACCACGATGCACGGCCTGATCATGGTGTTCGGCGCCATCATGCCGGCCTTCGTCGGCTTCGCGAACTGGATGATCCCGCTGCAGATCGGCGCGTCGGACATGGCCTTCGCGCGCATGAACAACTTCAGCTTCTGGCTGATGATTCCGGCCGCGATCATGCTGGTCGCCAGCTTCTTCATGCCCGGCGGCGCGCCCGCCGCCGGCTGGACGCTGTATGCGCCGCTGACGCTGCAGATGGGCCCGTCGATGGATGCCGGCATCTTCGCGATGCACATCCTCGGCGCTTCGTCCATCATGGGCTCGATCAACATCATCGTCACCATCCTGAACATGCGCGCGCCCGGCATGACCTTGATGAAGATGCCGATGTTCGCCTGGACCTGGCTGATCACCGCCTACCTGCTGATCGCGGTGATGCCCGTGCTGGCCGGCGCGATCACGATGACGCTGACCGACCGCCACTTCGGCACCAGCTTCTTCAATCCGGCCGGCGGCGGCGACCCGATCATGTACCAGCACATCTTCTGGTTCTTCGGTCACCCCGAGGTCTACATCATGATCTTGCCGGCCTTCGGCATCGTCAGCCAGATCGTGCCGGCCTTCGCCCGCAAGCGCCTGTTCGGCTACGCCTCGATGGTGTACGCGACCGCTTCGATCGCGATCCTGTCCTTCATCGTCTGGGCCCACCATATGTTTGCCACCGGCATGCCGGTGACGGGCCAGCTCTTCTTCATGTACGCGACCATGCTGATCGCGGTGCCCACCGGCGTGAAGATCTTCAACTGGCTGGCCACGATGTGGCGCGGTTCGATGACCTTCGAGACCCCGATGCTGTGGGCCGTGGGCTTCATCTTCGTGTTCACGATGGGCGGCTTCACCGGCCTGATCCTGGCGATGGCGCCGATCGACATCCAGGTGCAGGACACTTACTACGTCGTCGCGCACTTCCACTACGTGCTGGTGGCCGGCTCGCTGTTCTCGATGTTCGCCGGCGTCTATTACTGGGGTCCGAAGTGGACCGGTGTGATGTATTCGGAGACCCGCGGCAAGATCCACTTCTGGGGCTCGCTGATCACCTTCAACATCACCTTCTTCCCGATGCACTTCCTGGGTCTGGCCGGCATGCCGCGTCGCTATGCCGACTACTCGATGCAGTACGCCGACTTCAACGCGATTGCCTCGGTCGGTGCCTTCGGCTTCGGCTTCATGCAGGTCTACTTCTTCCTGTTCGTCGTCCTGCCGATGATGCGCGGCAAGGGTGAGAAGGCGCCGCAAAAGCCCTGGGAAGCTGCCGAAGGCCTGGAGTGGGAAGTGCCGTCGCCGGCCCCGTTCCACACCTTCGAGGAGCCGCCCAAGCTCAATGCCAGCGCCACCAAGGTGATTGGCTGAGGACTGAACGATGAACTCGCCTGAGCAACGCAGGAAGAATCTGCGCCTGGCCCTGATTCTGGCCTCGGTGGCGGCGATGTTCGCCATCGGCTTCACGGCCAAGATCCTGATGCTGGGCGCCTGAGATCGCCATGAAAAGCCGCCTCGACATGCTCGCCGCCGCGCTGCGCAGAGACAATCTGCAGCTGGTCGGCAAGCTGAGCCTGGTGGTGGCGCTGATGTTCGGCTTCGGCTACGCGCTGGTGCCGGTCTACAACGCCATCTGCACCGCGCTGGGCATCAATGTGCTGTCGCTCTCCGAGCGTCAGCACGCGCTGCGCGCCGAGGATGTCAAGAACAGCCAGATCGACTACAGCCGCAAGATCACCATCGAGTTCGACGCCAATGCGCGCGGCCCCTGGGACTTCAAGCCGGCCGTCAGGCATCTGGAGGTGCATCCGGGCGAGCTGACCACGGTGATGTACGAGTTCCAGAACATCCAGTCGCGCGCGATGTCGGCGCAGGCGATTCCCAGCTATGCCCCGAAGCAGGCCACGGCCCACTTCAACAAGCTGGAGTGCTTCTGCTTCAACGAGTACACGCTGCAGCCGGGTGAGAAGAAGGCATGGCCGGTGGCCTTCGTGATCGATCCCAAGCTGCCCAAGGACGTCAAGACCATCACCCTGTCCTACACCTTCTTCGAGGTGGCGGGCAAGGGGCAGCAGCAGGCGCTGGTGCAGCCGGAGGCCAAGCTGTGAAAGCCGGTCAGGATCTGAAAGAAGCGGCGGCGCGGCCGGCCTCGTTCCTGCAGACGGTCAAGGCGATTGCCTGGGCCTTCTTCGGTGTGCGGCGCGGCGCCGACTATGAGAAAGATGTGGCCAAGCTCAATCCGGTGCATGTGATCATCGCCGGGGTGATCGGGGCCCTGCTATTTGTGCTGGTGCTGGTGCTGCTGGTCAACTGGGTGATCGGCAGCGGTGTGGCCGGCGCCTGAGAGTCAGCGGAACTGAACAGAGATTAAGTTCGAGGAGAAAAATATGTCGGCAGCGACCACGGCGGGGAAGACCCCCTACTACTTTGTGCCCGGCCCCTCGCGGCATCCGGTCATGGCAGCCATCGGCTTGTTCTTCGTGATCCTGGGCGCGGGCCAGTGGATCAACGGGCATGACTGGGGTGCCTACTCGCTGGGCTTCGGCCTGCTGTGGTGGGCCGTGGTGCTGACGCAGTGGTTCGGCGACGCGATCCGCGAGAGCGAGAGCGGCCTCTACAGCGACCGCATCGATGTCTCCTTCCGCTGGAGCATGGGCTGGTTCATCTTCTCCGAAGTGATGTTCTTCGCAGCCTTCTTTGGCGCGCTGTACTGGGCCCGCATCCAGTCGGTGCCGAGTCTGGGCAGCCTGGAGAATGCGCTGCTGTGGCCTGACTTCAAGGCCCTGTGGCCCAGCGTGGCGGCCGGCATGACAGCCTCGCCGGCCGGCATCGTCGAGCCCTTCCAGACCATGGGTCCCTGGCCGCTGCCGACCATCAACACCGCCTTGCTGCTGACCTCGGGCGTGACGCTGACGATCGCTCACCACGCGATGCTGGACGGCAAGCGCGGCAAGACCATCGCCTTCATGTGGGCCACCGTGCTGCTGGGCATCGTCTTCCTGTTCGTGCAGGGCTACGAGTACATGCATGCCTACCGCGACCTGAACCTCAAGCTCAGCTCCGGCGTGTTCGGCTCGACCTTCTTCATGCTGACCGGCTTCCACGGTTTCCATGTGTTCGTCGGCATGCTGATGCTGCTGTTCATCACGCTGCGCCTGCACAAGGGCCACTTCACCAAGGATCGCCACTTCGGTTTCGAGGGCGCGGCCTGGTACTGGCACTTCGTCGACGTCGTGTGGCTGGGCCTGTACGTCGTCGTCTACTGGATGTGATGATGGGCGCGGCCTCGCGCTGAAATGAAAGCGCCGCTAGCAGCGGCGCTTTTTCATTGCTTGCTGGCGTGGCCGTCAGCGTGTCAGCGGCACCCCGGTCGGTTGAATCCAGCCCATGTAGTAGCTCAGCAGAATGAACAGGAACAGCGCCACCGACACGCCGACCCGCACGGCCAGCGCACGTGCCATCCCGCGCGGCTTGCCCCCGCTGTTGCGCAGCATGAAGAGGCCGGCAGCGGCCAGCGCGCCGAGGATGCCGATGAAGGCGAGCAGAAAAACGGTTTTCATGGCTGCTGATTATTCCACCGGGCTGTCCAGGGGGGGGAGGCCATGACGGCGGCCGGCCGCCGCTGGGTCGTGCTGCTGGCCGCCGTGCTGGCGGTGGGCCTGGCCGCGCGCCTGGGTTTCTGGCAGCTGGACCGGGCGGCGCAGAAGCGCGCCTGGCAGGCCGCGCTCGATCAGCGCGGGGCGCTGCCGCCGCTGGGGGCGGCCGAGCTGGCCGTTGCGCCGGCACAGGCCGAGGGCCAGCTGCATCGCCGGGTGTTGCTGCGCGGGCGCTGGCTGGCCGACCGGACGGTATTCCTCGACAACCGGCCCATGAATGGCCGGGTCGGCTTTTATGTGTTGACGCCCTTGCAGCTGGAGAACCGGGCCGAGGCCGTGCTGGTGCAGCGCGGCTGGGTGGCGCGCGACGAGCGGCAGCTCGCGCAGGTGCCGGCGCTGCGCAGCAGCACCGATCCGGTCGAGGTGAGCGGGCGCCTGGCGGCATCGCCATCGAGGGCCTTTGAGCTGCCGGCGCCGGCCAGCGGCGCGATCCGGCAAAATCTGAGCTCCGCTGCCTATGCGCAGGAGATCGGCCGGCCGCTGCTGCCGCTGACGGTCATCCAGCAGGCCGATGCGGCCGATGACGGCCTGCTGCGCGACTGGCCGGTGCCGCAGGCCGGCCTGCAAAAGCACTACGGTTACGCCTTTCAATGGTTTGCGCTCGCTGCGCTGTTCCTGGGTCTTTATGTCTGGTTCCAACTCGTCCGCCCCCGCCTCCGCTCGCCCTGACAGCGAGCCCCTGTCGATGAGCGTGCACAGCCTGCCCGACCCGGGCGCGATGGCCGCCCAGCAGCGCACCCGCGCCGGCCGGCTGAGCATGCTGCTGGTGGTGCTGGCCTGCGCGGCGCCGGTGATCGCGTCCTATTTCAGCTTCTATGTGCTCAAGCTCAGTGGCAAGCCCTACGGCGATCTGATCGAGCCGACGGTCGAGCTGCCGGCCGCGCTGGCGCTGCGCGATCTGGCCGGGAGGCCGGTGGCGGCCGAGTCGCTGAAGGGGCAGTGGCTGCTGACCCTGGTGCAGGACTCGAACTGCGCCAAGGCCTGCGAGGACCGCCTCTATATGCAGCGCCAGCTGCGCGAGATGCTGGGCAAGGAGCGTGACAAGGTCGACAAGCTGCTGCTGATTCCCGACGACGCGCCGCTGCGCCCCGAGCTGCAGCAGGCCCTGGCGGCCGGCGTGCCGGTGACCGTGCTGCGCGCGCCGCGCGAGCAGCTGCAGGCCTGGCTCAAGCCGGCCCAGGGTCAGGTCTTGCAGGATCACTTCTATCTGATCGACCCGATGGGCCGCTGGATGCTGCGCTCGCCGGTCGATCCCGTGCCCGGCAAGCTCAAGAACGATCTGAACCGCGTGCTGAAGGCCAACGCAAGCTGGGACAAGCCGGGGCGCTGATGGGGACCGAGCTGATCGATCTGTCGCCGCTGTGGCAGCTGCTGCTGGCCGGTGCCCTGCTGGGCGCAGGCCCGCTGCTGTGGCTGGCGCTGCGCTCCAAGGGCGCGACGCCGCAGCAGCGCCTGCGCGCGCTGACCCTGCTGACCCTGTTCCTGACCTTTGACCTGGTCATCTTCGGCGCCTTCACGCGCCTGAGCGATTCGGGCCTGGGCTGCCCCGATTGGCCGGGCTGCTATGGCAGCGCCAGCCCCCTGGGCGCCAAGGACGAGATCCATGCGGCGCAGACCGCGATGCCGACCGGCCCGGTCACGCACGGCAAGGCCTGGGTCGAGATGATTCACCGCTATCTGGCCAGCGGCGTCGGCTTCCTGATCCTGGTGCTGTGCATCATGAGCTGGCGAGCCAAGAACTTGCAGGTCTCGCCCTGGTGGGCCACGCTGACCCTGGTCTGGGTTTGCATGCAGGGCGCGTTCGGCGCGCTGACCGTGACGATGAAGCTGTTCCCGGCGATCGTGACCCTGCATCTGCTGGGCGGCATGGGCTTGCTGATGCTGCTGGCCTGGCAGGCCCAGGGCTATCAGCACAAGCCGCTGCTGCTGAGCGCCGGCCTGCGGCGCGCGGTCTGGCTGCTGCTGGCACTGTCCATCGCTCAGGTGGCGCTGGGCGGCTGGGTCAGCACCAATTACGCGGTGCTGGCTTGCGACGCCTTCCCGCAATGCCATGCCGGCCAGTGGTGGCCGGCGATGGACTTCGGGCAGGGGTTCACGCTGTGGCGCGAGCTCGGCGTCGGGGCTGATGGCGCCTGGCTGCCCTTTGCCGCGCTGACCGCCATCCATATGGTGCATCGCATCGGCGCGCTGATCGTCTTCGCGGTGCTGGGCCTGCTGGCCTGGCGCTTGTGGCGTGCTGGTTCTGCCGACGCGCGCCGCTGGTCGCGCCGCCTGCTGCTGCTTGCCGTCTGGCAGCTGATCAGCGGGCTGTCGAATGTGGTGCTGGACTGGCCCATCGTCGCGGCCCTGGCCCATACCGGCGGCGCGGCCGCCTTGTTGACACTGCTGAGTTTTATGCTGGCACGCCTGTCTCAGGCGGCCCGACCCTCGCCATGACCCAAGCCTCCTCTACCGCGCTGCCGGCCTCGCGCTTCCAGCAGTTCTATCAGCTGACCAAGCCCCGCGTCGTGCAGCTGATCGTGTTCTGCGCCGTCATCGGCATGGCCCTGGCCGTGCCCGGCATGCCCAGCAGCGCCCAATGGGGCGTGATGCTGGCGGCCACCGCCGGCATCTGGCTGGTGGCCGGCGCGGCGGCCGCCTTCAACTGCCTGATCGAGGAGCAGATCGACGCCAAGATGAAGCGCACCGCCTGGCGCGCCACCGCCAAGGGACAGCTGAGCCGGGCGCAGACGCTGACGTTCTCGGCCGTGCTGTGCGCGCTGGGCTCGGCCATCCTGTGGTTCTGGGTCAACCCGCTAACGATGTGGCTGACCTTTGCCACCTTTGTCGGCTACGCGGTGATCTACACGGTGATACTGAAGCCGGCCACGCCGCAGAACATCGTGATCGGCGGCGCCTCGGGCGCGATGCCGCCGGTGCTGGGCTGGGCGGCGCTGCGCGGCGAGGTCGGTCCCGAGGCGCTGATGCTGTGTCTGATCATCTTTCTGTGGACCCCGCCGCACTTCTGGGCCCTGGCCCTGTACCGGGCCGAGGACTATGCGAAAGCCGGCCTGCCGATGCTGCCGGTCACCCATGGCGCCGACTACACCAAGCTGCAGGTGGTGCTCTACACCTGGATCCTGCTGGCCGCGACCCTGCTGCCCTTTCTGACCGGCATGAGCGGCTGGATCTATCTGGTGGCGGCCGTCGTGCTGGGCCTGGGATTCTGTGGCTATGCTTGGAAACTCTGGCGCCATTACTCGGACGAGCTGGCGCGAGCCACCTTCCGCTTCTCGATCTGGCATCTGTCGCTGCTATTCGCCGCACTGCTGCTGGACCATTACCTGATGCCCCTGCTGTCATGAACAAACGCCACCTCCTGCTCGGTCTTGCCGCCGCCTCATCCTCCTTGCTGCTGGCCGGCTGCGACCAGCTCGGCTTCGGCAACACCGCCAAGCCGGCCTTCAAGGGCGTGGACCTGACCGGTGCGGAATATGCCCGCCAGCTCAATCTGAGCGATCAGGACGGCCAGCCCCGCACGCTGGGCGACTTCAAGGGCAAGGTGCTGGTGGTGTTCTTCGGCTTCACGCAGTGCCCCGATGTCTGCCCGACCACGATGGCCGAGCTGGCCCAGGTCAAGAAGGCGCTGGGCCCGGACGGCGAGCGGGTGCAGGGCATCTTTGTCACGGTTGACCCGGAGCGCGATACCGCAGCGCTGCTGAAAGCCTATCTGGCCAGTTTCGACCCGAGCTTTGTCGCACTGCGCGGCAGCGAGGAGCAGACCAAGGCGGTGGCCAAGGAGTTCAAGGTCTATTACGCCAAGGTGCCGGGCAAGACCGAGGGCTCGTACACGATGGACCACACGGCCGCGAGCTTTCTGTTCGATGCGCAAGGCCGGGTGCGGGTGTTCTCGCGCTATGGCTCGGGCGCCCAGGCGCTGACCGATGACCTGAAGCTGCTGCTGGCCGAGAAGGCCTGAATAAAAAAAGCCCCTGCGAGCAGGGGCTTTTTGATGGGGCGGTGAAGGTGCTCAGGCCGGCTCGGCCAGCGCCTTGCGCATCTTCTTCATCGCCGCGACCTCGATCTGGCGGATGCGCTCGGCCGACACGCCGTACTCGGCCGCCAGCTCGTGCAGGGTCATGCCGCCCGAGCTGTCGTCGTTGACCTTGAGCCAGCGCTCCTCGACGATGCGGCGGCTGCGGTCATCCAGCACCGCCAGCGCACGGCTGATGCCGTTGCCGGCCAGGTCGTCGCGTGCCTGGGCTTCCAGCACCCGGGTCGGTTCCTGGCTGTCGTCGGCCAGATAGGCGATCGGCGCGAAGCTCTCGCCGTCGTCGTCGGTCTGCGGCTCCAAGGCCACATCGCCGCCCGACAGCCGCGTCTCCATCTCCAGCACTTCCTCGCGCTTGACGTTGAGCTCACGCGCCACATGCTCGAGCTCGGCCTCGGTCAGCGTGTTGCGGTGCGTCTGGCCTTCGGCCGCGTCTTCCTTCAGGCTGTGCTTCATCGAGCGCAGATTGAAGAACAGCTTGCGCTGGGCCTTGGTCGTCGCGACCTTGACCATGCGCCAGTTCTTCAGGATGTACTCGTGGATCTCGGCCTTGATCCAGTGCATGGCATAGCTGACCAGGCGCACGCCCTGCTCGGGGTCGTAGCGCTTGACTGCCTTCATCAGGCCGACATTGCCTTCCTGGATCAGGTCGCCCTGCGGCAGGCCATAGCCGACGTACTGGCGCGAGATCGACACGACCAGACGCAGATGCGAGAGCACCAGGCGGCCGGCGGACTCCAGATCGCCGTGCTCGCGCAGGCGGCGCGAGAAAGACAGCTCCTCCTCCGGGGTCAGCATCGGCAGGCGATTCACGGCCGTGATGTAGGCATCCAGATTGCCAAGCGAGGGCAGCAGAGCCCAGGGGTCACGAACAGCCAGTGCGGTAGGTGTGGTCATTGAATGTCCTCAGCCAAACGGAGCCCATGGCTCCAACGGGGCCAATATTAGCACTCCCTACAAAAGAGTGCTAAACCGCTGGGGTCAATGCTGCAGTTCATATTCATGAACAATCCCCGCGTAAGCGGGTACTAACATGGGGAGCTTGGTCTCAGTCGATCAGGCCGAAATCCGGGCTGCCAACCATGCCTTCGATGTCCAGCAGTATCAGCATGCGTTCGGCCACCTTGCCCAGCCCGGTGACGAAGCGGGTATCGATGGCCGAGCCGACCTCGGGAGCGGCCATGATCTCGTCGGCCTTCAGTTCCAGCACGTCGGAGACCGAGTCGACAACGATGCCGACCACCCGGTTGCAGACATTCAGCACGATCACGACCGTGAAGCTGCTGTACTCGGCCGCCTGACCCAGGCGCAGGCGCAGATCGACGATGGGGACGATCACGCCGCGCAGATTGACCACGCCCTTGACAAAGGCCGGTGCGTTGGCGACCCGGGTCGGGGCCTCGTAGGAGCGGATTTCCTGGACCTTCAGGATGTCGATGCCGTATTCCTCGGCGCTGATGCGAAAGCTCAGGTACTGGCCGCTGGCGCGTGCGGAGCGGGAGTCGGCGGCGAGCAGGGCGGTGGACGGGGCAGGGGCCAGTGCGTTGGAACTCATGAGCGGCGGGACCTTGAATACGGTTGGCGGGAGGTTCTTATTTTGCCTGCGGCCCGATGCCGCCAAGCAATTCGTCCAGCAGATCCAGCAACTCGCGCACCTCGACCGGCTTGGTCAGGTAGTGCTGGGCCCCGGCGGCGCGGGTGCGCTCGATATGGTCGGGCAGGGCATTGGCCGACACCGCCACCACTGGCAGCGCCGCGCATTGTGGCGCGGCGCGCAAGGCCTGCAGCAGGGCCAGGCCGGTGGTGTCGGGCAGTTGCATGTCCAGCAGCAGCAGATCGGGCGGATCGGCCAGCACGGCGGCCAGGCCGCTGCGGCCATCGGCATGAACCTCCAGCCGGATCTGTCGGCGCTGCGCCAGGATGCCGCGCATCACCTCGACATTGGTGGCGTTGTCCTCGATATAGACCACCCGCCGGGGCGCGGCATACGCGGGTTCGGCGACCGGCGCCGCGCTGGCGCCGATCTCCGGGCCGGCCTCGGTCGCGGCCGGCAGGCGCAGCGCGAAGCGGGAGCCCCGGCCCTCGACACTGCTGACCGTCAGGGCGCCGCCCATCAGCTCGGCCAGACGTTTGCAGATCACCAGGCCGATGCCCGTGCCCTCGGTGCCGCTGTGCTCGCGGCCCAAGCGATTGAAGGGCTGGAACAGCGCGGCCAGCTGGGCCGGGCTGAGTCCCAGGCCGGTGTCGCTGACGCTGAGCTCGACGCTCAGCGCATCGACCCGCTGCGTGCCGATGGTGATGCTGCCGCCCTCGATGTTGTACTTGACGGCATTGCTGAGCAGATTGGTCAGCACCTGGCGGATCCGGGTCGCGTCGCCCAGCGCGTGCAGCGCCTGCGGATCCAGCGCCTTGTGGATGGCAATGCCGCGCTGGCCGGCCGGCTTCTCGATCAGTGCCAGCGCATCGTCGAGCAGCTCGGCCAGGTTCTGGCGCTGCAAATCCAGCTTCATCGAGCCCGACTCGATGCGCGACAGGTCCAGCGTGTCATTGATCATCTCCAGCAGATGCCAGCCGGCCTGCTGGACCTGGGCAGCCCAGCCGCGCTGGCGCTCCGACAGCGGTTGCGTGCGGTCCATCTCCAGCAGCTGGGTGAAGCCCAGCATCGCGTTCAGCGGCGTGCGCAGCTCATGGCTCATGCGTGACAGGAACTCGTTCTTGGCCCGGTTGGCCGCCTCGGCCAACGCGCGGGCATGCTCGAGCTCACGCATCTTCAGCTGGTCGGTGATGTCCTCGACCACGCCGACCAGCCGATAGGGCTCGCCCTTGGCGTCGCGCAGCAGGCTGACCAGCGCGCGGCCATGGACGATGCGGCCGTCCTTGGCCAGATAGCGCTTCTCACGCCGGTACATGCCGATCTTGCCAGCCAGCAGCAGGCGGGCCAGGCGCACGTCTTCGCTGCGGTCGTCCGGATGGGTGATGGCCAGGCTGCGCCGGCTGAGCAGCTCCTCGGCCGTATAGCCCAGCATGCGGCAGATGTGCGGGTTGGCTTCCTGCGGCATGCCGTCGAGGTCGGCAAAGATGATGCCGATCGGCACGTTGTCGAAGATATTGCGGAAGCGTCGTTCGCTCTCGATCAGCGCGCGCGAGGCACGTTCGCGCTCGCCGACCTCGTGTTGCAGCTCGGCCGTGCGCTCCTGCACCAGGTCGGCAATGCGGCGTGCCCGGCCGGTCACGGTCAGCAGCAGCGCTCCCAGCAGGGCGGTGCACAGCAGGCCCACCATCGCGAAGGCCCAGCTGCTGCGGCCCGACTCGCGCGGCCCGCCCTGCGGCGCGTAGATCACGATGTCCCAGTTGCGGCCGGCGAAGCTGACCGGACGCAGCGTGTGCAGCGCCGCGCCGGGCAGGGTTTCGCAGCCGGCCGGGCCGGCCAGGCGCCGGTGCGGGGCGGCCGGATCGGTGTCGACCAGGCAGATCCGCAGATGGGCCGGCATCGTGGTCGAGACGGTCTGCACCAGCAGATCGGGTCGGATGGTGGCGAACACCACGCCGCGGTGTGTCAGCCGGCGCAGCGCCTCGGTGCTGGGCTGGCCCCAGTACAGAGACTGGTAGACCACCACCCCGATCGAGACGCCGCTGTCCTGCGAGAGCTGAAAGCCGGCGGTGGCCGAGGGCAGGGCGGTGCGCTGGGCGCGCTGCAAGGCCAGGCGCGAGGCCGGGATCGAACGGATGTTGACACCCAGGGCCGGTGCGTTGCGCGCCAGCGGCTCGATCAGCCGGATCGCCAGCATCGGCTCGTCCGCCGCGGGGCTGAAGTCGCCGGGCCGCTGGCGATCCCGGGCCCGGTAGTCGGGCAGGCCGTCGGCCCGGGCCTGCAGGTCAAAGGCCGCGACATCGGCGCGTGCCAGCTCGGCGGCCCAGCCCAGGGCCAGCAGATTGCCGCCGGGCAGCAGGTAAGCGGCGCTGCCGCGCTCGAAATCGGCGCGGCTGATCTGCGGCGCCACCAGCAGCAGCCCGTGCATGGCCTCCAGCGCGCCCAGCGGCTCGCGCAGCGCGGTCTCCAGCGCGCTGGCGGCGGCGGCGGCCTCGCGTTCGAAATTGCTGCGCTCGCGGTGGGCGTCCCATTCGCTGACCTTCAGCGTGGCCAGGGCCATCAGCAGGGTCGCGATCAACAGCGGCAGGCCGACGCTGAGCCGGCGCGGCGCCCAGGCGCTGCGCGGCTGCGCCAGCAGGGTCAGGGCCACTGGCGCGCCGATCAGCACACCCACCGTGTCGCCCAGCCACCAGGACGCCCAGTTGGCGCCCAGATCGGCCGGGGCGATGGCGCCGACCAGCAGCAGGGCGGCGGTGCCGCAGCTGGCGCTGACCACGCAGGCCAGGCCGGCGCCGAGCAGATAAAAGCGCGCCAGGTCACGCGGCTCCGACAGCGTCAGAGGCTGGCTGACCCAGCGCCCGACCAGCCAGGCCCCCGCCATGGCTTGCAGCGTCGCGCCGGCCCCGGCCACGGCCGGCACCAGCAGGGAGTTCAGGCCGATGTCCTGGCCCAGCCACAGATTGACGCCGAAGGAGCCCAGCCAGATTCCCGGCGCGACCTTGCGGCCCAGGCACAGCACCGCAGCGAGCGCCAGTCCGGCACCGGGGTAGAGCGGCGAAGCGTAGTTCGGAGGGATGGCCAGCTTGACCGTCAGCAGGCCCAGCAGCGCATAGGCCAGGGCCAAAGCCAGGGCCTGCACGGGCCAGCTGGTGAGCAGACGATGAGGGCGCGGCATTCGCCCCATCCTAGCCCAGAGCTTGCGGCCGGTGTGGCCGCAATGCCGCTTCTTTGGTTTAGACGTTGGACAGCCACCCCGGAATGACAATGCTATGGACACACTGCAAGTACATGACGCAAAAGCGATATTTTCGTTCATGCGATGTCCATGGCCAATGCTAACGATTGCACTGGCTGACGCCAAACACGATTCGCTAGATGCGCTGCACCTATGGTCTCAAAGGGCTTGGTGGAGGAAGGCGGTCGTTCAGTTGAACTCGCAACGCCTTGACCTGCATCAGCGTCTCGATGAGCTTGTCTTGGACGGCATTCAGCTTGGATTGCGCGATGTCCCGCTCACGCTGCATTCGGTCAGCTCGATCAGAGTCCTCTTCCCGAGCTCTTTGCTCCTGTTGGCGCCCATGTTTGGCCTTCAATGGGACTGCATCCCGCGCGGACACATAGTCCTGGATTGCTTTCACTAGGGTTGGATAGCGAGACTTCCTTAGCGCCGTTGTGTCAGTCCCAGCTTCAAGGGCGACGTTGTTTTGACTTACCGGCGTACCAACGGCCACAACGATTGGGCTGTTGGCTTTCAAGCGTTCAAACGCCGCGCCAAACCGTGCCTCTGCAGTCTCTTTATTCGATGTCATGTAGAAAGTTCCTTAGGCCATTGGCTTCCATTTGAAGAGCCATTCCACGGGGGCTCTTCGCATCAACAATACGTAGCTTCGCCTCGACAGCTTTAAGCTGACGCTCGACAGACGGCTTCCTCTTCTTGTCGAATATGGCCTCGCCACAGGGCCTCTTGCCATCGCCGCCGGCGCATCTCGCTACAGATTCGACTCCGCCATATTCGCAAGGGCCCGTCCTTGCGCAGCCCCCAAGGCGGGTTTCTCGGAATGAGATTTCCCCTTTCTGCCCCGCCTTGACCAACTTCTCGAAATCGCGGGCGCTCATGAGGTTTACAACAATTTCGTCCTTTCTGCGTGTCCCCATTGGGGATACGTAGCGATCCGAGAGCAATGAGCTAATTTGTCGAGCCATCGTTTCGTATTTTGCCGCGGTTGTTATCTTGTCAATATCATCATTGAAACGAAGTCGAGTGTGATTTCGCCCATAGTAAACAGTCTGTGCGAGCGACCGGTGTTTCATTATCGTTTGGATAGAACTGTCATCTATCATCCCGCTTGCGAACATATTTACGGCCGTAGTCCGGCGCAATTGATGCCATGCTAATGGCCAAATCCCGCCAACGAGAAATTCCTTCTCGTTTAGATTCGAAGTGAACTGTCTGGCAAATGCCAAATCTTCCTCAGTGATGCGCAATGCATCTAATTCGAAAAGATTTGGGTATCTTCGAATGAGGTTTTGATAGTTGACTGCCGTGGGGCGCACAGAGTAAGCTGTTCGTCCCTTCGGCCCAGTCCCCCAGGGTTCAAAGCTCCCATGCACCAGGTGCGGATTCTCTTGGTCGTATTTGTCGCAGTGAAGTGCTGGATTCGCGACGACGCACTTTATTCGCATAGCGGCAACGATACGCATGGCAGAGATTGCTACCTCAACCGAAGGACTGCTTGGCCATCGTGCATCGCTATCGACTTCGGTCTTGGTTGTTTCCCCGCAAATCAACGGAATGGGGCCAAGTAATTCATCTTCATCCCACTGAAGGCAGTCGGAGCGTAGGGAGTTTCCTTCCTCTACTCGTTGTAGAGTGAAGTTTATTGTGTACGCCATCCCTGCAAACTGCACCAATAGAAAATAGCTAGAAAGCATTGAGACCGAAAGTTGCTCCTTTTGCCCAAGCCATTTTTGAAGTAGTGGCAATATTCCGAACCGCTTTGCAGTTTCAGAGAATTGGCCCACGTACCCTTTCTGCTCATATCCTTCCCTAGCGCGCTTGGAAAATGGAAGGCAATTCTTTCGCATCTCTTCGTCGCCAGTAAATGCCAATTCGAGTGATCCAAACGAACTGGCGTAGGCTTGCAGGCAAAAGTCAAAGCAGTCCTTGATCTGTTCCTGATGTGCAAGGAAGTCGTCTATGCATTCGCGGAGACGCCCAACCTGATAGGACCAAATTCGAGGCGGAATGTAGGCGGTCTGTTCTGTCTCAACATCATCCAGCCCTAGTCTGGCAATTTCCCTAATCCCATGTTCGTCGACGATTGAGAAGCCCAGATGTTCGCGAGCCTGCAATAACGTGTCAAATTGGCGTATCAAGTTTCGACGCGCGTTGCCACGAGGAATGGTTTTGGACATTTCTGCGAAGACCCTAGGAAAGCGCATAAGGTCTGCTGCAGATATTTTGTTCTCTTCGCAGAGTACGACTATTCTCCGAATTAGTCGAAAGCTGTGCTGTAAGCTATTCCAAGCGCGTGCGCCTTTGGGGCCCCATAACATCCAGGTGGCGATTAGGCGCAGTAGATTCTTGTTTTCTTCCCCTATCCGTGCCAATCGCTTGGACGATCCACTGTCGAACTTCAATTTAAGTGGGCGGCCGGCCAAATGGGAAAAATCCCACATTGTATCGCTCCAACGCGATACTGTATTTCCATCGCCGTCGTAGCTAACTACCCAATCAGGAGGGGGAGGCCAACTCGGGGGACGGTAGCTCCGATGATCTGGTGCTAACGGGCTTTCAATTATTCGAAAAGCAAGCTCCAAGAGAATCTTCATTAAAAGACTCCATGAAGTTCCAGAATAACGCTGCGCCAATCTGGGTGAAAGTCTTCGTTGGAAATTCGCTCTGCGGCCTCCGCCGCCCACGACCTGCGAGTCGCATTGGAGGACTTAAACCAAGCAAGCTTTTCTTGTATTCGCTCGAGAGTCTTAAAATTTGGAGACAATGGATTATCTCGCTTGGTAAGCTTGGACTTCGATTCCTCGATTAGCTTCAGATGCAAGAAGCTATGGAGCGCCCAAACATATTCAGGTGCGTCTACGTCGCGGTGGCTTTCGCACCACAGACAACCTGCGGTATTGGTGCAGTCGGGCTTAGGAATATTATTAGGCCGTTCAGGCAACGGCGATGCGTAGCCAAGACACTCGCCTGGGGCGATTGGAATCGTCCGACCTCTCGTTGGGTCCATTCGATCCCAGAAGCGTAAAGCTTGCACCGATGCTCTTTGAAGACTGGGTTTTTCATAGTCCCGCCCAAGCGTCTCTTGAGTGTGCTGACTCATCTCTGCCGTTAACTCAGGATTTCCTGATTCACGCAGAATCCAGTTCACTCTAGTTCCTCGAAGTTCGCGCGGACTAATATAGGGCTTTCCCAAGGCTCGACATAGCCTTCGGATACGATGGCCTTGAAACCTGGAATCTTCCCTCGTGCCTTCCCGTCGTACGAATGGAAATAGCCTAATTGAACTTGGAGAAATGATCTTGCGCCAGCGTAAATAGCGTTCGAAATGCTCCTTGTAGTCACGAAAAATCTCGAAGAGGACGGCACCGGAACGTCGGGCTTTCCTGTCCTTTACTTGATAGCCGTCTAAGTGGCTTGCGTACGCGAAGTTCGCTAATTGCGCGTTGTGGGCCTGTTCCAAATTCAGCCCCGTCTGCCCAATGAACATCTGAAGCTCCGCTTCAATTCGTATATTGACGAGAAGGTTGCGAATCGGGTCTGTTCCCCCGTCAATCTTGGCGGAGGTCTTTGCGTCACCATCGCGCCCTAGCGAAATATGCTCACCGCTTCGGAGATGTATGCGAAGCCCGTCGTGTTGCATGTTTTCCAGGGTGAGTGCATCACAAATATCTTGCAGCAGATGCCCAAATTCGAAAGTCTGCTTTAGATTCTGCTTCTCCGCTTGAATCCCTTGAACGGATTTACGTATTCTTGGGGTAATAAGGCGCGTTGCAGATATTAGCGGTGTTTGGCGGTCCAGAATTTCGTCGAGCTTTGTTGAGACCGTGTTTCCTTGAGTAATGGCAGAACCAAGTTTTAGCGGATGTAATCCCCCGGGCTTTCTTGGCCCTGGGGTAGCCTTTCGCTTAATCAAAGTTCGGGCGAATAGCTCATCAGCAAATGCGATAAAGGTATCCTTCACCGTCTCGAGCGTCATCGAATGACCGTTGCGATCCGCAAACGCATAAAACGTCCGAAGAATCGCAATTTCGCTGCTTGCTGTATCCCTTGGACCGCCCGCTTCAAGGGCATCGTCGATCAATTGGTGAAATGCCTGAATCAAGGGTAGACGCTCTAGTATTGGTCCGCCAAAGGTGCCTTTCTGAATTTGTTCAGCGACCAGATTGATACGTGTGGCTGCGCCGCCTTTATAAAGCAGTGAAATCAAATCCCATGGTGTTTCATTGGCTCCGAATTTGACGCTTGGGAAAGTCAAATTGGGTAGAGGCGTGCTATTCATCGCGGTACTTTGACCAATCCCGGTGCCGGACCCCAGTGAAAGCTTCGTTGAACCGAGCTGCAACCTTCTGCTTTCCGTTTGTGCTCTGCAGAAAGTGAATGTAGCCCCATGTTGTCTTTTCGTCTTTGTGCAGCATTGCATCCCTGACTGTTCGAATTGACTCAGAGGCGGAAACTTTGCAGTCAAGGAGAATCTGCATGAGCGAGGTGCCAAACGTCGCGCGTGATTGATGGAAGTAGAATTTCGCCATGAATTGAAGGCCTGCATCAACTGCTTTCCTTCTCATGGCCCTAACGAGTCTTCCTATCGAATCTGATGAATACGCCTCCCCTTGCTGGGTCAAGAACAGCAAATCCTTGTCGACCTTGGACGCTTTGGCTTCTCGATATAATCGCCGATTACTCCGCGAGTAAGTCGCCAGGTCGTCAAGAAGGGCCTTGGGAAGCATGATGTCTCCCTTTACATCAAATTTTGTTTTGATTCGCGTTCCCGGTCCAACGTGAAGTAGAAATATTCCCGGCGTAAGTGGATCGGGTCGCGCCGTGGCGACGGAGGATTTTGTTAGGGTTGCGACAGTGCTTACGCGAGCGCCGGTCAGGAAGCCGACACTGAGCATCAGGTGTAGTTCGATGGTTTCCTCACGCGCGGTGAATTCGAGTAGGCTATTCATGTGAACGTCGCTAATGGGGAGTAAACCTTCCTCAAGCCGCCGTCCTACTGCGTGGCGATGCCGTATCGAGAGGTCTGTTGTTCTCCTTAATAGACTTCGTTTGAAGCCCGCCGTATCGAAGTAGGGAACTAGGACGTGTTTGTCTTGCCACATGGGGCTATGAGGACGAAGAAAATTGTTTAGAACAGCATAGCGATAGAACTGAATCGCTACTGCCATGCAGTTTTGTGCGGTGGAGCATGCAAGGTCGCCGGAATTCATGCAGTCAATCAGGTGCTTTCTGAACCTTCGCAGCACTTGTTCTTTCCTCGTTGAAGGAAAATGTCGCCAATCTCGCTTAATTTTTTCAAGAAATTTGGCGTAGTAGGCGAGATATTTAGCCTGTCGATCAACGGTCTCGATTTTGGCATCGGCATTCACATGCCGTTCATAGAACCAGCGGTTCGCTTCATCCCATCCGCTGTGATTCGCCCAAAATAGTTGAGGCAAATTTTCATGGCCAATTGGTTTTTCCGCGTAGGTAACTAAACCACGCTCGTCAAGCCTAATGTCGAACTCAGTCTGCCTAATACGGTCGAGATATGCCATGATTTTTGATGCTGGGTTGCCGATACATTGGGAGGCAATGAAATCGTGGAGGGCAGTGCGCGGAAGGTCAACTGGCTGGACGAGCTGCGCCTTATGTGCTACGCAGCCAGAATTCCGGCGCTGTTAAGCAGGCCTAGGGAGCGGGTATAACTTGAAATGCGATTAACTTGCTTTTTTAAGCATTCTTCAAATTCAATTGCAAGTGCCTCGCCGCTCAACTATATAAATCCCGCTATACGGCAATTTTTTAGTTAACGGGCGATAACCGCTCACTCGTGTCCATAGTTGCTTCAGGGCAACGGACAAACTTGGGTTGGGTATGTCGATACGCTAGTTGCGAAAGGCCGTTAGGGCGGCCGTGGCATTAGCTGGATGGCAGACAAGCGTCAAGGGGGAGGACGTCGCCTGTCTTCTCGGCCCAGTCGGCATCGGTAGCGGCATGGCTTAGGGAAGGTGAGCTGGCTGCAGAGGAGCGCCCTGTGGATGCCTGGAACCGTGCGCGCTTCCAACAACTGCTGCCCGCGTTTAAGCCGCTGACGCGAATACGAGAGCCGGCCGATTTCATCCCGCTTCTACAGAAGCAGTGCGCTGCCTGCGGCGTCGCAGTGGTCATTGTTCGTGCACCAAAGGGCTGCACGGCGAGCGGTGCGACCCGTGTCAAGAATGGCAAGGCCATCCGCGTTTTTGCCCGGAGCACAGGTCGCCAAGCTCGCCATCGAACGGGCTGAGACGTTGAATTCGTTGGGAAGGAAGCCGCCGTGCTCCACCGCCGCATCCGGTGTCGGTATCGAAAACGTGCGGCTTTCGGATTCTGGAGCAGGGAGGTACTACGTTCTCAGCCTCCGCCGACCATATGCCAGAGCGCTGACCACTTCAGCGTTGCGCCGCCGCCGATGGCGAGGATCAAGGCGATGAGCACCAACCTCACGTCTCGAGACATCAAGGCCCATTTGCGCTGCCGGTCATCTGTGAAGGCGACGTAGGGACTCTGGGCGCCGTTGGGCCCGGGCTTACGAACGCTCATGATGCCGCCTCCGTCGGCACGCCCGCGGTGGCGGCCGGAGGCGGCACAGGTTCAGTGGCAGCCGCCGCAACCTGTGCGGCCAGCGCGGCGGCTTGCGCCGCGCGCTCCGCAGCCCATGCGGCACGAATTGCCTCGACTTCGCTGAGGCCGCCGACGTCGGTCACCCGGATCAGGAAACGGCTGTAGAGCTCGTCCTGCACTAGCCCGCTTTGCCTCATCCACTCCATTGCCACGTTGGGGTTCTGCAGGAGGACGTAGCTGAAGTCGCCTGCGGGCCCTTTCTTGGCTGCGATGAACTTGAGCTCCTGCAGGCGCTTCATGCGTCGGCGCCAGGTATCGACCGCACGCTCACCAGTAAAGCCGGCCTCAGCTGCGAACGTCGCCGGGTTCTCGATGATGACCAACGGATGGTCGGGCGAGCGGGCCCACAGACAGAAGAGCGTGTGCCCTGCCGGCTGCCCCTTCGACTGGGCGTCGATGGCCTGCATCCCCAAGGGCAAAGTACGGGCGATGGTGGCGTACCCGTGGTGCACCTTGCGGTTCCACAGCCAAAGCAGATTCCAGCCCGGAAAGTGCAGCTCCTGCTGTTGCTGCGCTCGCTCTGACATCTTCGGCCGCTTCGCGGCTTGTTTGGGGATCAGCATGGTGCGTCCTTCGCGTCGTTTGATGCTTCCAGTGTCCCCGCTGCCAACGAAAAAGGCGAAGATTGAAGACGCGGAATGCAGGCAATTGAACCTAGCGAGGTCGCTAGAGACAGCTGCTGTAATGATAGTTTATTAGATCAACTCGCATAAATCAATTTGCATGAAACCGCACATAAATATGCAGTAACGCCTTGATATTAAAACGTATTTCTTATTTTTGCGGTGGTCATGGCCTCACGTACTCTGCGTCCTCCAAGTGCTCACCGTGCTCTGTGTTGAAGGAGGAGGTGCAGGAGGAGGAAACATACGACCTGCCGCCGGTGTAGCGCTGCGGCGTCAAGTTCCGGGCGGCGGCGCGGAATTTCGCTTGGCGCCGTCGACGCTACTTGGAACCCGCCGAGTAGTTGGCCGGCACCCGTTCCAGGTACTTCTTCAGCACCCAGCCCGTGCGGTACTCCTCGTGAAGCCAGTGGTAATACTCAACCTCTACCCACTTGCCGTCCTTGTCGATGGCCCGCACCACTTCATTGGGCATGAGCTGGCCGTCCACTGCGGCGCCTTGCTGGGGCTTTCTGCGAACAGGGGCAGGGCGCGAGCGGACGAAGAAGCGCTCCTCGTGGCTCTGAGCTGTTTGCGCCAGGGACTTCTGGATCAGGGCTGCCAGACCCTCTAGCTGCCGCGCCTGCGCATCCAGCTTCGCACTTTGCTCGGCTTGAATGGCGTCGGTCTTGGCTTGCTGCTGAGCGTTGTTGTACTCCTGGTAGAAGAAGATGAGCAGCGTGAGCAGCAGGCTCACCAACGCTATCGCCTCGTTCTGCTTCCGACTGAGGATGCCTCGCTCTGGTTGCGTGGACGGCTGCTCCATCGAGCCGTCCGGCGCGATGCCCAGCAGCGCCAGCTGATGTTCCAGTCCGACCGGGCCCATGGCTCTTGCCAGGGCGGTCGCAGTTCCCCAGTCGATGGTGGGCAGGGCGGTGCTCGCGCGGAGTTGCTCTTGGACGTGTCTTAACACCTCGCCCATGCCCAATGCTTCGCCAGGCACCCGCCATTGCCTGTTTATTCGCTCGAACTCCTCGGCGATGCGCCTGGCGCTGGAACCAATGCCTACGTCCTCGAGCAGCCGTTTGGTCCGCGCCCGCGACTCCTCGGCTTCCTTGGCCAGCATTGCGGCAACCGCTCCGACGCCGGACATCTCCTTCACCAGTTGGGCCAAACCAGCTGAGCCCGCGTCGATTCCCAGGAACTCGGTACCGCGCAGGTGGGACCCGCCGGCGTCCACAAGGCTTTTGCGGATGTCGGCCATCGAATCGAACATCTTTCGCATCTGCGTTGCCTGCGCCCGCTCAGACGCTTCCAGGGCCTGCCGCATGGCTTTCGCGGTGCTCCCAGACTCCATCAGGTCCTTGTACTGCTGGCCGAGGGTCATGGCGGCCGACTGCATTGCCTTAGCCTGCATTAGCGCCGAGTTCTCAGTGAACTCGCGCAGTTGCTTTTCGACGATGTCTTTCGCGCTGCTGGCGTTGACCCACGCTGCGCGTTGCTCTTCCAAGCGTGCCACCTCGCGCGCGGCGGTGCTGCCAAGGATCGCCTCGATAGTTCGTGCTGAGCTCAAGATTCCCCCTGTCTGTTTTGCCTTATCAGTTGTACTTTCGAGCGTGTTTGACGCAGAGCATGTAGAACGTGCGGTCGTCGAAACCGGGCTCGCCGTCCACGTCGACAAGCTCACAGCGCGCTGCAGCCTCGAAGCCGGCTTCGGCAATCATCAGCGACGTTTCCTGAGGGTCGCGGTTCTTGCGCACCCACGGCTCCATCGGCCGCCTCTCGATAAGCCGCGAAAGAGCCGTCATACGCACGGTGGCCGCGTGGGCCTTTTCGGCATCCTTGTTGAACAGCTTCACGCCCACGAACGCTTTGGTGGTGAAACGGTCTTTCCAGTCGTCGTCTTCTTGCGTGTGCTCGTGGACCATGTCGCTGTAGCGCAGCAGGTCATTGGCAGTGAAGTGAGGCTTGTTGAAGCGCGCGAGCCATTCCGGCGTGACGGGGTCGCTCTCGGGTTCCAGCTGCATGGAGGTGACGCCGTCGGGCAACTGACCGCCCTGAGTAAGGACGTCAATCTGCCGGTCGAACTCCAGGATCGAAATCGAGGTGGGACGCTGCAGGCCCAGCGGCAGGTCATGCACGAAGCGTACGCCCATGCCAGCGCACACGATGAGCCCCGCGAAGCGAATTTCACGGTTCAGCTCCTCCAGGGCGGCCGGAGGCTTCTTGTCCCAGTGCCGGCGCACATCGAGGGGCACGGCGCACAGCGCGCGAAGGCGTTCAGCGATGCCAGCCGGAGCAGGCGCAGAACCATGCGGCTCGGACACTACGGCGTCAATGCGGCTGAGCCACATTGCGATGTCCGAATGCAGCGGCAGCGGGATGCGCGGCGTTGAGCGCTGGCTCGTGAGCAGGCTGTTCGGGTCGATGTCGAGGGCTTCGGCGATGACCTGCAGAGAGCTGAGGCAGGCTTTGCCGACCTGGAGCTCTTGGACGATTTCATCGTTGAGGTCGTCCTGGAACAGTTCGGCGATGTCCGACCAGGTCAGACCGGCGGCGGAGCGGGCCTGTTCGAAGGCGTCCTGGTCGAAAACCACGTCACCGTAGCGCGGCACGGCGGCTCCCAGGCGCATCTCCCGCGCCCATTGTGCGAGAGGAACTTCCTTGCGCCGGCGGAAGAACTCATCGCGCTTGAGGAAGTCCTGCCACTCTTCCTGGCGTATCGGAAGCCCCTCCGCGGGGCTGTCGTCGGTGACAGCTGGCAGTTGGTCCACGGCTGGGAACTCGGATTCCAAGATCGAGTTTCCATCAAGTACGTCATCGTCCGCCTCGGCGGAGACTTGGTATACGTTGTACAAGCCGTCGACCCAGCCGGCGAGGCCACCTTCAACCAGGCGACGCACGCGCTCGGTCAAGCGCTCGACGTCCTTGCGATCCTCGAAGACGGTGTCGACGCCGGCAGCGTCAACAGGCACCAGGAGCAACGACCACCAGGCGCTGGTGGCGCGGCTCGTCGCGCGGATGCTGACATGCGTGCGGCGGCAACGCATGACCACGAGCGGTGGGTCGTTCTCAAACTGGTCGCAAAGTCGCCGGCAGAACTGGTCGGCGGCTTTGGCGAAGCTCGTCAGGCGCACAGGGTCGGCGCTGACACCAGGAGCGTCAGGCGACCAGTCTGCGACGACGTACTGGGTTTGCGCGCCAAGGTCCAGGAATCTTGCACTGCCGCGCAGGACTGCAACCGCCTTCAAGGCATGGGTGTGCTTGATGTCGACTGCCAGGGGCGCAAGGCCGACGCGCAGCTGCTTCGCGGCCGCTTTGGGATCGAGGGGAAGGTCCGCGCAAAGGCGCTGGCTGTCGGACTCGGCAAGCTTGTGGTCGTGCGCCAGCAGAAAGCCAACAAGCGCGCGAGCTTGGTCAATCAGCGGGCGCACCGCCGAGACGGGGGAAGAGTCGGGTGACATCGAATGTCTCCATACCGATGAAGCCGTGACGGACGGTGTGCGTTGTCCCGGCTTCGGTGTGGAAACACGGGGTGCGGATGGTCTGCTGCCTTTGCCGTACCTGGGCGAACCGAGAGGGGCCTGCCTGGCGCACACGCTGACACGCGGCAACTTGCGTGGGCGCAAAGATAGCGGAAGTAGCGGCGCGCCGTCAAGACAGCTTTCCGGCCCCGGCGATCCCGCATTTGTCAGCAGGGAGCGTTCCGGCTACCAAAGCCTGCGGATGCCAAGCCAGGACCAATGCTCGAAGTAATCGAGGAGGTCCACCTCCCGCAGGTCCGCTTCCGCGAGGCGCTGATGAAGCTGTTGATCTTGCTGCTCGTCCTGATGGAGGGTCAGAGCGCGAAGCTCAGCAAACTGAGCACCGACCAGCAGCGCGAGCCGCTCTTCAAGCGCTTCCTTGGTCTAAGGGTCCATAGCGCCTCCACGTACGCCTGCATTAGCTTTTTGGGGTTCTCCCGTTACGGCTTGGTCACCTGCTGTCTCAATTGCGAGGATCAGCATGTGGTGAGTCCGCTGCCACAATTGCTTCACCCCGCACGCCGCAGTTAACGTTTTGGCGGCGGCGGTGCGGTGGTGGAGCAAGAAATGAAGCTACCCCTCCCTGATGCCAAGAAGATCAAAGAGCTGCTGACGGCTGTCGAGCAGCACCCTCTTGGAATGCTGCTTCTGACGATCCTCGTCGGTGGCAGCCGGAACCCTCATGGCAAGACATCGGCTCTCAACACGCGCGTCCCCGCACCCGTTTGCACCACGCATCGCAGTCGCTGACCCACCACCAAGCTGTGCCAGTCAACACCCGTCACGCGCTTACCGATAGACAGAGTCAATTCGCCATCGTCCGTCTCAGCGTGGACGAGGTCGAATCCACTGATGATGAATTGCACTGTCGCGTGCACGATGATGATCTTCGGCTGGCTTGGTAGCGATGGGGGATGGACCGTATCGAAGCGCGTCCGAAGCGCGAATGCGTCGGCCATTGCGTGATGCCGAGCCAAGCCCCTGGCGAACAGGATTGCTTGCCAAGCGGCCTCTGCCGCACGGTTGCCATCTTCATCGGCCAGTACGCGAACCTCGCAGCTCAGCCCATGATGCCCATTGCCGGCTATTTTGTGCCGGGCAACCTCGGCATCCGTGGTGACAGCCAGCTCCCTGAGA
This sequence comes from Burkholderiales bacterium C2, assembly GCA_005503085.1. Lineage (GTDB taxonomy): Bacteria > Pseudomonadota > Gammaproteobacteria > Burkholderiales > Burkholderiaceae_C > Roseateles_E. The sequence goes on along the minus strand of SCOI01000009.1, from coordinate 179,508 downwards.
AGCTGTACGCGCCCATGACCAATGAGGACCTACGCGAGTTGGAACACATCGACCCGTTTCGCGCGTGGCGGTCAGAGAAGAAGTTCGTGAAGGACCATTGCTCGTGAGATTTCCTTGCTCCGTGAGGTGTTCCAACTCAAGAAGCAGCTCGCGAAGCTCACTGGCGAGAAGGTCGTTCCATTGCGCGGGACGGCCCGAGGGTAGGGTCGTCGCCCGCCGGAAAACTCCTGGCCTATCTGCACGTCAGATGCGTACTTTCTCCGCCCACATCCGTATCAGCTTGCGCGCGTCACTGTAGGCATCCTGTAGGGCTTCCTGCGGCGAATCGCGAAGCGCCAAGCATTTGCACCCAGTGCGAGACCCTGGTTCAGGCGCCGGTGGCGCCGCACATCATCGACAAGGGCATCCCCACCACGGGGCTGCTCGCGCAGGTACTGGTGGCCAAGTACCAGGATCATCTTCCCCTGTACCGCCAGGAGCACATCCTCGGCCGCGCGGGCCTGGCCATTCCCCGCTCGACGCTGGCCAGTTGGGTGGGCCAGTGCGGCGTGCAGCTGCAGCCGCTGGTGGATGCGCTCAAGCAGGTGATGCTCAGGAGCGCGGTGCTGCATGCCGACGAGACGCCGGTGGCGATGCTCAAGCCGAGCAACAAGAAGACGCACAAGGCCTCGAGCCGTACGCCTATCTGAAGGACGTACTGACCAGGCTGCCAACGCAGCCTGCGTCGCAGATTGACGAGCTACTGCCTCATCGCTGGCATCCCAGCCTGACGCCTTAGTCGGCCCATCCGCGCGGGGGTGTGATGCCCGCGCGCTTACCGTTGGTCTACACAATGCGAAGAATGTGCCGCCGCTTCGAATCGCACAGCAGACAGCAAAGCGGTAAGCACCAATCCACCCAGCCTGCGCGCATACTGGTACACCAACCAGGGGTAGCCATGATTGAGACGCAGACTTTTCGGCTCAAGGACTACGAGCTCACATGCAGTGCCCAAGCCAGCGACAACGGGGAGTTCGAGCCTGCACTTGTCATAACGAGAAACACCTGGCCCAGCCGTCCTCGCACAATTGCCGTTCGCCGAGGCGCCCACCCCACCGCCGAGGTCGCCATCGAGTCCGCTCGCGCGCAGGGTATCCAGTGGGTTACTGACTTCGGTTAGCGCCGGTTGCGGCGACAGCGACCACGGGCGATCTGCTCGCACGACGAGCGAGCCGGGCACTTGCGCGAGCATCGGCAGAGACATCACCGCACGCGAAATAGGAGTCGGCGGCGACAGCTTTCAACCCCGCAGTGTCGATAACCGTGATGTCGCCGTGGCGGTAGTCGATCAGGTGCAACTGCCGCAATTCCTGCGCTGCCGCGTTGATCCCGACGCGCCGAACGCCCAGTGTCTGCGCAAGGGCATCCTGGCTGATATGAAAGGTATCGGCTCCTTCCCGGTCCCGACTCATCATCAACCAGCCCGCAAGGCGCCGCCGCACGGAGTTGTATCGGGCGCATGCCGCAGCTGCCGCAAGATGGTCCACGACCCCTCCGACATAAGCGAGCATGGCGGCGCGGAGCGTGTGGCTGGACTCCAGTGCGTGAATGAACTCCGTCGCACCGATCCGCGTGGCACTGCCAGTGGTCTGTGCGGCCGCGCGCATCATCGACTGGCAATCCCCGAGCACGCGGTGCATTCCGAGCATGCCCTCGGTGCCGACTAGCAGAATTCCCAGACCCACCGTCGGCGGCGAAGGCACTGTCAGAGCCACAGCACCTGCGGTCGGAAAGAACACAGGCGTTGCGCCTTCCCCGCGTTCGAAGAGCACGACACCTGGAAAGAGGCGAACGTTGTCACCGATTGCGAGCAACAGCTGCCGGTCCTGTCGACCAAGTCGTGCAATCAATAGGTTGGCGTGGGTCATGCTGCGTTGCGCAAGAACGCCGCCCAGGAGGTCGTGTGGGATGCATCTGTGATGGGCATGGGAGCTGCGTGATGTGTCGTTCGAAATGCAGCGCAGTCGCTCAGTTCGGGAAGAGTTCAGCGTCAGCGCGGCTCGGGTTTGAACGGCAGTCTGACCAGGTCCATAGTCTCGCGTCCGTTCGGCAATGTACCCCTGATTGGTTGCGTCGACTAGCGCAGATCGCCGCTGATTCCACCAAAACGATTCAGGCGCGCCGGGTCCGTGTTCGCACTGAACTCGGCACGGGAACGGGCGTTTGAGTAGCCTACCCGACGAGGTCGCAGCATTGGCGTCGTTGGCGCTCGGCAAGCGATTCATGGCAGGCGACGAAACCAGGCGCTTCGACGGTCGTGATGAACTCGGAACGCCAGGCTCACCGCGACGCAGGGGCGCGCCGACACTGCTGCTAAACCGAGAGGCGCCGATGCTTCCGGAAGTGGCGGCGCAGGGGGACTTGCGAGACCTCATACCAAGGCTGAGCTCCATTCCTACCTTAGGTCGGGAGGACTGCATCGAGCTGGTACGTGCAGCCCGCCTGTACCAGGACGCGCTGTGGGTCGCCGAATCGGTACCGAACCTCGCCTGGCTGCTGTTGGTGTCTGCGCTTGAAACGGGAGCCAATCATTGGAAGAGAAGCTGGGGCACACCAGTTGGGAACCTGCAGGCGGCGATGCCGGACCTTGCAAAGCGTGTGCAAGACGTTGGCGGCGACGACTTGATGGCATTTGTCGCGAAGAAGCTCTCGCACCTCGTCAAGTCCACCGAGAAGTTCGTCGCCTTCGTCGTCGAGCATCTTCCTGCGCCACCGGCGGTTCGGCCTGAGTCACCAGGCTACCAGGTCGAGTGGACCGCGGCGAACATGGAATCGGTGCTAAGGATCGTCTACGGGTATCGGTCGGAAGCGCTGCATGGTGGCACGCCGTTTCCCGCGCCGATGTGCCTGCCTGCTAGTCGGGTCGATGCCGATGGCGCGCTGGTTGAGTTGGGAACGGAGGCGTTGGCCGTGACAACGGAGGGCGGCTACTGGGTTGCCAAGGACCTGCCGATCAACCTGCCAACGTTCCACCACCTCGCAAGAGGCGCGCTGCTGCGCTGGTGGGACTCTCTGGTTTTGCCCGCCGAACCGGGGTCGCCGGCGTCGGCCTAACGCAGTTGCAGCGGGTGAGCGGCTCGTTTGCCTCAGCTCGCTAGGTAGAGATGCCCGCACCTCATCTGTCGGCTTGCCCAGGGCTCTCCAGTGTGGGCATACGCTTGGTCTTGCAGCCCGTCTTCGAAGCCCTCTTTGGCAACGCGGGTAATGGTCTTCGAAACCAGCTCCGGCTCTCGCGTGAAAGGCGCAGTGTCCAGCGAGCTGGCCCGACCTAACAAGACGTCCTTTAGTACAGCGCAAGTCTGTTTGCACTAAGGAGAATCGGATCGCGTAAGCGTAACAAGCGGTGTTTGAAAGGCGCAGTGCGACGACTGCACCGACCGATGCCGAATCGTTTTTCGCCTTGACACGGCCGTTCGCATCCGTAGCATGACCACACGGTTCAAGCCGAACCGCGGGCTCCGGGCGCCCAGCAGTGCACGCACCAGATTCGTCTGGCACGGTGAAGTCCCTGGGTATCCATAACCGGCTTGGTGACCTCTCGAAAGCCGGATAACGCGTGCCGTCCTTGTGCGCTTTCGATTCGGAGCTCATCAATGCCCATTCCAGACCCTACGGCGCCTGGCGCCGACGCATACCCATCACCTGCCGCCCAAGCCGCCGCACTGCATGCGTTCTTGGCGGTAAAGAACCCCCGCCTGCCCCCAAAGCTGTCGGAGGACGCCATCACCGAGTTGGCACCGAAGCGACTCGAACCGGTGAAGATGCTGGCGCGCCGCTTACGGCCCGTGATGGCTCGGCTAGGCGTGCGCATGAAGCACACGCCAGCCCTTGAAGCTGCCGCACGCATCCAGGGTCAGCCGAGCTGGCACGAGACGCCAGCGGACCTTCGTGCGCAGACGCACACGCCTGTCATAGCGCCGGTCTCCCCGTTTCCTCGTTCGCGAGGAGACTGCGCCGTGGAAAAACCGGAGGTGGTCGAGGTGCTGGACCGCTCAACCAGTCTGTTCGAGCGGCATTGCGACGTCATCGGCGACGACTGGCCAACAGCAATGAAATTGCGCATGGAGGTACAGACCAGCCTCGACGTGAACCCGCGATTCCTCTGTTCCCAGTGCTTCACACCGGTCTACCTGGTGTCACGGCATGACGCCAAGAAGCTGTTCTTCCGGCACACGCTCGAGGATGGGCGCTGTGCAGCCGTCACGCGCGGGCAGCTGTCGCAGGACGAAATCAATGCGCGCAAGTACAACGGCGTCAAGGAAAGCTGGCTTCACATCGAAATGAAGCGGTGGATTGTTGACTGCCTGCGCGCTGACGGCCGCTTTACCGACATCGTCGTCGAGGGCCGATGGACCGGCGAGTTCACAGGCGCGTGGCGCAAGCCGGACGTACGAGCCGTTTTCAACGGCATCCCGATTGCTTTCGAGGTCCAGCTCTCGACCACGTACCTGAACGTCATCGCCCAACGGCGCGAGTTCTATCGGCAGGAAGGCGGGCTGCTGTTCTGGGTCTTCTCACAGTTCAGTATGGATGCTCGCCGGCTGACCCAGGACGACGTCTTCTACAACAACAACCGGAACGCCTTCGTCATCACATCCGAGACGCGCGACGCATCGGTCCGGCAACAGCGGTTCATGCTTGAATGCGTGTGGGCGGAGCCGACCGGGGAGGACGGCGTTGAAGCCCTTCAACGTGAAACGGTGTCCTTCGACTCGCTCACGCTCGACCAAGCCACGCAACGTGCCTACCACTTCGACTTCGACGGCAAGCGCAACCAGCTCATACGGGAAGCTTGGCGGCGCAGCGTGATTCGTCGTGGGGCGTTGCGAGAGCGGTTCGAGTCCTTCTACACCGCCTACGTGCCCCGACGAGAGTTCGACGAGGCCACCTGGCATGCGCTTCGGCGCGACATCGTTGCAGAACGCATCGAGTTCCCAAACCACCCAGGGAACTTGCCGACTACGTTGTTGAAGGCGCTGTATTCGGCCAAGTACGGCCGCGTCTTTGGCTGGAGTTATCCTCAGTTCATTCAGGTGGCTCACCACATCGTGCCCGGGGACCGAGGCCATCTGCACTACTTCCGCAAAGCGCTCATGGCGTACGACCGGGCGGAGCTCATCCGACGCGAGGACCAATCAGGAAAGTGGGCCGCGAAGGTGGTTGAGTACAAGGCCGCCATCCGCGAGGGTGACCCGGCCTACGCGCCAAACACTGAGCATGACGACCTAGTGGGCCTGCTGTTCCCAGAGGTGATGGCGGTGACGTTGTAGCGAGCGGTCGCAGCTCCGACGCAGAAGCCTTCGAGTGCTGCAGGGGCGGCGCCGAGCGCCTGACCGTTCGGCGCCGTCAGAGCTTCATAGCACCTTACAACGGTGGACGTCTTCTTCTTCCTCGAGCGACCATTTCCGAGCGGTCGCAGGTGATCCCGAGCGCCAGATTTCGCGGCACGTCTGCGCACTGAACGCCGGGCGCCCGCAGCCTTGGGGCTCGAACACCAGCTTAGGCTGCGGACACCTACCCAGCAGGCCCGTCGGATCGGCGAGCTCTTACCGCATCGCTGGGCTAGTTCACACTCCAACGAACGCCCGCCCAAGGCGCGGAATATGGAACTCTGCCCGGTTGGATGCGGGGTCGTCTGCTACACGGCCTGACCACAGTCCCTCGGAAATGCCTGCAAACTCAGCGCAAATGCACATCTTGCTCCCCGCGCTGGCTTAACATGAGCAACTAGGGGAAGGCTGCCGCTACGTACGGGAGCCAGCGGATTCATCATGCGGTGTCTATGCCCCAAACGTCACCACAACAGTTGGCTGCCGGCCTTGCGCGCTTCAAACTCCACCTCACGCTGGGAAATGTCGCCGTCCTGGCAATTGTCGCTACGTCAACGGTCCTAGCCTTGTCGTCAAGCTACCGCGCGGACGAGGCGCGCGCCCACGTCGATGCGGAGAGCGTGGTCCAGACAATGGCGCTGAACGTGGCCTCCACAGTCCAGGTTGTCGACGTCACGTTGCAGTCCACGCTGAACTTAGTCGAGCAGTTTCAAGACGTCCGACCACTCGACGCTGAGACGCTGACCCGCCTCGCGGCCACCCAACGCAGGCTGGTGCCCGCGCTGAATGCTCTGCGGATTACTGACGCAGAAGGCTGGGTGCTCAACTCCGATCCCGGTGGCCCAAGAATCTCGGTGGCAGACCGAGACTACTTCCGCTCAGCGAAGGCGGACCCGAGCCGGCTGGCAGTGTCCGAGCCTCTGCAGGGCCGCCTCAATACCGGCTGGGGACTGGTATTCGCAAGGGCTCGGCTGGACAAGTCCGGCCGCTTTGCTGGCGTGGTCTATGGTGGCATCACGAATGATGTGTTTGTCGCCTACTTCAGCAAGGCCGATGTGGGGGCTCAAGGCGCGGTGTCGCTGCGTTCACGATCCATGCGGCTGATCGCTCGGTACTCAGCGCAGAACGAGGGGTCACAGGCCGGGCTTGGCACGGCAAGCGTGTCCAAGCCCTTGACCGATGCTCTGGCGGCCAATCCCAAACGGGGCGCCTTCGTCGCTCGTACAGCGCTAGACGGCGTCGAACGGGTCTCGGCCTACATCGAGGTGCCAACTTATCCGCTCGTGGTGTTGGCTGGTCTCGGAACGGACGACTACTTCGCTCCATGGCGGCGCCAGGCGGCAATGTTCGGTACGCTGCTAGCCCTGCTGACGATTGCACTGATCGGTGCCTCCGTCGCGCTTCTTCGAGCCCAGACTCGGCAAGTCGAAGCGCGGAACCGTATGTCGCAATTGGCGGCCGAACGGGGTGCGATGCTGGACAGCGAATTGGTCGGTATGGTGAAACTGCGCGAGCGCCATGAGGTCTGGCACAACGCTGCGTTAGCCCGCTTGTTCGGCTACGCGCCTGGCGAACTAAGCGGCCAGCCGGCGCGCTTGCTTTATCTCGACGACGCATCCTTCATGCACGTTGGCCTGTCTTATCAGCAACTGGCCACCTTGAAGAGCTATCGGACGCAACTACGCATGCAACGCAAAGACGGCAGCAGCGTTTGGGTTGATCTGAGCGGCACGGAACTACCGGACGGCGAATCTCTCTGGATGATGATTGACATCTCGGTCATCAAACAAAGCGAGCAGCAAGCTCGACATTTGGCCCTTCACGATGAACTGACGGGCCTCCCAAATCGTCATCTTCTGAACGAGCGCCTGGCGTTCCTTCTCAGGGATGCAGAGCGCAACGAACGCTCGCTTGCGGTCTGCTTTCTCGACCTGGACGGTTTCAAGGCGGTCAATGACCTCCATGGGCACGACGCAGGCGATGCCGTCCTTCGGCAGGTAGCGACTCGATTGAGCGACAGCGTGCGCGGCAACGACATCGTTGCCCGTGTGGGCGGTGACGAGTTCGTGCTCGTTCTCAACCAGCTCAGTGGCCTCAGCAACGAGAAGCAAGCATTGACCCGGTTGCTCGAAAGGTTCGCCGAACCCATCGCGCTACCCGTTGGCGCATTGGCACAAGTGGGAGTCAGCATCGGTGTCGCGATGTTTCCGCAGCATGGCCGAGACGCAGAGACGCTGCTGATCCGCGCCGACCACGCCATGCTGGACGGCAAACGCAGAGGCAAGGGTCGCTGGGTGGCTTGGGAGCCTCCCGCCTCCGCTGGGACCCCGACCTTCAGCGTGGATGTCGATCCTCCCAGCACTTAGGTAGCCGATCTGGTTTCGCTCAGAGTGCGGCCTGGCTGTACCTGATGAAAGCCATGGCAGCGTTGACGTGACATCGTCGACTCTTGGCTGCTTCGCTGCCAAGTCGGATGTCGAAATGCAAACGCGCGTGCGCCGGGTAAGGTCGTGCTCAAGCCTGAGGTCGCGTTCTGCTTCAGTAAGCGTCCGGCCAACCCATCTTGAGATTGGTCATCACCCGCCGACGATGGCGGCGAATAGATTGGCCGTGTGGGGATGGGCCGCACCGAAGACCTTGACCACGCGGGCCAGTCCCGACGCGGTGCCGGCGCGCATGTCCAGCGGCTCGACTGCCATCCACACAGAGTCGATGCGGATCAACGCAGCAACTCGTGGGTCCAGGCGGCAAACTCGGCCGCTGCCGATGCCGGCCAGTGATCGTCATGGCCATGGCGCCGCGGCGCAGCTCAACTTGGATGTCGGCGCTGGCGGCGGGTGTAGATGCCGCTGGCTGCGAAGCAAGCGACACCGCGAAGCTCGCGTGGGAATTGAGTGCAGGACCAAGAAAGAAAGCCCCGGCCCGAAGGCCGAGGCTGCAAAGCCGAACGCTGTCATCACGTCAGGCTCCTGCTCAGGGAGGAAAAGCAGGGGCGCGCACCTTTCGGCGCATGCCGGTCTGGACTTTAGCTCATCAACTGCACTGGTCGGCAGGCCCACTTGAGCTTCGTTGCCGCTTTGAATCTCGAGGCGTACGTGCGCAATCGCCATCCACGACGTCGGAGGTCTGGCCTGCCTGACAGGCCGCAATACAGAATCGGCGCCTGGACAAGGTAATTTAGGTCGGCTCAGTGGGTTTCGGCAGGCGAGACAGCGCAATGTCGACGACTGAGGGGACTGGCGTGTAGTCGCGGGAAGTGGCAAGCGCGGGAGCGACCAGAGCCTCAAGCCGGGGAGCATCGGCAGGGCTGCCACCCAGCTCGACGACGACCCGCTGCATTGCCCAATCGAGCTCCCGAACATCAAGGTCCCATCCCTTACGCACGACGGCTTGGCGCAGCCGCCGCATGAAGTCTTTGAGAGACGCCGCTTGGTTTAGGGCCTGCTTCCGTTTGGCGTACTTAGTAATTTGTACGACCAGGTCCTGGCATGCCTCGAACCTTGCAAAGAGTTCGTCCTCGGTCATTCCAGCGACAACCTGGCCGTCAATGAGACGCGCGCTGAGTTTGGACTGAAAGCCCGATAGCGAGCCTTCGCGCGTGCGCGGGAAGTCCAATGGTACGTTCCTCTGATCGTCTAATTTGGACATGCGCTCTAGCCGGCAGGCGTCTTACTTACAAAGGAGTGCCGTACTGCGTCGCGGGCAGAGCGCACGACGGTCACGAAGACGGCCCCGTCAGGCTGTACGGCGAAATTAACTTGTCCCCGGGCTGGAGCTGAAGACCACGCCGAAAGTCGCGAGGTAGCGTGAGACGCCCATGGGCACGGACTATGGCTGCCGTAGCCCTCATGGCAGAACGTCGGCTCTCAGTACGCGCGTTCCCGCACCCGTTTGCACGACGCATCGCAGTCGCTGACCCACCACCAAGGTTCGCCAGTCGACACCGGTCGCGCCCTTACCGATAGACAGAGTCAATTCGCCATCGTCAGTCTCAGCGTGCGCGAAGTCGAATTCACTGCTGATGAATCGCACGGTCGCCTGCACGATGATGATCGTCGGCTGGCTTGGGAGCGATGGGGGATGGACCGTTTCGAAGCGCGACCGAAGCGCGAATGAGTCGGCCATGGCGTGATGCCGAGCCAAGCCTCTGGCGAAATTGATTGCTTGCCAAGCCGCCTCTGCCGCACGGTTGCCGTCTTCATCGGCCAATAGATAGCCGACATTGATGGGATGAAGGCGTGCTCTCAGGGGTTTGCCATGGGCCTCAAGCAACTGCTCGACGAGCAGATAGTCATTGCCATAGTCGTAGATCATGTCTACGTCTTCAGCGCCCAGTCCGTCGAGCCACGTCGCAAGCTCAGCCGGTAGTTCCGACCACGGCACGCCTTTTTGGCGTCCGAACTGTGGCAGGACCTGCTCCCGCACAAAATCATTCTGATAGAGCTGGAGCTGGGCTTCTACTTCCTCAGCTGGGCGTTCCGCGTACAGCTCGAGTCCGTTGCTACTCAGGAAAGCAGCGCTGAGGAAGAGTGGGCCGCTTGGGCCCATGAGGAACTCGGTATCCAAGAAGACGCGCATATGTGATGCCTCATCGAGTGCGCAGCTATTCGCCTGCTTGTGCGGCCGGGACCGATGGCTACGCAACAGTTGCTGAGGTCGTCGCCTTCTGCGCTGCCAGGTAGTGGACGGTCAGCGCCAAGGACACCAACGGGATGGGCTGGCTGGGGCGCTGCCTTTGGATAAGCCCGGCAACGAGCACGAGCTCCGCGACTGATGAAGGCGACAGTCCCGGTGCGTCCGGGCAAAACTCACAGCCCTCGGCATCGCGCACGACGACCACGGCGGTGCCTCCGATCTTGCCGATATGAACGCTGACGAGGTCGCGAATGTCCCATGCGTCCAAGTAGGGAACGCCGCACAGCATGTGCACTGGTTCGCCGTTGAGGTGCAGATGCGCTGCGAACTCAGTGGCCGTGTGCGCTTCGAAGGTCTGTAGATGACAGTTTGGCGTGCCGCGGTCCATGACCAAGGTTGCCGTGAGCCAAGGCTTGGTTGTCGCCGGCCAGTTCACTGCATTCGTCGGGATTTCCCAAAGCGCATGGGAGAGGCTGGTCGCAAGCATGGTGTTCCCTCGCAAATCTGTTAACGAATCTCGATTGCTATACCGTGGCAGAGGCAGTAGCCATGCGACCTCCCGCAATGGCACACAAAGTGAAAAGCCGGCATTGATACTTTTACGCAGTCTACTTTAAAGAAGGCTACTCAAGGAAGCCTACTTTAATGAAGTCGACGTTTAAGTTGTCTGAGGCGAGACTCGTATATGTGAAATTAACCAAAAGCTACGAACCGGCTCGAAGCCGCCTCGCTCGCAATCTCGTGCGCGTTCGAGGGGAAATTGGAATGAATCAGGACGAGCTTGCCCACAAGGCCGGGTTACACCGCTCCTATGTCGGTCACGTTGAGCAACAGAGACGAAACCCCACGCTGGAGAATGTCGAGAAGCTGGCCATGGCCCTAGGTGTGGATATTCGAGAGCTTTTCGCAGACGCCCCTGCTTGAGAGGTTGCGAAGCCTGTCAGGACGCATTGCGCGACTCGTCTAGAACGAGGTTCGCGACGGATTTGATAGAGAGGCGGTGGGCTCAACTTCGCGTAGTAGCCTAGTTTTTACTGGGCCGCAGCCAAGTCCCAAGGCGCCTCGCCCCTCCAGCAATGCGGGCCCGCCCCAATGCAGCTATAGAGGAAATGGGGCCTCTGGTGCGTTGGCGCCTGCGACACGAGCGTGACTAAGCATTGACAGGTGAGAAGCGCGCGACTGGGCAATCCGACGGCACGCGGTCGTCAGGGGCGCTCCAGAGAATCCCGTCAGAACCTTTGCTCAAAGAGCGGGCCGGCGGCTAAGGCCCACTCACCTGTGGAGCTTCAACGGAACACCCACCCCAAAGGCGTACCCACCGTGTCCATGGCAGGTCACGCCGGGGTGCGTGTCCATGGGTGCTTAGGTCTGGGTGAACAGGAAGTTCAGCACATCGCCATCCTTGACGACGTACTCCTTGCCCTCAGCCCGCATCTTGCCGGCGTCCTTCGCACCCTGCTCGCCCTTGAACTGGATGAAGTCCTCGAAGGCAATCGTCTGGGCGCGGATATAGCCGCGTTCGAAGTCGGTGTGGATCACGCCGGCGGCCTGCGGGCCGGTGTCGCCCTTGTGGATGGTCCAGGCGCGCACTTCCTTGACGCCGGCCGTGAAATAGGTCTGCAGGCCCAGCAGGCTGAAACCGGCGCGTATCAGGCGGTTCAGGCCCGGCTCTTCCTGGCCCATCTCGGCCAGGAACATCGCACGGTCCTCGTCGCTCATCTCCGACAGCTCGGCCTCGGTCTTGGCGCAGATCGCCACCACCGGGCCGTTCTGCGCGGCCGCGTATTCCTTCAGGCGGTCCAGGAAGGGGTTGTTGTCGAAACCGTCCTCGGCCACATTGGCCACAAACATCGCCGGCTTGGCGGTGATCAGGCACAGCGGCTTGAGCAGCACCAGCTCTTCCTTGCTGAAATCGATGGTGCGCACCGGCTTGGCTTCATTGAGCGCGGCCTCGCACTTCTCCAGCACCTTGACCAGCGCGATCGCCTCCTTGTCGCCGGCGCGCGCCACCTTGTTGTAGCGGTGCAGGCTCTTTTCCACCGTGCCCATATCGGCCAGGCAGAGCTCGGTCTGGATCACCTCGATGTCGGAGATCGGGTCGACGCGGCCATTGACGTGGACCACATTGCCGTCCTCGAAGCAGCGCACCACATTGACGATGGCATCGGTCTCGCGGATGTGCGAGAGGAACTTGTTGCCCAGGCCTTCGCCCTTGGAGGCGCCCGCCACCAGGCCGGCGATGTCGACAAACTCGACCACGGCCGGCACCACGCGCTCGGGCTGGACGATCTCGGCCAGCTGCTGCAGGCGCGGGTCGGGCAGTTCCACGATGCCCACATTGGGCTCGATGGTGCAGAAGGGGTAGTTCTCGGCGGCGATGCCGGCCTTGGTCAGGGCGTTGAACAGGGTGGACTTGCCCACATTGGGCAGGCCCACGATGCCGCATTTGAGGCTCATGGGGGAACTTTCGCTGGGGCCGGATGGCAAAATGGGCATTTTAATCGCCCCGGCCGCCGCGCCGGCGCCTCCTACAATGCGCGCCATGGAAAGAGTCGACATCCTGGTGCGTGGTGAGGGCTGTGTAGGCCGGGCTTTGGCGCTGGCGCTGGGCGCCCAGGGGCTGCGCGTGGCCTTGCTCGGTGGCGCCGCGCCGGCCGCGCCGCGTGATGACGATTTGCGCACCTATGCCTTGAATGCCGCCTCGGTGGCCCTGCTGCGCGAGCTCAGGGTCTGGGACGCGTTGCCGCCGGATGCCATCAGCCCGGTCTATGAAATGCAGGTGCAGGGCGATCAGGCGGCCGGCCAGTTGGCGTTCTCGGCCTGGCAGCAGGGCGTGCGCGAGCTGGCCTATATCGTCGATGCCGGTGCGCTGGATCAGCAGCTGGGCGTGGCGGTCGGCTTTGCGCCCCATGTGCGGCGCGTGAGCCAGCCGGTGCCGGCCGAACTGCAGGCCTTGTGCGAGGGGCGCGACTCGGCCGGCCGCGCCGCTTTAGGCGTGCACTTTGACAAGCAGGCCTATGGACACCATGCGATCGCGGCCCGCCTGGTCGCGGACCGGCCGCACCAGGGTGTCGCGCGGCAATGGTTCCGCTCACCCGATGTGCTGGCCCTGCTGCCCTTCGAGCGGCCGGCGCCGGCCCGGTCCTACGGTCTGGTGTGGTCGCTGCCCGAGGCCCGCGCGGCCGAATTGCTGGCGGCCAGCGATGCCGAGTTCGAACAAGCCTTGATGGCGGCCACGGGGGGGGAGGCCGGAGCGCTGCGTCTGAGCGGCGCACGCGCTGCCTGGCCGCTGGCGCTGGCGCGGGCCGAGGCGGTCAGCGGGCCCGGCTGGGTGCTGCTGGGTGACGCCGCCCATCTGGTCCACCCGCTGGCGGGCCAGGGCCTGAATCTGGGCCTGGCCGATGTCGCGGCGCTGGCCCGGGTTCTGCGGCAGCGCGAAAGCTGGCGAGCTGTGTCCGATGAGCGCCTGCTGCGCCGCTATGCACGCGAGCGGGCCGCGCCGACATGGGCCATGGGCGAGCTGACCGATGGCCTGCTGCGCGTTTTTGCCAGCGAGGCCCCGGCCCTGCGCGGACTGCGCAACCAGGGCATGGGCCTGCTGAACCGGCTGCCTCCCGTCAAGCGCTGGCTGACCTCGCGCGCGCTGGGTCTGTGAATTACATTGAATCGAGGATGTCCCGATGCTGAAGATGAAATCGCTGGGCCTGGCCCTGCTGCTGTGTGCGCCGCTGGCCCAGGCCAATGAGGCGGTGATCCGCAAGAACCTGACCGAGCGCCTGCCCAATCTGCCCAAGATCGACGAGGTGCGCGCCGCCGCGTTTCCTGGCCTGTGGGAGATCCGCATCGGCAACGAGATCCGCTACACCGACCCGACCGGCAGCTATCTGATCGAGGGTGAGCTGATCGATGTGAAGTCGCGCCCGGCCCGCAATCTGACTGCCGAACGGGTCGACAAGCTCAACCAGATCGATTTCGCCGCGCTGCCGCTGAAGGACGCGGTGGTCTGGAAGAGCGGCAATGGCAAGCGCCGCATCGCCGTCTTCGCCGATCCGAACTGCGGCTATTGCAAGCGCTTCGAGCGCAGCCTGCAGGACGTCAAGGACATCACCGTCTACACCTTCCTGATCCCCATCCTGGGCGGGGATTCGCCGGACAAGTCGCGCGCGATCTGGTGTGCCAAGGACAGCACCGCGACCTGGATGGCCTGGATGCTGGAGGGCAAGACGCCGCCCAAGCCCGCTGCCAGCTGCGACGACGCCGCCATCGAGCGCAATCTGGCGCTGGCACGCAAGCACCAGGTCAACGGCACACCGGCCGTGATCTTCGAGGACGGCAGCCGCGCCCCGGGCGCGATCAGCGCCGAGCAGCTGGAGCGCCGCCTGGCAGCCAGCAAGTCCTGACCCTCTTTCCTGACTCTTTCGCCATTTCGGAGCGACGCATGCCTGCTGCCGCGAGCGCCAGCCCCTCCTTGCCCCTGAACCCGCTGGCCCAGCGCCTGGCCTATGCCGGGCTGATCCCCTTTGTGCTGGGCGCCGCCCTGGTCTGGCTGCTGGCCGGCTTCAATGCCGACGCCCATGCTTTCGCGGCGCTGGGGCTGTCGGCCTATGCCGCCGTGATCGTGTCCTTTCTGGGCGGCATTCACTGGGGCCTGGGTTTTAGGCAGCAGATCCCGTCGCCGCAGCCCTTTGTGTGGGGCGTCGTGCCCTCGCTGCTGGCCTGGGTGGCGGTGGTGATGCCGGCCTATGCGGGCCTGGTCGTGCATGGGGTGATGCTGGTGGCCTGCTATCTGGTCGACCGGCGCTGCTACCCGGCCCTGGGCGCCGGTGCCTGGCTGACCTTGCGATTCCGCCTCAGTGCGATCGCCGGCCTGTGCTGCTTCCTGGGTGCTGCGGGCAGCTGAACGGATGATCAATTACAAGATCGAGATCGCCGATGCCCATGCGCATCTGTTCCAGCTCACGCTGACGATTCCGGCGCCGGCCGAAGTGCAGGCACTGAGCCTGCCGGTCTGGATACCGGGCAGCTATATGGTGCGCGAGTTCTCGCGTCATCTCGGCGGCCTGCAGGCGCGCCAGGGCAGCCGCGCGGTGGCCTTGCGCCAGACCAGCAAATGCAGCTGGGAGGCGCGCTGCAGCGGCCGCGGCGCGCTGGTCGTCAGCTACCAGGTCTATGCCTTCGACAGCTCGGTGCGGGCCGCCTTTCTGGACGCGCAACGCGGCTTCTTCAATGGCGCCAGCCTGTGCCTGCGCGCCCATGGCAAGGAGGCCCAGAGCCACGGCATCGAGCTGGCGGGGCTGCCCGAGGGCTGGCAGGTCGCCACGTCGATGACGGCCACCGGCGCTTCGAGCTATCAGGCGGCCGATTACGACGAGCTGATCGACCATCCCTTCGAGCTGGGGCGCTTCTGGCGCGGCGAGTTCAGCGCTGCCGGCGTGCCGCATCAGCTGGTGGTCAGCGGCGCGCTGCCGGTGTTCGACGGCACACGGTTGCTGGCCGATGCGCAACGCATCTGCGAAGCGCAGATCGCCTTCTGGCACGGTGAGCGGCGCGGCGCCGTGCCGCCGTTCGGGCGCTATGTCTTCCTGCTCAATGCGGTGGACGAGGGCTATGGCGGGCTCGAACACCGGGCCAGCACCGCGCTGGTCGCCGCACGCCGCGATCTGCCGGTGCTGGGGCAGCAGGAAGTCTCGGATGGCTATCTGCGCCTGCTGGGCCTGATCAGCCACGAGTACTTCCACACCTGGAACGTCAAGCGCCTGCGCCCCGATACCTTCGCGAGCTTCGACTACAGCCAGGAGAACTACACCGAGCTGCTGTGGTTCTTCGAGGGCTTCACCTCCTACTACGACGATCTGATGCTGCGCCGCTGCGGCCTGATCGACGAGGCCCGCTATCTGAAGCTGCTCAGCGCCACCATCAGCGCGGTGCTGGCTGTGCCGGGGCGCAAGCAGCAAAGCCTGGCCCAGGCCAGCTTCGATGCCTGGATCCGCTACTACCGCCAGGACGAGAACACGCCCAACTCCACCGTCAGCTACTACGCCAAGGGCGCGCTGCTGGCGCTGGCGCTGGACCTGAGTCTGCGCAGCCAATCCCAGGGGCCGTCCCGCAGCGCCAGTCTCGATGAGGTCTTGCGCCAGCTGTGGCAGCGCAGCGGCGGCGGGCCGATCGGCGAGGCCGATATCCTGGCCGTGGTCGCAGAGGCCGGCGGGGCGGCGCTGGCCGAGGAGCTGCGGCAATGGGTGCATGGCACCGAGGATCTGCCGCTGCCGGCACTGCTGGAGCGCGTCGGATTGCGCTGGTGCAGTGACAAGGCGAGCCTGGCCCAGCGCTTGGGCCTGCGTGTCAGCGAGACGGACGGCATCCGTGTCAAGCAGGTGTTGCAGGGCTCGGCGGCGCTGGCCGGCGGCCTGGCGGCCGGTGACGAGATCCTGGCCTGCAACAGCTGGCGCTTGCGCAAGCTCGACGAGGCGCTGCAGACCTTGGCGCCCGAGCGCCTGAGCCAGATGGCGCTGCTGGTGGCGCGCGACCAGCGGGTGCTGAGCCTGAACCTGTGTCTGCCCTTGGAAGCGCAGGCCGGGGCGCCGGTGCGGCTGAGCCCCGCCGAGAAAGCCCCGGCGCGCGCTCTCGGCCTGCGCCGGGCATGGCTGGGCGGCTGAAGCGCCGGGGCCTGCTGGCCCTGATCGTGCTGCTGGTGCTGCTGGCGCATGGCTGGCTGGGGCGCACGCTGCAGCTGGGGCCGCCAGGCGAAGCGGCGCCGCCACGGCTGGCGGCGGCTTTTGTCCGCGAACTGGTCGAGCAGGCGCCGCCCAGGCGTCTGGCCGCGCCCGCGCCGATGCCCAGGTTCAGACCCGGGCCGTTGCACACTCGCCCGCTGGCGCCGCTGCCCGAAGTTCCCGTGCTGGAGGAGCTGGCAGAGTTGTCGGCGCCGGCCGAGTTGCCCGCAGCAGCAGAGCCCGCGCCGGACGAGCCGGCCGAGCCCGGCCCGGAGTGGCCGCTGTCCACCCAGCTCAGCTACCGCCTGCAAGGCAACTTCCGCGGTCCGCTGGAGGGCGAGGCCCAGGTGCAATGGCTGCGCCAGGGTCGGCGCTACCAGGTGCACCTCGATGTGCTGGTCGGCGCCCGTTTCGCGCCGCTGATCACGCGCCGCATGAGCAGCGACGGCCTGCTGACGCCGCTGGGCATTGCGCCCCAGCGCTATGACGAGGACACGAAGATGCTGCTGCGCGAAGCGCGGCGCAGCGGCATCGCCTTCGAGGGCCAGGTCTTGCGGCTGGCCGATGGCAAGCCGCAGCCGCAGCCGCCTGGCGTCCAGGATGCGGCCAGCCAGTTCGTGCATCTGACCTGGCTGTTCCTGACCGGGCGCGAAACGCTGCGACCGGGCCTGATCGTCGAGATGCCGCTGGCCCTGCCGCGCCGGCTCTACCGCTGGCGCTACGAGGTGATCGGCGAGGAGGAGCTGCACACGCCGATGGGGCCGCTGAGCGCCTGGCATCTGCGGCCGCTGTTCGACCACGGGGAGGGCCGTGTCCAGGACCTGAAGGCCGAGGTCTGGCTGGCGCCGGGCCTGCAATACCTGCCGGTGCGGCTGCTGATACGCCAGGACGACGGCAGCCATCTCGACCTGATGCTGAAGGCCCCACCGCTGCAGGCCGCGCCTGACCCTATAGTTGCGCCCATCGAGCCACAAGACCCACGGAGACCCGAATGACTTATGAATGCATCCTGACCGCAGTGCAGGGCGAGGGCGAGCGCAAGACCGGCCTGATCACCCTGAACCGGCCCAAGCAGCTCAATGCGCTGAACGACCAGCTGATGGACGAACTGGGCCAGGCCCTGCTGGCCTTCGATGCCGATGACAGCATCGGCTGCATCGTGCTGACCGGCTCGGAGCGCGCCTTCGCGGCCGGCGCCGACATCCCGACGATGGCCCCGCACAATTTCATGAGCGCCTTCAAGAGCGGCCTGATCTCGAAGAACTGGGAAACCATTCTGCAGGTCAGAAAGCCGGTGATCGCGGCGGTGGCCGGCTTCGCGCTGGGCGGCGGCTGCGAGCTGGCGATGATGTGCGACTTCATCATCGCCGCCGACACGGCCAAGTTCGGCCAGCCCGAGATCAAGCTGGGCATCATTCCCGGCGCCGGCGGCACGCAACGCCTGCCGCGCGCGGTCGGCAAGAGCAAGGCCATGGACATGCTGCTGACCGCCCGCATGATGGATGCGGCCGAGGCCGAACGCGGCGGCCTGGTGTCGCGCGTCGTCGCGGCGGACAAGCTGCTGGAGGAGGCGCTGGCCGCAGCCGAGCAGATCAACGGCTTCAGCGCGCCCTCGCTGGCCCTGATCAAGGAGCTGGTGAACCTGGCCTACCAGGGCCCGCTGATCGACGGTGTCAACGTGGAGCGCCGCTATTTCCACGCGCTGTTCGGCACCGAGGACCAGCGCGAGGGCATGGACGCCTTCATCAACAAGCGCAAACCGGCGTTCAAGCACCGCTGATCGCACAAACCGACAGATCAGGGCTAACCCTGTCATGGATTCTTCTTATTTCTTGAACGGTCCATTCATGCTTGCCTAGTTTTTTTACCGAATGGTGAGTTTTACAGTTGCATCTATGGACACGGCGGATCGACACACAAGGTCGGCGGTGTTCTCCAACAACCGTAAAGGAACTCATCATGAAGAAGCTGACCGCAATTGCCCTGACCCTGTTGACCGCCGGTGCCGCGATGGCCAATGGCCTGAGCCGTGAAGAAGTCGTCGCCGAGCTGGTGCGCGCCCGCAATGCCGGCGAACTGGTCGCCCAGAACAGCGAGAACCCCGATGTCTTCGGCCGCAGCACCATCAACGCGGTTTCGACGACCAGCCGCAGCGCCGTCGTGGCCGAACTGCAACGCGCTCGCCAGGCTGGTGAGCTCGACGGCCTGAACAGCGAGTCCGGCGTCGCCATCAAGGCCACCGCCTCGACGACGACCCGCGCCCAGGTGCTGGCCGAACTCGAGCGCGCCCGCGCCAGCGGCGAGCTGGACCTGCTGAACAGCAACAACCCCAGCTACGCCCAGCTGATCGCACTGACCCCGGCCAAGTCGGCTGCCCAGCAGCTGGCGGGTCAGCCCAAGAGCGCCCAGTAAACAAAAAACGGCTTCGGCCAAGACAAAGGCGGCCCGCGGGCCGCCTTTTGTCGTTCATCTGGCCTGGGTTCAGGCTTCGCGGCGCAGCGCAGGGAAGAGGATGATGTCGCGGATGCTGGGGCTGTCGGTGATCAGCATCATCAGCCGGTCGATGCCGATGCCGCAGCCGCCGGTCGGGGGCATGCCGTACTCGAGCGCTCGGATGAAGTCGGCATCGAAGAACATCGCTTCCTCGTCGCCGGCGTCCTTGTTGGCGACCTGGGCCTGGAAGCGGGCGGCCTGGTCTTCGGCGTCGTTCAGTTCGGAGAAGCCGTTGGCGTACTCGCGGCCGGTGATGAAGAGCTCGAAGCGCTCGGTGATCGCCGGGTTGGTGTCGGAGGCGCGGGCCAGCGGCGAGACCTCGACCGGATAGTCGATGATGAAAGTCGGCTGCCAGAGCTTTTCTTCGACCACGGCTTCGAACATGCCGAACTGCAGCTCGGGCAGCTTCCAGTGCTTGGGGGCTTCCTCGCCGTGTTTCTTCAGCTCGGCGCGCAGCACCTCGGCATCGTCCGCCTGCTCGGCGGTCAAGCCGGCATGGGCGATCAAAGAGTCACGCACCGAGAGGCGGGCAAAGGGCTCGTCCAGCGCGACCGGCTTGCCGGCATAGCTGATCGCGGCGCTGCCGGTGGCGGCGATGGCCGCATGGCGCAGCACGTTCTCGGTGAAGTCCATCAGATCATGGTGCGTCCAGTAGGCCGCATAGAACTCCATCATCGTGAACTCGGGGTTGTGGCGCACCGAGATGCCTTCGTTGCGGAAGTTGCGGTTGATCTCGAACACGCGCTCGAAACCGCCCACCACCAGGCGCTTCAAATACAGCTCGGGCGCGATGCGCAGGAACATCTCCTGGTCCAGCGCGTTGTGATGGGTGATGAAGGGCTTGGCATTGGCGCCGCCGGGGATCGGGTGCAGCATCGGCGTCTCGACCTCCAGAAAGCCGTTGTCCACCATGAAGCTGCGGATCGACGACACCGCCTTGGAGCGGGCGACGAAACGGGTGCGCGCGGCCTCATCGGTGATCAGGTCGACATAGCGCTGGCGGTACTTTTGCTCCTGGTCGGCCATGCCGTGGAACTTATCGGGCAGCGGGCGCAGGCTCTTGGTCAGCAGGCGCAGCGTCGTGACGCGCACCGACAGCTCGCCGGTCTTGGTCTTGAACAGGGTTCCCTCGGCGCCGACGATGTCGCCCATGTCCAGGTGCTTGAAGTCGGCGTAGGCCTCCTCACCGATGCCGTCCTTGGTGACGAAGAGCTGGATGCGACCGGTGGCGTCCTGCAGGGTGCCGAAGCTGGCCTTGCCCATCACACGCTTGAGCATCAGCCGGCCGGCGACGCTGACGGCCACGGCCTGCGGCTCCAGCGCCTCGTTGTCCAGCTCGCCGTAGCGGGTCGAGAGCGGCAGCGCGCGGTGCTGCGGCTTGAAATCGTTGGGGAAGGGGACCGCAGTCTTGGCACGGATGGCGGCGAGCTTCTCGCGGCGCTCGGTGATCAGCTGGTTTTCGTCGGCAGCGGCGGGCGCGGTATGCGGCGTGGCGGGGGTGTGCTGGGTCATCGTCAACTCGTTGAATTTGCTGCGATTTTAGGGCTTGCGCGGGAGCGCCCCCGTAGAATCCGCGTTTCGCCCGATTCTGGCCTTCCATGCCGCCCAGCCTGCCCATCCTCGACCGCAAGATCCGCTTCGCCCTGGTGGGCTGCGGTCGCATCGCCAAGAACCATATCGAGGCCTTGGCCAAGCATGCGGAGCGCGCCGAGATCGTCGCGGTCTGCGACACCCGGCCCGAGGCGCTGCCGGCCGCAGCGGCCGCCACCGGCGCGGCCGGATTCGCGTCGCTGGATGCCTTGCTGGCGGGTTCGGACGCGGACATCGTCGTACTGGCCACGCCCAGCGGCCTGCACCCGCAGCAGGCTATTGCCGTGGCCCGCGCCGGCCGTCATGTGCTCAGCGAGAAGCCGATGGCCACCAAGTTCGACGAGGGCATGGCGATGGTGCGAGCCTGCCGCGACGCCGGCGTCAAGCTGTTTGTCGTCAAGCAGAACCGGCTCAACGCCACGGTGCAGTTGGTCAAGCAGGCGATTGAGCAAGGCCGCTTTGGCCGCATCTTCCTGAGCACGGTCAATGTGTTCTGGACCCGGCCGCAGAGCTATTACGACGCCGCGCCCTGGCGCGGCCGCTGGGATCTGGACGGCGGCGCGTTCATGAACCAGGCCAGCCACTATGTCGACCTGCTGGACTGGCTGGTCGGCCCGGTCGACAGCGTCCACGCCTACACCGCCACGTTGGACCGCGATATCGAGGCCGAGGACACCGGCGTGATGAGCGTGCGTCTGCGCCATGGTGGCCTGGGCTCGATCAATGTGACGATGCTGACCTACCCGCAGAATCTGGAGGGCTCGATCACCATTCTTGGCGAGAAAGGTTCGGTCAAGATCGGCGGCACGGCGGTCAACAAGATCGAGCATTGGGCTTTCGCCGACCAGCGGCCCGAGGACGAGGCGGTCAAGACCGCGAGCTATGCACTTGGTGACGGGGGCAGCGTCTACGGCCCCGGCCACCCGCTCTACTACGACAACGTCATCAAGACCCTGCGTGGCGAGGCCAGCGCCGAGGTCGACGGTTACGAGGGCTTGCGCTCGCTGGAGATCCTGATCGCGGCCTACCGCTCGGCGCGCGATGGCCAGCGCGTCGGTTTGCCCTTGGTGTTTTGAAGATGGCTTACTGGAAACACGAGTCGGCCATCGTTGACGAGGGCGCACAGCTGGGCGAGGGCAGCAAGGTCTGGCACTTTGCCCATGTGAGCCCCGGCGCACGCATCGGCGCGGGCTGCTCGCTTGGGCAGGGCGTCTATGTCGGCAATGATGTGAGTATCGGCGACAACGTCCGCATCCAGAACAATGTCTCGGTCTATGACGCGGTGACCTTGGAGGACGATGTGTTCTGTGGCCCCAGCATGGTGTTCACCAATGTCTACAACCCGCGTGCCGCAGTCGCGCGCAAGAACGAGTACCGCAAGACGCTGGTCAAGTGCGGCGCAACCTTGGGCGCCAACTGCACCATCGTCTGCGGCGCGACGATAGGCCGCTACGCCTTTGTCGGCGCCGGTGCCGTGGTGCAGAAGGACGTGGCCGATTTCGCGCTGATGGTGGGTGTGCCGGCGCGACGCATCGGTTGGATGAGCCGGCATGGCGAGCGCCTGCGCTTCGACGCGGCCGGTCAGGCTGTCTGCCCCGCAACGGGTGAGCGCTATCGCCTGGCGAGTGATGAACAAACCGTGGAGCTGATCCCTTGAGCCTGCCCTTCATCGACCTGAAAGCCCAGTACGCGGCGCTCAAGACCAGCATCGATGCCCGCATCCAGCGGGTACTGGACCATGGCCAGTACATCATGGGCCCCGAGGTCAAGGAGCTGGAAGACAAGCTGGCCGCCTATGTGGGCGTCAAGCACTGCATCACCGTCTCCAGTGGTACCGAGGCCCTCTTGATCGCGCTGATGGCGCTGGACCTCAAGCCCGGCGATGAGGTGATCACGACGCCCTTCACCTTTGCCGCGACGGTCGAGGTGATCGCGCTGCTGGGTGCGGTGCCTGTCTATGTGGATATCGAGCCCGACACCTGCAATATCGACGCGCGCCTGATCAGGGCGGCGATCACGCCGAGGACGCGGGCCATCATGCCGGTGAGTCTGTATGGCCAGGTCTGCGATATCGACGAGATCAAGGCGGCCGCCGCCGGCATCCCGGTGATCGAGGATGCCGCACAGAGCTTCGGTGCGAGCTACAAGGGCCGCAAGAGCTGCGGTCTCAGCACCTTCGGCGCCACCAGCTTCTTCCCCAGCAAGCCGCTGGGTTGCTATGGCGACGGCGGCGCGCTGTTCACCGACGACGATGCGCTGGCGCAGGCCGCGCGGGAGATCCGCGTCCACGGCCAGAGCGCGCGCTACACCCACACGCGGGTGGGGGTCGGCGGCCGGATGGACACGCTGCAGTGCGCGGTGGTGCTGGCCAAGCTGGAGCGCTTCGACTGGGAGATCGAACAGCGCCTGAAGATCGGCGCGCGCTACCAGCAGCTGCTGGCCGATTTGCCCGCTGAGTTCGGTGTCCAGCGGCTGGCGGTGCGCGAGGATCGCGACTGCGTCTGGGCCCAGTTCACGCTGCAGCTCAATAACAGGCCCGAGGTCCAGCGCAAGCTCAGCGAGGCCGGCATTCCGACCGCCATCCATTACCCCAAGCCCCTGCATCGCCAGCCGGCCTATGCCCGGCCCGATCTGCATTTCCCTTGCGCCGAGGCCGCCGCCCAGCGGGTCATCAGTCTGCCGATGAGTGCCGACCTGAGCGAGGCGCAGCAGGATGTGGTGATCGCCGCGCTGCGCCAGGCCTTGACCCACTGACATGCCGCGTGGCTTGCTGAGGTCCACGCTGACTCTGCTTGCGGGCGGTGCTTTGGCCCAGGCCCTGCCGCTGCTGCTGGGGCCCTGGCTGACGCGCATCTACTCGCCGACCGAGTTCGGCCAGTTCTCCTTGCTGTGGGCCGTGGCCACCAATCTGGCCGTGGTCGGCTGCGCGCGCTATGAGTTCGCGCTGCCATTGGAGCGCGACGAGGGCGAGGCCGCGCGGCTGATGGGCTTGTGCGCCCGCGTGCTGCTCGCTGTGACGGCCGTGTCGGTGGTGGTCGCCTGGGTGTTGCTGCAATGGCAAGAGCTGGATCTGGCCTGGCTGCTGCCGCTGGCCGTGCTGGCCGGTGGCGCGACGCAATGGCTGACTTTGTGGGCCACTCGGGCGCAGCGCTTCGAGCTGCTGTCGCTGGCGCGCGTGCTGCAGTACGGCGGCGGAGCGCTGCTGCAACTGTTGTTTGGGCTCTTGCAGCTGGGTGCCCTGGGCCTGGTGTTGGGGCCTATTGCGGCGGGTCTTGCGACGGCAGTCTTGCTGGCGCGCCCGGCGCCCGCAGGGGGATGGGTCGGTCTCCGGCGCGCACCGGCGCTGAAGGCCATGGCGGCCAAGCATCGCGCCTTCCCGCTGCTCAACACACCGCATGCCTTTGCCGGCGCCTTGCAGGACAGCCTGGCCCTGCTGATCATTGTCAGCGCCAGCGGCGAGGCGGCGGCCGGCTACTGGGCGCTGGCCTTGCGCTACCTGAAGGCGCCGGCCGGCCTGATCGGCGGGGCCTTGTCGCAGACGCTCTACCCGCGGCTGGTGCAGGCGCGCGACCCGCAAGAGGCGCTGGCCGTGGTCAGGCGCAGCATGGCGGTGCTGATGGCCTTGGCCCTGCCGCTGATGGGTGTGCTGCTGTGGTGGGGGCCTGAGCTGTTCACCTGGCTGTTCGGCGAGCGCTGGGTCGACGCCGGCGCGCTGGCCCAGGCGCTGGCGCCCTATATCGCGCTGCATTTCATTGCCTCGCCGCTGTCGGTGGCCACGATGGCCTGGCGTGCCCAGGCCTGGGCGCTGCGCCTGGCTTTGGTGGGGCAAGTGCTGTTTGTTGTCGGCCTGGCCCTGGGTTTGCATCTGGGCGGCCTGATCGGTGGGGCCTGGGGGGTGTCGGCCGCTATGCTGGCCTACTTCAGCTACTTCTTCTGGGCCCTGGCAAATTGGAAGACCTTCCCCGATGAGAGCCTGGCTTAATCGTTGCCGCCGCGCCCTCTGGCGTGTGCTGTTCTTCCGCATGCTGTTCGGCGAACAGGGCGCGCCGATGAGCCGCATTGCGCCCAGCAGCTGCATCGAGGGCGAGGCGGGCCTGGTGCTGGCCGACCATGTCTTCATCGGCCAGTTCAACTTCATCGACGCGACGGCCGGACTGACGATAGGCGAGGGCGTGCAGATCACCAACTTCGTCAGCATCGTCACGCACAGCTCGCACCGATCCATTCGCTTGCTGGGCCGCAGTTATTCGACGCACCAGAGCCCGATGCCGGGCTATATCAAGGCGCCGATCAGCATCGGCGCCTACAGCTTCATCGGCCCGCACAGCCTGATCGAGGCCGGCAGCCGCATCGGGCACGGCGTGGTGATCTGCGCCTACAGCCAGGTGCGCGGTGAGGTGCCGGACTTTGCCATCATGGCGGGCCAACCGGCGCGTCAGATCGGTGATGTGCGCGAGGGCGATGCCAAGCTGCTGGCCTTGCATCCAGAACTCGCCCCGCATTACCAGGCCTGGGCCGAGGAGTTGCCCCAGTGAAGCTGGTGCTGATCGGCGACGGCCAGAGCCCGCACTTGCTCAAGTGGGCGCGGGCGCTGAGCCCCAGCGTGGAGCTGTGGGCTGCATCCTCGCGTGGCTTCACGCCCGAGTTCGAGGCCTTGCTGCCGGCCGAGCGTCGTCTGGCGCTGCAGACCGACCCTGCTCACGGCGGCGGCAATCTCGGTTTGCTGAAGAAACTGCCGATGCTGGGCCAATGGTTGTCCAAGATCGACGCCGACTGGATCAACGCCCATTACCTGACCTCGCATGGCACCCTGGCCTGGGCCGCCAAGCGCGGTTGGCGGCTGCGCGCGCACATTGCCGGCTCGGCCTGGGGCAGCGACATCCTCGTCACGCCGCAGCAGAGTTTCGCCTACCGCTGGCTGACGCAGCGGGTGCTGCGCGCCTGCACGGTGTGCAGCTCCGACTCGCAGCACATGACGGCGCGGATGAAGGAGCTCGGGGCGCGCGAGGTGATGACTTTCCCTTTCGGCCTGGAGAGCCTGCCCAAGCAGGGCGCGCGCAAGGAGCCCTGGCTGTTTTTTGCCAACCGCGGGCTGGAGCCCCTGTACCGGCCGGAGCGGGTGATCGCTGCCTTTGCGGCGGTGGCGGCGCAGCGGCCCGAGGCGCGGCTGGTGGTGGCCAATGAGGGCTCGCTGAAGCGTGTGCTTGAGCAGCAGGTGGTCGCGCTTGGGCTGGCTGATCGTGTCGAGTTTGTCGGCCGTCTGGCGGCCAAGGCGCAGGCCGGCTTCTATGCACGCGCGCGCTGGTATCTGAGTCTGCCGGAGAGTGACTCGGTGGCGGTCTCGGTGCTGGAGGCGATGGCGCATGAATGCGTGCCCATTCTGTCGGACCTGCCGGCCAACCACGAACTGATCGATGCGAGTCGTGGCGTGATCCTGTCAGAGACGCAGATCACGCAGTTGCCGGCCTTGCTGCAAGGCCTGAGGCCCGAGGCTGCCGGTGCGGCCAACCGCGCCTGGGTGGCCCAGCATGGCCTGTTCGCGCCCGCCGTCCAGGGTTTTCTGTCCCGTTTGAAAGAAGAGCCCCCCTCTTGAAGCTGCTGCTGATCAATCATTACGCCGGCTCGCCGCAACACGGCATGGAATACCGTCCTTTCTACCTGGCGCGCGAATGGGTGCGTGCCGGCCACCAGGTGCTGGTGCTGGCGGCCTCGCACTCCCATGTGCGCAGCACCCAGCCTCAGGCCGGCGGGCAGACGATAGAGGGCGTGTCCTACTGCTGGTATGAGACGCCGGCCTACCAGGGCAATGGCCTGGGGCGGGTGCGCAATATCTTCTCGTTTTGCCGCCAGGTCTGGGCCGATGCCGATGCGCTGGCCGAGGCGTTTCAACCCGACGCGGTGATCGCCTCCAGCACCTACCCAATGGACATCTGGGTGGCGCGCCGCGTGGCCAAGAAGGCGGGTGCCAAGCTCGTCTACGAGGTGCACGATCTGTGGCCGCTGTCGCCGATCGAGCTGTCGGGCATGAGCCCCCGCCACCCGTTCGCACTGCTGTGCCAGAAGGCCGAGAACGATGCCTACCGCGATGCCGATGTCGTCGTGTCCATGCTGCCCAAGGTGCAGGGCCATATGGCCGATCACGGCCTGGATCTGAAGAAGCTGCACATCGTGCCCAATGGCATCACGCTGGACGAGTGGACCGGTGAGGGCGAAGCGCTTGATCCGCAGCTGGCCGCCCATCTTGCGGTGCAGCGTGCCGCCGGGCGCCTGGTGCTGGGCTATGCCGGCTCGCATGGCCTGCCCAATGCACTGGACGTACTGCTGGACGCCGCCAAGCTGCTGAAAGACCAGCCCATCGCCATCGTGATGGTGGGCGGCGGCCATGAAAAGCAGCGGCTGCAGCAGCGTGTGGCCGACGAGGGCCTGGACAATGTGGCGATGTTCGAGCCCATCCCCAAGCGGCAGATCCCATGCCTGCTGGCCGCTTTCGACATTGCCTACATCGGCTGGCAGCGCACGCCGATCTATCGCTTCGGCATTGCGCCGAACAAGCTGATGGACTACATGATGGCGCAGCGCCCGGTGCTGCACTCGGTCGAGGCCGGCAACGACCCAGTGGCCGAGGCGGGCGCCGGGCTGACGGTGCCGCCTGAGGATGCGCAGGCGGTGGCCGAGGGCGTGCGGCGCCTGGCCGCGCTGCCGGCCGAGACCCGCGCGGCAATGGGCCGGCGCGGCCGCGAGTTCGTGCTGGCAAACCATACCTACCCGGTCCTGGCACAACGCTTTGTCGAGGCGCTGGCATGAGCAAGACGGAACTGCGGCAGCGCGAACTCGACGCCATTGCCGAGCGCTATGCGCGGCGCCAGGTGGCGGACCGCTACAGCCTGTTGCGCCCCGAGGTCTGGCAGATGCTGCAAGAGCGCCAGCGCGCGCTGTGGCGCGAGCTGGCGCGGCGTCCCGGCACGCCGGCCGACTGGCGGCTGACGGAGGTGGGCTGCGGTGCCGGCGGCAATCTGCTGGAGATGCTGCGGCTGGGCCTGGCGCCGGAGCATCTGAGCGGTGTGGAGCTGCTGAGCGAGCGCTACGAGGCGGCGCGCCATCTGCTGCCGGCCACCGTGGGCCTGCATCTGGGCGACGCTTCGCAGGCGCCATTGGTGGCCGGCAGCCAGGATCTGGTGCTGCAGTCCACGGTGTTTTCGTCCATCCTGGACGACGGTGTGCAGCAGGGCGTGGCGGATGCGATGTGGCGCTGGCTCAAACCGGGCGGCGCGGTGCTCTGGTATGACTTCATCGTCGACAATCCACGCAACCGCGATGTGCGCGGCGTGCCGCTGCGGCGCGTGCGCGAGTTGTTCCCGCAGGGGCGTTTGCGTTGGCAGCGGCTCACGCTGGCACCGCCGCTGGCGCGGGCCGTGTGCCGCCTGCACCCCGGCGCCTACCGCGTTTTCAACAGCATTCCTTGGCTGCGCAGCCATGTGCTGGCGGTGATCGAGAAGACCCTCGCCCTATAATTTGCATCAGCGCATCAAGTCATCAGATGCGTTCGGCACGGTTTTACGGAGTCCTCGATGCGAACCACACTGGATATTGACGATGACCTCTTGATGGCGGCCAAGGAGTTGGCCCGCCGTGAGGGGGCGAGCGCCGGCGCAGTCATTTCGCGCCTTTTACGCGCTTCTTTGACCGGGGGTGAAGGCAGCGCGGCTGCGCGTGGCACGGCGGAAAAGCCTGTTGCAGGCTTTGCGCCCTTTGCGGCCCGACCGGGCGTGGTGACGAGTCTTGAGCAGGTCAACGCGCTGCGCGAGGCCGAAGGCATTTGATGCGGGCCCTGCTGGACGTGA
Organism: Burkholderiales bacterium C2; assembly: GCA_005503085.1. Classification (GTDB taxonomy): domain Bacteria; phylum Pseudomonadota; class Gammaproteobacteria; order Burkholderiales; family Burkholderiaceae_C; genus Roseateles_E. The sequence goes on along the minus strand of SCOI01000009.1, from coordinate 150,867 downwards.
ACATGCTGGTGGCCCTGCTGGATGCCGGCCATCTGCACCACGGTGTTGCGATGCGCTGGCTTGTCGAGCATCAGGAGCAGGGCTGGGCCTCCTGCCCGCTGACGCAAAACGGCTGTTTGCGCATTATGTCCTTGCCTGCTTATCCGAACAGCCAGCCCGCAGCCCTGGTGGCCCAGCGCTTGGGCCAAGCGGTGGCCCACGATGCGCACCAGTTCTGGCCCGATAGCCTCAGCCTGCTGGAAGGCGGCCTCCTGAACTGGGAGCGGGTGCTGAGTTCGCGCCAGGTGACCGATCTGTATCTGCTGGCCTTGGCCGTCGAGCAGGGTGGGCGTCTGGTGACCCTGGATCAGGGCATTGCCCTTCAAGCGGTGCCCGGTGCGCAGAAGAAGCACCTTTTGATTGTGAGCTGAGAAGCGATTGATATGACGATGAGCGACAACTTTCTGCCCTTCGCCCTGCCCGAGATCGGCGAAGACGAGATCGCCGAGGTGGTCGACACCTTGCGCTCCGGCTGGGTCACGACCGGGCCGAAGGCGCGCCGCTTCGAGCAGGCCTTTGCCGAGTTTCTCGGTGAGCCGCAGATCGAGTGCATCGCGGTCAACTCGGCCACCGCTGGCCTGCATCTGGCGCTTGAGGCGCTGGGCATCGGACCCGGCGATGAGGTCATCACGACCACGCATACCTTCACCGCGACGGCCGAGGTGGTGCGCTATCTGGGCGCCGATGTGGTCTTGGTCGACATCGATCCGAAGACGCTGAACATCGACCCGAAGCTGGTCGAGGCCGAGATCACACCGAAGACCCGCTGCATCATCCCGGTCCACTATGCCGGCCTGGCGGTGGACATGATCGCGATCCTGGACATCGCGCGCAAGCATGGGCTGCGCGTCGTCGAAGACGCGGCGCACGCGCTGCCCACCACCCTGGAGAAGGAGCTGATCGGCACGATGGGCAGCGATGCCACCGTGTTCAGTTTCTACGCCAATAAGACCATGACCACCGGCGAGGGCGGCATGCTGGTGACGCGCAATGCCGAGCTGGCCAGGCGTGCCAAGGTGATGCGCTTGCATGGCATGAATCGCGATGCCTTCGATCGCTTCACCGCCAAAGTGCCGAGCTGGTATTACGAGATCGTCGCGCCCGGCTTCAAGTACAACCTGACCGACATCGCCGCGGCACTGGGCCTGCACCAGCTCAAGCGCATCCCGGCCTTCCAGGCGCGCCGCGAGCTGATCGCCCAGGCCTACAACGACGCTTTCGCGGACCTGCCGCTGATCCCGCCGCCGCAGCCCGTCGAGGGTGACACGCACTCCTGGCATCTCTATGTGCTGCGACTGAGTGAGGAGCTGGAGATGGAGCGCGATGTCTTCATCGAGCGCCTCTATGCGGCGGGCATAGGCTGCAGCGTGCACTACATCCCGCTGCATCTGCACCCCTACTGGCGCGACCGCTACGGCCTGAGGCCCGAGCAGTTCCCGCATTCGCAAAAAGCCTTCGAGCGCATGGTCAGCATTCCGCTGTACACCGCGATGACTGATGCCGATGTGCAGCGGGTGATACGCATCGTGCGCGAGATCGTGCTGGGCTGAGCTGATGGCTGAATCGTGATGCTCAAGCGGCTGGTCGACATCCTGCTGTCCTTGCTGGGCCTGACCCTGCTGGCGCTGCCGTTGCTGGCGATTGCGCTGTGGGTCAAGCTCGACTCTCGTGGGCCGGTGTTGTTCCGCCAGCAACGGGTCGGGCGTTTCGGCCGGCCCTTCATGATCCACAAGTTCCGCACGATGGCCGTGGATGCGCCGGCGCGCGGCCCGCAGATCACCGTCGGCGCCGATCCACGCATCACCCGCGCGGGCCAGGTCTTGCGGGCAGCCAAGCTCGACGAACTGCCGCAGCTCTGGGATGTGCTGCGCGGTGCGATGAGCCTGGTCGGGCCGCGGCCCGAGGTGCCCAAGTATGTGGCGCTGTATCCCGACGAGATGCGCGAGCTGCTGCTATCGGTGCGGCCCGGCATCACCGACCTGGCCTCGCTGCAGTACCGCGACGAGAGCGCGGTGCTGGCGGCAGCGGCCGACCCGGAGCGCGCCTATGTCGAGCAGGTGCTGCCGGCCAAGCTGGCGCTCTCCAGCCGCTATGTGCGCGAAGCTACGCTGCTCGGCGATCTGCGCCTGATACTGGCGACCCTGTCTGCGCTGCGGCGCTGAGGTTTGAGAAAGATTCGATGTTCTGGTTGTCACTCGACGGTTTTCTGACCCGCATCCGCCCCTATCGCCAGGGCCTGTCCCTGTTGCTGGACGCGGCCGTGGTCGCGCTGGCCTGGCAGGCCACCTATCTGTTCCGTCTCGGCTTCGAGCGCTGGATCTCGGCGCGGCCGAGCTATGACCATTGGGTACTGCTGGGGCTGGTGATGCTCTATGCAATGGTGCTGTGGGCGTTGCGCGTGCCCAAGGGCATGTGGCGTTTCAGCGGCTTCGGTGAGGTCAAACGCCTGGCCTTGGCCTGCGCGGTGGCTGGCGCGATCGCAGCCGTGATCGTGCTGATGGCCCAGCTGAGCAAGGTGCCGCGCGCGGTGCTGGCCCTGCATCCGGTGTTCTGCCTGATCGGCCTGGCGATGATGCGCCTGGGCTACCGCATGCTTTACGAGCATATGCGCGGACGCATCAGCGGCAGCTCGGTCGAGTCACACCGTGTGCTAGTGATGGGCGCAGGGCAGGCCGGCCGCATCCTGGTGGCCGGCATCCAGCATCAGGGCTGGGTGGTGGTTGGGTGGCTCGATGACGATGCAACCAAACGCGATTCCCGCGTGGCCGGCATCCCGGTGCTGGGCCGTCTTGAAGATGTCGGCCGTCTGGCCGCCTTGCACGGCATCACCCACCTGATCGTCGCGATGCCCTCGGCCGCCCCAGACAAACGCCGCCGTGCGCTGGATCTGGCCGGGAGCGCCGGCCTGCATGTGCTGACCGTGCCCAGCAGTGCCGAGTTGATGCAGGGAAGCAAGGTCGACCAGCTGCGCGATATCGAGCCCGAGGACTTGCTGGGCCGCGAACCCGTGGTGCTGGACGAGGGCGGCATCAGCGAGTGCATCAACGGCAAGGTCGTGCTGGTCACCGGTGCCGGTGGCTCGATCGGCTCTGAGCTGTGCCGCCAGGTGGCGCGTTACGGCCCCTCAAAGATCGTGCTGTACGAACTCAGCGAGTTTGCGCTCTACACCATAGAGCAGGAGCTCTCAGAGAAATTTCCCCACATTCCGCTGGTGCGCCTGGTCGGCGATGTGAAGGACCTGGAGCACCTGCGCTACGTCTTCGGCAAGTACAAGCCTCAGATCGTGTTCCATGCGGCGGCCTACAAGCATGTGCCGCTGATGGAGGAGGAAAACGCGTGGGCTTGTCTGCGCAATAACACGCTGGGGACTTATCACGCGACGCTGGCGGCTGCCGAGCATGGGGCTGAGCGCTTTGTGCTGATCAGCACCGACAAAGCGGTCAACCCGACCAATGTGATGGGGGCGACCAAGCGAGCGGCCGAACTGGTGATCAGTCATATGGCGGGTCAGGGCCATGTGACCAAATTCATGGCGGTGCGCTTCGGCAATGTGCTGGGGTCGAGCGGGAGTGTGATCCCGAAGTTCAAGGAGCAGATTGCCAAGGGTGGACCGGTGACGGTGACGCATCCGGACATTACGCGCTACTTCATGACGATTCCGGAGGCGGCGAGGTTGGTGGTGCAGGCTGCGGCGATTGGCGAAACAGGCCAGGTCTATGTGTTAGACATGGGCGAGCCAGTGCGGATCGTCGATCTCGCGCGTGACATGATCCAACTCGCCGGGCGACGACCGCAAGACATCGAGGTACGCTTCAGTGGTCTTCGGCCAGGCGAGAAACTCTATGAAGAGTTGCTTGCTGACGAAGACACGACTTTACCGACGCAGGTCAAAGCTTTACGAATTGCGCGATTGGTCGAACAACATGTCTCGCAAGAGGTTCTGATCGGTAAGCTCAAGCAGCAGCATATGGACCCTGCCGGCGCGCATGAGCTGGCCAAAGAGTTGCTGAGGGATTTGCCCTTAGCCTATCGCCCGCTTTAGTGTTGAGGCGCTGCTGGGTAGATTCTTCGGCGCCAATGGCACAATCTCGCCCCTAACGATTTTGTTCATGCGGACACTGGGTAGCCGCGATAGGTTATATGACTTTTCAAACAATCGCGGTGATCGGCCTGGGCTATGTTGGTCTGCCCCTGGTGGTGGAATTCGGCAAGCATATGCGCACCATCGGTTTCGATATTGCGCAGGCCAAGGTCGAGTCCTGCCAGCGCGGTGTCGACCCTTCGCGCGAGCTCAGCGACGGACAGGTGCGCGAGGCCACCCATGCGGTCTACACCGCCGACCCGGCCCTGCTGGCCGAGGCCGACATCATCATCGTCGCCGTGCCCACGCCGGTGGACGAAGCCCATATCCCCGACTTCCGCCCGCTGATCGGATCGAGCACCAGCGTCGGCCGCCATATGAAGAAGGGCGTTACCGTGGTCTATGAGAGCACCGTCTACCCCGGTGCCACCGAGGAGGTCTGCATCCCGGTGCTGGAGCGCGAGTCGGGCCTGAAGTGGAAAGAGGACTTCTTCGTCGGCTACAGCCCCGAGCGCATCAACCCGGGCGACAAGGAACACACGCTGACCAAGATCCTGAAGATCGTCTCCGGCGACACGCCGGCCACGCTGGACAAGGTCGCCAAGCTCTACGAGACCATCATCATCCCGGGCGTGCACCGGGCCTCCAGCATCAAGGCCGCCGAGGCCGCGAAAGTGATCGAGAACACCCAGCGCGACCTGAATATTGCGCTGATGAACGAGCTGGCCATCATCTTCGACAAGCTGGGCATTGACACCAGCGAAGTGCTGGAAGCCGCCGGCACCAAGTGGAACTTCCTGAAGTTCAAGCCGGGCCTGGTCGGCGGGCACTGCATCGGCGTCGACCCCTACTACCTGACGCACAAGGCCGACATGATCGGCTACCACCCGCAGGTCATCCTGGCGGGCCGGCGCATCAACGACAGCATGGGCAAGTTCATCGCCGAGCAGACCATCAAGCAAATGATTGCAGCCGGCTGCGCGATCAAGGGTGCCAAAGTCAACGTGCTGGGCCTGACCTTCAAGGAAAACTGCGGCGATCTGCGCAACTCCAAGGTGATCGACATCATCAACGAGCTGAAGACCTATGGGGTCGAGGTGAATGTCTGCGACCCGCATGCACAGAATGGGGAAGCGATGGAGGAGTATGGTGTTTCGCTGCAGGCCTGGGACAGACTACCGCTTGCCGATGCTATCGTGGCTGCTGTCTCTCACCGCGAGTTCGCGGTGCTCAGCCTGGATGACATTGCCGCCAAACTGGCGCATGGTGGCGCCTTCATCGACGTTAAGGCGATCTTTGACGCGCGTGCCATCCGGGCTGCTGGCTACAAGCTCTGGCGTCTTTGAAGGGGTTGCCGCAGGCCCTCGGCAACAACCAGTATGGAGGTCTCGGCATGTCAACCAGCCGTTTTCCTTACCAGTCAGAATCGGCTTCCCGGCCCCTTCGCGCCTGAGGGGTTGTCCACAAGCATTTGCTGAACGAGCGGTCCGCCACCTTTGGGTGTGATAGGGATTGTTGCAGGCGGCCGCCACTGCCCCGGGGCATATGCTGCTTGCGGGATTGCCCGCTTGTGCATTAAACGTTCCCAGATGGCGTTCGCTCCATCCCGATACTAGCGACAAATATGGATCAGTGCGACCACTACCGCGCGCCTTGCGTTGACAAAGTTTACTCAGGATCAGGGGGCGATGCCGACGGACTGTGTCGAGGGCGTGGAGTGCGCTTTTGGGAGTTTCTTTCTGCTCATCGGTAAGGACAGTCAAGACGTCTGCGCCGGTCTTCGCGTGGGTTATACTCGTATGTTCAAGTGTTGAACATATCCCCTTGGGGTCACTGTCCTGCACCGCGAGATGCCTTCCGCCCCATCGGGTGAAAACTGAGACGATTGCGCATGTTTTCTTCACGTCAGTCCTGTTGTCCCGCCGGTGCCTGCATCTGCCAGCGTGCGATTTCTTCGACGTGACATTGTTGGCAACTCCAGTTCATTCGGGTGCGGCCAAGGACGGGGATGCCGAGCCTACTGTGGCTGCGCCGGCTGGCGCTCAGCCAGTCAAGCGACTGTTTCACAATGCGGTGATCTACACCGTGGCCAATGTGCTCAACAGCGCGATTCCCTTCCTGTTGTTGCCGGTGTTAACTCGGCTGTTGACGCCCGAGCAGTACGGCATCGTTGCAATCTTTGCTGTGCTCACCAGCGTGTTTGGTGCCTTTGCAGGCCTAAGCGTTCATGGGGCCGTGAATGTTCGCTACTTTGATAACCACATCAACCATGGTCGCTATGTCGCCACGGCGCTGGCCATCCTGGCGTGCAGTGCCTCTGTCGTCTTGATTGTCGTACTCTTGGCGTCGCCATGGTTGTTCCGCTGGACCCAACTGCCGCCGCTGGCGCTCGGGCTGGCTGTCATCGCGGCTGCGGCGCAGTTTGTCATCAATATCCGCCTCGTCCTGTGGCAAGTGCGCGGGCAGGCGGTGCGTTATGGTGTCTTTCAGGTCGGGCAGATGGCCCTTAACCTGGGCTTGTCGTTGCTGCTCATCACCGCGCTCGGCCTCGGTTGGGAGGGGCGGGCGCTTGGCATTGTGTGCGCGGTGCTGGTGTTTGCCATCATCGGTTTGGTTACGCTTCAGCGCGGCGGTCTGATCGAATGGCGACTCAGCCGTGAGTACGCCAAGGATGCGCTGCGCTTCGGCATCCCCTTGATCCCGCATGTAATTGGTTCTTTGTTCATCGCCTCCAGCGACCGCCTTATGGTGGCAGGCATGCTGAGCGTGCGCGACGCGGGCGTGTATGCCGCCGGCATGCAAATCGGGATGATCATCGGAGTGCTGGCGGAGTCGTCGGTGAAAGCAGTCTCGCCGTGGTTCTACGCACGGCTGGCCAACCCTGACGCCGCGACAAAACGCACTATTGTGCGATTCACCTATTTGTACTTCGCAGCCATTGCCGTGGTGGGGTTGGCGTTCAGCGCGCTTGCGCCCTACCTGTTGCTGCTCGTGGGTGAGCAGTTCCGGTCGAGTCGAGAGGTTGTGATCTACATCTCTGTAGGAGGCGCCTTCGGTGGTATGTACCTGATGGTTGTTAATTACATTTTCTTCGTGAAGCGCAATGAACTCCTGTCGGCAGCTAGTCTCGTCATCGGCGCGTTGAACCTCACACTTTCATACCTGCTCGTGCAGCGTGGTGGTGCAGTGGGCGCTGCTCAGGCCTTCATGGTCTCCCAGCTACTCATGTTTCTGGTGACCTGGGCCATCGCGGCGAAATGCTATCCGATGCCTTGGCTGCAAGGTCTGCGCCGAGCGCCTGTGCCGCCACAGGACCGTTGAACCGCAGCCCTATGATCTGTATGAACCCATCCCTGCAAGAGCTGCTGGTTGTCGAAGAGGACGCCGAAATCCTGGCATTCAGGTGTCCTGACGCGGGCTACCTGACCTGGCCGCTGCTGCGCAACCAGTTTTTGCGTGCGCTGATCTCGTCCCTGTACTATCGAGAGACGCCACTCATCGCACCGCCTGCCGAGGGGCGCCACAGGCGTGCGCTCGCCGCGCTGCCTAAGACGCTGTGGAAAAACGCCCGTCAGTGGTCGGCGATGCGCAGCGACATTCTGGTCATGGCCAGCGGTGCCGGTCATTTCACAAAGGAGGGGCGCTCCTTCAATCGCATCACCGATTACTTCGCGATGGAGCGGCCCGAGTCCACGCTCACCATCGAAGGCTTGATGGATTGGCAGGTGCCGGTTCGCCCCTTCAATCAGCGCACTTGCTACTACCTGCCTTGGCAAGGGGCGATGGAACTGCGAGGGCGTCTGAATCGCCAGAACCGCCACGATGTGCATGCAAGAGAACTCGTGGCGTTTGTCCATGCCAAAGCGGTGAAGCTGCTTGGCCTTGAGTTGCCAGAGACGCAGTTGCGCTTGCTCGAATCTCTGGTGGCGGGCAAGCTGGCGAAGTTGCCCTCAATGGCAGACACGTATCGGAGTCTGCTGGATCGGGTGCGCCCACGATTGGTGCTGCTCGAACAGGGGTGTTACAGCGACCTCGGTGTGTTCAATCACGTGGCCCGGCAGGCCGGCGTACGAGTGGCCGAACCGCAGCACGGCATGATCACTGGCGGGCATGATGCCTACCTCTACGGTAAGGTGCTGCGCGAGAGCGAGGAGTTTCAGCAGTACCTTCCGCATGATCTTCTGACCTACGGCCCATGGTGGGGCGAACAGGCCGTCCTACCAGTGCAGAAATGGGATATCGGACACCCTCACTATGTTGAGCAAACGCGGTTGCTCGACCGCAGTAGTGAGAAGACGGACATCCTACTGCTCAGCGACGGCTTCGAGTTCCAAAAGTATCTGGACCTAGGTCGCGACCTGCAGGATCGTATCGGGTCCCGCTACCGCGTCGTCGTGCGGCCCCACCCCATTGAGCGAGCAAGGGTGCGCGCCACGTTTGGGATAGAGGCAAACGGGATTGCCATCGACCGGCAAACCGACATCTATACCTCGTTCGCAACAGCATTTGCGGTGGTCGGCGAGGTGTCCACGGGCCTCTTCGAAGCCATCGGCATTGCGCGCCATGCCGTGCTTTGGGCGACGCCGAAGGCCCGTTTTTCTTTTCCCGGCCACCCGCTTCTCGAATGTGAAACTGTCGAACATCTGGCGGATGTGGTGCTCTCTCGGCAGGCCAGTGATCAGGGACTGGACACATCCAATATCTGGACATCGGACTGGCGGGGCAACTATGCCCGATACCTCGACAATGCCTTGCGCGGCACCGCGCCCAGGAGACTAGACGCATGATCGTCATCGTGAACTACGGCGTTGGCAACGTCGGTTCTGTCCTTAACATGCTCCGCAAGGTTGGTGCCAAGGCACGGATTAGCGGAGAGGCGGCCGATATCGAGGCGGCTGACAAGCTGATTCTCCCTGGCATCGGTCATTTCGGCAGCGGCATGAACAAGCTCGCCGAGACCGGCCTTATCCCGGTGCTGCAGGAGCAGGCGCTGGTGCGGGCCAAGCCTGTGCTGGGTATCTGCTTAGGCATGCAAATGATGACCCGTGGCAGCGATGAGAGTGACGTTCCCGGCCTCGGCTGGATCGATGCGTACACCCACCGCTTTCAGGAGGCGCCCGGCTTGCGCGTGCCTCACACGGGTTGGAATACTGTCAAGCCTACTAACGGAGCGAAGCTGTTCGAGCACGGTGGCGTCGAGGCGGAGCGCTTCTACTTTGTTCACAGCTACTACGTGCGTACTGCCGATCCAGCTCATGCAGCCGCAACGTGCGTGTACGGCCCCGAATTCGTGGCGTCCTTTGAGGCTGGCAACATCTTCGGCGCCCAGTTTCATCCCGAGAAAAGCCATCTCTTTGGTATGGCGATGCTTCGCAAGTTCGTCAACTTATGACTGTCTTCAACCGTGTTATCCCCTGCCTTCTGTTGCAGGAGGGCGGTCTCGTGAAGACCCGCCAGTTCGGCCGTCCTCGATACGTGGGCGACCCGATCAACGCTATCCGGATCTTCAACGAGAAGTACGTTGATGAACTGATCTTTCTCGACATCTCTGCTGCGCGCACGGGGGCTGAGCCTGACTACGACTTGATCGCGCGAATCGCCGGTGAGTGCTTCATGCCGCTTTGCTACGGGGGCGGCATCCGCACGCTTGAGCAAGCGCGCCGCATCGTGGCTTGCGGTGTCGAGAAGATATCAGTCAACAGCATGGCGATTGACCGACCGCAACTGTTGAAGGAATTGTCGCTCGAGTTCGGTGCGAGTAGCATCGTTGCGGCAATTGATGTCAAGTGCGACTGGCGCGGGCGCTATCGGGTCTACCATCCTGGCCTTCGCCGCATTACCTCGCTCGATCCGATTCAACACGCTCGAGACGTTGTGGCGCATGGTGTTGGCGAGATCTTCCTGAATCACGTGGACCGCGATGGCGAAGGCAGCGGCTTCGACACGGCGCTGATTGCCGCGATCTCGACTGCGGTGAACGTGCCCGTCATTGCCTGCGGCGGCGCTGCTGGACTTGATGATATGCGGGCTGCGGTGCAGGCCGGCGCCTCTGCCGCTGCGGCCGGTAGCATGTTCGTCTTTTACGGGCCGCACAAGGCCGTTCTGATCAACTACCCCGACTACGCTTCCGTGCGGCGTCTCTTCGAACGATGAACACGTCCTACAGAGAATGCAGCCGTTGCGTGATGGATGCTCACGCCGCCGACATGACGTTCGATGGCGAGGGTCACTGCAACTATTGCACCGCAATGCTGGCTCGCCTGGCGGCCTATCAACCTGCTGACCCTGCTGTGCTCGACGGCAAGCTAGCAGCATTTGTCGACACGGTGCGACGAGAAGGCCACGGCAAGCGCTACGATTGCATCGTGGGTGTAAGCGGTGGTGCGGACAGTGCCTATGCGCTGTATCTGGCACGCAAGCACGGCTTACGGCCTCTAGCGGTGCATATGGACAATGGCTGGAACTCCGAGCTGGCTGTCAACAACATCGAGAACCTGGTAAGAAAGCTCGGGGTGGATCTCTACACCCACGTAGTAGAGTGGAAAGAGTACCGGGCGCTGCAGCAAGCCTTCTTCGACGCTGACGTGATTGACGTGGAGCTCTTGTACGACAACGCTATGCTTGCCGTGAATTATGGGCTGGCTTCACGCTTCGGCGTGAAGTACATGCTGTCTGGCAGCAATACCACCACGGAAGGTATGCGCGTTCCACGCAATTTCAATTGGAACAAGTTCGACCAGAAGAACATTCGCGCTATTGCGCGCAATGATGGGGTCAAGGTGCGCAGCCTGCCCACGATTGGCGTGTGGCGTTTCGTGTGGCACCGCCTTGTTCGCCGCACACAGTGGGTGAACTTTCTCGACCTTATCGACTACAACAAGCAACGGTGCATCGATGTGCTGGTGGACGAACTGGGCTACCGTCCGTATCCATACAAGCACTACGAGTCCATCTTCACGCGGTTCTACCAAGGCTACCTGTTGCCGGCCAAGTTCGGTGTCGACAAGCGTCGCATGCACCTGTCTTCTTTGATCTGCTCTGACCAGATGACGCGCGAGCAGGCCAAGGCCCTATTGGCCGACAGCCCTTATCCGGACCCGGACGACCTGCAAATGGACATCGAGTACTTTCTGAAGAAGATGGGCTGGACTGCGCGGCAGCTCGAAGACTACGTCAAGCGCCCGGAGCGCCCGCACGATGCCTTCGACAGCGAAGCGGCGCTCTACACCCGTCTGCTAGCGATGCAGAAGCGCTTTCTTCCGGGACGGTGACCAGTGCGACGCGAGAAGAAAAGCCTACTGGGTCTGTTGTCGGCCATCTTCGTGATGCTGCTGCTGGTGCTAGTGTCGCTGCGCGCGCCATTGCTGGCTGCTCACATGGATGAAACGATCCAGTACTTCTCGTCGGATGCCGCCACATTCTTTGAGCTGTATCACGATTTCTATGCCGATCTCGACCTGGCCGACAATCCAGTGTTGTTCATGATCGGTTCGCCCATCCTTTTCATGAAACTCGTGGATGGCAACTTGTTCGTGATCCAGCTATTTAATCTCGTGGTGATGGGCTTTACGCTCAGGGTGGCGCTCAAATGCCTACCCTCTGTTCAAGCCCAGTCGCGCTTTCTGGTGGGTGCATTTGTTTTTCCGTACTTCGTGTTCGGCTTTCTTAGCCTGAACAAGGAGATTTACGCGATGTGTTCGGCGATCCTGTTCGGGTGTTACCTCATTCGTGGGCGTCGATTGGATGTGCTGCTTGCATTGGCGCTGGCTCTGTGCGCGCGATATTACATGTTCGTGTCGCTGCTGGCCGTTATTGTGATGCTGCCGCGTGCCAAGCCTCCACGCTACAAGCTGATTCTTGCAATTCTAGTTATTATTTCAGTTGCGGCTCCCATTAGTAAGACGCTAGTTCCGCAGTATTCGTCTGAGGAAGTTCGGGATGTGTCGGGGCTGACTGGTTTGCTGTTCTCTCAGGCTGTTGATTCGTTCGCATACGCTGTCATTTATCCTATCAAGTATGTCGCGCTGATTCCGTTGCGGGCGTACAGCTTCATACTGTCTACGGGGCGGGAGGCTGATGCGATGGAGGCCCTGGTCTCTGTGACCACGCTGTGGGTTTTTATCTCGGGGCTTTGGCTGCTTTCCAGAAAGCACTGCGCCAGCCCGCTAGTGCGGCAGCTTGTTGTGGCGGGGCTCATCGCTCCAATCCCGATGATGTGGAGCGACATCATGCATTGGCGCTACTACTCGTACGTATATTTTTTCTTCACTTTTGCTCTGGCGATTCATGCTTCTGAGACGAGGGCCCGGGTGCCTCGCCTCCGGCAGGCGGTTCATGCGTAAATTTATTGTCGTCGGCTCCCCCGCTTATGGGGGTGCCGAAAAACGTTTCTTCGATGTTTTCACGGCATTGCGCCGGAATGGCGTTGAGGTCGGATTTATCGGGCCTTCGTGCTTGCTAGACCGATTGCATGCTGACTATCCTGACCGTGCGGATGTGCTTGCAGCGACAATAGCGGTACCGATGCCGGAGTGGAAGCCGTTGGCGTTCATATGGCGGCTTCGAGCGACCATCGCGCGATTGCCGAGACGCAGCAGCTTTCACTATCCACTCCTGTGCCTCTGGTTCCTGCACGCCGGACGTGGTGACAAAATCAGCTTGTCGGTCGTCGATTCGGCGCGCGTGCCTCGCCTGGTCAACAGTACGCGAAATATGAAGCTGACATGGTTTGCGATGCAGTTCTCCGACCGCATTGACGTGCTCAATCCATCAAACCTGGAGGCCATGCGTGACTACCGCGTCGCCCCGCGGATGAGCTTGACGCCGGGCGGGACTTTCTTGGTACCACCAGTGTATGACGATGCACCCAAAAGGCCGTCGGTAGTGTTCTTGGGGCGGCTGGTGCCTTTGAAGGGATTGGATGATTACCTCGACGTACTGCCGGCCATTTGGCTGCGGATCAAGTCGTCCGTTCCGAAAGACTTCTCATTCGACTTCGCCGGGTACGGCCCCCTCGAAGCCTCCCTTCTGGACCGCCTCCAACGGTTCCGCAGAGATGGCATTCCCGTGCAGTTCCTTGGCTATGCTGATGCCCCCGCGTTGTTGGCGAAGTCTGCCATCCTAGTGTCGATGCAGGAACGTACCAACTTCCCATCGCGTGTGGTCGCGGAGGCTCTGGTATCGGGCTGCGGTGTAATCGTGCGTGACACAGGCGACTCCAGGTCGTTTGGAGAAGATGTCATAGGGCTCCGCTATTGCCACATTTCACTGAAGCCAGAACAACTGGCGCCCCTTATCCTCGACCTGCTCGCTGAAGTGTTGGGGAGTGCGGAGCACCGCCATGCTATCAGGGCAGGCGCGCGCGAACGTTATAGCTCACCCACATACATCGAGTATTTCGCCAATCTGCTAGGCACTGTCGCCACTGCCTGAGCGCCCAACTAATTTTCAGCTAATGATGAATTCTCTTCGAAAGATCCTTCTACTCGGCGCGCATACGGACGATGGCGAGTGGGGCTGTGGCGCCAGCGTTCACAAGTGGGCACGACAAGGGGCGGAAGTCTTCTACATTGCTTTTTCGGCGGCCGAGCAATCGCTTCGGCCGGAGTTTCTCCAGGATGCCACGCGAAACGAGTTTCTCGTTGGGGCCGCCCGAATGGGGGTTCGCAAGGAGAATGCGCGAATCATCGATGTGCCCGTTCGGAACTTTCCGGAACACCGCCAGCTAATTCTCGAGACACTGATCAAGTTGCGTGCAGAAATTAACCCCGACCTTGTGCTTGTCCACAGCACTCACGACACGCATCAGGATCACGAGACCCTCTGCCGCGAGGCGTTTCGCGCGTTCAAACGTACTTCGATTCTTGGCTACGAGATGCCGCAGAATTGTAAGGATTCTGCTCTCACCTTCTTTTACGAAGTCTCTGAAGACGACCTGAAGGCCAAGATATCGGCCTTACGAGCCTACGAGTCGCAGATGTGGCGTTCAGGCGATGTCGGCGAACTTTTGACTGGTTTGGCCCGAGTGCGCGGCGCGCAAGTCGGTGTTCCCTTGGCCGAGGCTTTCGAGGTGGTGAGATGGGTCGCGCGCTGAATCGGCCCGTCGCGGCCTCGGAACTCGCGCGGGAACTCGGACTGCTTCTTGCCGGATCGGACAGGCCTATTCTCGGCGTCCCCAATCCCGGTGAAGTGTTTGTAGGCGGGTTCGGCTTTGTCCGTGGCGCTGCTTTTGCCGGTATGGTGCGTGAAGACAGCGTCATCATCACATCGCCAGGTGAACTGACCGGTTTGGTCTTAGCCCGTAGCGCTGCTGTTCTTGTGAGCGCCAACCCTCGATTCGACTTTGCGCGTGCGCTGTATGTCCTCGAGCGGCTGGCGGGTTTCTCTTGGTCTCGCGATGAGGCGCAGGTTCACCCGACTGCGGAGATTGGCCGCAACGTCGTGCTTGGCCAGGGTGTCCGCATCGGGGCAAATTCTCGGATCCATCACAACGTGGTGATCGGCGATGAAGTGGTGATCGGGGAGCGATGTGTGATCAAGTCGTGCACTGTCATTGGCGAGCCGGGCTTTGGTTTCGAACGTTCCGAGAATGGGCCGCCTGTGCGAATTTTGCATCTGGGCGGTGTGCGTATCGAAGACGATGTGGAGATCGGCGCGCTCAATACTGTAGTACGAGCCACCCTTGGCGATACGATCGTGCGCGCCGGAGTTAAGACCGACGATCATGTGCACATTGCGCACAATTGCGTAGTCGGCGAGAACACCTTCCTGACAGCTTGCGCGGAACTGAGCGGCAGCGTCGAGATTGGTCGAGATGTATGGGTTGCGCCAAATGTCTCAATCATGAATCAGGTCAAGATCGGGGACCGTGCCCTGGTTGGTCTCGGCGCCGTGGTTCGCAAGAATGTACCGGATGACGATGTAGTGGCGGGGAATCCGGCTCGGTCCCTCCGCCGGGGATGAGCGATATGGCCCAATTGCATTCCGTCCACAAGACGGTTGTCTTCTGCTGTAATTCGCTCTGGGGTCTGGTGAACTTCCGGGGGCGAGTGATCCAGGCTTTGGTCCAAGATGGGCACCGAGTCGTCCTTGTTGCTCGAGCCGACGTGCCGGTAGAACAGGCCACCTCTCTGGGTGCCGAGTTCGTTGCCTGGGATGTGGCCCCGCGCAGCACTAATCCGTTCAGGGAACTCCGGGCGGTGTGGTCGCTTGTGAAGCTGTATCGCGAGATTCAGCCCGACATCGGCTTCCAGTTCACGGTGAAACCCGTCATGTATGGTGCCGTTGTCTCTTGGGTCACTGGCGTGCGTTGTGTATCGGTGATTACCGGGCTCGGCTATCTCTTCCTCGGAGCTCGCTGGAAGACTGCGCTTACCAAGCGCTTCTACCGAACCACGCTAAGCAACTCACATCAAGTGTGGTTCCTGAATGTCGACGATCACGAGGTTTTCGCCTCTGCAGGTGTGCTCGATGGACTCAGCGTCCATACGCTGCCGGGTGAGGGCATCGATGTCGCGCATTTCTCTCCTAGCCCGGTGCCACCGTCGGACCATGAGTTCCGTTTCTTGATGGTGGCTCGGTTGGTCAAAGACAAGGGTGTGGTCGAGTATGCCAAGGCCGCCCGCCGCGTGAAGTCCGTGCATCCGCATGCGAGGTTCCAACTTCTCGGGCCATCTTACCTGGCCAATGACATGTCGGTCCCGATGGCGACCATTGACGCGTGGCAGTCGGAGGGCATCGTGGAGTACCTCGGATCCACCGACGACGTCCGGCCGGCCGTTGCCCAGGCCCACTGCGTAGTGTTGCCCTCATATCGAGAAGGCATGCCCCGTGTGTTGATGGAGGCGGCTGCGATGGGGCGGCCAGCCGTCACCACGGACGTCGCGGGTTGTCGGGACGTGGTTGCAGCTGGTCATACAGGCCTCCTGTGCCAACCCCGAGATGACCAGTCGCTCGCAGCGGCCTGTCTCGAGATGCTGTCGTTGCCGCGTGATCAGTTGGAACGGATGGCCACCGACGCGCGCCAATCCACCTTGGCACGTTTCGACGATCACATCGTGATCTCGACCTATCGCGATCTGTTGACCACCCTGTGATGTATCCGTCCGGCCAAGTCATCTTGAAGTCGCCGAGCGCAACAGCAAGGATCGTGTCCGCGTAACTTAGGTGGACACGATGACAAGCGAGAAGAAGGACAAGCGGCGGCCGTCAAGGTGTGTTCGGCAGACGCTTACGTCCGCCCCCCTGTGGGCTCAGTTCTACTTCGGCGCGGACACTCATGGGAAGTACTGCCAAACCGCAGTACCCGGGTTGTCCATGTCAGGTCCGCCGAGGATCACTAACGAGCCGTTGAAGTACGCTAGTGAACTTGCATGACGCTTCTGCAACGGCGGGGTGTCGGGGATGGGGAGGAATTTCAGGCAATCCGGTGCATGAAAGATGTCGTTGGATAGTGTTGATTGATGACCCACGGAGCCATCAGACACAAAGCAACCCAAAGGTGTGCTTACCACCGAGAAGTGAGTGCGTGCAGAGAAGGAAAAGGCTTCGAGGCGACGAGTCCAACTGATACCGTCCTTGGAGGACCAGATGTCACTGAATTCTCTGGACGTTTCGGCATATCGCTCGTTCGGAGGTGAAATCTTGAGGCCGCCGCCGATCAGGTAGATCTCGGCATCGTGCACCACTGATCCATGGATGAGCCCTCGGCCGTCCCACGGTGCATTGGCTGTGGCCAGCTCCCATTGTCGTCCGTCTCGACTGCGCCAAACATCCCGAGGAGCAATGGTGTAGCAATCAGGGCGTTCGTTGCACCAGTCGTCAGGCCCCCATGATTGCCCGGCGTACACGACGATCCAGCCGTCGATGGAGGCAGCATTCGGGGTGTAGCGCTTGCCGAAGGGTGCGTGAGCAATTTCCTGCACCCACTTCGCGCCGTCCGTTGAAGACCAGACGTCATCGGAAAGGTCGCCGCCGATGACCCACATCCGGTTGTCGTGCACGAGCCAGCCCGAACCGTGCCGGCCAGGCCAGGGGGCGTCTGTAACGAACTCCCAATGAACCAGATTACGGGTTTTCCAGACCACGCTGGTAGTTGGCCCGTACTCCCACCCACCCAGCAAGTAGAGTTCCTTATTAAAGAGCAGCAGGCCGGCACCGTCGCGCCCACTCCAACTGTCCTTGTTCGGCAGCGTGCGCCAGGTGCCGGCACGGTACAGGCCGACCCTCCGGATGCCCAGTCCTGCGATAAGCACAGCATCGGCCTCTGTACTATCCGCCATGTCCATGGTCACGGCACCGGGGGTACTGAGCACGCTGGTCTCGGTCATTGCCAGGGTCACGCGATGTGGCCTCGCCGACGCACTGCAGGTGCGCCCGAGCACGATGTAAACAACGTGTCCACTGTCGTGTAGCGTGACATCCTTGCAGTCGTGCACCTCGGCGCGCAATGCAAGGGTGGGTGTCCCGTTCGATACGAGGGCTGGTTTATCGCCCCCACCGGCCCCATCGCCTCCACAGCCTAGTAGAGAGGCTGCCATGGTGAGCAACTCGGCCGCCCACAGCCTACTGCCGCGCCCCGCCACGCGGGGGCTTGGCAGTATGTCGGATGCAGCCATGGCTACATCGTGACAAGTTGGTACTACAAAGTCAATCTATAGATCATTGCACCAGACGGCTGACCGCCTGGTGCAATGATCATGCTGGGATCGTTGCCTGAGCTAGGGCATCAACCACGCGGTCGAGTTGTGCATCGGTGAGGTCGGCGCTCATTGGCAGGCTCATCACATGCTGGCCAGCCTTGACACTGTTCGGGCAACTGTCTGCTGCTGCCCACTTGGCGTAGGCCGGCTGTAGGTGCAGTGGTATCGGGTAGTGCACTGCAGTCGGAATGCCCAGATCCTTCAGGCGCGCTTGGACGGCTTCGCGGTCGGAGACGAACACAGTGAACTGTGCCCAAACGCAATCTCGGTCGTCCCGTAAGCCTAGGGAGCGAACACCAGGAACTGACGATGCCAGCTTCTCCAGGTAGCGTTGGCCCAGTGCTAGGCGCCGGGAAACCTCCCATTCAAACCGTTCGAGCTTGCCCAACACGACGGCGCACTGCAGCGTGTCCATGCGACCTCCGACACCAACTCGCGTGTGATGGTAACGCTTGCTCTGCCCATGCACGCGGATCTCGCGGCATGCCTGTGCCAAAGCATCATCATTGGTGAAAATGGCACCGCCATCACCATAGCAGCCCAAGGGTTTACTCGGGAAGAAGCTGGTGCAGCCGAACGTACTGAGATTGCAGCTTTTGCGACCCTTGTACGTGGCCCCGAAGCTCTGTGCAGCATCCTCAATGACAGGGATGTTGCCATGACGCGCCGCGATGACATTGATCTCGTCCATGTCTGCGGCTTGCCCATACAGGCTGACCGGCATAATGGCGCGAGTGCGCGGCGTGATCGCCGCCTCGATCAACGAGACGTCAATGTTGCAGGTGTCGAGCTCGATGTCCACGAACACGGGTACGGCCCCGGCCAGCACGATCATCTCTGCTGTGGCGGCGAACGTGAATGGAGTTGTAATGACCTCGTCACCGGACTGAAGGTCTAGCGCCATAAGGGCAATCAACAGCGCTTCGGTACCACTTGCCACCGTGATGCAGTGCCGGGTGCCGACCAGCGCAGCCAACTGATCCTCGAGCTCCTTAACCTCAGGCCCCATGATGTACTGGCCATGGTCCAGCACCCGTTGCATGCGTGCATTAATGGACTCCCGCAGGGCGGCGTACTGAGATTTCAGGTCGATGAAGTCCAGGGTGGGCTGGGCGTATGGTGCATTCATGGGAATCCTCCGGATCAGGCCTTCGACAGGGTCACTGTAGTGCCCTGAAGTTGATAATGGTCGCCCGTGTGCGGGCAGATAGTGGACGCAGAACCTTCTAGCGGGAGGGCCAAGCGTTCGCCAAACCGGCTCATCCAGCCGACCTGCCGCGCGGGCACACCCAACATCAGCGCGAAATCGGGTACGTCGCGGTTGATCACTGCGCCCGCGCCGACGAAGGCATAGCGGCCAATCGTCGTGCCGCAGACAATAGTGCTGTTGGCGCCTAGCGTGGCGCCTTGGCGAACGAGCGTACGCCGATACTCGTCTTTACGAGTAACGGCCGACCGCGGGTTGTACACGTTTGTGAACACCATGCTTGGCCCGCAGAACACGTCGTCCTCAAGCGTGACGGCGTCGTACACGGATACATTGTTCTGGATCTTCGTGTTGTTGCCTATGACCACGTCGTTGCCGACATAGACGTTCTGTCCGAACGAGCATTTCGTGCCTATGCGAGCGCCAGCGCTTATGTGGACGAAATGCCATACGCGGCAATCATCGCCCAGCACGGCACCATCATCGACGATGGAAGAGGGGTGAACCTGTGTGACCATGCCGCGCTCAGTACGCCAGGGGTAGGTTAACGCGCTTGCCATCGCGAGCGGACATGTACAGCGCGATCAGTAGCTCAAGCGATTTCAGCCCTTCACGGCCATCGGTTTCGGGCTGTGCTTCACCGCGCAGCGTGCGGATGACGTTGTCGTAGTACATCGGGTGACCGAGGCCGTACACCGAAGTCGTCTGGTAGCTGGCGTCGCTGAGGTTGGCGTCCATCTCATGCGGGGTATCGAACTCCCAGTGCTGGATTTCGTTGACCGCGACACCACCTACTCTCACCGAACCCTTTTCACCGAGAATGGTAATCGACCCTTCAAGATTCTTCGGGTAGGTGAGCATGGTGACGTTGATCGAGCCCATAGCGCCGTTGCGCCACTTGAGCGCTGCCACGCCGGTGTCTTCGACCTCGATATTGCGAGCCAAGGTGCCGGTGTACGCCATCACGCTCTCCACGGGGCCGCAGATCCAGTCGAGCAAGTCCACGTAGTGGCTGGCCTGGTTCATAAAGGCCCCGCCGTCAAATTCCCAGGTGCCACGCCATGCTGCGCTGTCGTAGTACTCCTGCGGGCGAGTCCAGAACACGTTGACATTGACCATGTAGATGCGGCCAAACCGTCCCTCGCTCATCGCCTGCTTGAGCAACTGCAGCGTGCGATTGCGGCGATTCTGCTTGACGACGAATAGGCGCGCGCGGGCGTCATCACAGGCGCGTACCATGGCTAACCCGTCTTGCCAGCGCGTAGCCATCGGTTTCTCAGTCATCACATCGAAACCGGCGCGTGCAGCCTCTGTGGCCTGATGCGGATGCAAGCCGCTCGGCGTGGTGAGTACCACGCAATCGGCCTTCGTGCTGCCCAACATTTCGGTGAAATCCGAGTGGCCGCGTGCCCCAGTCTTTTCCACGGCAGTTTTCAGTGCGACAGGGTCGATGTCACAGACATCTGTCAACTCCGCGCGCTCGACGTGTTTCTTAATCGATTCGAAATGGTTGTTGGCAATGCGGCCACAGCCGACGAGGGCGAAGCGAACCTTGCGGTCCGTGACCGCTGTGCGTTGAAAATTCACGGAAACTCCAATGGAACGAGGTGTTGTTTGGTGGAACGAGAGGTTCAAGCTGCAGCTGGCAGCGTGCACAGACTAAGGAAGGATGCGAGCATCCGCAGGCCAGCCTGACCGCTCTTTTCGGGGTGGAATTGGCAGCCGGTGACGTTCTCCCGTTTGACGGCAGCAGTGATGCTGTGGCCACCGTACTCGTACTGTGCGAGCACATGGTTCGGGTCGTCCGGATGCAGATGGAACGAATGCACCAGATACGCAGAGGTACCGGGCAGCGTGTCCTTGAGGATTGTGCCCTGCCAGTCGCGGCCGGCTGGCTGATTGAGCTCACACCAGCCGATACGGGGAATGCGGTGGCGCGTGCCGTCCCGGGCCGTTGTCGGAATTGATTCGACCGTGCCAGGAATTAAACCAAGGCCCGCATGGCTCCCGAATTCCGTGCTTGTTGTGGCTAGCATCTGCATGCCCAGGCAGATGCCGAGAAGCGGGCGGCCGGAGGCTGCGTAACGCTTGATGGGGTCGATCAGTCCGCGTTCGTACAGACCTTGCATGCCATCGGCAAAGGCTCCCACCCCCGGCAGCACCAGTTTCTCAGCCCGTTCGATTTCCGCCGGATCATGCGAAAGGCTTGTGCTGGCGCCGCAGTGTTCAAACGCCCTGGCGACGCTCAGAAGGTTGCCGCTACCATAGTCGACAATCGTTACCGCTTGGGTCATAGGGCTCTAACGCTCAGTCCGGCGCCGCATGCTGCCGCACGAATGTCGGCTAATGTTGCGCGTTGATAGTGAAGGATGTCGGCCATCGCGACTGCATCGGCATGGCCAACTCTCACTGCCTTTGCAACGTCTCCGGGTAAACCCATGCCGCCACTGGCAATGACGGGCACCGACACGGCACCGGCAACTGCGGCGATCAGTGCCGTATCGAAGCCCTCTCGGGTACCTTCCTTGTCGATCGATGTCAGCAAAATTTCGCCTGCGCCGAGTTCAACGCCAAGCTTCGCCCACTCGACGACGTCCAGCCCCGTCGGTTCCCGCCCGTTGTCGGTGTATGCCTCCCACCGGTCGGGAGCTGTGCGCTTGGCTTCTATTGACAGGACCATGCACTGCGAGCCGAACTTGCGCGCAACCTCGCGAATCAGCTCCGGTCGTTTGGTCGCAGCAGTATTGATCCCGACCTTGTCGGCACCCGCACGAAGCATGTCCTTTACGTCATCGACCGACCGTAGCCCGCCTGTCACTGTCAGGGGAACGAAGACATCTTGGACTGTACGTTTGACGATGTCATGGAGGCTGTTGCGGCCATATAGGCTGGCGACGACATCAACGTAGAGGAGTTCGTCAGCGCCTTCGTCGTAGTACCGGCGAGCGAAGGCTTGTGGATCGCCGATGACCCGCAAGCCTTCGAGATTGATGCCCTTGATGAGATTCGGCCCCTTGATATCGAGCCTCGGGATTAGCCGGGTTTGCATGGTACAGAAGTCCGATCAACCTTCGTTCCAGATGGGATGCTTCAGCTGCCAGCCATCCGCAGTTTTGACCCACAGGTGGTCTGAGCGCCAGCTGTCAACCACCTCTTGGAACTCCTCGTCGGTGATGCCGCAGTACTCCAGGAAATCTTCGTAATGTTTGCGTGGGAACTCGCCGTCGTAGCGATTGACCAGCGCTACGCCCTCCTCGCGACTGATCTTGCCGTCACGTATCTCATGGGCAGTGTCGGATGTAGTGCGTCCGATGCCGAATTTTATGAAGCCGAGATAGTAGTGGTAGCCATCGATCTTGTCGTCGAGGCTCGCGTACTTCGAGTAGGTGCCTTCTGATCGCTCGGTGTTGGGCTGGAAGCCCGTGTTCTCACGGCAGTAGTAGAAGTTTTCTTGAGGATCCCAGAACTTGTAATAGCCAAGGAAGTGGATCTCGGTCTTGTTGTCCATCACTGACTCGTAGCTCGGTGCCATGAATGGCTTCAGGTCGGCCTGGGTGACGC
Organism: Burkholderiales bacterium C2; assembly: GCA_005503085.1. GTDB lineage: Bacteria > Pseudomonadota > Gammaproteobacteria > Burkholderiales > Burkholderiaceae_C > Roseateles_E. The sequence goes on along the minus strand of SCOI01000009.1, from coordinate 128,279 downwards.
CATGCTCGATCCAGAACTCTGGGGGGAGGCCGGAGAAGTAGTGCTTGTCATGGTCCTGGATGTTGCGGGTCGGGCTGAAGGCGTTCTTCATGTCGCCACCGTACTCGACTTCGCCGTTCTCTCCGTACATGATCAGTTGCACGTTGTGCTTGACCGCCATGTGCATCGGATAGTTGGTTTGACCATAAATGAACGGCTGAAAAGGATCGCCCAGGTGCTGAAGTGCCAGTCTCGTCAGCTTACGAGTAACACGACCATTGGGCGTGCCCAGCACATTGTCGAAGCCAGCATGGATGAACGCGTCCAGATTGCGACGACCGATTTCGGTCGCCTTCAGAGGAGCCCAGGTTACGGCGAGCGGATTCATGCCGTACTTGTATTTCAGTTGGTGTGCGACGAAGCTGCCGTCTTTGCCGCCACTGCAAGGCACGATCACGTCGTACTCGCCATTGCCCTTGCGGAAGCGATTGCAGAGGTCAACCAATTCGCGCTCGCGCTGTTCCCAATCGATATGGTGGCGTTTGTAGTTCGCGAAGTTGCAGGCTGAACATACGCCATGTTCGTCGAAGGTGATACGCGGGCGCTGGTTGGATACGGTGCACAGCTTACAGAACTGGACGGTGACTGGCAGCTTGTATTGGTTGATGACGTCGCGCTTTTTCATCTGGACCTCTTCGTTAGTGGTGGAAGCCGCTCAGGAGGCGGGCTGAATAATGGAACGAACCTTGGCGAGGTCGTCGGGCGTATCGATGTCAATAGAACGATCTGCGGGCATTGGATATGCCACCGTTTCGACGGAAAGAAAACTGCGCTGCTCGCGAAGCCAGTCGGCGCGCGCCACGTAGACGGCGCCGTTCAGGCACCAGGCATCGGGCAGGTCCTGGCGTCGTAGGCTCGCACCGTCCGGTATGGGCGCAAAGTGAGACATCCGGCGGTTGGCATCGGTGCGGAACACGAGGTAGGGATGGTCCATGGCTGGGCGTACACTGACCGCCGCAGGCGCGTTGGCGGCCAGCATTGCGGCGATACAACCATCGATGTCGGCAGCCGTGCGCAGAGGAGAGGTCGGTTGTAGCAGGACCACCCAGTCGCAACTGGGAACGCGGTCCATGGCGTCGAGCACCACGTCCATGGTCGCGGCCGTGTCGCCAGCCAACGTAGCATCCCGCTTGAACGGTGCATCACACCCGTGAACGCGGGCCGCCTCAATGATCGCGTCGTCATCCGAAGACAGAACCAATTGATCGATGTGGGTTGACCGTCGACCCGCTTCGATCGTCCATGCGACCAGCGGGCGACCGCCGAGTGGCACGATGTTCTTATGTAAGATGCCCTTAGACCCCCCGCGAGCGGGGATGAGGCCGAGCACGCGCCCTCCTTGGATCATTGGAACACCTCGTGAAATTCGAGGTTCGCGCGCTCGTAATCGGGCAGGCGGCCGATGTCCAGCCAGTACCCGTCCATTTGGTGTGTGCGCGTTCGCATTTGAGCGCCAAGCAAGGCCTCAAACAGGGCCGGCATGTCGAAAAAACTGTTGGCCGGCACCAAATCTAGCGCAACTGGTGACAGCACGTAGATTCCGGCACTGACCAAGAAGCGGTGTACGGGCTTCTCTTCGATCGATTCGATCAGTCCTTCTCGCAGCTTAATGACACCGAATGGCACCTGCATGTCGTAGTCACGCACTGCCATCGTCGCTTGCACCTGTGCGGCTTGGTGCTCATCCACCATCAAGCCGTAGTTCTCCTTGGTCAGGAGGTCCGCGTTCGTAACGACAAAAGGTAGCTCCGGACGCTCTGGCAACAAGCTGAGCGCACCTGCTGTGCCCATACGCTGATGCTCGCGGATGTAGCGGATGTCGACACCAAGGGGGCTGCCGTCACCGAAGTAAGCTTCAATCTGCTCCGCCTTGTAGTTCACCGCCAGGTAGAAGCGGTGAAAGCCTTGATCCGCATAGCTGCGGATAATGGTCTCCAGCAAGGGACGGGAGCCCACCTTCAACATCGGCTTGGGTATGTCGCGCGTCAGTTCCTGCAGGCGGCTGCCCAGGCCACCGGCCATGATGACTACCCAGTTGTCCCGACGGGAGGCTGTGAGATAGTCGTTGATCAACGCCAGACCGACCACAATCCTGCTGCCATCGATGATCGGCAATTGATGCAGCCCGGTGCGCCGCATCGTGGTTAGGATGCTATGCGGAGTTTCACCTGCACTGATGCAGGTGGGATCGGCGTGCATGGCGCGCGACACTGGCGCTGACATCTCCAATCCGCCAAGCAGCCCACGGCGTGCATCGCCATCGGTCAGCGTGCCGAGAAGGCGGCGTTCAGCATCCACGACCAGCACTGCCTGAGCGCCGGTGCGGTCGATGGTCTCAAGTGCCTCTCGCAAGGAGGTGTTCGGCCCCACCAGGGCGCTTTCCCAGTCTTTCATGTTTTCCGATCCAACTTGCGGGCTGGTACGCCCGCCAAGATTGCCGCCGCAGACTGGTCCTTGACCACAGCGGCACCGATGCCAACGACGACGTCCGCGCCCAGGCTCACGCTGTGGCGGATGACCGCTCCTGCGCCAATGTGGCAGCCGGGACCGACACGCGCATCGCCGCAGACGACCGCGCGCGGCGCGACATGGGTCCAGTCGGCCAAAGAAACGTCATGTTCGACCACTGCGCCGGTATTGACAATCGCGCCCTTGCCTACAGACGCGTTCGGCTGGACCACCGCGCCCGCCATGATCTGGCAAGCCTCCCCTAACTGCGCGAATGGGGAAACTATGGCGGCCGGATGGCAGACCGTGACGAAACGCCAGCCCCGTGACTCCAGATGGGTCTGCACGCGTACGCGCAAGCTGGTCGCATCGTTGGCGCGTGTGCTGCCTATACCGTTCGCCAGTCTGACTGCTGCAGGATCATGTTCGGCAAGGATGCCATCGTCGCCCAGGATCGGCAGCCCACAGCGCCGCTCGCCACCCAGGGCCGGTAACGGATCGGTGAATCCTAGCACCTCAACCCCGGAAGCGAGCAAGGCGTCCGCGACGACGGTCGCATGACCACCAGCGCCGATGACGATCACTGGGAAACTCATGGCAGGATCAGTTCGTCCGAGTCGTAGTCGCGTGTCGCTGTTCGGCCACTCATGTCCCACAGCAACATCGGACTGACGCCGTTGCCGGGGCGCTTCCAAGCAAATGCATCGGTCGTGAAAGGCTCGCCGGCTCGAATGGGTCGGGCTGCTACCAGGCTACGTCGAGCAACCGCACGATTGGCTACTTCTTCCGGTGCAGGACACTTGACCGATGAACCAAGCGCAGATTCAACGTTCCTGATTGCATTAATAAGCGCGCCTAGTTCCGTGGGCTCTAGCGAGGCAGCATGGTCCGGGCCTGGCAGGGAACGGTCCAGGGTGAAGTGCTTTTCGATCACAGTGGCACCCCGTGCCACGGCCGCAATAGAGATTTCGATGCCGGCGGTATGGTCCGAATAGCCGACCGGCAACCCGAATGCGGCTGCCATGGTGTCCATGGCCCGCAGATTGACCGAGCTTGCCGGCGCCGGATACTGGGTGACACAATGCAGCAGCGTGACATGGCGACGCAATGCTTCACGGCCCTCTGGGCTGGCATAGGCGACTTCGAAATCGATATGGCCACCCGGCTCGTCGTCGCGTAGCAGACCGAAGGCGATCACGCCCAGCGCCTGTTCGATGTCCGCTAAAGTTGACATGCCCGACGACATGATCAGCGGTTGGCGTAGACGTGCAGCCTGGAGAAGCAGTGGGGCGCAGGTGATATCACCCGACGGGATCTTGATCGCCGGCATGCCCAGGTCTCCGAGCATCCGCAAGCTGTCCACGTCGAACGCTGTGGACATGAAACGGATGCCTCGCATGCGGCAATGCTCTAGCAGGACCTCATGGTCGCTGTCACTGAGTTCCAGGCGACGCAGCATGTCCAGTTGATTGCCCGCTTCCTGCGTGTTAGCGACCTGATACTCGGCTTTGCGTGCATGAGCCGTCGTCAGCTTCGCGGCCTTGAAGGTTTGAAACTTGACTGCGTTGGCGCCAGCCTCGGCGGCGATGTCCACGAGTTGGCAGGCGAGTTCGATGGAGCCGTTGTGGTTGACGCCGGCCTCGGCGATAAAGAAGACGGATTGGGTCAATGGGAGCCTCGGTCGATCACGGTGAAGGTTTTCTTCAGGAGCGTCTTTGCATCGGGCAGTTGGCGTAGGGCGTCCACGATACGTTCCGCGGAGTGTCCGTCGCCGTATGGATTTATCGTCGCGCTGGCATCGAAATTCCAGGCTCGGGAGATGCAATCAGTGATTGCAGACGCTTCGGGTTCGCAGTGAAGTACCGATGCTGCGGCAAGGCGCCCGCGCTGGCGGTCGCCGATATCGATGGTGGGGATACCGAACGAGGGTGCCTCATACAGCCCGCTGGAAGAGTTGCCGACCACCGCATCCACCTGTGCCATCAGGCTGAGATAGCGCAATTGGCCCAGCGATGCAAATACATGCGCACGTGCGCGCTGCGCGGCCCAGGCCTCGAGCGCTGCAGCCAGTGCGCGTCCCCCGGTATCCGCATTCGGCAGCGTGAACCAGAATGTCACGTCTGCGGGAAGGTCGTCCAGCGCGCTCAAAAGCTCCTCCTGCTGCCGAACGCCTTCGCCCGGTTCCAGTGTGACGGGATGGAATGTGATCAGCAGGTTGCGTGCGCCGAGCGATACGCCCAGAGATGCTTCGAGTGCCGATCGATCCAGCAGCACGCGGCGTCGCAAGTGATCCAGGCCAGGATTGCCGACAACACGAACGTAGGCTGGAGCCTCGCCCATTTGCATCACCCGAAGGGCCGATGATTCGGTCGTGACTAAATGCAAGTGGGACATTTTCGTGATTGCGTGGCGGATTGCCTCGTCGAATGCCCCTTCGGTAGTATCACCGCCGGCAATGTGAGCGATTGGGATGTTGTGGATCATGGCCGCCTGCGCGGCGGCCATGATCTCGAAACGGTCTCCCAACACCAGCATCATGTCGGGGCGGAGCTGCTCGAGTGCATCCGACATTCCAATCAGCCCGAGGCCCATCGACTTCGCGACGCTGCCGGCAGTGTCGCCGGACAGTAGCATCTCAACTCTGCGGGCGATCGGTAAACCGTCGCGTTCAATGTCCCGCACCGTCAGGCCAAACTCCGGCGAAAGATGCATGCCCGTGACCACCAACTGCAACTCAAAATCAGGAGCCAGTTGAAGGTCATGCAGAACCCAGTACAACAACCCATACTCGGCCCGGCTGCCGGTGACGACGGCGATCTTTCGGCGAACGCTCACACCACCCCCGGGATCAGTTGGGGACTGCTGGGCAGGTTGATGATGCGACGGGCCAGGTCGTCGGCCACCGGGGTGTGCATACGCTCGCAAGCCCGGTACATCGGCAGCGTATACAGCAGCTCCCAGACCGGACGGGTCATTTGGCCGGCCGCATTGGTAGTAGCAAGGATCGCATCCCGCTGATCCGCAGCTGTCGCGGAGAGAATTAGAGTCTGCAACCAGTAGTTAACGGTAGTACCAGGCCGCGCCAGGAACAGTTCGACGTCGGGAACATCGGCGAATGCTTCGGTATAAAGCCGCGTAAGTTCGCGCTTCGCTTCGAGGAAGCTGTCGATGCGTTCCAACTGAGCGCACCCCATCGCGGCATTCAGATTGGGTAGGCGGAAGTTGTAAGCGGTCTCGTCATGGAAAAATGCCCACGGGTGTGGTTGCTTCGCCGTGGTCGTGAGGTGCTTGGCGCGCTTAGCCAGGGCAGCATCATTGGTGACGATGGCGCCGCCGCCGCCGGTGGTCACGATCTTGTTGCCATTGAAGCTAAGCATCGCGCAGCGACCGAAGGTGCCGGTATGGCGATTGCCGATCCAACTGCCGAGTGACTCGGCCGCATCCTCGACGACTTCCAGGCGGTAACGGGCCGCCAGTTCCATCAGTGCTGGCATGTCTACCGGGTGACCGAATGTGTGCATCGGCACTACTGCGGCGATACGGCGACCGCTGCGACGGTTGAAACAGCCTTCTGGCCGCACCTCCGCCACGTCGCGAAGATGCGCGGCGAGTGCATCGACGTTCAAGCCGAGAGTCCGGTAGTCGCTGTCCACGAAATGTGGCCAAGCGCCGCAGTGGCGGACCGCATTGGCCGTCGCAACGAACGACAAAGCAGGCACCAGCACCTCATCGTCCGGCTTCACGCCTGCCAGGCTCAGGATAATCTGTAGCCCCGAGGTCCCGTTGCTGACTACCACCGCGTGCGCAGCGCCGGTGAAGTCGGCCAGGTCATGCTCGAAGCGGTTGACGAACTCGCCAACCGAGGATACCCAGCCGGTCTGGATGCATTCAGTCACATAGGCCAACTCATTCCCGCCGAAGGTCGGCTCGTGCAGCGCGACCTTGGGCAAGCGTGTGACACGGCGGATACGCTCAAGCACGGTATCGGCGATGGGCATGGAATGTCCTGGGATCAGATGTTGTAGACGCCAGCCTTGTAGCGGCGCAAATTTCCCGGCTGTGTGAACCAATCGATGGTTTCCTGCAGACCGCGTTTGAGGCCCTCAATACCTGAAAATTCCGGTGCCCAACCCGCAAGTTCGAGCGCACGGGTGTTGTCGGCCCACAGGCGCTCTACCTCACTGCCGGCCGGTCGCAAACGCTGTTCATCGCTGGTGAACTCGACAGTTCTGCCCATTAACTGGGCGATGAGCGCGGCAGTGTCACCGATGGACACTTCGTAGTTGCTACCCACATTCACCACCTGACCCACAGCGGCATCGCACTCGGCTAGCGCGGCAAAGCCGCGGACCGTGTCTTGTACATAGTTGAAATCGCGCGTGGGATGCAGTGCGCCAAGCTTCAGTTGGCGGGCGCCAGCGGCGATCTGAGTGATGATGGTCGGAATGACCGCTCGAGCGGACTGCCGGGGACCATAGGTGTTGAAGGGGCGGATCGTTGTGACCGGCGTCTCGAAAGACGAGAAGAAGCTCTGTGCGATCTGGTCGGCACCGATCTTGCTCGCCGAATACGGTGATTGGCCTTGCAACGGATGCTCCTCGGTAATCGGTACGAAGCGAGCGGTACCGTAAACCTCGCTGGTAGAGGTATGCACCACACGTTCTACACCCAGGTCACGTGCTGCTTGAACGATGTTCAGCGTGCCCTTTACATTGGTGTCTACATAGGTGTCCGGCGAATGGTAGGAATAGGGGATGGCGATTAGAGCTGCCAGATGCAACACAACGTCGCAGTCTTTCATCGCCGTCCTCACGCCGTGCGGATCGCGAATGTCGCCGGCAAAAACGTCAAGCGATTTCCGGATGTCCTCGCTCGAGTCGTCGAGCCAGCCCCATGAATTGAAGCTGTTGTAATAGACGAATGCGCGGACGTCGACGCCCTGGCGCACCAGATACTCGGTCAGATGGGACCCGATGAAGCCATCGGCACCGGTGACGAGCACCTTCTTCCCTTGAAGTCGCATGATTTTCCTGTGATTACTCGTGATAGTCGTGGGCGGTAACGCCCACTTGACGAACCGGTCGATCGTGTAGCGCCACTGTGTCGGCCAGCGCCTGCTGCGAGACCTGCTGTTGCAAAGGGCTCTTGGGCGTTACCCAGAGTCCTGCTTTAGCCTTAATGAGGACGCCCTGTCGCGGTTTGGCGGGGTAGTCCGGATCGATTGGAGCTTTGGCGGGGCGTCCCTTGTGCTGAGCTTTGCCCCTTGCGCCCTCTTCACTGCGGCACCCGGCGACAAAAATACGTACTCAGTATTCATTCCTGGAGACCGTTAGACTGGATTTCTTGGCGCAGCGCGGAAATTTCTCTGTGCAACTGTTCAAATTCAAGCTCTTTACGCGCCAAAAATGCCCGAGCCAGTCGAACCTTGGCACTGGCGCCAGTTGGGGTCAGCAAATAGACATAGGCCCATTTGTTGTCCGACCGACGAAAGTTGTTAACCTTTACCCAGCCCCTGTCGATGCTGGCTCGCAGGCAATAATTCACCTTGCCCACACTGACACCAAGGAGCGCTGCCAAAGCGCGTTGGTTGGTACTTTCATGCCCTGCGATCTGACTCAGCAGGGCGTAGTCCAGCTCGGTACTTGAATGTGATTCGGGCATTTGATATCCATGCGTTCAAATGATGAACACATGGACTTTACCATGCTGTGATCTGACGGCTGCCTGCAAAAGGTCGATTCGAAATGGGGGGCTGTCGGACGGTTGTTGGGCTTGCCTTGAGCGAAGGCGTGGCCCTCGATAGGGCTTCATCACTTCCCATCCCAGGCCTGCCGCAAGCGTGCCAGTTTCTCGGCCCGGCCTGGATTGGCCTTCGCGAGTCTCCAATACTGCCGAACTAGCACCAGCATCGTTAGGAGGAGGCCTGTTCCGAAGGTTGCTGCGACTGCGATGAAGGCGCGCTTGGGCTTGCTCTTGTGCTCTGCGGGGGTTGCAACGTCAACGACCTGGATCAAGGCACCTTCACGGCTTTCATCCAGCCGGGCCATCTCGTACTGCCGCGAGAACAGGTCGAACAGCGTTTCTTGATACTTGTACTCGCGATACCGGCTGATGTAGTCCGCGTCGCCGCGGGTGTCTACCGAGCTTTCGAGCTTAAGCAACTGGGAACGAAGCGCACCAAGCATGGCTGCTTGTTGCTGTACCTCCGGCGCCGAATCCACGAGAGTTCGCCGCATCGTTTGAAGGCGAACCTCAGCCGCAGTGGCCTCGGCCTGAATCTTCGCATAGGCTTCGGCTGCCGCCTTGGGCTCAGCTTTCAGTGCGCCGGGGTTGAAGCCGCTGCCCTGAAGTACCTGTTGCGCCTCGGTCAGTTTGCCCCGGGTGTTCTTGAGCTCCGCTTCAAAGAAGGCGCGGCGTTGCTGAGCCTCCGTGAGGGCAAGATCCGCAGAAAGGCGACGCAATTCAGTGACATACTGATTCGCCATTTCAGCGGCCATTGTTGGCTCCGTCGCATCAACCTCTACGGTGATGAGGCCATCTTTCTTGCCCAGCGCAATCCGTACACTTTGCTCTAGCCTTTGTCGCGCGAGGAAGCGGTATTTGGTCTCATAGACCTCCATCAGCTTGAAGCGATCAACGATACGGTCTTCGACGTTGGCGCTCTGCAGCAGCGATACAAACTGGTCACCCGGACTCTTGATACCAGCTGCACCACTGGCCAAGCCTGACAGTGCACTGAGCGATGCCAGTGCAGATGCGGCCGCACTTTGTTGCTGCTGCGGAGGCAGGAAGGTGGTTCTTGACGTGTAGGTTGGTGCAATCAGGTAGCTGGCGCCGAGGGCCAGGCTGCCAACGATGATGGGGGTAAACACCAGCAGGCGCCAGTGTGCCGCCAGAGTGATGACGATGTCGAACATGTCAAGGCCACCATCGTCGACGTCATTCGGTGTGTCTGTTGCGGAATGGATGGGCTGCAATGTGGTCACGAGTGGATTTCCTGTCATATTGGTCAGTTCTTGAGGGTCTGTAGCGCTGCTGCGCCCAGGCCGAACTGGTACAGAATTTGCGTCCACTCCTTCGCTTCTTGCACAAAGGTAGTCTTATTGAGTTCTTCAGGTACGAACACCGTGTCGCCAGGTCGAGCGGGAAGCGTGCTCAATGCCGTATTGAAGCTGATCCAGCCGCTATTCGATTGGCGGGCACTCACTACGCTGCCATTTGCGCGCAACACGAAGATGCTGTTGCTATCGGCTCCACGTGTCGGACCCCCGGCGAGGCGGACGATGTCGTCGACGGAGCTTCCGTCCCTGAGCAAGTAGCTGCCACCATTGAAGACGCTGCCGAAGACGCCAACTGTGTTGGGGCGCGCGGGGATGACCAGCCGGTCGCCTTCTTCGACGGCCAAGTCGGGCAGGGAAGTGGCTTCGGTGTCTAGTTGCAACACGATTCGGCCTGTGGGCTTGACAGCGCGCAAGCGCTCAATCAGACGGGCGGAGCCACTTACGCGCGTCGCTTGAGCGGCGGCCTCGTCGGCGGTCAGTGCCTTCTGGGTTGATCCGCTGCGGGTGAACTCAGTCTCTAGGTCTCGCAATGCCCGTTCGTAATTTTCTTGCTGGGTGATGCGCACGCTCGTCCGCGTAAATTCAGTGCCAAAGACGTAGGCTTGGGGTGTGAGGCCACCAGCTGCTTTGATCAGGTCATTAATGCTGCTACTGGGCGGAAGAATGTAATCACCAGGCCGAGCAACTTCACCCTCAACGCGCACACGCTTAAACTGTTTGTGTTGAGGTAGTAGCGAATTAACGCTGCTGAAGATTCGAAGCACGTCACCATTGCTCAATCGCTGGCTAGATTCAGCGGGTAAGCTCAACTCAACGACGCGGCGGTCGTTGCGCTCGCTCAAGCGCTCCAGCGTCACGCGGGAGCGATCAGCCACAGGATTGAAGCCGCCAGCCATTGCAAGCACGTCCGCTATCGTTTCGTTGGGCTTGAGTTCGGCGATCACTGATTTATTGACGCTGCCCAGGATGGCGACCTGAGGGCCGACGGGTCCGATATGCACGACATCCTCGGCTTGCAGGGGAATGTCGGCGGACTTGTTGCCTTTGAGCAGCAGGTCGTACATGTCGAACTGCGAGACGGTTTTGTTGGCGCGGCGCAGTTCGATCTGTCGGAAACTGCCGGCCGCCGAGGGACCGCCGGCCTTCATCAGTGCGCTGACCAGGGTGGACAGGCTGCTGAGGGTGTAGGCGCCGGGGCGTGGCGTGAATCCGGTGACATAGACACGGATGCCGCGCAGGCGGCCCAAGGACGCGCTGACCTGAAAATTGCGAAAGACCTGACCGACCCGGCTGCTGATCACGCTGTTGAGATCGGCGTAGCGGATGCCGGCGACCAGGATGGGGCCGACGCGCGGGATTACGATGCGACCACCGCGATCCACCGTGAGGCGCAGGTCGGCGTCCACCGAACCCCAGATCGACACCTGCAGTTCGTCGCCCACGCCGATCTGGTAGTCGGGGGGGATCTGCCGTGAGCTATCCGTGCCAGGCAAGCTCGGGTCCTCCGCGCTGAACTCGCCGTTGGTCTCGTTCATCAACTCGGCACCGAGGCGGTGGATCAGCAGTTCCTTGTCCTCGGGTTCCTGGCCTGGCATCGGCGCAGGGGCCGGCTCCCAGCCCAGCAGACGATTGACGTACAACTCGAATTCGCCTGGCTTGTAGCGGCGGGTGCTGCGCTCCTTGAACGCCGAGTTCTGCCGACTTCTGTTGCCTGCATTGTTTGCATTGCCGGCGTTGCTGTTGTCGCCGTGTGTTCGTGATGTCGTCAGACGTACAGGCCCACCGGCATCGGATGCGTCGTTCCTGTCGTTGAGCTCGGCCGTATGGGCGGAGGCCATGGCCAATCCGCCCAGCACTGCGATCAAAAGGGCGCGCACTTGCGGCTTGAGGGCGTTCGTTGTGAGCTTCATCGAGTGGGCTGTGGTGGCGCTAGGGGCGCGATCATTCATAAACTGTCTCCAGGCCTGGGCCAGATGCTGGCCGGCGAGGCCGTCGGCGCGTCATTCTAAGGGCGTCGCATTGCGCGGTCCGGCGGCGTGTGACTGTTGCGCTCTGGTTACACTGCCGCTCATGTCGTATTTATTGATTCCGTTCTTTGTGGCGACCATCGTGACGTTGTTCATCGTCCGGTCGTCGGCCACACATGGGCATATCTCGGCGGATGACGATCTGTCGGGCCCGCAAAAGTTTCATGCCCGCCCTGTGCCGCGGATCGGCGGCGTTGGCATCTTTGTCGGCATGGCGGCCTGCGTCGCGGTCATGTGGGCGATGGGTCATGCCTATGCCCGGCTCGGCTTACTACTGCTGCTGTGCGGCTTGCCTGCATTTTTGGCTGGCTTGGTCGAGGACCTGACCAAGCGGGTGTCGCCGGGGAAGCGGCTTGCGGCGACCGCCGTATCGGCGGCCCTGGGGGGCTGGTTGCTGCAGGCGCTGATCACCCGCACCGGCGTTCCGGGGCTGGACTGGGTGGTGGCCACGTCTGTCGGCGCAACAATCGTGACGGTTTTCACGGTGGCCGGCGTGGCGAACTCGGTGAACATCATCGACGGCTTCAATGGTCTGTCGTCGATGTGCGTCAGTCTGATGCTCTTGTGTTTTGCCTATGTGGCCTATCAGGTCGGGGATGCCGAACTGGCCATGTGGGCGCTGGCCGGCGTGGGCGCGATCCTGGGCTTTTTCGTCTGGAACTATCCGGCCGGGCTGATCTTTCTCGGCGATGGCGGGGCCTATTTCATGGGCTTCTTGCTGGCCGAGTTGGGCATTCTGCTGGTGGCGCGCCATCCCGAGGTGTCGCCGCTGTTTGCCTTGATGGTGTGCATTTATCCGGTGTTCGAGACCTTGTTCTCGATCTATCGCCGCCGGATTCTGCGTGCCACGCCGCCGGGCCTGCCGGACGGCATCCATCTGCACTCCTTGGTCTACCGCCGGTTGATGCGCTGGGCGGTGGGGGTCAAGGATGCCAACGCCATGACTCGACGCAACTCGATGACGGCGCCCTATCTGTGGATGCTTTGCGTGGCCTCCCTGGTTCCGGCCCTGTTGTTCTGGGATTCGACGCCGGCGCTCGCGGTGTGTCTGGTGCTTTTTGGCGTCACTTATGTGGGCTTGTACTGGCGCATCGTGCGTTTTCGTACCCCGCGTTGGTTGGTCCTGCGCGGGGAGGGGCGACGCAAGGCGGGCACTCGCGCTGCCCCCCCCGCCGAGGGCAAACCCGACTGACGATCGCGCATGGCGGATAATCAGGGGATGAATGACACCCAAATCCCCGAAGCCGCTCCCGAACCTATTCCGGCGCGCTTCGACACCCTTCCCCTGGATCCCAAGCTGCTGCGCGCCGTCGCCGACTCCGGCTACACCAGCATGACACCGATCCAGGCCAAGGCGATTCCCATCGTTTTGGAGGGCAGGGACGTGATGGGCGCGGCCCAGACCGGCACCGGCAAGACGGCCGCGTTCTCGATTCCGCTGCTGCAGCGCATGCTCAAGCACGAGAATGCCAGTGCCTCGCCGGCTCGCCATCCGGTGCGTGCCCTGGTGCTGGCGCCGACGCGCGAGTTGGCCGACCAGGTGGCCAATAACGTCAAGGCCTACTCCAAGCACACCAATCTGCGTGCGGCGGTGGTGTTTGGCGGCATCGACATGAAGCCGCAGACGCTGCAGCTCAAGGCCGGGGTCGAGGTGCTGATCGCAACGCCGGGGCGTCTGCTGGACCATATCGAGGCCAAGAACTGCGTGCTCAACCAGGTCGAGTATGTGGTGCTGGACGAGGCCGATCGCATGCTGGACATCGGTTTCCTGCCGGATCTGCAGCGCATCCTGAGCTTCCTGCCCAAGACTCGCCAGACCCTGCTGTTCTCGGCGACCTTCTCGCCCGAGATCAAGCGCCTGGCCGAGAGCTATCTGCAGTCGCCGATCCTGGTTGAGGTGGCGCGCCCGAATGCGACCGCCACCAATGTCGAGCAGCTGTTCTACAGCGTGGCCGACGAGGACAAGCGCGCGGCGGTGCTGAAGGTGCTGAAGGATCGCGAGATCCGCCAGGCCATCGTCTTTGTGAACTCCAAGCTGGGCTGCGCCCGTCTGGCGCGCTCCTTCGAGCGCGATGGCCTGCGCACCAATGCCCTGCATGGCGACAAGTCGCAGGATGAGCGTCTGAAGGCGCTGGACGCGTTCAAGCGCGGCGAGGTCGATGTGCTGGTGTGCACCGATGTCGCGGCGCGTGGCCTGGACATCGCCGACCTGCCGGCGGTGTTCAACTTCGATGTGCCCTTCAATGCCGAGGACTATGTGCACCGCATCGGCCGTACCGGTCGTGCGGGCGCCTCGGGCATTGCGGTGACCCTGGTCAACAAGTCCGATGCCCGTCTGGTGACCGACATCGAGAAGCTGATCAAGCGCAAGATCGACCTGGACGCGATCGAGCTGGAAGAGGAGCGGCCGCGTCGCCCTGTGCGTACCGAGCGGCCCGAGCGCAGCGAACGCGATGATCGCCCGGCCGCACCGCGCTCGGACTACGCTGCTGCGCCTCGTCCTGCGCATCGCCCGTCTTCGCGCGATCCTTTCTTCGACAAGCCTTACGAGCCCAGCGCCAGCAGCGAATCGCCGTCCTGGGAGAAGACCACGACCGCCGCGGGTATGGGCGGCGGCAAGGGCTTGTCGCCCTATATCAAGCCGAAGAAGCGGGTCGCCGCGCTGTTCGGCGCCAAGCCGGCACAGTCGGCCACCGCCGACTCCTGAGTCCTCAGCCGGCCAGCAAGGCGAACACGGCCGGCACCTTGTCCGGCAGGTTTTGCGGCTTGGCCCGCCATTGCGCCACCGTGGCGCTGCGGGTCCAGCCCTGGGCCAGGCTCAGGCCGCAGCTGACCGACAGGCGCGTTTGCGGCTTCAGCTGGCCCAGCAGCGCTTGCAGCAGGGCCTCGTTGCGGTAGGGTGTCTCGATCATCAGCTGTGTTTGCTGCTGACGCAGCGACAGCGCCTCCAGCTCGCGGATCCGCGCGCTGCGCGCTGCCGCGTCGACCGGCAGATAGCCGACGAAGGCGAAACTCTGGCCATTCAGCCCGCTGGCCGCCAGCGCCAGCAGCAGCGAGCTCGGGCCGCTCAGTGGCACCACCTCAATGCCTTCGGCATGGGCGGCCGCCACCAGATTGGCGCCGGGGTCTGCGATCGCCGGCAGGCCGGCTTCCGAGATCAGGCCGACATCATGGCCGGCGTGTGCCGGCGCCAGCAACTCGCTCCAGGCCTTGCTTTGGTCGCCGGCGGTTTTGCCGGCTGTCTGCCCCTTCGGTGGCCGCGGCAGCTCGGTGATCTGCAGGCTCTGCAGGGGCTGGGTCAACGGCATGACGGCATCGACCCGCTTCAGGAAAGCGCGGGTGGTCTTGGCGTTCTCCGCGGCCCAATAGCCCAGCCGCGCTGCGATCTGAATGGCATGCAGCGGCAGCACCGTCTGGAGATCGACCTCCGCGTCAGCGACACCGAAGTCCAGGGTGTTGGGCACCAGATAGAGTCTGCCGCTCATGCCGAGGCTCCCGTCAGCAGCTCGATGCCGGCCTGGCGCAGGAGCTGGCAGGTGCGTATCAAGGGCAGGCCGATCAGGGCTGTCGGGTCGTCGGACTCGATGCTGCTCAGCAGTGCGATGCCCAGGCCCTCGGCCTTGGCGCTGCCGGCGCAGTCATACGGTTGTTCGGCGCGCAGATAGTTCTCGATCTCTGCGGCGCCGAGTGTGCGAAAGCGCACCCGCACCGGGGCCAGGTCTTGCGCGGCGAAATCCTGCGCGGCGCAGACCACGGCCAGCGCCGTGTGAAAAACCACTTGCTGGCCACTCATGGCGTGCAGTTGATCTCGTGCGCGCTCATGGGTGCCGGGCTTGCCCAGGGCCTGGCCGTGCAAATCGGCCACCTGATCGGAGCCGATCACGATCGCCTCGGGGTGCTGTCGGGCCACGGCCTGCGCCTTGGCCAAGGCCAGCCGTGTTGCCAGCGCTGCCGGCGCTTCTCCGGGCAGCGGTGTCTCATCGATATCGGGGCTGACGACATCAAACGGAATGCGCAGGCGGTGCAGCAATTCCTGGCGATAGGGGGAGCTGGAGCCGAGAATCAGTCGGCGCTCGTGGGTGTCTGGGAGGGGCATGCTCGCGATTTTCCCATTGCCGCGCCTCGTACACTTGCGCCATGACTATCCGTTCCAGCTCCAAGCCCGCGCGCGAACTCGATCCGCGCAAACTGGATGTCGCCGCTTTTGCGCGCGACGCCGCCAGCCTGCAGGGGCAATGGCCGGCCGCCGAGCTCATCCGGCTGGCCGATGCCGCCGCGCCCGAGGCGCCGGCCAGCGGCTGGCCGGACGTGCAATGGTCGGCGCGTGGCGAGCAGCGCAAGCCGCGCGGCAGCGAGCCGCAGACCTGGCTGCACCTGGAGGCTTCGGCGAACACGGCGCTGACCTGTCAGCGTTGCTTGCAGCCGGTTCATGAAGCCATCCAGTTCGAGCGTTGGTTCCGCTTCGCGCGTGATGAGAGCGAAGCCGCCAGCCTGGATGCAGAGAGCGAGGAGGATGTGCTGGCATTGCCGCGCAGCCTGGATCTGCGCGAGCTGGTCGAGGATGAGCTCCTGCTGGATTTGCCACTTGTCCCCCGTCACGAGGTCTGTCCGCAAGCGCTCCCCTTGCCTTCGGATGATGCCGAGCATGCGGAGCAAGAGGAGCGGCCGAATCCGTTTGCCGTGCTGGCGGCACTGAAGAAGAAGTGATGGCTAAGCGGCGCTTGGGAGAAATCTCTGGTGCGTGCTAGAATCGCGGGCTTTCCCGGTTCAGGGGTCATTTGCGCATGGCAGGGGCCTGTGCTTGGCGCGTGGTGCGCATGACAAGAATGGATCGGGGCATCGGAAGTGAGCGGAAGCTGGGCAGCGGTAAGCAGGCTTGAACAAGTCTGGCCTGCAAGCCTTCCATCACCGCAGCTCTAGGAGAATTTTCATGGCCGTTCAGCAAAACAAGAAGTCGCCTTCCAAGCGTGGCATGCACCGCTCGCACAATGCTCTGGTCAATCCGGGCACCGCGATCGAGCCGACCACCGGCGAAGTGCATCTGCGTCACCACATCAGCCCGACCGGCTTCTATCGTGGCCGCAAGGTCCTGAAGACCAAGGCTGACGCCTAAATCGGCTTGTGCCGCCGGCCCTGAGCCGCGGCGCCCGAACAGGTGATAAGCGCAAAACCCGGCCTGTTCCGTGCAGTGCCGGGTTTTTGTGTTGGTGTGTGGCTTTGTCGTCCCGGGTGCGCCCGCTTGTCCGCAGGCCTGGGCTCGCGTAAGGTCCGCACATTCGCAGCAAGGGCCTGAGGCCTGCTGTCATACCTCCTCCTGCCTCGATGTTCCCAACTGATTCAAGCGCTGGTGCGCCCCTTCGCCTGGCCGTCGACTGCATGGGCGGCGACCATGGCCCTTCGGTGACGCTGCCGGCTTGTCGGGCGTTCCTGGACAAGCATCCCGAGGCCGAGTTGCTGTTGGTCGGGCGCCCCGAGGCGCTGGCCGCTGCCGCGCAATGGCCGCGCTGTCATCTGGTGGCGGCCAGCGAGGTGGTCAGCATGGACGATCCTGTCGAAGTGGCCTTGCGCCGCAAGAAGGATTCGTCGATGCGCGTGGCGATCAACCAGCTCAAGGCTGTTGACGGCGCCGCGCCGCGAGCCCAGGCCTGCGTCTCGGCCGGCAATACCGGCGCCTTGATGGCGGTGGCCCGCTATCTGCTGAAGACGCTGGAGGGCATCGACCGCCCGGCCATCGCCACCGTGATGCCCAACCAGACGGGTCGCTACACGACCGTTCTGGACCTGGGGGCCAATGTCGATTGCACGGCCGATCACCTGCTGCAGTTCGCGGTGATGGGCTCGGCCCTTGTGGCGGCGGTCGAGGGTCGCGAAGAGCCGACCGTGGGCCTGCTCAATATCGGCGAAGAGGTGATCAAGGGCAGCGAGACGATCAAGCGCGCCGGCGAGTTGCTGCGTCAGGCCGATGCCGCTGGCCAGCTGAACTTCTACGGCAATGTCGAAGGCAATGACATCTTCAAGGGCACGACCGATCTGGTGGTCTGCGACGGCTTTGTCGGCAATGTCGCGCTGAAGACGGCCGAGGGTCTGGCGACCATGATCTCGACCATCATCAAGGAAGAGTTTGGCCGCAATTGGCTGACGAAGGCGGCGGCAGTGCTGGCGATGCCGGTGCTCAAGCGCTTCAAGGGGCGTGTCGATCATCGCCGCTTCAATGGCGCGGCGCTGCTGGGCCTGCGTGGCCTGGTGTTCAAGAGCCACGGTTCGGCCGATGCCTACGCCTTCGAGCAGGCCTTGAACCGGGCGTATGATGCCGCCCGCAACCGGTTGTTGGACCGGGTTCATGATCGCATCATCGCCACGCTGCAGGCCATGCCGGCCGCTGCCCAGGGCGATGCAGGAGACAAGGTGGCCGACGCCGCCCAAGCCGCATGACAACTCCCTCATCGAAGCCAAGATTTGCCCGCATTCTCGGCACGGGCAGCTATCTGCCCCCGAAGCGTCTTTCCAATGCCGACCTCGCGGCCCAGCTGGCGCGCGACGGCATCGAGACCTCCAATGAATGGATTGTCGAGCGCACCGGCATCCATGCGCGGCACTTTGCCGACGACGGTGTGGCGGCCAGCGACCTGGCTCTGCCGGCCGCCCGCGCGGCGCTGGAATCGGCCGGCGTGGCTGCCGACGAGATCGACCTGATCATCGTCGCGACCTCGACGCCGGACATGGTCTTTCCGTCCACCGCCGCCCTGTTGCAGCACAAGCTGGGTGTGGCCGGCTGCGCCGCCTTCGATGTGCAGGCCGTCTGCTCGGGCTTTGTGTACGCGCTGACGGTGGCTGATTCGATGATCAAGACCGGTGCTGCCAGCAAGGCCCTGGTCATTGGCGCCGAGGTGTTCTCGCGCATTCTCGATTTCAAGGACCGCACGACCTGCGTGCTGTTTGGCGACGGCGCCGGTGCCGTGGTGCTGGGCGCCAGCGAAGAGCCGGGCATTCTGGCTTCGGAGCTGCACGCCGATGGCCGTCATGCCGGCATCCTGTGCGTGCCGGGCACCGTGGCCGGTGGCCAGGTGCTGGGCGATCCGCTGCTGAAGATGGATGGCCAGGCGGTGTTCAAGCTGGCCGTCGGCGTGCTGGAGAAGGTGGCACGCTCGGTGCTGGAGAAGGCCGGCCGTAGCGAGGCTGACATCGATTGGCTGATCCCGCATCAGGCCAATATCCGCATCATGCAGGGCACGGCCAAGAAGCTGAAGATGCCGCTGGACAAGCTGATCGTCACCGTCGACGAGCATGGCAACACCTCGGCCGCGTCGATTCCGCTGGCGCTTGATGTGGCGGTGCGCAGCGGCAAGGTCAAACGCGGCGATACCGTGATGCTGGAAGGTGTGGGCGGCGGCTTCACCTGGGGCGCGGTGCTGCTCGATTTCTGAAGAGAGAGAAGAAGCAAGAGTCTTATGAGCGCAAAGTTTGCATTCGTGTTCCCGGGCCAGGGCTCGCAAGCCGTCGGCATGCTGGACGCCTGGGGTGACCATCCTGAGGTGCTGCGCACGCTGGCCGAGGCTTCGGCCGCGCTGGGCGAGGACATCGGCGCCCTGATCAAGGCCGGCCCGAAGGAACAGCTGGACCTGACGACCAACACCCAGCCGGTGATGCTGACCGCTGGTATCGCCTGCTACCGCGCCTGGATCGCCGAAACCGGCCTGCGGCCGGCCGCGGCAGCTGGGCATTCGCTCGGCGAGTACACAGCCCTGGTGGCCTCCGGTGCCCTGAGCCTGGCCGATGCGCTGCCGCTGGTGCGCTTCCGTGCCCAGGCCATGCAGGAAGCCGTGCCGGTGGGCGTTGGCGCCATGTACGCGATCCTGGGTCTGGACGGTGAGGTCGTGCGCGCCGGCTGCCTGCAGGTGGCGGCCGAGACCGGCGAGGTGATCGAGGCGGTGAACTTCAATGATCCCAAGCAGACGGTGATTGCCGGCAGCAAGGCCGGTGCCGAGAAGGCCGCCGAGGCGCTGAAGGCTATGGGGGCCAAGCGTGCGCTACCGCTGCCGGTATCGGCACCTTTCCACTCCAGCCTGATGAAGCCGGCGGCCGAGCGCCTGCGCGACAAGCTGGCCGCCGTGAGTTTCTTGCCTCAAGCCTTCCCGGTGATCAACAACATCGATGTGGCCGTCACCGACAGCGCCGATGCGCTGCGCGATGCGCTGTACCGTCAGGCCTTCGGCCCGGTGCGCTGGGTCGAGGTGGTGCAGGCACTGAAAGCGCGCGGCCTGAACACCCTCATCGAATGCGGCCCCGGCAAGGTGCTGGCCGGCATGGCCAAGCGTATCGATGCCGACATCATCAGCACCACGGTGCTGGACCCGGCCTCGCTGGCCGAAGCCAAGAATCTGCTGTCCTGAACCCATGAGTGATACCCAACAAACAGCCCTGGTCACCGGCGCCAGCCGCGGCATCGGCCGCGCGATTGCGCTGCATCTGGCGAGCCAAGGCTTCACCGTGATCGGCACGGCCACCAGCGAAGCCGGCGCCGCCGCCATCGGCGAGGCCCTGGCGCCGCTGGGCGGTCGCGGCCTGGTGCTGAACGTCAATGATGCGGCCGCCTGCGAGGCGGCGGTCGATGCCATCGTCAAGACCGATGGCGGCCTGCAGGTGCTGGTCAACAATGCCGGCATCACCCGCGACACCTTGTCCATGCGCATGAAGGACGAGGACTGGGACGCGGTGCTGGACACCAATCTGAAGGCCGTGTTCCGCATGAGCCGCGCGGTGATGCGCACCATGATGAAGCAGCGCTATGGCCGCATCATCAACATCACCTCGGTGGTCGGCGCATCCGGCAATGCCGGCCAGGCCAATTACGCGGCGGCCAAGGCCGGCGTTGCGGGCATGACCCGTTCGCTGGCCCGCGAGCTGGGCAGCCGTGGCATCACCGTCAACTGCGTGGCGCCCGGTTTCATCGCCACCGACATGACCGAAGTCCTGCCCGAGGCACAGAAAGCCGCGCTGCTGGCGCAGATCCCGGTGGGGCGCCTGGGCGCACCCGAGGAGATCGCCGCCGCCGTCGCATTTCTGGCCTCGGCTCAAGCCGCCTACATTACCGGCAGCGAACTGCATGTCAACGGAGGCATGTTCATGAATTGAGGTGGGTGTTTCAGACACCCACCCACCGGATTTGCCCGGCCGGTGAAGGACCGCTGGACGTGATGTCTTGCCTTGACTTAGGCGCGTCACCCTAGAGGCCTTAGAATCCCGGGCTGTTCCTAGCAAACCCCTCCTGGAGGAGTCATGAGCGATATCGAAGCACGTGTCAAGAAAATCATCGCCGAGCAACTCGGCGTGCCTGAGTCCGATGTGTCCAACGAGAAGGCCTTTGTGGCCGACCTGGGCGCTGACTCGCTCGACACCGTGGAATTGGTGATGGCCCTCGAAGACGAGTTCGGCATCGAAATCCCCGATGAAGAAGCCGAGAAGATCACCACCGTGCAGCTGGCGATCGACTACGCCGTCAAGCACCAGAAGGCCTGAGCCTCGCGCTCTGGCATTTCGTTAACTGATCCCCGTACCGCATGAGCCGTCGTCGTGTCGTTGTTACCGGACTTGGTCTGATCAGCCCCGTGGGCAACACGGTGGCTGAAGGCTGGGCCAATATCCTGGCCGGCCAGTCCGGCATTGACCGCATCACCCGTTTCGATGCCTCGGCCTTTGCCTGCCAGTTCGCTGGCGAGGTGAAGGGCTTCAATGTCGGAGACTACATCTCCAGCAAGGAAGCGCGGACGATGGACACCTTCATCCATTACGGATTGGCGGCGTCCATACAGGCGGTGCAGGACTCGGGCCTGCCCACGGGCGATCAGTTGACGGAAGAGCAGGCCGAGCGTATCGGCGTGCTGGTGGGCTCCGGTATCGGTGGCCTGCCGATGATTGAAGAGACCCACGCGGAATTGACGAATCGCGGCCCGCGCCGCATTTCGCCGTTCTTCGTGCCGGCCTCCATCATCAATATGATTTCCGGCCATGTCTCGATCAAGTTCGGCTTCCAAGGCCCGAATCTGGCGATCGTGACGGCCTGCACCACCGGTCTGCACGCCATCGGCGAGGCCGGCCGGCTGATCGAATACGGTGATGCCGATGTGATGATCGCCGGCGGTGCCGAATCCACCGTGTCGCCGCTGGGCGTCGGTGGCTTCGCCGCAGCGCGCGCGCTGTCGACCCGCAACGACGACCCGAAGACCGCGTCCCGCCCCTGGGACAAGGATAGAGACGGCTTTGTGCTGGGCGAGGGCGGCGGTGTGCTGGTGCTCGAAGAGTATGAGCATGCCAAGAAGCGCGGCGCCAAGATCTACTGCGAGCTGGCTGGCTTCGGCATGGGTGCGGACGCGTATCACATGACCGCGCCGAATGTGGACGGTCCCAAGCGCTCGATGCGGGCGGCTCTGCGCAACGCCGGACTCAACCCCGATCAGATCCAGTACATGAATGCTCACGGCACCTCGACGCCGCTGGGTGATGTGAACGAGACGAATGCCATCAAGCTGGCCTTCGGCGATCATGCCAAGCAGATGGTGATCAGCTCGACCAAGTCCATGACCGGCCATCTGCTGGGCGGGGCCGGGGGCATCGAGTCGGTGTTCACCGCGCTGGCCGTGCACAACCAGGTGGCACCGCCCACCATCAATATCTTCAACCAGGATCCCGAGTGCGACCTGGACTACTGCGCCAATGAGGCGCGGCCGATGAAGATCGACTACGCCGCGAAAAACAACTTCGGCTTCGGCGGCACCAACGGCACGCTGATCTTCAAGCGCGTCTGAGGCCGGGGCCATGCCGGCCCAGCGCCAGGCGAGCGCATTCCAGATCACCATAGGGCCCGATCGGGCCTGGCGAGCGTTGATGGCCGCGCTGGCGGTGCTGGCCGGCGGCGCCTTGCTGGCCGCGCTGATGAGCCAGGCAGGGCTGGGCTTTCCTGCCATTTCTTCGCTGGGCTGGCTCTTGCTGGGCGCGTTGCTACTGCCCGGCGCCGGCTGGCTGGGCTGGCGTTGCAGCCGCACGCGGCCTATGAGCTTGCGCTGGGACGGGCAGCAGTGGTGGCTTGACGAGACTCCGACGCGCCCCCGGGTGGTGATCGATCTGGGGGTCTGGCTGCTGCTACGCCTGGCTGTGCGCTCGCGCCTGCCACGCTACCTGCCGCTGGCGCGCACGAGTTGTGCCGCGCAATGGCCCCAGCTGCGGGCGACCCTCTACTCGGCACGCACCGCCCCGAGTCCCGAGCCATGAGCGAGCCAGATCCCGACCGGCTGCTGGTCGAGCGCGTGCAGCGCGGCGACGTCAAGGCCTTCGAGATGCTGGTGCTCAAGTACCAGCGCCGCATCGAGCGTCTGATCGCGCGCATGGTGCGTGATGTCGATCTGGTGGCCGATATCGCGCAGGAGACTTTTCTGCGCGCCTACCGCGCCCTGCCGGGTTTTCGGGGGGAGAGCGCCTTCTACACATGGCTGCACCGCATCGCGGTCAATAGTGCGAAGAAGGCCCTGGTCCAGCTCCGGCGCGACCCGCTGCTCAGCGAGGCATCCCTCAAGTCGGGGGATGAGGATGAGGAAACTTTTGCCGTCGACAGCGTACTAAGTGATGGCGCAACGCCCGAGTCGCTGCTGTCCAGCAAGGAGTTGGGCACGGCGGTGAATGCGGCCGTCGATGCGCTGCCGGACGAATTCAGGCAGGCCTTGCTGCTGCGCGAGGTCGAAGGCCTGAGCTATGACGAGATCGCGAGCCTGATGGGCTGCCCGGCGGGCACGGTCAGATCGCGTATCTACCGGGCCCGCGAGGCGGTCGCTGCGCGCTTGCGGCCGCTGTTGGGCACTCGCGAGGGCGAGCGTTGGTGAAATGAGCTTGAAGATGGAGTGTGCGATGCGAAGTTCCGAACCCCGGCCTGAGAGTCAGCGCCCGCTCGGTCCGGCCCTGTCGGCGCTGGCCGATGGCGAGGCCGATGCCGCCGAGACCAGCGCGCTGCTGCGCGCCTGGCCCGAGCAAGGCCTGCGCGAGCAATGGCAGAGCTATCAGTTGATCGGGGACAGCCTGCGCTCGGCCGAGCTGGCGCATGACATCGGCCGTGGCCAGGACTTGCTGGCCCGCTTGCGGCCGCAGCTGCTGGCCGAGCCGCGCATCGTTGCACCGCAGGCCCGGGCGCAGCGCTGGCTGGCGCCGGCCGCCGTGGCCGCCGGCTTCGTCGCCTTGGCGGCCGGCCTGACGAACCTCTCGGTGTTGCTTCCTCCGCCGCCGACCGAGGTGCTGGCGGCCGCGCCGTCCGCCAGGACAGTGCTCGTGCCCGCGCCCGCCCTGTCTTTTGCTCAATCGGCCGGGCTTGCCGGCGATGCGCTGCTGATGGAGCCGCCGCCCGAGCCGGCCGTGACTAAAGACAATGCTCCCGCGCCGCAGCCATAGTGGCCCGACCCGAGTGGCCTGACAAAAGCCGCCGTCTTGCGGCAAGATCACCAAAACCTCGACCAAGCGACCGAACGGCGCTTGTGTCATCCTCACCCGTCCGAAAGCCCACCCTTCCTCATCATGCAAACAAGCTCTGATCCTCGTCATGCCCTGTCGCGCTGGTCTGCCGCGCTGCTGTCGGCGGCCGTCCTCTCGCTCGGCCTGGGTCTGAGCGTGGCGCCCCGGCAGGCCTTGGCGCAGGCGCGCGAGCTGCCCGACTTCGCCGAGCTGGTCGAACGCTCGGCGCCTTCGGTGGTCAATATCCGCACCTCGGAGCGCGTGCGCCGGGCGGCCGGCACGCCGGAGATGGATGAGCAGATGCTGGAGTTCCTGCGCCGCTTCGGCATCCCGCTGCCCAATCAGCGTCCCGGCACGCCGCGCGGCGGCGACGAGGACGAGCAGCCGCAGCGCCGCGGTGTCGGCTCCGGCTTCATTCTCAGTGCCGACGGCCTGGTGATGACCAATGCGCATGTGGTGGACGGCGCCGACGAGGTCTGGGTCACCCTGCCTGACAAGCGCGAATTCAAGGCCAAGCTCATCGGCGCCGATGCACGCACCGATGTCGCGGTCGTCAAGATCGAGGCGACCGGTCTGCCGGCGGTCAAGATCGGCGATGTGAACCGGCTGCGCGTCGGCGAATGGGTGCTGGCCATCGGCTCGCCCTTTGGCTTCGACAGCACGGTGACGGCTGGCATCGTCAGCGCCAAGGCGCGCGACACCGGTGACTTCCTGCGCTTCATCCAGACCGATGTGGCCATCAACCCGGGCAATTCGGGCGGCCCGTTGCTGAATATGCGCGGCGAGGTGATAGGCATCAACTCGCAGATCTACAGCCGCTCGGGCGGCTTCATGGGCATCTCGTTCGCGATCCCGATCGACGAGGCGATCCGCGTCTCCGACCAACTGCGTAGCGCGGGCCGGGTGATACGCGGGCGTATCGGCGTGCAGCCCACCGATGTCAGCAAGGAGGTGGCCGAGGCCATCGGCCTGGGCAAGCCGCAGGGTGCGCTGGTGCAGAACATCGTCGAGGACAGCCCGGCCGAGAAGGCCGGTCTGGAGGGCGGCGATGTGATCGTCAAGTTCGACGGCAAGGCGGTCGAGAAGGCCAGCGATCTGCGCCGCGTGGTCGGTGCCACCAAGCCCGGCAGCAAGGTCACGATGCAGGTGTTCCGCCGCGGCGCCTACAAGGATCTCAGCATCACGGTGGCCGAGCTGGAGGATGACAGCCCGCGCCGTGCCGCCGAGCCCAGTGCCAAGCCCACGCCGACGCTGGGGCTGACCGTGGTCGAGCTGACCGAGGCGCAGAAGCGCGAGCTGAAGCTGCGCAACGGCGTGCGCGTCGAGGCGGTCGAGGGGGCGGCGGCGCGCGCCGGTTTGCGCGAGGGCGATCTGATACTGTCTGTGGACAACACCGAGATCAGCAGCGTCAAGCAGTTCCAGGCGGTGGTCGCCAAACTGGAGAAGGCCAAGCAGATCACCATGCTGGTGCGTCGGGGCAGCGCGGTCAATTTCGTGCTGGTCAAACCCGGTCGTTGAGCCTGTGGCCGCTGACCCGGCGCCCGACAGCGGCGCCGGGTCTTTCCACTTCGTGGAATTGCAGCAGGGCTTCTTGTGTGGAATTGATGGGTTGGCGCTTGCTAACTTTTCTGGCCTGAGGCTCGATTGCGGGGCTGGTCAGATAGAATCAAGCCTTGTCCGGCGGGCTTTGTGCGCGCCGCACAATGCAAACGCGAGCCGGCTCAAACTATCCCCAGGCCATCCACAGCATCTTGTGGATAAGCTGTTGATAATTTGATGTTGGCGGACCGCAACGGCAGCAAATCCGGGGACGCCGCGGTTTTCAGCCGGGGGCTTTTGGCTACAATGAAAGCCCAACAAGCAGTTGCCATAAGTTTTGTTGGAAGGCGCGTCACCGTTTCGACGTGCCTTTTTTTTGACTACAGCACGGCCTCTCCGAGGCCTTCACATCGCTTCGCGATATGAGCTTCCGTCGCAACGGCTTCGCCGTTGTATCTCCGGCCAAGCATCGCGAGACAGAGCATGAACCACATCCGCAATTTCTCCATCATCGCCCACATCGACCACGGCAAGAGCACGCTGGCGGATCGCATCATTCAACGCTGCGGGGGGCTCTCGGACCGGGAGATGGAGGCGCAGGTGCTGGACTCGATGGACATCGAGCGCGAGCGTGGCATCACGATCAAGGCCCAGACCGCGGCGCTGCAGTACACGGCCAAGGACGGCAAGACCTACAACCTGAACCTGATCGACACGCCCGGGCATGTGGACTTCTCCTACGAGGTCAGCCGCTCGCTGTCGGCCTGCGAGGGCGCGCTGCTGGTGGTCGATGCCAGCCAGGGCGTCGAGGCGCAGACGGTGGCCAATTGCTACACCGCGCTGGATCTGGGCGTCGAGGTGGTGCCGGTGCTCAACAAGATGGATCTGCCCAGCGCCGATCCCGATAACGCCAAGGCCGAGATCGAGGATGTGATCGGCATCGACGCGACCGACGCGATTCCCTGCAGCGCCAAGACCGGCATGGGCATCGACGAGATCATCGAGGCAGTGATTGCGCGCATGCCGCCTCCCAAGGGTGTGGTCGAGGCGCCGCTGCGCGCGATGATCATCGACAGCTGGTACGACGCCTATGTGGGCGTCGTGATGCTGGTGCGCGTGGTCGACGGCACGCTCAAGAAGGGCGAGCGCATACGCATGATGGCGTCCAACGCCGTCTACCCGGCCGAGCACCTGGGCGTGTTCGCGCCCAAGTCGGAGAAGCGCGAGCAGCTCAACGCTGGCGAGGTGGGTTTCGTCATCGCCGGCATCAAGGAGCTGCAGGCGGCCAAGGTGGGCGACACCATCACGCTGGAAAAGAAGCTGCCGAACAATCTCGGCCCGGCCGAGCAGGCCTTGCCCGGCTTCAAGGAAATCCAGCCCCAGGTGTTTGCCGGCCTGTATCCGACCGAGGCCAGCGAGTACGACCAGCTGCGCGACGCGCTGGAGAAGCTCAAGCTCAACGACTCCTCGCTGCGCTACGAGCCCGAGGTCAGCCAGGCGCTGGGCTTCGGCTTCCGCTGCGGCTTCCTGGGCCTGCTGCATATGGAGATCGTGCAGGAGCGGCTGGAGCGCGAGTTCGACCAGGACCTGATCACCACCGCGCCCAGCGTGGTCTATGAGGTGCTGCTCAATGACGGCACGGTGATCGAGGTCGAGAACCCGTCCAAGATGCCTGACCTGGGTCTGCTGCAGGAGATCCGCGAGCCCATCGTCACCGTGCACCTGTACATGCCGCAGGACTATGTCGGCCCGGTGATGACCTTGGCCAACCAGAAGCGCGGCAACCAGATCAATATGGCCTACCACGGCCGCCAGGTCATGCTGACCTACGAGATGCCGCTGGCCGAGATCGTGCTGGACTTCTTCGACAAGCTGAAGTCGGTCTCGCGCGGCTATGCCTCGATGGACTACGAGTTCAAGGAGTACCGTGCCTCCGACGTCGTCAAGGTCGACATCCTGATCAACGGCGACAAGGTCGACGCGCTGTCCATCATCGTGCACCGGGTGCAGAGCCAGTTCCGCGGCCGCGGCGTGGCCGCCAAGATGCGCGAGCACATCCCGCGCCAGATGTATGACGTGGTCATCCAGGCGGCCATAGGCTCCAACATCATCGCCCGCGAGAACATCAAGGCGATGCGCAAGAACGTGCTGGCAAAATGCTACGGCGGCGACATCAGCCGCAAACGCAAGCTGCTAGAAAAGCAGAAGGCCGGCAAGAAGCGCATGAAGCAGATCGGCTCGGTCGAGGTGCCGCAAGAAGCCTTCCTGGCCATTCTCCAAGTTGAAGACTGATTATTTAGAAGCGACCGACGATCAATGAGTGCTCTGACCGGAATTCTCTACGCCGCCCTGATCGCCTATCTGGGCGGCTGGTACACCGGCTACTGGAGCGGCAACTTCGCGCTGCTGCTCTTCATCCTGACCAGCGTGACGATGGCCTACTGGCTGGCCGAGCGCTTCCATTTCCAGCCCGCGCGCGAGCGTGCGGCGGCCCAGCTGCTGGAGGCCGACGCGCAGCGCCGCGAGAAGCTGGCCGGCCAGGGCATCACCCGGGTCGACAGCGATGTGAGCAGCGCACGCGAGGCCGTGCTGCGTCAGCCCTGGTGGCTGGACTGGACCGCCGGCCTGTTCCCGGTGATCCTGATGGTCTTCTTGCTGCGCTCCTTCCTGTTCGAGCCCTTCAAGATTCCGTCCGGTTCGATGGTGCCGACCCTGCTGGTGGGTGACCTGATCCTGGTCAACAAGTTCCACTACGGCGTGCGCCTGCCGGTGCTGAACAAGAAGATCATCGCCAACAACGAGGTCAAGCGGGGCGATGTGATGGTGTTCCGCTACCCCGAGGACACCAGCCTGGACTTCATCAAGCGCGTCGCCGCCATCCCCGGCGACGAGGTCAGCTACCTGAACCAGAAGCTCTATATCAACGGCCAGCTGGCCCCGGTCCAGCCTCAGGGCGACTATTACGACGAAGACAGCCTGGCCTATCGCGCGCGCTTCATGGAAAAGCTCGGCGACAAGGAGCACCAGATCCTGGTCGACACTAAGCGCTCGCCGCTATTCCGGGCCGACCGCCGCGATGGTCCGTTCCCTTTCCAGGACAACTGCAAGTACAGCCCCGAGGGGGTGACTTGCAAGGTGCCGGCTGGCCACTACTACGTGCTGGGCGACAACCGCGACAACTCGCGCGATTCGCGCTTCTGGGGCTTTGTGCCGGACGAGAACATCGTCGGCAAGGCCTTTGTGGTTTGGATGAATTTCGGTAACCTCAAGCGCGTCGGCACCTCGTTCTGAGGCGTCGCGGCTTGAACCACAACGACAAGGGTAGAAGATCGATGCGCCAGCCAGCAACAAGGAATCAGCAACGCGGTATCAGCCTGTTCGGCCTGTTGTTCTGGGGCGTGGTGATCGCTTGCACGGCGGTGGTCGGCATGCGGGTGTTTCCCAGTGTGCTCGAGTACTACACGATCCAGGGCGTGATCACCCGCATTGCCAAGGGCAATCCGGCCACCGTGCCGGTGGTGCGCCAGGAATTCGACCGCATCAAGCAGGTCGAGTACTCGATCGTCAGCATCAGTGGCTCGGATCTGGTGGTCAGCAAGGACAACGACCGGGTGCAGATCAGTTTCTCCTACGAGAAGGAGATCGAACTGGCCGGCCCCGCGTTCCTGTTGCTGAAATACCAGGGCCAGTCGAAGTAAGTCAGAACTCCGCATGAACCCGACCCACCAGTCATTGCAGCAACGCCTGGGCTACCACTTTGCCGACGTCGGTCTGCTCGCACGCGCGCTTACGCACCGCAGCTTCGGTGCCGACCACAACGAACGCCTGGAGTTCCTCGGCGACGCGGTGCTGAGTCTGGCCGTTTCCAGTTTGCTGTATGAGCGCTTTGCCGGTTCGGACGAGGGCGATCTGACACGCGTGCGTGCGCATCTGGTGCGCGAGGACAGCCTGCACAAGCTGGCCGTCCAGCTGGGGCTGCCGGCAGTGCTGCGCATGTCCGAGGGCGAGGCCAAGGGAGGCGGCGCGCAGCGCCCGTCGATCCTGGCCGATGCGCTGGAAGCGGTGATCGGCGCGGCCTTTGTCGACGGCGGCTATCCGGCCGCGCTGGAGGTGGTGCGTGGCCTGTTTGGCGAGCTGATCGCGAACTCCGGCACCGACAACTGGGGCAAGGACGCGAAGACGGCCTTGCAGGAATGGCTGCAGGCGCGCCGCCTGGCCGTGCCGACCTACCGCATCACCGAAACCCGAGGCCAGGCCCATGCCCAGACCTTCGAGGTCGAGTGCGCTGTGCCCGCGCTGAGCCTGGCCAAGCGTGGCGAAGGGCGTTCGCGCCGCGCCGCCGAACAAGATGCCGCCCGTCGACTGCTCGACGAACTGATTGCCCGCGACAAGCCAGGCTCTGGCTTGCGCGACTAAGGAGCGGCCTCGCGCCGACACCCCATGACCGACAACACCACGCCCCCGGACGACTCCGCGTCCGAGGGTAAGCCGCCTGCCACCGGCTACACGCTCCCGCCGATCCCGGCCGCCGGCTCCGGCGCAACCTCGCTGTCCTCCGATGCCGGCCCCAAGCCCAGCGGCGGCAAGATGCCCGACGGTACGGCTCAGCGCTGCGGGCTGATCGCCATCGTCGGCCGACCCAATGTCGGCAAGTCCACCCTGCTGAATGCGCTGGTGGGTCAGAAGGTCAGCATCACCTCCAATAAGGCCCAGACCACGCGCCACCGCATCACCGGCGTGCGCACGGTCGAGGAGGCCCAGTTCGTCTTTGTCGACACGCCCGGTTTCCAGACCAAGCACAATGCCGCGCTGAACCGCAATCTGAACCGCACCGTGCACGGCGTGCTGTCCGATGTGGACCTGGTGCTGTTCGTCGTCGAGGCCGGCCGTTTCGGCCTGGACGATGCCAAGGTGCTGTCCCTGCTCCCCGAGGACAAGCCGGTCGTACTGATCGCCAACAAGCTCGACGCCGTGCACCGCCGCGCCGAGCTCGCGCCCTGGCTCAAGAGCATGCAGGAGCGCCGCAACTTCAGCGAGTTCATCCCGATCTCGGCCAAGAAGCAAAGCGATGTGCAGCGCCTGTTCAAGATCCTCAAGCCCTATCTGCCCGAGCAGGAATGGTTCTACGACGAGGATGCGCTGACCGACCGCTCGGAGAAGTTCCTGGCCAGCGAGATCATCCGTGAGAAGCTGTTCCGCCTGACCGGCGACGAGCTGCCCTACACCTCGACCGTGGTGATCGACAAATGGGAAGACGAGGGCGCGCTGCGCCGCATCTCGGCCTCCATCGTCGTCGAGCGCGATGCCCACAAGGGCATGGTGATCGGGCAGGGCGGCGAGCTGCTCAAGCGCATCGGCTCCGAATCGCGCCAGGAACTCGAGCACCTGATGGAGGGGCGTGTCTTCCTGGAGTTGTGGGTCAAGGTGCGCTCGGGCTGGGCCGATAGCGAAGAGCATCTGCGCTCCTACGGCTACGAGTAATGCCTCCCCGAGGCCCGCGCGCTCCGGCCGTCCAGCAGGCCTTCGTCCTGCACCACTACGACTGGAGCGAAACCAGCCTGGTGCTGGACCTCTTCACCCGTGAGCAGGGCCGGCTGGCTGTGGTGGCCAAGGGCGCCAAGCGCCCTTATTCGCAGCTGCGCGCCGTGCTGCTGCCCTTCCAGCGCATCCAGGTCAGCCTGTCCAAGCCGGCCAAAGGAGTCGAGGGCGCGGCCGAGGTCATGACCCTGCGCGGCGCGGAATGGGCCGGCGGCGCGACGATGCCGGCCGGCGCTGCGCTGTTCTCCGGCTATTACCTCAACGAGCTGCTGCTGAAGCTGCTGGCGCGCCAGGACCCGCATCCGGCGCTGTTCGATGCCTATGCGCAGACCCTGCCGCAGCTACATGCCAGCGAGGATGTGCAGTCGCAGGCCGCTTTGCGGGCCTTCGAGCTGCGCCTGCTGATGGAGCTGGGCCTGTTGCCGGACCTGAGCCTGTCCAGCCTCACGCAGGCGCCATTGGATCTGCAGCGGCACTACATGCTGTCGCCCGAGGTCGGCGTGGTCGCGCCCGCAGCCGATTCGGCGAGCTTCACCGGCGCCACCCTGGTCCAGCTGCAGGCAGCGCTGCTGCACGGCAGCATGGCCGCGCTGCAGCAGTCCTGTTCGCCGGTCTTGCCGGCGCTCAAAACCGGGCTGCGCGCCTTGCTTCACTATCATCTGGGCCACAAACCCCTACGCACGCGACAGGTCATGCTGGACGTGCAGAAACTGCTGGATTGAAGACGATGAACCCTTTGGTTGCTCCCGAATCCTCTTCGCACCACGCTGCGCGCTGCGCGCTGTCGGTCAATGTCAACAAGGTGGCCCTGCTGCGCAACACCCGGCACTTGGGGCTCCCCAGCGTTACGCGCGCGGCCGAGCTGTGCCTGCTGGCCGGTGCCCAGGGCATCACGGTGCACCCGCGGCCCGATGCCCGCCATATCCGAACCGCTGATGTGCACGAGCTGGCCGAGCTGCTCAAGACCTGGCCCCAGGCCGAGTACAACATCGAGGGCAATCCGACCCAGAATCTGATGAACTTCGTGCGCCAACTGCGTCCGCATCAGGTCACCTTCGTGCCCGACAGCGAGGACCAGTTCACCTCGGACCATGGCTGGAACCTGCCCGCCGATATGGCGCGGCTGCGCCCGCTGATCGATGAGTGCAAGAGCCTGGGCGTGCGTGTCAGCCTCTTCATGGATCCGAGTCCCGAGGCCATGCCGCTGGTGGCCGAGCTGGGCGCCGAGCGCATCGAGCTCTATACCGAGACCTATGCCAGCGCCTTTGGCACCGAACGCCAGGCTGCCGTGCTGGCCGGGTTCACGCGCACGGCCGAGGCCGCGCTGGCCGTGGGCCTTGGCATCAACGCCGGCCACGACCTGAGCCGCGACAATCTGACGAGCTTCCTGCGGGCCGTGCCCGGCGTGCAGGAGGTATCGATCGGCCACGCGCTGATCGCCGATGCGCTGGAGCTGGGCTACACCGAAACCGTGCGCGAATACCAGCGCGCGATCCAGAAGGCCTACGCCTCCTCATGATTTACGGCATCGGTACCGACATCTGCGACATCCGCCGCATCCGCGACACCCTGGCCCGGCGCGGCGAGCGCTTTGCCGAGAAGGTGCTGGGCCCGCATGAGATGGCGGTGTTTCGGGAACGCCGCGCCAAGGTCGAGGCGCGCGGGGTGGCCTACCTGGCCACCCGCTTCTCGGCCAAGGAAGCCTTCTCCAAGGCGATCGGGATGGGCATGCGCATGCCGATGACCTGGCGCGCCTGCGAGATCGTCAAGGCTGCGAGTGGCAAGCCAGAGATCCGCCTGCATGGCGAGCTGGCTGCGTGGTTCGAGGCCAAGGGTCTCAAAGCCCATGTGACCGTCACCGACGAGACCGAATACGCAGCCGCCTTTGTGGTGGTCGAAACCAAGGAATGAAGCGCTGAACATGAATGAAATGCATGCTCCCGTGGTGCTGGATGTGGCCGGCCTGAGCCTGGACGCCAATGACCGCCGCCGCCTGGCCCATCCGCTGGTCGGTGGCCTGATCCTGTTTGGCCGCAATTTCGAGAGCCGCGCTCAGCTGACCTCGCTGTGCGCCGAGATCAAGGCCATCCGTCCCGATGTGCTGATCGCGGTCGACCATGAAGGCGGCCGGGTGCAGCGCTTCAAGACCGATGGCTTCACCCAGCTGGCGGCCATGCGCACACTCGGCGAGCTGTGGATGACGGACGCCTTGCGTGCTACCGACGCGGCCACGGCCACCGGCTTTGTGCTGGCCGCCGAGTTGCGCGCCTGTGGCGTCGACTTCAGCTTCACCCCGGTACTGGACCTCGATTACGGTGAGAGCAGTGTGATCGGTGAGCGCAGCTTCCACCGCGACCCGCGCGTTGTCAGCCTCTTGGCCAAGAGCCTGATGCAAGGCCTGCTGCTGGCCGGCATGAGCAGCTGCGGCAAGCATTTCCCCGGCCATGGTTTCGTGAAGGCCGACAGCCATGTGGCGATTCCCGTGGACAAGCGCAGCCTCAAGGCCATCCTGGCCGAGGACGCGAAGCCCTATGAATGGCTGGGCCTGAGCCTGTC
Source organism: Burkholderiales bacterium C2 (assembly GCA_005503085.1). Taxonomy (GTDB): domain Bacteria; phylum Pseudomonadota; class Gammaproteobacteria; order Burkholderiales; family Burkholderiaceae_C; genus Roseateles_E. Next base: position 94,582 of record SCOI01000009.1, on the reverse strand, counting down.
GGCCGTGATGCCGGCCCATGTGATCTATCCCAAGGTCGATGCGCGTCCGGCCGGCTTCAGCCCGCGCTGGCTGCAAGAGATCCTGCGCGAGCGCCTGGGCTTTGGCGGTGCGATCTTCAGCGACGACCTGGGCATGGCCGGCGCTCGCGTGATCGAAGGCCGCCCGGTCGGCTTCACCGAGGCGGCACTGGCCGCGCTGACGGCTGGCTGCGATCTGGTGCTCTTGTGCAACCAGTCGAATGTGGGCCAGGGTGAGGCCATCGACGAGTTGCTGGACGGGCTGACGGCCGCGCAGGCCCAGGGTCACTGGACGCCCGAGCCCGATAGCGAATCGCGCCGCCTGGACCTGCTGCCGCAGACCGTGCCGCTGACCTGGGACGAGCTGATGCGCAACCCGCGCTATCTGGCGGCGGTCGAGCGCCTGGCCTGATCCACACCCAGCTCCAATGAAAAACGCCGCCCCGGGGCAACCCGGCGCGGCGTTTCTCTATGTTGGGTGGCCCGCAGGCCACCCTGGCTTTCAGTGCTCGAACGGCAGCTTGGTCTGGCTCAGATCCTTGCGGGTCTCGACCAGCACCAGCGGGCCTTCATCGACCACGACCACCGGCTTGGGTTCGCGCGGCACATGCACCGGCTTGGGCTCGGCGGCGATGGCGGCTTGCACGGCGCGGATCTTGTCGGCGTCGGAGTTCACCCATTGCAGGCCGGCGGTCTCGGCGATGTTCTGCAGATCACCGATGGCCAGCTCGAAAGCGGGCACGACGGGCACTGCCGGGGGAGCGACCGGCGCGGCGGCTGCGGCCACAGCGACCGGCGCAGCGACTGGCGCTGCAGCGGGCGCGGCAACGGTCACGGGCTCGACCGAGGCCGGCGTCGCATCGGCAACAGGCGCGTCGGCCGGCGCTGCGGCCTGCTCATCGGCCGGCAGGTCGTCGCGGCGCTCGCGGCGATAACGATCACGGCTGCGACGACGACGGCCTTCGCCACCTTCGACTTCCTCACCGGCGGGCGGCTGGGTGTCAGCCGCCACAGCATCGGCAACGCCTTCGGCCACAGCCTCGGCCACCGGTTCGGCCGGTGTTTCGACGCCCGCGACGTCCTCACCATTGACGCCACGGCTGTCGTCGCGATCGCGACCGCCACGGCGGCGGCGGCGGCGGCCCGGACGCTCGTCATTGCCCGCCTCATCACCTGCGGTCTGCTCGGCCACCGGCAGCAGCGCTGCCGCTTGTTCGGGCATGTCCAGGCTGGCTTGCAGCGGCGCCGCGTTCAGCTCCTCGGCCTTCTCGACCACGCGCTCGCCGCGTTCCTGGCGCTCGCCACGCTCACCGCGCGGGCGGCGGTTGCCTTCGGCGCCCCGTTCGCCACGCTCGCCACGTTCGGCGCGCTCACCACGTTCCGGGCGCTCGCCGCGCTCGGGACGTTCCGCGCGTTCCGGACGGGCAGTTTCGGTGCCATCCACCGGCTTGTCGGCACGCGGCTCGTTGCGGCGGCGGCTGTCGCCACGACTACCTTCGCGACCCTCGCGCGGCTCGTTGCGGCCACCGCCTTCGCGCTTGCCCTCACGACCACCTTCGCTCTTGGCGCCACGCTCACCCCGGTCGCCACGATCACCGCCACGGCGACGACCGTCACGGCCCTCGCGGCCACCTTCGCGACCTTCACGCGGCTTGCGCTCGCCGCCCTCGGCGGCGGGCTTGGTCTCGGTCTTGGCCGGCGTCGGTGCCACCGGCTCGGCGCCGCCGAACAGCTTCTTGATCCAGCCGAAGAAACCGCCGCCAGCATCGGCAGCGGCCACCGGGGCCGCTGCCACCGGTGCGGCTGCCTTGACCGGCTCGGGCTTGGGTGCGGCCACCGGGGCGGGCTGCTCGGGCAGGATGCCCTTGATGACCGGCTCCTGCTTGTTCTTCTTGTCGCCAGCGTCGCGGCGGGTGATGCCCACCTCGTCGGTGGCTTCCTCGATCATCGTGTAGCTGGCCTGCAGATTTTCCAGACGGGGGTCGTCGTGGCGCAGGCGCTCCAGCTTGTAGTTGGGCGTGTCGAGGTGCTTGTTGGGCACCAGCAGCACGGTGACGCGCTGCTTCAGCTCGATCTTGGTGATCTCGGTGCGCTTCTCGTTCAGCAAGAAGGAGGTCACTTCCACCGGCACCTGCACATGCACGGCGGCGGTGTTGTCCTTCATCGACTCTTCCTGGACCATGCGCAGGATCTGCAGCGCGCTGGACTCGGTGTCGCGGATGTGGCCGGTGCCATTGCAGCGCGGGCAGGTGATGTGGCTGCCTTCGCTCAGCGCCGGGCGCAGGCGCTGACGGGAAAGTTCCAGCAGACCGAACTTGCTGATCGAGCTGAACTGCACGCGTGCGCGGTCCTGGCGCAGCGCGTCGCGCAGGCGCTGTTCGACTTCGCGGCGGTTCTTCGACTCTTCCATGTCGATGAAGTCGACCACGATCAGGCCGCCTAGGTCGCGCAGACGCATCTGGCGCGCGATCTCGTCGGCGGCTTCCAGATTGGTGCGGGTGGCGGTTTCCTCGATGTCGCCGCCACGAGTGGCGCGGGCCGAGTTGACGTCCACCGAAACCAGGGCCTCGGTGTGGTCGATCACGATGGCGCCGCCCGAGGGCAGATTGACCGTGCGGCTGAAGGCGGTTTCGATCTGGTGTTCGATCTGGAAACGGCTGAACAGCGGCGCGTCGTCGCGGTAGCGCTTCACGCGATGGCCCTGGTCGGGCATCACGTGGTTCATGAACTGCTGGGCCTGGTCGTACAGGTCGTCGGTGTCGATCAGGATCTCACCGATATCGGCGGTGAAGTAGTCGCGGATCGCGCGGATCACCAGGCTCGATTCCTGGTAGATCAGGAAGGCGCCCTTGCCGCCCTTGGAGGCGTCGTCGATCGCGCTCCACAGCTTCAGCATGTAGTTCAGGTCCCACTGCAGCTCGGCGGCCGAGCGGCCGATGCCGGCGGTGCGGGCGATCAGGCTCATGCCCTTGGGGTACTCGAGCTGGTCGAGGTTTTCCTTCAGCTCTTCGCGGTCTTCGCCCTCGATGCGACGGCTGACGCCGCCGCCGCGCGGGTTGTTGGGCATCAGCACCAGATAGCGGCCGGCCAGCGAGACAAAGGTGGTCAGCGCCGCGCCCTTGTTGCCGCGCTCTTCCTTCTCGACCTGGACCAGCAGTTGGTCACCTTCGCGGATCGCGTCCTGGATCTTGGCGGCGCGCACATCGGTGCCGTCGCGGAAGTACTGGCGCGAGATTTCCTTGAAGGGCAGGAAACCGTGGCGGTCTTCACCGTAGTCGACGAAGCAGGCTTCGAGCGAAGGCTCGACCCGCGTCACCACGGCCATATAGATATTGCCTTTGCGCTGCTCGCGGCCCTCGATTTCGGTCTCGAAGTCCAGCAGTTTCTGGCCATCAACAATCGCGAGGCGCCGCTCTTCCGGCTGCGTCGCATTGATCAGCATGCGTTTCATGTCGTCACTCCTGGCGCGTTCCTGGTCTTTGGAAGACCTTCAAACGCGCAGCATCATCCACGTCGCCCCTGACCCTGTCAGTGGGCGACTCTTCGATGCACGTACAAACGTGGAGGAACCGAGGAAGGAATCGCCCTGGACTGCTGGTGATCGTGAGCGATCAAACCAGCAGCGTTGGCGCGCGCGTGGCAGCAGGCGGTGCATCACCTCTGGCCCCTGGACGCGCTGATCGCGCGGCCCGGCCACGGCTGCGCAGTCCGGCGGCATGAGGCCGGGGCAGCGCTTGCGAGCGGTGGGGGGTAGGGGAGGTCAGAGGGCTCATCCGCGAGGACTACTGGAACGCTGGCACAAGGTCGTCAGATGCTGGATCGACGGGCCTTGCGCGGTGTAAACCTTGTCTTGTGCCGGCTCTTGCGCCCGAAATCCGGGGGCCTGAGACGGCGTGGTTCTTTCTACGTCTGCGCTTCCACACAGGACTCGAAGCCGCCCCCTCACTTGGGGATGGGGCCCGCTTATTGCCCTGCGCGTTGCATCACCGATTGTTGGCCCGGCTCATCGCCGTGCCACCACGCCCGCGCCATTCGCTGCCGTGCCCGCTAAAATCAGGCAAATCAAACACTTACGGCGCAATTGTGGTTCGGAACATTATAAGGGCTAATAAAGCCAGGCCCGCTGGTAAGCCCGCCACAGCCGCCTCAGCACAAACCAGGAGGCCCGCCCATGGGCCGGCGTCGCGCGGTGAGCGCGTGCCCACTAAGCCGGTCAACACCACGCCGGCCAAGCTGCAGCCGGTCACCGTCGAGCCGGCGCCTGCGCCGACAGTGCGCCGTGTGCTGATCGACGAGAACTCGGCCGGCCAGCGACTGGACAACTTTCTCTTGCGTGAACTCAAGGGCGTGCCCAAGACCCATGTCTACCGCCTGATCCGCGCCGGCGAGGTGCGGGTCAACAAGGGCCGGGCCCATGCCGACACCCGGCTGGAACTGGGTGACGAAGTACGGGTGCCGCCGGTGCGCCTGCCCGAGCGAGTCACCGCCCCGGTCGACTATGTGCCGGCCAAGGAGTTCCCCGTTGTGTACGAGGACGAGCACCTGATGGCCGTCAACAAGCCGGCCGGTGTCGCGGTGCATGGCGGCTCCGGGGTCAGCTTCGGTGTGATCGAGCAGCTGCGCCGGGCCCGGCCCGAGGCCAAGTTTCTCGAACTGGTCCACCGGCTCGACAAGGAGACCTCGGGCCTGCTGCTCATCGCGAAGAAGCGCAGCGCGCTGACCGCCTTGCAGGACCAGTTCCGCGAGCGTGAGACCGGCAAGACCTATGCGGCCCTGGTGATCGGTGAGTGGGCCGACAACAAGAAGGTCATCGATGTGGCGCTGCTGAAGTTCACCGGCAGCGACGGCGAGCGCTGGGTACGGGCGGTCGAGAATTCGCACGACCCCCAGGCCGACCAGGCCAAGCGCTCGATCAGCCTGGTCAAGGTGGCGCGCCGGCTGCCGGGTTACAGCCTGCTTGATGTGACCATCAAGACCGGCCGCACGCACCAGATCCGGGTGCATCTGCAGCATGCTGGCCATCCTATCGTTGGCGACCCGAAATACGGCGACTTCGAGGCCAACCGGCTCATCGCACGCGGCGCGCTGAAGTTCGAGCGCATGTTTTTGCATGCCCAACGGCTGAAGTTCAGCCACCCCGCCAGCGGCGCCGAGATCGAGCTGCTGGCGCCGCTGCCGACCGAGTGTGAGAAGCTGTTGAAAGACCTGAGCCCGCCACGATGAGACCGCAACGTTTTGACCTGATCGCCTTCGACTGGGACGGCACCCTGTTCGACTCCACCGCGTTGATTACCCGCTGCATCCAGGCGGCGGCCGTCGATCTGGGCCTGGAGAGGCCCAGCGATGCCGATGCCAGCTATGTGATCGGCATGGGCTTGCAAGAGGCGCTGGCCCATGCGGTGCCGGGCCTGGCGCCGGCGCGCTACCCGGAGCTGGGCCTGCGCTATCGCCACCATTACTTTGCTGCCCAGCACGAGGTCACGCTGTTCAAGGGCACGCTGGAGATGTTGGCGGCGCTGAAGGCGCGCCATCACTGGCTGACCGTCGCAACCGGCAAAAGCCGGCGAGGCCTGGACGAGGCGCTCAAGGCGGTCGAGCTGCAAGGCCTGTTCGACGGCAGCCGCACTGCCGACGAGACCGCCGGCAAGCCCCATCCGCAGATGCTTCATGAACTGATGCGCGAGTTCGGCGCCGAGCCCGAGCGCACGCTGATGATCGGTGACACCAGCCATGACCTGCAGATGGCGCTGAATGCCGGCACGGCCAGTGTCGGCGTCAGCTACGGCGCCCACGACCACGAGACCTTCGAGGCCTTCAAACCCTTGCACATCGCGCATTCGGTGCCCGATCTGCATGACTGGCTGATCAAGAACGCATGAGCGATAGCCCGACAACAAAGCCCGATCCGCTGCCGCTGTGCAGCTCCGACGAACTGCAGGAGCGCGGCCGCGCCCACAGCTTTGACGTGCTGCAGTGGCGCGAGCCGGCGCGTGCCTTCGCGCTGCGTTTCGACGGCCAGGTGGTGGCCTATCTGAACCGCTGCGCCCATGTGCCGACCGAGATGGACTGGCAGGAGGGCGAGTTCCTCGATGGCGACAAGCAGTACATCATGTGTTCGATCCATGGCGCCGTCTACGACCCGCTGACCGGCCGCTGCGTGAGCGGCATGTGCGGCCGCATGGGGCTGACCAAGATCGAGGTCGAGGAACGCCAAGGACAGGTCTATTGGTATCCTTCCCGCGACACCAAACCGGCTTTTGACGAGTAAGAGAACGAACACCGCATGAACCCCAACGACGACTTGCCGCAAGCCATCCCCGACCCGATCGGCAGCCCGGCCCGGCCTTCGCAGTCCGGCGCGCCCGCCAGCCAGGAGGCCGTGCTGGCCCAGTTCGCCCGCGACTATCTGCGCGACCGCCGCAGCGAGCGCCGCTGGCGCGTGTTCTTCCGCCTGGCCTGGCTGGCGCTGGTCATCGCAGTGCTGTGGCTGCTGCTGGCGCAGCGCCAGGTCGGCACCGCACCGAACACGCCGCACACCGCCCTGGTGGAGGTGCGCGGCGAGATCGCCGTCGACACCGAGGCCAGTGCCGAGCTGATGCTGTCGGCGCTGAAGAGCGCCTTCGAGGACCAGGGGGCCCAGGCCGTGGTGCTGCGCATCAATTCGCCGGGCGGCAGCCCGGTGCAGGCCGGCATCGTCTATGACGAGATCGTGCGGCTGAAGGCCAAGCATGGCAAAAAGGTCTATGCGGTGGTCGAGGAGATCTGCGCGTCGGGCGCCTACTACATCGCTGCTGCTGCCGATGAGATCTATGTGGACAAGGCCTCGGTGGTCGGCTCCATCGGCGTGCTGATGGACGGCTTCGGCTTCACCGGATTGATGGACAAGCTGGGCGTCGAGCGCCGCCTGATCACGGCCGGCGCCAACAAGGGCATGCTGGACCCGTTTTCGCCCGAGGACCAGGCCCAGCGCGCCTATGCCCAGGCCATGCTGGACCAGATCCATCGCCAGTTCATCAAGATCGTCAAGGACGGCCGCGGCAAGCGCCTGAAGGAAACCCCGGAGACCTTCTCGGGCCTGTTCTGGAACGGCGAGGAGGCCGTCAAGCTCGGCCTGGCCGACCATCTGGGCAGCCTCGACTACGTGGCCCGCGAGGTCATCAAGGCCGAGGAAGTGATCGACTACACGCCGCGCGACAACGTCGCCGAACGCCTGGCCAAGCGCTTCGGCGCCGCGATGGGCGAGGGCGCGGTCAAGGCCTTGCGCTCGCTGGCGCCGATACGCTGAGGATCGCCAGCGTTCGTACCCCGACAAGAGGCCTTCGGGCCTCTTTTGCTTGGCGCCATCTTTATACGATCTTGATACCGCCCGCCCCAGCTTCTACGACAAGCTGAGGCCCCAATTCCTAAGCTCTGCACATCTCAACTGAGCGTGTGAGCACAAGATGATGGATTGGGTATTTCTGGGCTTGAGCCTGGCGCTGTTCGGCTTGGCCCTCGGCCTGGCCGCTGCCAGCCACAGGCTGGAGGGTGGCAAGCAATGAGCGGGCTCTATATCGTCAGCGGCCTGGTGGCCGCTGGCTTGTTTGTCTATCTGGTCGTGGCGTTGTTCCGCGCCGAGGAGTTCTGAGATGAACTCCTTGGCATGGATCAATCTGGGCCTGTTCATGGTCTTGCTGCTGCTGGCGGCCTGGCCGCTGGCGGGCTGGCTGCTTCGGGTGGCCGAGGGCCGCCTGCCGCGCTGGATGGGCGCGGTCGAGGGGGGGCTGTTCCGCCTGGCCGGCGTCAAGCCGGCCGAGGGCATGCACTGGAAGCAGTATGCGATCGCGCTGCTGCTGTTCAACTTCATCGGCGTGCTGGCGGTCTATGCGCTGCAGCGCTTTCAGGGTCTGCTGCCGCTGAATCCGCAAGGCATGGCGGCGATCACGCCCGACTCGGCCTTCAACACCGCGATCAGCTTTGTCACCAACACCAACTGGCAGGGCTATGGCGGCGAGTCCGCGATGAGCTATCTGAGCCAGATGCTGGCGCTGACGGTGCAGAACTTCGTCTCGGCCGCCACCGGCATTGCCGTGGTGTTCGCGCTGATCCGCGGTTTCGCCGGCAAGAGTCTGGCCACCATCGGCAACTTCTGGGCCGATCTGAGCCGCATCACGCTGTGGGTGCTGCTGCCGATCAGCTTTGTGCTGGCGATCTTCTTCGTCGGCCAGGGCGTGATCCAGAACTTCGACGCCTACAAGGAGGTCAGCACCGTGGAGGCCACCAGCTACCAGACGCCCAAGCTCGGCGCCGACGGTCAGCCGCTGACGGATGCGCAGGGTCAGGTCTTGATGGATGATGTCCAGACCAGCACCCAGACCCTGGCGATGGGCCCGGCCGCCTCGCAGCTGGCGATCAAGATGCTGGGTACCAATGGCGGCGGTTTCTTCAATGCCAATTCGGCCCATCCCTTCGAGAACCCGACCGCGCTGTCCAATCTGGTGCAGATGCTGGCGATCTTCCTGATCCCGGCGGCCTTGTGCTTCATGTTCGGCCGCATGGTGGGCGACACGCGCCAGGGTGTGGCGGTGTTGGCGGCGATGAGCCTGATGTTTGTCGCGGCGGTGTTCGCGGCGACCAGCGCCGAGCAGGCCGGCAACCCGGCGCTGACGGCTCTGGGCGTCGAGGCCGGCGCCGGCAATATGGAGGGCAAGGAGGCTCGCTTCGGCATCAATGCCAGCAGCCTGTTTGCGGTGGTCACGACGGCCGCCTCCTGTGGCGCGGTCAATTCGATGCACGACTCGATGACGCCGCTGGGCGGCATGGTGCCGCTGGTGATGATGCAGCTGGGCGAGGTGGTGTTCGGCGGCGTCGGCACCGGTCTGTACGGCATGCTGGTGTTCGCGCTGCTGGCCGTCTTCATTGCCGGCCTGATGATTGGCCGCACGCCCGAGTACCTGGGGAAGAAGATCGAGCCGCACGAGATGAAGATGGTGTCCATCGCCATCCTGATCACGCCCATCGTCGTGCTGGTCGGCACCGCCATCGCGGTGCTGGCTACGGCGGGCAAGGCCGGCATCCTGAACCCGGGCGCCCATGGCTTCTCCGAGGTGCTGTATGCACTGACCTCGGCCGCCAATAACAACGGCAGCGCCTTCGCCGGCCTGTCGGCCAACACACCCTTCTACAACACGCTGCTGGGTGTCGCGATGTGGCTGGGTCGTTTCGGCGTGATCGTGCCGGTGCTGGCGATTGCCGGCAGCTTGGCCGCCAAGAAGCGCATCCCGCAGACCAGCGGCTCGATGCCCACGCACGGCCCGCTGTTCATCGTGCTGCTGATCGGCACGGTGCTGCTGGTGGGCTTGCTGAACTATGTCCCTGCACTGGCGCTCGGGCCGATTGCCGAGCATCTGATGCTGTGGGGAGTCTGATCATGACGACACAAGACAACAACAAACTCTCTTTCCTCGACCCTGCCTTGCTGAAGCCGGCCGTCGCGGCCTCCTTTGGCAAGCTGGATCCGCGCACGCAGTGGCGCAACCCGGTGATGTTCGTCGTCTATGTCGGCGCCATCCTGACCAGCGCGCTGTGGCTGGCCAGCCTGAAGGACCCGGCCGTCGCCGGCACCGAGGGATCCGTCTTCATGCTGGCCATCGCGCTGTGGCTGTGGTTCACCGTGCTGTTCGCGAACTTCGCCGAGGCGATGGCCGAGGGCCGCAGCAAGGCGCAGGCCGCGTCGCTGCGCGGCCTGAAGACCAAGACCTGGGCCAAGAAGCTGGAAGAACCCAGGCACGGCGCCAAGTGGCATCCGCTGCAGTCCGATGAGTTGCGCAAGGGCGCGGTCGTGCTGGTCGAGGCCGGTGACCTGATCCCGCTGGACGGCGAGGTGATCGAGGGTGTGGCCTCGGTGGACGAGAGTGCGATCACCGGCGAGTCGGCCCCGGTCATCCGCGAGTCGGGCGGTGACTTCTCCTCGGTCACCGGCGGCACCCGCGTGCTGTCCGACTGGCTGGTGGTGCGTATCGCCGTCAATCCCGGTGAGTCCTTCCTCGACCGCATGATCGCGATGGTGGAGGGCGCCAAGCGCCAGAAGACGCCCAACGAGATCGCGCTGACCATTTTGCTGGTGGCGCTGACCCTGGTCTTTCTGGTCGTCAGCGTGACCTTGCTGCCCTACTCGATCTTCAGCGTCGAGGCAGCCGGCGCAGGCACGGTGGTGTCGATCACCGCGCTGATCGCGCTGCTGGTCTGCCTGATCCCGACCACCATCGGTGGCCTGCTGTCGGCCATCGGTGTGGCCGGCATGAGCCGCATGATGCAGGCCAATGTGATCGCGACCTCGGGCCGTGCGGTCGAGGCGGCCGGCGATGTGGACGTGCTGATGCTGGACAAGACCGGCACCATCACCTTGGGCAACCGCCAGGCCAGCCTGTTCGTGCCGGCGCCCGGCGTGACCGAGCAGCAGCTGGCCGACGCGGCCCAGCTGGCCTCGCTGGCCGACGAGACGCCGGAAGGCCGCAGCATCGTGGTGCTGGCCAAGACCCGCTTCAATCTGCGCGAGCGCGAGCTCTCGGGCCTGGATGCGCAGTTCGTGCCCTTCACCGCGCAGACCCGCATGAGCGGCGTCGACCTCGGCTCGCATGCGCAGCAACAGCGCCAGATCCGCAAGGGCGCCGGCGATGCGATCCGCCGCCATATCGAGGCCCTGGGTGGCCGCTTCCCGAAGGAAGTCAGCCAGGCCATCGATGAGATCGCGCGGCGCGGCAGCACGCCGCTGGTGGTGTCCGACGGTGCCAAGGTGATGGGCGCCGTCGAGCTGAAGGACATCGTCAAGGGCGGCATCAAGGAGCGCTTCGCCGAGCTGCGCCGCATGGGCATCAAGACCGTGATGATCACCGGCGACAACAAGCTGACCGCCGCAGCGATCGCGGCCGAGGCCGGCGTCGACGACTTCCTGGCCGAGGCCACGCCCGAGGCCAAGCTCAAGCTGATCCGCGACTACCAGGGCGAAGGCCGCCTGGTGGCGATGACCGGCGACGGCACCAATGATGCGCCCGCGCTGGCCCAGGCCGATGTCGCCGTGGCGATGAACACCGGCACGCAGGCCGCCAAGGAGGCCGGCAATATGGTGGACCTGGACTCCAACCCCACCAAGCTGCTGGAGATCGTCGAGACCGGCAAGCAGCTCTTGATGACGCGCGGCTCGCTGACCACCTTCTCGATTGCCAACGATGTGGCCAAGTACTTCGCCATCATCCCGGCGATGTTTGTCGGCGTCTATCCGCAGCTGGCCGCGCTGAATGTGATGGGCCTGCACAGCCCCAGTTCGGCCATCCTGTCGGCCGTGATCTTCAACGCGCTGATCATCATCGCGCTGATCCCGCTGGCTCTGAAGGGCGTGCCTTACCGCGCCATCGGCGCGGCCGCGCTGCTGCGCCGCAATCTGGCCATCTACGGCCTTGGCGGCCTGATCGTGCCCTTTGTCGGCATCAAGGCCATCGACCTGTTCCTGGTCGCCACCCATCTGATCTAAGGAGCTTGTCATGAAAGCCCATCTTCGTCCCGCGCTTGTGAGCTTCGTGCTGCTCAGCGCGATCACCGGTCTGCTCTATCCGCTGGCCGTCACCGGCGTCGGTCAGTCGCTGTTCCCCAAACAGGCCGCCGGCAGCCTGATCGAGCAAGGGGGCAAGGCCGTCGGCTCCGAGCTGATCGGTCAGAGCTTCACATCGCCCAAATACTTCTGGGGCCGTCCCTCGGCCACCGGGCCGATGGCCAATAACGCGGCCGGCTCCGGCGGCTCCAACCAGGGGCCGATGAACCCGGCGCTGGCCGATGCCGTCAAGGCCCGCATCGCCGCGCTGCGCGCTGCCGATCCGGGCAACACGGCGGCGGTGCCGGCCGACCTGGTCACGGCCTCGGCCAGCGGCCTGGACCCGCACATCTCGATGGCCGCCGCGCGCTACCAGGCCACCCGTGTCGCGCGCGAGCGCGGCCTGCCGCTGGCCGAGGTGCAGCGCCTGATCGCGGCCAATACCGAGGGCCGCGACCTGGCGGTCCTGGGCGAGCCGCGCGTCCATGTGCTCAAGCTCAATCTGGCGCTGGACCAGCCGCGCTGATCGCGCCGCAGCCTCTCTGTTTTTGGGCCAGGCTCACCCGGGCCTGGTCGTTTTTTGTTCGAACCATGACCACCATTCTGAAGACGCTCTGCCTCATCCCCACCCTGCTGCTGGCCGTGCAATCCCACGCACAGACCCCGCCGGAGCACACGCTGACCGGCAATGTCGGCCTGGTGTCCGACTACCGCTTCCGCGGCATCAGCCAGACCTGGCGCCAGCCCGCCATCCAGGGTGGACTCGACTATGCGCACAGCAGCGGCGCCTATGCCGGGGTTTGGGCCTCCAATGTCTCCGGCAACAGCTATAACAACGGCGCCGGCCTGGAGCTGGACCTGTATGGCGGCTACAAGTTTTCCCTCACACAAGACCTGACCCTGGACCTCGGCGCGCTGGCCTATCTCTACCCCAGCGCCAGGCTGAACAGCGCGCCCGGCGTCGCGACACGCGAGAAGTACGACAACCTCGATGTCTACATCGGCCTGTCGGCCGGCACCTTCAGCGCCAAGCTCTCGGTGGCCGCCAGCGACTATTTCGGTCTCAACAGCACGACCGCCGGCTATGCCTACTTCAGCAGCCTGCCGGCGCGCGGCGCCTCCAAGGGCAGCAGCTATCTGGATCTGAACTACCGCTTCGATCTGGGCTCGGGTTTCAATCTGGACGCGCATCTGGGTCGCCTGAGCGTTCGCCACTACGGTGAGCTGTCCTATACCGATCTGAAACTCGGCCTCAGCAAGGAGGTCGGCGGCTTCAATCTGGGCGCGGCCCTGGTGGCGACCGATGCCCCGCGCGACTATTACCAGGCTGGCAACTCCGCAGGCCAGGATGCGAAGCGTCTGGGCCGGGCCGCCCTGGTGCTGAGCGCCGCGCGCACCTTCTGAAGGTGACAATGCCGCGATGCTGATCAACTGCGCCGCCTATCGCGAAGGCCACAAGGTGGCCGACCTGGCCCCCGAGGAGCTGGGGGCTTATCTGGACCAGCCGGACACCTTTGTCTGGGTGGCGCTGCGTGACAGCGATGCCGCCGAGCTGGAGTCCTACCGGCGGCTCTTCAATCTGCACAGCCTGGCGGTCGAGGACGCCAGCCATGGCCACCAGCGCCCCAAGGTCGAGGAGTATGGCGACGACCTGTTTGTCGTGATGCACCTGATCGACTGGGCGCATGCCGGCCCCCGGCTAGGGCGGGCCCTGGCCGCCCCCCGCCAAGCCCTCCTTGGGAGCGGCCCTGCGGACGGCTTGAGAGGCGAGCTGCAACTCGGCGAAGTGATGGTCTTCGTCGGCCGCAACCACGTGCTGTCGGTGCGCAAGGGCAGCAAGCTGCATTTCCTGGGCGTGCGTGAACGCTGCGAGCGCGAGCCGGAGCTGCTGCGCCAGGGCCCCAGCTTCGTGCTCTACGCGCTGATGGACGCGGTGGTGGATCGCTATTTCCCCATCGTCGACCTGCTGGAGTCGGAGCTGGAGGAGATCGAGCAAAGCATCTTCACCAGTGGCGCGGCGCGCGACAACATCCAGCGGCTCTATGCCTTGAAGCGCCGCCTGATGCTGCTGCGCCGGGCCGTGGCGCCGATGCTGGAGATGCTGTCCAAGCTGCATGGCGGCCGCACGCCGCCGATCTGTGCCAGGTCCGAGGACTACTTCCGCGATGTGGCCGACCATCTGGCGCGCATCCATGGTGCGATCGAGTCGGTGCGCGAGACCATAGGCACGGCCATCCAGGCCAATCTGTCGATGGTGGCCATCGAGGACAGCGATGTGACCAAGCGCCTGGCCGCCTGGGCCGGCATCTTTGCCGCGGCCACCGCCTTTGCCGGCATTTGGGGCATGAACTTCGACGGGATGCCGGAGCTGAAATGGCAATGGGGTTATCCGGCCGCGCTGGGCCTGATCACCACGGTCTGCGTCGGTCTTTGGTATCGCTTCAAACGGGCAGGGTGGCTATGAGCGACGATCAGCGCCCCGACCCGGACGTGCTGCTGGAGCAGCTGCGCGAAGAGGAAGAGAAAGCCGCGCGCGGCAAGCTGCGCATCTACTTCGGTTCCTCGGCCGGCGTCGGCAAGACCTATGCGATGTTGCAGGCGGCTCGCAAGCTGAGTGCCGAATGGAGGGACGAGGGGCGGGCGCCGCTGATTGGCGTGGTCGAGACCCATGGCCGCAGCGAGACGATGGCGTTGACCGAGGGCCTGGAGATACTGCCGCCGCGCCAGGTCGAGTACCGCGGCAAGACCCTGCCCGAGTTCGATCTCGACGGCGCGCTGGCGAGGCAGCCCGCGCTGATCCTGGTCGACGAGCTGGCCCATAGCAATGTGGCCGGCTCGCGGCATCCGAAGCGCTGGCAGGATGTCGAGGAGCTGCTGGCCCATGGCATCGATGTCTACACGACGCTGAACGTCCAGCATCTGGAGAGCCTCAACGATGTGGTGGGCGGCATCACCGGCGTGCGCGTGCAGGAGACCTTGCCCGACACCTTCTTCGACGCCGCCGACGAGGTCGTGATGGTGGACACGCCGGCCGACGAGCTGCTGGCGCGGCTGAGCGCCGGCAAGGTCTATATGCCCGCCCAGGCCGAACGCGCGGCCAGGAACTTCTTCCGCAAGGGCAATCTGATGGCCTTGCGCGAGCTGGCGCTGCGCCGCACCGCCGACCGCGTCGAGGATGATGTGCAGGCCTGGCGCAGCAAGCAGTCAATAGCCCAGGTCTGGAAGACCGAGGCCGCCATCCTTTGTGCGATCGGCCCTGAATCCAATGGCTCGGGGGCCGAGCATGTGGTGCGCGCGGCCGCGCGCCTGGCCCAACAGCTCAATGTGTCCTGGCATGCGGTCTATGTCGAGACGCCGGCGCTGCGGCGCCTGCCCGACGCGCAGCGCGAGCGCATTCTGCGGGTGGTGCGCCTGGCCCATGATCTGGGCGCGGTCACTGCCGTCTTGCAGGCGCAAGACCCGGCCCCGGCCCTGGTGAGCCATGCCCGCGAGAACAATCTCTCGCAGCTGGTGCTGGGCCGCGCCGCGCCGCGGCCGGCCTGGCGCCGCTTGCTCGGTGGGCCCGGCCTGCACCAGCGCCTGGCGGACAGCGCCAGCGATGTCGACCTGATCGAGGTCGGCCAGCCGGCCACGCCGGCGCCGTTGCCGGACGCCGTCGACCCCGGCCTGGTCTGGAGCCGGCAATGGCAGCGCTATGCGTTTGCCGCGCTGGCCTGCGTGGGTACCACCGCGCTGGCGCTGCCGCTGCAGCCGGTCTTCGACGAGGCCAATATCGTTATGCTGTTCCTGCTGACGGTGCTGGGGGTCTCGCTGCGCTGGGGGCGCGGTCCCTCGGTGCTGGCCAGCTTTCTGAGCGTCGGCCTGTTCGACTTCTTCTTCATCGCGCCGCATCTGAGCTTCGCGGTCTCGGACGTGCAGTACCTCTTGACCTTTGTCGTGATGCTAGCGGTGGGCCTGATCACCGGCCAGCTGACCGCCCATCTGCGCTACCAGGCCCAGATCGCGGCCGAGCGCGAGGCGCGCTCGCGAGCCCTGTTCGAGCTGACCCGCGAGCTGTCCGGCGCGCTGCAGACCGAGCAGGTGGTGCAGAGTGCGCAGAGCAGCCTGTCGCGCGAGCTGCATGGCCGGGCCCTGGTGCTGGTGCTGGACCTGAAGGACGCCTTGCTGCTGCGAGAGGGCGAGGCCGACCCGCCCGACCTCGGCACCGCGCGCTGGGCCCTGGACCATGGCCAGGCGGCCGGCCTGACCACCGACACCCTGCCGGGCAGCGCCTGGTTCTATCTGCCGCTGCAGGCGCCGATGCGCGCGCGCGGCGTGCTGGCCTTGCGGCCGCGCGATCTGGCCAGTGTGATGCAGCCGGAGCGCCGCGCCCAGCTCGACACCTATGCCAGCATCATCGGCCAGGCGTTGGAGCGTGTGCATTACGTCGAGGTGGCGCAGGACGCGCTGGTGCATATCGAATCCGAGCGCCTGCGCAACTCGCTGCTGTCGGCGCTCTCGCATGATCTGCGCACGCCGCTGGCCGTGGTCTACGGCCTGGCCGACACGCTGGCGGCCTTGCCCGCCTTGCCCGAGGCCGGCCGCGAGATGGCGCAGGCGCTGCAGCGCGAGTCGCAGCGCATCAACGCGATGGTCAACAACCTGCTGGACATGGCGCGGCTGCAAAGCGGCGCGGTGCAGCTGCGCCTGCAGTGGCAGCCGGTCGAGGAGGTGGTGGGAAGTGCCCTGCAGGCCATGCAGGCCAGCCTGGCCGCGCACCGGGTGCAGACCGAGCTGCCGCCGGGGCTGCCCATGATCAATCTGGATGCGGTGCTGATCGAGCGGGTGCTGTGCAATCTGCTCGAGAATGCGGTCAAGTACACACCCGCCGGCAGCCTGATACGCATCTCGGCCGAGCTGCGCGAGGCCGAGCTGTGGCTGCGCGTGGCCGACAACGGCCCCGGTCTGCCGCCCGGCCGCGAGGAGGCGCTGTTCGAGAAATTCGCCCGCGCCAAGAGCGAGAGCAGCACCCCCGGCGTCGGCCTCGGGCTGGCGATCTGCCGTGCCATCATGCAAGCCCATCAAGGCGGCATCCATGCCGAGCCGGTGCCCGGCGGCGGCGCCGCCTTTGTGCTGACCCTGCCGCTGGGCAACCCGCCGCCGCTCCCCGACATCGAAGACCATGAGTGATCCCTCTCCCGTTGCGCTGATCGTCGAGGACGAACCCAGCATCCGCCGTTTCGTGCGCATGGCGCTGGAAGCCGAGGGCTGGCAGGTGCATGAATGCGAGACCGTGCGCCAGGGCCTGATCGATGCCGGCACGCGCCGGCCCGAGCTGATCGTGCTGGACCTGGGCCTGCCCGATGACGACGGCATCAACTACCTGAAGGACCTGCGCGCCTGGTCCGGCGTGCCGGTGATCGTGCTGAGCGCCCGCGCCAGCGAGGCCGACAAGATCGCCGCGCTCGATGCCGGCGCCGACGACTACCTGACCAAGCCCTTCGGCGTCGGCGAGCTGATGGCGCGGGTGCGGGTGGCGCTGCGGCGCAGCCAGTCGGCCGCAGCGGCGGGCGAGCCAGCGCAGACGGTGTTTCGCTTTGGCGCCGTCGAGGTGGACCTGGCCGCGCGGCGCGTGCTGCGCGAGGGCCAAGCCGTGCACCTGACGCCGATCGAGTACCGCCTGCTGACGCATCTGATCGCCAATGCCGGCAAGGTGCTGACGCACCGCCAGCTGCTGAAAGCGGTCTGGGGTCCCAGCCATGTCGAGGACAACCACTATCTGCGCGTCTATATGGGACAGCTGCGCCAGAAGCTCGAAGACCAGCCGGCCCAGCCCCGCCATCTGCTGACCGAGACGGCGGTGGGCTATCGGCTGATGCCCTGAATCGATCTGGACTTGGGATTAAAATGCGAACAATTCGCATTAACAGCCTCTCTTGTCCATGTCCACCCTCCACCTGCCGGCCGCCCGGCGCAGCCTTGCCCTGTCCACGCTGACGCTCGCCGCCCAGGCTGCGCTGGCCGCTTCGCCCAGCCTGCTCGATACTGTCGTTGTGAGCGGCGAGCGCCAGAAGAGCTTCGCGCCCAGCTCGGTCCAGGTCGGCGCCTTCCGCGACCAGGATCCGCTGGACGTGCCGCTGACGAACAACGTGATGTCGCGCGAGCTGCTCGATGCGCAGGGCGCGCAAGGCCTGTTTGACGCGCTACGCAACACCGCCGGCGTGACCCGCTCCCAGGTCAGCGGCTCGACCTACGACAACCTGTCGATCCGCGGCATCATCGTCGAGAACCGCGGCAACTACCGGCTCAACGGCAGCTTACCGGTGATCAACCTGATCGACATCCCGCTGGAGAACAAGGAGCAGGTCGAGGTGTTGAAGGGCGCCTCGTCGATGTACTACGGCATGGTGCCGCCCTCGGGCATCGTGAACTTCGTCACCAAGCGCGCCGGCGCCAAGCCCGTCAGTTCGCTGACGACGACGCTCAATGACCATGGCGGCATCAAGGCCCATGTGGACCTGGGCCGGCGCTTCGGTGCCGACGAAAGCATGGGCATCCGCCTCAACGCCGCGGCCGGCAAGGAAGAAAACGGCATTGCCAACTTCAAGGGCGACCGCTGCCTGCTGGCGCTGGCTTATGACTGGCGCGTCTCGCCGTCCGCCAACCTGAAGCTGGACCTGGAGCATTACAAGAAGAACGTCAGCGAGCAGGCCGCGATCAGCCTGCCTGCTGCGGCGGCCGGCGTCATCAGCCTGCCGCGCGTGCCCGACAACAAGACCAACCTCGCGGCAGACTGGGCCCGCTACGACGCCGAGGCGAGCAACGCCCTGCTGCGCGGCGACATCGCTCTGAACGACAACTGGGTGCTCAGCCTCGAAACAGGCCGAGCCGAAACGAAGCGCGACCGCGTCTACACCACCTTCCAGAACTACAACAACCAGACCGGCGCGGGACGCGTCAATATCTCCGTGCTGAAGGGCCAGGCTTACACCAATACCAATCACCGGCTGGAGGCCATCGGCCGATTCGCCACCGGTGGTCTGCAGCATGAGCTGACCCTGGGCACCAGCTACAACCTGCGCGAGTCCGACGGTTGGCGCAGCGGCGCCGTCCAGGCACCGCAGAACCTGTACGCGCCAATCGCGATCGCGCCGGTCAGCCCGACGCTGACCCAGGCCGGCTATCCCTCGGAGATCCGCGACCAGGGTCTCTATGCCTACGACCGCCTTGCGCTCGGCGAGCAGTGGCAACTGCTTGCCGGCCTGCGCCGCACCGACTATCGCAGCCAGAGCAATAGCGCCAGCGGCCCCAACAAGCCCTATGCGGTGGACAAGACCACGCCCAATGTCTCGCTGATGTGGAAGCCGACTCCGGCCCTGAGCGTCTACGCCAGCCTGTTGCGCGGCCTGGAGGAGACCGGCACCGCGCCGCTGTCGGCCACCAATGCCGGCGAGATTCTGCCGCCTGCGATCAGCAAGCAAAAGGAGCTGGGCATCAAGGCTCGCGTCGCCAAGAGCCTGCTGTTGCAAGGCGCGCTGTTCGAGATCGAGCGCCCGCAGGCGACGACGATCGCCGGCGTCTACCAAGTCGGGGGGCAGAGTCGCTATCGCGGCCTGGAGTTCTCGGCCAGCGGCGAACTCGGACGCGACTTTGCTGTTGTGGCCTCTGCCGTGCTGCTCGATGCCGAGATCACCCAGGTGCTCAGCAATGCGGCCGAGCTGGGCAAGACGCCGGAGAACACGCCCAAGAACACTTTGAGCCTGTTCGGCGAGTACCGTCTGCCGGCGGTGCCGGGTCTTGCCTTCAATGCCGGCGTCTATCACGTCGGCAAGCGCGCGGTGAACAATCAGAACCAGGCCTGGATCCCGACCTACGAAGTGTTCTCGCTGGGCGCGCGTTACCAGACCCGGCTGGCCGGCCAGCCCTTCAGCGTTCAGGCCAATCTGGAGAACGCCGCCGACAAAGACTACTGGAGCACCGCCGGCAACGGCCTGCTGGGCGTTGGCGCGCCGCGCACGCTGCGCATCACCGCCAAGCTCGACTTCTGATGGCGCTGCTGAAGGCCCGCCGCGTCTGGCTGTGGCTGCACCGCTGGACCGGCCTGACCCTGGGTCTGCTGCTGGCTCTTGCTGCGCTGCTGGGCGCGGCGCTGACGGTGCTGCGCCCGCTGGACCAGGCCCTGCATCCCGAGTTGTTCAGGTCGGCTGCTCAAGGCGATGCCGGGCCGGCCGCGCTGGAGCCGCTGCGCCAGCGCCTGGTGGCCGAGTTCGGTCCGAAGGCGACGATGACACTGCGCCCGCCACGCGAGCCGGGCGAGAGCCTGCGCGTGCTGCTCAAAAGTCCGCAATGGGAGGGCACGCTCTATATCGACCCCAGCACCGGCCGCGAGCAGGGCCGGCGTGGCGAGCACGAGGGTGCGGCCAACTTTGTCTTCGAGCTGCACAGCGCGCTGCTGCTGGGCGACACCGGCAAGGCCATCCTGGCCAGCGTGTCGCTGGCCTATCTGGCCCTCTTGCTGACTGGCCTGATCCTGTGGTGGCCGATGAACGCCGCGCAGTGGCGTCATGCCTTTGCGCTGAAGTTGGGCAAGGGCGCGACGCGGGCCTTGTTCGATCTGCATCGCCTGGGCGGTGTCGTGCTGGGCCTGCTGATCTTGGTCTCGGTCGCCAGCGGGGCCTGGATGGCCTGGCGGCCGCTGGGCGTCTGGGTCAGCAGCCTGGCCGGCGAGGCTCCGGTCAAGCCGCCCAAGGTCGGCCGAGCCGAAGGCCCACCCCTGAGTCTGGATGAGATCGTCGCAGCGGCCCGGGCCCGCTGGCCCGAGGGCAAGGTCGGCTATGTGCAGCTGGGGGCGGCGGCAGATCGGCCGGTGCGCGTGCGCCTGAAGCTTCCCGATGATCCGCACCCGAACGGCCTGTCCTCGGTCTGGCTGCATCCGGTCGATGGCGCCTTGCTGGCGCAGCAGCGCTGGAACAGTTTGGACCTGGGCGGACGCAGCACCGCCTGGATCTATCCGCTGCACACGGGCACCCTGGGCGGCCCGCTGCACGAGGCGGCCACAGGCCTGATAGGCCTGAGCCTGTTCGGCCTGGGTTTCAGCGGCGCCTGGCTGTGGTGGCGCCGGCGCCGCTAGGCAGCCAGGCGAATCCGTGCATGGGATTCAATGAAGTCCATGGCCCGGCCTACGCCGTCCTCCTGTCGGATCTTTGCGCCGATGGCATTTGCGCGCAGGCGCATCTGTGGGTCATCCATCGCGCTCAGTGCTGCGGCCAGTCGCTCGGCGCTCAGCGAGCGCCGGTCTAGCGGCCTTGGACCTGCGCCCAATGCTGCGATGCGGCGGCCCCAGAAGGACTGGTCGCCGAAGAACGGACAGATCAGGGTCGGCAGACCGGCACGCAAGGCCGCGCCCGTCGTGCCGGCCCCGCCATGATGGAGCGTTGCCGAAACATGCGCGAACAATCGGTCATGCGGCGCGCTGGCGATCAGGTGCACATGCGGGGGAATCTCTGTCACTTCGAGGGCGCCGCCGCCGGAGGCCAGCAATCCTCGCTTGCCTGCCAGCGCAAGGCCCTCGATGACGGTGCGCGCCAACTTGCCAGCATCGACGCCGGGCATGCTGCCGAAGCCGACGTACACCGGCTTGTCGCCGGCGGCTAGAAACTGTGCCATCGAGGCCGGCATCTGCCAGTCAGCGCCCGAGTCCAAGAACCAATAGCCCGCAACGAGAACCCGCTGCGCATCCCAGTCCTGCGGCACCGGCAGCACATGCCGACTGTAGGCATAGAGTGTCCCGGCCGCTTCGACCTTGGCCCGTCGCCCGACCAAGCCCAGCGCGGTCTCGCGCCATTGCCCCAGTATTTTGCGGAACAATAGATCGGCACTGCGCATCATCAGCAAATGACTGAGGCGGTTCAAGGGGCCCAAGGAGTCGACCGGCAAGAGCGGACTCGCAAACGCGCGAGTGGGTGTGAACCCCGGCAAGGGGGACGCCAGCAGGGCCGGGATACCCAGCCGCTCAGCGATATGCGGTGCGGCCA
The DNA here is from genome assembly GCA_005503085.1 of Burkholderiales bacterium C2. Taxonomy (GTDB): domain Bacteria; phylum Pseudomonadota; class Gammaproteobacteria; order Burkholderiales; family Burkholderiaceae_C; genus Roseateles_E. The sequence goes on along the minus strand of SCOI01000009.1, from coordinate 72,985 downwards.
AGGACTTGGGGTGGTAGACGATGAGATCCGGGCGGAACGCTCTCGCCACGTCCCATTCCTCGTCCAGCAGGCGTCGCATCAACGGCTTGACCTGTTTGAGCAGCTTGAAGCCCGCACTGAATCCCTGCCCGCCGGCCACCGCTGCCTTGCCCTCCGGTGTGTCGAGCAGCGCCAGGAACTCGCCGGGCAAAGACGCGAAACGAACGCCGCTGGCTTGGACAAGGTCGGCGAACTGCGCCGGTGCCGCCAACTGCAGCTCATGGCCCCGCCGTATCAGACCCTGGGCCAGGGCGAGATAGGGTTGCACATCACCGCGCGTGCCCAGGGTCTGGATGGAGATCCGCAATTGTCAGCCTCTAGGCCGCAGCCGCTTGAACATCCGAACATCATCCATGAACAGGGCATCTGGCGGGATAACGCACGCCAGAACGCTGATATGGCTTCTCTTTGTCGAGAGGCAAGGCCTGACCCTGGGCGCTGCAGATGCGTGATGGAACCCGTTCCCGATCCGGCCGCTGGTCGGTCAGGCTGCTGGGCAACTCCGCCTGGCGCGTCGCGATGACCGGGCTCACGCGAGGATCGAGGCTGAGCGCCCAGCGGACGTGCCTGCGGTAGTGGCTGCGATTAGCGCCCCAGCAGTGGCGACCTTCCAAGCTTCTCGGGCTTCGTGGGGCTGATGGGCTCGGGGTCAGAGAATGGCTCTGTTAGCGATACGTATTGATGAGCGTCAGGGGGCTTCGGGAGGCACCGATTGGTTGGCTTGACGGGAGGGGGTAACGTAGCTATATTTAGCTCTGAATACGGAGCCAATTATGGAAGCCATCCTCGCTGACATCGCCGTAAGCATGTCCGAGTTCAAAAAGAACCCGGCCGCAGTGCTTAGGGAAGCAAACAATCGCCCTGTGGCGGTACTCAACCACAACCGAGCCGCCTTCTACATGGTAGAGCCACACCTCTTCGAGGCCATGCTTGAGGAGCTCGCCGACCAGGACCTCTACCGCAAGGCGGCCAGTCGCCTTGCGGAGAAGGCCCGGGCCATCGAGGTGGACATTGACGACCTCTAAAGGTAAGGCGAAGCACAAGTACAAGCTTCGCTTCATGCCGGAGGCCCTCGAAGAATGGCGTAGCCTCGATGGCTCCGTTCAAGCCAACCTCAAGAAGCTCCTTGCCAAGAGGCTGGACAACCCTCGCGTCCCGGGCGGAGAGCTTCACGGACATCTCGCAGGGTGCTACAAGATAAAGTTGCGTCAGCAAGGCGTCCGGCTGGTGTATTCCGTGGAGGACGACCACTTGTTAGTCACGGTCGTGGCCGTCGACAAACGGGAGGACGGCGTGGTCTACGAGTCCGCCATTGCACGCCTGTCTGCGGCGGCCGCTGTCCTCGCCAAAGCGTTGCGGGACAAACTCAAGAAGTAGCTGGGATGTTGATCAGCTGCTTCCTGAGCCCTGAAACGACGAAGTGTTCGGGCTTGATACCCTCCTTGAACCACTCCCAGAGGCGCATCCAAGCCAGGTAGTTGGGCAGGTGCCTGGTCGACACGCCGCGCAGCTGGCGGTTGACCCAGGTCTTGAACCGCTCGTGGTAATTGTTGACCGTCTGGACGCGATAAACGCCCTCGCTGATGCGCCCGTCGTAGCTCACGGCTATCGACTTGGTGCGGGACGGGGCCAGACCAAGGCATATCCGACATCGCAGGAGTTGCTGAAGTTCGGACGAGAAGTCTGCGGCGTCAATCGACCGGAGCAAGTGCTTCAGCGCATTGCTGAGGCGATGGCGAAAACGCTGTGGGAGGCCGAGGCGGACGAGCGCATACCGGACGCCCTGCTGGCCGATATGCGGGTGGCCTGGGAAGACGGGATGAAGCATGGTCGCAAGATCTGATTTGGGGGCTTGCCCCAAAGGGTTGGCATTTCTCCCATCTTCATGGCCCCGCAGTGGCACCACTTGCCCGCGCCTCTGACCATCTCCGAGGCGCGGCGGCTTTGCGCTGTGCGTCGCTGCCCATCAGCTCGCGCGCCGACACGTCGAGCGCCTCCCATTTTTCCAGCATGTCATCGTGACCGTCGTAATGCCGTGCCTGAGATTGGCTTGACGCCCTTTGTCGTGGAGAAGACATGGTCGCCAATGCGCTCGAATGCCTGCAGGTCTCGCAGTGCCTCGTTGATGATGGCCACTGCGTGTGCCGGTGGGCGTCGCCTCGGTCGGCCCCTGGTGTCATGGATAGTGACGGAGTCTGCGCGTACGTCCATCCGAGCATCATCCATGACCACTGCATCCGGCGGCAGTGCAGACTCCAGCACGCCGGCAGGCTCTGGCCAGCGAGTCGGTGCAGGCCTCACCACCCGCCGTGCAGCTGCACCAGGGTCGGGCGGCACAGTCCCGCAGCCCATTCCCGGTAGACGCCGCGCGCCACCCGGTGCAGCTCGGCGGTGCGCTCACGCAGGCCCTGCAGCATCTGCGCCTCGGTCTGCACGGCCGGGCCGTGAGCCAGGGTCAGTTCTTGCCGGGATTCTTCGCACCAGGCGCGCACGCTGGCCTCGGTGACCTCCAGATGGGACTGGAAACCCAGGTGCTTGCCGTGGGCGAAGCCCTTGTTCAGGCAATGCATGCCGAACAGCGTGCGGGCGGCGCCGCGCGGGATCTCGAAGGTGTCGTAGTGCCAGTTGAACAGGCTGGCATGGGTGGCGCCACCAAACATCGCGCGGGCTGCCGGCGTCACGGCCAACCGGGCCCAGCCGATATTGGGCCAGGCATTGCGGTGCACCTGGGCACCCATCGCACGCGCCAGCAGCTGGCCGCCGAAGCAATGGCCCAGCACCGGCACATCGCGGCTCAGAGCCGCCTGCAGCAGCGCCATCTCCTGAGCGATCCAGGGCAGGTCTTCATTGACGCTGTGATTGCTGCCCAGCACCACCAGGCCGCTGTGGTCGCTGGCCCGCAGGGACAAGTCCTGACCCTGGGCCGGATGGAAGATCTGGAAGGGGATGTCCTGTTGCTGCAGAAAGTCCAGCAGATAACCGGGGCCTTGGCTGGCTTCGTGCTGGAGGATGGCGACTGGGCGCATGGGCCGGGCCGGCACCGTGGCCGACCTGTTGTTGCGAGGCCTTCAGTCTCCCGGCCCGCAGCTCAAGAAATCGCCCAGCTTTTGCACTGTAGTGTCAAGACGCCATCAAGACTGCAGCCACCTGATTCAGCGCTTGCGGCGCGCCGCGACGAAGCCGATCACGCCCAGGCCGGCCAGCAGCATCGCCATGCTGCCGGGCTCCGGCACGGCGGAGATCGTGCCGGCAAAGGCGGCGTCGTTGATCTGCACCGAGCCGTTCCAGCTCTGCGCGATTACCTGGCCATTGATCACGCCGGAGCCGGCCGTGAACTTGGCCAAGGGCGCGAGGAAGGAGGCGGTGACGCCGCCGCTGAAGCTGACCGTCTGCGCGTCGACCAGATTGAACAGCACGCGGCCACTGTCGAAGCCGGTGTAGCCGTGGTTGCCGAAGTCGACCTTGCTGCCGTGCACATTGATGATCACGGTCGCATTGCTGCCCAGATTGCTGAGCTCCAGGTTCCTGCCGACATCGGCGGCATTCAGGTCGAACACGGCCAGCCCGGCGCCTTGGCCGTTCAGCACCATATTGCCCCAGACATCGGCGACGCTGCCGCTGTTGGCAAAGCCGTCGAGCTGCTGCGAGAAGCTGCTCAGCCGCGCCTGCTCGGCCGCGAAATCGATGCCCAGGTTCACCGTGCTGCCGGCTGCCGCCTTCTGCGGCAGCGGGTTCTGCCACTGCTGCACGCCGGTGGCTGTGCCGCCGTAGGTGATGCTGTCTGCCGTCAGCCAGGCCTTGTTGGCGTTCAGATTGCCACCCACCCGCACATCGCCGATGAAGCTCGCGCCGCTTTGCGTGCTCAGATTGCCACCGACGACGGTGTCGCCCCAGAGCTGGCCGCCACTGAACTGAAGATGGCCGCCGACCGCCAGGCCGATGCCTTCGTACAGCGCACCCGAGCCCTTGGTGTTGATCGAGTAGCTGCCCAGCTTGGCATTGCCGCCGACCGCGACGCGGCCCTCGACATCGCTGGAGCTGGCGGTGAAGTTGTCGAACACCAGCAGGTTCAGGCCCTTGTCCAGACCCAGCGCATTCGGCGCGGCCTGGGCCAGCGAGGTCGCCAGCAAGGTGACGGCGAGGGCGGAGAACGGGGTCGAGCGGCGCATGCGTGAGATCCTGTCTTGAAGAGGTGCGCGCATTCTTCTGGCATGAAAGCTCCGCGTAAACCCTGAATCCGGGTGTCGCGGCGCCGTACCGTGCGCTAACTCACGCTTTGCCCGAGAAAGTCCGCCCCCTGGATGCGCGCAGCGCTGCGAGGGGGCGGGCTTGTCTCAGCCGCCGAAGCGGTGCTCGAACTCGATCCAGCCCTGACGGCCGTGCGGGCTGTAGCGGCTCGTCGGGTAGAAGGGCCAGCCGCCGCCCTTGTCCAGCGGCACGCTGCCTGCCACATTGTTGAGGATCAGCGAGAGCTTGCTGTTCTCGTTGAACTCGTAGCCGCCGCTGATATTGAACAAGGCCTTGGGCTTGATCCAGCCTTTGTCGCCATCGGGGATCTTGCCGTTGCGGGTCGCGGTCAGCGTGCTGGACCAGGGGCCGAGGTTCCAACTCAGGCTGGCGACCAGCTTCTCGGGCCAGTCGTCGAAGTCGCGCGTGCCGACCTGGTTGCTGGCGGCGTCGCCGGCGAACTGGCGGTAGACATAGCTTTGCACCTTGGTGTACTTCACGCGGCTCTGGAACTGGCCGAGGCTGACGGTCTGCCAGCTGTAGCGGCCGGCGATGTCGAAGCCGCGGGTGCTTTTCTGCGCCGCATTGATCGGGTTGACCAGGATGTCGCGCACCTCGCCGGGCCGGACCACCGCATTGGCTGGATTGCGGCGCACGCGCCGGATCGCATCCACGCAGGTCGGGCTGCCGATGTCCTTGGCGCCCAGTCGGCAGTCGGCCTCGTCGCGCAGCAAGGTGTCGGAACTCAGATTGGTGACCAGGTCATCGATATGGATCTTCCAGAAGTCCAGCGAGGCATCGAACTGCGTGCTGGGCGACCAGACCAGGCCCAGGCCCTGGCTGCGGCCGTTCTCGGACTTCAAATCCGAGCTGCCATTGCTGATGTAGTTGAAGCCCGGCGAGATATTGCGCAAGCTGCAGGTGGCCAGGGGCTGGCCGCTCAGGCCGCAGGCGTAGTAGTCGGTCGAGGAACTGTAGTAGCCCTTGGACTCGGCGGTGTAGATGTAGTTCATGTCCGGCGCGCGGAAGCTGGTCGCGTGGTTGGCGCGCAGCAGCAGCTCGGCGTTGGGGCGGAACTCCAGCCCGCCCTGGTAGGTGAACTTGTCGTCGCTCTTGCCGGCAAAGCGGTAGTCGTCGTAGCGGCCCGCGACGGTGGCGGTGAGCTGCCGGGTCAGCGGTGCCTGCAGCTCCAGCCCCAGGGCGGTGCGCTGGCGTGTGCCCTTGACCAGGGCCGATGCGGTGGTGTTGTAGAACACGCCCTGACCCAGACGTGGGTCGGCCTCGTTGCTGAAGCCCTGGCTGCCGATCTCCGCCAGCGCGGCCATCTGCACCGGGCCGGCCGGCAGCGTGAACAGCTCGCGATTGACGTTCAGGCTCAGGCCATGGGTCCAGGCCTTGTTATGGCCCTCGCTGCTGCCGCTGAGCTTGTCGTACTCGGCCGGCGTCAGCGCGGTGAACAGGCGCTTGGGATCGGGCGCGTAGATCGGCACCCCCTTGGCGTCCACGCCTTGCTGCTTGCCCAGGAAGAACTCGTCGATATTGGCCAGCAGGCGTGGCACCGGCGTCTTGCTGCGGTAGACCGAGGCGTTGTAGCTCAGCTCATAACCCCAGTCGCCGAGCTCGCCGCGCGCGCCGAGGGCCAGATTGCCTGAGCCGTCGCGCCATTCGCGGTTGAAGCGATCAACGCCGCCCAACTCCTCGGGCGCGATGCGCCGGGTCCAGGTCTCCAGATTGCCAGTCACTGCATTGCGGAAGTAGCCGGTGGAGGCCGCCAGCGAGGTCCAGCTGGGGCCGCGCGTGTTGTTCTCGGTGCGGTTCAGGCCCAGCAGCGCTTCGGCGAAGAGCTCGGTCCTGTCATCGAGCTGCCAGCTCAGCAGGCTGGCGGCATTGAGGCTGCGGTTGCCGGTCTGGGTGGTCCAGTAGTTGGCGCCGGCGCGACCGCTGGCGCAGAAGCTGCCGGTCTTGGTGTCCCAGCGCCGGGTGCTGCCGGAGAACAGATCGCCCAGGGCCTCGCAGGTGCCGGCGCCCGGATCGATGTAGTTGCTGCCTGCGTTGCGCCGGCCGAACACGACGGCAGGCGCGGCGCCCTGCAAGGTGCTGTCAGACATGAAGCTGCGCTGGCGCGCCCAGATCGGCTGGCGGCTGCTCAGCTCCAGGCCCCAGATGCCGCTGACCGCGCCGCTGGCCACGTTGCCGGTCAGCTGCAGCCGGGCGTTCTCGCCGCCGCCGTCCTCGGTGCCGCCGGCCTTCAGATTCAGGCGCAGGCCGTCGGTCTGCTTTTTCAGGATGATGTTGACCACACCGGCGATCGCGTCGGAGCCATAGACGGCCGAAGCGCCGCCATGCAGGATCTCGATGCGGTCGATCAGGGCCGAGGGGATGTTGGCCAGGTCGACGAAGTTGACCGAGCCGCTGTAGGCGGTCGGGTAGTCGGCGACGCGGCGACCGTTGATCAGCGTCAGCGTGTGGTTGGGACCCAGGCCGCGCAGGCTGATCGCATTGGCGGCCGGCGTGAAGGTGTTGCCGAAGTCCGCGCCCTGGACGAAGCCGGTGTTCTCGGTCAGCGAGTTGAGGGCGTCGAAGACATTCTTGTAGCCGTGGCGGGACAGGTCCTCGGACTTGATCACGGTGACCGGGTTGGCGCTCTCGGCCTTGGCGCGCAGGATGCGCGAGCCGGTGACCTGCACGGTGGGGGCGGACTGGACGGTGCTGCCGGTGGCGGCGGCGTCCGTGCTGGCTGCCGCAGCCGGCAGGGCATAGGCCAGCGCAACGGCCAGTGCGATCGGCGCGGGTCGGCAAAGTGGAAAGTACGACATGGATTTTTCGGTTGGGGTCAGGTCTTGCCCGCAAGCGTGAGAGCCGGCTTGTGGCCGGTCGGCTTCGGGAGCGAGCTGCGCAGCGTAAGCAAGCCGGCCCGCAGGCCCAAGGAAGAAGCGCGCATATGGTTAAGCGTGTCCGCCGGCCTACAATGCGTTCATGTCTGCACCGGTCTTTGCTACCCGCTTCGCTGCCCAGCGCGCCGCTCTCGCGACGCCGCTGCAGTCGTGCGCCTGCCGAGCACAGGCGGCCGCTGCGCAGCATGCCCAGCCGGCCGCACCCCTCTAAGCCCGGCGATCCGCCACCCCTCATCTTTTCGCGCACCATCGATCGCCGGGCCTCTGCTCAGCGCGTCGGCGCGCGCCGCACTTTCTCAAAGCGGCGTGCTTGCCTTCGATCGGAGTGCCTCATGCACACACCAAACACCGTCAGGCCCGAGCGCCTGCTCACGGCCCTGGATCACCGCCGCCTCAGCAATTTGCTCGAAGCTCAGTCCCATGAAACCCTACAGGCGCTGCTCGATGGCGCCGATCTGGTGGACTCCCGCCAGGTGCCGCCCAATGTGGTCACGATGTACTCGCAGGTGGAGATCGTCGGCGTCCAGACTGGGCGGCGTCACCGCCTGACCCTGTGCTACCCGCATGACGCCGAGCCCAGCGTCGGCTTTGTCTCGGTGCTGTCGCCGGTGGGCACGGGCCTGCTGGGCCTGCCGGTGGGTTCGCTGGCGCGCTGGCAGACACCCAATCGCGACGAGGCTGCAGCCGAGATCGACGCCATCCTGTTCCAGCCCGAAGCCAGCGGCGACTACACGCTGTGATTAGCGAACGGCCATGAAAAAACCGCAGGCACGCGTCAGCGCTGCCTGCGGTTCGAGGGGCCTTGAGCTGCGATCAGGCCTGGCGGCGACGGCGTGCGATGAAGCCCATCGCGGCCAGGCCCGCCAGCATCAGCGCATAGCTCTCGGGCTCGGGTACCGGCGAGGTCGGGATGAAGGGCTCATAGCCCAGCTCCAGCTTGCCGTTGGGGCCTGCGCTCAGCGAGTTGGCGATCAATGTGCCTTCCAGGTGGCCGCTGCCGATCACATCGGCGTTCACCGCCAGCACGCTGCCGTTCAGGAAGCTGCTGACGTTGACGTTGGTGGCATTGCTCAGGTTGAAGATCAGGCGGTCGCGGTGCGAGGCCAGGCCGTCGCTGGAGTTGGCCTGGTCGCCGCCCAGATTGCCCGAGAACACCACGTTGGTCAGCGTGCTGTTGATCACCACATGGGCGCCGGCCTTGACGTTGTTGAGCGTGATATTGCTCAGCGCGGTGTTGCCCAGGTTGAAGATCTGCACATCGGAGCTGCCGTCGCCGGTCAGCGTCACGCCGCCCGCGCCCAGCGCCCAGCTGCCGTTCTGCGCGCTGCCGGCCAACTGGGCGGACAGGCCGCTCAGCTGGGTCTTGGCGGCGGCGAAGTCCAGGAAGTTGGCGTTCTTGGTGGCCGTGCCGTACTGCCAGTCGACCGCGTTCAGGCTGCCGCCGTAGACCAGGCCGCCCATGTTCAGCTTAGCCGGCACCCAGGGGGCGGTGCTCGGGCCAATCGAGGCGTTGGTGTCGGTGTTGTAGTTCGGGCCGTTATAGATCGAGCCGGCATTGCCCCATTGGCTGGTGAGTGACACGCTGCCCTGGACGACCAGCGATGGCGCCGTCGAGCCAAAGGCATTGCGGTAGCCGACGTCAAAACCCGAGGTCAGATTGCCGCCCACCGCCAGCCGGCCTTCGACATCGGCCGCGGCGTTCACATTGCCGAAGAAGAAACCGCTGTAGCCCTGGGCCACGCCGAAATCGATGACCGGCAGGGCTTGCGCCGCCTGCACCATCAGACCTGCCATCAGGGTAATAACCAGTTTAATACCAGTCTTGGGGGCTGTTCTCTGCAAGCTCATTCCTCGTCCTCCGCTATGGGTGTTGTGTAGGTTGGCTGCCTTGTGGGCGGGCAACGAGCGGATTCTTCCCTGGGGTTTGCCCCAGGTCTACCCCTGACTTAAGTGGTATCTATCTGGTTTGTGATCTATGCACGAGCGATTCAGGCTTCGGTCGGCTTTTCGCTCAGATGGCCCAGCGCTCGCTGCAGGCTCGAGGCGCTGGGTTTGTCGACAAAGACGCAGCGCTTGCCATGGCGCTTGCAATGGTCCTTGACCCGCCAGTAGGCGTCGTGGCTGATGCAGCCGGTCTGGCAGATCACCAGATCGGCGGCGGCCAGGCTGGCGTCCAGCTTGGCGACGGCGTCTTCCTCGCCGCCGTCATGGTGCAGGAAGCGTCCGCCGGTGCGTTCGATCAGCTGGCGGTAGATCGGCACCACGGCCTGGCGGCCGCCGACGCAAAGCACCGCGCGTTCGCTCAGCTCGGGCAGGGCCAGGTCAGGCTCGGGGGCTGGCTGCGGGGCGCGCGCCAGATCCAGCATCTGCCGGGCTTCCTCGACGCGGCGGCGCTCGCGCTCGACCTGCTGCTGGGCCGCCAGCAAAGCGCGCTCCAGCTCGTGGATGCGGCCCTGCTGCAGACGGATCTGGTCCGCCTGCTCCTGGCGGTTGCGCAGGCCCGGCACGGCGGCCTCCAGGCGCTGCAAGTCTTCGCGCAGACCGGCCATCGCCGTGTCGCGGCCCAGCAGCTCGCCGCGCAGGCGCAGCTGCTCCGACTGCAGGCGTTCGATCTGGCCTGCGCGCTCGGCCAGCAGCCGGCTGCTGCGCGACTGAGCTTGCGCGAGCTCGCGGCCCAGGATCTGGTTCTCGTCGAGCAGGGCCTCCAGGCGCTGAAGATCGGCGCGGTTGGCGGCGCCGACCTGGTGCTGCAGCATATGGATGTCGCGCAGCACCTGCTCCTGCAGGCCGGCGTCGCAGCGCGCATGGGTCAGCGTCGCCCACAGGCTGCCGGCCACGTCGTTGCTGAGCTGGGCGGCGGCCCACCAGCGCGTCAAGGCCTCGGTGCTCTTGTGCTGGGCAGACTGGCGCAGCGCGATCGCATAGCGCTGGTCCAGCTCGCGCTGCAAGGTCTCGGCCACGGCCGAGCGCGAGCCACATTCATTGATGGCGCCGCAATGCAGGTCGTAGTCGCTGGCGACGGTGCTGCCGCCCAGGCTCTTGTCGATGCGCCGGCGCAGCACCGGCATCGGCAGGCAGACCCCGATCACCGGGCACAGCGCCTGCGACGGCAGCTCCCAGAGGCGGCGCCGGCGCGAGCCGCGTGCCAGCGGCTGGGCGCTGTCATCGACGGGCGCTGGTGTGGGCAGGGCGCCTGCAAGCGTGGGCTCGTCGCCCAGCAGGCGGGAGAAGACATTGGGCTTGTCGCACATCGATGGGTGTCCCGATGACAGTCAGGCGCTTACTTGGTCAGGATCAGCTTGCCCAGCGAGGTCAGGCGCAAGCGGTAGAGCTGGCCACCATGCTCGATCTCGACCTCGCGCTCATTGCCCAGCAAGGCCTGGCTGCTGAGCCGTCGCCGGTCCGGCACGCCGGCCGCAGCCAGGGAGGGCAGAACCGGCAGGCCGGGCTCGTGCGCCACAGCGGGGCGCGGCAGGGTTTGGATGGATGGGTTCATGCGTCGCATCTTAAATGCGAACTATTCGCAATAGCAATAGGAATGATGGCCTTGCACTGCAAATAGTCAAATTGCGTCTGAGAACGCTTCGTATGCAGAGCGCGAGCTCACGGGTTTGCTCAGCGGGCTTGGCCGTCAGCACGCACAATGCACGCCAGATTCAATAAGAGGAGAGATGCCATGAAAGGCGATGCCAAGGTTCTGGACTACCTGAATGCCCAGCTGAAGAATGAGCTGACCGCGATCAACCAGTATTTCCTGCATGCCCGCATGCTCAAGAGCTGGGGCTACGAGCGCCTGGCCAAGCATGAGTACGAGGAGTCGATCGAGGAGATGAAGCATGCCGATCGCCTGATCGACCGCATCCTGACGATCGAGGGCCTGCCCAATCTGCAGGACCTGGGCAAGCTCTTCATCGGCGAGACCGCCGTCGAGACCCTGCACTGCGATCTGAAGATCGAGGTCGGCTCGCATGGCCTGCTGAAGGAAGCCATCGCCTATTGCGAATCGGTGCGCGACTATGTGTCGCGCGAGCTGCTGGAAGACATCCTCAGCGACACCGAGGAGCATATCGACCATCTGGAAACCCAGATCGAACTGGTGGCCCAGGTCGGCGAGCAGAACTGGCTGCAGACCCAGATGACGTCCTGAGCGTTTCTGAGCAATCCCGGCCGCTGGCTGGGGTTATTGATGCGAACATGATTGAGAAGGGTTCGCATTTGCGCTAGAGTTCGGGGCAAGCCGGCGTGGTGCCGGTCCCGACCAGGCCCTAGCGCTCCATGATCGTCTGCCTCTGCCACCGAGTTTCCGACCGCGATATCCGCCGCAGCGTAGACGCAGGCATCCGCAATTTCGATGTCTTGCAGGACGAGACCCGGGTGGCCTCGGCCTGCGGCTGCTGCCATGACTGCGCCCGCGAGGTCTTCGATGCGGCGCTGGCCAAGAGCGGCTGCCCGGGGCTGTGCCATATCGAGCAGGCCGAAGCGCAGCCGGTGATGCTGGTTCGCGGCTGAGGCTATCGGCGAGCAGAGGGCGACCTACCAGCCGCCGTCCTCACGGCGGTGGGGCTCGAAACGCAGCAGCAAAAAGTCCACCAGCGCCCGCGTCTTTGCCGACAGATGGCTGCGGGTCGGGAATACCGCATAGATGTCGGCCGAAGGCAGCGACCAGTCGGCCAGCACCGGCAGCAGCGCGCCCTGGCGCAGCAGCTCGGCCACATCCCATTGCGAGCGCAGCAAGATGCCATGGCCGTCCCGGGCCCAGGCCAGCGTTGATTCGCCGTCATTGCTGCTCAGCGGGCCACGCACCTTGATCGTCTCCTGGCGCGCGCCCTGGCTCATATGCCAGGTGCCGAAGGTCTCGTCGCGCTCGCGCAAAAAGATGCAGGCATGCTGGGCCAGTTCCCGCGGCGTGGCGGGCGTACCCGCACGCTGCAGATAGGCGGGGGCTGCGCACAGCAGACGGCGGTTGCGCGCCAGCAGCCGGGCCGTCAGCCTCGCATCGGGCAGTTCTCCGAAGCGTATCTGCATATCGAAGCCCTGCTCGACCAGATTGACCGGCCGATCGCTGAGGTGCAGTTGGGCCTCGACCTCGGGAAACTCGCGTGCAAACACCGACAGTGCCGGCACGATGTGGCGGCGACCGAAGCCTAGCGTCGCGCTGATGCGCAGCAGGCCCATGGGTGTGGCGCGGCTGCCGGCGACCGTGCGCTCCAGCGCATCGAGCTCGGCCAGCACCCGGGCACCGTCGACCAGATAGGTTTCGCCCTCGGGCGTCAGGCTGATGCGTCGCGTGGTCCGATGCAGCAGGCGCACGCCCAAGCGCCGCTCCAGCGCGGCCAGGCGCTTGCTGACGGCCGGCGGCGTGATGCCCAGCTGCTGCGCCGCCGCCGCCAGGCTGCCGTGCCGCATCAGCAGCGAGAAGAAGGCGAGGTCGGAGAAACCGTCCATTGATGAATCTGAAGACTTGAAGAATTGTCGAAACAGACATTATGTGACTTCGCTTCATGGATAGCATCTGGGCACAAGATCACATCTGGAGACCGCCGATGAACAAGCGCCATTTCACCCACACCCTGCTTGCCGTGCTGGGTCTGCTGACCCTCGGTGGCGCCCAGGCGCAAAGCTATCCGGAGCGGGCGATCAAGCTGGTGGTGCCCTATGCACCGGGTGGCAGTGCCGACATCGCCGCGCGTCTGATCGCCGATGAATGGGGCAAGCAGCTGGGCGGCAGCGTCTTCATCGAAAACAAGGGCGGTGCCGGCGGCAATCTGGGCGTCGACCAGGTCGCCAAGTCGGCGGCCGATGGCTACACGGTGGGCCTGCAGACCGTCTCGCTGGCGATCAATCCGGCGCTGACGGCCAAGATGCCTTACGACACCTTGAAGGACCTGGCCCCGATCGGCATGGTGGCGAGCTCCCAGCATGTGCTGGTGGTCAACCCCAAGCTGCCGGCCAAGGACATCAAGGAGTTGCTGGCCGTGCTGAAGGCCCAGCCCGGCAAGCTGACCTACGGCTCGGCCGGCGCGGGCAGCACCTTTCATATGTCGGCCGAGCTGTTCAAGGCGGTATCGGGCCTGCCCATCGTCCACATTCCCTACCGGGGCGGTGGCCCGGCATTGACCGACACGATGGCTGGCAGCGTCGACATGAGCTTTCCGGTGCTCTCGGCCGCGCAGCAGCATGTGCAGGCCGGCAAGCTGCGCGCGCTGGGCGTGACAGGTACCAAGCGTTCGGCCCTGATGCCCTCCGTGCCGACGATTGCCGAGGCCGGGCTGCCGAACTACGCCTTCGAAACCTGGTTCATGGTGTTCGCACCGGCCGGCACGCCCAAGCCGGTGTTGGACAAGCTCAACAGCACGCTGAACCAAGCGCTCAACAGCCCGGCGGTTCGGGAGCGCATGATCCGCGAAGGCTTCGACCCGCTGCCCGGCACGGCCGCCCAGGCACGCTCGCGGCTGGAGAAGGAAATGCCGCAATGGGCCAAGCTGATCAAGGAGCGCGGCATCACCGCAGATTGAGGTCCTTATGTCCAATGCCCTGTTCCCGGGTTTCGAGTCCCGCCTGATCACCGTCGAGGACGGCGTGCAGATCCATGCCCGCCTGGGCGGCGAAGGTCCCCCTTTGCTACTGCTGCACGGTCACCCGCAGACCCATGCAATCTGGCACAAGGTAGCGCCGGCGCTGGCCCGGCACTTCACCTTGGTGCTGGCCGATCTGCGGGGCTACGGCGATTCGTCCAAGCCGAGCGGGGCGGCTGACCATGCCAACTACAGCAAGCGGGTGATGGCCCGGGATATGGTGACGCTGATGCGCGCTCTGGGTCACGAGCGCTTCTCGGTACTGGCCCATGACCGAGGCGCGCGCGTCGCGCACCGGCTGGGGGCCGACCATGGCGAGCAGGTCCGGCGCCTGGTGCTGCTGGATATCGCACCGACCCTGGCGATGTACGAGCAGACGAACGAGGCTTTCGCCCGCGCCTATTGGCACTGGTTCTTCCTGATCCAGCCCGCGCCGCTGCCCGAGCGTTTGATCACGGCCGATCCGGCCGCCTACCTGCGCGATGTGATGGGCAGTCGCAGCGCCGGCATGACGCCTTTCGATCCGCTGGCGCTGGCCGAGTACACACGCTGCCTGGGCCTGCCAGGCACGGCGCACGGCCTCTGCGAGGACTACCGCGCCGCCGCAGGCATTGATCTGGCGCATGACCGTGCCGACCGTGACGCTGGCCGCCGATTGGCCATGCCGTTGCTGGCACTCTGGGGTGCGCAGGGCGTGGTGCAGCGCTGCTTCAAGCCGCTCGACGAATGGCGCCGTGTCGCCGACCAGGTCCATGGCGAGGCCTTGCCCTGCGGCCATTACATCCCCGAGGAAGCGCCGGACGCCCTGCTGGCGCGGGCGCTGCCCTTCCTGCTGGAGGCGTGAATCATGGCGAGCACCCTGTATCGCAAGCTGATCGATTCGCACACGGTGGCGGTGCTCGATGCGCAGAACGTGCTGCTGTTCTGCGACCTGCACCTGATGAACGAATACACCAGCCCCCAGGCCTTTGCCGGCCTGCATGCACAGGGCCGCGAGGTGTTGGTGCCGGGGCAGAACGTCGCGGTGGTCAGCCACATCATCCCGACCCACCCGGACAAGCTGCGCATCATCCGCGACCCGGCTTCGGCCTTGCAGGCCAGCAATCTGAAGCGCAACTGCGATCGCCATGCGATCCCGCTGTTCGACACCAATGATGCGCTGCAAGGCATCGAGCATGTGGTCGCGCCCGAGCACGGCATGATCCGCCCCGGCATGGTGGTGATCTGTGGCGACAGCCACACGACCACCTACGGCGCGCTGGGTGCGCTGGGCTTTGGCATCGGCACCTCCGAGGTCGAGCATGTGCTGGCGACCCAGACCCTGGTCTATCGCCTGGCCGAGGACATGCGCATCCGCGTCGACGGCCAATTGCCGACGGGCACGACGGCCAAGGACCTGATCCTCAAGATCATCGGCCGCATCGGTGCCCAGGGCGCGCGCGGCTATGTGGTGGAGTTCTGCGGCACGGCCATCACGGCATTGTCGGTCGAGGCACGCTTCACCTTGTGCAATATGGCCGTGGAAGCCGGTGCACGCGGCGCGCTGATCGCACCGGACGCTGTGGCGATCGACTATGTGCTGGCGCGGGCACCGGACATCTTGGGCGCACAGCGCGACGCCGCGCTGGCGCAGTGGCGCGATTTGCACAGCGATGCTGATGCCCTGTTTGCCGTCGAGCACTGTTTTGACGCCAGCGATGTGGTGCCGCATGTCAGTTGGGGCACCAGCCCGGATCAGGTGGTGGCGATCGATGCCCGTGTGCCGCATCCCGAGGGCGCGCAGCGGCGCAGCACGGAGCAGGCCTTGCGCTACACGCAGCTGCAGGCCGGCGCGCCGATCGAGGGCACGGCGATCCAGCATGTCTTCATCGGCTCTTGCACCAATGCCCGCATCGAGGACCTGCGGGCCGTCGCCGCTGTCGTGCGAGGTCGCCGGGTGGCGCCGGGCGTGCGGGCGATGGTGGTGCCGGGCTCGGGTGCGGTGAAGGTCCAGGCCGAGGCCGAGGGCATTGCCTCGCTGCTGCAGGCGGCTGGCTTCGAGTGGCGCCAACCCGGCTGCTCGATGTGCCTGGCGATGAACGACGATGTGCTGGCCGAGGGCGTGCGCTGCGCATCCACCACCAACCGAAATTTCGAGGGCCGCCAGGGACGCGGCGCCATCACCCATCTGATGAGCCCGGCAATGGCCGCGGCCGCGGCGGTCACCGGTGTGATCACCGATGTCCGCCGACTGGAGAGCCTGCATGTCTGAATCGACAATGATCAGCGGCCGCGCTGCGGCGCTGCGCATCGACAATCTGGACACCGACCAGATCATGCCCAAGCAGTTCCTGCGTGGCATCGACAAGGCGGGCCTGGATCGCGGCCTGCTCTACGACCTGCGCTTCGACGCCCAGGGCCAGCCCCGTCGCGACTTTGTGCTGAACCGCCCCGAGCATGCCGGCACTGCCATCCTGCTGGGCGGCGCCAATTTCGGCTGCGGCTCCAGCCGCGAGCATGCGGTCTGGGGGCTGCAGCAGTTCGGCATCCGCGCGGTGATCGCCAGCAGCTTCGGCGAGATCTTCTACTCGAATGCGATGAACAACCGGCTGCTGCTGGTGATGCTGGCCGAGGCCGACGTGGCCGCGCTGATGGACGAGGCCGAGGCTGGCCAGGCGCTGAGCATCGACCTCGGCGCGATGCGGGTGCGCGGCGCGGCGGTGGATGCCGGCTTCGAGCTCTCGTCCCGCCACCGCCGCATGTTCGTCGAGGGCCTGGATGTGATCGGGCTGTCGCTGAGCTTTCGCGAGCAGATAGACGCCTTTGCGCGCTCACACTGGGCCCGCCAGCCTTGGCTGCAGGATGTGGCGCGCAGGACGCGCGAGCGCCTGGTCTAGCCGCGCGCGTTCTCGGGCCAGAGCCGGTAGAGGGTGCGGCCGCCGGTGGACCTGGCGGCCTGGGCGGGCCGAAAGCCGGCCGGCTCGTACAGCGCCGGCACCCCGGTCCAGATGAAGACCGGCGCGGCGGTGGCCCCCGAGCCGCTGACCGGATAGGCCTCCAGCACCGGAGCGCCCTGACGGAAGGCATGGTCGGCCGCCGCCACGACCATCTGGCGGGCCAGACCCTGGCGGCGCTGGTCGGCCGCGACGAACAGGCAACTGATCGCCCAGGCGGGCAAGGCGTCGATCGGCTTGAGGCTGCGCGTGGTCGCGAAGTAGGCAATGTCGCTGCGCGGCGCCACCGAGCACCAGGCGACCGGCCGTCCTTGCCGATAGCCCAGCAGGCCCACTGGCCGCCCGCTGCTGCATAGCGTCTTCAGCCGCTCGCGATTGAGCTCGCCCTTGCCGGCCTCGTAGTCGCGGCGCTTGCAGCGCCAGGCCATGCACCAGCAGCCGCCACAGGCGCCGCGCGCGCCGAACAGCGTCTCCAGATCGGCCCAGGGGGCGGCTGCCGCTTCCACGATGTCCAGCCGTGGCAGGGACGGAATCGATGCTGTGCTCATGGGTAGGCTCCAGTCAAGCGAGGCATGCGCTGACCCAAGCGAGAATCGCCGTTCCTGCCATCGGTCAGAACTCGGGAGCGTATCTTGTCCTATTCCGAGTAGGCAGCCGGGCCGGCTCTGACGGCATGTCGAATGGATGCGAGCGGACGCTGCGCCGACGGTCTAGAGTGCGGGCATGGATCGACCGGAAGGATGCCGCCATGTTGGAAAGATCGTTGCTGCTGGCCGCCCTGCTTGCATTGCCTGTGCTGCCCGCCCAGGCTCAGCCAGAGCATGAGCTGCAAAAGCTGGCCTGGCTGGCCGGTTGCTGGGCGCCCGACGGGGCTGAGCCGGGTTCGGTCGAGCACTGGTTGCCGCTGGCCGGCGATACCTTGCTGGGGCTCAGCCGCACCGTCAAGCGCGGTCGCACCACCGGCCATGAGTTCATGCAGATCCGCCGCAATGCAGTGGGCCGCATCGACTTCATCGCGACCGTGGGCGAGCAAAAGCCGGTGGCCTTCGCGCTGGTCTCGCTCAGCGAGACCGAGGCGCAGTTCGAGAACCCGGCGCATGACTTCCCGCAGCGGGTCGTCTATGCGCTGGAGCAGGGCGTCTTGAAGGCGCGCATCGAGGGGCAGACCCAGGGCCGCAGCAAGCGCATCGACTTCACGATGCGCCGGATCCGCTGCGAGGCCATGCCGGGCTGAGTCCGGCCACCGCTTCAGGTCTTCAGCAGGCCCTTGGTCTCGATGAAGGCGATCACCTCGTCCAGCCCGGCGCCGGTTTTCAGATTGCTCATCACAAAGGGCCGCGCGCCGCGCATGCGTTCGGTGTCGGCCTTCATCACGTCCAGATTGGCACCGACATAGGGTGCCAGGTCGGTCTTGTTGATGACGAACAGATCGCTCTTGGTGATGCCGGGGCCGCCCTTGCGCGGGATCTTCTCGCCGGCGGCGACGTCAATCACATAGATCGTCAGGTCCGACAGTTCCGGGCTGAAGGTCGCAGCGAGGTTGTCGCCGCCGGACTCGATGAAGACGATGTCGGCATCCGGGTAGAGCTTGAGCATGCGGTCGACCGCCTCGAGATTGATCGAGGCGTCCTCGCGGATCGCGGTATGCGGGCAGCCGCCGGTCTCGACGCCCATGATGCGCTCGGGCTCCAGCGCGCCCGCCACGGTCAGCAGGCGCTGGTCTTCCTTGGTGTAGATGTCGTTGGTGACCACCACCAGGTCGTAGCGCTCGCGCAAACTCTTGCACAGCACCTCGACCAGGGTGGTCTTGCCGGAGCCGACCGGGCCGCCGACGCCGACGCGCAGCGGTGGCAGCTTCTTGCTGCGGCCGGGGATGGAATGAAGGGCAGTGCTCATGGTGGGGAGTCGCTGAGTTGGTCAATGGCTGCGGAGCATGCAAGCATAGTGCCAGCCGCGCACCTGCGGCGCCGCTCAGACGACAAGGCCGCCCCAAGCGCAGCTCGGGGCGGCCAGCAGGGACTCGCGGGAATCAGGGCTTCTTGGCGGCGGTCGTCGTGTCCGCCTTGGCAGCGGCCTCGGCCTTCACATCGGCCTTCACGTCGGTTTTCACCTCGGCCTTGGTGTCGGCGGCCGCCGGCTTGGCGGCCTTCTTGGCCTTGTGCTTGCCCTCTGCGGCGGGCTTGGCCTCGGCCTTCACATCAGCCTTCGCGTCCACCTTGGCGGCGACGGCGGGTGCTGTCGCGACGGCCGGTGCCGTGGTGGCCGCAGGTGCCGGCGCGGTGGTCGGAGCGGCCGCAGTTTGAGCCAATGCAACGCCGGCGGCCAAGGACAGCAGCGCGGGGATCAGGGCGGTCTTCAGAGCGTTCATCAGGATGTCTCCAGGGTTGCGAAAGGTAGTGTCTCAACGACGCCTTGGCGTGCATCGTTGACCCTGGAGCGGTGCGTTGCAATGACTTACACCTGTCGCAGCTGCTGGGCGATGGCCTCCGTCAGCGGGCCGCGCGCCTCGCGCCTGTACAGCAGGCCGATGCTGCGCGCCAGCCCGAGCTCGGGCAAGGCGATCACACGCAGGGTCAGGTCTTGCTCCCAGCTGGCGCGGCGCAGCAGCGGCAGCAGGCTGACACCGACGCGCTGGCGCACCAGCTCGGCCAAGGCTTCGATCGAATTGAGCTCGAGAAACTCCCGCACCGGCACATGCAGGCGGCGCAGCGCGCGCTCCAGCAGAGCGCCGGTGCGCTCGCTGCGGTCAAAGCGCAGAAAGGGCTGCTCGGCCAGCAGCTGGGCGGCGCTGCGGCGCTTGCTGTCGGCATGGGCCAGCAGCACCAGCGGCTCTTCATAGAGTGGGCTCCAGCCCAGCTGCGGCGGCAGCTTGCCGGCGCCGCGCACCAGCACGGCCGCATCGAGCTGGCCGGCCTCCACCATCTCGGCCAGGTCGCCCGATTTGGCCGATACCAGCTTGAGCTCCAGCGCCGCATGCTGCTGCTTCAGCGCTACCACCGCATGGGCCAGCGGCGCCACCGCCGAGACCACCGCGCCGATGCGGTAGGCCCCCGCCATCGGATCGGCGCGCAGGGCCGCGCCGCGCAACTCCTCGTGCAGCTGGGTGTCCAGGGCCAGCATGCGCTCGGCCCAGGGCAGCAAGGCCTGGCCGGCCGCGTTCAGCTGGGCCTTGCGCCCGCTCTGGCCGTCCTGGCCACCCCGGTCGAACAAGACCTGTTTGAACTCCTGCTCCAGATTGCGCATCTGCAGGCTGACGGCCGCCTGGGTCAGCGCGACCTCGGCGGCCGCCGCCGCGAAGGAGCCGCAGCGGGCCACGGCGACAAAGCTCTTCAGGCTGCGCAGGCTGGGCATGGAAAGCACTCCTTGTGATGAAGCCAAGAATTATTAGCTTTTCTTGTCATCTCCGCCGGCTCACAATCACCGAGCCCCTAGTTGATGGAGTTGCGACGATGAAGTTTCGCCACCTGGCCCTGGCCCTGGGTTTCGGACTGATCAGCCTGAACGCGCTGGCCCAGAGCTATCCCAACCGGTCCATCCGCCTGATCGTGCCCTTTCCGGCCGGCGGTGCCACCGATCTGCTGGCGCGAGCGATCTCGCAGAAGCTCGGCAGCCAGCTGGGCCAGACCGTCTTGGTCGACAACAAGGCCGGTGCTGGCGGCAGCCTGGGCTCGTCCGAAGGCGCCAAGGCCGCGCCCGATGGCTACACCCTGGTGCTGACCACCAGTTCCACCCATGCCATCGGCCCGCATCTGAACCCCAGGCTGCCCTACAAGGTTGACGAGGACTTCACGCCGGTGGCCCATGTGGCCAATGCCGCCAATGTGGTGCTGGTGCCCAACTCGCTGCCGGTCAAGGATGTGCGCGAGCTGATCGCGCTGGTCAAGAGCAAGCCGGGCCAGTACAACTACGCGTCCAGTGGCAACGGCACCATCGTTCACCTGACCAGCGAGGCCTTCAAGACCCAGGCCAATGTCTTCATCACCCATATCCCCTATCGCGGCACCGGGCTGGCGGTGCCGGACCTGGTGGTGGGCAATGTGCATCTGCTGTTCGACTCCATCGTCTCCGGCATGCCGCATGTGAAGGAAGGGCGCTTGAAGGCGCTGGCCGTCACCGGCAAGAGCCGCTCGGCGCTGGCGCCGGAGCTGCCGACGGTGGCCGAGTCGGGCCTGCCCGGTTTCGAGTCCATCACCTGGTTCGGCGTCTACGGCCCCAAGGGCTTGCCGCCGGCCGTGGTAGCCAAGCTCAACAGCGAGCTGAACATCGCGATGCAGTCGCCCGAGGTGCGCGAGCGCCTGGCCCGGCTGGGCGCCGAGCCGGTCAGCA
Source organism: Burkholderiales bacterium C2 (assembly GCA_005503085.1). GTDB lineage: Bacteria > Pseudomonadota > Gammaproteobacteria > Burkholderiales > Burkholderiaceae_C > Roseateles_E. Next base: position 51,991 of record SCOI01000009.1, on the reverse strand, counting down.
ATGCCAGCCCGGCCCAGTTCGCCGCGATGGTCAAGGCCGACAGCGAACGCTGGGGCCGACTGATTCGTGAACGCAAGATTTCTGTGGAGTGAATGTGATGAGTCATAGCTTTGATTGGAACGGCGGCTATGCCAGCCAGCGCATGCCGGTGTTTGCCCGCAACATCGTCTCGACCTCGCACCCGCTGGCAGCCCAGGCCGGTCTGCGCATCCTGGGGCAGGGGGGCAATGCGGTCGACGCGGCTATTGCGACGGCGGCGGTGATGACCCTGGTCGAACCCTGCAGCAATGGCCTGGGCTCGGACGCCTTCGCCATCCTCTGGGACGGCAAGAAGCTGCATGGCCTGAATGCCTCGGGCCGCGCGCCGCAGGCCTGGACGCCCGAGTACTTCCGGCGCAAATACGGCGCCGAGGCCAAGAACCTGCCCAAGCGCGGCTGGGACGCTGTGACCGTGCCCGGCGCGGTGGCCGGCTGGGTGGCCTTGAGCGAGCGCTTCGGCAAGCTGCCTTTTGCCGATCTGATGGCGCCTGCGGTCGAGATCGCCGAGCGCGGCTACGCGGTGCCGGTGATCGTGCAGCAGAAGTGGACGCTGGCCGCAGCCGTGCAGGAGCTGACCTCGCAGCCGGGCTTTGCCCAGGCTTTTCTGCCCAAGGGCCGGGCGCCGGCGGTCGGCGAGCTGTTCCAGTTCAAGGACGCGGCGCGCACGCTGCGCCTGATCGGCCAGACCAAGGGCCAGGCCTTCTACCAGGGCGAGGTGGCCGAGGCGATCGCCGCCTTCGCCAAGCAGACCGGCGGCACGATGAGCGTGGCCGATCTGGCCGGCTACAGCCCCGAGTGGGTCGAGCCGATTGCGCAGGACTATGCCGGCCACACCTTGCACGAGATCCCGCCGAACGGCCAGGGCATCGCTGCGCTGATCGCGCTGGGCATCCTGAAGCATCTTGACGTGGCCGCGCACAAGGTCGACAGCGTGGCCTCGCAGCATCTGCAGATCGAGGCGATGAAACTGGCCTTTGCCGATGTCTACAACTATGTGGCCGAGCCTGGCGATATGAAGCTGACGGCCGCGCAGATGCTGGACCCGGCCTATCTGGCCGAGCGTGCCAAGCTGATCGATATGGGCCGTGCGCAGGACTTCAAGGCCGGCAACCCGGTCAAGGGCGGCACCATCTACCTGACCACGGCCGACGAGAGCGGCATGATGGTCAGCTTCATCCAGAGCAATTACATGGGCTTCGGCTCGGGCCTGGTCGTGCCGGGCTACGGCGTCTCGCTGCAGAACCGCGGCCATGGTTTCACGCTGGAAGAGGGCCATGCCAACCAGGTGGCGCCGGGCAAGCGTCCCTTCCACACCATCATCCCGGCCTTCCTCACCAAGGACGGCCAGCCGGTGATGAGCTACGGCGTGATGGGCGGAAACATGCAGCCCCAGGGCCATATGCAGACCCTGGTGCGCATGCTGGACTACGGCCAGAACCCGCAGGCCGCCTGCGATGCGCCGCGCTGGCGCTACAACGAGGGCTTGTCGCTGAATGTCGAATCGGCGATGAATGCCGACACCGTCGACGGCCTGCGCGCGCTGGGCCACCAGATCGCCGACATCAACGACAGCTACCAGGACTTCGGTGCCGGCCAGTTCATCTGGCGCCAGGGTGATCCGGCGGTCGAGGGCTACGTCGCGGCCAGTGACCCACGCCGCGATGGCGCTGCGGCGGGCTTCTGAGACCGTTATTTCCGACACTTGGGGTTTGAGGGGAGGGCTGCTACCGTGTGCCGATGAGCACGATGCTGCAGTCCCTCTCCCTTGGTTGGCAGACCGATCTGATCTTCGCGCGCTTCGACGGCCTGGTCATCGAGCGCGCCGATTGCCTGGTGGTGCGCACGCCGACCAACCCGCTGTTCTACTGGGGCAACTGCATCGTGCTGCCCGAGGCACCGAGCGACACCGACCTGGCCCATTGGCTGACCCGCTTTGACGAGGAGGTGGGGCAGCACACACGCGAGTCGGGCCATGTCGCGATCGGTTTCGACACCCGCTCGCCGCAGGCCGCGCTGCCGGGCTGGCTGGCGGCCGGTTTCGAGGTCTTTGGCACCGCGCAGCTGAGCCTGAGCGAGCCGCAGCTGCGCGAGCCGGCCAAGACGCTGGCCAGCGCGTTTCGCTTCGCCGAGGTCGATCTCGCGGACCCGGCCCAGCGGCGGGCGGCGGTGACGCTGCAATGCGAGTCCAATGACAGCGGCTTCGAGCCGGTCAACTACCGCCAGCACCGTGAGCGCCAGATGGCCCGCTACGCGGCGATGCAGGCGGCCGGCCTGGGTGCCTGGTTTGGCATCTGGCATGGCGGCGAGCTGGTCGCCGACTGCGGTCTGTTCAGGCATGGCGCGCTGGGCCGCTTCCAGCATGTCGGCACCCACCCGGCCTGGCGCCGGCGTGGCCTGTGCAGCGCGCTGATCCAGGGGGTGAGCCGCCACGGCCTGGCCGGCATGGGTTTGCAGCGCCTGGTGATGTGCGCGGATCCGGACGATGTGGCCATCGGCATCTACGAGAACGTCGGCTTCCGGCGCGAGGGCCGCTACTGGGGCGCGCAGCGTCGTCCCGCGCACGATGTGCGATTGGCGTGATTTGTCCCCGGCTTGGGCTTCGTCGGCGCGCTGTAGCGGCTTGTCGACCGTCAAGCCGGCCTGTACGATGAGGGCCTCAAACAGGCAAGACCCATGACCAAGCTCCTTGACCGCAGCAGACCCCGCACGCACCGTGCCGCGGGCGTGCGCGTCCGTGCTGGCGGTCTGCCGTGCGCGTCGGTCTGACCCGCCCGCTCCCTTCCTCTTTTTTTCACTCGTTTTTCTCAGACCTGGCCCCACAAGGGCGAGGTGCTGCCCTCATTGGAGAATCCTATGCAAACCCGGCCCCTGTCCTGGTTTGACCAGCTCAGACAAGCCCTGACCCTGCCGCCTGGCGATCTGCTGCGCGACCTGGTCTACCGCCGGCTCTGGACCTCGATCCTGATCAGCTCGCTGGGCGGGCAGATCACGATGCTGGCCCTGCCGCTGACGGCGGCCGTGCTGCTCAACGCCAGCCCCACCCAGATGGGTCTGCTGACGGCGATGGAGATCGCGCCCTTTGTGCTGTTCTCGCTGCCCTCGGGCGTCTGGCTGGACCGGGTACGCAAGCTGCCGGTCTATGTCTGGGGCGAGACCCTGCTGGCCTTTGTCGTGGCCACCGTGCCGCTGGCGCACTGGATGGGCTGGCTGTCGATGACCTGGCTTTATGTGGTCGGCTTTGTGCTGGGCACGGTTTACACGACGGCCGGCAGCGCCGCGCAGATCGTGCTGACCCAGGTGGTGCCGCGCTCGCGCCTGGTCGAGGCGCATGCGAAGAACGCGCTGGCCTCTTCCGGCGCCGAAGTCGCGGGGCCGGGTTTTGCCGGCGCGCTGATCAAGGTGCTGGGCGCGCCCATGGCGCTGGCGGTGGATGCCGTGCTGGTGCTGATCTCGGCGCTGATACTGCGCGGCATCAAGGTCAACGAGGAACCGGTCAAGGCCAAGAATGCCGACTTCTGGCGTGACCTGAAGGCCGGCGTGCGCTTCGTGCGCAACAAGCGCCTGCTGGTCAGCCTGGCCACCGCCGTGGGCTGCTGGCAGCTCTGCCACAACGCGGCCATCGTCGTGCAGATCCTGTTCGCGACCCGCACCCTGGGTCTGTCGGGCCAGACCGTGGGCCTGTCCTATGTGGCGCTGGGTGCCGGCACCGTGCTGACCAGCGTGATGGGTCACCGCATCAGCCGCCGGCTGGGTCCCGGACCCTGCCTGGTGCTGGGCTTCGCGGTCTGCGGCCTGGGCTGGCTGCTGCTGTCGGTCGCGCCCGCCAATGCCTGGGGCGTGGCGGCCTTTGCCTTCATGCTGTTCACCTTCGGCATCGGCGCGGTGCTGATCTTCATCAACTTCTTGTCCTTGCGCCAGGCGGTGACGCCGGCGCCGATGCTGGGCCGCATGACCAGCACGATGCGCTGGCTGATCCTGATCCCGGCAGGCCCCGGCGCGCTGCTGGGTGGCTGGCTGGGCGAGCACTTCGGCCTGCGCTCGGCGCTGGCCTTTGCTGGCTGTGGCGCGTTGCTGCTGGCGCTGCTGTCCTGGCGCCACGCGACCATCCGCGAGGTGCGTGAGCTGCCCAAGCCGGACGATGTCGAGGCTGCACTGGGCGCCGAAGCGACTCCGGGCGTGGTGCCGGACTTGGTTCCCAATAAATGAGGGAGTGTGGACATGACAACACCTGACCCGGTGCTGATCCAGGTGCCCGAGCGCCTCCTGACCGAACGCCTGGTGATTGCTGCGCCGCGTGCCGGCCTGGGCCAGGCGCTGAATGCGGCGGTCTGCGAGTCGCTGGATGACTTGCGCCCCTGGATGCCCTGGGCGCAGACCGCGCCCAGCATCGAGGAGAGCGAGGCGGTGATGCGAAATCTGCAGGCCAAGTTCATCCTGCGCAGCGATCTCACCTACCAGTTTTATCTGCGCGAGCCCGGCAGCGAGCGGGCCGGCCGCCTGCTGGGTGGAACCGGCTTGCACCGCTTCGACTGGGCGGTGCGGCGCTTTGAGATCGGCTACTGGATACGCACGAGCGCCCAGGGCCAGGGCTATGTCTCGGAAGCGGTGCAGGCGCTGGCCCGCATGGCCTTCGACGAACTGCGCGCTCGCCGGGTCGAGATCCGCATGGACGAGCGCAATCTGCGCAGCCGCGCGGTGGCCGAGCGCTGCGGCTTCGAGTTCGAGGGGGTGCTGCGGCGCGACACCTTGTGCCCGAGCGGGGAGCTGCGCGATACGCGGGTGTATTCGCGGATCGCCTGAGGAGCGGTGGCGCAGGTCCGGCTCAGGAAGCCGGGCTGGAAATCTGTATCTCCTCGTTCTGGACCTGCACCTGCAGACCGAAGCCGGCATGCAGCAGGCGGGCGAAGGCTTCGACATTGGCGGCATCGAACACGCCGCCGATGACGATGCGTGAGGCGGCGTCGTCCTTGATGACGAGCTGCTTGCGGCCGTAGCGGTTGAACTGGCGCGCGGCCTCGGCCAGGCTGACTTCGTTGAAGACCAGCTTGCCCTGCAGCCAACCGAGGCTGGCCGTCAGCTGCTGCGGCGACAGCTTGGTCAGCAGCAGATTGCCGGCGTCGGCCAGCGCGGTGTCCGCGCGGGTCAGCACCGCAGGGCGGTTTTGCTCGGCCTGCACCTGAACCCGGCCTTCGAGCACGGCCACGCGCAGCTTGTCGCCGTCGCGGTAGAGCGAGAACTTGGTGCCCAGCACGGTCACCGTCTGCTTGCCCGCATGGACGACGAAGGGGCGCTTGGCATCGTGGGCGATGTCGAAAAAGGCCTCGCCGCGCTCCAGCCAGACCTGGCGCGCCTGTGGCGTCACCTCGGTGCGCAACTGTGTGGCGGTGTTCAGCGTCAGCTTTGAGCCGTCGGTCAGCGTGACCGACTCACGCTGGCCGCGCTCGGTGGCGTAGTTCTGCGTTTGCGTCGGCTTGCCGAGGTTTAGACCCAGCACCAGGGCCAGCGTCGCCAGGCCCAGACCAGCGGCAGCATGCCGCAGCGGGGGGCGTGCGGCCCAAGCCCAGCCGCGCGGCGCCCGCGGCGGCGTGAAGGCCGGTGCGGCGCCCTGCAGCGCGCGCAAGCGGTCGGCGCGCTGCCAGGCCTGGTCCAGGCGCAAAAAGGCGACACGATGTGCGGTCGCCGCGCTCAACCAGGCCTCCAGCTCGGTCTGGCGCTCGGCCGGCAGGCGGCCACCCTGGCGGTCGCGCTCGGCGATCCAGTCTGCCGCGCTGGCCTCGATGTCATTCAACTCTTTGTTTTTCATTGTGTTTTCCGTCCCTTCCTCAACGGCGCGGCGACGCTGCGTGCAGCGCTGCCCAGCCCCGTTGCCTGCAGCGCCAGCGCCAGGGCGCGCACGCCCTTGGAGACCTGGCGCTCCACCGTGTCCTCTGTGATGCCCATGCGTGAGGCCACCTCGCGCTGCGACAGGCCCTCGATCTTGCGCAGCTCAATCACTTCGCGACAGCGCGCCGGCAGCAGGTTCAGCGCGATCTGCAGCAGCTTGAGCTCGCTGCGCGCGGCCAGGTGGCGCTCCGGGCTCAGCTCGTCCAGCGTCGGCGCCAGCGCATCCATATCGGCATAGGTCTCGATCGAGACGATCTGCGCGCGCCGGGCGCGGTCGATCAGCAGATTGCGCGCCGTGGTCAGCACAAAAGCCTGGGCCGAATCGGGTCGGCCCCGTGCACAGCCGTCATAGACGCGCGCGTAAACCTCCTGACGCAGGTCGGAGATCTCGTCCATATCGCGCCAGTTGCGCCGCAGAAAGCGTTCAAGCATGGCTTCCAGCGGCAGCACTTGGTCCACGAACCAGGCGTTCAACTCTTCAGTGTTCAACACGGCTCCTCATGTCGGCGGAGCTTGCCACGATCCGCAGTGCCCGCCTGCTTCTGATGACGAAGCAGCTGCGGAAATCCGGTACGTGCGGCGCAAAGATTTTTTGCAGGCCGGGTCGGCCTTGGTAGATACCCAGGGTTTTCGCGGATCTCGGTCGCTGCCTCGTCTTGGTTTTGCAGCACAGCCCTTGAGCCGATCCGATATGTCCGCAGCCCTGTCCTCATCGCAGAAACCCGATCCCCGCATCGCCGCCCTCGACGCCCTGTTCAATCCCCTGGCCCGCAGCGATGCGCCGGGCCTGGTCGTCGGTGTGGCCCTGCATGGACGCAGCCTCTACCGGCGCGGCATCGGGCTGGCCAGCGTCGAGCAAGGTGTGGCCAACACGCCTTGGACCCGCATGCGCATCGGGTCGACCAGCAAGCAGTTCACCTGCCTGGCCGCGCTGCTGCTGGCCGAGGAGGGCCGGCTCGACATCGACGCCCCGGTGCGTGCCTACCTGCCCGAGCTGCCAGCATTGCCTGCCCATGGGCCCGAGCCCAGCCTGCGCCAGCTGATGAACCACAGCAGCGGCTACCGCTGCTACCTCGACCTGGGCTTCATCGCCGAGGGCATGGCGATCAAGCCGGCCGGCGTGGCCTGGCGCGTGCAGCGGCGCCAGCGTGAGGCCAATTTCGCGCCCGGCAGCCAGGTCATCTACTGCAATAGCGGCTACCAGCTGCTCTCGAGAGTGATCGCGGACGTCTCCGGTCTGCCCTTCGAGCAGTTCCTGCAAGAGCGCATCTTCGCGCCGCTGGGTATGGAGGACACGGCCTCGGTGCCTAGCGATTTCGAGCTGCATCCGGGCACGGCTACCCTGCACCTGCCGGCCGCACAAGGCGGTGGCTGGCGGCGCGGCATCTTTCCGACCGAGGAGTTGCGCGGCGAGGGCGCGATGGTCTCCAGCATCGACGACATGCTGCGCTGGCTGGCCCATCTGCGCGCGCCGCACAAGCGCGTGGGCAGCGCGGCCAGCTGGCAGCAGATGCTGGCGCCGACCCGGCTGGCCAATGGCCACCACACGCCCTACGGCCTGGGCTTGATGCGGCACGACTACCGCGGACTGGAAGTGATTCACCATCCGGGTGCCGTGATCGGCGGCGCCAGCCAGATGCTGAGCGTGCCCAGCCAGGCACTGGACATCGTCATCATCGGCAATGGTGCGCCATGCAGCCCGCGCGAGCTGGCGCTGCGCATTGTCGATGCCTTGCTGGCCGATCAAGGGCTTGCCGCCATCACGCCGACGGCGGCCGAGCGCTTCGCGCCGATGCTGGGCCGGCGCTATCGCGGCCGCGACACGGGCCTGGTCTTCGGTTTTGCCAGAGCCGGCGAAGCGCTCGGCCTGAGCCTGCTGGAGGGCCCGGCCATGCCCTTGCGCGACGAGGGGGCGCAGCTGTGCCAGCCCTTCGACGAGGGCGGTATCGGCCAATACCTGCTGCCGACCGCGCAACTGGCCGGCGCGGTGGCGCCGCCGCAACTCGATCTGGTCGCGGACGGCCGCAGCGAATGCTGCGAGCTGCTGCCCCAGATGCCTCCGCCGCTGGCCGAGGCCGGCGCGCCGCTGTTGGGCCGCTACCGCTCGGCCGATCTCGATGCCGAGGCCCGCATCGATTTCGACGGCGAGCGGCTGCTGCTGCAGATCCGTGGTGCCTATGGTGGCAACCGCTTCGAGCTGCGGGCCCTCTCGGCCGAGTTGTTCGGCTGCCAGGCGCTCGACGTACCGATGGGCCATGGCGCCAATGCGGTGCTGCGCGCCGCGCCCGCTGGCGGCCCGCCGAGCGACCCCGTGAGCGGTTTCCGCCTCGACACGCCGCGCACCCGCCAACTGGCGTTTGAACGCTGCGGCGACTGACTGATTCCCCGTTTCTCTTCCTCTTCCCTAGGGATTTCTCCGACATGCTTGTATTGCGCAAACCCTATCTGATCTTCCTCGGTGACGTGAGCTCGGCCGTCGATGCCAAGACCGCCTTCGGCGTGGCCGACTGGTGCCCCGAGGATGTGCTCGGCGAGCTGGCCTATCCCGGGGCCGCCGTCAGCACCGGCAAGCCGGCGATGAGCGTCGCCGAGGCGGCCGCGGCCGGCGCGGGCTCGCTGCTGATCGGCATCGCGCCGGTCGGCGGCAAGCTGCCGGCGCACTGGCTGCCCAGCCTGCTGGAGGCGGTGCGCGCGGGTTTGGACATCGTCAGCGGCCTGCACACGCGGCTGAGCGACATCCCCGAGCTGGCCGCCGCCGCCCAGGCCGCCGGCGTGCAGCTGCAGGATGTACGCCACGGCGCCTGGCCGCGCGTGACCGGCACCGGACGCAAGCGCAGCGGGCAACGGCTGCTGACCGTCGGCACCGATTGCGCGCTGGGCAAGAAGTACACCGCGCTGGCGCTGGCCCGTGCGCTGCAGGCGCGCGGCGTGCCGGCGAGCTTTCGTGCGACCGGACAGACCGGGGTGATGATCTCGGGCAGCGGCGTGGCCATCGACGCGGTGGTGTCCGACTTCGTCGCCGGCGTGGCCGAGCAGCTCTCGCCCGACAACGAGCCCGGGCACTGGGATGTGATCGAGGGCCAGGGCTCGCTGTTCCACCCGGCCTATGCGGGCGTCACGCTGGGCCTGTTGCATGGCTCGCAGCCCGACGCGCTGGTGCTGTGCCACCACGCCGGTCGGCAGCATATTGCCAGCCTGCCTGACTTCCCGACCCCGCCGCTGGCCGAGGCCATCGAGGCCTATCTGCGCGCCGCACGCCTGACCAATGCGGCGGTGCGCTGCGTCGGCATCAGCATCAATTCGTCCGCGCTCAGCGATGCGGACTGGCTGGCCTACCGCGACCGTGTCGAGGCCGAGTTGGGCCTGCCCGTGGTCGATCCGATGCGCGGCGGTGTCGAGCGCCTGGCCCAAGCCATCCACCCACACAAGGAGTATTCCCATGTCGCTTGATTGCACGCTCACCAGCGAGAGCTGGGCCCTGCAGGAGCCGTTTGAGATTTCGCGCGGCGTGATGACCGAGATTCAGGTGCTGGTCGTGCGCCTGTCCGATCGCGAGGGCCGCAGCGGCTATGGCGAGGCCACCGGCGTGCCCTACAAGGGCGAGACGACGCTGTCTATGGCCGCGCAGATCGAGGCCCTGCGGCCGCGGTTGCATCAGGACCTGTCGACCGAGGCGCTGATGCAGTTGCTGCCGCCCGGTGGCGCGCGCAATGCGCTGGACTGCGCGCTGTGGGATCTGCGCGCCAAGCAGGCCGGCCGTCGCGCCTGGCAGCTGGCGGGCCTCACGCATGTGGCTCCGGTGCTGACGGCCTACACCATAGGCCTGGGCAGCGAGGCCGATGTGCGGCGCAAGATCCGCGCGGCGCGGCATCTGCCCCTGCTCAAACTGAAGGCCGATGCGAGCCGGCATGTCGACATGGTTCGCTTCGCCCGCGAGGAGCATCCATCCGCCCGCCTGGTCATCGATGCCAACCAGGCCTGGAGCCGCGAGCTGCTCGAGCGCATCCTGCCCGAGCTGAAGGCCCAGGGTGTCGAGCTGATCGAGCAGCCGGTCGAGCGCGGCACGGATGCCCAGCTCGACGGGCTGGTATCCGCCATACCGCTTGCCGCCGATGAGTCCTGTGTCGACCGCAGCTCGTTGCCCGCGCTGGTGGGCCGCTACCAGTACGTCAATATCAAGCTCGACAAGTCCGGCGGCCTGACCGAAGCGCTGGCCCTGGCCCGCGAGGCCAAGGCGCTGGGTTTCGGGCTGATGGTGGGCAATATGGGCGGCACCTCGTTGGCCATGGCACCGGCCCATCTGATCGCGCAGGACTGCAGCTATGTGGACCTCGACGGCCCGATGCTGATGCAATCCGACCGCGCCCAGGCCATGCACTACGAAGGCGCCTTGCTCGGCGCCGCCGAGTCGGCGCTCTGGGGCTGAGCGGGAGGCGGGCCGAAGCCGGATAGGATTATGATTGTTAACTCTTGTGTTACCATTTCGGCATGACGATTCGTCTTGAAGAATACGTTCAAGAGGGCGGCAACAACCCCTACCAAACGTGGTTTGATGGGCTTGATGCACAGGCCGCTGCCAAGGTCACCGTGGCCAAGGCACGGCTGGAGCTTGGCAACACGTCGAAGGTGGAATGGTTCCGTGGCATCGGCGAGTACAAGATCGATTGGGGTCCTGGCTATCGCATCTACCTTGCCAAGGATGGTGATCAGTTGATCCTTCTGTTCGGTGGCAGCACCAAGAAGGATCAGCAAAAGGCTATTGATCAAGCAGTGGCATTGCACGCCGAGTACAAGAGTCGGAAGAAGGCGGCTCTCGCCGCAAACAAGAAGGGAAAGAAGGTATGACCCTGACCCGTGACTTCAAGCAAACGGTTGTTGAGCGTGTTGAGCGCGATCCGGCGTTTGCGAAGGCGCTCTTGGATGAAGCGGCAACGCTATTCCTGGAGGGCGAGCCCGACGCGGCGCGGCTCATCCTTCGCGACCTCGTGAACGCGACGCTTGGCTTTGAAGCTCTTGCCGAACTGACGCACAAGCCCAGCAAGAGCCTCCATCGCATGCTGTCTCAGCGAGGCAACCCCAGCATGGATAACCTGGCAGCCATCTTTGGCGCTATCAAGACGGGTCTCAAGGTCAACTTCGATGTTCGCGTCGTTGAATCCGCCTGAGAGTCCATTCAGCCTGCAAGGCCCGCGCATTCAATGGATGCCGGGGCCTTTTTCGGGCGTCTCTCGCACTTACCGCTGCAACCGCGCCGGCGACAGCATCTCCGCACTCAGCCCGAAGTCAGCCAGCCGCTGCGGCAGCGCCAATCCCCGCGCCAGGGCCGCGCAGGCTTCGCCCATCGCGGCGCAGGTCTGGATGCCGTAGCCGCCCTGGCCGGCGAGCCAGAAGAAGCCGGGCGCCTGGGTATCGAAACCGCCGACCAGGCCGCCGTCGGCGACGAAGGAGCGCAGCCCGGCCCAGGTGTGGCTGGGCCGGCGGATGGTCAGCGTGGTGGCCTCCTCGATGCGATGGATGGCCAACGCGATATCGAGCTCCTCGGGCTGTACATCCTGCGGTGCTACCGGGTCGGCATTGGCCGGTGAGCCGAGCAGCAAGCCTGCGTCGGGCTTGAAATACCAGTCCTCGTCGGCGCCGAACACCAGCGGCCAGGCGTGCGTGTCGATGCCGGCCGGCGGCGCGAACATAAAGGCCGAGCGGCGCCGTGGCTCCAGCCCTATTGGCCGCACGCTGGCCAGGCCGGCGATCACATCGGCCCAGGCACCGGCCGCATTGATGAGCACTGGTGCCTGATAGACGGCCGTGCCGGCCTGCACGCGCCAGTCGGCGCCGTGTCGCTCGATCGCCGAGACCTCGGCATTGCAGACCAGGCTGCCGCCGGCGCGGCGCAGCTCGCGCAGAAAACCCTGGTGCAGTGCATGCACATCCATGTCCACCGCCTCGGGCTCGTGGATCGCACCGAGCAGCCGCTCGCGCCTGAGCACCGGCACCATCGCGCAGGCTTCGTCCGCCGAGAGCCGGTGCGCATTCGGGGTGATTGCGCGCAGCACCTCCCAGTGGCGCTCGTAGGCCTCGCGCTGCGCCTCGGTGGCGACGAAGAGTGCGCCACGCGGCGTCAGCAGCGGATGCTCGGAATAGCCGGCCGGCGGTTGTTCGAAGAAGCTGCGGCTGGCGCAGGTCAGCGCGCGCACCTGGGTGTTGCCATAGCTCTCCATGAAGAGCGCGGCTGAGCGGCCGGTGGCGTGATAGCCGGGCTGGCTCTCGCGCTCCAGCACGATGGTGCGCGCATGCGGCGCCAGCCAACGTGCTACCGAGGCGCCGGCGATGCCACCGCCGATGACCAGGCAGTCGGCTGAAATGATGTCGGGCTTGTGGCTCATGCGGATATCGGGTCGGTGGCGGCGGTGAAGTCGTGCGGGTCGGCCACGCGGGGCCAGTAGTCGAGCTCGCGCACCCGGTAGGGCAGGGCGGCAAAGTCCATGCTGATCGCGCCGGGTGTCGTCACATAGAGGATATCCCGGGCCAGCGGCGCGAACTGGGCATGGAAGTGCTGGGTGGACTTGACCACGATCAGGCGCTTGCGCGCCAGATCGATGCCCAGGCCGGTGAAGACCATGGGCGAGAAGGTCTGGCTGCGCACGCTGACCAGCACGATGTCCAGCCCATTCGCCGCCTGCACCCAGACGCTGGGACCTAGCGGCGCGATCTCGTCGTTCGAGTTCAGGCCGATCTGCACGTGCTGATCCAGCACCGCTTTGACGACGACCTCCAGATCCACCGGCTGACCCGAGGCTGGGCCGCACTTGCCGCCGATGCGCAGCGCAATGCGGGCGCCGACACCGGCATCGCGGCAGAGCTGGATTGCGCCCAGATCCCAGAAGGCGCCGATCGCCACGTCCTGAGCGCCGCGCGCCAGCAGGGCCTGCAGGATGAATGTGCTGTCGCTCATCGCGCCGCCGCCGGCGTTGTCGGCGATGTCGGCAATGACGACCGGGCCGCCCGCTGTCTGCGCGGCGCGGTCCAGCGCCGCGTCCACCTCCAGCATCGGCGTCACGGTCTGCTCGCGCAGCGCCCAGAACTCGCGGCCCAGCTGCTCGGCCAGCGCGCTGGCCAGGCGCGCGTCGTCGTCGGTGATGACCCACAGCCGCGCCCCCGACTCGGGCACATCGCCCCAGGGAAAGCCATGGCCGAGCGAGACCGAGAGCACACCCGGCTGGCGTTCGACCGCCTGCATGCGACGCACAAAGCCGGCCATTGGTTCGCGCGTGGTGTGCCACAGGCCTACCATCTTGCAATCGAACATCGCGGTGCTGGGCCGGACCTTGCCGGCCGCCGTGTCCAGCACGATGCGCAGCAGCTCCTCGAGCCGGGGCAGCGCATCGATATGCGGATACTCCTTGTAGGCGATGAGGGCGTCGGCCGAGCGCTGCATCAGCACGGTGGTGTGGCAGTGCAGGTCCAGCTCGACTCCGATGGGCACGGCCGGCCCGACGATGGCGCGCACCCGCGCGATCAGATCGCCCTCGCAGTCCTCATAGCCCTCGGCCACCATCGCGCCGTGCAGCACCAGGATCACGCCATCGACCGGCAGGGCCGCCCGCAGATCGCTCAGGATCTCGTCGCGCAGGCCCTCGTAGACCGCGCGCACCGTGCGGCCCAGCGGCTGGGCGAAGGCGCTGAGGCTCTCGATCAGCGCATGCCCCTGGTCGGCCAGCAGCCGGCGCAGATCGGCCATAGGCGCGCCTATGCCTTGCGGATCGCGCCGGCTCCCATCGCCATGGAAGATGCCGTATTCCTCGAAGCCGCCCCAGCCGGTCGGCGCCGCCGCATAGGTATTGGTCTCGGTGGCCAAGAAGGCGCCGAAGATCTTCTTGCTGCTCATGCGGCGGGCTCCTCGCGGATGAAGCGCAGGCGCCGCAGCCGCGGCGCATCCAGGCGCAGGCCGCTGACGCGGCCGGCCGCGCGATCGATATTGATGATGCCGGCGCCGCCCATGCCGGCGAACAACGCATCGGCCGGCATGGCCAGCAGCACGTCCGGCGACAGCGGCTGCAAGCGGTAGGCGCTGTGGCCGTGCCGGCCCTGCAGGCGCACGATGATCTGCAAGGCCTCGCCTTCGCCCTCGATCTCAACGTGGGCGTCGGTCTGCAGATCCGGCACGCGGTAGCGGCCGGCCAGGGCCGGCGCCAGCGCGGCGCTGGTGGGGGCCACATCGGGCAGGCGCTCGCAGCGCAGCAGATGGCCGCCGTCGTTGAGGGTCAGGATGTCGGGCGCGGTTGTGCCGGCAAGCTCCTCGAGCGCGAAGCCCAGCGGGTTCAGCGCGCTGTCCTCGCAGGGCAGCAGGGCCTCGTTGCCGATCTGGCGCAACGGCATGCCGCGGCTGCCCATCCAGTTGAGCGCGAGCTTGCCGCCGGCGTCCTCGAAGCCGAAAACAGCACCGGTCGCGGCCGCGTGATAGCGCTGCCCCAGCAGCGCCGCATGCGCAGCAGCCGGCACAGGGGCGGGCGGCGCGACGAGGGCCTCGCCGAGCAGCGCGTCGATGATCTGAAAGCCCAGCGCTACCGGCGAGATGGGGGCGCCATTGACCATGATCATGATGTCCAGCTCATGGGCCGGCACCGTGATCATCTGTGACGTGGCACCGAGCACCGCGCCCGCATGATGGATCACCTCGCCGCCGCGGTAGTCGTGGCGCATCAGGCCCAGTGCATAGGGCAGACGCATGCCGGTAGACAGCAGCGGCAGCGCAATCATCTGGGCCCAGCTGGCCGCGCTGCCGACCGTCTTCACCGGGCTGCGCAGATGGGCCAGCCAGCACAGCATGTCGTCGATGGTCGAAACCAGTGAGCCGCTGCCGCGCAGCTCGCCCGGGTAGATGCCGCGCTGCAGCCCGCCGCCGACGGCGGCCGGCTGGGCCTGGTACTGCATGGCCATGCCTGCGCGGATCTCGAGGTCGCTGGTCAGCGACTCGGTGTCGTGCATGCCTAGCGGCGTGAAGATGCGCTCGCGCATGAAGTCCTCGAAGCGCTTGCCGCTCAGGCGCTCGATGACCCTGGCCAGCAGCTGGTAGCCGGTGTTCGAATAAATCATGCGCGTGCCCGGCTCGAAGTTGAGCTCGCGGTTGGGTTCATGCAGCGGCTTGGACCAGTCCGCCTTGGGCAGGATGGCCAGACCCTGTGCCACTGCGGCCAGGTCCGTGCGCCAGCCGCCCGTGTGATGCATCAGCTGGCGCAGCGTCGGCCCGGCCGGGTGCAGCACTGGCAGCTCGGGCAGGTGCCGGTAGACCAGGTCGTCGATGTCCAGCAGCCCGTCCTCGGCCAGCAGCAGCACGGCCAGGCAGGTGAACTGCTTGCTGGTGGATGCAATTCGCACACGCGTGTGCGGCGACATCGCCACACCTTGCTCGATGCTGGCCAGACCGACGCCACGGCGGTAGACGGTACGACCCGCGCGCGCGATGCCCACGATCAGGCCCGGTGCATCGCTGCGATTGAAGGGTTGCAGCAGGGCGTCGACGGCCGTCAGGCCGGTCGGGGAGGGGGATGAGTCGCTAGAGGTCATGGCGTGATCGCAGTGGAGGGAAGGTGGGTGGGCCTTCTGTAGAGACGAGCGGGCCACTGCTTTCCGGCATGCTGTCTTCCGCGGCCTAGGTGTTTACGCTGGGAACGATGAAATTGCTACCGGAATATGACGAGCGGCCCGTCTTCGTTGAATAGCAGTTCATCGTTTCCAACCAAGGAATTCCAATGAAGAAAAGCGTGCGTGGCCGGACTCTCCGTCATCTGGCCCTGGTGTGTACTCTGGCCATCGCCGCCACGGCCCATGGGCAAAGCCGCGAGTTCGACGTCGCTGCCGGTGATCTGAAGGCCGCCCTCGATGCCTATATCGCGCAGGCCGGCGTGCAACTGCTCTACAAGGTCGACGACATCAAGGGCCTGTCGACCAAGGGTCTGAAGGGCAAGCTCTCGCCCGAGGACGCGCTGGCCCGCCTGCTCGACGGCACGCGGCTGAAGGTGCGGCGCGACGAGAGCGGTGCCATCGTGCTCTACAGTGCGCCGCCCGACGAGCCCAAGCCGCGTGCCGATGTGTCGACGCTGGACACCGTCATGGTCAGCGCCTCGCGTCGCCGCGAGCCGGTGCGCGAAGTGCCGCTGAAGGTCGATGTGCTGCAGACCGAAGCGCTGGAGCGCGGCGGTGCGCGCGAGCTGGGCGACTATGTGGCCGGGCAGCCCGGCGTCACGCTGACGCATGGCGGCGCCTTTGCCGGTGCTCTGAGCATCCGCGGCCTGGCGACCGCCTCAGTTGGGGCTGCCTCGGTCGGGGTCTATGTCGACGATGTCGCGACCGGCTCCAGCGCGCCCTATGGCCTGGGGGCAGTCACGCCGCTGGACATGGGCCTGCTGGATCTGCATCACATCGAGATCCTGCGCGGGCCGCAGGGTACCCTGTACGGCGCCGGCGCGATGGGCGGGCTGATCAAGTACGTGACCAACGAGCCCGACACCGGCGAGTTCTCCGGCAGCGCAAGGCTCGCGCTGAGCTCCACCCAGTACGGCGGCATGGGACGCACGGTCAATGGCGTGGTCAATCTACCGATCAAGCAGGACATGGCGGCCGTGCGCGTCGCCGCCTACAGCACGCGCTTTGGCGGCTATGACGACACCATCGGGGTGGCGGCCGAGAAGAACGTCAACCGCGGCACCACCACCGGCGCACGCATTTCGGCGCTGCTGACGCCGAGCCGTAACTTGTCGATGCGGCTGACGCTGACCTCGCAGGAGGCCAAGCGCGTCGGCAATGACTACGAGGACCTGAACCTCGTCACCGGCAAGCCGGTGCTGGGCGAGCGCTTGCGCCGGCTCGACGCCCGCGAGCCCAGCAGCGTTCGCACCGATCTGCTCGGCATGGACATCGAATACAACATGGGCTGGGCCCGGCTCAATGCCATCACCTCGGTGCAGGACGTGAAGCTGCATGGGCAGCAGGACGCCTCCTCGCTCCTGCTTCCGGTGCTGATCCGCGCTGGCATCCCGGCCACCTCGGTCTGGGGCGACAGCCGTGGCGAGCAGCACCGTGTCAGTCAGGAGTTCCGGCTGACTTCGAGCGCCTCGCGTGATATCGAATGGCTGGCCGGTCTCTACATCAACCGCGAACGTTCCAGCATCGACGGCGGTTTCGGCTACGCGACCGCCAGCGGCCCCGGCACGCTCAATCTCTACCAGACCAACAAGCCCGCCACCTACCGCGACCTCGCGCTCTACGGCGATGTGACCTGGCATGCCACGCCCGCGCTGGCGCTGACCGGCGGCGTGCGCGTCGGCCGCATGGAGCAGCGCTTCACCAATACTTCCGCAGGCCTGCTCGCCGGCGGCACCTCGTCCAACGGCGGCGAGTCCGAGGAGACGGCCACCACCTGGCTGGCCACTGCCGGCTACAAGCTCGACCCGCTGAGCTCGGCCTATGTGCGCGTCGCCAGCGGCTACCGTCCCGGCGGCCCGAACGGCCTGCTGCCGACGACCTCGCCTTCCGTCAAGCCGATGTTCAAGTCCGACTCGCTGTGGAGCTATGAGGCCGGCTACAAGGCCACGCTGCTGGACCGCCGCCTGATGGTCGAGGCCGCCGTCTATGACATCGAATGGAGCGATATCCAGCAGACGATGCAGGACGGTGTCTTCGGCTTCTTCACCAATGCCGGCAAGGCGCGTATCCGGGGCGCAGAGCTGGGTCTGATCTGGATGCCCAGCGCGGGCTGGCGGCTCGACGGCGCGCTGTCCCTGATCGATGCCAAGCTGCGCACCGACGCCAAAGGCCTCGGCGGCCGTGCCGGCGACAAGCTGCCCAACACCGCCAGCGTCTCCGCCTCCGTGTCCGCCACGCGCGACTTCGAGCTCGCGGGCCGCCCGGCCTATCTGGGCCTGAATGCCCGCCATGTCGGCGAACGCCATGCCGGATTCCCCGGCAGCGCGCTGGCACCCGACTTTCTGCTGCCGTCCTACACCGTGTACGGTCTGCAGGCCGGCATCGACCTCGAGCGCTTCAAGCTCTCCGCCTATCTGCGCAATCTGGGCAACAGCCGCGGCCTGGCGGCGGTCGCAGTCACCTCCGCGAAGGCCGTCGTGGTCGAGCCCCGCACCCTCGGCGTTGCCGTCAACGTCCCCTTCTGACCATGGCTCTCTTCACTCAGACCGCCGCTGCAACGGCGGCCTCCTCCTCCCACGTCCCTGCAATGCCGACCCGGCGCGCCGGCGCGGCCTCCTGGTACACGCTGGGCGTGCTGCTGATCGCGACCATTCTCGGCTCGATCGACGGCATGCTGGTGACCTTGCTGACCGAGCCGATGCGCGTGAGCCTGTCGCTATCGGACACCCAGATCGGCATGCTCAAGGGCGCCGGTCTGGTGCTGTTCTCCGGGCTGGCGACCTTTCCGCTGGGCTGGCTCGGCGACCGCTTCGACCGCCGCATCGTGCTGGCCGCCTGCGTGCTGGTCTGGAGCGCGGCGACCGGCCTGCGCGGCACCGCGATGGACTACGGCATGCTGTTCGTCGCGTCGATCGGGCTGGGCGTCGGCGAGGCCGGGCTCGGGCCTCTCACCAACAGCCTGATCCCCGATCTGTTCCCGCGCGCGCAGCGGGTGCTGGCGAACGCGATCTTCGGCATCGCGGCGCTCTTTGGTGGTGCGCTCGGCGCCATCGTGGGTGGCAGCATCGTGCAGGCAATCGAGAAGTCGCACCACCTGCTGCCGGTCGCGCTGCAGGCCTATGAGACTTGGCGCCTGACCTTTTTTGCGATGGCCATCGTCGGTGCGCCGGTGATGCTGCTGGTGCTGACGATACGCAGCGCACGCGGCGCCGCCGCCGCCGGTTACGAGCCGCCTCCGCCGGGCATCGAAGGCGCCGGCGATGCCGCCGGCATCGGCTTTGGCGACTATCTGCGGGCCCATTGGCGCACGCTGGCCTGCCTGGTGACCGCTTCCGGCCTGGCCTCGGTGGGCCTGAGCTCGATCGGCAGCTGGATCCCCATCGTTGCGGCACGCCAGTTCGGCGTTCAGCCAGCGCAGCTTGGGCAGGGCATCGGCGTGGCGGTGATGGTCGGCACGGTGCTGGGCGGCGTGCTGGGCGTCAATGCGATGCGGGTGGCACGGCGCCGCGTGGGCCTGGCCGCACCGGTGCGTGTGATGACGCTGGGCTACGCCGCCGCCGGGCTGATCTCGATTGCGCTGCTGTTTGTGCGCTCGGCCAATGATGTGTTCGTGCTGCTGGCCATGCTGCTGGTGCCGCTGATCTGCGGCGCGGTGGTGTTGCCCAACGTGCTGCAGGAGGTCGCGCCGGCCCATCTGCGGGCGCGCGTGGTCGGGGTGCTGTCGATAGCCGGCCTGCCCTTTGCGGTGCTGGGGCCGCTGGCCATCGGCATGGTCTCGGATGCCGTCAAGCACATCCCCAATGGCCTGGCCATGGCCATCGTCGCCGCCACGATGACCGGCTGCCTGCTGGGCGCCGCCCTGCTGCGCGCCACCGAACCCGCATTCGTGCGCCTGATCAAGACCGTCAACCCGGGCATCTGAGCCCTCCAGCCATGTCTACTCTCACTAGCGATCCCCGCGCAGCGACCGCCGCGATTGATGCCCTTCTCCAGCCGCTGTGTCGCGGCGACGCGCCCGGCATGGTGGTCGGCATCCACCAGCAAGGCCGGCTGCGCTACCGCCGCGGCTTCGGTCTGGCCAGCCTGGAACAGGGCGTAGCGAACACGCCGCACACCCGCATGCGCCTGGCCTCGACCAGCAAGCATTTCACCGCGCTGGCCATTCTGTTACTGGCCGAGGACGGCCGCCTGCAGATCGACGATGCGGTGCAGCAGCATCTGCCCGAGCTGCCCAGGCTCGGCGCCGAAGGCCCGACGCTGCGCCAGCTGATGGCGCATACCGGCGGCTGGCGCGGCCATGATGAGCTCTGGACCTGGGCCAATGGACTGAACCTGCAGCCGACCGGCAGCAGCCTGGCGCTGATGGCGCGGCAAAGCGAGCTCAATTTCGAGCCTGGCACCCGCATGATCTACAGCAATGGCGGCTACCGCCTGCTGGCGCTGACGGTCGAACGTGTCAGCGGGCTGAGCTTTGCCGAGTTCCTGCGCACGCGCATCTTCGAGCCGCTTGGCATGCTGGACAGCGAGTCCATCCCCAGCGTGCTCGATGTGCGAGGCGGCCTGGCGGGGCTGTACATGCCGGTGCCGGGCGCCGCGCCGGATGCGCGCGCGCAATGGACCCGTGCGCTCTACCCGACCGAGTTCGAGGGCAGCGGCTCGCTGGTCTCGACGGTGGACGACATGCTGACCTGGCTGGCCCACCTGCGCAGCGAGAAGAAGACGGTCGGCAGCGCGCAGAGCTGGGCGCAGATGCTGGCGCCCAACACCCTGGCTTCGGGCGAGGTCTCGCCCTATGGCTTCGGCCTGGTCTGCCATCCTTACCGGGGCGTCGAGGTCATCCACCACAACGGTGCCATCCTCGGCGGCGGTTCGCAGATGATCACCGTGCCCGCGCATGGCCTGGACATCACGATCATGACCAATGGCCTGGCCGCCGCCCCCGCCGCGATCGCCCTCAAGCTGATCGACCTGCTGCTGGCCGATCAGCTGCCGCAAAGCGCCGAGACGGCGGTGCCGCGGGTCGCCGCCAGCGCCTTCCCCGGCCTGCCCGGCCAGCATTACCACGAGCCCGAGAGCGGCTGCCTGATGCGCTTCGGCGAGGTGGCCGGCATGCTGGGCCTGTCCGTGCATGGCAGCGCGGTGCTGCCGCTGCGCAAACGCGGCGCGAGCAGCGCCTGGCTGGGCGTCATGGACATGGGGACCAGCGCCTTCGAGGTCGAGCTGGCCGGCGCGGATTCCGCGCAGGCCCCCGATACCTTGGAGGTGCGCGACGGCGGCCGGGTGCAGCGCTTCCGGCGTCTGGCTGAGGCCGCGCCCGAGCCGACCGCGCTGGCGCCGCGGCTGGTGGGCCGCTACCGCAGCGCCGACCTCGATGCCGACGCGCAGATCGCCATCGAGGGCGCGATGCTGACGCTCACCGTGCAAGGCCGGTATGGACAGCTGCGCTTTCGCCTGCAGCCCGTCTCTGAGGATGTGCTGCTCATCGTCCCGACCGACCCGCTGCTGGCCGCGCTCGCCAACAGCAACATCGTCAATCTTGACCGCGCCGGCGCCCGGGTGGTCGGCCTGCGGATCGATAGCGTCCGCACCCGACACATGCGCTTCACGCGCTTGGACCAATAAGGAAATCCCGCCACCATGAAGTTCTTCACCGCCTTTCTCGCCACCGAGACCAACACCTTCGCCGCTGCGCCGACCGGCTGGGGCTGCTTCCAGCAGTACGGCATCTATCGCGGCGATGCCAGCACCCGTGATCCGCAGGGCTTCGGCCTCTACCCGCTCATGCTGCGCCGCTGGCTGGCTGAGCAGGGCCACGAACTGGTCGAAAGCACGACCGCCTTCGCGATGCCGCTGGGCCGCACGGTGCGCGCGGTCTACGAGCGCCTGCGCGACGAGATTCTGGCCGATCTGCAGGCGGCCCATGCGGCGGGGCCGCTGGACGGCGTGATCCTGGTGCTGCACGGCGCGATGGTGGCCGACGGCTATGACGATTGCGAGGGCGATCTGATCGAGCGGGCCCGTGCCATCGTCGGGCCTACCGTGCCCATCGGCGTGGAGCTGGACCTGCACTGCCACTACACCGCGCTGATGCAGCGCTCGGCCGACGTGATCGTGGCCTACAAGGAGTATCCGCACACCGATGCACTGCCGCGCCTGCGCGAGGTGCTCGACATCGTGACCAAGGCGGCACAGGGCCGTGTCAAGCCCATCACCGCCGTGTTCGACTGCAAGATGGTGGGCCTGTGGCACACGACGCGCGAGCCCATGGCCGGCTTTGTGCGGCGCATGCAGGCCGTCGAGCAGCAGCCCGGCGTGTTGTCGGTCTCGCTGGGCCATGGCTTCCCCTGGGCCGATGTGGCCGAGGGCGGCGCCAAGCTCTGGGTGACGACCGACAACGATGCTGCGCTGGCGGCAACACTGGCCGAGGAACTGGGCCGCGAGTTCTGGTCGCTGCGCGAGCAGACCCGCACGCCGAACCTGAGCGTCGGCGACGCGCTGGCGCAGGCGCAGGCAGTGCAGGGCGGTCCCGTGGTGCTGGCCGATGTGGCCGACAACGCCGGCGGTGGCGCGATGAGCGATAGCACCTTCATCCTGCGCGAGGTGCTGGCGCAGGGCATAGTCGATGTCGCGATCGGCGGCTTCTGGGATTTGGGCGCGGTGCAGATCTGCAGCGATGCCGGCGTCGGCGCGCGCGTCGATCTCCGCCTGGGTGGCAAGGGCGGTCCGGCTTCCGGTGAGCCGCTTGATCTGAGCGCGACGGTGATGGCGGTGGTCGAGGATTTCTACCAGCCGGGACTGAACGGTGCCGACGACCGCATGGCCCTGGGCCGCAGCATCTGGGTGCGCCTGGCTAATGGCATCGACATCGCGCTGATCAGCAAGCGCAGCCAGGTGCTCGACCCCCAGCTCTTCACCGGCCTGGGCATAGTGCTCGGCAACAAGAAGCTGATCGTCGTCAAATCGGCCCAGCACTTCCATGCGCGCTTCGCGCCGCTGGCCAAGGCGGTCTTCTATGTCAGCACGCCCGGCACGGTGAATACCGACTTCGCCCGCCTGCCCTACCGCGTGCGCAGCCTGGACTACTGGCCGCGGGTGGCCGATCCGCACTGGGTCGCGCCGGCAGCGCAGCCCCCGGGCCAGCTCTACGAGATCGACGGTCTGCGCCTGCATCTGCACCTGAGCGGTCCCGCGCCCACCGATCCGCGCCAGCCCACCATCGTGATCGAATCGGGCGCCGGGACAGTCTCGCCGGTCTACGCGCGCCTGCAGCGGACCCTGGCCCGCAAGTACTCTGTGTGCAGCTATGACCGACCGGGCCTGGGCTGGAGCCAGCCCGATGCGCAGCCGCTGGACGCCGAGCGCAATGCGCGCCGCCTGAATGCGCTGCTGGACGCGGCCGGCGTGCGCGGCCCGCTGCTCTTCATCGGCCACTCGCTGGGTGGCCTCTTGATGCGCGTCTACACGGGTCTCTACCCCGAGCAGGTGGCCGGCCTGATGATGCTGGATGCCAGCCACCCCGAGCAGTTCACGTTCTACAACGAGGCGCCCACCGAGCAGATGGCCGCCGAGCGCGCGAAGCGCGTCAAGCTGCGCGCCGGCGGCCCGCCGCCGCCGGAGTTCGCGATGATCGATGCGGTGTGTGCCGATATGCCCGAGGTCGCCGAGCAGGTGAAGTCCACCGTCACGCCCGAGGCGGTGGATGCGATGCTCTACGAGGTGCTCGGTCTGCAGCAGGTGGGGCGCCAGGCTGCGGCCGCGCCCGATCTGGGCGAGCGTCCGCTGATGGTGCTGTGGGCGCCGAAGCCGTCGGCGCCCACCGGCATTGAGGGCCTGGACACCGTCTACCGGCGCTGGCCGAGCTATCAGCAGGCGCATGCGGACTTGTCGACGCGAGGTCGGGTCCGCGAGCTGGCCGGTTCCGAGCACATGAGCATTGCGGTGCTGCCGCCTTTTGTTGCCCAGGTTGCCGAGGAGATCGATGCGCTGATGGCGCAGATCGCGTCGGACCCGGGCCGGCGGATGGAGCGCTGATGGCCGCGCTGCATGAGCTGAGCGCCGAGGCGCAGTGCGCGGCGCTGCAGCGTCGCGAGATCTCTTCCACCGAGCTGGTGGCCCACTACCTGGCGCGCATCGAGCGCCATGGCGCGGCGCTCGGCGCCTTCGTGACTGTGTTCGCCGAGCAGGCGATGGATGCGGCGCGGCGGGCGGACGCGCAAGCACCCTCGGGCCTGCTGCATGGACTGCCGCTGCCGCTGAAAGATCTGCATCCGACCGCCGGCTTTCCGACCTCGCTGGGCAGCGCGGCAATCGCCGGCTGGGTGCCCGAGCAGGACGGCGGCGTCGTCGGCCGGCTGCGCGAGGCCGGCATCATCCTGATCGGCAAGACCCATGCACCCGAGTTCGGTCCCTGCTGCTATACCGAGACGCAGCTGGCCTCACCGGCCTTGAGTCCCTATGGCGAAGGACTGTCGGCCAGCGGATCGAGCGGCGGTGCGGCGGCTGCGGTGGCGGCCGGTCTGGCGCCTATGGCCCATGCCAGCGATGGCCTGGGCTCGACGCGCACGCCGGCGTCGAACTGCGGCCTGGTCGGTATCAAGCCCAGCCGCGGTCGCATCCCCTCGGTGCTGCCGGCCTGGTACCAGCTCGGCAGCGAAGGGCCGGTGGCCCGGACGGTCGGCGATGCGGCGCTGTTCCTCGATGCAGTCGGCCCCATCGGCCCCGGCGAGCTGTGGCGCCAGGCGCCCTGGGCAGTCGATGCCCACCGGGTGGCCGCCCGCAACCCGCCGCAAGGCCGCCTGCGCATCGGCTTGCTGACAGACCCCGGCAGCGACGAGACCACGGTCCATGCCGATTGTTTGCAGGCCTGCGCCGAGGCCGCACAGGCACTGGAGGCGATGGGGCACGAGATCGTGACTGTGCAGCTGCCGCCGGCACTGCGCATCTGGGCCTTGATGGAGCCGCTGTGCGATGTGATCGGCGTGAGTTTGAGCCTGCATGTGCAGGCCCAGGTGAGCGAGGAACGCCGCTCGGCACTGATGCCTTACACGCGCTGGTACATCGAGAACGCCGAGGCGACCACCGGCAAGCGCTATGCCCAGTCGATGATGCGTCTGGCGGCTGCGGCCAGCGCCTGGCTGAAGTGGCAGTCTGGCGTCGATGTGCTGCTCACTCCCACCAGCAGCGCGCCTGCCCTGCCCAGCGGTGCGCTGCGCCTGGATGACGGTCGCGCATCGAGCGAAGCCATGCTGCGCTGGAGCGCCTTCACACCCTGGGCCAATCTCAGCGGCGCGCCCGCCATCAGCCTGCCGGTCCATCAGACGGCATCGGGCCTGCCGGTCGGCGTGCAGCTGATGGCCATGCCCGGCCAGGACGAGCGCCTGCTGGGCCTGGCCGGCGCGCTGGAGCAGGTGTTTGCCTGGCAGCAGCGTCATCCGCCGGTCTGGACGCGCTAGGGAGAGACGGTGGTGGATGCTGGCCTTTCTCGGTTTGCTTGCGTCGGTACTGAACTCCAGCCTTCGCAGAGCAGGACTTAGTTCACGTCATGACGCTATCTAAGCCGGGCGCCTAGCGCGGCGGTAGCAGCGACTTGCTGATTCGTTGAGATGGTGTGGATATGTTGTCAAAAATCGTTGTGATTGCAATGATCTCTGCATAAATTGCTGTCACGAGAAGCAAGCCAGTTTTACCTTGCTCTGCCGGCTCTCAGCCGCCAGTGAACAATAGGGGGGCGGGTGCGCCTCGGTCTGTCAACGCGACGCTCGCAAGCTTTGTAGCCGATCGAAGGTCATAGTTCAGCAGCTTCAAGAATGCACGCTGATTCTTCACCAACCCTTCAACGAGTTGCTGCTCCGCGCTTGTCTCGACCGGCAGCCATTGCGCTGTGACTGTCATCAGACTCAGCTCGACAAGATGAGGCAGGCCCGCGCCACTGATCATCAGCGTCGCGATCATGAGCAGGCGGATGCTATCTGAAGCACTCCACAGCTCAAGTTCTTTTGCGAAGCGCTGCGGCAAATGGCGGTAGAGCGAATCGTCCATGGCGAAGGCGACATCGGGTACATGCTTGATGACGACCTTGTGGCCGAGCCTGGCCGGCGCAATCTCTTTGACCTCGGCGATCAGCAGGAGCAGCCGCTGACGACCGTCTTCACGCCCACCGGCGCAGCCCCACATGTCCCTGCGTCGGGCGATGATCGCGTCCCTGTGCTCGACAGAGAAGGGCTCTGGCACATAGAGCCTGGTCGCCAGAGCTTCGCCGCAGGTGAACATCTGCTCTGCCGCCTGCAGCAACTGGCGACGTACCGTGCCCCAGGAGCGCCGCCCCTCAAAGCCAGGGTGCCAGCGCTTCAGCTCGGCCTGGTCCCACAGGTAATGCAGCAGCCCGCGCAACGAGAGCCGGGTGACCATGCTCGAAGCGGTGCCGGAGGGCGATCTGGACGGGGCAGGCGTGGTTCGTGCTGGGCGCTGGGATAGCGAAAAGCCGACCCTCAAGGTCGTCATGCCGGTGTTGGGGTCCTCCTTGATCGCGCTGCGGAGCAGGTGTTGCAGTCCGGAGATCTCGGCGGGCGCTTCAAAGGAGGGGCAATCCGGCGCATGTCGGCCTCCGGTATCGGGCATCCGTTTGACGATGTAGCCGTCAGCCAGTCGAGCGACATACATCTCTATGCCTTCGGGACAACAGAGGCATCGGGGCCGTCGCCGCCTTCTGTAGGCCTGCGCGATGGCCTCTGCGAAGCCGGGAGAGGAAGGCGTGAGCAGTGTTCCTTCGATATCCAGGGTGGGCATGCGTTGATCGCTGGCGAAGGCAATCATGGCTGCGCTTAGCGGGCACGCGTCGGAGCGACGCGGTCCTGCCCCCGGTTGAAATCGGGTGCCGGCGGAGGGATCTGCATTTGCCGTTCTGCGCTCCTGTCATAGACCTTGATCTTCGGCATGGTGGCGCTGCGAGCCAACTGCTCTGTCGCGGCAGCCAGCACCGCCTGGCGCTTGGCCTGCGGCACCTTCTTTGCGATCAGTACCGCGTCGATGGCGGCGACGACGGCCTTGCGGCCACCGCTCCGAGCCGATGATTTTTCATGGGGGGCCGTGGCGTCGCTGCTGCCGAGATCGCGCGTCGGCTCGATGCGGTTGGTCTGCCTGTCCTCGCGCTCGCGCCTGAGCAACTCCAGATCGGCGGGGTTGGGTTCATAGCCAATGGCTTTCACGCTGCGCATGGTGGCCTCCAGCCAGACCAAGCGCCGGAAGTCCTTGGCGCCTGAGACGCGCAGGCCCTTCCAGTCACGGACCTGTGCCAGGTCCACCATCGAACCCGCCACAGACGGGCTGTTGCTGTCGGTCGCCAGCAGAAAGGTCGATTCGGTGAATGCGACCCGTGAGCTGTCCCCCCGAAAACGGTACTCCGTGCTGCCGATCTTCAAGTCGCCGACCATCACCGGCGCATGCTTGATCACGTAACGCTCCGCCAGCGCACTCTCGATGCGAGCGACCATGGCGGCTGGCTCGGCCTGCGCATCGATCTTCGCAATGGCTTTGGCCGTCGCCTTGTCTGGCGCCTGGGGATTGCTTGCAGCGGGTCCGGCCACGGAGCCTGCGGATGGGTCGGCCAGGTCGGGTATGTCGTCTCGCGTGGTCATCGGATCCGAGGGAAACCGGGGCAAGGCGGGCAACTGCGCGGCGCGATGCCACTCGCCGTTGATCTTCTGGACCGGCGTGCGCAAGCCGCCTGCGTCGATGGCGGTGAAGCGGCTGGCGCCCAACTGTTGGGCCCTGGCGCTCATCTCGTCGAAGCTTGTCGCACGGTAAGTGACGTCAAAGAAGGGATCGCGAAGCTCGAAGCGCTCACTGGGTTCGGGGTGCGGTGTCTGGATTCGCGCCTTGGCAAGCGCCGCACGGTTGGCCGGCTCGACGGTGCCGCCACTATTCGGCTTGGCGCGATGGTTCGAGGAATGGTCTTCGTCCATGATGAACTCTCTCTCATGCTGTTCATTGCGCTGAATGGGTGGTCGGCGGGGTTGCGGCCAGCGCCACAGGCATGGCGCGGTAGATCTCGATTTCGACGCGGCGGTTCAGCGCGCGGCCACTCGCGGTTAGGTTGTCCCCCGCGTGGTCGCCGATGGCTTGATAGGTCGTCCTGATCTGTGTGGGGCTCACGCCCGCCGCCACCAGGTAGTCGCTCACCGCTGCGGCACGAGCCCGCGCAATATTGCTGTCGGCTGGTGTTTCTCTGTGCCCATCGGTGCGACCGCGCAGCAGGATCAGCGGCGCGGATTTCGCCTCTTTGACCAGTTCGCTTGCGATGTTTGGCGGGATGTCGACTCGTGCGCTGCCGTAGTCGAAGCGCACGATGACGAGGCGGTTGGGCTCGGTCTGCGTCGCCCGCGTCTGCGCATCCAGGTCGATCACCGCCTTCTGAAGCGCCGCGATATTGGCCTGAGTGACGGCATGGGCCTCGGCGACGCGCCCGGAGTCGGTGGCCCGCAGGTGCGTGTTCTGGAGATCGTTCTTGCACATTTGCAGCTCCACGGCCATTGCCGTGTTCGCGGGTCGCTTGCGTGATTCGTCCACCGAGGGTGGTTTGGGCGGTGCGCTGCAGGATGCCACCAGCACTAGCCAGGGCAGCAAGGGCGTGAGCAGGATCGTTGGTCGCATGGTCGTCTCCCTTCAGAGCTGTGTGAGGTCGGGTGCTCGGTCTGCTTGCGGTTCGGGGCTTGTGATCAGGCCACCGCCCTCTTCGGCCATCGGCTCGATCGTGCCGCCAGTGCTTGACGCCTCGGGCGTTGCCGGGGTGAAGAACTTGATCAGCGCTGCGGCTATTTGCTCAGGCGGCAGATCGAAGTCAGTGGGCAACTGCGAAATGTCGTAAGCCAGTGAATCGATGCCGAGCTTCTCGCCGGGCGCTAGTTCATCGGGCGCATAACGCCAGCGCTGCTGGACCTGGGCGAGGTGGCAGTCCATATCCATGCGAGGCACCTCAGGCGCTGGCCGCAGGCGCTTGCGGAACGCCTCGTCACGGTGGTAGCGGATCTTCTCGCCAAGAATGGGCTTGCAGTCCTCCATGATCACCACCAGGCGCTCGCTTCCCAGCTCCTTGAACTCCTGCGGCAAGAGCAGGGCGCGCCGCTGATCACTGTCGTTGCGGCTGACGGTCGAGCTGCCTTGGCTGTTGAAGGATCTGCTGCGTCCCCTGGAGGTGGCCTGCTCGGTGAAGCTGCCCAGCATCTCGCTGTATTCGTTCGCGTCGCGTTGCTCCCGGGGTGCGAACAGGATCTGCAGGCCGTGGTTGGTGGCGAAGGTCCGTGCCTCCTTCTCGCCGTACACCGCGTCGAGCTGTGACATGGCTTGCACCACGGTCAGCAGGCGCAGGTTGTAGCCGGCAAGAAAGGCCGCTGAGTTCGTGATCGCGGACACGCGCCCCATGGCCGTGAACTCGTCGTTGACCAGCAGGCACTGATAGCGAAGTTCTGAGTTGTGCTCCGGCAGTTGCTGGGTGTTGAGGCTGACCAGCTGTGAAAAGAAGAGACACAGCAGGGGTCGCGCGCTGGCCAGGCGATGCGGCGGAATCCGCACATAGACGGACATGCGCTTGCGGCGCACATCCGCCAAGCTGAAGTCGTCGGCACTGGTGGCGGCGTCGACGATGGCGTCCGCGAAAATGGTCAGCGGCGCCACAAAGGTGGCCACGATGCTCGACATGGTGTTGTCGGAGTTGGAGAGCAGGCGCTGCAAGGCATCGCGGCAATCCTCAGACAGGGGCTTCTCCAATTTGCGGCGATGCGCCATCAAGCCGGCCAGATGTTCCCGCACAGATCGGCCTTTGCCGGACGATTGCCGCAGCATCTCGCCAATACTGCGGGGGAGGTCTGGGGTTTCGAGCAACAGTAACCCCAGGCCGAGAAACAGATTGCGAGCCTGATCGTTGAAGAAGACCTCGGACGAGGTGCCGCTGCCGTCGTTCGGAAAAAACACCTGTCCGATGTTCAACAGATCGCCCACCCGGTGCAGCTCGCTCGTCCGCACCGCCGTCAAGGGGTTCCAGCGGTGGCTGCGCGCGTCGTCATCAAAAGGCGAGAACGCATACACCGGCTGGCTGCAGGCACGCCGATAGCCGGCCGTGATGTCGTAGTTTTCGCCCTTGATGTCGAGCACGACGACAGAGTCGGGCCAGTTCAGCAGATTCGGGATGACCACGCCCACGCCCTTGCCACTGCGTGTCGGTGCGGACAGCATCACTGACAGCTGTCCCGGCAAGGAGAGGAACTTGCCACGGTGCCGTCCAACGAGAATGCCCGGCCCCTGCGCGCCGGTCAGACCCGCAAGGCGCACCTCGGCCGCCGTGGCAAACCGGGCACTGCCGTGAAGCGGGCGGCGCTGATGGCTTGCCGCAATCAGTGCCAGCGGCAGAACCACCAACAAGCCGCCTGCGGACACGCCGGCGGCCGCCAGAAGCTTCTTTCGTAGCGGCGGATCGTCGGCGTAGAGCTGCCAGTACTGGACGATGCTGGTGAACCTGGCCTGCGCCGGGTTCGCCTTGGCCAGCAGCAGGAACAGGGCGCCGGACAGGTACATGGCTGCGCAGCCCAGAACCGCATACGCCGCCAGTGCGAATAGCCCGGCACAGATCTTTCTGCCAGTTGACCAGGCCGAGGAGGGCAGGACTCCCGGCCTGTTCATGGTGTGGCTCCCGGTCGTTCGCGCTGCCGCGTCAGCCGGCGTGCGCGGGGCTCGTAGTGAATCTCGGAGATGAAGCGTCCCCGTTCGTCCCGGTCGAACTGCACAATGATGTCGATCACCAGGCAGAGCAGCCGTTTGACTTCGTCCATGGTCATGCCACCGCCGGCGCCCGACTCGCGGATCATCAGCGCCATCTGTTCGATGGCCAGCGTGCAGCTGCCGGCGTGGACGCTGGTGATGCTGCCGGGGTGGCCCGAGGCGGCCAGACGGACGAACTGGAAGCACTCTTCGCCGCGGACTTCCGCCAGGAAGATGCGGTCCGGTCTCATGCGCAGACAAGCCTCCTCCAGCAGCGATCTGGCCGTCACGCGGGCAGTGCCTTGGTCGCCCTTGCTGTAGAACAGGTGAACGACGTTCGGGTGGTGGGGCAGGGTGAGTTCGGCCGTGTCCTGGATCGTGATCAGGCGCTCCTGCTGGGGGACCTCCTCGATCAGACCTTTCATGAAGGTTGTCTTGCCCGAGCCGGTACGGCCGCTGACGACGATGGTCTGGCGCTTTTGGACGGCGAGCCGCAGGAAGTTGGCGTAGCGATGCGCTGTCTTGAGCTGGATCAGCTCGGCCTCAAAGGGTTGGATCTCGTTGCCGACCGTCGCCGCACATACTGTGCGTTCGAACAGCCCTTCCTGCTCGAAGGCTTGCAGGCCCTTGATCAGTGTTGCCGGCTTGCGCAAGGTGATCGAGACCGTGCCGCGCGGCACTGCCGGCGGGATGACGAACTGCACGCGCTCGCCGGACGGCAGCGTGGCCGACAACAGCGGCCGCTCCTGGTTGATCTGCTGATCGCAGAAGGTGGCCACCGCGGTTGCCAGCGACAGGCAGCGCTCGATCGTCATGTCCGGCGCGGCCACTGACCGCCATCCGTCTGTGCGCTCCACGAGCAGCTCGCCGGGTCGGTTAAGACAAATTTCCAGCACGCCCGGCTCGTCCAGCTGCGCGCGTAGCGGGCGCAGAAACTCGACGACCGATGTCGCATCTCCCTGCCATGCGGATGCACCGCCGGCATCCTTGGGCAGAAGGTGAGGCAGAAGTTCGGCCATAGCGTCAGGGCCGAATCGGGCCGGTGGGCTCAAGCGCATAGACGCTGGAGAAGTCGACATCTCGTGCGACATAGATGCCGACGATGCCGCCCTGGTTCTGATAGATCAGCGGCGGGATGTTGATGGTGCTGTCCAGCACCTTCTCGGCCAGCTTGCTGCTGTTGGCCGTGGTGGACGGCAGCACGATGGTGTCGCCCTGGTGGTGCTTGGTCTGCTCTTGAATGATGAGCTTCACCGAGTCGTCAATCAGCGAGAGCAGCATGGCAGCGCCAATCCGTTCGCTCCAGCGCTTGTCGACATGACCGTCGATGCCCGATTCGCCGAGCGGGCCGGTCGCTGGCGAGTCGATATCCACGGTCACGCCAAGGGGCGTGCGTACGCGCGCCCACAGCACGGGGATGCGCACCATGCCCGGACGCACCGCAATGACGCGGTACTCGCCGTCCAGGTGGGAGCCTCGCTCGATCAGCAGCACGCGGCCGTCGTCGCCGTACACATGGCGCTGAACCATGCACCCGACCATGCCGGAGCTCGCTGTGACCACCCGGCTCTTCAGGGCGCAGGTGAATGCGGTGCCCTTGGGCAAGGTCAAGCTGCGGTGGCCGAGCTGCTTCGCCATCGTCTTCGGCGTCACGGAGCCGAGAAGCTGGCCGCCGAACAGACCGGTGGATGGGGGTGATCCGAGTGCTGTTGACGAGGGTGATCCGGACGGTGGCGAGGCCGGCAAGCTGCTTCCGCTCAGGGCCTGGTCGGCTGTTCGGGTCAGGTTGTCCAGGAGGCCTTGAAGCTGTTGCTGATAGCGCTGGAGATTGCGGGATGTGGCCGACAGCGGATCCTGCGGATTGCCCGTGTCGGGGTCTGTCGCATCGCCGTGTCCACGCGCCTCGATCGCAGGCGGAGCGGCGCCCATGGTCGCCACCTTGCTGGGCCGGGTGCTGACGAGGAGTACGGGCGCATCTTCCGGCGAGATCGGCTTGCCGCCGGGCGCAGTCGTTGCGGTCGATCCCGTACGGCGCACGCCGATCGGCTCGGCCAGTTCATCTTCGGTCGGCACCAGCGCAGGCACTTTCTGCGCTGGCGGGGCTGAGTCCTGCGTCTTCACCGTCCCTGCTGTCGCTGACGCTGCGTTCGCCAAGTCGAGCCTGCGGGGCTCGGTGGTTGCCGCAGCCGGTTTGTCGCTGACCAGTCTGCCGTCGTCCGCCCCGGCTTTCGTGGCGCTGGCCGTGCAGCGCTGAATGGCAACGGCCGACGCGATCACTGAGCTGCTGACGAGCAGCATGACCGCCAGGACCCCCTTCCAGGCCACCGGCTGTCGCTGCTGGGCCGCGACGTTTGGAAGTCCTGCTTCTCCAGGCAGAGGGGTGAAGGTCCTCCCTTCCGAGCCGGGAGGCTTCGCGGTTCCAGCGTCACCATCGATGCGTGATGATTCTTCGGTCATGGGGCACCTCCGGTGTGATCGGACCGAGGGTCTGCTTGGCCTACCGGCCTCAGCACTCGGCGCAGCCCTGGCACCGTCGTGGCCTGCTCGGGCGGCACGCCATCGAGATCGAAGGCCTCGTTCCAAAGCCCTACGACGGCGGCGCCAGCGCGCAGCATGAGCCGGCGGCTGACCCGGTCGACCACCAGCAGATCGTCCTCCATGCGTGCATTGACGAGCGTCTCGCTGCCGTCGCCCAGCACATGGAACACCGCCGGAACTTCGCGGTTCCCCGGGAATCTCAGGTAGGTGAAGCGGCCGTCATCGAAAACCAGGGTCGGCACGATGTCCTGGGAGTCATCGCCTTCGGCCAGGGCGTATCGGGTGTTTCGCACTGCCGGTTTCGCCTGCAGACGCTCTGACACCAGCTGCTCGGCCGAAGGTCGCTGTGGCAGCGGCAGCAGCGGGACGTTCAGCGCTGGCATGGACCGCTGGCCGGCCGGGGGCGTTGCGCGGACAGCAGGGGGCGGCGCCTTGACGACCAGACGGTAGACCGAAGACCTCGGGTCCTCGTCAGCGAGTACCAGGAACCGGAAGTTGTGAATGCGCCGGTTGCTGACCACCGCGAGCGTGTTCGCTGCGGCCGCCGTGCTCTTGGGTTTGATGAAGACCGTCCGTCCACCGGCCTGTGCCGCGATGCACCAGGCCGCTTCCACCTTGGCGCAGTCGCCGCCAAGCCCCGCACCCACCTCGGCGATGGCCTCATCTGCGTCGAGCACCACCAGGGTCACCACGCCGCGCTTCACCGGTACCGTGACGACGGTATTGGGGTCGTAGACGACCTCGCGAAGGCGGGCATCGGTCCCTTGGGGCGAGGCTCCCTGGGCGCTAGCGGCGCTGCCGAGCAGAAGGCCGCAGACCATCGCCAGGCGCGCATTCGCCTTCATGGCCGGGCTCCTGCGGTGGCGATCTCGGGATCGGACCGGTAGGCGACGACGACGAAGCCGAAGGGGTTCTCGAGTCGGTCCCCTTCCTTGGCGAGGACGCGAGGTTGGTACTGGAAGACGATGCTGGCGACGTGGCGTGTGCTGACTTCCGGCAGATTGCGGTCCGCGACACGCAGCAGCTTGTCGTAGGTGACCGTGGCCTCGCCCTTGTTGCCGCTGCGGCCTGCGGCAGACAGCCGCACGCTGACGATATTGATGCGCCAGTCCTCGGCAGCGCCGACCTTCTTCTGCAGGGCAGTCTCACCCTCGAACTGGCGGCTGTAGTCCGCAAACACGGAGGGCACGGCCATGCGGGCGACCTGGTCGAAGTCGCGCTGCAGGAACATCCAGCTGTAGCCCTCCCGCGCGCGGACGAAACGGGCCAGATTGTGCTTATCGAGCGCCTCCAGCGGGGGCACGGTTTCGACACTGAGCCGCTGCTGGATGGTGGTTTCGCCGGTCAGCCGGTCGACCACGATGGGGACCTCGACCACCTGCCGTAGCGGGCCTTGCACAAAGACGGCGGCGATCCCGGTCAGTCCGAGCAGCATCCCGGCGCATGCGACCCACCAGGCGCGTCGCTCGGAGGATTCGAGCATCAGCGCGCGGTCAATCTCCCAGGCTGCGTTGGCGCTGCTCGATTTCGCTGCTTCATCATCACTGTGTTCAATCAGGTCGGGCAATGCAGCGGCGCGACCTGGCATCAGGAATGCACTCATGACGGGTCCTCTCAAGGCCGCACGGTCGCGCGGCCGGGGTCTGGGTTCAGGGCAGGTAGTCGGCGACCTTCCCTGTGCGGCTCAGCATCTGGTACTGACGCTCTCGCTCGCGCGACCGCGCGATGCGCTCTTCGCTGTCCGACATGCCCTGCAGCATCTGCAGCTGGGACATCTCGTGGGCCAGCAGCGCGTTCTCCGCGCCGATGCGCGCCTGGATCTCCAGCACGGCCTTCTGGTCGTCCGTCGCATTGATCTGGCGCATCAAGGACTGGATCTGGGTGAGCCGACCCGCTGCAGACTTCATCGCGTCCTGCAGCAGGCCCTTCTGTTGGTAGGGCTGGGCGAGCATGGCCTGGCAGCGGGTTTGATCGTCGCCGCTGCGGTCCAGGCAGTTGTAGACCATGTGCCGGTCACGCAGTGCCTTGGCCGTGGTGTTGAGGCCGGAGTATCCCGAGGTGCCGACCGCATTGATCAGGGTGTAGGCCTCGGCCGGCACATAGTTGCGCAGCAGCGGGTTGTTGAAGACATCGCCGAGATTGCGGACGCCGCTGATGCTGCTGAGTTGCTCCTGCAACTGAACGATCTGCTGCACCTGGTTGTTGATCGCGGTGATGTCGTTCATGACCTGCTGGACGGTCTGAATCAGATTCGCGGCGTCGATGACCGGGATACCCTGAGCCTGCGCTCGCTTCGGGCTGAATGCGCTGGCAATGATGCAGACGGCGATGAAAATGCTGTGACGTTTGTGCATGGCAATGCTCCTGAACTGGAGGGATATCACACCTGGCCGCGCATCGCGGCGAGCTTGTAGGCGGCGGTCCGCGCCGTGCCGACTGTTCGGCCTAGGGTGTGGGCAGCGCCGGTGCCGGCGCGGGCAACGCCGCCCTGTGAACTGTTGCCGGCTGGTCCTCTCGTGAACGACCGCGAGCGCAGCCCCGAGACCATCATGATGTTCTGGATCATCTGGACGCCTTGATGCACAGCGGCGCCGCCGGTGAGTGCAGCTGCCAGGCTTGGTGCCTGAAAGCACAGGATGGCCATCAGAATCATCACGATGCAGTACTTCAGCGATTCGGCGACGACATTGAAGGTGGGGCCGAGGAAGCCGCCTTGATCCTGAATGACTTGAACCAGCCTCTCGCCCATGGACGCGCTGAGGCCCAGGGAGAAGAAAGCGAACCAGGCGAGCACCACCGCATTCAGGACCATGGACAACCAGCTGTCGAAGAAGCGGGCTGTTGGGCGCCAAGCCAGGCAGAGGATGAAGAGAGGACCGACCGCCAAGGTGAAGGTGAGGAACACCTTGGCGAGCGTCACGACGAACAGCGCCAGGCAGAGGAAGATGACGTTGCCGAAGGCGGTGACGATGGCCGCAAACACCAGGTCCACCCGTGTGATGCCGGCATCCTTCAGCAGATCGACGACGAGCTGACTGGCTCGCTCGTTGAAGGCGTCAAGAATGGCGTATGGGGTAGTGACCATGTTCGGATTCGCAGCCGGCGGCAGGAAGGTCATGGCCACACCTGTCGCGAGCGCATTGGCTGTGTCAACCACATGGCTGATGTAGACGCCGGACTGCAGAGCGAATGCCAGGACCAGGCCGATCTTGAAGACCTTCCAGACGAAGGCCGGGACCGTGTCCGATATCTCGTTGCGCAGCACAGCCCAGCCGAACAGCGCGATCCAGATCGTCATCGCTGACAGTGCGACGGGCGTGATCGCCGTCATCAGCGCTGTCACAACGTCGACCACATAGGTGTTCAGCACACTGTCAAACTGCGATCCGACCCAGGCGAACATGATGACTTCTCACTGAACAACGATGTTTGGCAGCGTCTTGGTAGTGACGCATTTGCTGTCTAGGCTCGGTCGCTCGCACTGCAACCATTGGCCCTTGGACTTGACGATCCAAAGCCTTGGCCGCTTTTCCGTGCCGTAGGAAGAGCCCCGGCACGAGCCTGGGCGCGCATAGATCTCGGTGCACTCACGCAGACCCTCTCTGGTTTCCACCATCAGCCAGCCGCCAGTTCCACATGCCGGACTGGCGGCCGGGCAGGGCTTGCCCAGCGTCGCCTTGGGCAGCGGCGGCGTCTCGACCCTGGTGCTGCCGTCGGGGGCCAGGCTGACCGCCTCATTGCCCTTCACGAACTGTGCGCAGGCGCCGCTGGTGGCCAATGCCAGCGCGGACAGCGCGGCGAGATGCTGAACTGCGGTCATGCTGCTCTCCCAGAGTTGCGAAGCCTTCGATCCTGAACTTCCTGCCGGAAAACTGGAAGCCACTGAAACGGATCGCTGCCATGGCGTTCACGCACGGTGTCGAGCAGGGCCACGTTGTCCGTGGTAGCTGAGAGCACCGCGATAAAGTCATCCAGGCCGGCAAGGTCCAGCTCGCAGATCGCGCTGGCATGGCCCTGCTTGACCAGAAAGCGTCGGCCGCCCTGGGCGCTGAGGTTTCGCACGATCTCGAACTCGGCCTGGCTGAGGCCGAGGCCGTCGACATACTCCTCGCGCAGCGCTTCCGGGTTGGCCAGAAAGATCTTGGTCACGCTCTGCTCGATCATCGTGCGGCCGATGGGATGGCTCAGCACATCGGACGGGCTTTGCGTGTCGAAGATGCCCAGGCCGTTCTGCTTGCGGATGGTCTTCTGTTTCTGCTTGGCGAAGTCGCTGAAGATCTCGTGGTCGAGGGCCTTCCAGAATTCCGAGATCACATAGATGAGCCGCTCGCCGTTGACCAGTTCTTCCATCAGCTGCAGCAGGTACATCATCACCGGCGTACGGACCTCGGGCAGGTCCAGGAACTCTGTGGTGTCGAAGCCGATGACCGAGGCCTGATCCATGTCCAGCAGTCGGTCGTCGGCCTGGTCGAACACCCAGCCCAGCGCGCCGCCTTCGCACCAGCGCCCCAGCCGCTCGAACAGGCTGTTCTCTCCCGCCTTGGGCAGGTTTTGCCGCACGGTCGAGAAGCGGCGCAACGGTGCCGGCATCATCGCCACGGCGCGGACGGCAGCGGCGATGGCCCGCTCATCGGCGGGCAGCAGAGGCAGGGCGGCGCTGGCGAGGCAGGTGCGCACCAGCTGCTCCCAGAACTGGATGCGCGCGGGCGTCGGTTCGCGTTGCAGCGGGTTGCAGCCGGTGGGCTTGCCCGCTTCCAGCGTGAAGTAGCGGCCGCCCAGCGCGCGGATGGCGATCTCGCAGCCGCGGTCCAGATCGAAAAGCACCAGGCGTGGCGCCGGGTCCCATTTGCGCGTGAGCGTCAGCAGAAACATCTCCAGCGTGGTCTTGCCGACACCGGTGGAGCCGATGATCAGCGTGTTGCCTGGCAGCTTCTTGTCCGCCGAGTCTTCGCCCTCCGGGCTGCTGTGCAGGTTCAGATAGAAGGGTTGGCCGGAAGGCGTGCGCAACAGGGCCAGGGCCTCGCCCCAGGGATTGCCGTCGCGCTTGCCGCTGGCGAAGTTGTGCGCGCTGGCCAGCGCTGCGAAGGCGCGTGAGGACAGCTTGGCATCCCGGGGCCGCCATTGCCAGTTGCCGGGCATCTGGGCAAACCAGGCGGCATCGGCCACCAGGTCCACCGCCGACATCTGCAGGCTCGACGCCTCGCCGACGGCGCCGATGGCCTGCGCGGCACGCCGGCCTGCGTCCGCCAGGTCCTCGCCGAACACGACCAGGCTGTAGTGATACTCGCCCATGCAGAACTGGCCATCTCCGAGGTCATTGAGCGCTGTGTCCATCTCGGCGATCTGGCTCGCCACCACATCCTCGCTGGCGATCAGCTGATCCCGCTGCAGTTCCAGCGCCCGCATGGCATCTCGGCGCGGCAGGATCGAGAAGCTCTGCGTCTCGATGAACTCGCTGGTCTCATACAGCAGCGCGTTCAGGATGCCGGGCTCCACCGCATCCGCATACTCCTTGATGTCGATCAGGGCCGCGTAGCGGCGCGTGTCGCCATGCCGGAGTTCGAGCTTGTCGCCGCCAAAGAACAGGCGGACCGTTGGCAAGGTTCGGTAGAGCGGGCCGGCCGCTAAGGGCACCGGGTCCGAGCGCCCGTTGACCAGATAGCCGAGGAACTCGGCCAGCTCGGAGTACGGGCGCCCACCCTGATGCCGGGCGCCAAGCAGCCTGGGGCCGAAGCCTCGCAGCACCCGCGCCACCAGCGCAGACTGCTCTTCCATCACGCGCATGGCCTCGGTCTTGGCCTCGGCAATCGCTATTCGCGAGCGCGGCCTGGCGCGCAGTGCGCGGCCGAGGCGCGAAGAATTCGGCCGGTAGACCAGCGTCAGGTAGAGCTCATTGCTCATCATCGGCCGCCCGCTCAGCTGCGTCTGAGCGAGCCTGGCCTGGTAGGCCTGGGACAGATCTCGGGCGAAGCCGGGGGCCTGCGGGTCTTGCAGATGATCGGCAACGCGGCGGTGCAGCCGATGGGTCCACACGGCCCATTGGCCGCCGGCGAGGTTGCGCAGCAGGTTGCACAGCGTCTCATGGCGCTCCGCGATCTGGTGTTCGTCCGCGCACTCGAAGTCGATGCCATCGAGGCGCCAGACCCGCAGATAGTCCCCGCCACGTGTGATCACGTCGTGCGGGCTGAGCAGCGAGGAGAAGGGCACGAAGGCGGCGACGGGGTTCTCCGCGCGTGCGCGCGCCCAGTGCCGGGGCTGGGTCTTGCGGCGCCACGGCCAGAGTGGTGCTACGTTTGTGCTGCTAGACATGCCAAGCATCGCGGGCTCCTCGGTACAGGGTTGGGGTGTAGTTGCGAGCACGCCAGAAGCCGCGATTGCGGTCGTGCAGGCGCAGCTTCAAGGCGAGGCACGCCTGCCGGAAGCGCTGGTCGTCCTGCGCGGTGACGATGCGCATCCAGAGCCATGCGGGGCCGACGGCCAGCAGGACGCCCATCGCGATCCACCAGCTGACCAGGATGCCGCCCCAGACGATCAGCAGCATGCCGGCGCCGAGCAGCAGCACCAGGGGCGTGAGCGGGACGCCCAGGGCCGTGGCCGGCCGCGTGGCGCCCTTGAAGATGGCTTCGCTTTGCATCGCAGTCACCGCCAGGGCTCAGCTGACGATGAAGGCGGCAAACGCGCCGGCGCCACCGATCAGCGTGCCGCCGATCAGGATGTTCGCCACATCGGACAGGCGCGCCGCCTGGAAGATCATCTTGAAGCCGGCCCAGATGATGGCGATGGTGACCACGGCAACGGACACCACCACCAGGATGGCATTGACGTTCATCACGGTGGTGTTTACCTTCTCGAAGCCCTGCGCTGCCGCCAGTTGGCAGCACAGCAGGACGTAGACAGCAAGTGCGGTGCGGGCACTGGGGCCCATGCTGGTGTGGAAATTCGGGCGCATGAGATCACCTCCCTGCGGTGTTGGGGAACGCGTATCGACGAGTGGGATATCAGCCGGAGGTGATTACGGCGGAGCGCGGGGCATGGCGCGGGCCACACGGCGCACATAGCCGTGGGCGAACCCGGTGACGAAGTTGCCGCTGTAGTAGCAAGACAGCGCCTGTCGCAGTGTGGTCTGCGTTGTTCGCGGCGAGCCATAGGGCTGAGGGACCCGGGCCATGCATTCGGTCAGCACCGTCTGCATAGCGGTCAGGTTGGTGCAGGGCTCGAAGGCCGTGTCGACCGTCAGCTTCAATCGGTCGAAGTTGCCAATGTTGATCTGGCCGAGTCCGACACTGAAGTTCCACCCTTGGGCCCGCAAAGCCCGAGCAGTGGCCAGGGCTTCAGCGCGGCTTCGGGGCTGGCGCACCAGCGCACCGCCGACCACGCCAATGGCCCACGGGTTGAAGGCGCTTTCGGTGCTGACCAGCGCGCGTGCCGTGTCGACATGAAGCTGAGGCGCACAGGCCATGGTCAGCGAGAGGAAGGTGGCGGCATCCATGGTGAACCACGCCTCATCAATTGCTGGGCTCAGCCGGTGGGGCCGGCGGCGGCTGGGTGGCGAGCCAGGCGGCGTAGTCGTCATCGAACTGCGTGTCCCAGCGACCGAGCTGGGCTTTGGCGGCGGGGCTGAACTCGGTCACCGTGTTGCCGTCCATGGCCCACCAGGTGCGGGCGAAGGCCGCGCCATTGATGGTGACGGATACGGCTCCGGTGTAGTTGCAGTAGTAGCGGGGGCCATTCGGGCCATCAACGACCCGTGTGTACTGGGGCGGGCAGTTGCTGGGCGCGCTGGCCCAGGCATGGTCAGCGACGTTGCCGCTGCCGGCCATTGCGCAGGAGGGGAAAGCTCTGCCCCGGGCCAGGTCGCGCAGTAGCTGGGTGATCGTGGGCACGCATTGGGGGATCGCACGCCAGCTCGGCGCGGCGAGGCAGAGCAAGACTTGGCATCCGTCGACGGATGCGGCAGGGAGACTGGTGCTGAGCAGCGCGGCGGCAGTTGCCAGAGTCGCAGCTGTGCCGTAAGTCCGGGAGGTGGGCGCAGCAGCCTCAGGCTTTCTGGCTGGGCTGCGAGGCGCGGAGGTCGGGCAGGCATTCATGGCGGAGCAGGCTGTTGTCGGGACCTTGGGGTTTCGCAGCAGGGCGCGTTGTTGCGTCCTGTGTGGAAACTCTAGGTGCCAAAACGGCCTGCTCACGCGATGAATTTTTACGAAAATTCGTCGCGGTGCTAGATCGCGCCGGAGCGATTCGGTGTGCTCCAGACCCTGAAGGCGACAGGCCTACCGAGCTACACCTAGACAAAATTCTTGAGGTGTCGGATGCGTTCAGTTGAGCTCTTTGCCGGAGCTGGCGGCTTGGCCCTGGGCGCAAGCGTGGCCGGCTTCAAGCCACTCGCGGTCTTGGAAGGGGAAAGGTGGGCGTATGACACGCTTCGCGGGAATCAAAAGGAAGGATATCTACTAGTGTCAGGGTGGCCGATTCACGAAGGCGATGTTCGAGATTTCGACTGGAAATCGCTACCTACCGACATCGAACTGGTCGCTGGAGGCCCCCATGCCAGCCGTTCTCGATGGGCGGCAAGCACGGCGCGTACAACCTGTTGGCCGCCTACCGGTGGTGATGTCCCGCGAGGTGGTGTAAGTTCTTGAGCGAGGCGGCCCGTAGAGGGTGGCCATCGTGAGTCCGGATAAGGTTGGGGTGCGACCCACCAACTTTGATCCAAAAGGAATACACGATGACCGCCTCTACTATCGCATTGGCTGAGCTCGCCGAGAAGGGAGCCGATACTGATGTGCTGCGCCAGATGGTTCAGTTCATGTCCTCCACGTTCGGCTGCGGTACTCACGGTGACCGGCATCAAGCAGTCGTTCGCCGAAGCGTAGATGCGATGGATGAATGTCGTCTTTCTGGCGAGCAGCCGCCGGTGAGTCGACACGTGCCGCATCATCACTACCTATGAAACCGAATCCCGAGCCCGTGGGTGTAGCGACCGCGCCCAAGCAAGTGGCGCCGAAGAACCCGCTGAGCCCAACGAAGCTGTTGATGACGAAGTGGACGGCGGTGAAGCCGCGCAATCGCGAAAAGCACTTCGTCGTCACGCGCGTCATCGAACCCGAACCACCCTCGATGCGCGTCGAGCAGGTCGAACTGGAGGCCGTGCATTCCAAGCGGGTGTATCTACTGCACTGGCGCGAGCTGACCGACGCGAGTCGTTGGCGCCAAGGCTGGGTGTGACGCGAGGTCGTCTCGGGCGTCTGCTATCCGTGCATGGGGACTCATGCTATCGACCCGTTGCTGTCATCGGCTCAGACACGGCGAGCGACAGCAAGGTGCCCATTGCTGTCGCCCACCGCGCGTGATCGCGCACTCTAGATCACCGCCTGCGTTCGAAGTCGCGGGCCGCCTTCACGATTGGCTTGGCCCAGGCTGGCGTGCGCTCAAGGTCCTCGAGGGCACGAGGGAAACTGACAGCGCCGTTTTGTGCGTGCAGGACCAGCATCGGGTTCGATACTGGGGCGCCCGGTAACGCATCGGTGCTGTTATCGAAAACGCGCAACTCGCTCAACTTGGGCATCAAGTCGATGAGATTCAGCGGCGCGCGGACCCAGCGCTCGCGGATCTTGGCCTCTGGAATGTCGTGTCCGCCAGCTGCCACCCGGGCGGCCACACGGGCGATGTGCTTCTCCGGCGAGGCCAGACCGCAGAACCAGACCAGAACGTCGTGCGTCCGAGCGGCGGCGGCAATCTTTTGGGTCATCGTCGAGCCGCCCAGGGTCGTCTCGAACGCGTGACTGAGCCCAGCCGCAACGGCCCGGTCGATCAAGTTCACGCCGTGTTGCCACGCGCACGCATTGGCCTCGCCGGCGGACATACCGCCCTGAACGAGTATGCGGGTGTAGGTATCGGGGTTAAACCAGGTCAGCCCAGCCTTGCGCAGCATGATGTTGCCGCCGATGGAACTTTTGCCTGCGCCATTGACGCCGGCCAGGACCAGAAGAACGGGCCGCCCCATCAGAAGCTTTGTCCTGCAATGACCTCGCCATGCAAGTCGAGCGGCACGCTAAAGGCCTGCCGCAGCCTGTCGCTGGCATCTGGCTGCTTGAGCACCGCCAATTCCTCATCGAAGGCACGCGTCAGTTGCTCCAACTTACTCTGGTCATCGCGCTGGACACGCTCGGCCAGTTCGGTGAGCAAACTGTATTCACGCAAAGACAAGATCACGGCCTCGGGCCGTTCGTGGTTGGTCATCAACACCTTCCCCGTGGCATCGACGGCATTCATCACACCACGCCAGCCCTCACGCTTGACGTCCGAGATGGGCTTGCGCTGCAGGCGCGCAAACAGCTCCTCGCTTGCAGGCTGAATAGCAGTGGCCATGATCGGATCCCCCAAGGAAAGTCGCAGACTGATCGTATTATGGACCAAATACCCGATTTGCTTGGAAATGGCCTAAATTGGCCAATTTGGGTCAATATGTCGCCCTCCGGGCGACACTTTCGTCGGCCGGAGGGCAAGTGGCAGGTATGGGCACGAAGCTGCCCTCAGGGTCGTAGAACTGAGCTGCGGCAAAGTGCCCAAAGCCGAAATTTTCCGGCCCACGGCAACAGTCTGGCTGCCGACCTTCATTTTGGGGGCTCGCGAGCCGCTGCCGCCGGTACCGGTCATTCACCCCGCTGCGGGCCGAGTGACGCTGCACATCCAAGACCTGATGCTCGGCGGAACTTGACCCTGCGACGCTTTAGGTCCAAAGCCTGTTGCCGTCGACGCCAGATTGACCCTGGGCGCTGACCTTCAGATGCTCCTGCTGCTGACGACGGTTGCCCAGCAGCAACGTCAATCGACTCTGCAATCGCCGGGTCAGTCGGCGGTCGGCACAAGTACCGTAAAGGGGTCAGTCGACGGCTGGCGCACTCAGACCCCCATGAAAAAAGGGCCGTCGCACTGGTGCCCGTGACGCTGGCGTAATGCCTGCCGCATACACTTGACGTGCTTGACCACTGCAACAGGAGTTTTGACATGCGTCGTCTGTCGAAGGTCCCCACCCTGCCGGCGATTGCCGGCGCCAGCTTGCTCGCCGTCCTGGGCTGTGGGGCGGTGGCTCCGGCCCACGCCACGCAGGCCAGCTTCACCATCGACGGCACGGTCACCAGCCCGACGCCGACGCTGGGCTACACGTCGGGTGCGGCGGTCAGCTTCACCTGGGTGCTGGATGACGCCTCCGTCAGG
The DNA here is from genome assembly GCA_005503085.1 of Burkholderiales bacterium C2. GTDB lineage: Bacteria > Pseudomonadota > Gammaproteobacteria > Burkholderiales > Burkholderiaceae_C > Roseateles_E. Next base: position 7,930 of record SCOI01000009.1, on the reverse strand, counting down.
CTGGCGCGGTTCTCGGGGACGAACTGCAACGGCTGCTACGGCTCGCTGGCCTGGTTTCAGGACTTCTTTTCGACGACGCCGCAGCTGTGGCATTCGATCACGGGCAGTGGCTTGACCGGCGCCTGGCAACCGCCTGTGGACCAGGATGACGGCGTTGTCTCGATAGGCGTGGGCACCAATCCGCCGCCGGAGTCTTCGGCAAGCTTCCAGATGCTGGCCAGTTCACAGAACGGCTTCGTCTCCGGGCTGCAGGTCAACGGCCGGCCCGTGAGTGCACTGCAGATGAATGCGGTCTACCTGGGCCTAGACCTGGTCGCACAGGTCGGCGCGGGTGTTGCCTTGACCACCACACCGCCGGCGCTCGACCCGACGGCGCTGCTCCTGACTTTGGCAGGCACCTACGCGGTGGACCGCAGGTACACCGACCAAGGCGCTATCTGGGCCAGCGGGCCGGGCGGCGGGCAGTTCACCTTCCAGGTCGACAGCCTGACCATTTCGGCTGTGCCCGAGCCGGGCAGCTGGGCGCTGATGCTGGCGGGCATCGCATCGGGGGCCTGGGCGATGCGCCGTCGCACCCGGCAGGGCGGCACCGTCGCAGGACTGGCGGCCTGAGGCTCGCCGGCCCTTCACGCCACGGCTTCAACCCCTACTGGGGTTCAGCCTGCGGCAAGCGCCGCGACGGGATCTGGCGCTGACCAAGCAGTCCGAAAGCTTATCGCGCATGACTGTCACGGGTTGGCCAGCCACCGTGCCGAACTACGGCTCCTTTGGGCACTTTGCTGCCATCCGGTCTGCGCTGACGGGCGACTCCTTGTGGCCGGCTGCGAACATCCGCCTCGGCCGTGGAATCAGATTGGGATCTGAATAGGATCACGAGCCGAACGACCGCTCGCCGTCGTGGCGGCGTACTGGCGCCACCCTCAAGAAAAGTTCACGGTCGCAATCATTTCGCCGCGGGGCAGTCAGTCATGCCCCGACACCGGTCAGGCGTCTTCGAGCACCCGCACTAGACCGCCCAACGCATCCACCACCCGGCGACCGGCATCGTCCCGCAGGAGGTCGCTCTCCTGAGCATCGTCCAGCACGGCACGCAGGGTCGGCAGCACCTCGTGCTGAAGCAGCCGTCGCGCTTCGACTGGGGATTCCAACGACTGCAGCACGGCACTCAGGGTTCGAGAGGCCATACCCAGCCTTTTCTCAAGACCGACCTTGTCAGCGCCCTTGTGGCGCAGCGCGCCGATATGAGCAAGGACTTCGTCAACAAGGCGCAGAAACTGGCGATCGGGTGAGTCGGGGTCGGTGATCGCGTGTAGGCGTTGGACGGCTAGCACCGCATCGTGAACCTGCATGGCGCGCAGAAGGCGAATTTGCTGGCGATCCAGCCCACGGTCTGCCCGGGCCTGAGCCACCTGTTCTCGAGCATCCTTCAGCAGCCCAACGATCCAACTTGATACCACAGACAGAACGATCGCCAGAACTGCCAGCAACCACGCAAACAAGGTGCCCCAGCGGTTGATGGCCTCTTCCGCGTCCCGGCCTGCGCCAACCGAGGGCGGCTCCGGCGCGCTGAGTCCATGCGGAGCCTGTTGCACAGCGGCCGGCACTGCCTTGCCTTTCGCCGGGGAGGACGGTCCCGCGGGCGGCGCCTCTATGGCCCGCCGAACGGCATTTGCCTTGGCCGCCGAGACCTCGGCCCATGCCCGTTCTTTAGCCGCTTCGGCCTGACGGACCCGATCGTCCTGGGTCAGCCAGTTGGACACCATGGCCAAGGGAGCCCCCAGCGCCATGTTCAAGACCCCCAATACGACAAGCGCAGCCAGGGCAGCTTGCCAACGCTCGTGCCCTTTCAATGCCTCGAGTGCCATGGAGTCCGCCTGGCGGTGCACCCTGGCCCGATAGTGATGCCACAGCATGGCCAGCAGCGCCACCACGAGCCACACCGGGCGTGGCACCCTGGGTTGGGATGCCCCCCAGCAGGCGATCAAATGCCCCGCCGAACCGGCGACGACCGCCAGCGCCGCCACCTTTGCCAGCCCCCCTTGAACTCGCCCCCAGATGGATGTCGCCATGCGTGCGCTTCTCGAAGTGCGTCTCAGGACGTCGGTCATGGTTGGCCACCAGCGCCCACTGGAGGCAAGGCTGCCCACCAGGCTTCAACTGCCGTCAACCTCTGGGGAAGTTGTGAAGGCCGAACGGTGCTCTTGGATAACAACAAGGTGCCCAATCCAGTGGGCTTGGTGCCGGAGGGCGTGATGTCGCCGGGCAGGGCGAATTCCTGCACGGCCGGTTGGGCAGCCAATTGGTAGAGGTGTGGCACATGCGAGAAGTAGCAATGCATCGGCCCATCTTTTCGGCATCGCCTGCCACCCCGGCTCCAAAGCCATTGGCCGAGCGCTTGCCCTTCGTTGTGGCGGCGGTCTGCGAGCTGCCCATAACCTGACCTGAGCAATGGGGGTATCTCGCAGCCCAACATCAGGTCGATCAACACCAGATCGGCGACAGGCTGTGGGGCGGTGGCTTGCAGCACGGCCACGGCGCCTTCCAGGTCAGGCACCCATTGCAAGGTGTGACCCGCGCGCCGCAAGGCGTCTCGGTGGTCGGCAATGACGTAGCGCTCGTCGTCCACGATGAGAAGGTGCATCTAGTGCGCTCCCTGGTCTGGGTTGGTGGGCGAGGATTCCAGCGGCCACTGCAGGCTGGCTCGCACTTGTGACGCGAGCCCTTGCCCCACTTCGCTGCCCTCGCGGCTGGGCTCGATGGTGAGCGTGGCGTCTATCTTGGCGCAGGCCCGCTCGGCCAAGGTAAGTCCAACTCGCCCCACCATTGAGGTGCCGGGCAGGTGGCGGGCGGCCCGGCTCAAAGTGCCGGGGTTGACGACGCATATGTCCATCCAGCCCGCCGATGGATCAACGTGGACAGTGCACTCGACGCTGCCACCCGGCACGGTCTGCGCGTGCCGAAATGCGTTGTCCACCAAAACATTCATCACCCGCATCAGCCAATCGGGCCGTCGCGGTTGGGTGTGCAGAACAGCGCTTTGCGGCAAGACCAGCGTCCAGCCCAGTTCGCCATGGTCGCGCGCGCACAACCGGCCAAAAGCGTCGACTGTCTCCCACAAGTCGGCCTGACTCAGCGGTGTGTCATCGACCTCACTGAAGCCTCCGGTATTCAGGTACAGGTCGGCCAGGCCAGCGCCAAACCCAGCCATCAAATCGGCATCGTTGAGCGCCTGGCGACTGGCCTCGTCGGCGGGCTGGATGCGCCCGTCGGCAATGCGGTTGCGCACACGCGTCAAGTGGCTGCGCAGCTCATGCAAGGCCATGGCCGAGCGGTCTATCAACTCCAGGATCGCCGTTTGTTTGGCCAGGAAGGGGCGAATCGAATCGACCAGGGCGACAAGCGCACTTACACGGTGCGCCACGAACTCATGGGCACGGTCCGAGCGCACAACCAGCACGCCGAGCAGTTGCTGGCCGGCCGTCACGGCCAACGCTACGGCGGTGGCAATGCTCTGGAGCTCGGCGGCGGCCCATCCAGGGTCGGTCTGGGGCGATGGCGAGGCAGCAATCAGGTCCACTGCGCTGATGGCTTGGTCTGGCCGCTCGCGAAACAATCTCGCGACGTCGGGCACGAACACCGGTGGAACTGCTGGGCGACTGGGGTCGTTCAGGGCAGACAAGGCCGCGTTCGCTGCCTGGACGACGAAGAACTTGCCTTGATCCAGCTTGAACTTGGCACCCCTCAGGACATTGCGCGTATCAGCCGTGACCTGAAGCTCACGCGACAGCTCATCGAACCGGGCGTAGATGGCTGAGCGCTGCGGTGCCGAGTCCTTGCCTGCAGTGCCGCCCTGGCCGTTGCTGGCCAACTTGATTGCAGCCTTGACCAAGGCCGTTTCCAACTCGTCAAAGCTGTTGCACCGCGCAAACTCGCGCTGCTCGAACACCAAGTCGGCGGCGAGTTTCTGGTTGGCACGTAAGGTTGCCTTGGCCCGGTTCATGGCCAAGACCTTCAGCGCCGCAAGCAACGGGCCCGACACGCGGTTGCGCACCGCCCCTTCTTCGATGTCGCCACCACCCGGCCCACGGTCGAAGACCATCATGCCAACCATGTGGTTGGCCAAGTTGCCTTCAGGCGACCAGTGACTCGGTAGATGCGCAAACAGTGGCACCTCAAGCCGGCTGGTCACGCCGGTGGTGTTCACGTAATGGTCCCAAACCGTCGAATCGTTGACCGCACGAGGATCGGGTGCGCCGGTTTGACGAACCTCAATCCAAGCCTGATCTTGATTGCTGGCCTGCCGATACCGGTGGCGGTGGCGATCGAACTGTTCGAATTCGACCTCATCCATCTCCGCCGCAGCTGGCAATGGGCGCAAACCTGGCTCGTCCGGCGTGCGCACCACCAGCTCCAACAAAGGGCGTTGCAAGCCGGGCACCTCGAACAAGCGGTAGTAGCGCCCCCTTGGGAAGCCGAGCTGGCGCATCAGCCCCATCACGCCCTCCACGGTGGCGCCGTTGTCGAACAGGGCACTCCCTTCCTGTTTAGAGAATTCTTGCGGCAACGGCGTCACATGCTGCACATGGTTGCTGCCGTCCGGCAAAGGCACATCCAACCGATAAGTGGTGACCTGCAGCAAGGCAAAGTCCGACGGGTTAGCCGGGTTCACGCCGTACACCAACTCCATGGCCCAGCCCTCCTTCTGCAGGGTCTCGCAGGCCGCTGCGCTCGGCATGGCCTCGGGGCGGTTCAAGCTGCTCCGCCAATGCGTGTTGGCGCTCAGGGGCACAAACTGTTCGTTCAAGTAGCGCAGCGGCAGTTGGCTGGGCAAGGTGGGCGGCGGCGGTGGTGCCGGCGTCTCGGTGGCTTGGGGTGGATCGGCTGCAAGGTCCAGCCGGCGCAGCAGGCTGAGCAGTTGTTCGGCGCCAAAAGGCTTTTGCAGACAGCGCCCTTCGAACTCGGGGAACTCGCGGAACACGCCCTGCTCGAGCAATTGCTCGGCGCCGCTGCTGCTGATCAGCACCGCGATGGGCAGATAGGCCTTCAATTCCCGATAGAAGCGAAGGAAGGCCCCATCTTCCCAGTCAAAAACCAGCACCCTGGGCGGGTTGTTCAGAACGGCTTCGTATGCCTGGCCAAAGCCCTGTTTCAGGCTTTGAGCCTGATGTACCCACTCCAGCGTGTAGTTGGCATTGCCGGGCCACTCGCGCTGGACCTCGTCAAACAAGAGCCGGTCATCGTCCAGCCACAAGATCCGCCGGTTGCCTTCCGCAGTGTTCATGCCCCCTCCCTCGCTACAGGCGTCATGCCCGGCAATGCCCCCAAGCCCAGGGGAAGGCGTAGCTCAAACGTGCAACCGGACCAGCGCTCATTGCGCACCAGCTGTAGCTCACCTCCCACGCTTTGCGCCAGGCGCTGCGATACGTACAAGCCCATGCCGAACCCGCCCGCTCCGCGCTGGGTGGCGCGAGGTTTGAAGAGCTGACGCGCCTGCTCGGGTGTCATACCAGTGCCCTGGTCGTCCACGCTAATGACCAATGGGCGCTTCGGGTCGCCGGCTGCATCCACCCGCATCGAAACGGTGACCCGCGCGCCGCCACCGGCATGGCCGCAGCTCTTGGTGGCGTTGTCCACCAAGTTGATCAGAGCCTGCTCGAACACTTCGGGTGGCAGGGTAATCTTCAGAGACGACGCCGGCAGGTACACCAGCACCGCCACCGAGCGGCGCTGCGCAAACACCCAGATGAACTGCTCCATCAGGGCCTGCAGACGTTCGCGCAGCAGCACCTCGGGTACCCGCTCGGCGCGGATGTTGTAGAGGCCGCCCTCCACCAGCTTCAGCGTCTTCACGCCTTGAGGCCACCAGGCCTGGGCCTCCTCAGCAGGCCAGGGCCTGGGGCTGCGAAAGGGCTGCAGCAAGGGGCGCAACTCGTGCAACGTGGCAGCGTGCACCCGGCCCTGGGTGGCGAAGACGGCATCTTCCTGCAGCCGGTCGGTCAGAAATTCAAGCTCCTGGATGTCTTGCCACCACATCAGCAACTCGTCCCAACCCAATGAAGCTAAAAGTTGCTCGGCCTGCAGCGTGGTGGTCGATAGCAAAAGCAGGACGTCGTCCACCTGCATGGCCACAGACTGCGCATGCCGCCGCGCCAGCGGCACGGCGGCTGCGTGCTGCATGCGGTCGCTGAGGAGCGCACGCCAAGGCGCATCCGCGGCACGGTGGTGGTGAGCCACCTTGCCGGTTGCTTCGGCGTCTGCGACGAGCGTTCTTGCCAGGTCGTTGGCCAACGCGGCCAGGTCGGCAGCCGTGCGTTCGGCGTCGCCTTTCGGGGCTGCCAGGCCATGGTGGGCCTTGATGTCGTAGCCCGGCCGGTGGCAGCGCACCCACAGCGCCGCCTGAGCCCCTGCTGCTCGGCAGACAGCCTGTAGCCAACCACGGCCACGGCGAGCCACGTCTCGGCCGACGCCGCTGCCGGGGTGCCGCCAATAGTCAGCGGGCACGTGGACTGCCGGGTCGTCGGGAGGCTGTTGCCTGGCCAACCAGCCGTCCATCAGCGCAAAGTCGAGCGGCTTGCTAAACAAGGCCAGGCGATTACCGAACCGCTGCGCGCGCAGCCTATTCACGTCGTGCAGCACATCGGTATCGAGCATGCCGGTCATCATGCCGATGTCTGCCTGGCGCTGATGGCGCTGCAGATCGGGCAGCAGGTCCAGCAACGCCTGGCGCGTGCCCAAGTGAATGTCGACCAGTATGTGCGTAAAGCCAGCACTGGAATCATTCAGCACCTGGCGGGCACGGCGCGGGTTGTTGGCCTCGACTACCTCTGCACCGAAGTGACGCAGCCAGGTGGCCAGGGCAGAGAGATAGTGGTGGTCGTCGTCGATCAGCAGGATGCGCTTCGCCTGCCATTGCAAACCGGGGCTGTTGTCTGCCCCAGAAGCTACGCTGCTTGCGTCGCGCGGCACGGTGGCGTCGGACTGCGTGTCGATGAGGCGGACATACGGGGTTACGGCGAGAGGCGTTCCCAAGCTCGGCACGCCGTTGCCTTGCACTTTTTCGCGGCGTTCGAGGTGCTCGTTGACCGATAACCAAACCTTGCATCGCTCCTCATTCACCTCGATGACGCGGGCCACCAAGCGCATCGAGACAGGCAGCAATTCGTGCAGGGGCGTGCCCCTTCCATTTCCATGAGGAACCCGCACGCGATGTAGGTAGCCCTCCAGCAATATGGCGGGGTCGTGCGTGCCAAAGCGCACCACCACCGTGTCGGGGCCGGCGGGCTGGTGCACCTGAGCGACTACCGAACTGCCCGGCGCCGGATGGTTCGAGTGGCCTCGGTCCCAAGGGTTGTCTTGCCGTTGCCCCCACGTGATGGAAGCAAAGCCATGACCATCGGGCTTGGGCATGCCATCGTCGCCGTAGGCGGACTCGAGGTCATAGACGAACAGAGCACCAACCGCCTCACCCAACTGCCATGGGGCCTGCCCCGTGGGCAAATGTGATCGCCTGCCGGACGGCCAGTGTTCGCGGGCGATCCGCACGACGTGCACCCCGCGCAGCGGCTCCGCCAATTGGACGTCAATGTGGTTGGCGTACACACGCACCACGCTTCCATGGCCGTAGCGTTCGTGGTGCGGAACGGGTACTTCAATGACCAATCATCTTCTCCCTGCACGGTAGATTAACTGCGCCGCTTCTGCCGGCGCCACCATACTGTGCCCTGTAGGCTTTTGCAGCCTGTGCGTCGTCTCAGTTTAAGGGGCGGGCCTCGGGCATCGTTAGTCGGATTTCCCTAAGGACGCTCACAAAGGAGGATTGAATCGCCCCGGGTTTCGAGGAGGCTTCAACTGTAGAGAATGGAGCCATGAAGAAGTCCCCGAAGTTTTCCCCTGAGGTACGTGAGCGTGCCGTGCGCATGGTGCTGGAGCA
>SCOI01000008.1 GCA_005503085.1 Burkholderiales bacterium C2 | reverse complement strand
CCCGGGAAGTCGTACTTGGAGAGCAGCTCGCGCACTTCCATTTCGACCAGCTCGAGCAGCTCGGCGTCGTCGACCATGTCGCACTTGTTCAGGAAGACGATGATGAACTTCACACCGACCTGACGCGCCAGCAGGATGTGCTCGCGGGTCTGGGGCATCGGGCCGTCAGCGGCCGAGCACACCAGGATCGCACCGTCCATCTGGGCGGCGCCGGTGATCATGTTCTTCACATAGTCAGCGTGGCCGGGGCAGTCCACGTGAGCGTAGTGGCGGTTGGCCGTTTCGTACTCGACGTGAGCGGTGTTGATCGTGATGCCGCGTGCCTTCTCTTCGGGCGCTGCGTCGATCTGGTCGTAGGCCTTGGCCTCGCCGCCGAACTTCTTCGACAGCACGGTTGCAATAGCAGCCGTCAGCGTGGTCTTGCCATGGTCAACGTGACCGATGGTGCCCACATTGACGTGCGGCTTGGTGCGTTCAAATTTGCCTTTTGCCATCTTGCGCTCCTGAATAGGATCAGATCAGACCAGAAGAAATTGGTGGTGCCCATGACGCGGATCGAACGCGTGACCTCTCCCTTACCAAGGGAGTGCTCTACCACTGAGCCACATGGGCATCGACACAGGTTTGACGGCAAACCAACCAGCAAACCGGTATCGACGCTACAACCACCCCACACAACCAAGCACCCCACAACTGGAGCGGGAAACGGGAATCGAACCCGTGTCATTAGCTTGGAAGGCTAAGGTTCTACCATTGAACTACTCCCGCCCGGGAGCCTTGATCAATCCAACTCTTCTTCATCGCCCCGCTGGAATCGAGACCCGGATCACCGGCATCTCGACCCATCAAAACGTTCGCCTTGGTGGAGGAGGCTGGATTCGAACCAGCGTACGCGTTAGCGGGCAGATTTACAGTCTGCTGCCTTTAACCACTCGGCCACCCCTCCGAGGCGAGCCTGCGACTATAGCACAGCTTTTTTAGGCCGCAAAGACTTTTCAAGTCCAGCGACGCCAAGCCCTCGGCTCACAGCAGGAGCACACCACCCCGCCCTTTCATCATCTATAGCCAATACCAGCCCAAACCCGAAAGCAATACCAATTAGCTACCAAGAAACAACATCAACACCCGTTTGCTGTCGCAAAAGCAACGACAAGCAGGGAAAACACGAGTCATGAAGTGGTAGCAAAGTGGCACTACACCGCCGTATAGTGGCATGGCATTGGTTGCACATTGATGTCCATCTGGGGCGCCAGACGCATGCCACTTCTCCATGGGTATGCATCGGGCTCCGCGTCTAAACAGGCCGATTCGTTGACGGCCATATCGAGGAGCAGTTTATGAAGAAGGTCCGACAGACCCCCATCGCGGCCGCCGTGTCGCTGACATTGCTGGGCGTGATGTTCACCGCCCAAGCCCAGCAGGCCGGGCAAGCGGCTGCGAAACCCGAGGCCAGCCAACTCGACCAGGTGGTCATCACCGGCATCCGGGCTTCGCTGGAAACCGCCGCAAGCATTAAGAAGAACGCCAGCGCCGTTGTGGACGCCGTATCGGCCGAAGATGTGGGCAAGCTGCCCGACTCCGACGTCGGGCAGGCGCTAGGCCGCATCCCGGGCATCTCGGTAGGTCGGGCCTTCGGCCAGGGTGCCTCGGTTTCGATCCGCGGCTCCGACCCGCAGATGACCTATACCACGCTGAACGGGCAGACCGTCGCATCGACCGGCTGGTATGACCAGATGGACATCGACCGTTCGTTCAACTACTCCCTGCTGCCCTCCGAAATGATCGGCGGCATGGAGGTCTACAAGTCGTCCCAGGCCGATCTGACCGAAGGCGGCATCGGTGGCACGGTGATCGTAAAGACCCGCAAGCCGCTAGACCTGAAGGCCAACACGGCCTTCGGCAGCGTGCGCTACGGCGACGGCACCATCAGCGATCCTGAGAAGGAGTTCTCGGGTCTGTACAGCTGGCGCAACACCGGTCGCAGTCTGGGCGTGCTGGTCGCTGCGGGCCAGTCCAAGGGTGACTATATCCGTCGAGGCACCGAAATCGACGAAGGCTGGAGTACCGGCATGGTGGTCCCCACCACCTTTGCGCAAGAGCGCAAGCGCACCGCACTCAACGTCGTCCTGCAAGCCCGCCCTATCGATGGATTGGAGGTGGGACTGAATGTGTTGAAGATGAAGCTCAATGCCGACGCTGCCAACACGGGCCGCTACATCTTCCACGACAACAATTGCGACAAGCGCGACCCTGCCAACACGAGTAGCGTCAACCCCAACGGCATCTGCCTGCACAGCACGACCACGGCGGCCAAGCCGCTGCCCAACGAATTCTTCCAAGTCTGGGCCCGCGGCGCCAGCATGACCTCGGACAGCGTGGTTGCTGACGCCCACTACAAGATCGATAGCGCCAAGTTCGACTTCGTTATTGGCAGCACCAAGGCCGATGGCGGCACCTCGCTGACGACCAACTACTCGATTGGTGACTGGACTGCGGGCGCCAACCTTCCCAAATGGCAAGGTACGGTCGACGCGACCGGCAAGCAGATGGTCCTAATCCCGACCTCGAACCAATCCTTTGGAATCAAGGATCTACCTGCGCAGCTCACCCCGGAAACCTGGGCTTCCTCGAAGGGTCCGAACAAGGACAAGGAAAAGTTCGGCCAGCTCGACGCCACCTTCGACCTGAACTGGGGCGTCATCAACTCGTTCAAGACCGGCGTGCGCCTGGCGGATCACACCTTCGAGAAGCGCAGCTTCCGCCCGATCTGGAACAGCACCGTCGCCCCGGCCGACACCTCGACACTGTTTGACGGCTCGCTGAGTTTGTCCAGCTGGACGGTGCCGCGCGCCAATGTCGGTGGCATGTTGAATAACACCACCAAGAACATCAGCTCTTGGGTCGAAGACCGTTCGGGCTACGGCGAGCTCAACGAAAAGAACCGTTCGGCCTACGGCATGTTCGAGTTCGACACACAGGGCATGCGTGGCAATTTCGGTCTGCGCTACATCTCGACCAAGATCACCAGTACCGGCTACAAGTTCGACGGCACCACGCCGGCAGACGGTTACTCTGGCAACCAGAACTGGAGCAAGAGCACGGCATCGACTTCAGCAACGTATAACGATGTGCTGCCCAGCGTCAACCTCGCGTTCGACCTGCGTCGTGATCTGGTATTGCGCGCCACGGCATCGCAAGCCATCACCCGCCCGAATTTTGCGAACATGTTCGGCGTGACGGTGTCCGGTTACAACGACAAGAATCCGGGCAATGAAACTTGGACTGTCGGCAACGTGGGTCTCAAGCCCATGAAGTCCAGTCAAGCCGACATCGGCCTGGAGTACTACTACGGCAGGGGCAATTTGCTGTCGGCCACCTATTTCACGAAGGACATTTCGAACTTCGTCGTGGCTCAAGTCACGCCGAACCAGAAGGTCGGCCTGGTTGATCCGAACTCTGGCGTGGACAACTGGACGCTGCAAAGCTACGTCAACGCCGGCGGCGGCACGATCCGTGGTCTGGAGCTCCAAGCCAACCACGGCTTCGGCAATGGCTTCGGCATTGTTGCCAACTACACCCTCACCGAAGGCAAAGCACCGGCCAGCAGCTACCTCGACCAGCTCAGCGTGTTCACCCAAGCTTCCAAGCACAATGTGAACCTGGTGGGCTACTACGAGACCGAAGCCTACTTCGCTCGTGCGGCCTACAACTGGCGTTCGAAGTACATGATCCGCGAAGGTGCTTACTGGTACGGCAATCGCATGCACGATGCATTCGGCACGCTGGACCTGAGCTTCGGCTGGAACTTCACCAAGAACCTGAAGCTGTCGCTGGAGGTCACCAACCTGCTCAAGGATGATGACGTTCAGTACGGTGTGGCTGCCGCCTCCAATACCAGCGTTAAAGCTCCCTTGCGTGCGGGCTTCCCTGCCTGGGGCTTCGATGGCGAGCGCACGATCCGTCTGGGCCTGAGCGCCAAGTTCTGATCGACGAAGGCTGAAGAAAAGGCCCGGCGCAAACCGGGCCAGTCAGCAAGGCCAGCTGATCCGGTAAAAAGGGAACGTGTCAAAAACACGTTCCCTTTTTTTCTTGAGAACCTGCCGCAAAGCAGTCCATCGCGAGGCCCTGTCTCAAGAGCCCCAGGTCGGTTGCACGAGCTCAGTGTGCTGATCGTGCCTGCCTGAATCGAGCAAGCGGTGTGCCTGGTGATCGGACTGCCGCCGTTTCGCAATCAGCCGATGTGGCAGGCACAGCAGCAGTTGGGACTGAGCCTTGACGGGCAGACCTTTGCGGTACACCGCGCCAGTGGGCCAGCCCGTCAGCATCTGGGCAAACAAGCGCTGGCCGAGCTGCTGGGCCTGTCGACCCAAGCCCGGCGGAGTCGGTCTAAGGCGAACGCACAGCGGCCGTTGCGGGTGCTGGCCGTGGACGGGTCTGGCGCGGCCGCCCCAGGACCCGCCCGAGAACCGCCAGCAACTGGGCAGTTGCAGCACCCAGCACGGCCTTTTACCTGGCCACGTATCCGCACCACTTGCCTGTTGCCCCCCACAGCTACGAACTGCTGGACGCCAAGCTCGGCGACATGGACAGTCGCGAACGCTACACCTTGATATAGACCCCGCGCCGATCCAGCACCCGGGCGATCGCAGCCCAGACCAGCACAAAGCACAGCGCATACGCCAGCGACCGCGCCTCGGGTGTCAGCGGCAGCCAGCCCAGCCCCAGCCGGTACAGCGGCGCTGACCAACCTAACCCATCCAGCACCACACTCATCATCCAAGCGCCCGCATACGCCGTGATCGCGTTGACCCCAAAGCTGCGCCCCAGGGCCGGCCAGCCGCGCTGGTCGATCAGACGCTGGGCCAGCAGCAGGGTCAGTGTCGCGATGCCGCCACTCCACAGCACGAAGCTGGGCGTCCACAGCTGCTTGTTCATCGGTTGCCACTGGCTCCACAGCCAACCCGCCGCGAGGCAGAACAGGCCGGCAGCCAGCAGCGCCTTCATGTGGCGCTCGCGCAGCCAGGCGCCGACGCGCAGGCCCAGCATGGTGGTGGCCAGCGCACCCAGGGTCGACAGCAGGCCCTCGGGCTCGTGGGCCAGGCCCTCGCGCCACTCATAGGCCAGCGGGCCCAGCAGCAGGCTGTCGACCCGGGCGGCAATATTGCCGGCCTTGTCCAGGCTGCCGCCACTCAGCAGCAGCAGGCCCCAGCCCAGCAACAGGGCCAGCAGCAGGCCCCATTGCTGGCGCGGCCGCAGAACCAGGGCCGCCAGCCCGGTCAGCGCAAAGCAGATCGCGATGCGCTGCAGCACGCCCATCAGGCGGAAGTAGGGCTTGTCCATCAGCCACCAGGCCAGCGCATGCAGGGCCAGGCCCAGCAGCAGGATGCGCAGCGCACGTATCAGCACCGCGCGGCGCAGCGGTGCAAGTGCAGCGCCCGCCTCGACCTTGGGGCCCAGCGCCAGGCTCAGCGAGACACCGACGATGAACAGGAAGAAGGGAAAGATCAGATCGGTCGGCGTGCAGCCATGCCAAGCCGCATGCTGCAGCGGCGCATAGACATGGCCCCAGTCACCGGGGTTGTTGACCAGCAGCATCGCGGCAACACACAGGCCGCGCAGCGCATCGACCGAGGCGTAGCGTTGATTCATCGACTGTTACGGACCGGGCTCAGAAGTCGCAGCGGCTGTCCAGCGGCGGCTGAGCCGGCGGCACCTGGTCGACGCGGGCGGAGCCGGCATGGCGAAGCGCCGCCACCTGCGCCGCCACCTCGGCCGGGCTCAGCCGCGCATTGCGCGCATGAAAGACCCAGTCCACATCCTGCTCGTAGACCCGCGGCGTGGCGCTGGCCGGCAGCAGGCCGCCGGGCGAGAACCACAGATTGAAATTGATCGACATGGGCACCACCGGATAGTTGCGGCCGCCATGCCGGGCCACCGGGCGGCCGTCGATGAAGAGCCGCACCTGGCCGTCCAGCACCTGCATCATCAGCGTATGCCAGCCGTTGAGCGAGCCGCGCTCCTGGTGCGAACCGTTGAAGGCCTGCCAGGGCTCCAGCTTGACGGTCTGCCAGCTGATGCCGTAGATGCGGGTGTCCGGGCTGCCCCAGCCGCCGTTGGGCAGGTACTCCCAATCGATCTCGCTGAACTCGGGATCAAAGTCGTGCTTCAGCGGGCTGACCACATAAAAGGTCTGGATCACCGGGTCGCCGTCGGCGCCGCTGCTAGGCTCATCGCGAAAGCGTACCCGCGCCGCATACGTGCCCTCCAGATACTTGCGCGCATGGCACAGCTGCACCTGCTGCGTGCCCGGCCCGGTGCCATCGGTGGCGGCGCGCAGGCGCAGCAGGCGGTTGCCCTTGAGCTCGGCATCGTCCAGCAGGCTCAGCGCGTCGCTGCGCCACTGCGCACCCGGGAGGCCAGGATGCCCGGCCTGGCTGCGCGGGGTCCAGCCGCCGCTGCCCAGCTCGCCGCTGTGGCGGTAGCTGAAGTCGTCAAAAAAAACCTGCGCAGGCGCTTGCGCCCGCGCAGGTTGACAAAGGCAAACGGTGGTCAGGGCGGCCAGCGCCAGCTCGCGCAGTGCATTGGGCATGGTCGGATCTCGCTTCAGCTGGCCAGCGGCGCCGCTGCGGGCTGCTCGGAGGCCGGCACGGCCGCAGGCGCAGGAATCTTGACGAAGAACAGTAACAGCAGCACCGGCAGGCCGCAGACGATGGTCCAGAGGAAAAAGCTCTGGTAGCCCATGGCCATCTGGATGTCGCCGCTGATGGTCTTGGAGAAGATGAAGCCCAGCTGCATCACGCCGGTGCCCAGCGCGTAGTGCGCGGTCGAGAACTTGCCCGGCGCCACCACCTGCATGATGAAGAGAATCATGCCGACAAAGCCGAAGCCATAGCCGAAGTTCTCGAACGCCACCGCCGCACCGATGTGCAGCACATCGCTGGGCATCGTGGCGGACAGATAGTAGAAGGTGGCATTCGGCACGGCCATGCACACGATCAGGAAGGGCATGGCGCGCTTGAGGCCCAGCCAGGCCGTGAAGTAGCCGCCCAGGATGCTGCCGATCAGAAAGGCCGCCGTGCCGTAGATGCCATAGATGCTGCCGATCTGGTCGGTAGTCAGGCCCAGCCCGCCCAGCGTCCTCGCCTCCTTCATGAACAGCGGGCCGATGGTCTGTACCTGGCCTTCGGCAAAGCGAAACAGCACGATGAAGAGCACCATCATCCAGATGCCCGGCTTCTGGAACAGGTCCAGCACCACCTCGCGCAGCGTGCGGGCCACGCTGGCCGCGCTGAGCTCGCTGCGCTCGGTGTTCAGTGTGCCGGGCAGCGCCCAGGCGTTGTAGGCCGCCAGGCTCGCGAGCAGCACGGCCAGCAGCACGAAGATCGCCGACCAGGCATTGAAGACTCCCACGCTGGCCTCCAGCTTGCCGGCCAGCACCAGCAGGCCGCCCAGCGTCAGGAACTTCGAAGCGTTGAAGAACGCGCCCTGCCAGCCCGCATAGGCCGCCTGCTGGGTCGGGTTGAGGCTGCTCAGGTACAGCCCGTCGCAGGCGATGTCATGGGTCGCGGCGGCATAGGCCAGCAGGAACAGCACCGCGACGGAGGCCGCGAAATACATCGGCAGCTGCACCGCCAGCGCCAGCAGCGCCAGGCCCACTGCACCGGTGAACTGCATCGCCACCACCACCAGCTTCTTGCTGCTCAGCAACTCCAGAAAGGGGCTCCACAGCGGCTTGATCGCCCAGGCCAGTCCCAGCAGGCCGGTCCAGCGCGCGTTCTGGTCGTTGGGCACGCCCATGCTCTTGAACATCAGGCCGGCAATCAGCATGACGACGAAGAACTGCAGGCCCTGCACAAAGTACAGCGTCGGCACCCAGCGAATCGGGGAAGCGTGGGGCGAGCGTTGCTGGGTCATGGTGGGGCTCTAGTTGAGGGTGACAGGGGACTGTGCTTGCGCTGGGGCGGCGCCGTTCAGCCAGGCGGCCAGGGCCGCCAGTGCGCCGTCCGCATAGCCCCAGGTGATGACGGTGGGGGCCGCCACATCGAGGGCCTGGAACGGGTTCCACAGCACCAGATGCAGGTCCGGCCGCCAGTGGCCCGCCTGCTCGCCGTAGCGGGCCCGGTGGGTCGAGGCGACGATGGTGCGGCGGCCGTCGGCCGGCACATCGGCCCAGGCCAGCGCGGCGATGTCATCCAGCGCGACGAAGTCCACATCGCCGAAACCGTCGAACAGCGCCCGCACCTGCGCGCCGGTCGGGCCCGCCTCGGAGACGCCGTCGGTCGGCACGCTGTCCTGCACATAGACGCGCAGCCGCTCGCTGCGCGCCGGCGCCTGCGCGCCGCGCAGCGCAGTCAGCCCGGCTGCCCAGGCCTGACGCATCAGGGCGTCATCGCCGTCGCGCTGCGCGCCGCGGTAGTCGTCATGCACTACCGGGTAAGCGCGGGCCAGCGCGTCCAGGCGCACGGCGGCGCGCTCGCCCTGGGCTTGCGTCAGCTCGCCGCTGGCAAAGGCCGCTTGCAAGGCCGCGATAGCCTGGCCCTGCTCCTCCAGCGAGCCCTGCGCCAATATCATGTCGGCGCCGGCATTGATCGCCAGCACCGCCGCGCGCGCATAGCCATAGCGCTCGGCGATGGCCTTCATCATCAGCGCGTCGGTGATGACCACACCCTCGTAGCCCAGCTCCTCGCGCAGGATGCCGCCCAGCACCTTCTTCGACAGCGTGGCCGGATAGTCGGGGTCGATCTGCGGATAGACGATATGGGCCGTCATCACCGAGGGCGCGGCATCACGCAAGGCCTTGAAGGGCCGCAGCTCCAGCGCATCGAGCTCGGCGCGGCTCTTGTCCACCGTCGGCAGGTCCAGATGCGAGTCCACATGGGTGTCGCCATGGCCGGGGAAGTGCTTGATGCAGCAGGCCACGCCGGCGGCCAGCGAGCCGCGCATCCAGGCCCCGGCCAGGCGGGTCACCTCGTCGGCATCCTCGGCAAAGCTGCGCTCGGCGATCACCGGATTGGCCGGATTGTTGTTGATGTCGGTGACCGGCGCGAAGTTCCAGTTCACGCCGATGCCGCGCAGGCCGCGGGCCACGGCCGCGCCGACCCGCTCGGTCAAGGCCTCGTCGCCGGCCGCACCCAGTGCCATCGCCGAGGGCGGCTGCGGCAGAAAGGTCGCGCGCACCACCGAGCCGCCCTCCTGGTCGAGGCCGATCAGGGCCTCGGGGCCCATCACCTCGCGCAGATCGCGGGTCAGCTGGCGCACCTCGGCCTCGCTGCCCAGATTCTTGCGGAACAGGCAGACCGCGCGGATATGGTGCTCGCGCAGGAAAGCGGCCGTGGCCGCGTCCAGGGATTTGCCCTGGATATCGACCATCACCAGACGGCCGGGCTGGAAAGCAGGGGTGGCGCTCATGATCAATGCGTCTTCGTGACCTTGGCCAGATGGCGCGGCTGGTCGGGGTTGAGCCCGCGCGCGCGCGCCAGCGCTTCCACCATCGGGTAGAAGCTCTGCACTGCGGCGATCGGGTCCAGGTCCTCGTTGCCGGTGCAGGCCAGTTCCAGCTCGGCACCGGGCGTGCCGGCCGGCGCGGCCAGCAGCACGCGCGCGCCACGGCCGCGCATCTCCTCGGCCAGCGCGATCAGGCCGGCCTGGGCCGGGCCGCGCGGCGCGAACACCAAGAGCGGATAGCCTTCCTCGACCAGGGCCATGGGCCCGTGCTTGACCTCGGCGCCCGAGAAGGCCTCGGCCTGGATGCCGCAGGTCTCCTTGAACTTCAGCGCCGCCTCCATCGCGATCGCCAGGCCGGTGCCGCGGCCGATCACGAACAGCTTGTCGGCATCCTTCAAGGCCTCGACCGCCACATCCCAGCGCAGCGCGGCCGCCTTCTCCAGCGCCTGCGGCAGGGTCTGCAGCGCGGCGGACAGGTCCTCGTCCGCCTGCCAGGCCGCGACCACGCGGGCACCAGCCACCAGCTGGGCGATATAGCTCTTGGTCGCGGCAACGCTCTGCTCCGGGCCGGCATGCAGGCCGAACACATGCTGGGCCGCGGCCGCCAGCGGCGAGCCCTCGGCGTTCACAAAGGCCACGGTGCGGGCCCCGCCGGCGCTGAAGAATTTCGTCGGCGCCACCAGGTCCGGGCTCTGGCCGGACTGCGAGAAGGCCAGCGAGACCAGGCCCTTGCACTCGATCTTGCTCTGGTAAAGCGTGATCAGCGACATCGGCAGCGAGGTCACCAGCCGGCCCAGCCGCGCCATCATCAGATAGGCCATGTAGTGGGCCGCATGGTCGGAGCTGCCGCGGGCCACCGTCAGCAGGCTGGTCGGCGGGCTGGCGCGCAGCGCCTCGCCAAGCGCCGCATAGGCATTCTGGTCGGCGGCCAGCTGGCGCGCCACGGCGGCGGGCGCGCTCAGCGCTTCCTCAAGCATTCGCGATGTCAATCTCTTCCCCTTCAACAAGCACACGCTGCAACTGCAGATCCCGGTCCATCACCACCAAATCGACCCAGGCGCCGACGGCCAGGCGGCCGCGTTCGTCCAGGCCCATGTAATCGGCCGCATGGGTGGAGACGCGGCGCGAGGCGTCCGCGATCTCCAGGCCCAGCCCCACCAGATTGCGCAACGCCTGGTCCAGCGTCAGCGTGCTGCCCGCCAGCGTGCCGTCGGGCAGGCGCACGCCGCCCATGCACTTGCGCACCTTGTGGCTGCCCAGGCTGTATTCGCCATCGGGCATGCCGGCTGCGGCGGTCGAATCGCTGACGCAGAACAGGCAGGGGATGGCGCGCAGCGCCACCTTGATCGCGCCCGGATGCACATGCAGCAGGTCGGGAATGATTTCCGAATACTGCGCATGGGCCAGCGCCGCGCCCACCATGCCCGGCTCGCGGTGGTGCAGGCCGGTCATCGCATTGAACAGATGGGTGAAGCCGCCGGCGCCATGCGCCAGCGCGGCCACGCCATCCTCGTAAGTGCCCAGCGTATGGCCGATCTGCACCTGGAAACCGGCCGCACGCAGCGCGGTGATCAGATCCAGGTTGCCGGGCAGCTCGGGCGCCAGCGTGATCAGCCGGATCGGGGCCAGCGCATGCAGCGCCTGGATTTCCTCGATGCTGGCGGGCTTGGCGAAGTCGGGCTGGGCGCCGAGCTTGCCGGGGTTGATGTAAGGGCCTTCCAGATGCACGCCCAGCACCCGGGCGCTGCCGCTCGCGCGCTCGCGGCAGACCGGGCCGAGCGCGCTCAGCGCCGTACGGATATCCCCCATCGGCGCCGTCATCGTCGTCGCCAGCAGCGCGGTCGTGCCGTGGCGTGCGTGCATGCGGGCGATCGCCAGCGCGGCGTCGCCGCCTTCCATCGTGTCGCGCCCGCCACCACCATGCACATGCACATCGATGAAGCCCGGCAGCACAAGCGGCAGCGCCCGGCCGTGGCGGACCTCGGATTCGCTGACCGGCTCGCCGCTGATGGCCGCGATGCGGCCGTCCCGCTGGGTCAGCGTGCCGCGCACAAAGCCCTGCGGCGTCAGGACATAGCCCTCAATGGTCTGGCCCAAACTCATCCCCGCCTCAGCCCTCACGCCGCATCTCGGCGACGAAGTCGTAGTAATCGCTGCGGCAGTAGGAGTGCGTCAGCTCCACCGCCTGGCCCGACTCCAGAAAACCCACCCGCGTGATGAACAGCACCGCCTGCCCCACCGGCACTTCCAGCAGCTCGGCCAGCTTGGGCTCGGCATTGATGGCGCGGATGTGCTGCAGCGCACGCACCGGCGCGCCGCCATGCTGGGCCAGATGGGCGTACAGCGAGGCCTCGACCGCCTGCGGATCGGGCAGCACCGCCTCGGGCAGCACGCTGACCTCGTAAGCCATCACCACCGTGTCGGCCAGGCGCAGGCGCTCCAGGCGCGAGACCCGCTCGCCCGTGGTCAGACCCAGACTCAGCTGCTCATCGGGCGCGGCCAGCGAGAAGCTGCGCGTCAACCAGCGCGAGCTGGGCTTGAAGCCGCGCTGGTGCAGCTCTTCAGAGAAGCTGGTCAGGCGCGACAGCGGCTGCTCCAGCTTGGGCGCGATGTAGTTGCCCGAGCCGCGCTTGCGGATGATCAGCCCCTGCTCGACGAGACGGTCGATGGCCTTGCGGGCCGTGACGCGCGAGAGATCCAGCGATTCGGACAGCACCCGCTCCGAGGGCAGGGCCTCGTCGGCGTGGTACTGGCCGTCGCGGATCGCCTGGGCCAGCTTCTGGGCCAGCTGCATATACAGCGGCGAGGCGGCCTGCGGATCAGGCTTGAATTGAAAGGGCAGCTTGGCGGCGCTTGACATGATTTTCTTAGGACCCCATCTCGGTTAAGGCGCCGCGAACCAGCAGCAGCGCGCCCGCGGCCGAATCGCCCTGGGGCGCGACGCAGCGGGCTCGTATCGACTCGGAAAAAAGCGGCGCCAGACGCAGCGCCACACTGCCGCACAGCGCCAGCGGCAACTGCCCTTGCGGGTCGAGCGCCAAGGCCAGACGCTCCAGTTCGGCCACGGCCTCGTTGACGAAGCCCTGGGCAACCGGATCGTGCGCGGCGTTCTCGAACACCAGCGGCGCCAGTCGCGCGTGGCCATGCTGGGCGGCGCTGGCGCACCAGGCCAGCAGGGTTTCGCGGTCGCTACCGGCAAAAGCCCAGACCGCGCGGGCCAGCGGCCCGGCCGGCACCCGGCCGTCCAGCGCCTGCTGGGCATGGCGCATCGCCTTCAGCCCCAGCCAGGCACCGCTGCCCTCGTCGCCGTTGATCCAGCCCCAGCCGCTGCTCATGACGCGCGAACCATCGGCTCGCAAGGCCTCGCCCACCGAACCGGTGCCGGCCGCGACCACCGCGCCCGGCGCGCCGCCATGGGCACCCAGCACCGTGGTGTAGCCGTCGTTGTCCAGCACCACATGGGCATAGCCGGGCTGGATGCGCATGAAAGCCTGGGCCTGCTCGACCACGGTGGCCCCCGACAGCCCCAGACCGATGGCACACTCGGCCAGGTTCAGCGAGTCCAGGCCCGCCTGCCGGCAAGCCGCCTGCAGGGCTTGCTGGATATGATGCCAAGCCTGCTCGGCCCCCTGCCCCAAGGCCGAGGGCCCGGCCTCACCCTGACCCAGCGGGCGACCATCCAGATCGGCCAGCCGCAGACGGGTGCCGGTGCCACCGCCATCGACGCCCACCAGGTAGCGTATGGTCTTGATATTGCTGGGAGTGAGCGCATCGAGCGCGCGTTCGAGGACCGTTCTCATGTTAATACCAGTCTAGTACCAGAGATACCGGTACGTCAATTGGTATTCCACTGATTTACCCTCAGTGACGCGGGTTCTGCCTTAATCTCGGGTTAATACCAATAAGGCACCAAATCAGGGTTATTCCGGTAAACGCCACTCCAGCGCCCGTCCCTGCTCGGCCAGCCACTGGGCGGCTCGCGAGAAATGACCGCAGCCGATGAAGGGCAGCGGCGGCCGTGTCGCCGACAGCGGCGAGGGATGGTTGGACTGCAGGATCAGATGCTGGGGACCGGCCGCCGCGATCAGCATCGCCTTAGCCTGGGCGTGCGCGCCCCAGAGCATGAAGACCTTGGGCGCCGCATCGGCGGCCGCCACCCGTATCAGCGCATCGGTCAGCGCCTCCCAACCCCGTTTGGCATGGCTGGCCGGCGCGCCGTCCTCGACCGTCAGGCAGGTGTTGAGCAGCAGCACGCCGCGCTCGGCCCACGTGGCAAGATGGCCATGGGCCGGCGGCGTCAGGCCCAGATCGCGCTGCAACTCCTTGTAGATATTGCGCAGGCTGGGCGGCAGTTTCTTGAGACCGCGCGGCACCGAGAAGGACAGGCCCTCGGCCTGCCCCGGGCCGTGGTACGGGTCCTGACCCAGGATCACGACCTTGACCTGGTCCAGCGGGGTCAGCTGCAGCGCGCGATAGGGCTCGGGCGGATAGATCGTCGCACCGGCAGCGCGGCGCTGGGCCAGATAGGCCTCCAGGCCCTGGCCGGCCGGGCTGGCGCGCCAGGCCTCGACGATGGGCGCCCAGCCGCCAGAGACCGCGTCGGCACTCACGCGAACAGCTCGGCCAGCGCCGCGCCGGGATCGGGCGCGCGCATAAAGGCCTCGCCGACCAGGAAGGCATTGACCTGGGCCGCGCGCATGGTCCGCACATCGGCCGGGCCGAGGATGCCGCTCTCGGTGACCAGCAGACGATCGGCCGGCACGTTCTTCAGCAGGCCCAGGGTCGTGTCCAGCGTGACCTCGAAGCTGCGCAGATTGCGGTTGTTGATGCCGACCAGCGGCGTCTTCAGCCGCAGCGCGCGGTCCAGCTCGGCGCCGTCGTGCACCTCGACCAGCACCGCCAGGCCCAGGCTTTGCGCGCAGGCCTCCAGATCGGCCATCTGCGCGTCTTCCAGGCAGGCGGCGATCAGCAGGATGCAATCGGCCCCCATCGCGCGGGCCTCATAGACCTGGTACTCGTCGACCATGAAGTCCTTGCGCAGCACCGGCAGCGCGCAGGCAGCGCGGGCCTGCTGCAGATAGGCAGGCGCGCCCTGGAAGAACTGCGCATCGGTCAGCACGCTGAGACAGGCCGCACCCTGCCGCTCATAGCTGACCGCGATCTCGGCGGGCCGGAAGTCGGCGCGAATCACGCCCTTGCTGGGGCTGGCCTTCTTGATCTCGGCGATCACCGCACTGTGGCCCGCGGCGATCCTGGCGCGCAGCGCGGCCTCGAAATCGCGCAGGCCGCCGAGCTGCTCGGCCTCGCGCCGCACGGCGGCCAGCGGCAGCGCGGCGCGCGCCGCCTTGATCTCCTCGTGCTTGACCGCAACGATGCGCTTCAGGATGTCGTCCATCTCGATCTTTCTCTCTCTCAAGCCTTGCCCAGCGACTGGGTCGCCGCGACGAACTGTTCCAGCTTGTCCTTGGCGGCGCCGGACGCGATCACGGCACGGGCCTTGGCAATGCCGTCGGCAATCGATTCGGCGACATTGGCTGCATACAGCGTCGCACCGGCATTCAGGATCACGATATCGCGCGCCGGCCCTTCGACATTTTCCAGCGCGCCCATCAGCATCACGCGCGACTCCTCGGGACCGGCGACCTTGAGGCTGCGGTTGCTCACCATGGCCAGACCGAAGTCTTCCGGATGGATCTCGTACTCGCGCACCTCGCCGTTCTTCAGCTCGCCGACCAGGGTGGCCGCGCCCAGCGAGATCTCGTCCATGCCGTCCTTGCCGTAGACCACCACCGCATGCTCGGCGCCCAGGCGCTGCATCACGCGCACCTGGATGCCGACCAGATCGGGGTGGAACACGCCCATCAGGATGTTCTTCGCATCGGCCGGGTTGGTCAGCGGCCCCAGGATGTTGAAGATGGTGCGCACACCCAGCTCGCGCCGCACCGGGGCGATGTTCTTCATCGCCGGATGGTGATTCGGCGCGAACATGAAGCCGATGCCGGTCTGCTTGACGCTTTCGGCCACCTGGGCCGGGCTCAGCATGATGTTGGCGCCCAGCGCTTCCAGCACATCGGCGCTGCCGGTCTTGCTGGAGACGCTGCGGTTGCCGTGCTTGGCGATCTGTGCGCCGGCCGCGGCCGCGACGAACATCGAGCAGGTGCTGATATTGAAGGTGTGGGCGCCGTCGCCGCCGGTACCGACGACATCGACCAGATGCGGGCTCGGCGGCACCGGCACCTTGTTGCTCAGCTCGCGCATCACCTGCGCGGCCGCGGTGATCTCGCCGATGGTTTCCTTCTTGACGCGCAGGCCGGTCAGCAGCGCGGCCGAGATCACCGGCGACATCTCGCCGGCCATGATGCGGCGCATCAGGGTCAGCATCTCGTCATGGAAGATCTCGCGGTGCTCGATGACGCGGGTCAGGGCTTCGTTGTCGGTAATGGGCATGTGGGTCGCTCCTGCAGATCTCAATACGGGCCAGTCGCGGCGCGGGCCGCTGGGGTCGGCGCCCGGCCACCGGCGGCGAAGAACTCGCGCACGGCGGCCACGGTGCGGCGGATGCCCTCGGCATTGACATCCAGATGGGTCACGAAACGCAGGCCGATCAGGCCGGTGGCCAGGATGCCCTGCGCCTTCAGATGGGCCAGCAGATCGGCGCCGCGTCCGTCCGCCACATCGGCAAACACGATATTGGTGTCCACCGGGCGCACGCTCAGACCCTCGATGCCAGCGAGCCCTTCGGCCAGGCTGGCGGCCAGCGCGTGGTCCTCGCGCAGGCGCAGCACATGGTGATCCAGCGCATGGTTGGCCGCGGCCGCCAGCAGGCCGACCTGGCGCATGCCGCCGCCGACCATCTTGCGCACCCGCATCGCCCGCGCAATCAGCGCGGCCGAGCCGCACAGCATCGAGCCCACCGGCGCGCCCAGGCCCTTGCTGAAACAGACCGAGACGCTGTCGAAATGCGCGGTGATGCGCGCGAGCGCGGCGAACACATCGCCGTCTGCGCCCGCATCCGCGACCGCGGCGTTAAACACCCGCGCCCCGTCCAGATGGCAGCTCAGGCCGTGACGGCGCACCAGGGCCGTGGCCTCGGCCAGATAGGCATGCGGCATGACCTGGCCGTTCCAGGTGTTCTCCAGGCACAGCAGGCGGCTGCGCGCAAAGTGCGGGTCGTTCGGCTTGATGGCTGCGGCGATGTCGGCCAGATCCATCTGGCCGCGGCCATCCTGGCTCAGCGGCTGGGGCTGGATGCTGCCCAGCACGGCCGCGCCACCGCCTTCATAGCGGTAGGTGTGGGCCAGTTGGCCGACGATGTACTCGTCGCCGCGCTCGCAATGGGCCAGCATCGCGCAGAGATTGCTCTGCGTGCCCGAGGGCATGAACAGCGCCGCCTCCATGCCGGTCAGCGCGGCCATGCGGGCCTGCAGGGCCAGCACCGTCGGGTCGTCGCCGAAGACGTCGTCGCCCACCTCGGCACGCGCGATCGCCTCGCGCATGGCGGCCGTGGGCCGGGTGACGGTGTCGCTTCTGAGGTCGACGATGGCGCTCATTAGGCTCGCTCCAGGAAGTTCTTCAGCATCGCATGGCCGTGCTCGGACAGGATGGACTCGGGATGGAACTGCACGCCTTCGAGCGGCGTGGCCGTGCCGGCCAGCTCGCGGTGGCGCACGCCCATGATCTCGCCATCCTCGCTGCGCGCGCTGATCTCCAGCACCGCCGGCATCGTGGCCTCCTCGATCACCAGCGAGTGGTAGCGGATCACCGAGAAGTCCTGCGGCAGGCCCTTGAACACGCCCTTGCGGTCGGTGCTGATCGTGCTGGCCTTGCCATGCATCTGGGTCCTGGCGCGGATGATCCTGCCGCCCAGCGCCGCACCGATGCTTTGATGGCCCAGGCAGACACCCAGGATGGGCAGCTTGCCGGTGAAGTGCTGGATCGCCTCCACACAGACGCCCGCCTCGGCCGGCGAGCAGGGGCCGGGCGAGAACACCAGCTGATCGGGCTTCAGCGCCGCGATCTCGGCGACACTGATCTCGTCGTTGCGCACGACCTTCACATCCGCGCCGAGTTCGCCGAAGTACTGCACCAGATTGAAGGTGAAGCTGTCGTAGTTGTCGATCATCAGCAGCATTTAGAAGCCCTCCTCGACCAGTTCAGCCGCGCGAATCAGCGCGCGCGCCTTCGCCTCGGTTTCCTTCCATTCCAGCTCGGGCACCGAGTCGGCCACGATGCCGGCGGCGGCGGCCACATACAGGGTCTGGTCCTGCACGATGCCGGTGCGGATCGCAATCGCCAGGTCCATATCGCCGGCGAAGCTCAGATAGCCGCAGGCGCCGCCATAGATGCCGCGCTTGACCGGCTCGAGTTCGTCGATGATCTGCATCGCGCGGATCTTGGGTGCGCCGCTCAAGGTGCCGGCCGGGAAGGCGGCGCGGAACACGTCCATATTGCTCAAACCCTCGCGCAGCGTGCCCTCGACATTCGAGACGATGTGCATCACATGCGAGTAGCGCTCCACCGCGAAGGCATCGCTCAGCTTGACCGAGCCGGTCTTGGCGATGCGGCCGATGTCGTTGCGCGCCAGGTCGATCAGCATCAGGTGCTCAGCACGCTCCTTGGGGTCTGCCTTCAGCTCCACTTCCAGCGCCGCATCGAGCTCGGGCGTCGCGCCGCGCGGGCGGGTGCCGGCCAGCGGGCGGATCGTGATCTGCTGGCCCTCGGGTGTGCGCTCGTGGCGCACCAGGATCTCCGGCGAGGCGCCGACGATCTGGAAGTCGCCCATATCGTAGAAGTACATATAGGGGCTGGGGTTCAGCGAACGCAGCGCCCGGTACAGGCTCAGCGGCGACTCGGTGTAGCGCTTGCGCAGGCGCTGGCCGAACACGATCTGCATGCAGTCGCCGGCCGCGATGTAGTCCTTGGCCTTGAGCACGCCGGCCTCGAAATCGGCGCGCGCGAACTCACGCTCGACCGGGTGCGACTGGCCGCGCTTGACCTGGGGCGCCGAGACGCTGTAGGTCAGCTTGTCGCGCAGATCGCTCAGGCGCTTCTTGGCGCGGAAATAGGCCTCGGGCTGGGAGGGGTCGGCGTAGACGATCAGGTAGAGCCGGCCCGACAGGTTGTCGATGACGGCCAGTTCCTCGCACTGCAAGAGCATCACATCGGGCGTGTCCAGGCCGCCGCTCTTCTGTGTCTTGGCGAGCTTGGGCTCGATATAGCGCACCGCGTCGTAGCCGAAATAGCCGGCCAGACCACCGCAAAAGCGCGGCATGCCGGGCCGCAGCGCCACCTTGAAGCGCTGCTGGTAGGCCTCGATGAAGTCCAGCGGGTTGCCCTCGTGCGTCTCTATCACCGCGCCGTCGCGCAGCACCTCGGTGCGCAGTCCCTGGCTCTTCAGCACGGTGCGGGCCGGCAGACCGATGAAGGAGTAGCGGCCGAAGCGCTCGCCGCCGACGACGGACTCCAGCAGGAAGCTGTGCCGTCCGTTGCCGGCACCGGCGCACAGCTTCAGATACAGGGACAGCGGGGTTTCAAGATCCGCAAAAGCCTCGCTGAGCAGCGGGATGCGGTTATAGCCCTGGGCGGCCAGGCTCTGGAATTCGAGTTCGGTAATCATCACGTACCTTGATGCAGGGCGGCCCCGCGCTCGAAGGCGACGCAGGCACACCGGATGTCAGGTCGCTTGACTGCGTCCATCCCACCGGGAAGGTTCGGGCTGTACGACTCTGGGAACCAGGAGCCGGCACACGGTCAATCAATCAAGCGGCTTCAGGCGAAGTCGGACGGGCGACGCCAGGGCCAGGCTCCCCGGTCGTTCGACCCCTTGATGTGCTTGCGCGTGATGAACATGATGCGGCGCAGTTTAGCAGTGCTTGTGTGACGACTCCGTTCAGGGTTTGTGCGTGATGCACAACACGGACAAGCGGGCGGGCTTCGCGCCATACTTCGCCGATAAAACGGAGCGAGACATGTCGAGACAATTCCTTGCGGCCCTGCTGCTGGCCATGGCCCTGCCCATCCAGGCCCAGACGGTCGAGGTGGCAGGCGTCAAGTACGAGCCCACGGCCGAAGTGGCCGGCCAGAAGCTGCAACTCAACGGCGCCGGCATTCGCTACAAGGCCGTCTTCAAGGTCTATACCGCAGGCCTGTATCTGGGCGCCAAGGCCGGCACGCCGGAGGCCGCGCTCGCCGCGCCGGGCCCGAAACGCCTGCACATCCAGATGCTGCGCGAGATCGACGGCAACGAGCTCGGCAAGCTCTTCACCAAGGGCATGGAGCAGAACGCCTCGCGCGAGGAGTTCGCCAAGGCCATCAACGGCGTGCTGCGCATCGCCGACATCTTTGCGACCAAGAAAAAGCTCACGACCGGCGAGAACTTCAGCGTCGAGTGGATTCCCGGCACCGGCACCGTGGTCTATGTCAACGGCGCCAAGGTCGCCGGTGAGCCGATCAAGGAGCCGGAGTTCTTCGGCGTGCTGCTGAAGATCTGGCTGGGCAAGTCGCCGGCCGACGACCAGCTCAAGGACGCGCTGCTGGGGATTCAGCGCAGCCGCTCGGGACAGTGAGCTGATCCAGCCGGTCCAGGTGCTGCAGCGCCGGCACCGCGTCGATGGGCTCACCGTGGTTGTAGCCATAGCGCATCAGCACCACCGGGCAACCGGCGCCGCGCGCCGCGCGGGCATCGTTGCTGGAGTCGCCGATCATCCAGGTGGCGCCAGGCGCCGTGCCCAGCGCCTCGCAGGTCTTGATCAGCGGTAGCGGATCGGGCTTCTTGCGCTCGAAGCTGTCGCCGCCAAACACCCAGCCGAAATAGCCGGCCAGGCCCTTGCGCGCCAGCAGCTCACGGGCAAAGGCCAGCGGCTTGTTGGTCAGGCAGGCCATCGGCAGGCCCAGCGCCGCGAGCCGCTCCAGCCCTTCGACCACGCCCGGGAACACGGCCGAGAACTGCCCGTTCAGCGCCAGATAGTGCTGCTGGTAGCGCGCCCAGGCGGTCTCGTAGAGCGCGGGCGCCCCGCCCACCTCGGCCAGCGTGCTGCGTATCAGGTGCTCGCTGCCCTGGCCTATCGTCAGCTCGACGAACTCGCGGCTCACGGCCGGCAGCGCCAGCTCCTGCAGCACCAGATTTAGCACCGCGACAAAGTCGCCCAGCGTATCGACCAGGGTGCCGTCAAGGTCGAGGATGAAGGCTTGGGGGCAGGTCTGAGAGGTCACGGCGGCGGTGGCGAACTGGGGAGCCGCGAGTTTAGCGGGCACGCTGGGCACACCACCTCGATCCAGACAATTGTTTTACAATACGGACAATTGTTTTCAAACGCCATGGACAGCAAAAAAGAACAGCTGCTCGCACTGATACGCGACAACCCCTTCATCGGCCAGCAGGACCTGGCCGAGCGCCTGGGCCTGTCGCGCTCGGCGGTGGCCGGCCATATCGCCAGCCTGACGCGCGAGCGCCGGCTGCTGGGCCGGGCCTATGTGCTGCCGCAGCGTGCGCCCATCGTCTGCATCGGCGGCAGCAATCTGGACCGCAAGCTGCGCACCCTGGCGCCGCTGCAGATGGGCACCTCGAACCCGGTCAGCCAGCGCGAGACGCCCGGCGGCGTGGCCCGCAATGTGGCCGAGAACCTGGCGCGGCTGGGCCTGCCGGTGCATCTGCTCAGCGCGGTCGGCGACGACCCGGCCGGTCGCGAGCTGCTGGCCCATGCGGCGCGGCTGGGCATCGCGACCAGCGGCTCGCTGCAGGCCGCCGACGCCGCCACCGGCAGCTATACCGCCGTGCTCGACGCCGACGGCGCGATGCTGCTGGCCCTGGCGCAAATGGCGCTGACCGAGAGGCTGACACCCGATTTCCTGCGCCTCACCTCGGCCCAGCGCGCCAGCGCCAGCCTCACCGTGATCGACCTGAACCTGCCGGCCGACAGCGTGGCCCAGTTGATCAGCGAGGCCGCCGCCGACACGCGGCCTCTGGTCGTCGTCGCGGTCTCGGTGCCCAAGATGGCTCGGCTGCCGCCGGACCTGCGCGGCGTGCACTGCCTGCTGCTGAACGAGGGCGAGCTGGCCGCGCTGTGCGGCGGCAAGCCGCTCTGCAGCCCGAGCGCGCTGCGGCGCGCCCATCGCCAGTTGCGCGAGCGCGGCCTGCAACAGCTGGTCGTCACCCAGGGCGCGGCCGGCGTGCTCTACAGCGACGGCGACACGCTGCTGGCAATGCCGGCGCCGCGCGTGCCGGTGCTCGATGTCACCGGCGCCGGCGACGCCTTCTCGGCCGGGGTCTGCGCCTCGCTGTACCAGGACCCGCTCGACCTGGCCCTGGCCTGCCGCCGCGGCCTCGCGCTGTCGGCGCTGACCCTGCAGACCGAAGCCACCGTCCATCCCAATCTCGGCCCCGAACTGCTGCAATCCATCCACTGAGAACCTCCATGACCCTGCACACCTTCATCGAATACTCGGCCGAAGTGGCCGCCGCCCGCGCCGCCGGCAGCCCCATCGTCGCGCTGGAATCCACCATCATTTCGCATGGCATGCCCTACCCGCAGAATGTGCAGACGGCCCGCGAGGTCGAACAGATCATTCGCGACGGCGGCGCGGTGCCGGCCACCATCGCCATCCTCGACGGCAAGATCCGCATCGGCCTGTCCGAGGCCGAGCTGGAGCTGCTGGGCCAATCGCCCGAGGCGCTGAAGGTCAGCCGGCGTGACCTGCCCTATGTGCTGGCCAGCGGCAAGATCGGTGCGACGACGGTGGCCGCGACGATGATCTGCGCGGCGCTGGCCGGCATCCAGGTCTTCGTGACCGGCGGCATTGGCGGCGTGCACCGCGGCGCCGAGACCTCCTTCGACATCTCGGCCGATCTGCAGGAGCTGGCCCAGACCTCGGTGGCCGTGGTCTGCGCCGGCGCCAAGTCCATTCTCGACATCGGTCTGACCTTGGAGTACCTGGAAACTCATGGCGTGCCGGTGATCGCGATCGGCCAGGACAATTTCGCCGCCTTCTACACGCCCGACAGCGGCTTCAAGGCCGACTTCCGCATCGACGCGGCGGCCGAGCAGGCGCGCTTCCTGCAGACCAAATGGGCACTGGGCCTGGCCGGCGGCGTCGTGATCGCCAACCCGGTGCCGGCCGGGCAGGCGATGGAGCGCGCCGAGATCGAGCGCATCACCGCGCAGGCCCTGGCCGAGGCGGCCGCGCAAGGCATCGCCGGCAAGGCCGTCACCCCCTATCTGCTGGCCCGCATCAAGGCGCTGACCGAGGGCCGCAGCCTGGCCACCAATATCGCCCTGGTCAAGCACAACGCGGTGGCCGGCGCACGCCTGGCGGTGGCCCTGGCAGCCTCCTGATCAGCCGACCTTGATTGGCGGGGACGAGGGCGGACGCCCCGCCCCGCTGGCGGCCTTGTGCTTGTACATGTCCTCATCGGCCAGGCGCAGCAGGCTGGCGGAATCCTTGGCCATATCGGGAAAGCGGGCGATGCCGATGGCCGCCGAGATCTGCACCACCAGCTTGTGGGTCGGCAGATAGATGGGCTGGCGCAGCAGCGCGTCCAGCTTGTCGCGCACCTGGACGGCCGCCTCATGGCTGCCGACATCGGGCAGGATGACCAGGAACTCGTCGCCGCCGATGCGGCCCACCGTGTCGGCATCGCGCACCGCACCGGCCAGACGCTGGCCCACCACCTTGAGCACCATATCGCCGGACTCATGGCCGTACTGGTCATTGACCGGCTTGAAGCCGTTCAGATCGATGAACAGCAGCGCCACGCCCTCGCCTTCGCGCTGGGCCCGGGCCAGCGCCCGCTCCAGCCGGTCGTGCAGCAGGCGCAGCGAAGGCAGGCCGGTCAGCGCATCGTGGTTGGCCAGATGCTGGACCACCTCCTCGGCGCGAGTGCGGCGCTGCACCTCCTCGCGCAGCTCGGCCAGGCTGTGCTCCACCGCATCGGCCATCTCGTCGATCACCGCCGACAGCTCGCCGAACTCGGTGTCCACCGGCAGCTTCGTGCGGCTGCCATGGCGGCCCGAGCGCACCGACTGGGCCCAGTCCCGCAGGGCCGCCAGCGGCTGGCGCACCGAGCGGTCGAAACGGTGCGCCGACCACAGCGCATGCAGGCTCAGCACCAGCAGGATGGCGGCGGCCATATAGGAGGCCTGCCGCACGCTGCGCTGTGCCTGCAGCCGCTCCTGTTCCAGCCGCTGGGCCAGGCTTTGGGTCAGGCGCCGCAGCGGCGCCGCGATCTCGGCCTTGGCGCGCAGATAGGCCTCGCCATGCAGCAGATCCAGGGCCTGGCGCCAGTCCTCCGGGCGCGGCGTGAAGCCCGGGCGCTTCTCGATCAGGCCCATGGCCTGGCGCTCCAGCGCCATCAGTGCCTCGGAGCGCTGCCGGGCCTCGTCGAGCAAGCCCAGTTCCTGCGCGGTGAAGCCGGCCGCGTGCAGGCGCTCCTGCGCCGAGGCCATGCGGCCGGGTCCGTCGGCGGCCTGCGCATCGGCCAGGCGCAGATCCCAGAACGCCGCGTCATAGTCCAGCGGGCGCGGCGCCTGCCCCTCGCGCATGCGCACGATGTCGGCATAGAACTGGGCATAGCGCGGCTGCTGCTGCAGCACGAACAGACGCGCCATCAGGCTCAGCTCGTTGGAGCTTTGATACAGCTCGGCCGCCAGCTGATGGCCCTCGAAGCGCCGCGACTGGGCCTGTTCGAGCGCCCGGTAGGCCGAGGCCAGATGCAGCAGGGCAGCCACCATCAGCCCCACCAGGACGACCTGCACCATCAGGTGGAGGGCGAGCTTGGTGCGTATCTGCATGGCCGCAGCTTAGCGCTGCGGCAGCCAATTGAGTAGCGCTGCGACCCGGGCTGTCACAGCGCCGAGACACGCCCGCTCTGCAGGGCTTCGCGCAATCCCGACGCGCCCAGCTCCACCAGGCTCAACACATGCTCGAAGCCCTGGATGCTGCCGAAATAGGGGTCGGGCACCTCCCGGCCGGCATGGCCGGGCACAAAATCCAGGAATAGATGCAGCTTGTCCTGCTGCTGGGCCGGGCAGAGCAGGCGCAAATCGCGCAGATTGTCATGGTCCATCGCCAGCACCAGGTCGAAACGGGCAAAGTCCTCGGCCTGGACGCGCCGCGAACGCCATTTCTTGCCCAGCTCATAGCCGCGCTGCAAGAGCACGCGGGCGGCGCGGGCATCGACCGGCTCGCCCCGCGGCCCGGCGCGCATGCCGGCCGATTGCACCAGCGCATACAGGCCTTGCGCCTTCAAGACCGCCTCGGCCATCGGCGAACGGCAGATATTGGCGGTGCACACCAGCAGGATGTTGTTCATCCCCGCGATGATAGGAGACGCCGCTGCGGCCCGGCGTCCCGGCCTTGTCACTTGTTCAAGGCCGATGCTTGGTCGATATTCCGCAGCCCCTGAGCGAAGACTAGTTTGGTGGCTGGCGGCCGGCCAACCAGTATCAGTTTGGTATCAGTATCAGGCGGTGCCGCTGCGCTCGCTGCGTATCAGTTTCTGCACCGGCACATCGAAATACCGTGCCAGTTCGCGGGCCACCCGGTAAATCACCGGCTTGCCGGTTTCGGCCCGCTTGATCGACGCGATCGAGACCCGGATTTTCCGGTCGCTGCAGGAAAATGCCATTTCCTCCTGACTCTGCAGTTTCTCGCTGCGCAGATCCTTCAGTATCTCGGAGACCAGGAATACCCGCCCAGTGGTCGGCACCGGCCGACCGGCGCGTTCTGTGTCTTGCTGCATGCTCGGACCCTCTTGTGATGATGGGGGCGGGTCGGTCGAGCGTCCCGCCGCGGCGCCGCGCGATCTCCGCGACGCCACGGACTCTAGGCCGCTAGGGCCCGGGCAAGCTTCCGGAAACCTTCCGGGACCTCATCAACGAAAAAACCAAGGGAAAACCCTTGGCTTTGACGGACCTACGGCCAAGCACGTCCGTGAATTGTCGACCTGCCCGGCGCTGGCGGCAGTCTCAGCTTGGTCTCATCTCGGTCTCAGATGGACGGTACCGGCTCATTGTTCGTCGTTCTTGACCTCGGGGTCGGTGCTGGGATACAGGCAGGTGACCTCCCCGGGGCTGGAGAACATCAGCACCACGCCCTTGGTGACGATCTCGCTGGTGGGCATGCCTACCGCGACGATGTGTTCGTCATTGGCCGGCGTGAAGTTGTGGCTGTTCAGCGTCGGCGCATGGCCCAGGGTCTTGAAGACCGAGCCGACCAGCACCAGCGGCGAGGCGGCCGCCTGCACGAAGTTACAAACCCCGGCGCTTTGTGGAATGCGCAAAGGCTGCCCGGCCACCTGGGTACAGGCCGGGTCGGTGAAATAACTGCAGTCGGCATAGTTGCCGCTGGCGTCTATCGAGGCCTTGACATAGTAGGTATTGGTCGACATGGCTATCCCTTTTCAACTGGTTTTCAAATGAATCAGGAGCGGGGACCGCGACGTTCGGTCAACCATTGCTGCTCGGCGCCGACCTGGCTTTTCCGCTCCAGGCATGAATATGCCTGGACCCAGGTCTCGGTAATATCGAAATGAACCCGCAGCAAGGGCCGCAGGCGGTCCAGCTCGGCCAGCACGGATTCACATTGCGCGCGTGCCGCCGTCTCGGCGCGCGCTTGCGCGTGCAGATCCGCGACGGCCAGCCGGACCTTGGCGCGCTCGGCATGCAGGCGCAGATCGTCGGGCTGGGTCTGCAGTGCATCGCTCAGGCTGGGCAGCAGGCCCGTCAGCAGCTCAAGGGCCTCGGCGTCGTCGCCCTGGGCGCGCAGCTCGCGGCCCAGCGCCAGCGTGGTCTGCGCGCGCTGGGGCAGGCGGCGCAGCGTCGCCGCCGCGCTGGCGCCGCTGTTGAAACGCTGCAGCTGCGCCAGCAGTTCGCGCAGCCGCGCCGCGCTGCGCCCAGGTGCCTGCGTCTCGATCTCCAGCACCTCGACCCGGGCCAGGCCCAGCCGCCATTTGCGGTTGTCGCTCTCCTGCGCCAGCAAGCGGCCAAACAAGACCTTGGCCCGGCCGAAGGCCGCCAGCGCCTGATCCCGCTGCCCCAGCTTCTGCCAGGCCTGACCGATCCAGGTCTGGGCCACCGCTTCGCTGTCCAGCCACTCCAGATCCGACGGGGCCTGGGCGCGCGCCTGTGCGATGCCTTGCAGCCCCTGCTCGAACAGGCGCCGCGCGGCCTCGAACTCGCCCTGCCACAGCAGGGTCGTGCCCAGCCAGGTCAGGCTGTTGGCCCACCAGGCCTTCAGGCTGAGGTCATCGGGGCGCAGCCGCATCGCCTGCTGCTTGAGCTCGATCGAGGCGCGGAACTGCCGCGCCGCGCCGGGCAGATCGCCACTGTCCAGCATCACCGTGCCCAGGCTGTTCTCGGCATAGGACAGCTCGATCAGCGGCTCGGCCTGGCCGGGCGCCTCGGCCAGCCATTGGGCGCTGTGCTCGCGGTAGGCCTGCCAGGCGGCGCGCGCGGCGTCGAACTGGCGCTGCACATAGAAGGCATGGCCCAACCAGAAATCGGCCGCGCCCTGGGCCTTGCGCCACTGCGGCAGCAGCTCGGCCGCAGGTGTGCCCGCATCGAGCAGGCGGCGCGCCTGCTGCAGCGGAGCTATCGCCGCCTCCAGCTCGCGCTTGGAGACCCGCACCTCGCCGATCACGGTCAGCGCCTTGGCGCGCTGCAGCAGGGCCTGGGGCTCGGTCGGGCGGTCGCCTTCGGCCAGATGCTTCAGGGCCTGCGCACCGACGCTGTCGAGCAGCTCAAGCCGGCCCACCGGGCGCAGCTTGTCGGCGAACTCGCCCAGCATATAGCCCAACAAGTCATCGGCCTGCTCGCTGCGCTGGCGCGCCAGCTGCTCGGCGCGGTCGGCCCGCCAGGCCAGCGTGCCGCTGAGCAGGGTCAGCAGGGCCAGGCCCAGCACGGCCGCCAGGCGCAGATGCCCGCCGCGCGCGGCGCGGCGGCGCGAGGCCTGCACATAGTCGCGCTCGTCAGCGCTGATCGCGAACTCGCTATGCCCCAGCAGCGCCAGCGCGTCGGCCAGCTGCTTGCCCTTGGGCAGCAGGTACTCGGCGGCCCGCCCCTCGGCCTGCCAGCGCGCCACCTGCTGGCGCAGCCGGCTGCGCAGCTGCAGGGCCTGTTGGTGCTCGGCAATCCATTCGGTGACCCGCGGCCAGCGCCGCAGAATCGCCTCATGGGCAACGCGAAAACCGGCCCGCTGCTCGATCAGATCGCTGACCAGCAGCCGCGCATCGACCAGGGCCTGGACCAGCTCGCGCTCGGCCGCACCACCGAGCTCGTCCCACAGCGCGCGCCGGCTGGTGGCGCGCGCCTCCTCAGCCGACAGGCTGATCTGCAGCGCCAGCACCTGCGGCAGGGCCTGTTGCTGGATGGGCAGCAGACTCTTGATCACGGCTTCGGCGCGCAGGCCGATCGCACCCTCCAGCCCGCCGAGTTCGCGGTAGGCGGCGAAGCTCAGCTCGCCATGCGGGCTGCGCAGCCGGTACAGCTCCTCCAGCGTGTACTGCAGCAGCGGCAGCGCATCCGGGCTGTGGGCGGCGTCGTCGCAGAGCTGATCGTCGAGCCGCGCCCGGGTGCTCGGATCGATGCCGAAGCTCAGCCCGGCGGCGCGTGCCGGCAGGCGGATCATCTGGGCAATCTCGGCACGGCTGGGCGGGCCCAGGTCGAAGTGCGCGCCCAGCTGCTTGTCGCGCATCAGCAGGCTGTGCTCGGACAGGCGCGGATAGAAATCGTTGCGGCAGGCCGCGATCACGATGACATCGCCGCTGTCGGCCAGGGCCTGCAGCGCGGCCAGCAGGTCGCCAACACAGGCGGCATCGAGATGCGGCGCGACGAACAGCGCCTCCAGCCGGTCGACGAAAAGCAGCAGCGCCGCGTCGCGCCCGCCGCGCGCCGCCGCGATCTCGGCCAGCACGGCCTGCGGCGTGTGCGCCAGGCTCCGGGCCAGGCTGTCGGCACTGGCGCCGGGAAACAGGCTGCGCCCGTCGAGCTCCCAGTCCAGCAGCGCGGCCGCCAGCGCGGCCAGTGGCGCATGCAGGCCGATATCGCCGAGGTCCAGGCCCGTGCTGGCCAGGCCTTGCAGCGCCGGGAACAGGCCGGCCTGCACCAGCGAGGTCTTGCCCGAGCCGCTGGGCCCGAGCAGCAGCGTGAAGGCACGCCTCTCGTGCCAGCGGGCGCGCACGCTGAGCAACAGTTCCTGCAGCACGCGCTCGCGCCCGAAGAAGACCTCGGCATGGGCCGCATCAAAAGCCAGCAGGCCGCGAAACGGCGAGCCGCCGCGCCAGCCGCCCTCGCGGGCCTGGGGCGCGGGGCCATCGCTGGACACGACCGGGGCCAGCACGCGATAGCCGCGCTTGCGCAGGGTCTCGATATAGCGCGGCTCGGTGGCGCTGTCGTCCAGCGCGCGGCGCAGCTGGGCCACGGTCTTGTGCACCGGGTTGTCGCCCAACGGCTGCTCGGGCCAGCATTGCTGCAGCAACTGCTCGGCGCTGAACACGCGGCCGGGCTGCTCGCACAGCGCCACCAGCACCTGCATCGCCCGCGGCTCGATCTGGCGGCGCTCTTCGCCCCGGCTCAGGCCATTGCTGGCCGGATCGATCGCCCAGTCGCCGAGGACGAAGCGCATCGCGCGGCGTCGCTCAGCGCGCCAGCTCCGCGCGCATCGCGTCGATGACCGCCTTGTAATCCGGCTTGCCGAAGATGGCCGAGCCGGCCACAAAGGTGTCGGCGCCGGCATCGGCGATCTGGCGGATGTTGTCGACCTTGACGCCGCCGTCGATCTCCAGCCGGATGTCGCGGCCGCTCTGCTCGATGATTCGGCGCGCCGCCTCCAGCTTCTTCAGCGCGCTGGGGATGAAGCTCTGACCGCCGAAGCCCGGGTTGACGCTCATGATCAGCACCAGGTCGACCTTGTCGATCACCCACTCCAGCACGTCCAGCGGCGTGCCCGGGTTGAACACCAGGCCGGCCTGAGCGCCCTCGGCCTTGATCAGCTGCAAGGTGCGATCCACATGGGCGCTGGCCTCGGGGTGGAAGCTCACCAGATCGGCACCGGCGCGCACAAAGGCCTGGGCCAGGCTGTCGACCGGCTGCACCATCAGATGCACATCGATGGGGGCCGGCGTGCCGTCGGGCTTGACGGCGTGCTTCTTCAGTGCCTCGCAGACCATGGGCCCGAAGGTCAGATTGGGCACGTAATGGTTGTCCATCACATCGAAATGGATCCAGTCGGCGCCGGCGGCCAGCACGTTGCGGACCTCCTCGCCCAGGCGGGCAAAGTCGGCGGAGAGGATGCTGGGGGAGATCAGCGGCGAGGGGCGGCTTGAGGTGCTCATGATCGGGCGCGGGGCTGAGAGTGAGCCCCGATTTTAGGAGCCCGCCAGCCCGCCGAAGCAGGTGGTCAGCAGCATCTCGATGATTTGCGCATCGCTGTGCTGGCCGCCGGCCTTCAGCAGGGCGAGTACCGGATCGCAGGCGCGGGCGAACAAGGTGTAGAGCACGATCTCGGGCGGCAGATCGGGGCGCAGGCTGCCATCGGCCTGGGCCGCAGCGATCCACTCGCCGAGCTCGTCGCTCAGGGTCAGCAGCCGGTCCATATAGAGCTTGTGCCCCGTCAGCGCCGCGCGCAGGCTGGAGTTCTGCGCCGGCAGCGAGGGCATTTCGCCGGCCAGCTGCACCTGCATGGTCCAGCGCGCCACGGCCTTGAGCCTGTCCAGCGCCGAGCCCGGCTGCTCGCGCAGCCGCGCCAGCTCGGCCAGCGCCCGCTCCAGCACCCGCACCATCGCGGCGGCCGCCAGCTCCTCCTTGGAGCTGAAGTGCTTGTAGAGGCTGGCCTTGGCGATGCCCACATCGGCCACCACCTCATCCACCGTCATCAGGTCGAAGCCCTTCTCGGCCAGCAGGCGGTTGACCGCATCGACGATGGCGTCCTCACGGGCCTGCAGGACCTGTTCGCGGAATGAAACTTTTGCCATGGCCCGATTCTAGGGCCCATCGTAACAATTCAGAACACGCAGGTCGAATTGATACCGTTAAGTATTTTTACAAAACCAATCAGTTGACAAAATGAACTTAACAGTTCAAATTTCGCATCTCCCAGCGCCGACACCCAGAAAGCGAGGACCAGATGCTCAGATGGCTTTGCCCGATGACCACCGCTCACCGCGCCGGCTTGCTGCCCGGCGCCAGCGCCGTTGCGCAGCCGCGCACCGAGCTGCCGACGGCGCCGGCCTGGCTGGTACCAGCCATGCCACGCGCCGGACTGCAGAGCCTGCTCAGCCACGGCCGAAGCCTGACCCTGCTGGCGCCCAGCGACGCCGCGCTGCGGCAGCATCTGAGCGAACAGGGCCTGGGCATGGACGCGCTGCTGGCCGAACCCCAGCGCTTGCGCGCGCTGCTGCTGGAGCATCTGCTGCCTGTGCCGCTAAGCCCCGAGCCCCTGCCGCAGCCCCTTCCGCTGCCCAGCATGGGTCGCGGCACCCTGCGACTGCAAGCCGATGCCCACGGCCCTTGCCTGCTCGATGCCCAGGGCCGTCTGGCCCGTTTGCTGAGCGGTGAGCTGACTTGGGGCGAGTTGCGGCTGCATGTCATCGACCGTGTGCTGCAGGCGCCGCAACAAGGCCTGCTGGCCCAGGTGCAGCAGACGCCGTCCCTGAGCGAATTCGCCGAGGCCGTGCATCGCTGCGGTCTCGACGTGGTGCTGCGCTCCAGCGGTCCCTTCACGCTGCTGGCGCCCGACGACAGTGGCTTCAAGCAATTGGCGGCACGCCTGGGTCTGCGCCGGCGCGAGCTGATGAATGATCGCGAGCGGCTCGGCCAACTCGTGCGCCACCATCTGCTTGGCGGACGCTGGCTCAGCCACGAGCTGCCCTGGGGCGCTCGCATGAACAGCATCGAGGGCTCGGCGATCCAGTTCGGCGCGCTAGGCCTGCTGTGCTGCGGCGATACCGCTCAG
Source organism: Burkholderiales bacterium C2 (assembly GCA_005503085.1). Classification (GTDB taxonomy): domain Bacteria; phylum Pseudomonadota; class Gammaproteobacteria; order Burkholderiales; family Burkholderiaceae_C; genus Roseateles_E. The sequence goes on along the minus strand of SCOI01000008.1, from coordinate 232,395 downwards.
CCGCTGCAGCCTGGCAGCGACTGGCAAGCCGTCAACGGCGTGCTGCACCGCCTGGCCGCGCCCTTGCTGCCCGACGGCTTCTGAAGCCGCAGACACCCCAACCTCAATCCTTATCAACAAGCAAGGAGATACCGCCATGTTTGCCTGGTTCAAACGCCTCACCCTGCTGGCCTCGGTCGGCCTGCTCGCCGCCTGCGGCGGCGGTGATGATCACCCGCCCACGGTCGTCGACATCGCCCGCAGCGACGCCCGCTTCAGCATCCTCAGCGAGGCGGTGGTCGCGGCGGATCTGGGCGGCACGCTGTCCGCACCGGGCACGCTCACCGTGTTCGCGCCGACCAATGACGCCTTCTCCGCGCTGCTGACCGAGCTGGGCATCAGCAAGGCCCAGCTGCTGGCCGACAAGGCCTTGTTGACCGCGGTGCTGACCTACCATGTGCTGCCCGCCAAGGTGGAGCGCGCGGCCATCCCGGCCGGCAAGCCCATCACCACGCTGCAGGGCGGGATCTTCAAGATCGAGCTCAGCGGCGGCACCGCCCGGGTGACCGACGGACGCAACCGCGTCTCGACCATCACCGCCACCGACATCCAGGCCAGCAACGGCGTTGTCCATGTGCTGGACCGTGTGCTGCTGCCGGCCGACAAGACCATCGTCCAGACCGCCAGCGCGCTGCCCGATTTCAGCATCCTGGTCGAGGCCGTGGTCGCCGCCGATCTGGCGGGCACGCTGAGCGGCACCGGCCCCTTCACCGTGTTCGCGCCGACCAACGCGGCCTTCGCCGCGCTGCTGACCGAGCTGGGCATCAGCAAGGATGCCTTGCTCGCCGACAAGGCCCTGCTGAGCAAGGTGCTGACCTACCACGTGCTGCCCGCCCGGGTGCTGAAGGCCGATGTGCCGGTCGGCCCGGCCATCACCACGGTGCAGGGCAATACCTTCACGGTCGACGCCAATCTCGACATCAGCGACCGCAACGGCCGCAAGGCCAGGATCACCGCCACCGATGTGCTGGCCAGCAATGGCGTGATCCATGTGATCGACAAGGTCATCCTGCCGACGCTGTGAGCGTCGCCCGCCCCCTTTTCCTCAACCCCAAAGAAAGCAGTACCCGATGAAAAAGCTCTTTGCAATCAGTGCCCTGTCCCTGCTCGCGCTGTCGGCGCAGGCCAAGGACATCGTCGACACCGCCGTGGCGGCGGGCAGCTTCAAGACCCTGGCCACCGCGCTGCAGGCCGCCGGTCTGGTCGACACCCTCAAGGGCCCCGGCCCGTTCACCGTGTTCGCGCCGACCGACGCGGCCTTTGCCAAGGTGCCCAAGGCCGACCTCGACGCCCTGCTGAAGGACAAGGCCAAGCTGACCGCCGTGCTGACCTACCACGTCGTGCCCGGCAAGGTGATGGCCAAGGACGTCAAGGCCGGCAAGGTCAAGACGGTGCAAGGCAGCGAGCTGACCATCGCGACGATGGGCGGGGTCACGGTCGATGGCGCCAAGGTGACGGCCACCGACATCGCCGCCGACAACGGCGTGATCCATGTGATCGACAGCGTCGTGATGCCCAAGTAAGCCCGGCCGGACTCAGCGCGGCGGCTTGAAACGCCGCCGCGCGGCCGCCACCTCGGCATGCGTCACGCACTGCGGCGCATGGTCGTTGATCAGGCCCATCGATTGCATGAAGGCATGCATGGTGGTCGGGCCGACAAACTTCCAGCCGCGCTTCTTCAGGTCCTTGGACAGGGCCTTGGAGGCCGGCGACTCGGTCAGGTTCTCGTGGCCGCCCTCCGGCTCGAAGCGCCAGATATAGGCGGCCAGCGAGCCCTGCTCGGCGACCAGCTCGATGAGGCGCTGCGCGTTGTTGATGACCGCCTCGATCTTGCCGCGATGCCGGACGATGCCGGCATCCTGCAGCAGGCGTTCGACGTCGGCAGCATCGAAAGCCGCCACGCGCTCGACATCGAAGCCGGCGAACGCGGCACGGAAGGCCTCGCGCTTGGCCAGGATGGTGCGCCAGGACAGGCCCGACTGGAAACCTTCCAGGCACAGCTTCTCAAACAGGCGCCGGTCATCGGCGACCGGGAAACCCCATTCGGTGTCGTGATAGTGCAGATAGGGCGGCCAGTCGGCGGCGGCGGCGCACCAGCGGCAGCGCGGCCGGCCATCGGCGGGAATGTGCAGTTGTGGATTCATGGTTGTCGATAACGTTCGGCCAGATCGCGCAGGAATCCCTCGCGCTCCAGCGTTTGCAAGGCCTGCAGCAGACGCCGCGTCAGGGCCGGCGGCAGCTTTCTGGCCACCACTGCGTACTGGGTATCTTCATGGAACACGACCGGTGCGATGCGCAGCCGCCCCGCGAACTCGGGCAGGCTCAGCAGCGGCAGCAGGGTCATGTCTTGCCCGTAGACCACGTCGGAGCGGCCCAGCATCAGCATGCGCAGCGCATCCAGGTCGGAGCGCGCCGCGTCGCTGAAAGGCACCCGGGCCTGCGTCAGCGCCTGCGCCAGCACCGAGCCCTGGGCCACCAGCACCGGCTTGTCGAGGCCGGCGCCCCTGAGTTCGGCGATGCCGCGCAAGGTGGTCGGGTCGTTCTGGCGCTGCACCGCGACATGCCGCACCCGGTACAGCGGCACCGGCAGATAGTCCCATTGGCGGGCCCGCTCGACGGTGTTGAGCAGGCAGAAGAACACATCGATCTCGCCCTGGGCCAGCATGCGCTCGATGCGCCGCAACGGCGTCAGCTGCCGCTGCCCCTCGAAGCGCAGCCCGGCATCAAGGCGCTCGACCGCAGCCATCAGCTCGGCACAGATGCCGGGCCGCGCGCTGTCGCCGGGCGCATACTTGACCGGTGCGCCGCTTTGCGCCGTGGTGCGCAGCACCACGGGCTGTGCAAGGGCGGCCCAAGGCGCGAGGCCCAGCGCCGCCAGCCATGCCCGTCGTGTGATCGCGGGGTATCTCATCCCTGTTTATGACTCTGCTTCCAATGTCGGCCCGGGCTTCAGCATAGCCGCCCGGCATCATGATGCAGCGCAGCAACCATAGAATAGTCACCATGGCTCAAGCTCAATTCACCTGCAGCGTTGTCGTGCAAGTCCTGCCCGAGCAGACCGAGGCTGAACAAGGCCGGTACGCCTTCAGCTACACGATCAGCATCGAGAACACCGGCGATGTCACGGCCCAGCTGGTGGCCCGCCACTGGCATATCAGCGATGCCGCCGGCCATGTGCAGGAGGTCAGCGGCCTGGCTGTGGTCGGCCACCAGCCGCTGCTGGCCCCGGGGCAGACCTTCCAGTACAGCTCCTGGGCCCAGATCGCCACGCCGCAAGGCAGCATGCGCGGCCGCTTTCTGTGCGTCACCGACGAGGCCGAGGTGTTCTACACCGAGGTGCCCGAATTCATGCTGGCCGACACCAGCACCCTGCATTGATGCGCTTCAAGCGAGTGAACCGGGCCTGGGATCTGACGGCCCTGCTGAACGCGGCCGACCCCAGGGCCGAACTGGCGGCACGCAATCTCTGGCTGGTGCGCCTGATGGAGTGGCTGCGCCACCCGGTCAAGCGCCACGGCGAGGCGGGCCTGGAGGGCGGCAGCGAGCGCCCCTTGCCGCTGCTGCGTCTGAAGCATCTGCTCAATATGCTGGAGCGCAACCCGGCCCACGCCGAGGCCTTCGCCGGTGTGCTGGGCAGCGTCTGGCGCGATATCCAGGCCCTGGGCCTGTTCGCCGATGTCGGCTTCGCCTCACGCATGGCCTTGTGGAGCGAGCTGCTGCACCGGCTGCGCCAGCGCGTGCTGCCCGACACGGTGGACACCCGCGAGCTCGGCGAGCTGTTCGGCCTGCTGTTCCCCGAGCCCGAGGACGCGCTGTGGCTGGCCGAGCTTGACGACGAGCTGCTGAGCCGGCTGGCGGCGTTGTTCGGCCGGGCCGTGCCGGCCGGCGATGTCTGGCGCGAGCCGATGCTGGGCGGGCTCACGGTGCTGATCAGCGGCGTCGCGGCGGCCGGCCTGTCCGGCCCGCTGCGCCAGCGCATGGATCCCGAGCTGCTGAGCCACAAGCCGTTCACGCAGCTGGGCCGCGCCACCGAGCAGTTCAGCGATGCACTGCAGCGCGCCGACCGCGCCGCGATGATGCCGGCCCTGCAATACCTGCGCGTGCTGCTGGACAGCTGCCGGCTGGCGGCCGAGAGCATTCCGCGCCATCTCGAGGGCTACGGCGTCTCGGTGGACATCATCTTCGAGGTCGAGCAGATGCTGGAGCGGCTGCGCCGCATCGAGACCCTGCTGGACTGCCTGGTCTCGCCCGAGCCGCAGCGCGAGCTGGCGCGCCTGGTCGCCAACCTGGTGCGGGTGACCCATGCGCGGCGCAGCGTGCGCACGCTGTTCGCACGCCACTACTCGATGCTGGCCCGCAAGGTGGCCGAGCGCAGCGCCGAGACCGGCGAGCACTACATCACCCGCAACGCCGCCGAGTACCGCGACATGCTGCGCCGCGCGGCCGGCGGCGGCCTGGTGATCGCCGGCACCACCTTCGTCAAGTTCGCGGTCGGGGCGCTCTCGCTGTCGGCCTTCTGGGCCGGCTTCTGGGCCGGCGCCAACTATGCCGCCAGCTTTGTCGCGATCCATCTGATGCACTGGACCGTCGCCACCAAGCAGCCGGCGATGACCGCGCCGGCGATGGCGCAGAAACTCACCGACATCGACGACGACGAAGGCCTGGAGCGCTTTGTCGACGAGGTGGCCCATCTGCTGCGCTCGCAGATCGCCGGCATCGTCGGCAATCTGTCCCTGGTCCTGCCCATGGTGCTGGGCGTGCAGCTGCTGAGCTGGCTCAGCTTTGGCGCGCCACTGGTCGGGGCCAAGGACGCCGAGCATGTGCTGCACAACCTGACCCTGCTGGGGCCCACGCTGCTGTTCGCCGCGCTGACCGGCACCCTGCTGTTTGCCAGCAGCCTGATCGCCGGCTGGGTCGAGAACTGGTTTGTGTTCTACCGCCTCGACGCCGCGATCGCCTGGAACCCGCGCATCGTCGCCCGCCTCGGTCAGGCGCGCGCGCAGCGCTGGGCCGACTGGTGGCGCGGCAATATCTCGGGCCTGACGGCCAATGTCTCGCTGGGCATGATGCTGGGCCTGGTGCCGGCGCTGCTGGGCTTTTTCGCGCTGCCCATCGAGGTGCGCCACGTCACGCTGTCGGCCGGCCAGATTGCCGCGGCCGCCGGCGCGCTGGGGCTGGAGGTGCTGCACCGGGCCGATTTCTGGTGGTGCGTGGCCGCCGTGCCACTGACCGGCGCGCTCAATGTCAGCGTCAGCTTCTATCTGGCCTTCAAGGTGGCCCTGCGCTCGCGCGGCATCATGCTGGCCGACCGGGCCCGCGTCAGCGGCGCGATCTGGCGGCGCTTCAAGGCGCAGCCGCGCAGCTTCTTCCTGCCGCCCAAGGCCAACTAAGGCCTGGGGTCGCGGTCCTGCTCGGCGTCGCGCCGCTCGCCGCCCTTGCGGCCGGAGAACATGGTCCACCAGACAATGAATATCAGCAGGGCCAGCGCGCCCAAGGCCTCCAGCAACAGCAATCCCATGTCTTTATCCACTCTCTCCTGGCGTGCCGGACTGGCGGCGGCGATTCTAGGCGCGCTGGCGGCCTGCTCCACGACACCGCTGCCGCCGATGCCACCCGGGCCGGCGCCCGCGCCGAGCACCACCACGCCCGCTGCGCCGCCGGAACGAGAGCGCGCCACGCTGCTGCGCGAACGCTCGCGCTGGCTGGCCAGCGACTGGTCCGAGCTGCCCGGCTGGGGCGAGGACCGGGCCAGCGAGCTCTGGCCGGCCCTGCTGCGCGGCTGCGCAAGACCTGCCCCCGGCTGGGCCGGCCTGTGTGCCCGTGCCGCGCGCGACCGGCCGGCCGACGATGTCGAGGCCCATCTGTGGCTGATGAAGCATCTGCAGCCCTACCGGGTCGAGAGCCTGGACGGCCAGACCCAGGGCCTGGCGACCGGCTACTACGAGCCGCTGCTCGAAGCCACGCGCCGGCCGCAGGGCAGTTTCCGGGTGCCGCTGCATGCGGCGCCGCCCGACCTGCAGCAGCGCCGCCCCTATTTCAGCCGCCAGCAGATCGCCACCGAGCAGCGCGAGCGCCTGCGAGCGCAGGAGCTGCTCTATATCGAGGACCCGCTCGATGCGCTGGTGCTGCAGATCCAGGGCTCGGGCCGGGTGCGGGTGCAGGAGAGCGACGGCCGCCAGCGCCTGGCGCGGCTGGCCTTTGCCGGCCACAACGACCTGCCCTACCAGTCGCTGGGCAAGCTGCTGATCGAGCGCGGCGAGCTGCGCGCCGAGCAGGCCTCCTGGCCGGCCATCAAGGACTGGGCGCGCCGCAACCCGGCCCGCCTGAACGAGCTGCTGTGGCAGAACCCGCGCTATGTGTTCTTCCGCGAGGAGCCGCTGCCCGACCCCGAGCTCGGGCCGCGCGGCGCCCAGGGCGTGCCGCTGACGCCGGGCCGCTCGATCGCGGTGGACCGCGCCAGCATCCCCTACGGCACGCCGGTCTGGCTGGACAGCAGCGAGCCGCTGTCCGAGACGCCGCTGCGCCGCCTCGTGATGGCTCAGGACACCGGCAGCGCCATTGTCGGCGCAGTACGGGCCGACTATTTCTGGGGCTGGGGCAGCGAGGCCGAGGCCCAGGCCGGCCGCATGAAGCAGGCGCTGCGGCTGTGGGCGCTATGGCCCCGGGAGCCCTCATGAAACGCTACCACTGCCATCTCGGCCGCGACATCTTCGTCACCGCCGGCACCGCCCGCGATCTGGCGCCTGGCGCCTTCGGCATCTGCGCGATCGGCGGCGGGGCCGAGGGCTGGGCCGTCGTGCATATCGGCCCGAACGGCGATGCCGCCGACCTGGGCGGCGAGTACTACTTCGCGACGCCCGAGGAGGCGCTGGAGTTCCTCAAGGAGCTGATCGAGCTGATGGGTGCGGCGCCCGAGTGAGCTGCTCGAACTCGCCCAGCGGCACCGGCCGGCTGAACAGATAGCCCTGGTGGGCCTGGCAGCCCTGGGCCAGCAGGAAGTCGCGCTGCGCCTCGGTCTCGACGCCCTCGGCCAGCACCTGCAGCCCCAGGCTCTGTGCCAGCGCGACGATGGTGCTGACGATGGCCGCGTCCTGCTTCTCGGTCAGCACATTGCGCACAAAGCTCTGGTCGATCTTCAGCTGGTCCAGCGGCAAGCGCTTCAGATAGCTCAGCGAGGAATAGCCGACGCCGAAGTCGTCCAGCGAGATGCCGACGCCGCAGGCTTGCAGCGCGTTCATCTTCGCGATCATGCCCTCGACATCGTCCATCAGCAGGCTCTCGGTCAGCTCCAGTTTCAGCAGCTGCGAGCGTGCGCCGCTGCGCGCCAGCGCGCGCTGCACCTGGGTGACGAAGTCGGGCTGCTGGAACTGCCGGGCGCTGACATTGATGGCCAGGTTCATGCGCGCCAGCGCCGGATCGGCCGCCCAGGCCACCAGCTGCTGGCAGGCGCTGTCCAGCACCCACTGCCCCAGCGGCACGATCAGCCCGCTCTGCTCGGCCGCCGGCACGAAGTCCAGCGGCGCCACCAGGCCGCGCCGCGGATGTTGCCAGCGCAGCAAGGCCTCGGCGCCTATCACCGCGCCAGCGCCGTCGACCTGGGCCTGGTAGTAGAGCTCGAACTCGCCGCGCTGCAGGCCTTTGCGCATATCGGCATCGAGCTCGGCGCGGGCGCTGGCCGCGCTCTGCATCGTCGGGTCGAAGAAGCGGATCGCGTTGCGGCCGGCCGCCTTGCTCTGGTACATGGCCAGATCGGCCTGCTTCATCACATCCTCGCTGCCCTGCGCCAGCGCATCGAACAGCGCGATGCCTATGCTGGCGGTGCAATGGTGTTCATGCAGGCCGAGCTCATAGGGCTCGGTCAGCGCTTCCATCAGCTTGCCGGCCACGCCCTCGGCCTCGGCCGCCGCCTGAGTCTTGTCCTCATTGAGCTCGGCCAGGATCACGACGAACTCGTCGCCACCCAGCCGCGCCACCGTGTCACTCTTGCGCAGGCAGGGCGCCAGCCGCAGCGCCACCTGCTTGAGCAGCAGATCGCCGCAGTCATGGCCGCGGGTGTCGTTGAGGGTCTTGAAATTGTCCAGATCGAGCAGCAGCAACGCGCCGCAGCGGCCGCTGCGCTGGGCCGCGACCAGGGCCTGCTGCAGCCGGTCCAGCAGCAGGCGGCGGTTCGGCAGCGCGGTCAGCGGGTCGTAGAAGGCCAGGCGCTCGATCTCGGCCGCGGCGGCCTTGCGTTCGCTGATATCGCTGAACAGGCCCACGCAGTGGCTGACCTCACCCCGGGCATCGCGCACCGCGGTCAGGGTCAGGCTCATCGGAAAGGTGCTGCCGTCCTTGCGCCGGCTGATCAGCTCGCCGCGCCAGCGGCCGTTGCGCAGCAGCAGGGTGCGGATCTCGGTAACGAAAGCGGCATCGTGGCGGCCCGCACCCAGCATCAGCGGCGTCCGGCCCAGCGCCTCGGCGGCGCTGTAGCCGGTGATCTCGCTGAAGGCCGGGTTGACGCGCAGCATCTCGTCGGAGGCGCCGGTCACGAACATGCCCTCCTGCGTCTCGAAGGCGATGGCCGCCAGGCGCAGCTCCAGCTCGTTGTGCTTGCGCGCGGTGATGTTGTTGCCGGTGCCGCGATAGCCGCAGAAGGCGCCGCCCGCATCGAAGACCGGCAGGCCGCTGATCTTGATCCAGCGCAGCGAGCCGTCGGCTTGCGGCAGGCGGAACTCGAACTGATGGATAGGCCGGTGCTGCTCCAGGTCCGACAGATGCTGATCCCAGGCCGGCTGCTCCTCGGGGGCCAGCGCCTGCACCAGCTCGCGCGAGGTCCGGCCCAGCAGCGACTCGATCGCCCGGCCGGTCACATGGGCGCTGTTCGGCGAGACATAGGTGAAGCGAAGCTGCGCATCGAGCTCCCAGAACCACCAGTCGGACGCGGCGGTGGCGAAGTCCTGGAAGCGCTGATCATGCTGGCGCTGCAACCCCTGCTCGCGCCGCAGTCGCCGCACCACCTGGCGCATGCGCAGCCAGTGCGCGCCGGCCAGCAGGGCCAGCGCTGCCGCGCCACCGCCGACCAGCATCATGGCCGGCTCCTGGGGAGCCTGGAGGGGATAAGCGAGGGGGAGTACTGCAACATGCGCGGGCCGGGTGAGCGAGATCGAACCAGGCACGCAGCGCGCCAGCACTGCCGGGCGGCAACCCCGCTGCCCTGGTCCGCTGAAGCGGACGGTAGGCCGGAGGCTTTGCGACCCCGCTTTTCAGACGGGTGTGCCTTTGTCGAATGTGGAGGGGATGCTAAGGCTTCAGGGCGACCGGGGCGCGCGCTTTTTTAACGCTTGGGCGCCGCTTGAGCGGAAATAGAGTGCAGATTCTGATCCGCCATGCCCACCAGCAGGGCGCGGCCGTCCGGCTGCACCCGGAACTCGCCGAAGCGCGCCGCCTCGAAGGCCGCCGCCCGGCCCTCCTCGAAGAACCAGGCATCGCTGACCAGCACCCAGCGGCCGTCCTTGGGCGTCAGCTCCAGCAAGAGCTCGCCCTCGGCCAGCGCCGCGTCGCTGGCATGCAGGCGCAGCAGCTGGGCCACGCCACGGCCGTCCAGCCGCGCCACCAGCCGTGGCCGCTGGCTGCCGAAATCCTGCAGCAGCGGCGTCTCGACGGCCGCCGGCAGCGCGAAGTTCAGCCGCATGAAGTCGCCCTGCATCAGCGAACGTGGATCGACTGGCGCCAGCGCCACAAACACCGGCCGGCCCTCGCGGATCAGGCGCTCCTTCTGCCAGATCGCGCCATTGGCGACCAGCAGCACCGCCGCCGCCCCGCACAGCAGCACCCAGCGGCCGCGCGCCGGTGCCGCCGGCGCGGCCGGTGCTACCGCACGGCGCTGCGTCAGCCAGCTCAACAGACCCAGCAGCGCACCCAGGCCCAGCAGCAGCAAGGCCTTCTGCCCCAGCGGCCACTGCAGCTGGTAGTAAAAACTGCCGATGATCCAGGCCACCGCCACGGCCGCAGCACCGGCCAGGCGCCAGCGCTGGCTAACCGCCAGCAGGGCCAGCGCGAACAGCGCGCCACCCAGGCTGGGCAGCAGCCAGGCCAGCGCCGCGAGCACTGCCGCCAGCATCAGCAACAGCGGCCGGCGGCAGCCCGGCCAGCAGCGCGCCAGCAGCAGCGCCCCGGCCAGCGCGAAGCCCAGCGAACCGGCGCGCATCACGAGCGGCAGCCAGCGCAGCGCCGGCGACAAGGCGCTCCCGAGCTCCAGCGCCAGCCCGCCGGCCGCCGAGCCGCCCAGCACACCGCCCACCAGAAACGTCATTCCCGCCAGCCAGCACAGCCCGGCCAGCGCCACCAGCACCCAGCCACCGGCCAGCGCCTCGATCAGCGCGGCCCGGCGCACGCGCGGTCCGTCCAGCAGATGGCGCTGCTGAACCCACAGCGCAACGGCCCAGACGAGCAGCAGCAGATGCGGCGCCAGCCAGAAGGACAGCATGCCGCCGCCGAGGTCGAACCAGCGCGAGGGCAGCAGCTGCACGCTCAGCAGCGCCGCCGCCGCCGCGCCCAGCAGCACCCGCAGCCAGGGCCGCTGCAACCAGGTCGCCAGGGCCAGCACCAGGCCCAGCAGCAGCAGGGCCGCGATCCGCATCGGCAGATCGCGGAACAGCGCAAAGCCCAGCAGACCGGCGCCCACCATCAGGGCCGGCAGCGCCAGCTGCTCGACAAACAGCGGCAGGCCCGGCCGGCGCATCAGTGACAAGGCGCCCGCCAGCACCGCCACGCCGACCAGATAGCTGCCGGCCCCGCTGTCGAGCAGGCCGCCCAGCAGCGCGAACACCAGGCCCATCAGCGGGATCGCGGCGATCCAGGCGCCCAGCGCGGTCAGCAGCACGACCGGCCAGGGTCGGTGCTCGGCGGCGGGCGCCTGGGCATCGGCAGGCAGCAGGCCTTCGGCGACCGCCGCCTTCAACAACAGTTCATGCTTCATGCCGACTCCCCGCTGTAGCGCCGGGACAGGCGCAGGATGGCGCTGACCGAGCCGGCCAGCAGACCCGAGGCCAGCAGCGCCACCAGCAGAAAACTCCCGGCCTGATCGCCCCGGCTGCTGAACAGCAGCCGCGCCAGCCCCGCCACCAGCAAGGCGTTCAGACCCAGCGCCACCGCGCTGAGCGCGAACACATCGAAGCCGCGCCGCGTCGCCAGCAGGCCGGCCGCGAGGCCCAGAATCAGCAGGCCCAGACCGTATTGCGGCGCAATGCGCTCATGGAACAGGCCCACGCCGGCGCTCAGACTCAGCGCGATCACCGCGAACAAGGCCACCAGGCGCAGCGACCACAGCCCCGCACCGGTGAAACGGCGCAGCGGCGGGCCCAGCCCGGCGCCGAGCGCCAGCATCGCGCCAAAGCCCAGCAGATGCACGCCCAGGTCCTCGGGCTGCACCCGCCAGCTGCGCCCGGTATGGGTCTGGGTCCACAGCGAGATGCCGGTCAGCACCACCAGGGCCCAGGGCGCCCACAGCAGATCCGAGCGCACCGCCACAGCCAGCGGCAGGCCCAGCACGGCCCACAGCGCGAACAGCTGCCAGGCATCGGCGCCGGTCTGGTAGGTCTGGCCGAAGAAGGCGAACAGCGCGCCGGTCGCCACAAAGGCCAGCAGGGCCAGCGGCGCGCGTGCGGCCGGCCGCAGCGCCGCACCCACGCACAGCAGCAGGATCAGCCCCTGCAGGAGCGCAAAGCGCTCGAAGCGCCCCAGGCCGGCCCAGTTCGCCGCCACCCACATCACCAGGCCCAGCCCGCCCAGCGCGGCCGCCAGCGCCGCGATGATGCGGGGCAGCCAGCGCTGCAGCGGGGCGGGCTCGTCGAAGAGGCCGGCCAGCCTATGCAGGCGCAGGGCCTGGGTGGCGGAAAGCCCGTGCAGGGCCGTCAGTTCAAAAATCCGGGCTCGCAAATCCATGGCGCGCATCATGCCCGGCAATCAGATCAGCGCGAAGGCAAAACCGAGCAGGGCCGTGCACAGCGGCAGCAGACCCAGCACCGCCTCGATGCGGCGGTTCAGGCGGGTCGGCGCCGGCTCCATCAGGTCTTCGGCAAAGGCCTCGCTGCGGTAGCTCGGGAAAGGCGTGGGCTCGGACATGGCGTGCTCCTGATGCCGGGATCCGGCATGGCTGCACTGTCGACGCGGCCGGTCTCAAGCAGATTGCTGCTTTGTTGAGGAATTGTTTCGTTTGTAGCCGGCTTGTCCCCTGATTCATCCTCTCGATGCGGGGCAGAAGCCGCCCGCCGACCCGGATCGGCGGGCCAGAATCGAAGCCACACCTACACAAGCCAAGGAGCCTCTCGATGTCCCAACACCTTCGCACCACCCTCGCCCTGCTCGGCGCCTGCCTGCTCGCCGCCGCCCCGGCCCTGGCGGCCGAGCGCAGCGTCACCCTGAACGTCGCCGGCGCCAGCGGCGACGGCGCCGCCGTCGGCACCGTGCGCATCGTCGAGTCGCCCTACGGTCTGGTCTTCCACCCGGCGCTGAGCGGCCTGCCGCCAGGCCTGCATGGCTTTCACGTCCATGAGAAGCCGTCCTGCGCGCCGGCCGCCAACAAGGAGGGCGTGATGGTGCCGGCCCTGGCGGCCGGCGGCCATCTGGACCCGGCCGGCAGCGGCAAGCACGGCGAACCCTGGGGCAGCGGCCATCTGGGCGATCTGCCGCCGCTGTATGTCGCCGCCGACGGCACGGCCAGTCAGCCGGTGCTGGGGCCGCGGCTGAAGCTGGCCGATGTGCTGAACCGCTCGCTGATGGTGCACGCCGGCGGCGACAACCATGCTGATCATCCGGCGCCGCTGGGCGGTGGCGGAGCGCGCGTGGCCTGCGGGGTGATCGGAGGCTGAATCCCGGAAGCGGGCGGCCCGGCTGGCAAAATGCCGGCTTGTCCGCCGCCGCCGCTCCCATGCCTTCCCTCGCTCCCCGCGTGCTCGCCGTCATCCCGCCGATGACACAGCTGAACACGCCCTATCCCTCGACCGCCTATCTGACCGGCTTTCTGCGCTCGCGCCAGATTCCGGCAGTGCAGGAGGATCTGGCGCTGGCCCTGATGCTGGCGCTGTTCTCGCGCGAGGGGCTGGCCGGCCTGCATCAGGCCGTGCAGGCAACGCCCGAGGCGCAGCGCTCGGCCCAGGTGCGCAGCTTCGCGGCCCAGTACGAGCGCTATGCCGCGACGATCACGCCGGTGATACGCTTTCTGCAGGGCGGCGACGCGACGCTGGCCCACCGCATCAACACCCGTGCCTTCCTGCCCGAGGGCAGCCGCTTCGAGACGCTGGACGCCTACCTCGATGAGGACGGCGGCGACCCGCTGGCCTGGGCCTTCGGCGCGCTGGGCCTGCAGGACCGGGCCCGCCATCTGGCCACGCTGTATCTGAACGATCTGGCCGATGTGCTGCGCGACGCGGTGGACGAGCGCTTCGAGTTCGTCCGCTACGCCGAGAAGCTGGCCACCGCCCAGCCCACCTTCGAGCCGCTGGCCCAGGCCCTGGCCGCACCGCCGAACCTGGTGGACCGGCTGCTGCAAGACCTGACCCTGGCGGCCATCGAGCGCCACCGGCCCCAGGTCGTGCTGCTGTCGGTGCCCTTCCCCGGCGCCGTCTATGCGGCGCTGCGCATCGCCCAGACCATCAAGGCCCACAGCCCGGCGGTCAAGATCGTGCTGGGCGGCGGCTTCGTCAACACCGAGCTGCGCGAGCTCGGCGAGCCGCGCCTGTTCGACTTCGTCGACTTCATCACGCTGGACGCCGGCGAGCGCCCGCTGCTGGCCCTGCTGGAGCACCTCGAGGGCAAGCGCTCGCAGCAGCGCCTGGTGCGGACCTTTGTGCGCGACGCAAACGCGGTGACGTACATCAACTTCGTCGAGCCCGACATTCCTTTTGAAGAGGTGGGCACGCCCACCTGGGACGGCCTGCCGCTGGACAAATACCTGTCGCTGCTGGACATGCTGAACCCGATGAACCGGCTGTGGAGCGACGGGCGCTGGAACAAGCTGACCGTGGCCCATGGCTGCTACTGGAAGAAATGCAGCTTCTGCGATGTCTCGCTGGACTACATCTCGCGCTATGACGCGGCTTCGGCCGAGACGCTGGTCGACCGCATCGAGGCCATCGTCGCCGAGACTGGCCAGACCGGCTTCCATCTGGTCGACGAGGCGGCGCCGCCGAAGTCGCTGAAGGCGCTGGCGCTGGAGCTGGAAAAGCGCGGCACCGCGATCAGCTGGTGGGGCAATATCCGCTTCGAGAAGACCTTCACGCCCGAGCTGTGCCAGCAGCTGGCCGACAGCGGCTGCATCGCGATCTCGGGCGGGCTGGAGGTGGCCTCGGACCGGCTCTTGCAGCTGATGAAGAAGGGCGTCTCGGTCGAGCAGGTGGCGCGGGTTACCAAGGGCTTTGCCGACGCCGGCGTGCTGGTGCATGCCTATCTGATGTATGGTTTCCCGACCCAGACCGTGCAGGACACGGTGGACGCGCTGGAGTATGTGCGCCAGCTGTTCGAGAACGGCTGCATCCACAGCGGCTTCTTCCACCGCTTCGCCTGCACCGTGCATTCTCCGGTGGGCATGAACCCCGCGGACTACGGCGTGCAGCTGCTGCCCCTGCCCGACAGCCCCTTCGCGAAGAACGATGTCGGCTTCATCGACCCCACGGGCGTCGACCACGACCGCCTCGGCCGCGCGCTGAAGAAGGCCATCTACAACTTCATGCACGGCATCGGCGTCGAGGAGGATGTGCGCAGCTGGTTCGATATGAAGGTGCCCAAGACCACGGTGCCCCGGCACAAGATCGCGAAGGCGCTGGCGGTACCTGCATGACCAGTTTGCAGCCCCTGCTCGACACCATCGCCACCCTCGCGCCCAACCCCACCGAGGCCCATCGCATCTTTCACGGCCGCGGCGGCCTGCACCCCGGCTGCGAGCATCTGGCGCTGGATGCTTTTCCGCCGGTCTGGCTGCTGACCAGTTTTTCGCAGCCGCTGAGCGAGGTCGAGCTGGCCGAGATCCACAGCGCGCTGAATGAGCGCTGCGGGCCCACGCTGAGCTGGGCCTACCAGTTTCGCCACGAGGGCCGCAGCGAGACCCGGCTGATGGCCGGCAGCCTGCCGGAGCCTCAGCACATCGTCAGCGAGCAGGGCGCGCGCTATCTGGTCCATCTGCTGCGCGGCCAAAATCACGGCCTCTTCCTCGACATGGCCGAGGGCCGGCGCTGGGTGCGCGAGTTTGTGGCCGGCTGGCCCGACAAGCGCCGGCTCAAGGTCTTGAACCTGTTCGCCTACACCTGCGCTTTCTCGGTCGTGGCCCTGCAGGCCGGCGCGACCCAGGTGGTCAATGTGGACATGAGCGACGGCGCGCTGGCCATCGGCAAGAAAAACCATCAGCTCAACGGTCTGACCGCCGCGCCGGGCATGGGCACGGCCAGCTTCCTGCCGCACGACATCTTCAGCAGCTGGGGCAAGATCGGCCGCGCCGGCCCCTACGAGCTGATCATCATCGACCCGCCCAGCTTCCAGAAGGGCAGCTTCGTCGCCACCAAGGACTACGCCCGCCTGATGCGCCGCCTGCCCGAGCTGCTGGTGCCCGGCGGCCACGCGCTGTTGTGCCTGAACACGCCCAAGCTGGACCTGGGCTTTCTGCAGGCCCAGATGCAGGAACTGGCGCCCACGCTGCGCTTTGTCGAGCGGGTGGCGAACCCGGCGGCCTTTGCCGATATGGACGAGCAGCGCTCGCTGAAGGTGCTGGTGTATCAGGCGCCGGCACTGGGCTGAGAGGCCGCGCCAAGACGATAAACAGGGGCCGGCTGCGACAGCGCCGGCCTCGCCGGTTTCGGGGACGCGCGGCCATGGTCAAGCGCGGCGCCGGGGGCTAGGCTGGCGCAGGCCCATTTCAGCGGCCGGGAGTTCGTCATGCAGTACGCCTCTTCTTGTTTCTCAGTCTGCGCCGCTCGGTGCCTGGTCCTGGCCTTGCTGTGCGGCCTGCCGGCCGGCGCGGCCTGGGCCGTCGACGCGGTGCCGGCGGCCGACACCCATATCAGCGCCAGCCTGCCGGCCAGCAATTTCGGCGCGCTGCCCACGCTCAATGTCGGCGGCGGCGCGCAAGCGCTGCTGCGCTTCGATCTGGGCACGCTGCCGGCCGGGCTGACGGCGGCCAAGCTGCAGAAGGCCAGTCTGGTGCTGTATGTCAACCGGGTCGGCACGCCCGGCGCGATCGAGGCACAGACGGTCTACAGCCCCTGGACCGAGCTGGGCGCCACCGCCGCCAGCCCGCCGACCACCTCGGGCGCCGGCAGCGTGCCGGCCGTGCCGGTCAGTGCCGCCGGCCAGTATCTGGTCATCGATGTGACGGCCCAGGTGCGGCAATGGATCACCAGCCCCGGCAGCAACCATGGCTTCGCGCTGGTGCCGGCCGTCTCGGCGCCGGCCACCGTGGTGTTCTTCGACAGCAAGGAGAACACCGCCACCGGCCATGTGGCCCGTCTGGACCTGAGCCTGATGGACCAGGGGGCCAAGGGCGACAAGGGCGACACCGGCCCGGCCGGCCCGCCCGGCCCCAAGGGCGATACCGGCGCGACCGGTGCCCAGGGGCCGCAGGGCCTGACCGGTGCGACGGGGCCCAAGGGCGACACCGGCGCCCAGGGGCCACAGGGGCCTAGCGGCGTCAACCAGGTGCGCTCCTGGAACGGCCAGGTCAGCACCACGTCGATCGCGACCGCGACCTATGCCTTCCTCGGCCCCACCGCCAGCGTGACGACCACCACCACCCAGCGCTTCAGCAACGCCGCCACGCTGAGCTTTATCGCCTCGATCAACACCAATCTGCGCGTCGACGTCTGCTACGCCCTCAGCAGCGGCGGCACGGTCTTCTCGCCCAATAACGGCTACAAGATCATGCCCACCACCGCCAATGTGCGGCAGCTGATCAACCTCAGCAACAGCTTCACACTGGGCGCCGGCAGCTATCTGATCGGCCCCTGCGCCCGCGGCACCTCGGCCGCGCTGACGCTGAGCGGCAACTCCGACGACTGGAGCACCGGCTGGAGCCTGGTCACCAACTAGCGGGGCTCGGCCCGCTCAACCTGGAAAAGCCCAGGCCTCCAGCATCAGCCGCGCGCCGGCCACATTGGTGGCGCAGGGGATGTTGTGCACATCGCAGGCCCGCACCAGCGCGTTGATGTCGGGCTCGTGCGGCTGCGGCGTCATCGGGTCGCGCAGAAAGATCACCCCGTCCACCTCGCCCACCGCCAGCCGCGCCCCGATCTGCAGATCGCCGCCCAGAGGCCCGCTGAGCAGCCGTTCGACATGGACCAGCCCCAGCTCGTCGCGCAGCCGCCCGCCGGTGGTGCCGGTGGCCATCAGCTGACAGGTATTCAGGAAGGGCAGGAACTCGGCGGCCAGGGCCACCATCTCGTTCTTCTTGCGGTCGTGGGCGATCAGGGCGATTCTCATGAGTGCATCTTAGGGGCCGGGCAGTTACAGCGCGGCGTCAATCGCGCTCGGGCGCGCCCAGCGGGAAGTAGTGGCGATAAGGCCTGGCCTCATCGACGGCACGCGCGAACGAGGGCCGCGCCAGCAGGCGGCGTCGGTAGGCCAGCAGATGGGTGTGGGCTTTGTCGATGGCATGGGTCCAGTCGGCATAGAACAGAAAGGGCGCGGCGGCGCAATCGGCCAGGCTGAACTGCGCGCCGGCCGCGAACTCGCGCCCTGCAGCCATGCGCGCATCGAGCCAGGCATACGCGGTGTCCAGCATCGCCCGCGCCTCGCTGACACCGTAGGCGTCGCGCTGCTCGGGCGGCCGCAAGGCATTAAAGACGATCTTCTGCTGCGGCGTCGAGACATAGTTGTCGAAGAAGCGGTCCAGCATCCGAACCTCCAGCGCCGCCTGCGCATCCTCGGGCAGCAGACGCACCGGGCCCGGCCGGTGCAGGCCCAGGTATTCGATGATGCAACTCGCCTCCATGATGGTGGCGCCGCGCTCCTCATCGACCAGCAGCGGAAAGCGCTTGATCGGCCACAACTCGGCCAGCGCCTTCGTCGCGGCACAGTCCGGCCCCTCCAGCAGCTGAGGCTCAAAGGGAATCGCGTTCTCGTAGAACGCGATCAGCGCCTTCTGGCAGTAGGACGAGAAGGGGTGGTAGTAGAGCTGCAGGGGCATGGGGATGTCTCCGTTGGTGCGATGGTGCCAGCAATGCACGACGGATGGGGTGGGCGGGGTTCGACAGCCTGCACATCCCTGCAGCGTTGAACACACACCCCGCACCACGACCATCACGAGTTCGCTTCGATACAGCAATTAATAACATTTTTGTTACAATGCCGCCGTGGACTACACGATCGAGTACTACAGCGATGCGGTGGCCGAGGAGATCCTCGCGCTGCCCGATACGCTGGCTGCGCGATACATCGTGCTGACGCGGCGCATCGCCGCCGTGGGTCCCGGTCTTGGGCCTCCGCATACGGATGCGTTCGGTGAAGGGCTTTTTGAGCTGCGCCTGAAAGGCCGAGAAGGAATTGCCCGAGTCTTCTTCTGCGCATTGGTCGGCCGCAGGGTCGTGATGCTGCACTCATTTGTGAAGAAGACCCAGAAGACGCCAGCACGCGAAATCGAGATCGCCCGCAAACGGATGAAAGAGGTGAAGAAACATGGCCACTCATGAACAAGTCATTGCCAAGCTGATGCGCCGACCTGCCGTGCGCATTGAGGTTGAACGTCTGGAGCGGGAAGAAGGTGCGCTGCTGGATCAGTTGCTCAAAGCCCGCCAAGAAGCTGGCCTCACCCAGGCCCAGGTCGCCGAACGCATGGGCACCCAGCCGCCCGCGGTGGCTCGTCTGGAGCGCTCGCTGGCAACCGGTAAGCACTCGCCATCGCTGGCTACGCTGCGGAAGTACGCCAGCGCTTGTGGGAAGAGGTTGGTGCTGCAGTTGGCGTAGCTGACGGAAGCTGCTGATTCGTTCGCGATGCCCAGCGCTGAGCAACGGAAGCGGTGCGGCCTCAGTGGCCGGCCCTCCAAAATCGTCCCTCTCGCAGTTGTGACTCGAGCTATAGACTGAGCCGCCTAAGATTCAAGACCCGACCCTATCTCCGCGCCTATGGGAAGTGAAAAACCAGTTGAGTGGTGCCTGTTCTGGATGCATCCCTGCCTTCAGAGTTCCGAGTGGGCTGCCTGGGCCCAGGCTGTCTTCTCGGCAGGTGCGGTCATTGCGGCGATCGCAGTGGTTTGGTGGCAGCACCAAGTCAAATCAACGCAGGATCTCGCTGCTGCGCAGCTTGCCGGTAGCGGCATCCTGACCTTCCTCAATCAGACTATTGGTGGTCTCGAATCTGTCTCGGCGGGCCTTGCGGACAGAATTGCTGGCGCCGGGTCCCCTTTCAATACCCCTTCCTACCTTGCCGCCATTCTCAGATTTTTGCCGCAGCCGTCACGAGAAGACCTCGTTGCGCTCAATGCCTCGCTACCTTCGTGCTCCGTAGACCTGCTTAGAGCGAGCAATTCAATCCAGCAAGTCCTGGCAGTTCTTGACACCATTGCGACCATACCTGTTCAAGGTCGCAATGACGCTGATCTTCCAGGGCTGTATCAGCCGCTCCATGAACTCGCGAACGAAGCAATTCAAGCCCTCCAGAGGGCGCGGGAACTGCTTGACGACTTCTGCCCGAAATGAGGCTTGGCGGTAACGATTGCCGCTCCGAGACCGCAGGATCGGCGGGGAGGGCGTCTGCAACGACGTCGCTAATGGCAGACAAGCCTTGCGCCGCGACGGGCCTCACCCCTCCCTCCTAAACCCCACCGCCGCCCTCATCAACTGCTTCGTATAGTCCTGCTCGACCCGGCTCTCGGCCAGCGCCACCGCGTCCACCTGCTCGACCATGCGGCCCTGCTGCATCACCAGCAGGCGCTCGCACAGATGGGTGACGACGCCGAGGTCGTGGCTGACCATCACGAAGCTGAGGCCGCGCTCGCGGCGCAGGGATTCCAGCAGATTCAGGACCTCGGCCTGCACCGAGGCGTCGAGGGCCGAGGTGGGTTCGTCGAGCAGCAGGATCTGCGGCTGCAGGATCAGCGCGCGGGCGATGGCGATGCGCTGGCGCTGGCCGCCGCTGAGCTGGTGCGGGTAGCGGAAGCGAAAACCCTGGCCCAGGCCGACCTCGTCGAGCGCGCGGCGGATGCGGGCCTCGGCATCGGCGGCCATGCCGTGGATGGCCAGCGGCTCGGCCAGGATGCGATCGATGGTCTGGCGCGGATGCAGCGAGCCATAAGGGTCCTGGAACACCATCTGCACCAAGCGGCGGAAGGCCTTGCTGCCAGGCTCGGGCTGTGAACCGGCGCCGGCGCCTGTCAACCTGACCGTGCCGGCCGTGCGCGGCGCCAGGCCGCAGATCGCGCGCAGGATGGTGGACTTGCCCGAGCCCGATTCGCCGACCAGGCCGAAGCTCTCGCCGGGCGCGACGGTGAAGCTCGCCTCGTGCACCGCGGTGAACTCGCCATAGCGAACCTGCAGGCCCTGTACTTCAATGCCCAATCGGGAGTCCACGCTCACAGCTTCCACTCCTCTTGTCGGTTCAGCGTCGGCAGCGGATGGCGCGACGCGCCCAGGCGCGGCAGGCAGTTCAGCAGGCCTTGCGTGTAGGGGTGCTTGGCCGCCTGCAGCTCGGTAGCGTGCACCTCCTCGACCACCTTGCCGGCATACATCACCAGCACCCGGTCGCAGAAGCTGGCCACCAGGCGCAGGTCATGCGAGACAAAGATCAGACCCATGCCGCGGTCCTTGACCAGCTTGTCGAGAATGCCCAGCACCTGCAGCTGCACGGTCACGTCCAGCGCCGAGGTCGGCTCGTCGGCGATCAATAACTGCGGCTCGGCGATCAGCATCATCGCGATCATCGCGCGCTGGCCCATGCCGCCCGAGACCTCGTGCGGGTAGAGCTTGTAGACGCGCTCTGGGTCATCGATCGCGACATCGGCCAGCGCCTGCAGCACCCGCTGCTTGGCCTCGGACGAGGACAGCCCGCGCTGATGGGCCTGCAGGCTCTCGCGGATCTGCTCGCCGATCTTCATCACCGGGTTCAGCGAATACTTCGGGTCCTGCAAGACCATCGCGATGCTGCCGCCGCGCATCGCGCGGCGCTGGGCCGGTGTGGCGCCGAGCAAGTCCTGACCCTTGAAAGCCAGGCGCTTGGCCGTGATGCGGGCCTCGGGCGCGGTCAGGCCCAGGATGGCACGGCCGGTCTGCGACTTGCCGGAGCCGGATTCACCGACGATGCCCAGCCGCTCGCGGCCCAGGCTGAAGCTGACGCCGCGCACCGCCTCGAACAGGCCGCCGTCGCGGGTGGGGAATGAGACACGCAGGTCCTCGACTTCGAGCAGCGCAGGGGTGGTGTCGCTCATCACTTATTGCTTTTCGGGTCGAGGGTGTCGCGCAGGCCATCGCCGAGCAGATTGAAGGCCAGGCTGACAATGAAGATGGCCAGGCCCGGCCCCGCCGCCACCCACCATTGGTCCAGCACATACTGCCGGCCGGCCGCGATCATCGCGCCCCATTCGGGCATCGGCGGCTGCGCGCCCAGGCCCAGGAAACCGAGGCCGGCGGCGGTCAGGATGATGCCGGCCATGTCCAGCGTGACGCGCACGATCACCGAGGGCAGGCACAGCGGCATGATGTGGCGCAGCACGATGCGGCTGTGCGAGGCACCGACCAGCTGCACCGCGGCGATGTAGTCGGCCTGGCGTATCGTCAGTGTCTCGGCCCGCGCCATGCGGGCATAGGGTGGCCAGGAGGTCAGCGCGATGGCCAGCACCGCGTTCTCGATGCCAGGGCCCAAGGCCGCGACAAAGGCCAGCGCCAGGATCAGGCGCGGGAAGGCCAGAAAGATGTCGGTGACGCGCATCAGCACCGCATCGATCATGCCGCCCCGGTAGCCGGCCACCGTGCCGACCAAGAGGCCGATGGGCGCGGCCAGCACGGCCACCAGCACGACGACAAAGAGCGTGATGCGCGAGCCGTGGATGATGCGCGAGAGGATGTCGCGGCCCTGGTCGTCGGTGCCCATCCAGTGCGCACTCGATGGCTCCAGCAGCCGGGTCGTGCGCAGATCGCCGACGCTGGGGTCATAGGGGGCCAGCTGGTGGGCGAACAGGGCCATCAGCACCAGCAGCGCGACGATGGCCAGGCCCACCAGGGCCAGCCGGTTGCGCGCAAAAGTGCGCCAGCCGGCATAGGCCCGGCCCAGCGCGGCCTGGCGGCGCGATTCGGGCCGCTCGCTCATCAGCCACTGATGCAGGTTTTTCAGATCGGTGCTCATCGGACGCGTGTCCTCGGGTCCAGCATTCGGTACAGCAGGTCAGACAGCAGATTCAGGGCCACGAAGATCGAGCCCACCACCAGGGTGCCGCCCAGCACCGCGTTCATGTCGGCGTTCTGCAGCGAGTTGGTGATGTACAGGCCCAGACCAGGCCAGGCGAACACGGTCTCGGTCAGCACCGAACCTTCCAGCAGACCGGCATAGGACAGCGCGATCACCGTGACCAGCGGCACCATGGCGTTGCGCAGCGCGTGGCGCCAGATGATGCGGGCCTCGCTGAGCCCTTTGGCGCGGGCCGCGATCACGTATTCCTGGCTCAGCTCGTTGAGCATGAAGGAGCGCGTCATGCGGCTGATATAGGCCAGCGAGAAATAGCCCAGCAGCGCGCCGGGCAGTATCAGGTGCGAGAGCGCATTTCGAAAGGCTTCCCACTCACCGGCCATCGCCGTGTCCACCAGCATCAGCCCGGTGACCGGCGTGACGCTGTACTCGAAGGCCACATCGATGCGCCCCGGCCCCGCCACCCAGTCGAGCTTGGCATAGAACAGCACCAGGGCCATCAGGCCCAGCCAGAAGATCGGCACCGAGTAGCCGACCAGGGCCATCACCCGCACGGCCTGGTCGACCAGGCCGCCGCGCCGCACCGCCGCCCAGACGCCCAGCGGCACGCCCAGGCCGGCACCGATGAGGATGCCCACGGTGGCCAGCTCGAAGGTGGCCGGGAACACCCGCTTGATGTCCTGCAGCACCGGGTTGGAGGTCAGCACCGAGGTGCCCAGATCTCCCTGGGCGACCTTTTGCAGATAGAGCCAGAACTGGTGCCACAGCGGCTTGTTCAGTCCCATCTCCTCGCGCACCCGGGCGATCACATGCTCGGGCGCGCGATCGCCGACCACGGCCAGCACCGGGTCCACCGGGATCACCCGGCCGATGAAGAAGGTCACGGCCAAGAGGCCGAGATAGGTCAGCGCGATGACCACCAGAAATCCGCCCAGGGCGCGCGCCCTGGGCTTCAGCGCCCGAGCAAATCGCGTCATCAGCGCTTGGAGACCTTGAACATGTAGTTGGTGCTGAAGGTCGGGCCCAGCTTCAGGCCGCTGAGATTGCTGCGGTAGGCGGCCACCTCGGTCTGCTGGAACAGGATCACGAAGGGGCTGGTCTTGCGGAACTCGGCCTGGATGTCCTGGTACATCTTGGCGCGCTTGGGCGCATCACGCTCCAGCGCGGCGGCATCGCTCTTCTTGGTCAGCTCGGGGATGTCCCAGGCATTGCGCCAGGACAGCGGCTTGGCGGCCGCGCCGTCGCTGTTGTCGGCATTGCGCGCGAAGGTGTCGGCATTGGTGTGCGGGTCCCAGTAGTCGGCGCCCCACTGACCGATATAGATGTCGTGGCTGCGGGCGCGGTACTTGGTCAGCGTCTGCTTGCCGTCGCCGGGGATGATCTCGATGTCGATGCCGGCGCGCTTGGCGGTCTGCTGGAAGCTCTCGGCAATGCCCTGCACCGGCTGCACGGTGCGCATATCGATGGTGACCTTGAAGCCGTCCGGGTAACCGGCCTTGGCCAAGAGCGCCTTGGCCTTGGCCACATCGAACTTGAAGGGCTTGTCGGTGCTGGCGCCCAGCAGGCCTACCGGCAGGAAGTTCTGGTGGATCTGGCCGATGTGCTTGACCAGGGTCTCGCCGATGCCGTCGTAGTCCACCAGCAGCTTCATCGCCTCGCGCACCTCGGGCTTGGCCAGCGCCGGGTTCTTCATATTGAAGCTCATATAGACCACCGTGCCCTTGGGCGCGGCGGTGGTCTTGATGTCCTTGCTGGCAGCCAGGGCCGTGATGTCCTGCGGCGCCAGATTGCGGGCGATGTCGATATCGCCCTTCTCCAGCAGCAGGCGCTGGGTCGCGGCCTCCTTCACATGGCGGTAGATCACGCGGGCCAGCGGGGCCTTGGCACCCAGGCTGTAGTTCTCATTGCGCTCCAGCGCGACGATCTCGTTGGCACGCCACTCGCGCAGCTTGTAGGGGCCCGAGCCGGCGTAATTGGTCTTCAGCCAGGCGTAGCCCATATCGCCATTGGCTTCCTTGCTCAGCACCAGCTTCTTGTCCAGCACCGAGGCCACATCGGCGGTCAGGCAGTTCAGCACCAGGGTGGTCGCGTAGGGCTTGTCGGTCTCGATCGTCAGCGTCAGCGGGCCGGTCTGTTTGATGCGGTCCTTGACCACGTCCTTCTTCAGGCCGAACTGGGTCAGGATGAAGGCCGGCGTCTTGTCCAGCAGCACCGCGCGCTGCAGCGACCAGACCACGTCCTCGGCGGTCAGCGCATTGCCGGACGCGAACTTCAGGCCGGGCTTGAGCTCGAAGGTGAAGGTCTTGCCGTCGGCCGAGACGGTCCAGCTCTTGGCCAGGTCGCCGATCACCTTGGACGGGTCATTCACATCCAGGCGCAGCAGGCGGTCATAGGTATTGCCGAGGATCTCGCCGGCCGAGAGCTCGAAGGATTCGCCCGGGTCCATCGAGATGATGTCGTCGAAGGCGAAGGCCTGAACCAGGGTGTCCTTGGGCGTGGCGGCCGGCGCGATGCCATAGGCCAGGGCCAGGCTGGCGGCCAGCAGGCCGTGGACGGTGCGGCGGGAGATCTTGGGGCTCATGAGCATCGGGTTTCCTCGACTGATGGCTGCGTTGTGGGGTAGACGAACAGCGCATTCTTGCCCGCGCTCCGTGCTATCCCGGGTGGTGTAAACCAGTAGCGCCGGCGCCCGCGGCGATAGCGGTTGAAGAGCCGGGCATAGCCGCAGGGCATGGACCGTGCGCAGCGCGCACAGCTCAGCCCAGCAGCTGCCGGGCCAGCGCGCGGCCGCTGAGCCAAGCGCCCTCGACCTTGCCGCCGTTGAGCCAGTCGCCGCACAGGCCCAAGCCGGCCTCGGCCCGCCAGACGCTGCCCAGGCTCAGGGCCGCTTGCGTGTCGGCATAGCGCCAGCGCTGTGCGGTCCAGGCCGCAGGCGCGGGCGCGCCCAGCGCGGCAAAGGCCTGCAGCAGCTCGGCCACCACCGCGTCAGCGGGCCATTCCAGCCGGGCCTCGCTCCACTCGGCCTCGGCATGCAAGAGCCAGGTCTCGGGGGCCGCCCCGACCGCCGTCTCGCGGCCGGGCTTGCTGCTGTCGCGCGCGAGCCAGCGCAGCGGCCCGCTGTTGACGAAGGCGGCATCGAAGGGCAGCGCCAGCGCCGCCGGGTAGCGCAGCATCAGCGCCCAGCAGCCGCGCATGCGGACGCTGTCGGCCAGCGCGGCCAGTTCTTCCTGGGCGGCGGTCCGCAGCAGCGCGCCGGCCTGGGGCGCCGGCAGGGCCAGCAGCAGCGCATCGAAGCGCGCCGCAAGCAGGCCCTGCTCGGCGCTGCGTAGCCGCCAGCCCCCGGGCTCGCGCTGCAGCGCGGTGATGGTGCAGCCGGTGTTCAGCGCCAGCTCGACGGCCAGCAGCCGGGCCGGCGCCGTCATCCGCGGCAGGCCGACAAAGCGCTCCAGCCCGGCCTCGCGGCGGTGCCGATCGGCCTCGCCGATGACGCTCAAGCGCGGCGTCCACAGCGCGGCGGCGCCGGCCGCCAGCCAGCGCTGCAGCTCGGCACGGAAGTCCGGATCGCGGGCCGTGAAGTACTGCGCGCCGTGGTCGCATTGCCAGCCGGCCGCCTCGTCGCGCCGGGTGCTCATGCGGCCGCCGGGGCCGCGGCTTTTCTCGAACAGCTGCACCCGGTGACCGGCCTGCTGCAAGGCGCCGGCACAGGCCAGGCCGGCGATGCCGGCGCCGATGACGGCCAGCTCAAGGCGCACTGAGGAAGAGCTCATGGCGGCGCATTGTGCCGGCTTGTCCCGGCCGCGGCAGGGCTTGGCCATCTCGGCTAGGCTGCGGCTATGACCGCAGCCCCGCCTCCAGACCAAGTGCTGCTTGGCAAACTGCCCGACGGCTACCGTGCCCTGGTCATCGGCGCCTCAGGCGCCCTCGGCGCCGCATTTACGCAGGCCTTGCGGGCCGACCCGCGCTGCGGGCTGTGCGTCGCACTGCACCGCCACTCGGCGCCGCTGGCCATCGATTTCGCCCGACCCGATAGCATCACCGAGGCGGCCGCTGCGCTGGCCGACCAGGGCCCCTTCCAGCTGATCATCAACGCGGCCGGTCTGCTGCACGGCGAGGGCTTCATGCCCGAGAAACGCCTGGCCGATCTGGACCCGGCGCAGATGCTCGCCACCTTCAACGCCAATACCTTCGGGCCGGCCCTGCTGCTGCGCCATTTCACGCCGCTGCTGGACGGCCGTCAGCGCAGCGTGATGGCCCTGCTCTCGGCCAAGGTCGGCAGCATTGGCGACAACCGACTGGGCGGCTGGTACAGCTACCGCGCCTCCAAGACCGCGCTGAACATGCTGGTCAAGACCGCCGCGATCGAGTTGCGCCGCAGCAAGCCCGACACGCTGATCCTGGCCCTGCATCCGGGCACGGTCGACTCGGCGCTGTCCGCGCCTTTTCGCGGTGCCGAGATCGGCCGGCCGGCGGCGCTGGCGGCCGCCCAGATGCTGGCCGTGCTGGACGCCGCCCGCCCTGAGGACAGCGGCGCCTTCCTCAGCTACGACGGCAGCACGCTGCCCTGGTGAGCGGGCCGGGCTTACGGCCCGGTGCTAGCGGCCGAGCTGCCGGCTGTAGGCGTAGAAGACCTCGTCGCGCACCCAGCCCAGCGACTCATAGACCGATTGCGCGGCCCGATTGGTCTTGGCCGTCGTCAGGTCCATGCGGGCCTTGCCCTGTTCGAGCGCCAGCCGCTCGGCGGCCTGCAGCAGGGCCCGGCCCGTGCCCGAGCGGCGCGCCACCGGCGCGACATAGAGGTCGTAGAGCGCATAGATGGGCCGGGCCTCGACCGAGCAGAAGCTCGGGTAGAGCTGGCAGAAGCCTATGGCCTGCCCCTGGGCATCGCGGGCCAGCAGGATCACCG
Source organism: Burkholderiales bacterium C2 (assembly GCA_005503085.1). Lineage (GTDB taxonomy): Bacteria > Pseudomonadota > Gammaproteobacteria > Burkholderiales > Burkholderiaceae_C > Roseateles_E. The sequence goes on along the minus strand of SCOI01000008.1, from coordinate 205,099 downwards.
ACTCCTGTTTCTGCAAGCGCTCGCGGATGAAGCCGGTGGCCAGCGCGAGATCCGGCGCCTGCTCGTAGAACTGGCGGTAGGCGTCGAACAGGGCCGCGACAGGCTCGATGTCGGCCAGCGTGGCGAGTCGGATGCCGCCCGCATCGACAAAGTCCTTGCTGCAGGACTGCGCCTCGAAGGTCAGATCGGCGGCGGCCACCGGCGTCACTAGCGGCCCGAAGCTGCCGATGTCGGCCAGCGTGCGGTTGTGATGGGCGCTGATCTGGGCGGCCGACAGCAGCGGGCCGTCCAAGGTCGAATGGCCGTCGGCCACCAGGCTCACCGGATAGCCCAGGCCCAGCGCGCGGCGCACCGTGGTGTCGACGCAGAACTCGCTCTGGAAGCCGCAGACCACCAGGCGCTCGACGCCCAGGCGCTGCAGCAAGGCCTGCAACTCGGTCTTGTGAAAGGAGTCGGTCGCGGTCTTGCCCAGCCGGATATCGCCGGGCTGCACCGCCAGACCGGCGGCCAGCTGCCAGCCTTCGCTGCCATGGTCCAGCGCGCCGCCGACCGACTGATGCTGGATCAGGATCACCGGCACGCCGGCAGCCCTGGCCTTGGCGCAGACCGTATTGATGCGCTCGATCACGCGGTCGGCGTCGAAGGCGGCGTAGGCGCCGTGGCTGAGGGCATGTTGGACATCGATGACGAGGACGGCTTGATTCATGAGAGCGTGCAAGGTTGAGAAACGAAACGCGGCGAACGATAGACGATGTTTCGGCTCGTGACGAGACAAGGCTACGATGCGCGCCCTGCCCTAAGCCCTGCCGATGATGCGCCGTCCCGTTCTGTTGAGTGCCTTGTTCCTCGGCGCTGCCGTGATCGCCCTGCTGGCCACGCGCCCAGGATTGCAACTCATGGACCCGCCAATCGCAGGCGCCCCGCAGGGGCCCGCCCCCACCGTCATCGGCTGGCGCGGCCAGTTGCGGCCCGGGGCCGGCGACGGTGTCGAGGGCTGGCGCGACGGCCCGGCGGCTCAGGTCCGCTTTGCCGACCCTTACGGCCTGGTCGCCGATGCGCGCGGCCGGCTTTATATCGCCGACGGCGGCACCAGCAACCGCATCCGGCTGCTGACGGCCGAGGGCCAGGTCTTGACCCTGGCCGGCAGCGGCGCCGAGGGCTGGCGCGACGGCCCGGCCGCCGAGGCGGCCTTTCATACGCCCTCGGGACTGGCGCTGGACGCCGCCGGCAATCTCTATGTGGCCGACACCGGCAACCACCGCATCCGCAAGATCACGCCCGAGGGTCAGGTCTCGACCCTGGCCGGCGACGGTCAGCCAGGCCACCGCGACGGGCCGGCCGAGCAGGCCCGCTTCAACGGGCCGCTGGGCCTGGCCGTCGATGGCCAGGGCCGGGTCTGGGTGGCCGACAGCTACAACGACCGCATCCGCCTGATCAATGCTGAGGGCCAGGTCTTGACCCTGGCCGGCGGCGAGCTGCCCGGCGAGCGCGACGGTATCGGCGCCGAGGCCCGCTTCGACACGCCCGCCGCGCTGCTGATAGCCGCCGACGGTCATGCCCTGGTGGCCGATGCCGGCAATAACGCGATCCGCCGGGTGGCGCCGGACGGCACGGTCACGACCGTGGCGCGCGCCGCGCCGGACGATGAGCAGGCCTTGCTGCGCCGCCCGCTGAGCCTGGCGCTGAGCCATGACGGCCATCTCTATATCGGTGTGCAGGCGCGCGGCCGCGTGCTGCAGCTGACGCCCAATGGCCAGCTGCAGCAGATCACCGCCGGCGACCGGCTGGCCCGGCCCACCGGCCTGGCGCTGGCGGCCGACGGCAGCCTGCTAGTGGCCGATGCCGCCAGCCACCGGTTGCACCGCCTGGCCGCCGTCGCGCCCGGCCAGAGCCAGGCGGCGCTGGGCGAGCTGGGGCCGTCGGCGCAGCAGCCGCTGCCGCAGACCGCCGGGCGCTGGCCGCTCAAGCCGCAGCAGGGCCCGCACGAGGTGGTCGGGGTGCTGGGCGAGGTGCGCGGCGGCAGGAGCAACAAGGGCGAGCGCACGATGGAGCCACGCCACCATCTGCATGGCGGGCTGGACATCGCCGGCCCGGTCGGCGCCGAGGTGCTGGCAATCGCCGACGCCAAGGTCACGAGCCCGCTGGCCAGCTGGGGCTTTGGCGAGCTGGGCGAGGGGCTGGCGCTGGGGCCGCTGGCCTATGTCCATCTGCGGGTCGGCCGCCGCGCCGACGGGCGGCCGCTGGATCCGCAGCGCTTCGTGCCGCTGCGCGACGAGCAGGGCCGGCCCGAGCGCATGCGGCTGCGGCGCGGCACCCGATTTGAAGCCGGTGAGGTGCTGGGCACGCTCAACGGCATGGCCCATGTGCATCTGAGCCTGGGCGCGCCCGGCCACCAGGGCAATGCGCTGGCCCTGGGCTTCAAGGACTTCAGCGACCGGCAGCCGCCGCACATCGTGTCGGTCGAGCTCTTCGATGCGACCGGCGGCCCGCTGAACGCGCGCGTGGGCGGCGATCTGCTGCTGCCGGCCGACCCGTCCGGCCTCAGCGTGGTGGTCGAGGCCTGGGACCAGGTCGACGGCAACAAGCCGAGCCGCCGCCTGGGCCTGCAAAGCCTGGCCTACCAGCTGCTCGACGAGGCGGGCCGGCCGCTGCCGGGCTTCGAGCCGCCGCGCCGGCAGATCGGTTTCGAGCAGATGCCCCAGGGCGATGTCGACGAGGACCGCATGACCCAGCTCGCCTATGCCGCCGGCAGCGGCGTCACGGTGCACGGCCAGGCCAGCACCCGCTTTCGCTACCAGCTGATGAACCGGGTCGACCAGGGGCGCCTGGCCGAGGGCCGGCTGACCCTGCCGGCGCCGGGCCGCTACCGGCTGCGGGTGCTGGCGCGGGACTGGGCGGGCAATGAGGCGACTCGGGAGCTCAGGCTGCAGCAGGCAGCGCCGCCGCCGCGTTGATGGCGTACAAACACCCCATGCCGCTGACACTGAACACCGCCCGTCTGCTGCTGCGCCCCTGGCGCGACAGCGACCGTGCGCCCTTTGCCGCGCTGAATGCCGACCCGGAGGTGATGGAGTTCTTCCCCGCGCTGAAAAGCCGTGAGCAGAGCGATGCCAGCATCGATCTCTGGACGGCCCAGTTCGCCGAGCGGGGCTGGAGCAACTGGGCGGTGGAACTGCGCGACAGCGGCGCCTTCATCGGCTTCATCGGCCTGAGCGTGCCGCGCCGCCAGCTGCCCTTCTCGCCCTGCGTGGAGATCGGCTGGCGGCTGGCGCGTGCGCACTGGGGCCAGGGCGTGGCCACCGAAGGCGCACGGGCAGCGCTGGCGGCAGGCTTCGAACAGCTGGGCCTGGCCGAGATCGTGTCCTTCACCGCGCTGACCAATCTGCGCTCCCGTGCGGTGATGGAGCGCCTGGGCATGCGCAGCGACAGCGCCGAGGATTTCGACCACCCCGCCCTGCCCGAGGGCCATGCGCTGCGCCGGCATTGCCTGTACCGGCTGACGCGCGAGGATTGGCTAGGCCGCCTCTGAACCCAGCTTGCGCAGCCGCGCCAGCCACTTCTTGCGCGCGTCCTCGCTGAGACCCTCGACGCTGCCGATCAGGGTCTCGTGTACCGGTGCGATGCCGACAAAGCCGAGGATGTTGCGCTGCAGCGATTTGAGGCTGTGGGCGCGGAAGTAGTAGCGGTACAGCGCGGCCGGCATGCCCATGGTCACGAGCACACGGGCGGAGCGGCCGGCGAGGCCCTTCTTGGCCAGCATATTGTTGCCCTCGCTATGGAAGGCAAAGCCCGGCCGCGCCACCTGCTCCAGAAAGCCCTTCAGCAGCGCCGGCATATCGCCCAGCCAGAGCGGAAACACGATCAGCAGATGCTGGCACCAGGCGATCGCATCCTGGGCCTCTTGCAGGCCGGCCGGCAGCGCGCCCTGCTGCCATTCGGCCTGGCTGCGCAGCAGCGGGAAGTCGAGCCGCGCCAGCTCGACACGGCGCAGCTCATGGCCGGCATCGAGCGCACCGGCCGCATAGGCATCGGCCAGCGCATGGCATAGATGCGGGGCGCTGCCGTCGGGATGGCCCTGGATGATCAGGAGGCGGCTCATGCTGCGCATGCTGAGCCCGCCGGCCTCCGCCGGGCTTGATGTGGGTCAGGGTTTGGCGTGGGGCAGCAGCCGGTGGCCGACCCCGGCGTTCATCGCATTGAGGATGTCGCCATTGTCCTGACTCAACTCCCAGGCGAACAGGCCGGCCAGGCCCGCCTCGAGCGCATAGCGGCCCTTGGCCCGCACCGCGCGCGGGTCGTCGTAGCCGATGAAGAGCTGCCGCTGGGGGTGGTGCAGATTCCAGGCCTCGGTCACCGGGTCGAAGCGGGCCTTGAAGCCGCGCAAGCCCTGACCCTTGGGGCCGAGGTAGCGCTGGGCGATCTCGCGGTAGACCACGGCGCCGTCGGCGCCGGGGAAGGCGGCCTTCTTGGCCGCGCCGGTGACGGGTCTTGCCACGCCGGCGAAGCCGCGCCCGTACATGGCCACGCCCGCCACCAGCTTGGACGCCGGCACGCCGGCCGCCACCATATTGCGCACCGAGCGCTGCAGGCTGTCGTCGGCCTCGGGGGCGCTGCTGCGCAGCGTCGTGTGGTTGCCGGCCACGGCCGACCAGGCGCCGTAGAAGTCGTAAGTCATCATGAAGACCAGATCCAGCGAGGTCTGGGCCTGCTTGAAATTGATGCGCTCGACGATGGCGCTGGTGGTGTTGATCGCGGTCGTCAGCAGATAGGGCCGGCCGGTCTCGGCCGTCAGCGCATCGAGCGCGCGGCGCAGCTCGCTCATCAGATCGGCATAGCCCTGGCCATCAGCCGGGGCGCCGAGTTGCACGCCGTTGACCGCGCCATTGCCGCCGGGGTGCTCCCAGTCGATGTCGATGCCGTCAAAGCCCGGGTGCGCGCGCAGGAAGGCGACGGCCGAGGCGGCAAACACCGCGCGCCGCGCCGCGTCGTTGGCCAGGTGGAAGAAGGGATCGGAGCCGCCCCAGCCGCCCACCGAGGCGACGACCTTGATGTGGGGCTGGCGGGCCTTCAGACGCAGGAAGGCGGCATCGAACTCGCTGTCGACCTTGCCGGTGGCCAGCTCGAAAGCCTGCTTGCCCTCGCACTTGCTCGCATCCTGCGCCAGCTGACCCGGGCCGCAGATGCGCAGAAAGGCATAGAGCAGATGGCTCAGGCTGCCGGGCTTGATGGCATCGACGACGGCCACCGACTCCCAGTTCGGCACATAGGCGCCGACCACCTTGGCATCGCTGCCGCGCTCCACCGCCAGCGGCCCGGCGCCGAACAGCGGCAGCTCGGCTTGGGCCAGTGTGGTGCTCAGGAACAGGCCGGTGGCCAGCAGCAGGGAACGCATCGCTCGGTGTCTCCATCAGGGGCTAGTAGCCCCGAGACTAACACCAATATGATGCCAATTTAATACCAATTAAGGTGCCAGCGTGACGCGCAGCTGCAGCTCACGGCTGCTCTGGCCCTCGGCATCGCTGCTGCTGATCACGCCGGCCTGGGGCTGGCGGGTCGCAGCGCCGCTGCGCGCCACCGTCAGCCAGTCGCCCATCGCCACCAGCACGGTCGACAGCAGTTCGCTCTGCGCCCCGCTCTGCTGGCCAGCACCCAAGGCACGCAGCTCGACCCGCACCGGCTGCTTGCCGCCCGGCCAGGACGGGGTCAGCACAAAACCGCGCTGGCGCTCGATGGGCAGACTGTGGGTCTGGGCATGGATGCGCGGGCGCTCCCTCCCACCGCCGTGCAGCTCGACCCCATAGTCCAGCCATTGCAGCAGCTCGGTCTCGCTGAGCAGCACGCTGGCCTGGTAGCCATTGAGCACCAGCACGCGCTGGATCTGGCTGCTCTCGGCCTCCTGGCGCCGGGTCGACAGCGTCAGCCCCGGCCGGGGCGAGACCGAGCCGGCCGTGCCCACCACCACGCCACCCTGGCGCACGCCGGCCACCGCCGCGCCGCTGACACTGGACTCGGCCCAGCGCAGCTCGACCAGCAGGTTCTGGCGCGGCCCCTCGGCCGCCCGGCCCAGGACCGGGGCCAGCAGCAAGAGGCCGCAGCCCCGCAGCATCAGGCGTCGTTGATCAATCATGGGGCTAGCATAGCGAAGGCCGTCACGGCCGGGTATGGAGAAGTCCATGGCAAAGCTTGTTGCGCTCTACAAGAAGCCGGCCGATGCGGCCGCCTTCGACGCCCACTACCACGCCACCCATGTGCCGCTGGCCAAGACCATCGTGGGCTTGCGCCGCTACGAGGTCAGCAGCGGTCCCGTGATGACGCCGCAGGGCGAGTCGCCGCTGCACCTGGCGGCCATCCTGAGCTTCGATTCGCTGGCGGCCCTCCAGACCGCGATGGCCTCGCCGCAAGGCCAGGCCACCGCCGCCGACCTGGCCAACTTCGCGCAGGCCGGCGTGGACCTCCTGATCTTCGACAGCAAGGAGGCCTGAGCCGGCGCCGGGTCAGCCGGGCCGGCCCAGCATCAGCACCGTCGTATAAGGCACCGCCACCCGGCCGTCCCGCGCAAAGCGGGCAAAGAGTTCACGCACCGTCGCTGTGACGACCCGACCCGGCTCGCTGTCGGGCCGAGGCATATAGGAGCGCGAGAACACCAGGCTGATCAGGCCGGCCTCGTCCAGCCCATGCTCGTGCGGCCACTGCCATTGGCGCGGCGCGGTGTCAGCGAAGAAGCGTCCGACCTGGCCGCGGTCCTCGTGCGCCAGCAGGCGCAGCCGACCCTCGCCGCCATGGCGCTCGAATACCTCCTCATCCAGCGCCAGGTGCAGCGGCTGCTCGCGCCGGCGGTCGTTCCAGACCAGCGCCACCTGGCCGGCGGGGCTCAGCACCCGCAAGGCCTCGGCCCGGGCGGCCTCGGGCTCGAACCAGTGGAAGGCCTGGGCAGCGGTGATCAGGTCCAGGCTGGCAGCGGCAGCCGGTATCGCCTCGGCCCGGCCCTCGGCGCTGCGGTAGCCGGCGAGCGCACCCAGCCGCGCATCGCAGGCCGCGCGCATCGCCGCATTCGGCTCCACCGCCAGCACCTGCCAGCCGCGTGCCAGCAGGCCCTGGGTCAAGAGCCCGGTGCCGGCGCCGACATCGGCGACACGGCGCGGTGCCAGCTCGCGGGCCAGCCTGTCGAACAGGGCCGGCGGATAGTCGGGCCGCGAAGCCTGGTAGTCGGCCACCTTGGCGTCGAACACCGCGCCGACGCCGCCGCTGGCCGTATACAGGCCGCGCAGCGCGGCGCCCGTGTCTTCTTGATCATGAGCTTGTGTCATGAGCGCGTAGCATAGCCCGCCACCCTCACGATGCCGATATGAGCGAACACTTCTACGAACCCCGGCTGGGCCATGGCCTGCCGCATGACCCCTTCAACGCCATCGTCGGCCCGCGCCCGATCGGCTGGATCTCGTCGCGCGACGCGGCCGGCGTGCTGAACCTGGCGCCCTACAGCTTCTTCAATGCCTTCAACTACACGCCGCCCATCATCGGTTTCGCCAGCACCGGCTGGAAGGACACGGTGCGCAATATCGAGGCCACCGGCGAGTTTGTGTGGAACCTCGCGACGCGCGATCTGGCCGAGCAGATGAACGCCAGCTGCGCGGCCGTGCCGCCCGAGGTCGACGAGTTCGCGCTGGCCGGGCTGGCGACGGCGCCGTCGCGCATCGTCGGCGTGCCGCGCGTGGCGGCCGCGCTGGTGTCCTTCGAGTGCCGGCTGAGCCAGCTGATACGGCTGCAGAGCGCGGCCGGCGCGGCGGTCGATACCTGGCTGACCCTGGGTGAGGTGGTGGGCGTGCATATCGCCGAGCAGCTGCTGGTGGACGGTATCTACGACACCGCCGCCGCCCGCCCCATCCTGCGCGGCGGCGGCCCGGCCGACTACTTCGAGCTGGGCGAGCGCTTCAAGATGCGCAGGCCGGCGTAGAGCGAGGGCCACAGCAGGTTCAGCGCCAGCCCGCTCATCACCAGGGCGGCCGCGCCCAGCTTCCATAGCGGCAGCGGCTCGCCCAGCAACAGGGCCGCGCTGCCGATGCCGAAGACCGGCACCAGCAAGGCCATGGGCACGATGGTGGCGGCCGCATGCCGCGCCAGCAGCCAGCCCCAGACGCCGTAGCCGAACAAGGTGTTGCCGACCGACTGCCACAGCACGGCGGCCCAGGTGCCCCAGCCCGCCTGCTGCAACCCCTGCGCGATCGCGGCCGGGCCTTCGACCAGCAGGGACAGCAGGATCAGCGGCGGCACCGCGAACAAGCTGGTCCAGACCATATAGGCCAGCATATTGACGCGGCCGGCGCGCTTGCCGACGAGATTGCCGCAGGCCCAGCTGAAGGCCGCGGCCAGCACCATCAGCACGCCCAGCACCGTGGTGCTGCCGTCGGTATGCGAGGCGATCACCGCGATGCCGCCGGCCGCCAGCGCCAGGCCCAGCCATTGATAGCCCTGCACCCGCTCCCTGGCCAGGCGCATCACCAGCAGCAGCGTGAAGAAGACCTGGGTCTGCACCACCAGCGAGGCCAGGCCCGGCGAGATCTGGGCGCGCATCGCCAGATAGAGCATGCCGAACTGGCCGACGCCGATCAGGAGACCGTAGGCCGCCAGATTGCGCCAGCCGACCTGGGGCCGCGGCAGGAAAAAGATCGCCGGCAGCACCGCAAAGAAAAAGCGCAGCGCCGCGAACAGCAGCGGCGGCAGGGCGTTCAGGCCCAGCTTGATGACGACGAAGTTGCTGCCCCAGATGGCGACAACGGCCAGCGCAAGCAGGAAGTGGCGGATGGGCATCGCGGCATGAGTCATGGCCGCAGCCTACCCTAGCCCACCTCGACCCGGTTGCGGCCCTGCGCCTTGGCCTCGTAGAGCAGCAGGTCGGCCCGCTCCAGCAATTGGGCCAGCGTCTCGCTGCCGCGATATTCGGTCAGGCCGATCGACACGGTGATGCCCAGGGCCTGGGCGCCGACCGGGATCAGCAGGCTCTCGACCTGCAGGCGCAGGCGCTCGGCGCCGGCGCGGGCGGCCGGCAGCGCGGTGTCGGTCAGCAGCAGCACGAATTCCTCGCCACCCCAGCGCGCCAGCACATCGGCGCCGCGTATCGCCGCCAGCGCGGCCGGCGCGAAGGCGCGCAGCACGGTGTCGCCGGCGCTGTGGCCATGGCCGTCGTTGATGCGCTTGAAGTGGTCGAGGTCCAGCAGGGCCAGGCAGAAACCCCGGCCCGAGCGACGGCTGCGCAAGACCTCCTGCTCCAGCAGCTCCTGCATGCGGCGGCGGTTCAGCAGGCCGGTCAGCTCGTCGCGGGTGGCCATGGTCTGGATCTTCTCCAGCGCCAGCTGCAGCTCCTGCTTCTGCACCGCCAGGCGCCGGCGGATCTGGCTGAGCCGCCCGGCCAGCAGCGACACGCTGGGCAGCATGAAGGCCAGCATCAGAAAATGGCCGAACTCCACCGCCGGCCGGTAGACCTCGGGCCGCCGCATCGCCATCACCAGCATCACCAGACCCAGCAGCAGCAAGGCATAGAGGCTGACCCACAGCGCGCTGCGCGCGCGCAGCTGGAACATGCCGAACATCAGGATCACGGCCAGGATCGGGAAGATCGCGCCGCGCACCGGGCCAGCCAGCGCATAGCCGGCGGCCGCACTGCTGATCGCGTACAGCATCTGCGGCACCGTCAGCGAGGGGTCCGGCAGGCGGCTCGACCAGCCGCTGCGGATCAGCAGGTAGAAGCCGATCAGCCCGCCCAGCGACAGCAGTGTCCACCAGAGCACCGGCGCCACCGGCGCCTTCGCGACCCAGACCGCGTACTGCATCACCAGCACGCTCAAACCCATCAGCAACAGCGCCAGCCCGGCCTGGCCCAGCCGCAGCCGCTGGGCGGGGTCGGTCGTCAGCAGCCAGTCAGCCAAGCGTTCGTGCATGGGCGGCGAGCCTAACTCAAGCGCCCGTCTTTCCGGTGGCACGATTGCTCAAGGATTGCAAATGCGTCAGCGGCATCGCCGCGCCGGCCTTGACCTCGCCCAGCGAGAAACTGGTGTGGATGTCCTTCACATTGGGCAGGTTCAGCAAGGTGTCGATCGAAAAGCGCGAGAAGGCGTCCAGATCGGTGGCCATCACCTGCAGCTCGAAGGTGCCGGCGCCCGAGATGTAGTGGCAGGCCACGACCTCCGGCAGGGCGCGGATCGCGGCCTCCAGCTCGCGGGTGACGCTGCCGGCGCTGCGCTCGGTATCCACCCGCACAAAGGCCAGCACGCCCAGGCCGACCTTGCGGCGATCAATCTCGGCGCGGTAGCCGGTGATATAGCCCCGGTCCTCCAGCCAGCGCACGCGCCGCCAGGTTGGTGCGGCCGACAGGCCGATGCGCGCGGCCAGCTCGGCGTTCGAGAGGCGCGCGTCGCGCTGCAGCTCCACCAGGATGGCGATGTGATAACGGTCCAGGCCCTCGCCCGGCTCCGCATCGCCGTCGGCCTCGGAGTTATTTCTAATGGTTTGCCCTGATAAGGGCTTTCTGGAAGCCAAACCAAATCCTCAATGTAGATTTGAGCAAGATTATTGCTCCAGAGGCCGATTTTGCGCGCCAATGAGAAAGCACCACGCGGGCCGCTTTCCCTACACTGCGCGGCGGGCCTCAAAAGACCCATACTCACGATCAGCGCGGCCGCCACAAGTGGCCGACGCTGCTTGTCGCCCCACAGGAGACCGAAGCCAATGAACGCACCGCTACCCGAACACATCTTGCGCGCCCTAGAAAAGGTCTCGCTGGACGACAAATACGCGCTCGACCATGGGCGCGCCTTCATGAGCGGTGTGCAGGCCCTGGTGCGGCTGCCGATGCTGCAGCGCACCCGCGATGCGATGGTCGGCCTGAACACCGCCGGCTTCATCTCCGGCTATCGCGGCTCGCCGCTGGGCGGCTACGACCAGATGCTGATGCAGGCCAAGAAACATCTGGCCAAGCAGAACATCGTGTTCCAGCCGGGCGTCAACGAGGAGTTGGGCGCCACCGCCGTCTGGGGCACGCAGCAGCTCGATCTGTTCCCCGAGAAGAACAAGTTCGACGGCGTGTTCGGCATCTGGTACGGCAAGGGGCCAGGGGTTGACCGCTGCATCGATGTGTTCAAGCACGCGAACATGGCCGGCACGGCCAAGCATGGCGGCGTGATCGCGGTGGCCGGCGACGACCATATCGCCAAGAGCTCGACCGCCGCGCACCAGAGCGACCACGTCTTCAAGGCGGTCGGCTTCCCGGTGTTCTTCCCGAGCAGCGTGCAGGACATCCTGGATATGGGCCTGCATGCGTTTGCGCTCAGCCGCTTCTCGGGCCTGTGGTCGGGCCTGAAGACGATTCAGGAGATCGTCGAGTCGTCCAGCTCGATCAGCGTTGATCCGGACCGCGTCAACATCATCCTGCCGGAAGACTTCCAGATGCCCGAGGGCGGCCTGCACATCCGCTGGCCCGATGCGCCGCTGGAGCAGGAAGCGCGGCTGATGGATTACAAGTGGTACGCCGCGCTGGCCTATATCCGCGCCAACAAGCTGAACTACAACGTCATCAGCACGCCGCAGGACCGCTTCGGCATCATCGCCAGCGGCAAGGCCTACAACGACACCCGCCAGGCCCTGCACGACCTGGGTCTGGACGACGACACCTGCCGGCGTCTGGGCATCCGGCTGCACAAGGTCAATGTGGTGTGGCCGCTGGAAGCGACGATCACGCGTGACTTCGCGCAAGGCCTGCAGGAGATCCTGGTGGTCGAAGAGAAGCGCCAGATGATCGAGTACCAGGTCAAGGAGGAGCTCTACAACTGGCGTCCCGATGTGCGCCCGAATGTGCTGGGCAAGTTCGACGAGATCGAGGGCGACAACACCGGCGGCGAGTGGAACCAGCCCAACCCCAGCCAGAACTGGCTGCTGCGCCCGCAGGCCGACCTGACCCCGGCCATCATTGCCCGCGCGATCGCCAAGCGCCTGAAGAAACTGGGTGTCGACGCCGATGTGCAGTCGCGCCTGGATGCGCGCGTGGCCATCATCGACGCCAAAGAGAACTCGCTGAAGCTCGAGGAAAAGACCGCCGGCGGTGCCGACCGCACGCCCTGGTTCTGCTCGGGCTGCCCGCACAACACCAGCACCCGCGTGCCCGAGGGCTCGCGGGCGGTGGCCGGCATCGGCTGCCACTACATGGTGTCCTGGATGCCCGGCCGCAACACCGCCACCTTCACGCAGATGGGTGGCGAGGGCGTGCCCTGGGTGGGCCAGCAACCGTTCACGACCGAGAAGCACATCTTCGCCAACCTCGGCGACGGCACCTACTTCCACAGCGGCCTGCTGGCAATCCGCCAGAGCATCGCCTCCGGCGTCAACATCACCTACAAGATCCTCTATAACGACGCGGTCGCGATGACCGGCGGCCAGCAGGTCGGCGAGCGCCCCGAGGGCCATAGCGTGATGCAGATCATGCAGAGCGTCACCGCCGAGGGCGTGGCCAAGCTCTGCATCGTCACCGACGAGCCGAGCAAGTACAACGGCGTCGCACTGCTGGCCGGTGTCACCGTGCACCACCGCGACGAGCTGGACGCGATCCAGCGCCAGTTCCGCGAGATCGTCGGCACCTCGGTCATCATCTACGACCAGACCTGTGCGACCGAGAAGCGCCGCCGCCGCAAGCGCGGCAAGCTGGTGGACCCGGCCAAGCGCGTCGTCATCAACGAGCTGGTCTGCGAGGGCTGCGGCGACTGCTCGATCCAGAGCAACTGCCTGTCGGTGGAGCCGCTGGAGACCGAGTTCGGCCGCAAGCGCCAGATCAACCAGAACAGCTGCAACAAGGACTACAGCTGCGTCAAGGGCTTCTGCCCGAGCTTCGTCACCGTCGAGGGCGGCGAGCTGAAGAAGCCCAAGAAGGACAGCAAGCTCAGTCCCTTCGACAGCAGCCTGCCGGCCCTGCCGCAGCCGCTGATTCCGAACCCCGAGCGGGCCTGGGGCATCGTTGTCGGCGGTGTCGGCGGCACCGGCGTGATCACGATAGGCCAGTTGCTGGGCATGGCCGCGCATCTGGAAGGCAAGGGCGTGATCACCCAGGATGCGGCCGGCCTGGCGCAGAAGGGGGGCGCCACCTGGAGCCATATCCAGATCGCCAACCGTGCCGAGGACATCCACTGCACCAAGGTCGGCACGGCCGAGGCCGATCTGGTGATCGCCTGCGACTCCATCGTCGCGGCCAACAAGACCACGCTGGCCGTGATGCGTGAGGGCCGCACCTATGTGGCGCTGAACACCCATGGCTCGCCGACCGCCAGCCTGGTCAACGACGCCAACTGGAGTTTCCCCGGCGCCGCCTGCGAGAGCGCGGTGGCCAAGGCGGTGGGCCCGGCCCTGCTGGGCAAGTTCGATGCCGAGGAGGTCTCGGTCAAGCTGCTGGGCGATTCGCTCTACACCAACCCGCTGATGCTGGGCTATGCCTGGCAGCAGGGCCGGGTGCCGCTGTCCTATGCCGCGCTGATGCGGGCGATCGAGCTCAACGGCGTGCAGATCGACAACAACAAGGCCGCGTTCGAATGGGGCCGCCGCTGCGCCGAGGATCTGGCCGCCGTGCAGGCCTTGTTCGCTGCGACCCAGGTGATCCAGTTCGTCAAGCGCCCCGGCCTCGACGAGATCATCACCAAGCGGGTCGAGTTCCTGACCGGCTACCAGGACGCTGCCTACGCGCAGACTTACCGGACCTTTGTCGACAAGGTGCGCGCCGCCGAGGCGCCGCTGTCCTCGACCAGGCTCAGCGAGGCGGTGGCCCGCTATCTGTTCAAGCTGATGGCCTACAAGGACGAGTACGAGGTCGCGCGCCTGCATACCGACAAGAGCTTCACCGACAAGATCGCCGCGCAGTTCGAGGGCGACTACAAGCTGGTTCACCATCTGGCCCCGCCGCTCTTGGCCAAGAAGAACGACAAGGGCGAGCTGATCAAGCAGCAGATGGGCGGCTGGATTCGCCCGGCCTTCGGCCTGCTGGCCAAGCTCAAGGGTCTGCGCGGCACCGCCTTCGACATCTTCGGCCGCACCGAGGAGCGCAAGATGGAGCGCCAATGGATCGTCGACTACCGCGCCGGCATCGAACGCGCGCTGGCCAAGCTGTCGGCGGACAACTTGGCCACTGCGGTCGAGCTGGCCCGCGTGCCCGAGGACATCCGCGGCTACGGCCATGTGAAGGAGCGCCATCAGCGGCTGGCCCGGGCCCACTGGGAGCGCCTGCTGGCCGGCCTCTGAGCCCTCAGATCGCGGCCTGGCTGGGTATCATGGGCCCATGCTGCTGTGCCGCTGCTTCCTTGTCCTGCTGATGTGCCTGAACACCGGTGCATGGGGCAAGGACAAGCTGGACGAGCGGCCGCTTGTGCGGGCCTGCGGTCACCCGGCCGCGCCGCCGATGAGCTGGGATCATGAGGGGCAGCTGATCGGCGTTTGCGTGGACGCCGCGCGGCAGGCCTTCTCGGCCGTTGGGCTGGCGCTGCAGGTGGAGCCGCCAGGCCCGTGGAGCCGTTGCCAGCTGATGGTCGAGACCGGCGAGGTCGACCTGAACCTGTGCGGCTTTGCGACCGACAAGCGGCGCGAGTATGCGGTGATGGTGGAACCACCGGTCGGCCGCAACGAAGCGGTGCTGATCGTGCGCCGAAACAGCCACCTGGTCTACAGGTCCTGGGCCGACCTGAAGGGTCTGCGCATCGGCATGGGGCGTGGCGTGAGCTTCGGATCGGAGTTCGACAGCTATCTGGCGCAACATGCCCGGCTCGATATTGCGATCAGTGAAACGCACAATCTGCAAAAGCTCGCCCTTGATCGACTCGATGCGGTAATCACGGCACGCATCGCAGGCCAGCAATTGATACGCAATATGGGCTGCGAGGGGCAGTTGCGCGTGCTGCCGGGCAAGGTGATCGAGGGGCAGCTGTTCATGCAGATGTCCAAGCGCTCCAAGCACCTGGCCGTGCTGCCGCAGCTGAGTTCGTTCCTGAAGCAGCCGGCCCAGGTCGCGTGGTTGCAGGCCCAGCAGCAGGCCCTCGAAACCAGGTACGCCCAGCTGCATCCGGCGACGCAGACCGAGTTTTGCGGGCGCTGAAGAGTCCCGTGCGCAAGGCCTGACCCCGTCGGCCTGATCCGCAGCCCGCAGCGCCAAGACCTGCGGGCTTTTTGTTGACACACCGCACAAGGCTCAGGTCTGGGCGCCAAAACAATGACTGTTCCGCATTGACTATTGCGGCGCAGCGGCATTCAATCGACGGCATAAGGCCGGAGCTCGGCCAGCAGGAGACATGCGATGAAAAAGTTGGGCATCTCTTTCCGTCTGTGGCTCCCCACGCTCGCGACCGCCGTGCTGCTGACGGCGGTGACCGTGGTCTCCAGCTGGCGCACCTCCAGCGAACTGGCCAGCGAGCAGCAGGCCCAGACCGCGCAGCGCGACAAGCTCGAGATGGCGCTGCAATGGGCCGGCCTGACCCAGGCCAATGCGGCCCGCACCATGGCCGGCCTGATGAGCCAGGACACGGCGCTGGCCGGCCAGCTCAAGCCCGAGATGGATGCCACCTCGGCCGCCATCTCGGAGCTGCAGAAGAAGATCGACGCGGCCGCCGAATCGGAGGCCGAGAAGGCCAGCCTGGCCAACATCGCCAAGACCCGGGCCAGCTATATCGCCTCGCGCAACAGCGCCGCCAAGGAGCGCAGCGAGGCCGCCATCGCCAAGGTGCGCGGCGAGCTGAACAGCTATCTCGATGCGCAGAAGTCCTTTGTCGACCTCCAGCATGAGCGCGCGGTGGCCCTGGCCGCCGAGGCCCAGCGCTCGCGCAGCATCGACATCACGATCACCGCCAGCGTGCTGGGCGCCGTCGTGCTGCTGCTGCTGGTCTCGACCGGGCTGATGGTGCGCGCCATCGTGCCGCCACTGCGCGCTGCCTTGGCCGCCACCGAGCGCATCGGCAGCGGCGACCTGTCGGTACAGATCGCCAGCGGCGAGCGCAGCGACGAGATCGGCGATCTGCAGCGCGGGCTCAATACCATGGTGGTATCGCTACGCGATATCGTGCAGTCGGTGCGCTCCGGCGCCGAGAACATCCGCACCGCGGCCAGCGAGATCGCCGAGGGCAATGCCGACTTGAGCCACCGCACCGAGGAGGCCGCCAGCAGCCTGCAGCAGACCGCCTCGACGATGGAAGAATTGACCGCCACCGTGCGCCACTCCTCCGACTCGGCCGCCACCGCCAACCAGCTGGCGCTGAATGCGGCCCAGGTGGCGCAGAGCGGCGGCGATGTGGTGGGTCAGGTGGTGGCCAGCATGGGCCGCATCCAGAGCAGCTCGGGCCGCATTGGCGACATCATCGGCGTGATCGACGGCATCGCCTTCCAGACCAATATCCTGGCGCTGAATGCGGCCGTCGAGGCGGCGCGCGCCGGCGAGCAGGGCCGCGGCTTCGCGGTCGTGGCGTCCGAGGTGCGCTCGCTGGCGCAGCGCAGCGCCGAGGCGGCAAAGGAGATCAAGGGCTTGATCGGCGCCAGCGTCTCGGAGGTCGATGCCGGCTCCTCGCTGGTGAACCAGGCCGGCAGCACGATGAGCGAGGTGGTCGGCAGCGTGCGCCGCGTCGCCGATGTGCTGGGCGAGGTCAGCGCCACCAGCCGCGAACAGAGCCAGGCCATCGGCCAGGTCAACCAGGCCGTCGCCCATCTGGACACCATGACCCAGCAAAACTCGGCCCTGGTCGAGCAGAGTGCGGCGGCGGCCGCCAGCATGCAGACCCAGGCGGCCCAGCTGGCCGGCCTGGTCGAGGCCTTCAGGCTGGAGGCACAGCCCGCCTGAGCGGATTCATCAAGGCTCGACCAGGTCGCGGTAAGCATGCCAGCTGGCGTGGGCCAGCAGCGGGAAGATCACGACCAGGCCCAGCATCAGCGTGGCGAAACCCAGGGCCGTCAGACCGGCGATCAGCGCGGCCCACAGCAGCATCGCGGCGCCGTTGACGCGGCAGCATTGCAGGCTGGTCAGCATCGCGGTGATCGCATCCACCGGGCGGTCAATCAGCAGCGGCGCGCTGACCACGCCCAGCGCGAACACCAGGGCCGCGAGCGCCGCGCCGACGCAGACAAAGGCCAGCAGCAGCGTGGTGTACTGGCCGGACATCAGCTCCAGCGGCCAGCGCGACAGCTGCAGCGGCTGTCCCTCATAAAACAGTGCGAACACGATGGCCGCCAGCCGCTCCCAGACGATATAGGCCAGGGCCAGCATCAGGCCGAACAGCGCGATCGAGCCGGCGTTGGCCCGCCAGGCTCGCCAGGCCTGGGCGCTGTCCACCGCCCCGCCCTGCTCCAGCTGGCGCGACAGCGCATACAGCACGATGGCCAGGAAGGGCGCCACCAGCAGAAAGCCGCCCAGCAGGGCCGGCGCGATATAGGAGGCCTGCCAGCCGACCCCACCCAGCGCCAGGCCGATGGCCGCGACCAGGGCGCCGGTGCCCAGGCTCTGCGCCGGCGTGCGCAGCAGGTCAGCACCGCCGCGGCGCAGCCAGACCCAGGGCCGGTCGATGCCGACCTGGCGCACGCGCGGCATGGCGATGGCTTCGGAGGACTCGGCAAGCAGCTGATTCATGATGAACTCCTGTGCAGACGGCCTGCCCCGATGCTAGTCCTCCTGTCAGCGCCCGTACAGCACCTGCGGCAGCCACATGCCGATCTGCGGCCAGATATAGAGCAGCACGATGGCCACCACCTGGATGCCCATAAAGGGCAGCATGCCGGCAAAGATCTGGTTCAGGGTCACATGCTTGGGCGCCACGCCCTTCAGGTAGAAGGCCGCCATCGCCACCGGCGGGCTCAGGAAGGCGGTCTGCAGATTCAGCGCCACCAGCAGGCCGAAGAACAAGGGATCGACGCCGAAGTTGTCGAGCAGCGGGATGAAGATGGGCATGAAGATCACGATGATCTCGGTCCATTCCAGCGGCCAGCCGAGGATGAAGATGATGAACTGGCTGAGCACCAGGAACTGGGTCTTGGTCAGATTCATGCTCAGCACCCACTGCTCGACCAGCTCCTGTCCGCCCAGCAGCGCAAACGCCGCCGAGAAGATCGCCGAGCCGACGAACAGCCAGCACACCATCGCGCTGGTCTTGGCCGTCAGGAACACGCTTTCCTTGACCACGTTGAGGGTCAGCTGCCGGTAGGCGATGGCCAGCAGAAAGCCACCCAGGGCGCCGACCGCCGCCGCCTCGGTGGGCGTGGCCAAGCCGAACACGATGGAGCCCAGCACCGCCATGATCAGCACCAGCAAGGGGAAGAAGCTGGACAGCAGCATCTTGAAGATCTCGAGCCGCGCGAAGCTCAGGATGGCGTAGAAGGCCAGCAGCGCCAGCGCGCCTATGCCCAGACCGATCCAGAAGCCGGTGGAGGCGGGCTTGCGCTCGGTCTGCACCGCGTCGGCAGCCGCTGGTGCGGCGGCGCTGGCCTCGGACGGCGCCGGGGGTGCGGCCTCGCTGGCCACCTCGCTGGCGGCGTCCTCGCTGCCCATCTCCTTGAGTTCCTCCTCCTCGGCCGGCGGCTCGGACAGACCGCCGCTGGGCTCGGCCAGGCCGCCGGGCTCGGCGATGCCACCAGGCTCGCTGCCGGCCCCCATCTCGGACAACTCGCTGTTCGGCGCCTCCAGCGGCTGCAGCTTGGTCGCGCTGTTGTAGCTGGCCAGGGCCACCACCGCGAAAAGCAGCGCCGGCAGCAGCGCAACGCCCAGCTGCTTGAGCAGGTACGAAGTCGGCACGCCATGGTTGCGCGAGCCCTTCAGCGCCTGGATCAGTTGCGGCACGGCACGCTTGGCCTGGGTAGCCCCGACCTTCAGCAGATCGGGCGGCAGCGGCACGAAGCGCTGCTCGGCCGTCAAGGGCGGCGCCATCGCCGGCTTGAGCTTGGCGATGATGATGACGTAGACGATGTACAGCCCCGCCAGCATCAGGCCGGGGAAGAAGGCGCCGGCATAGAGCTGCACCACCGAGACCCCGGCGGTGGCGCCGTAGACGATCAGCAGCACCGAAGGCGGGATCAGGATGCCCAGGCAGCCGCCGGCCGTGATCGCGCCGGCCGAGAGCCGCACGTCGTAGCCGCCCTTGAGCATCTGCGGCAGCGCCAGCAAGCCCATCAGTGTGACGACGGCGCCGACGATGCCGGTCGCGGTGGCGAACACCGCGCAGGTCACCAGGGTCGCCACCGCCAGCGAGCCCGGCACCCGCGCCAGCGCCAGATGCAGGCTGCGGAACAGCTTCTCGATCAGATTGGCCCGCTCGACCAGATAGCCCATGAAGACGAACAGGGGGATCGAGATCAGCACATCGTTGGACATCACCTTGTAGGCCGACTGCACCATCAGGTCCAGAGTCTTGGTGGTGTTCTCCTCGTAGGCGATCCAGGTGAACAGCATGCCCATGCCCATCAGCGTGAAGGCGGTGGGAAAGCCCAGCATGATGGCGACGACGACCAGGGACAGCATCAGCAGGCCGATATGGCCGTTGGTGATCTTGGGCACGGCGATCAGCATGCCCAGCGCGGCCGCGATGATCAGCCCCATCAGGATGAAGCCGAACCAGAGTTCCTTGCGCAGCTTCATGCCTGGCCGCCTTTCTTGCTGACGTACTGGTCCAGGGCCTCGATGTCGGCGTCCTTCACATGCACCATCTCCTTGAGCTTCTCGACATCGACCTCCTCGACGTCTTCATCGCGCTGGGGCCATCGACCGTCGCGCAGGCACAGCACACAGCGCACGATCTCGACCAGGCCCTGCAGCAGCAGCACGCCGCCGGCGAGCGGGATCACGAACTTGAAGGGGTAGAGCGGCAGCGCATCGGCCGAAAAGGTCTGCTCGCGGATCGCCAGCGACTCCTGGGCGTACTGCCAGCCGGCCCAGGTCAGCGCGACGATGCCGGGCAGGAAGAACAGCAGATAGAGCAGCAGGTCGACCGAGGCCTGGGTGCGCGGGCGGAAGAAGCCGTACAGCACATCGCCGCGCACATGGCCGTTCTTGCTCAGCGTGTAGGCGCCGGCCGTCATGAACAAGGTGCCGTAAAGCATGATCTGCGCATCCAGCACCCAGGCATGGGGCTTGTTCAGCACATAGCGGGAGAACACCTCCCAGCTGATCAACAAGGTCAGCAGCACGACGGACCAGGCAAAGGCCTTGCCTATCCAGGTGGAGAAACGGTCCACCGCCAGCAGCAGCTTCTGCATCAAGACTCCTTCCCAACGCGGATCTCAAGAAAAAGGGGGCGCGGCGCCCCCTGTCACAGCAGCGCTGGCCGTTCAGGCCTTTTTCGCCGGCGCCTTGCGGCCGAAGTAATGGTTGTAGGCCATCTTGAAGTCCACCGTGTAGTCACCCTGCCACTGGCCGGCGCGCGCCGCGAAGGCCCGCTGGCTGTCCAGGATCTTCTTGAACATCGCGTTCTCGCCGCCCTTCTTCTCCATGATCTTGTCCCAGGCGGCCAGCTGGGCGCGCAGGATGGCGTCGGGCGTCTTGTAGAACTTGACGCCGGCCTTCTTCAGCTCCTCGTAGTCCTTGGAATTGCGCTCGATGGCCTTCCAGCTCATGTCGGCGCTGGCCGCCTGCACGCCGTACTCGACAATGGCCTTCAACTCAGCCGGTAGCGCGTTCAGTTTCGTCTTGTTGAACAGGATCTCGAATTGCTCGCCGCTCTGGTGGAAGCTCTGCAGCATGCAGTTCTTGACCACATCGGGGAAACCCAGCAGCTTGTCCGAGCTGGCATTGTTGAACTCGGCGCCGTCGATCAGGCCGCGGTCCAGCGCCGGCACGATCTCGCCGCCGGGCAGCGGGTTCACCGCCGCGCCCATATCGGTGTACATGTCCACCGCCAGGCCGACGGTGCGGAACTTCACGCCCTTCAGATCGGCCTCCTTGGCGATCGGCTTCTTGAACCAGCCAAAGGGCTGGGTGGGCATGGGGCCGTAGAGATAGGAGGCCACGTCCAGGTTCAGCGAGGCATAGATCTCCTCCAGCAAGGCCTTGCCGCCGCCGTAGTTGTGCCAGGCCAGCAGCATATTCGGGTCCATGCCGAAGGAGGGCCCGGAACCCCACAGCGCCAGCGCCGAGTTCTTGCCATAGTGATAGGCCACCACGCCATGGCCGCCGTCCAAGGTGCCCTTGGCCACGGCGTCCAGCAGCTGGAAGGCCGGCACCACCGAGCCGGCCGGCAGCACCTCGATCTTCAGCCGCCCGCCGGCCATGTCGTTGACCTTCTTCGCGAAGTCCTGGGCGTACTCGTGGAAGATGTCCTTCGAGGGCCAGGTCGACTGGAAGCGCAGGCTGGTGGTCTGGGCCGTCGCGATCATCGGCGCGGCCAGCGCGCCGGCGGCGGCCGTGCCGGTGGCGGCTTTCTTCAGAAAGCGCCGGCGTGCGGCCGGGGCCTGGTCTTTGGGTTCTACGCTCATCTCGGTCTCCTAGGTTTTTGAAATCAAGATCTCGCGCCCGGGCAGCCGCCCCAACGCCGCGCCACCGCCTCTTGTGACCGAGGCTGGCCGCGCTGAGCTTGAATATCAAAGCCTTGACCGGAGCGGGCAAGTGGGTCAAACCCGCGAGGCCCCCGACTCATATGGACATTTTCTGAACACCCCTCTTTCAGGGTCGGCGCCGTGCTGGCACCCGGCTCTCCAGCGCCGGCGGCCGGTAGTCGGGCCGAAAGCGGCAGCTCGACAGGAAGCGGGCCTGGGCCGCGCGGCAGCCCTCGGCCAGCGAGGCCGGCGTCGGCTTGCGCCCCTGCTCGACCCAGGCCTGCAGCGCGTCCAGCGCGGCCACATAGCTGGCGTCGCTGAGGTAGCTGTGATCGCTGTCCTCGGTGAAGGCCTGGACCAGGCCATCGGCGCGGCCGGCACTGGCCATGGTGTCGGCCCAGACCGATTCCAGCTCGACGAAGACGGTCGGGTCGTCGATACCATGGACGCTCAGCACCGGCACCGGGATGCGGCCCCGGGGGTCGGCATCGGCGCCGAAACGGGCCACGGCGGCCGGGTCGGCGGCATAGCGCAACACGCCGGCGTTCAGGGCCTGGTCGTCGTCAGAGCCGCGATAGACCGCGCCGATATTGCCGAATACATTGCCGCCGCCCGTGCGCTTGCTGGCGATGTCCTGGAAGTGGAATGTGGCCCAGTTCAGATGGTTCAGCACACTGCGCTCGGGAATGCGGATCACATCGACGACCGTCTTGAGCCGCCGGGCCTGCTCGGCGCTGCGCTCTGCGGCCGGCAGGCCCAGGCCCAGACAGTCCCTGGCGCGCTGCGCCAGCTCCGCCGACGTCAGCGTGGCGCCGGCCGGCAGTCCCATCCACAGCGGGTACTGCGGCTCGTCGGGGCGCGGATGGTTCTGGCACAGGTATTGGTAGACCACGCGCAGATCGAGTCTGAAGTCGTAGGAACGGGTGCCGCCGGCCAGCAGACCGTTGCTCAGCAGCACCGCGTCATAGGGCTTTCCGGCGGTGAACAGCTCGGCCCCCCTGGCCGCGACACCGCCGCCCCAGGACTGCCCGTGCAGAATCGTTAGCGTCGGCAGCGCCACATGCTGCCGGAAGATGCCGCGCAGGCGCTCGGTGTCCTCGGCCGCGGCCGTCACCGCGACGCCGCCCTGGCGGAAGCTGGACGCCGCCCAGGCATAGCCGGCCCGTGGCATGACGGACCAGCGCTGCAAATCCTCCTCGACCCGCTTCATCGTCGGCGCGCCGAGGAAGGGGCCGCCATGGGCATGCAGCAGCAGCCGGCCGTTCCAGGCTGCCGGCATGGCAATCAGATAGAAGGCGCCGGCGCTGTCTTGCCCGCCCAGACAGCGCATATCGGCGCCGAGGCCGGCCGGGCAGGCCCGGGGCTGCGGCGCGGCCTCGACCACGGGCGGGGTCTGGTGGGCACAGGCCGCCAGCAGCGCGGCACAGAGGGCCAGCGATAGTCGTTCGATACTCAGCATGGGGTCGAGCCCCTCTTCGCGCGCAGACCCAGCAGCAAGAGGCCGGCCAGCAGCAGCGCGTAGCTGGCGGGCTCGGGCACCGGCGTCGTGAAGCCCAGCTGCTCGCTGGCCACGCGCTGCAGCCGCAGCGCATCGGCGCTGCCGATGCCCAGGTCGGCCGCCGCGATCTCGGCCGCGCCCAGCGAGGCCGGATCGAGCCCGGTCAGGCTGCCGAACAGGGTCAGCGCGCTCAGATAGGAGCCGTATTTGCTGGCATGGGTGCCGTCGTCGAACCAGAGGTCGATCAGGCCGTCGCTGGCGGCATCGGCCGCATACATATCGGGCGTCGCGATGCCGCTGGCGATCGCGCGCATGAAGCTGTCGCCGACCGGCGCGATCGCGGTGACACCGCCGCTGCCATCGGCGCCGGCCAGGTTCGCCGCCGTCTGATAGGCGGCGCGCAGGTCTGCGGCCATCGCGCCCAGCGAGCCGTAGAACGAGGTCGCCGGCGTGCTGGTGAAGCTGACCGCGCCGGTCACCGGATCGGTGACGGTCGTGAACGGCGCGTTGACCAGATTGGGCCGCGCCCAGGTCTGGTACAGATAGAGCTCGGTGGCCGCGCTGGCGTTCGCGTTGGCGGGGATGTTGCGCAGGGTGCCGCAGGTGCCGGCGCTGGCGCCGGTGATGGCCGCGCATTCGGCGTTGCTGCCACCGATCAGCTCGCGTTCGCGGTAGGACAGCGCATGGCCCTGGTGCGCGTAGTCCTCGATCAGGTCCACATAGGTGTTGAAGTAGGCCGGGTTGGAGGCCAGCCCGGCCTGCTTGGGCAGGGCCTCGTCGCTCTGCTCCTGCAGCACCAGCTTGCTCCAGGTCTGCGAGGCGATATTGCCGCGCAAGTCCCAGCCGGCCGGGTTGCTGTTCAGGAAGTGGCCGCGCAGCGAGGCGGCATTGCGGGTCGACAAGGCCACGTCATAGTCGAGCCCGGCCTGCACGGTGAACTGCTTGAAGATGCCGGCCACCCCACCCCAGGGATGGGGCTCGAAGCTGTTGCTGCCGGTCGGGTTGGCCAGCGCCATCGCGGCGGTCAGGTCGCGCACGTTCGCGCTGTTGTAGCTCATCACCGGATCGACGCGGCCAAAGGTGTAGCTGTTGCCGACGAAC
This sequence comes from Burkholderiales bacterium C2, assembly GCA_005503085.1. Taxonomy (GTDB): domain Bacteria; phylum Pseudomonadota; class Gammaproteobacteria; order Burkholderiales; family Burkholderiaceae_C; genus Roseateles_E. The sequence goes on along the minus strand of SCOI01000008.1, from coordinate 180,984 downwards.
AGCACGCTGATCGGTTTGGCCTGCAGGCTGCCGGCGCCGGCCAGCAAAAGGACGGCAAGCTTGAGTTTCATCATGGTCTCCTTGTGTTTGCCGCACACAGTAGGATGGCCGCGCCCTCGGGTCAAATATCCCGAAACCCGGATCTCAAGACTTTTTGCATATGGACTTGCGCCAGCTCCGCTACTTTGTCACCGTGGCCGAAACAGGCCATATGACCCGCGCCGCCGCGCTGCTGGGCATCCAGCAGCCGCCGCTGAGCCAGCAGATCAAGGCGCTGGAGCAGCAACTGGGCCTGCCACTGCTGCAGCGCCATCCCAAGGGCGTGAGTCTGACCGACGGCGGGCGGCTGCTGCTGGTCGAGGCCAGGCGCTTGCTGCAGGACTTCGGCGAGATGCGCGAGCGCATGGAGCGCCTGGCCAGCGGCCAGCAGGGCCTGCTGTCGGTGGGCTTCACCAGCTCGGCCGCCGCCCATGCCTACACGCCGGCGGTGCTGCGCGCCTGCCGCAGCCGCCACCCGGGCATCGCCCTGACGCTCAGCGAGGACAACGCGGCCGCGCTGATCGAGGCGGTCGCGAAGGCGCGGCTGCACTGCGCCTTTGTGCGGGTGCCGGTGACGCGGCCCGATGCGCTGGTGTTCGAGACCCTGCTCAGCGAGCCGGCGCTGCTGGCTGTGCCGCTGGACCACCGACTGGCCGGCACGGCCCGCAACCGCCACACGGCGGTGCCGCTGGCCGAGCTGCATGGCGAGGCGCTGATCCTGGTACGCCGCCCCGGCGCGCCCGGCCTCTATGCCAATCTGCTGAGCCTGTGCGAGCGCTCCGGCGTGCAGCCGCGCATCGCCGCCGAGGTCGAGCGCATGATGACCAATCTGAACCTGGTCGCGGCCGGCGCCGGCATCTCCATCGTGCCGGCCTCGATGCGCGGCGCCCATGCCCATTCCATCGTCTACCGGCCGCTGCCGAAGAACGCCGCGCTGCAAGCCCCGCTGACCCTGGTCTACCGCCGGGCCGACCAGCTCGGGACCATGGCCAGCTTCCTGAACCTGGCGCGCGAGATCGCGCTCGAGCATGCCTAGGCCTGCAGTCCTGCTGGCCCTGCTGCTGGCCCTGCTGGCCGCCCTGCCCGCCAGCGCCTGGCCGGAGCGGGCGATACGGCTGCTGGTGGCCTATCCGCCCGGCGGCGTCAGCGACGAGACCGCAAGGCTGCTGGCTCATGGCCTGAGCCAACGGCTCAAGGTGCCGGTGCTGGTGGAAAACCGCGCCGGCGCCGGCGGCGTGGCCGCGATGGAGGCGCTGGCGCGCGCCGCGCCCGACGGCCACACGCTGTGCTACTCGGCCATCAGCCCGCTGGTGATCGCGCCGCTGCTGGGCCAGCCGGCCTACGACGCGCAGCGCGACTTCGCGCCGGTGATGCGGGTGATGGACACGCCGGTGCTGCTGCTGGCCCATGCCGGCTTCAAGCCCGACAGCCTGGCCGAGCTGCTGGCCCTGGCGCGCAGCCAGCCGGGCCACGTGCGCTGGGCCAGCTCGGGCCAGGCCACGACAGGCCATCTGGTGCTGGAGCAGCTGAAGCTGGCCGCCGGCGTCGACATCACCCATGTGCCCTACAAGGGCGGCGGCCAGCAGCTCAATGACGCGCTGAGCGGGCAGTTCGAGATGCTGTCCTCGAATGTCGCGCCCCAGCAATTGCAATATGTTCGCCAGGGCCGGCTCAAAGCCATCGCGGTCGGCGCGCCGCAGCGCCTGGCCGCGCTGCCCGAGGTGCCGACCTTGGCCGAGCTGGGCTACCCCTCGGCCAATCTGGTCTCCAGCTTCGGCATCTTCGCGCCGCAGGGCCTGCCACCACAGCGGCTGCAGCGCCTCAACGAGCTGCTCAACGAGGTGCTTGCCGAGCCGGCGCTGCAGCAACGCCTGGCCGCCAGCAGCAATCTGTCGGGCGGCGGCAGTGCACGGGACTTCGAGCGGCTTATAGAGCGCGAGCGCGGCCGGGCGGTGTCGATGGGGCTGGGCGGCGTGGGACGGTAGCCGGGGCCCCGCTACGGTGCGAGTGGCCGCCGGTCGCGCCAGCATCATCGCGCTGATAGAAGGCATGCAGAATCTGCCCATGACCCCATCCCTCGAACGCTCGCCGCAGCCCTATCTGCGCATCGCCGGCCTCTTGTATCTGGCCATCATCGCCCTCGGGCTGTTCGGTGAGGCGGTGGTGCGCGGCAGCCTGGTCGTGGCCGGCGATGCGGCGGCCACCGCAGCGCGCATCGCCGCCGAGCCCCTGCTGTGGCGGGCCGGCATCGCCGGCGATCTGCTGATGCATGTGCTCGATCTGCCGGTGATCCTGGCGCTCTACTACCTGCTGCGGCCGGTCAGCCGGTCCCTGGCCCTGCTCGCGACCCTGTTCAACCTGATCCAGACCGCCGTGCTGGCCGCCAATAAGCTCAATCTGCTGCTGCCTGTCCTGCTGCTGGAGGGCAGTGGCATCGGCCAGGCCCTCAGCGCGGCGCAGCTGCAGGCGCTGGCGGCGCTGGCCATCAATCTGCATGGCTACGGCTTTGGCATCGGCCTGATCTTCTTCGGCATTGCCTGCCTGTTGCGCGGCTGGCTGATCGCCCGCAGCGGCTTCCTGCCCAGGCCTTTGGGGCTCTTGCTGCTGCTTGCGGGCCTCAGCTATCTGGTCAACAGCTTTGCGCTGCTGCTGGCGCCCAAGCTCGCGGCGGCGATGTTTCCCGCCATCCTGGTGCCCGCCTTCATCGGCGAGCTGGCGCTGGCGCTGTGGCTGATCGTCAAGGGCGTGGACCTGCCGCAATGGGCGCGGCGACGAGCCGACGCGCTCGCCTGAGGCCTTCGCTACTTTTGGCACCCCCTGCCGCTGCTGCTACCCTCTCTCCCGCCAAAACTGCATCCACCGGATTTGTCACCATGACTCTTGTTCGCCCCCTCGGTCTGGCGCTCTGCCTGGCTCTTTGTTTCGGCACGGCCGGCGCCCAGGCGGCGACCAAGCCGCTGGCGGCCGTCACCACGGTCGAAGGCATTGCCGAGTACCGGCTGGCCAACGGCATGCAGGTGCTGCTGGCGCCGGACAACTCCAAGCCCAGTACCACGGTCAATGTGACCTACCGGGTCGGCTCCAAGCATGAGAACTATGGCGAGACCGGCATGGCCCATCTGCTGGAGCATCTGATCTTCAAGGGCACGCCGAAGAACCGCGCGCCCTGGGCCGAGTTCAGCAAGCGAGGCTTGCGCGCCAACGGCTCGACCTGGCTGGACCGCACCAACTACTTCGCCAGCTTTGCCGCCAACAACGACAACCTGAAGTGGTATCTGGACTGGCAGGCCGATGCGATGGTCAACAGCTTCATCGCCCGCAAGGACCTCGACACCGAGATGACCGTGGTGCGCAACGAGATGGAGATGGGCGAGAACAACCCCGGCTACATCGTCTACGAGCGTCTGATGGGCGCGATGTACAGCTGGCACAACTACGGCAAGAGCACCATAGGCGCGCGCGCCGATATCGAGAACGTCGACATCCCGCGCCTGCAGGGCTTCTACCGAACCTATTACCAGCCCGACAACGCGACCCTGATCGTCTCCGGCAAGTTCGAGCCGGCCCAGGTGCTGGCCTGGGTGCAGGCCAGCTTTGGCAAGATCCCTGCGCCGAAGCGCCAGCTGCCCAAGCTCTACACGCTTGACCCGGTGCAGGACGGCGAGCGCATGGTGACGGTGCGCCGCAACGGCGGCGTCGCCAGCGCCAACGTGGCCTACCATGTGCCGCCCGGCCCGCACCCGGACTATGCCGCCGTCGAGCTGCTGAACCTGATCTTGACCGAGCCGCCGGCCGGCCGCCTGCACAAGCAGTTGGTCGAGAGCAGCAAGACCGCCGCCTCGGTCAGCGCCTTCAGCGCGCCGCTGGCCGAGCCGGGTTTCACGATGATTGGCGCCGACCTGGCCCCGGGCGCCGATCTCGATGCGCTCAGCCGCGAGATGCTGGCCGTCGTCGAAGGCCTGGGCAAGACGCCGATCAGCGCCGACGAACTCAAGCGCGCCCAGCAGCGCTGGCTGAACCGCTGGGAGCAGCAGTTCGCCGATCCCGAGCAGGTCGGCACCGCGTTGTCCGAAACCATCAGCCAGGGTGACTGGCGCCTGTTCTTCCTGCTGCGCGACCGCGTCAAGGCCGCCCAGTTGGCCGATGTGCAGCGGGTCGCCAACGAGCGCCTGATCCAGGCCAACCGCACGCTGGCCCACTACATCCCGACCGACAAGCCGCTGCGCGCGCCGGCCCCGGCCAAGGTCGACGTGGTAGCCGAGATGAAGGCCTTCAAGCCGGCTGCCGCCGAAGCTGCGGTTGCAGCCTTTGACGCCAGCCCGGCCAATATCGACAAGCTGACCCAGACCCACCAACTGGCCAACGGCATGAAGCTGGCCCTGCTGCCCAAGCCCACGCGCGGCAGCTCGGTCAATGCCAGCATCACGCTGCGCTGGGGCGACGCCGACAGCCTGAAGGGCCTGCGCCCGGTGGCCGAGGCCACCGGCGCCCTGCTCGACAAGGGCACGCAGACGCTGAGCCGCCAGCAGCTGCGCGACCGGCTCGATGCGCTGAAGGTGGAGCTGCGCGTGATACCGGCGGCCGATTCGGTCAGCATCGCCTGGGTCACCAAGCGCGAGCATGCGGTCGAGGCCGCCACGCTGATCGCCGAGATGCTGCGCCGCCCGGCGCTGACCCCCGAGGCGCTGGAAGAGGTGCGCGCCCAGGCGCTGTCGGGCCTGCAGGCGCAGCGTGCCGAGCCCGAGGCGGTGGCCGAGAACGCGCTGGCGCTGGCCATCAACCCCTACCCGCGAGGCGATGTGCGCCACAGCCGCAGCTTCGACGAGATCGAGGCCGACACCAAGGCCGTCAAGATCGAGCAGCTGCGCGAGTTCCACCAGCGCTTCTACGGCGCGGCCCAGGCCCAGTTCAGCGCGGTCGGCGACTTCGATGCCGCAGCGCTGAAGACGGCGCTCGACAAGGCCCTGGGCGACTGGAAGGCCGCCGCGCCCTACCAGCGCATCGCCAGGCCCAGCGCCGGCGCGCCGGGCAAGTTGCAGCTGCTGGCCACGCCCGACAAGCAGAACGCCGTGCTGGCCGCCCGCATGCCGCTGGCGCTGAACGACGACCACGCGGACTATGCGGCGGTCTCGGTCGCCAACTATCTGTTCGGCGGCGGCCAGGATTCGCGGCTGTGGACCCGCATCCGCGAGAAGGACGGTCTGAGCTACGGGGTCTGGTCCTTCCTGGCCTGGAGCCAGATCGACCTGAACTCGCCCTGGAATATCGGTGCCATCTTCGCGCCGAGCAACCGCGCCAAGGTCGAGACCGCGCTGCGCGAGGAAGTGGCACGCGCCTTGAAGGACGGCTTCAGCGCGGCTGAACTCGAGAGCGCCAAGAAAGCCATGCTCTCGCAGCGCCGCCTGGGCCGCGCCCAGGACCCCGGCCTGAGCCGCGCCCTGGCCGGCAATCTCTATCTGGGCCGCACCATGGCCAAGAGCCAGCAGGTCGACGATGCGATCGCCGCGCTGAGCCTGGAGCAGGTCAACACGGCGCTGCGCAAACACTTCAAGCTTGAAGACTTCCAGATCGTGTTTGCGGGCGACTTCAAGTAAGCAGCAAGCGGGACGACACGCTTCACCGAAAAAAACGGCCTGCGGGCCGTTTTTCTTTGGTGGGCCAGCCTCAGCGCTCCCGGTGGCTCAGCCTGGTTCCGGACCTCCCCCTTCGGGGTGATGGATGCGGCGAATTCAAACGAATACATTTGATTTCAACACATCAACCACCGAGGTCCGGTCATGAGTACCAGCACCAGCATGGAGCCGCTGTCGGCCCGGATCCCCAGCGATCTGTATCTGTGGCTGGCCCAGCTGCAGGTGGACGGCGCCACCACCAACAGCGACAAGCTGCGCGTGTTGCTGGGCCAGCTCAAGCGCCAGCACGACGGCGCCTTTGATCACGTCGCCGCGCTGTCCTGGTGCCGCGATCTGGTGGCACGGCTGCGCGACTCGCTGGCGCGGCTAGAGCTGGCCGAGGGCCGGCATTCCGAGGTGCTGCAGCAGGTGCTGGACCACAGCTGCCACACGATGGCTTTGCTGATCAGCGCCCAGCCGGACAGCCCCGCCGCGGCGGCCCAGCTGGAGGACGCGCTGCTGCGCCGCAGCTTCGCGCTGACCGAATCCCTGCTGCGCCAGGCCACCACGGCCGAGGCCAGCGCCTTCGATCCCCAGGTGGTGCAAAAGCATCTGCCCACCACTTTGCAACTGGCCCAGGCCATCACTCTCTTGAAAGGAGCCCAACACCATGGCTGAGACTCTGAAGAACCGCGTCGGTCGCGTGATGGCCGGCGGCGTGCATGCCCTGCTCGACCGCCTGGAGGACCGTGCGCCCGAGGCGATGATGGAGCAGGCGCTGCGCGAGCTCGATGGCGTGGTCGACGAGGTGCGCCACGAGCTGGGCGTGCATGCCGCCAACCGCCACCTGGCCCAGCAGCGCCATGCCGAGCTGAACAAGCAGCATGAGGCGCTGAGGGGCCAGATCGAACTGGCACTGGGCCAGCAGCGCGAGGAACTGGCGCGCGCCGCCGTGGGCCGCCAGCTCGATATCGAGACCCAGCTGCCGCTGCTGGAGGCCAGCCTGGCCGAGCTGGCGCGCCTGGAGGGCGAGCATCGCGGCTATGTCGATGCGTTGCTGGCCAAGCGGCGCGAGATGGAGGCGGCGCTGAGCCAGTTCCGCCAGAGCCGGGCCGGCAGCAGCGCTGCGACAGCGGCCGGCGTCAGCAAGCCCGCCGGCGCTATCGAGGCCCGCATCGCCGGCGCCACCGGCGCCTTCGATCGCGTCTACGAACGCCAGACCGGCCTCGCCGGCCCGGCCCGCGCGATGCAGCTGGACCAGGCCGGCCAGCTTCAGTCGCTGGAGGACCTGGTGCGCCAGACCCAGATCGAAGCCCGTCTGGCCCAGTTCAAGCAAGGCAGCTGAGCGTCATGACTCTGTTCACGACGCCCGAGAACCTGCCCTTCGGCATCGCCTTCGCGCTGATCGTCGGCATCGCCCTGCTCGAAGGCCTGGGCATGATGATCTCGCTGAGCCCCAGCAACTGGCTGGACGACTGGCTGCCCGAGGCCGGCCACGAGAGCGCGCTGGACCGGGTGCTGGGCTGGCTGCATCTGGGCCGGGTGCCCTCGCTGGTCTTGCTGCTGCTGTTCCTGACCGGCTATGCGCTGTTCGGCTACAGCCTGCAGCTGGTCTGCCGCGGCCTGCTCGGCCACTACCTGCCGGCCTGGCTCGCCGGGCTGGCCGCCGTGCCGGCCGGCCTGGCGACGGTGCGCGGTCTGGGTGCGCTGGTGGCCCACATCATCCCGCGCGACGAGAGCACGGCGGTCAGCGCGCAGACCCTGCTGGGACGCGTCGGCACCGTCTATGCCGGCCATGCCCGGCAGGGCCTGGCGGCCCAGGCCAGGGTGCGCGATGAGCATGGCCGCAACCACTATCTGCTGGTCGAGCCCGACCTGGCCGACGAGGTCTTCGAGGAAGGCGCCCAGGTGCTGCTGGTCAGCAAGAGCGGCGCGATCTACCGGGTGATACGCAACCCGCATCCAGGCCTGGTCGAACGCTGAACACGAACGCATTCATTCAAGGAGGAAGGGAAAAAAGATGGATAACCTGATCGAGATGGGCATGATCGCCGGCGTCGCGCTGCTGGGTCTGCTGACCATAGGCATTGTGTTTGCGCGCCTGTACAAGCGCTCCACCAAGGAGACCGCCTTTGTGCGCACCGGCCTGGGTGGGCAGAAGGTCATCATGGACGGCGGCGCCATCGTGCTGCCGGTCTTTCATGAGCGCGTGCTGGTGAACATGAACACGCTCAAGCTCGAGGTGATGAGGTGCGAGCGCGAGAGCCTGATCACCAAGGACCGCATGCGTGTGGATGTGACGGCCGCCTTCTTTGTGCGCGTGCAGCAGACCGCCGAAGCCGTCAGCACCGCAGCCCAGACCCTGGGCACCCGCACTTTGGCCCCGGAGGCACTGAAGAGCCTGGTCGAGGATAAGTTCGTCGACGCGCTGCGCGCCACCGCCGCGACCATGACCATCCAGGAGCTGCAGGACAAGCGCCGCGACTTCGTGCAGGCGGTGCAGAATGCGGTGGCCGAGGACCTGGAGAAGAACGGCCTGGAGCTGGAATCGGTCTCGCTGACCAGCCTGGACCAGACCGACAAGCAGTTCTTCAACCCCAACAATGCCTTCGATGCCGAGGGCCTGACCCGGCTGACCGAGCAGACCGAGGCGCGCCGCAAGCAGCGCAACGATGTCGAGCAGGAAACCGAGATGCAGGTGCGGGCCAAGAACCTCGACGCCCAGCGCCAGAAGCTGACGATCGAGCAGGAGCAGGAGTTCGCGACGCTGGCCCAGCAGCGCCAGGTCGAGACCGCGCGCGCCGAGCAGGCCGCCCAGATCGCCACCCAGCAGGCCGAGCGCAGCCGCGAGGCCGAGGCCGCCAAGATCGAGGCCGAGCGCCAGGTGGGGCAGAAGAAGATCGAGGCCGAGCGCGAGATCAAGAGCGCCGAGATCGACAAGAACCTGGTCGTGCAAACCCGCGAGATCGAGTTGGAGCGCAAGACCGAGATGCAGCGCGCCGAGCAGCGCAAGCAGGTCGAGATCGCGCGCCAGGACATGCAGATCGCGATTGCCAACAAGAGCAAGGAGCAGTCGGTCGCCGACGCGCTGGCCAACCAGGCGCGCGCCGACGCGGTCAAGGCCGAGGAAGGCGTCAACACCGCCCGCCAGGTCGCGGTGGCCGAGCGCGAGCGCAGCATCCAGCTGATCGAGGCCAGCAAGGAGGCCGAACAGCTGGCCATCGCGGTCAAGGTCTCGGCCTCGGCCGAGAAGGAAGCCGCGCTGGACCGCGCCGAGGCCATCACCATCGAGGCCAAGGCCAAGCAGGCCGCCGCCATCGCCGAAGCCGAAGGCCGCCGCGCCATCAACGAGGCGCTGAACACCTTGTCGGCCGCGCAGATCGATCTGCAGGTGCGCACCCTCTTGCTGCAGCAGCTGCCGGCAGTGATCGAGCAGGCGGTGCGTCCGATGGAGAAGATCGACTCGATCCGGATCTTCCAGGTCAATGGCATGCCGGGTGGCGGCCAAGCTGGCAACGGCGATGCGACGAGCACAGCCGGCAATGGCACATTCCCCGAACAGGTGATGAACTCGGCCCTGCAGTACCAGATCGCCAAGCCCATCGTCGACGCGGTGATGAAGGACGCCGGGCTCAACAACGAGGGCATCACCGGCATGGCGCAAAGTCTGGCGGGAATGCTGCAGCCGCAGGCGCCGGCGCTGCCGGCAGCGCAGCAGGGCGCCTGAGATGCAGCGCCGCAGGCTGGTGCAAGCGATGTCTGCGGCGGGCCTGCTGGCCCTGGCTCCGCAGCGGGCGTACTGCACACCCAACCTGATGGTCCACAACATCACCGGCCTCTACGGAGTGGCGGTGGCCCGCATCGAACGTCCGCAAACCACCGCCGAGGTCGCCCGCGCAGTACAGGCCTGGTCGGGCCGCATCGCGGTCGGCGGTGCCCGCTACAGCATGGGCGGACAGATCGCCATCGGCGGCGGCTTGCATCTCGATATGCGGGCCATGAAGCAACTGGTGTGGTTGAACGCAGCCGAACGGCGCGCTCGGGTCCAGGCCGGCATGACATGGCGTGATCTTCAGGACCTGCTGGACCCCTTGGATCTGGCCGTGAAGACCATGCAGAGCTTTTCTAATTTCAGCGTGGGTGGCGCGGTGTCGGTCAATGCCCATGGCCGCTACATCGGCCACGGGCCGGTCGGCAACACGGTCCGGGCACTGCAGCTGGTGCTGGCCGACGGCTCGGTGCTGGAGACCAGCCGTGAGCAGCATGCGGCGCTCTTCCGTGCTGCGATCGGCGGCTATGGCGCGGTGGGGGTGATCACCGAGATCGAGCTCGAACTGGCCGACAACACCCGCATCGAACGCCTGGTGCGGGATGTCACGCTGGACGACTATCTCAACCATTTTGAGCGCGATGTGCTGGCACGCCCCGATAGCCTGATGCACAACGCCGACCTGCTGCCGCCGCACTTCGACGCGCCCGTCAGCGTGACCTGGCGACGCAGCGACAAGGCGCTGACCGAAGCGGCACGCCTGGTTCCCCGCGACGGCCGGCATGGCTTGGAGCAGAACCTGATCTGGGCCATGACCGAGCTGCCCGCGGGCGAGCAGCTGCGCGCATCGCTGGTTCACCCCTTGCTGGTCAGCCGGCCGGCGGTCAAATGGCTCAACCACGAAGCCAGCCTTGACGTCGCCACGCTGGAGCCACGAACCCGACGCATCTCGACTTATGTGCTGCAGGAATTCTTCATCCCCAAGCGCCATTTCATCGCCTTCGCGCGCGGCCTGGGCCAGGCGCTGCGCCGCAACAAAGTGGTCGCGCTGAATGTCTCGATACGACACTCACCAGCCGACACCCTCTCCTGCCTGCCCTGGGCCAAGGAAGAGGTGTTCTCCTTCGTGCTGTACTTCAAGCAGCGCAGCCATGCGCGGGCGCTGGCAGAAGTCGGCCACTGGACGCGGGAGCTGATCGATCTTGCGCTGGCTCATGAAGGCCGCTACTACCTGCCCTATCAACCCCACGCGACGAGAGCGCAGTTCGAACGCGCGTACCCGGAGGCCAGCGAGTTGCGCCGCGTCAAGCGCGAGGTCGACCCCGACGGCAAGTTCAGCAATCAGCTCTGGGCCCGCTACCTCGACTGAGTCCGCCGAGCTGCACAATCGTTGCCTGGCCCTGCCTTCAACACACCCGTCCCTGGAGCCACCCGATGAACCCAGCCACCGCCCCGCAGCAACTCGCCCTCGGCCAATTCAAGGTCAAGATCGGCCCGCCCGAGGCGATGAACGCGCCGCCGGGCGCGGCGCCCTTGTCGCGCCGCTCGCTGGACAAGCAGTACGAGGGCGGGCTGCAGGGCCAGGCGCTGGGCGAGATGCTGGCGGCCGGCCAGCCGCAGGCGGGCGAAGCGGCTTACACCGCGCTGGAGTCCTTCAGCGGCACGCTGGATGGCCGCGCCGGCAGTTTCGCGCTGGCCCATCTGGGCCTGATGAGCGGTGAGCGGCAGGACCTGCGCATCGCCATCGTGCCCGGTTCGGGCCTGGGCGAGCTGGTCGGCATCAGCGGCGAGCTGCGGCTGCGCATCGAAGGTGGCGTCCACCATTACGAGCTGAGCTACCGCCTGCCCTGAGCACGACCCGCAGGCCACATAATCGCGCTCCTTTCCTCCACGACCGGCGGCGCAGCACCTCGATGTACTCCTCCACCTTCATCTTCGCGACCCAGCAGTTCGACGAGGCTCTTCATCGTCTGGACCAGCAGATCGCGGCCCATGCCAAGACCATCCCCGGCTATCTGGGCGAGGAGAGCTGGAGCAATGCCGACACCGGTCTGGTCTCCAATGTCTATTACTGGGAGACGCTGGAGGCCTTGCAGCAGCTGATGCAACACCCCAGCCATGTGGAGGCCAAGGCCGCGCAGGCGCAGTGGCTGGCCGGCTACCAGGTGGTGATCTCGCAGGTGCTGCGCTGCTATGGCGACGCCAAGCTGACCGGCCTGCTGCCGAGCGCGTCTTTGTAGCCAGCCGTCCGCGCGCGACCGGCCGCATCAATCAATCAGTTGGGGCGGCAACCGCCTCGCATCATCCGGCTCTCGATGGCGATGATGCGGTCATGGCTGCGGCCCACGGCGCCGGAGTTGTCGACATTGCTCTGGCGACTGCTGCGCACGGCCGCGTTGCGTTGCCCGAAAGCTTCGCCGCGCGCCCTGTTGAGCTGAGCGCAGTCGACCTGCTGGCCCACCGGCTGCCACTGCTCGCCTCGCTTCGATGCATCGCCGAAGCTGCCCAGACGAGCCTTCTCGGCATCGGCTCGTGCCTTCGCTTCCTTCTGGTCCTGTTCGGTCGGCCCGGGCGCGATGGTCAAGGACTTGCCCTGACCGGCACAAGGCAGGGTCTGGTAGCTCGCCTTGCCGTCGACCGTGCACTTGTAGACGCTCTGGCTCCAGGCATCGGCCAGGGGCAGCAGTGCGGCAAGGACCAAGACCGATGCGTGCAGAACAAGCGGGTTTGTCATCATGGCGCGGGGGAGGGTAGTTGAAGAGCTGGTGGCCGATCTGAGCGGTCTCCCTGATTGAAGTTGTGGGGCAGCTTCTCGGTCAATCGCTACGAGGGGGGATGAGCGTGCTGCAGTACCGGAATCCCGTGCCATACAAGCCTGAAACGCTGCGCTATCCTCAGTCCCGGCCAGCACCTTATTCCCGCGCTGGTCCTCGCGACCATGCTTGTGCCCCGGATCGCCCTGCTGCTCGGTCTGCCGCTGATGCTGACGGCAGCGGCGGCCCATACCCTCAGCGGCTGCGGTCACCATGCCTATCCGCCCTGGAACTGGGAGCATCAGGGCCAGATCATCGGCACCTGCGCCGACGTGGCGCGGCGCGCCTTCGCGGCCGCCGGGCTGACACTGAAGCTGGACCATGTCGGCCCCTGGGCGCGCTGCCAGGCCCTGATCGAGCGCGGCGATGTCGACGTCAATATCTGCGCCTTCGACAACCCCAAGCGGCGCGAGACCTCGGTCATCGTCGAGCCCGCAATGGGGCGCAACGAGGCGGCCGTCTTCGTGCCGCGCGGCAGCCCGCTGACTTTCGAGCGCTGGCAGGACCTGCAGGGCCTGCGCGTCGGCATGGTGCATGGTGTCAGCCTGGGCGCCGAGTTCGATACCTTCCTGCTGCAGCACACCCAGCTCGACCGCGCGCTCAGCGAAGCGCTGAATATGCGCAAGCTGCTGGCCGGGCGGCTGGATGCGGTGGCCACCGGGCGCGAGCTGGGCCTGCTGACGCTGTCGGTGCTGGGCTGCCAGCACAAGATCCAGGCCCTGCCGCAAGCGGTGCTGGTCGGCGAGTTGTTCATCCAGATGTCCAAGCGCTCGCCTCATCTGGCCGCGTTGCCCAAGGTGCAGGCTTTCCTGCAGCGCCCGGACTACAAGACCCTGCTGACCCAGCTGCACCGCCACTACACCGAGCTCTACACGGCACAGCAGGCCTCGGCGCCTATCGAAGCCTGCGCCTCGCCCTGAGCCCTCAGGGCTGATCCCAGTAAGGCCGCTGGGCATCGAACTGCCCGGCCAGGAAATCGACAAAGGTCCGCAGCAGCAGGGGCTGGTGGCGCCGGCTGGTGTAGACCGCGTGAATGCCCAGCTCGTCCGGCTCCCAGCCGGGCAACAGGCGCTGCAGTGCGCCGCTGGCCAGCAGCGGGCCGGCCAGATAGGTGGGCAGCAGGCCGATGCCGGCGCCGGCCAGCACCGCCTGCAGCAAGACCATGGCCTCGTTGGCGCGCAAGCGCGGCGGCGGCAGCGCCAGGCTGACGCGCTCGGCGCCGCGCTGCAGGCGCCACTCGTCGCTGCCAAAGCGGGCATGGCCGGCGACATCGTGCTGAGCCAGCTCAGCCGGCTCCGCCGGTGTGCCGCGCCGCGCCAGATAGGCCGGCGCGGCGCAGACCACCGAGCGGCAGACGCTCAGGCGCCGCGCGATCAGGGCCGGGTCGAGCTGGTTGGTGATGCGCAGCGCCAGATCGATGCGGTCCTCGACCAGATTGACCGCATGCTCGGAGGCCAGCAGCTCGATCTGGGTCTGCGGATGCTGCTGCAGGAACACCGCGACCGCCGGGGCCAGGTGTTGCTGGGCGAAGGACATGCTGGCGGTGATGCGCAGCCGGCCGCTGACGCTTTGATGGCGCGCACCGGCCACCTCGCGCGCCTCCTCGGCCAGCTCCACCATCTGGCGGCAGCGCGGCAGCGCCTCCAGCCCGGCGTCGGTCAGGCTCAGGCGCCGGGTGCTGCGCTGCATCAGCCGCGCGCCCAGCCATTGCTCCAGCGCCTCCAGATGGCGCGAGGCCATGGCCCGCGAGATGTCCAGCGCCTCGGCGGCCGCCGTCAGGCTGCCGCGGTCCACCACCTCGACAAAGACCTGCATGGCCTGCAAGCGGTCCATCGCCCTCAGCCCTGCTTTGCCAGCTTGCGCATCAGCGGGGCTAGTTCGCGCAGGCGCTGATCATGGCGAGCCTGCAGCCAGCCCAGCGCGAAGAAATGGCGGGCTTCGCCACCACCGTCGCGGCCGTCCTGCCGCAAGGCCAGCGCCAGGTCGTTGAGCTCACCCAGCGCCTGCTGCGCAGCGGCCAGGCCGCGCGACCAGCGCTTCAACTCGCCGGGCTCGAACAGGCCGGCGCTGAACTCCAGCGCGTAGCGCAGGCGCTTGATGCGCTTGCGCAGGCGGTGGCGCTGAGGCTCGTCCAGCGCAGCAAAGCGCTTGGCATCGGCACGCAGCACCTCGCTCCAGCGCTGCAGGCGCCGGCGCAAGACCGGTTTCAGCTTGGCCTTGGCTTCGAGCTCTGCCTCCGCAGCCAGCTCGGCAATCCGGCTCATCAGCGTCAGCAGCAGCATCTGGCCGCTGCGACCACGCAGCAGCAGGGCCGGACTTTCGGCGGGCGCTGAACTCGCGAGCGCCGGCGCCGCCTCGGGCCAGTGCGCCCGCAGCGCCGCCGCCAGCTCGGCCGACCAGGGGCTGTCGCGCTGCACATCGCCGTCGCGCGCCGCGCCCAGGCTGCGGAACAGCGCGGCGCTCAGCTCGGCCAGCGTCTCGTCATCGGCCGCCGCATCCAGGCCCTTGAACAGCGCCAGCGCGCTGCGCAGCCGCCGCAGGCCCACACGCAGCTGGTGCAGATGCTCGGGCACAAACAGGCCATCGGCCAGCTGGCTGGCGTTCGGCAGGATCTGCTGCAGGCAGGCCAGCAACACCGCGTGCAGGCCCTGGGCCGGCGTGCTGCCGCGCTGCAGCTGGACAGGCCGCGCGCCGACCGGCGGTGCCATCGCCTCGGCGCGGGCCAGCATATCGCCGCGCTGGGCCTTGGTCCGCTGGTCCAGCCACAGGCCCAGGCGCAGGGCGTGGCGCTGGGCCACCTCCAGCACCGCCTGGGGCGCGCCGCTGAGCAGCTCGATCTCCAGCTCGCAGACCGGCAGGCGCTGCGGGCCGCCGGCAGCCCCATCGGCGATCAGATAGCCCTCGTCGAAGGCCAGCTCAACGACACCGCGCCGCGTGCGCAGCGGCCGCTTCAGCCGCCAGATATCGGTGCGGAACAGGCAGGCCAGCGCGTCGGTCGGCAGCGTGGCCAGCAGCGCCAGCAGACGCTCGCCGGCCGGATGGCCGGCATGGCGGGCGGCCTCCAGCGCCGGCAGGGCCGCGCCACGATCGCCCAGAGCCACGTTGTGCTCCAGCCGCGTCATGCCGTCCGCGCCGGCGCCCTTGAGCGTCTGCACCCAGCGCGGCCCCTCGCGCCGCAGCCGCAGCGCCAGACCGGCGCGGGCCAGGTCGCGCTCCGGCGTGTCGAAGTAGGCCGCCTGCAGGCGCTGGCGCCGTGCCGGCGGGTTGGCACCACCGGCCACCCAGCGCCGCAGCGCCTCGCGCCGGGCGGCCGGGACCTGGAATTTGAGTTCGATTTCGTTCATGGCTTGCTCGCTATTTGCTCGAATCATGCAACAAACAATCGACTGGCACGCTGTTTATCGATTGATTCGGCGCAAATACAGTTCATCCCATCGCAACACAGCTCCCCACAGGACACCCCATGAAGCATCTGCCCTCCTTCCTGAAGCACCTCGGCCTCGTCGCCGCCCTGGGCCTGTCGGCCGCGACCGCCGGCGCCCAAACCGAGCCCGCCCCGCTGGACCTGAAGGTCATCAACCACGGCCCGGCCAGCTTCCATGTCAACTCGGTGCTGGTGCTGGGCGCCAAGGAAGCCCTGCTGCTGGACGCCGGTTTCACCCGCGCCGATGCGCTGCGGGTGGCCGCCGCCGTGCTGGACAGCGGCAAGACCCTGTCCACCATCTATGTCTCGGCCGCCGACCCCGACTATTACTTCGGGCTGGAAGTGCTGAAGCAGGAATTCCCGGCCGCCCGCATCGTCACCGCCGCGCCGACGCTGAAGAAGATCGAGGCCTCGCTGCCGACCAAGCTCAAGGTCTGGGGTCCGCGCCTGGGCGCCAATGCGCCGCGCCAACCCGTCATGCCCGAGCTGATGAGCGGCACCACGCTGAGCCTGGAAGGCCGGACCCTGGAGGTGCGTGGCCTCTCCGACGCGCTGGCGCACCGCAGCTATGTCTGGATCCCCTCGCTGAAGGCCGTGGTCGGCGGCGTCAACAGCTTCGGCGGCCTGCATGCCTGGACGGCCGACACCCAGACCGTTGCCGAGCGCGCCGCCTGGGTCGCCAAGATCGACGAGCAGTTGGCGCTGCAGCCGGCCGTGGTCGTGCCCGGCCATATGCTGCCCGGCACGGTGCAGGATGCCTCGGTGCTGCGCTACACCCGCGACTATCTGCAGCGCTTCGAGACCGAGCTGCCGCGCGCCGCCAACGCCGCTGCGCTGATCACGACGATGCAGGCCGCCTATCCGCAGGCCGGCCTGGGCATCGCGCTGGACATCGGCGCCAAAGTCAACAAAGGCGAGATGAAATGGTGAGCGGGACCGGCGCTGCCCTGCTGCACTACGTCTACGACCCGCTGTGCGGCTGGTGCTACGGCGCCGCGCCGCTGGTCCATGCGGCCAGCGAGCTGGCCGGCTTGCGCCTGCATGGCGGCGGCATGTTTGCCGGCGCCGCCCGGCGGCCGGTGACGCCCGAGCTGCGCGCCTATGTCGGCCCGCACGACCGGCGCATCGCCGAGCTCAGCGGCCAACCCTTCGGCAGCGCCTATACGGACGGCCTGCTGAAGGACCCGGACGCGATGCTGGATTCCGAGCCGCCCATCACCGCCGTGCTGGCCGCCACCGAGCTGGCCGGCGCCCACGCGGCGCTGGCCCTGCTGGAGCGGACCCAGCGGGCCCACTACATGGAAGGCCGGCGCATCGCCGAGCCCGGCGTGCTGCGCAGCCTGGCGATCGAGCTGGGGCTGGACGGCCCGGCCTTCGACGCCGCCTACCAGCGGCAGGCCGGCCCGGCCACCCAAGCCCATCTGCAGGCCTCGCGCCAGCTGCTGCAGCAATCCGGCGGCCAGGGCTTCCCGACCCTGCTGCTGCAGACCGCCGACGGCCGCATGCGCCGCCTGGACATCGGCCGCTTCCACGGCCAGCGCCTGGCCTGGCTGGCGTATCTGCGGCAGGCGCTGCAGGGCTGAGGCGCCCCCGCGCCCATCCCGGCTTGACCGGGCCGGGCCGGCAGGCGCAGCATCGCGCCATGCCGGCCCTCCCCGCCTCCGCCCCGCCCTGGCGCGATTCCAAGCGCTGGTGGTGGCTGCTGTCGCCGGCGCTGCCGGGCCTGATCTGGCTGAACCTGCTGCGCTTTGTCGAGACCGGACAGGTCTTCTGGCTGTGGCTGTCGCCGGCCGTGATGTATGGGCTGATTCCCTTGCTGGACGCGCTGCTGGGCCCCGATCGCAGCAGCCCGCCGGAGTCGGCGGTGCCGGGTCTTGAGCGGCGGCTCTGGTACCGCGCCATCGTCGTCGCCTTCGTGCCACTGCAATACGGCATGACGATTTACGGCGCCTGGATCGCCACGAGCCAGGCGCTGACACCGCTGGGCTGGATAGGTCTGATCCTCAGCGTCGGCGGCATCAACGGCATCGCGATCAACACCGCCCATGAACTGGGCCACAAGCATCCGGCCTGGGAACGCTGGCTGGCGCGCGTCGCGCTGGCGCCGGTCGCCTACGGGCACTTCTATATCGAGCACAACCGCGGCCACCATCGCCGCGTCGCCACGCCCGAAGACCCGGCCAGCGCGCGCCTGGGCGAGAGCTTCTGGGTCTTTCTGCCCCGCACGATGGCGGGCAGCCTGCGCTCGGCCTGGGCGCTGGAACGCGCCCGCCTGGCCGGCCGGGGCCTAGGCGTCTGGCATTGGCGCAATGAATGCCTGCAGGCCTGGGCGATGACGGCGCTACTCTACGGCGCGCTGGCCGCCTGGCTGGGCCTGGGCGTGCTGGCCTTCCTGGCGGTTCAGGCCTTTTACGGCGCCTCGCTGCTGGAGGTCGTCAACTACATCGAGCACTACGGCTTGCTGCGCCCGCCCGGGCCGGACGGCCGGCCGCTACGCTGCCGGCCCGAGCACTCGTGGAACTCCAGCCACCGGGTGTCCAACCTCTTTCTCTACCAGCTGCAGCGCCACAGCGACCACCATGCGAACCCGGCACGCCGCTACCAGGCGCTGCGCCATGTCGAGCAGGCGCCGCAGCTGCCCTCGGGCTATGCGGCCATGCTGCTGCTGGCCTATCTGCCGCCGCTGTGGTTTCGGGTGATGGATGAACGGGTGATGCGCCACTATGGCGGCGTGCTGGCGCGGGCCAATCTGCAGCCGGGCCGCGAGGCGGCGCTGCGCTCGCGCTTTCCTCAGCCGCCCTTGGCCACCTTGGCGAAGAAGTCGTAGATCGCCTGATCGCCCATCTGGCGCGCATTCGAGAGCTCACCAGCCTTGGTGGCATAGATCGGTTTGCCCTCAGGCGACAGCAGGGCCACCGCCGGGATGCCCTTTTTCAGCACCACGCCATAGGCTTCGGCGATGTCGGTATTCTTCGTGAAACGGCCCACATCGACCTTGACCACCCGGAAGTTCTGGGCCATCAACGCTGCGGCAGCGCCGCTCTTGAACGCCATGTCCAGCACCTTGCAGTCGCCGCACCAGTTGGCGCCAAACACCACCAGCACCGGCAGCTTGGCGCGCTGCGCCTCGGCCAGCGTCGTGGCGATCTCGGTCTTGGCATCGGCCGCCTCGTCATAAGGGCCGGGGCTGGCCATGGCCACCGAGGCGGCGGCCAGCAGGATCAGGGCAAGGGTCTTGCGCAAGATGGGTTCTCCTCGATAGGTGGCGCCGAGGATATCAGGGCCGCTGCAACTCCAGCCGCAACTCGCCGGTGTCGGTGCGCCCCACCTGGCGCCAGCCGCGCCGCTCATAAAAGCCCAGCGCGCGCGTGCCCGGCCCGGTGGTCAGCCACAGGATGTCCAGGCCCTGGGCCCACAGCCAGTCGATCATGGCCTCGTGCAGCCGTGCGCCATAGCCCCGGCCTTCGGCCTCGGGGGCGACGAACAAGGCCCAGATATTGCCGGTCTGCGCATTGCCGATCGCGAAAGCCTGCACGACGCCGGCCTCGTCCTCGACCACCCAGCCGCGCCCCGTGACCTCGATCTCGGCACGCACCTCCTCGTCGCTGATGCGCCCCGGCGCCAGCGTGTTCTCGCGCACCGCGTAGCGCACCCGCCACAGCGCCGGGATGTCCGATACGAGCGCCTGGCGCAGCGATCCGGTGGTCGCGCTCATTGGCACTCCTGCATCAGGGGTCGGGTCTTGCTCATGGGCTGGCGGCAGCGAAACGATGCCCGATGGTGCGGGACAGCCGGGCCGGTGTAAAGCCCGGCGAACAAGGTCTTGCGCCGCCGGCCGGCTTCAGGCCACGGCCGATCTCTAGAACAGCCGGTACCAGAACAGCGCCAGTTCGTCGGCGGCGCCCGGCAGGGCCCGGTACAGGCCGCCGTCAAAGCCCATCATCACAAAGCCACAGCGCTCATACAAACGGCAGGCGGCGACATTGCTGTCCTGGGTTTCCAGCATCAGGCCGGCCAGGCCCTCGGCCCGGGCCCAGGCGACGGCATCGCCAATCAGCGCGGTGGCCGCGCCCGAGCGGCGCCAGGCCCTGTCGACCACCAGGTTGTCGATCACCGCCAGGCCGTTCCAGCCGCGCGACAGATCGATGCGACCGATCGCCTGCTCGCCGCTGTAGGCAAGCCGTATCAGGTCCGACGGCCCATCGTCCGGTTCGTCGGCATAGGATTTCTCGTAAGCCTGTTCAAGCGCCTGTATCCGGTAACCGAGCCGGCCGTCCTGCAGACTCGGCACCAGTCTTTGCGCGACGCGAAAACTGCCATCGAACTGCAGGGCGGCATCGGGCGCCTCGTGGCTCACCGTGATGATGCGCAGCACCGAATTCATCTCCTATCGCTCGGCAGTCAAAAACGTGGATCCAGCAGCGCCGGCAGCACCAGCTCCTTGACGAAGGACGCATCCGACAGGCTCAGCAGCGCCCGGGTCAGCAGCAACACATCATGCACTGGCACCAGCTGGCCCGAGCCACGCGCGGCCGCCTCGGCCACCGGCCGCTCCAGTGCGTCCTCGGTATTGAGATAGCCCAGCTGCAGGCAGGTGACGGCCAGGCGCTGTGCCCGGAAGCCCTCGCGCAAGGCCTCGGCAATGCCACGCAGCGCATGTTTGGAGGCGCCGAAGCTCACCTCGGGTCGGCCGCTGCCGGGCAGGCCCGAGGTGGAGCCGGTCAGGATGATGTGGGGCTTGGCCGCGCTCAGCAGCCGGGGCAGCAGGCGCTTGAGCAAGAGGATGGCCGCGACCGTATTGGTGTTCAGCAGCTCGATCAGCGCTGCGTCCTCGTCGGCCAGGAAGTCGTAGTCCTCGCCGAAGGCACGCGACTCCCACAGCCCCAGGTTGTAGATGATCACGTCCAGCGCCGCCGGGCTCTGGGCCTCGATCGCATCGACCGCCGCGCGCGGATCGGACAGATCGGCGACGATCCAGTCCTGCGTCACCCCAGGTCCCCCACTCAGCGCCGCCGGCCGCGAGCGCGACACGCCGATCACGGTATCGCCGTCCTGACCCAGGCCCTCGACAAAGGCGCGCCCCAGCCCTTTGCTGGCGCCGACCACAAGAATTTTCATGCGGCGATTGTAGAAATCCCACCTCGCCGGACGGGCGACGGACGCACGGTCGTCGCCGCGACGCCCTACTGGGATATCAGCGTGTTCTGATCATGGACCAGCTTCCAATCGCCCGTCTCCTTGCTGAACACCAGGCTCAGCAGATAGCGCAGCCGGTACTCGGCGCCCTGCGCGTCCTTGTCGCGGTAGTCCACATCCAGCACCGCCACACCGGTGTGGGCGTTCGCGCTTGAACTGACGATGCGGTAGGACCAGTGCCAATCGCCGTCGGCCAGCCAAGCCCGCAGCGCCTTCCTGAAGTCGGCGCTCGAGACCGTGAGCCGGCCGTTGGGCCGCACAAAGCTCAGCGTCGGCGCGGTGGTGAGCGTGGCCTCGAAGGCGGCCCAGTCGCGGCGGTCGATCGCCGAGAGGTGCTCGCTCAGCGCCGCCTCGAAGGTCGCCGGGCCGGCCGGCGCCCAGCCCGGCAGCGCCAGCAGCAGGCCAGCGGCCAGACGGTGCCAGCGGCG
Source organism: Burkholderiales bacterium C2 (assembly GCA_005503085.1). GTDB lineage: Bacteria > Pseudomonadota > Gammaproteobacteria > Burkholderiales > Burkholderiaceae_C > Roseateles_E. The sequence continues at coordinate 159,703 of SCOI01000008.1, read as the reverse complement.
CGATTTTCTGAGAGACCTCATGCGGACTGCGGCGGCGCCTGCGCCGGCAGCGACAGCTGGTTCTCGGGCGATCCCGGGATGGTGGGCAGCTCGGCCAGCCAGGGCATGGCCGAGTGCTGCCAGATCTGCACGGCGGGCTGAAGCTGGGCGCGTTGCTCGACGCAGCCCAGGCGGATGATGACCGAGGCCGGGTTCTCGAGCGCGCTGCCATAGAGCGGCGTGCCGCACTCCGGACAGAAGACCTGGGCGCGGCGCGCGCCGCTCTGCGCCACTTTGACATAGGTCCTGGGCTGGCCGCGCAGCACGAAGCTGGCGATGGGCGCGGCCACCACGGCACGCAGCGGCGCGCCGGACAGGACCTGGCAGTCCGCGCAGTGGCAGATCATCACCCGCGAGGGGTCGATCTCGGCGCTGAAGGAGATCGCGCCGCAGTGGCAGGCACCGTTGATGTGCATCGGTGATGACCTTTCTCGCTACTTGGGCTGACGCCCGTAGCGTATCGACTGGACCACGCCGGCCCGGAAGCGGACCGTGGCCATCAGATTGCCAGGCCCCCGGTCGTACAACCACTCCTCGATCGGCTGGCAGGGCACATGGGCCCCGGCGATCGGCGCCGGCGCCGGATTGGCCGTGCCGGCGTAGTACACCGGTTCGCAATAGGCGTCGGAGAGCAGGGGCCGGCCGCATTTGTGCAGCACCGAGAGCTTGGAGTCGCCTTCCGCCGCGCTGGCGCCCTCGCAGCGCAGGGATTCGGCCTGTGCACTGGGCACCGGGCCGACCAGCGAGAGGAAAAGGAGGATCAGGACGATGCGAGAAATACCCATGCTGTGCTCCCGGACAGGTTCTCAGGCCCCGCGCTTGGCCGCCTGCAGCGCCAGCGGCAGGTAGTCGGCCAGCCGCTTGCTCTGCAGATCGGACAGGGTACGCAGCTTGATGTGCCGGCGCCCCTTGCCCGCGCCTTCCAGATGACCGAAGGCATCCGCGATGCCCGCGCCCCTGCCGAACTCGACCGAGACATGCGCTTGGTAGGCAAAGACGCCACAGAACTGAATACCCGATGAGAACAGGATGCCGCCGTACTTGAGCTCTTCCGCAAAAGGCTGGCACTGCGCCCTCACCAGGCCACGAACCGCTTCAACGATCTGGTACTGCTCTTCGCTGACAAGCCGGATGTCTTCCAGCAGGGTTTGCACAGATTTGTTGTTTGCCATCTCGGGATCCAGGAAAAGTTGAGTGACAGGGCTAGGCCAGGCCCGTCAGTTCGAACACCCCGTCGGCGGCCGGCAGCTCGGCGGCCTCGTGCAAGGGCCGGCGCGCCCGGTCGAACCACAGCTCCAGCCGCCCCCCGCGCTGGCGCAGCAGCGCAAAGCCGTCGCCCGGAAAATCGGCCCAGGCACTGACCGTGCAGCGCAAGACCTGGCCCCCGGGGCCGGGGAAGGTGAAACTCTCGGGCGCGGCGAAGTCCTCGGCATTGGTCACCGCGAAGGGCCAGGGCGTGTAGAGCCCCGAGCTGTGGATGGAATGCAGCCGCACCGGCGCCGGCTCGTCGGCCACCGCCTCGATGACGGCCGAGACATGGCCCGAGCGATGCTCGTCGCCGGACAGGAACACCACATCCTGGGCCTGCTGCGCCCACAGCTCGCCGAGCAGCCAGTGCAGCGTGGCCGGATAGCCGTCCCAGGCGTCGGAGCGCAGCGCGCTGGCCGGATGCTCGGCACTGCTGCGCCGGCGCGGCAGCAGCAGCGAGCCGCTGAGCACAAAGCGCGGCCGGCCTGGCGTGGCCGCCAGCCAGGCGCTCAAGGCCTCGCGCTGCGGCCGCTCCAGCAACTGGGCCTCGGCCAGCAGGTCGACGCGGCGCGGCCCGCGCTCGGTGCGCGAGTCGGCCATGAAAAAGGCCGCACCGCGCCAGTCAAAGCTGTGCCAGAACAGGCCGTGCGGCGCACGCCGGCTTGGCGCGGCGTCCCAGCGATGGGTCCAGGCAGCCTGGGTGGCGCGCTTGAAGAAGCGGCCTGCATCGCGGCCGCCCGGCGCGGCGGGATTGGCGATGGGCTCCCAGTTGTCCTGGATCTCGTGATCGTCGGGCATGTGGACGATGCGCTCCAGGCTGGGCGGCAGATGCCGCATCAGGCCGGCCTTGAAATGCTGATAGGGCTTGCCGTGCCGCTCCACGCTGTTGACCGGGTCGAAGAAGCCGCCGCTGGCATCGGCATAGACCTGGTCGCCGGCCAGCAGCAGCAGCGAGACCTCGGCGCCGGCCGCCGGGCCGCGCGCGAAGGCGAGCAGGCGCGCCAGCGAGGCCTCGGCGGGGCTGGCCAGGCTCGGGTCCTGCTCGGCGCCGGGGCTGCGATCCAGCAGGCCCGGCGGGTACTGGCAGGCGGCCAGCACCAGGCTCAGGCCCTCGCCCGCCTGATCGCCAGCCGGCCGGCGCAGCAGGGCATGGCGCAGCTCAAGCGCCGGCACCGCCAGCGCCTCGGCCAGGCTGCGCGTGATCGCCGCGTCGGCATCGACATCGTCGGGCTCCAGATGGCCCTCGTGGCTTTGCGCACGCAGATCGGCATAGACCAGCAGGCACAGCAGGCCGGCGTCGGGCGCGTCGGGCAGCCAGGCCAGCGGCAGCTCGCTGCGCAGCGGCGTGCCGGGGTCGCCGGACTCCGGCCTCACAAAGGGCAGGCGGTGCGCCGGCCCCAGCGCGTGAGCGCCGTGCGCCTCGCTCCAGCGCACCGGCAGCCAGGCCCAGCAGCGCGGCCAGCCGAGCTCGGGGCGCAACTGGGTCAGCACATGCAGATGGATGCCGTCATCGGCGGCCGCGCGCTCCAGGCGCGTCAGCGGCGGGAAGGCGCAGAAGGTCTTGGACTCGAAGCGGCGCAGATCCACGTCAGTCCTCCTTCAGGAACGCAATGATGTGCGGAAACACCCGGGTGCCGGCATGGCGGCCGATCAGGCAGTCCTGGTGGCCATGGCCGGCAATCATCCGGTAGCGGTAACGGCCGGGGGCCAGGTGTTGATAGAGATCGGCGGTCAGCTCGCCGCTTTCGCTCTGGCACAGGCCGTTGTCCTGGCCATGCACCGACAGCACCGGGAAGGCCTGCAGCAGGGCCAGGCTCTTGGCCATATCGTCCAGATAGAGGCTGGCGCCGGCCCAGTCGGTGATCTCGTTGCTGCGCGCGAAGTTGATGGCCTGGGCCACCGTGTCCATGTTCAGCGGGCCGAAATGATCGTCGATGTAGTCAAACACCGGCTGATCGACATTGGCAATCGCGAAGTCGCGGCCGTACAGCAGGTCCATGCGGTGGCGGGTCGCGGTCCAGGGTGTCTTGCGCAGGCTGGGGAACGGCGGGTTCTCGATATCGAACTCCTCGTCGGGATAGGGCAGGCTGGCCAGCAGCCGGTCAATCAGCTGGTCCATCAGGCCCTGCGGCCCCTCCGGTCTGAACGCGAAGTCCTGCAGCGGCAGATAAGGCCGCAGATACTGCATCATGAAAGCGCGCAAGGTATTGGTCGGCGAGAAGATCATCTTCGGCGTGACCTGGGAGATCACCAGCCGGCGGATGCTCTGGCGCAGCCGGCTGCGCAGCGCATAGAAATGCTCGAAGGGCTGCTCGCGCTCCTCCAGCAGAGCCATGTGCAGCATCACCGAGCCCATGCAATGGGCCAGCACATCGAGCTGCAGCTGGCCGGTGGCGCGCAGCACATGGTCGACCGCCAGCGGGATGTCGTTGAACGCCGCCTCCTCGAAGGTCCAGGGCAGGGTCGCCGTGGGCATGCCGGCGCTGGTGCGCATGTCCAGCAGCCAGACGTCGTAGCCGGCATCCCACAGCAGCTTGGCCGGGCCGGGCTGCACCGAGTGGTGGGCGAAGGTGGTGCCGCTGGCGCTGTAGCCATGCAGCATCAGCACCGGCCGCGCGCCCGGCCGGGCGGCACGGTAGCGGGTCAGGCGCAGCATGACTGGCGTCTGGTCCTGCACGGCGACCTCGCTCGTGATGGGCTGGCGGCTCAGCCCCGCCTCGCCGCGCCGGCCGGCGGCCAGCTCCTGGATCTCGGGCAGCGGCAGGCCCGGCACCGCGCCGGGCAGGCGCTCGATCACGCGGGGCGGTGGCGCATCGGGCTTGCGGAAGCTCCAGACATGGATGCCAATCATCAGCCGCGCGACAAAGGCCAGCAACGAGCCGATATCGCGGATCGCGCTGGGCGAGTCCTGCGCCTGGGTCAGGCGCAGCAGCGGCACGCGCTGGCGCGCCAGGTAGAACAGGTCCAGTTCGAGCTCGGCCTGCGGGGCAGGGCCGACCGGCAGGAAGGGCCCGCTCTCCAGCCGCATCCGGCTCAGCTGCTTCCAGGGATTGCCGCGCCGCGTGTAGCTGATGCGCTTGGCGCCATGCAAGGCGAGCCCGGCCAGGCCGGCGGCCCAGGGCGGCGTGGCCCCGGCCTCGCCGAGCTGCAGGCGGTACTCCATCAGCCGCACCTCGCCGCCATGGCTGGCCAGCGCGCGGGCATTGCGCCACTGCTCGCGCGCCCATTGCCACAGCGGGCGCGGCGCGCGCTCGGGCGCGCGGTTCTGACTCAGCCGCTCCAGCAGGGCCTGGCCGGCATCGCGCCAGCCGCGGTTCAGGAACCAGGCGCGCAAGGCATTGCAGCGCCGGGTGCGCGCGGCCAGCGGCAGGCGGTGGAAGATGAGCAGCTCGGCGCTGGCCAACGGCGCCACCCACAGCGCGTCGGCATCGGCCCGCTCGGCATGCATCCACAGCTTGCCCTGGCCAGTCTGTCCATTGGCCGGGCTGCCGGCTTTGACCACCATCCAGCGGCCCGGCGAATCGGGATCGGGCTGGGCCTCGAACAGGCGCAGCCGGCTCTCGCCGCCCGGTCGGGTCCTGAGCCGCCGCCCGGGGCCGGCGCGCAGCAGCTGCTGCACGGCCACCGGCTCGAACACCAGGGTCAGCTCCATGCAGACCACGCCCGAACCCGGCGCGCCGGGCAGGCGCACAAAGCCGCTCATGCGCTCGCGGAACTCGGCCATCGTCGGCAGCTGGGGCCGGACCTTGTCGGCCGGCACCTGGCGGTAGACCGGGCGCGGCCCCGGCTTGGGCAGGGCCAGGTCTTGCCCCTGCAGCCCCCATTGCCGCATCAGCGCCTCCAGCGCACGCAGCGCCAGCGCGGTGATGGTCAGCGCTGGATTGATGCCCAGCGCGCTGGGCACGATGGCGCCGTCCAGCACCACCAGATCCTCGTAGACCACGGCGCCGGCGCGGCCGCGGTAGACCTGACCCCATTCGTTGACCACACCCAGCGCGGCATGGTCGGCCATCGCGCAGCCTCCTAGCGGGTGCACGGTCAGCATGGGCCCGCGCGCGCCGCCCAGCAGATGTTCCAGATCGGGCGGCAGCAGCCGCCACAGCGGATTGGCCAGCAAGCGCGCGCCCTGGGTCCGCAGCCGTGCGTCCAGCCAGGCATGGCGCGCGGCCACCCGCGCATCGTCCTTCAGCTCGGGCCAGTGCACCGAGGCCAGGCCCTCGCCCAAAGCGTCGGGCTCAAGCAGGCGCAGCTGGCCCTGGGCGCTGTCCAGGCCCATGATGGCCAGCGGCAGCATGCGCGCCGTGGCCTCGGGGCGGACCGTGTAGGGATCGTCGAACTCGATATCGGCGCCATGGTGGCTGTCGTCGGGGCGGGCCAGGCCGTCCAGGCAATCGGCCAGTGCGAAGCTCTCCTCCCAGGCCCAGCGCAGCGCGCCGGGAATGGCCAGGTCTTGGACAACGAAGTCTTGCTCATCACGCACATCGAGCATCGCGGTAATCGTCGGGCCGACGCCGCGCGCGTTCGGCACCTGGGTTTCGTCGGCCACCGCATCCAGCGCCTGCGGGGCCTGCACGGCAGCGGCCAGCACATCGCCGTTGCCGGAAAACTGATGACCCAGCCGGTCCGACAGGGCCAGGCCGGCGGCGCGCGAGCGCAGCAGGATCTCGGTCGAGCCCAGGCTGCCGGCCGCCAGCACGACACGTCGGGCGCGCAGCGCGAAGGGTTCGAGCTGGCGGCGGCGCAGGAACTCGTCGGTGTGGTTGACCCGCACGGTCCAGCCACCCGCTTCCAGGCGCTCCAGCCGCAGCACGCTGGCGCCGCTGATCAGGCGCACGCCGCGCTGCCGGGCCTGCAGCAGCAGATTGGTGTCCAGCGACGCTTTGGCGCCATGGTTGCAGCCGGTCGCACAGTCGCCGCAGGCAATGCAGCGGTTCAGATCCAGCCCGGCCGGGCTTTGCGGCTGCTCGTCCAGCGCCACCGTGATCGCCGGCCGGCGCGTGGCCGCGTCGCCAAGCTGCTGCAGCCACAGCGCGCGCTTCGGGCGATAGCTGGCCAGCCGGTCTATCGTGTTGGGCCGTCCCGCACCGTCCAGGCTGCCCAGCAGGCGCCCGGCATGCTCGTACCAGGCCCTCATCTGCTCAGGGGCCTGGCGCAGCGCCTGCGGCCAGGGCGATTGGCTGAACACCTCGGGCCGCGCCGGCTCCATCACGCCGGCATTGATCAGCGAACCGCCACCCAGGCCGTTGGCCAGCACGACGTTGACATCGGGACCCAGGCGCAGATCGAACAGCCCTTCCCAGCGTCCGGACGGCGTCGCGGCGGCCGGTGTCGCAAAGCGCACATGGCCGGGCAGATCGGCCATGCGCTCGGGGAACTGACCGGCCAGATATTCGCGGCCGCGCTCCAGCACGACGATGCGCTGGCCCGGGCAGCGCGACAGCTCGGCGGCCGCGGCGGCGCCACCATAGCCGCTGCCGACGATCAGCACATCGACATCGAAGCCATCCTCGGCGCGCGGCTGCTGCTGCAACTCATGCAGCAGGATCTCCAGCCCTTCGGACAGCCAGCGGCGCGCGGTCTCAGGTGGCGGGACTGGCGGCGCCCCGGGCTTGTGCGGCTGCTGCATCTCTGGCTCTCCCTCGTTCCGCCATGGCCGCCTCGATGGCGGTCACCAGTTGTTCTGCCGATACCGGCTTGTGCAATAAGGTCAGGCCCGCCTCGTGGGCCTCGCGCAGGCGCTCGGGCGCGGTGTCGCCGCTGATCAGGATGGCCGGCAGCCCCGGCACCGCCGAGCGCAGCGAGCGCGCGGCGGCAATGCCGTCGTCGCCGCCGCGCAGGCGCAGATCGGCCAGCAGCAGATCGGGCGGGTTGCTGAGGCTCTTGACCATCGCTTCGCGGGTGCTGCCCGCCAGCACCACCTCGCAGCCATAGCCGGCCAGCAGGGTCTGCATCGCCAGGCGCACCGGCTCCTCGTCGTCGATCACCAGCACGCGCAGGTTCAAGAGGCTTTGCGCCGCCGCGGTCTGCGCCGTGGCCGGCATGGCCTGTGACTCGACCGCGGCGATGCTCAGACTGAAGCAAGACCCGACCCCCAGCTTGGAGTCGACGGCCAGATGCAGGTCCAGCAGATCGACCAGGCGGCTGACGATGGACAGGCCCAGGCCCAGGCCCTTGGCGCGGTCGCGCTCGGGATTGCCGACCTGGTAAAACTCCTCGAAGATATGCGCCATCTCGGCCTCGGCGATGCCGGCGCCGCTGTCGTGCACCGCGACGCGCCACAGCTCGCCCTGGCGCTCGGCCGTGATGCGCACGCCGCCAGCCTGGGTGTACTTGATCGCGTTGTCGATCAGATTGCGCACCACCCGCTCCAACAGCATCGGGTCGCTCTCGACATAGGCGCCGCCCGGGCAGTCCAGGCTCAGGCTCAGGCCCTTGCGGGTGGCGGCCGGGGCGAACTCCTGCTGCAGCCGCGCCAGCCAGCTCGACAGCGAGAACACCTCGTTCGTGACCTGCACCACCTGGGCATCGAGCTTGGAGATGTCCAGCAGCGCGTCCATCTGCGAGGCCAGCGAGCGCAGCGCGGTGTTCATGTGCCTGGCGATGTCGGCGCTGGCGGCGTCCAGCGGCCGCATCGTCAGCGCCGCGCCGAACAGCGACAGCGTGTGCATGGGCTGGCGCAGGTCGTGGCTGGCCGAGGCAAAGAAGCGGGTCTTGGCGCGGATTGCCGACTCGGCCTGCTGCAGCGCCAGGCGCAGCTGCTGATTGCTCTTGAGCTGCTGGGCGCGGATCGTGACCGACTCGACAAAGACCCGGTAGGCGTCGCGGGCCAGGCTCACCAGAATCCAGCCAAAGCCCAGAATCAACGCCCCCAGCACCAGCTCGATCCAGGTCACCGCATGGACGCCGCCGCCGCCGCTGACCCAGGCCAGCGCATTGGCCAGCGTGACCGGGCCGATGAAGACCAGCAGCACCGGCAGGTAGCCGGCGGTGGTCGCCACCGAGCCGGCGCACAGGCCCAGCAGCACAATGGTCTGGACCATGCGCTGGTAGTCCGACAGATAGGGCGCGAAGGCCAGCGAGGCACTGAACACCACGCCGTTGAGCGCGCTCAAGCCCACCGCCCATTGCAGGCGCCGGCGTACCGGCACGTCGTCGAGCCGGGGCAAGCGCCCTAGCGCCCACCAGCGCAGCGCCAGCACCGCGAACACCAGGGCCACCCACAGGCCGGAGAACCAGGGCGAGACCTTGTCGCCGGCCATCAGCGCGATCACCACCGCCGACAGGCCGACCGGATAAGGCACGCGCCGGCCCTGCTGGGCCAGCAGCTGCAGCAGCGCGTCGTCGACGCCGACCTGCTCGGGCGCCCGCTCAATCGCCATGGGCGAGCTCCTGATGCCAGTGCGGCAGGCCGGGCCAGCCCTGGGCGGCCAGCAGATACAGGGCCTGGACCCGGTCGCTGACCCCCAGCCGCGCCCACAGCGCCGCGATATCGGCCCGCAGGCCGGCCAGGCTGCGCCCCAGCCGCGCCATCTGCACCGGCTCGGGCAGGCCTTGCAGCAGCAGCTGCAGCAGGCGGCGCTCGGCCGGCGCCAGCTCGGGCGCGCTGGCCGGCTTGGCGCTCAGCAGCATGGGCGGCAGGTAGACGCCCAGATCCAGCACCTGCTGCAGCGCCTGCATGCTGCTGCTCGGGTCTATCGTGCCGGGCAGATAGCCGGCGGCGCCGGCGGCCAGCGCCTCGCGCATCAATTCAGCGTCGGGCACGTCCGACAGCGCCACCAGCACCGCGCCGGCAAAGCGCTGGCGCAGCAGCGGCAGCGCCGCGCAGCGCGCGGGGCCGCTGCAGCCCAGCTTGACCAGGATCAGGTCGGGCTCGTGCTCAAAGGCGGCCGGCAACTGCTCGACGCCGGCCAGCTCCTCCAGCCGGGCGCTCGGGCGCAGCACCTGCAGCAAGACCCGCAAGCCCTGTCGGAACAGCGCTTGGTCAGCGATGATGAGGATGCGCATTCGGTTCGGTCCCTGTCAACGATTCGGCGTGCCGCCTTGTTCTGATTTTTTCGCACGCCGCGCACCATACCACCGGCCCGTGGCCGAGCACAGCGGGCGACTACCGGGCCGGACCGCGCAGCAGGGCTTCGAACTGATCGGCCGGCATCGCCCGATGGAATAGCCAGCCCTGTGCGTCGCCGGCCCCCAGGTCCAGCAGGATCTGGCGCTGCACCTCGTTCTCGACGCCCTCGGCCGTCAGCGCCAGCTTCAGGCTGTGGGCCAGCGTGACGATGGTCTGCACGATGGCATGGCTGTCGCTGTCGGGCGTCAGGTCGGCGACGAAGCAGCGGTCGATCTTGAGCCGGTCCAGCGGCAGCGTCTTCAGCTGCCCCAGCGAGGAGTAGCCGGTGCCGAAATCGTCCAGCGCGATATGCACGCCCAGCGCCCGCAGCTCGACCAGCATATGGCGCAGCGCCAGCGTGTTGCCGAACAGGCTCTCGGTGACCTCGATCTCCAGGCAGCCGGGATCCAGCCGGTGGCGCTGCAAGGCATCGCGCACCAGCGCCGGCACATCGTCCTGCTCGAACTGCCGCACCGACACATTGACCGCCAGCCGCAGTCCCGGTTGCAGGGTCTGCCAGGCCGCCGCCTGCGCGCAGGCCTGGTCCAGCACCCAGGCGCCGATGGGCACGATCAGGCCGGTGGTCTCGGCCACCGGGATGAAGCGGTTGGGCGCCACCGCGCCGAGCACCGGATGCTGCCAGCGCAGCAAGGCCTCGGCACCGAGGATGCGGCCGCTGCGCATCTCGACCACCGGCTGCCAGTGCAGCAGCAGCTCGCGGCGCTCCAGCGCCTGGCGCAGGCCCTGCTCGATGCGCAGCTGCTCGCTGGCCTCCTCGGCCTGCGAATGTTCGTACAAGGCCGCACGATTGCGGCCGCGCGACTTGGCCTCGTACATCGCCGCATCGGCCGCCTTCAGCAGGGCCTGCGGGCTGGCGACATGCTCGGGCCACAAGGCCACACCGGCGCTGGCCGTGACGCAGACCACCTGCGACTGCAGCGAGACCGGCTTGGCGATGGCCTCCAGCAGCTTGGCCGCCAGCGCCAGCGCATCGGCCGCGCGCGTGGCCTGGCTCATCAGCACGACGAACTCGTCGCCGCCCAGCCGGATCGCGACATCCTCGCGGCGCAGCAGGCTTTGCAGGCGTGCGGCCAGCGACTTCAGCAGCTCGTCGCCGCAGTCATGCCCGAGCGTGTCGTTGATGGTCTTGAAGCCGTCCAGGTCGATGAAGATCAGGCCCAGCGGCACGCCGCCCGACACGATATGGGCCTGCAAGGCCTCTTGCAGATGCAGGCGGTTGCCCAGGCCGGTCAGCGGATCGTGCAGGGCCAGATGCTGCAGCTTGAACTGGGCATCGCGGATCTCGCTGATGTCGGAGAAGCTCAGCACATGGTGGCTGGCCTGGCCCTGGGCGTCGAGCACCGCACACAGATGCTCCAGCGCCGGGAAGGTGCTGCCGTCGCGCCGCATGCAGGTGACCTCGCCCTGACGCTGCCCGCGCTCCGGCCTGTGATCGCCACGGCGGCGGGCATACAGAAAACCCTCCGGGCAGTGCCCCTGCACCTCGGCCTCGGCCCAGCCGGTCATCGCGCTGAAGGCCGGATTGCAGCTGAGCACGCGGCAGTCGGCGTCGAGGAAGAGAATCGCCTCGTCGGTGGCGTCGAACACGACCAGCGCCTGGCGCAGCCGCGTCTCGCTCTCGATGCGCTCGGTGACATCGCGCAGCATGCCCATCACCAGGCCCTCGGCCTCGAAGCGGCGCGCATGGATCTCCATCCAGCGCGGCGCGCCCGTCCCGGCCTGCCAGCGGCACACCATGTCCATCGGCCGGCCCTGCTGCTGCAGCTCGTCCAGAGCCTGCCCCGCCGGTGGGTCCAGGCGCTGGCGCAGCTCGGCGAGGCTCAGGGTCTGGCCCAGCGGCGCCAGCTCGCTGCCCAGGCCATGGCCGCTCCAGCGCAGCGCGCCGCCGCCGGCGCTCTCCAGCTCCAGCACCGACAGGCGGGCCGACTCCAGCGCCAGCAGCAGCCGGCGCTCGGCCTTCTCGGTCTTGATCTCCTCGCGGCGCCGCGCCATCGCCATGCAGACGGTGGCATTGAGCTCGCGCAGCTCGAAAGGCTTGAGCAGATAGCCATAGGGCGCGGCCAGCGCCGCGCGCTTGAGGGTCTCGGGCTCACCATAGGCGGTCAGAAAGATCACCGGCACGGCCAGCAGCTCGCGGATCTGGCGCGCCGCATCGATGCCGTCGCTGCCCTGGTCCAGATGGATGTCCATCAGCACCAGATCCGGGGAGGTCGAACTGGCCAGCCTGACCGCCTCGGGCTCGTTGGCCGCAATGCCCACCACCTCGAAGCCCAGCTGCTCCAGTCCGCTGCGCAGGTCCAGCGCGACGATGCGCTCGTCTTCGACGATCTGCACCCGCAGCGGCCGCTCGATGGCATCAAACATCATGAACTCCCTTGATCGTGTCCTGTTCCAGATGCAGGCCGACGCAGGTGCCGGCCCCGCGCCGCAGGGCCAGCCGTGCCCGCGCCTGCTCGGCCAGCAGGGGCAGCAGCTGCAGCCCCAGACCGCGCCCCTGGCCCGGCTCCAGCCCCTCGGGCAGGCCGATGCCATCGTCCAGCACCTCCAGTACCGCAAGCCCGTCGCCGGGCGCCGCGCCGGCCCGCAGCCGGATGCAGACCAGGCCGGCGCGGCCGTCCGGGAAGGCATGCTTGATCGCATTCGTGACCAGCTCGTTGACCAGCAGCCCGCAGGGGATGGCCTGCTGCAGCTCCATGCTGAAGCCGCGGTCCGGCGCGTCGACCTCCAGGCGCAGCTTGCTGCCGCCGCCCAGATAGGTGTCGCGCAGCAGGCTGCCGAGCCGGCGCAGATAGGGACCCAGTTCCAGCGCGCTGAAGTCGCGCCGCTCGAACAACAGCTGGTGCATCAAGGCCATCGAGCGCACGCGGCTCTGGCTGTCGCGCAGCGCCGCCTGCACGCCGGGCTCGGCATTGCGCGACTGCAGGTTCAGCAGGCTGGAGATGACCTGCAGATTGTTCTTGACGCGGTGATGTACCTCGTTGAGCAGCACGGTCTTCTCGGCCAGCGCGCGCTCGATCTCGGTCTGGGCGGCGCGCCGGTCGGTGACATCGCTGATGGTGGCCAGCACCTGCTGGCCCTCACTGCCGGGCAACGGGTTCAGGCCGATCTCGACCGCGAACTCGCTGCCATCCTTCTTGCGCGCATACAACTCCTGGCGCTTGGCCATATAACGCAGCGCCGGTGCGCGCATGAAACCCGCCACATGGCCGACATGGACCTCGCGCTGGCGCTCCGGCACCAGTTGATGCACGGCCAGGCCGGCCAGCTCGTAGCGGCTGTAGCCGAACATGCCGGCCATGCTCTCGTTGGCCAGCAGCACCCGGCCGCCGGCGTCGATCAAGGCCATGCCGACGGTAGCGCCCTCGAAGACGCGCCGGAAGCGGTCCTCGCTGGCCTGCAGCGCCTGCTCGCTGGCACGCCGCGCGCTGATGTCCATGCCGGACGGCACCAGATGGGTGACGCGGCCCTGGTCATCGAACAGCGGGGCCAGCATGAAGTCCACCGCCATGCGGCTGTCGCCGGCCATGCGGGCGACCACATCGCGGCGCACGGTTTCGCCGGCGGCGGCGCGCTTCACCGCCTCGCGCATCCAGGCCTGCAGCTCGGCATCGTGGGTCCACCAGGGCGTGTCCCAGAACGGCAGGCCGCGCACCTGCTCCAGCGCAATGCCGCCGGCCTCCAGCGGCGCGCGATTGGCCTCCAGCAGAGCGCCCTCGGGGCTGAGTACGCCGACAAAGACGAACAGGCCATCGAGCACGCGGCGCAAGTGCTGCTCGCCGGCGGTCTTGACCCGGCGCTCCAGCGTCAGGTTCAGCGCCTGCACCAGCACACCCTGCACCGCACCATCGCGACCGGTGATCGGCAGATAGCTGGCCTCCCACTCGGACAGCTCGCCCGGCAGGCTGGGCACCTCGGCCAGGATGCGCAGGCCCCGCTTGGCCTGCCCGGTTTCCAGCACCTCGCGCAGCAGCGGCAGCAGCGTGGCGGCGGCGTCGGGCAGCACCTCGGCGACGCTGCGCCCCAGATGCTGGGCCACGCTGGGGCCGTTGGCCTCGGCCAGCACACGGTTGATGCGGTGATAGCGTAGCCCGCTGTCCAGCACCGCCAACCCTATCGGCGCCTCGCTGCCCAGCAGAACGTCCAGGGCCGACGCGCCAAGCGCGGCGGCCGACTGCTCGTCAACCATGGTGCCTCCCTAAGGCATGCTTTGCAGCCTTATAACAAGGCTGGCCTTAAATTGCACGCAGGGGCGGCGGGGCGCACAAATAACTATGCCGGCAAGCCAAAACCCTTGCGGGTCTTGCCATGCCGGCATAGCACTCCTCCCCTCGATCAGCACGCTGAGGTCCAGGCAGCGAGTGATCGAGGAGCAGTATCTGATTCCGCCCCCGGCGCGACTATCCCCCTCAAGAGGGAGATCGGCTCGCAGCCCGCACTCAGGCGATCACCAGGCGCGCCGGCCGGCGCGCCTGGCGCAGCAGATCTTCCAGCAGGCACAGGTAATAGCCCAGCGGCGGCGTGCGCTTGCCCGGGTGCTTGGCCAGATCGTCCCAGCGCCGCAGCTGCAGCGCCGCGCTGGCGTGGGGCTGGGCCAGGAAGATCAGGCGCTCCTCGGGCCGCATGCGGCCGCCCTGCAAGGCCAGGCTGTGGCGCGAGGCCGGCGACAGGCCCTGCTCGTAGCGCTCGTCGGTGCTGACCAGGAAACGCTTGGCCTGCACATGCAGACGGATCGGCTCCAGCACCTCGGGGCCGAAGCCGGTGGCCAGCAGGCCCAGCGCGCGGATCTCGTGCTGGTCGTCGCACAGATCGTCGCTCGGCCCGCCGTCCAGCAACTGACCCAGATCGTGCAACAGGGCCGCCGCGACCAAGGCCTGGTCGGCATGCGCCCACTCGGCGAGCTGCGCACATTGCAAGGCATGCTCCAGTGCGCTGACACTCTCGCGGCGCTCTCCGTCGTAGGCACAAGCGCCCCGGCGGATGAACAAGGCTTCGATCTTGGCGATCAGGTCCATCGCGGACTCCCTGCGAAAAACTACAGCAGCCGCCATCTTGCGCAGCGGGCGTGACCGGCGCATGACGCAACCATTCAAAATCACTGAACCCTAGCCTCAAGAGGCATGAACCGCCCTCCCGCTCTGGGCATGCAAACTCCATCCCAAGCTCCCAGACTGAACCGCCATGCCAACAAGCTCACGCCATGCCACACCACCGGCCCGCTACAACGGGCTGGCGATCGCCTTCCACTGGCTGCTGGCCCTGGCCATCGTCGGCGCTTTCGGGGTCGGCCTCTATATGGTCGATCAACCATTTTCAATGAGTAGGCTCAAGCTCTACAACTGGCACAAATGGGCCGGCGTGACGATTCTGAGCCTCTCGGCGCTGCGTCTGCTGTGGCGCTTGATGCGCCCGGCCCCGGCCGATCTGCCGGCCCCGGCCTGGCAGCGCCGCGCCTCGCACTGGGTGCATGGCCTGCTCTATGCCTTGTTCTTCGCGGTGCCTCTGGCCGGCTGGGCCTACAGCTCGGCGGCCGGTTTCCCCATCGTCTGGTTCGGCCTGCTGCCGCTGCCCGATTTCGTCGCCCCCGACAAGGCCCTGGCCGAGACCCTGAAGCAAACCCACAAGCTGCTCGCCTATGGCTTGGCGGCCCTGGTCGTGGCCCATGTGGCGGCCGCGCTGAAGCACCAGTTCCTCGACAAGGATGGCCTGCTGCTGCGCATGCTGCCCGCTCGTTCCTGAACCCAACCAAGAATTCCCTGTCCCATGCGAACCCTCACCACCGCCCTGATTTCCGTCGCCACCGGCCTGCTCCTGCTGCAGGCACCGCTGGCCCATGCCCAGGCCAAGCCCGCCCAGCTGCAGGCCGCTCAAAGCGAGCTGAGCTTCACCAGCCGCCAGATGGGCG
Organism: Burkholderiales bacterium C2; assembly: GCA_005503085.1. Taxonomy (GTDB): domain Bacteria; phylum Pseudomonadota; class Gammaproteobacteria; order Burkholderiales; family Burkholderiaceae_C; genus Roseateles_E. Next base: position 144,386 of record SCOI01000008.1, on the reverse strand, counting down.
TGCCGGTCGAGGGTCGTTTCAAGCGCTTCGAGGCCCAGCTGAATTTCGACCCGAAGAAGCCCGAGACCGGCAAGGTCGGCTTCACGATCGACCTGGCCAGCGTCTCGCTGGGCGCGCCCGAGCTGGAGAGCGAGCTGGCCAAAGCGCCCTGGTTCGACAGCAAGAAGATGCCGCAGGCCAGCTTCCAGAGCACGGCCGTCAAGGCCGCCGGCGCGGGCAAGTTCGAGGTGGCCGGCAAGCTGACGCTGAAGGGCCAGACGCGCGACATCGTCGTGCCGATCACGCTGGCCCAGGCCGGCGCGCTGTCCACCGCGACCGGCGGCTTCATCCTGAAGCGCCTGGAGTTCAAGGTCGGCGACGGCGAGTGGAGCGACACCTCCATCGTCGCCAATGACGTGCAGATCAAGTTCAAGCTGGTTTTCAACGGCGTCGCGCCGCTCTGAGGCCCTCAGTTCCCCCACCCTTGCAACCGGAAATCCCATGAAAAAAGCCCTGTTCGCCGCCGCCGTGCTGGCCCTGTCCTCGCTGTCCCAGGCCGAACCCGTCAAGTACGCGATCGACCCGACGCACACCTTCGCCACCTTCGAGATCGGCCATTTCGGCGTCTCGACCAACCGCGGCCGCTTCGACAAGAAGGAAGGCTCGGTCACGCTGGACCGCGCCGCCAAGACCGGCAAGGTCGAGCTGACCCTGGACATCAGCTCGATCAACACCGGCACCGCGCCGTTCAACAAGCATCTGCTGAGCGACGACATCTTCGCGGCCGAGAAGTTCCCGACCGCCACCTTTGTCGGCGACAAGTTCACGTTCAACGGCGACAAGGTCAGCGAAGTGGCCGGCCAGCTGACGCTCAAGGGCAAGACCGGCCCGGTGACGCTGAAGGCCAGCAACTTCGGCTGCTACGACAGCCCGATGCTCAAGCGCGAGGTCTGCGGCGGCGATTTCGAGGCCACCATCGACCGCACCCAGTGGGGCGTCGACTACGGCCTGGCCTGGGGCTTCCCGAAGAACGTCAAGCTGGTGATCCAGGTCGAGGCGATCAAGCAGTAAGCCAGGTACATCCGGCAACATCTGTTGCCGGCCGCTAGCGGCGCCCTGTGACAAGATGCCACTTCGCAAGAACTGCGGGTTCCCCCTAAGAGGGGACAGCCAAATACTGGGGAGTTCCCTAGCATGGCCGCGGTCAAAAAGCAGAGGGGGATCCAAATGTTTCAGCAACGGGGCGTTCAATTCGCGGTCATCTTGATGGTGCTGCTGCTTCTTTTCGTCCAGTCCATGTTCTAGCGCGAGGGCGCAGCCGCATCCCGTCAAGGCCCCTGGCTCACCCCAGGGGCCTTGTTCTTTGTCGGGCCGGCATCACCGACTGTCACGGCCCGGTGCAGTTCAGCCCTTCGTCGCGGCACCGCATCGCAGCGCCATCGGCGCCTGCGCGCGGCTTGCGTACAGTGCGGAGCATCAAAAGGTCCACCGATGAACGCTCCTCCCTTCCCCCCACCGCCGCCCGCAGTCAGCGCGCCCACGCCCTACGCCCGCTGGCAAGCCATCTCGTCGGCGCTGATGCGCGGCTTCCATGTCTATGCCAACTGGCTGGTCGGCATCAGCTGGAAGCGCTTTGCCGTGCTGGCGGTGCTGCTGCTGATCGGCACCAATGTGCTGCAGAGCCTGCCGCCGTTCACCTGGCGCATCACCGAGCATGTCGAGGAAACGGCGCCACGCCGCGTACGAGCCAAGCCGCTCGCGGCCCCGGCGCCGCCGGCCGCACCGGTCGAACTGGCCAAGCCGGCGCCGCTGCCCGCCAGCTCGCCCGAAGGCATACGCTACGACGTGACGATAGACGAGCGCGGTGTGCGGGTGATCCCGCGGGTGGCCAGCCGGCCGGCCTCCGGCGCCTCGGCGGCCGAGGCCGGTATCGATCCCAGCCTGCCCTCGATCGACATCAAGCTGCCTCAGTCGGTCAGCCGGGACGATGTGCGCGAGGCGGTGCAGGAGGCCAAGGAAACGCTGCAGCAGGCCGCCCGCGATGCCCAGCAGGCGGTGCGCGACGCCCAGCAGGCCCAGCGCGATGCGGCCGAAGCCGCCCGCGAGGCGCTGAGCAACGAGGCCGACGGGGAGCCCCGGGTGCGCATCCGCACCGTGCGGCTGGGCGACTTCCTGCAGGAGCTGGCGGTGTTCCTGGTCGTCGCCTCGGCCATCATCAAGATCACCTACAAGGGCCGCATCCAGGCCGAGGTCAAGGCGGCGGCGGCCACCGAGACGGCCGAGGCCGAGTCGCTGAAGCGCCAGGTCGTCGAGGCGCGGATGGCGGCGATGCAGGCCCAGGTGGAACCGCATTTCCTGTTCAACACCCTGGCCTCGATCGACCACCTGATCGAGACCGATCCGCCGCGCGCCTCGCAGATGCAGAAGAACCTGATCGCGCTGCTGCGCGCCTCGATGCCGACGATGCGCGAGGCCAATGCCAATGGCGGGCGCGACCTGGGCCGCGAGCTGGCCGTGATCCGGCCCTATCTGGAGATCCTGAAGGTGCGCATGGAAGAGCGGCTGCAGACCGAGATCGATGTGCCCGAGGGCCTGCTCTCGGCCGAATTCCCGTCGATGATGATCCAGGGCCTGGTCGAGAACGCGATCAAGCATGGGCTGGAGCCCAAGGCCGAGGGCGGCAAGCTGAGCGTCAGGGCCGAGATCGTGCACGGCAAGCTGGCCGTCACGGTGGCCGATACCGGCCTGGGCTTCGGCCGCGCCGCCACCGCCGGCACCGGCGTGGGCCTGGCCAATATCCGCGAGCGCCTGATGCTGCTGCACGGCCACAGGGCCGGCGTCACCGTCAGCGAGAACCAGCCCTCGGGCACGGTCGTCACGATCACCGTGCCTTATGCCACCTCGCGCAAGCACAGCGATGAAGGAGCCACCGCATGAAGCGCTTTTTCCAATGGATGCTCTTGATGAGCCTGCTGCTGGTGCTGCTGGCCGGGGCCGGCGGCTTCTTGATCTGGCAGGAGTTTGCCGCCCACCCGGGTGTCAGCGTCAGCATCAACGGCCAGGACCTGGGACTCGACGAGCTGCATGCTGCACATTGGGGCAGCCTGATGCTCGGCGGTCTGATCGTCACGCTGGTGCTGCTGGTCGTGCTGCCACTGGCCCTGGTGCTGGGCCTGGGGCTGCCGCTGCTGATCGTCGCCGGCCTGCTGGGCCTGGCGCTGTTGGCCTTGCTCAGCATGGGCGGCCTGCTGCTATCGCCGCTGCTCTTGCTGGGCCTGCTGCTGTGGCTGATGCTGCGCCGCACCCCGGACAAACCCGGAGCCGGCCGCGCTCACCCCAACCCTTAGCATGGCGGCCATGAGCGAAACCCCCAACTCCCCCCGCGTGCGCGCCGTGCTGGCCGACGATGAACGATTGATGCGCGAGCAGCTGCGCAGCCGGCTGCTGGAAGTCTGGCCCGATCTGGACATCGTCGCCGAGGCCAAGAACGGCCTCGAAGCCGTCGAACTGGTGCGCGAGCACAAGCCCGATCTGGTCTTTCTGGACATCCGCATGCCGGGCCTGACCGGCGTCGATGCGGCGCGCCAGATCGCCCAGCTGCCCGATGCCGGCGACGACGACAGCTGGCTGGTGCCCGAGATCGTCTTCATCACCGCCTACGACCAGTACGCGGTCGAGGCCTTCGAGCAGGGCGTGGCCGACTATGTGCTCAAGCCCGCCGAGCGCGAGCGCCTGACGGTGACGGTGCAGCGCATCAAAAAACGCCTGGCCTTGCGCGAGGACACCGAGGCCGCGCCGGACAACAAGGCCAGCGCGCCGCTGCAGCAGCTGCTGCACAAGCTCTCGGCCCAGCTGAATCCGGGCGGTGCACCCAGCTATCTGCAGTGGATACAGGCCACCGTCGGCCAAGCCATCCAGATGATCCCGGTCGAGGAGGTGCTGTTCTTCATCAGCGACGAGAAGTACACCCGGGTGCAGACCGCCACACTCGAAGCCCTGATACGCAAGCCGATCAAGGAGCTGGTCGACGAGCTCGACCCGGCGCTGTTCTGGCAGATCCACCGCTCGACCCTGGTCAATGTGAAGGCCATCGCCGGCGTCACCCGCGACTTCCGCGGCCGCCAGCTGGTCGGCGTCAAGGGCAATAACGAGAAACTGGAAGTCAGCCGCAGCTACACGCATCTGTTCAAGGGCATGTGAGACGGCCGGCGGCGCTTGACATCAAGTTAACTTGAGCTTTTATCGTGGTGTTCCGTTCGACACCGCGAGAACACTCATGACCGAAACCGATGCCGCCCTCGCCACGCTGCACGAACTGCTCGACGAAGGACTGGGGCTGAACCCCGAGTACGAAGACCAGCTCAGCTCGCACCTGCCGATGGCGCTGGACGCGCTGCAGGACCTGGGGGCCGACGGCGCACGCCTGCACGAGTTCCGGCGGCGCTATGGCGCAAAGCTGAGCAGCCTGCCCCCGGCGCTCCCACTCGGCACGCCGCGGCCCGCCGCCTTCGGCCGCATCGCGGACTACCCGGCCTGGCTCGCTCACTACCGCACAGCACTGCTCGACATCGGTCGCGACGCGCTGCTGCGCCGCGAGCTGCCGGCGCTGATGCAGGGCTGTGGCGGCGCGGCCTTCCATGGCCTTATACGCACCGGCCACGCGCTGCGCCACGGTCACCCGGGCGAGCTGGCCGCCGCGCTGGCCTACTGGGCCAGCCGCCATATGCCACTGGCGCCGCTGGCGGCCCAGCCCGGCGCGCCGCTGCCGCTGGGCGAGTGGCTGGCGGCGCTGTGCGCGCTGCCGGACGCCGACGCGATGCCGTCGCGCCCGCTGATCGCCCAGCGCATGGCCGACTGGGGCGGGCGCGAGGACTGGCGCGCCCTCGCCGGCCGGCTGGCGGTGGACGAGCTGCCGGCCCTGGCCCGCAGCGCGGCCGCACTCTATGTCCACACGGCCGATTTCACCGTGCTGCACATGATCACGGCCAACGCCGCCCTGCGCCAGCTCTCGCCATGGCTGAACGAACCGGCCCTGATGTCTTTCGTGGCTGCCGCAGCGGCAGCACTGCTGTCGAGCCGTGCCGCCCGGCGAGCCGTTGCCGGCCCGCTGCCCGTGCTTGTGCCACTGCAAGACTGGGACCGCCTGGCCGCCCTCACGCTGGCCCAGCACAACGACCATGTCATCAAGCTGGTGGCCGCCTGCCGCGCGCTGGACCGCGTGGATCCCGCGCCGGCATGGCGTGCGGCTGCGGCGCGGGCGCTGGGCGTCTAGGCAGGGCTCACGCCTGAGCGGCGCCACCCCTCAGGCTGGACGCGATGCACCACTGCGCCGACCAGTAGGTCGACAGCACCCACAGCGCCGCCTCGGGCAGCGGGCCGGCGAACTTGTTGATCGCCAGCAGCGCGTCCGAGGCCAGGAACAGGGTGCCGCCCCAGGCCGCCCAGCGCGCCAGCGGCTCGCGCGCACCGCCGATGCTGGCACGCCACCAGCTCCAGGCCTGGGCCGCCATCGCCGCCAGGCAGACCACATAGGCCAGCACCGGTACCTGCAGCGCGGCCGGTACGCCCGGCCACAAGCGGCTCAGCACATAGCCGGCGATCAGGCCGAACATCAGCCAGGGCCACCAGGGCCGGGCCAGCCGCGTGTGCTGGCAAAAGGCCGCGATATAGAGCAGATGGGCGACCAGAAAGCAGAGCAGGCCGGGCACGAAGCCCGACTCGGGCCACAACAGGGCCACATCGCCGGCCAGCGAGAACGCGAGGCCCAGGCGCAGCAGCCGCGCCTGGCGGGGCGCATCGGCGCCGCGCGGCCAGGCGTACAGCATGATCAGCACGGTGGTCAGCGGCTTGGCCACAAAGGCCAGCTCGCGCGGCAGACTGGTATGGCTCAGCGCGGCAATGGCGATCAGCGCGCTGATCAGGGTCAGCAGGGGCAGCAGCAGGCGGTAAATGGGCATGGGCCCATTTTGGCTGGGCGCAAGACCTGGCCCCAATTAGCGCTTGCCCTCAGAGGCACGACCCAGACGCTCAGTCGATACGGACCCAGCGTACATCGATGTGATTATTGGCGCGGTGCACCAGATTGACATTGCTGCGCGCCGCCCAAGGGATGACCTGGTGGTGCAGCGGGATCACCGCCACATCGTCCTGCACGATCTTCAGCGCGGCGATCAGCTGGCCGCGGCGCTTGGCCACATCGCCCTCGACCTTGGCGGCATCGATCAGCGCGTCCAGCTTGGGGTTCACATAGCGGCCGTAGTTCCAGCTGCCGTCGCCACCGACCGGGCTGTGCACCAGGGCTTGCAGCGAGTACAGCGCGTCGAAGGTCGCGACACCCCAGCCCAAGAGATGCAGGCTGCTTTCCTTGCGCTGCAGCTTCGGGAAATAGGTGCTGGAGCCCTGGCTGTTGAGCCGCGCCTGCACACCGATCTTGGCCCAGAAGGCGGTCAGGGCCTTGCAGATTTCCTCGTCGTTGACGTAGCGGTCATTGGGGCAATCCAGCGGCACCTGGAAGCCCTCGGGATAACCGGCCTCGGTCAGCAGGGCCTTGGCGCGCACCGGGTCAAAAGGCAGGCGACGGTCGCCCTCGGCGGTCCAGCCATCGGCCTGCGGCGCGACCAGGGAGCCGGCCGGTTGCGCGAGGCCGCGCATCGTCACCCGCTTCAGGGTCTCGATGTCGATGGCCTGGTACAGGGCCTGGCGCACGCGCAAATCCTTGAAGGGGTTGCGACCCTTGATATTGCTGCCGGCCAGTTCCTCGCTGGCCTGGTCCAGGCCCAAGAAGATGGTGCGGAATTCGGCGCCCTCGATGATCTTGACGCCCGGTGTGTTGCGCAGCTTGGGCACGTCCTGCGGCGCCGGGTCGAGCACGAAGTCGATCTCGCCGGACAGCAGGGCCGCCAGCCGGGTCGCGTCCGAACCGATCGGCGTGTAGACGATCTGGCTGACATTGCCGTTCAGCTTGCCCCACCAGCTCGGGTTCAGCGTCAGCTCGGTCTTGATGCCGGGCTGGCTGCTCTTGAGCACAAAGGGACCGGTGCCGTTGGCATTGCGCACCGCATAGGTCTCTTCCTTCTGCGCGAAGTTCTGCGGCTTCTCGATCTTGTGCTTGGTGGCCCAGTCCTTCGAGATGATGCGCACGCCGGTGATCTGGCGCAGCAGCACCGGGTTGGGTGCTGCCAGCGTGATCTCGATGCTGGACGGCGAGAGCTTCTTGACGCTGCTGACGCCCTGCAGCAGCACCTTGAAGTTGGAGGTGGGGCTGAGCGCACGCTCGAAGGAGAACACCACATCGTCGGCCGTCAGCGCCGTGCCGTCATGGAACTTGACGCCGGGGCGCAGCTCGAAGCGCCAATGCGTGGCATCGACCTGGGTCCACTTCGAGGCCAGGGCCGGCTCGATCGTGAACTGCTGGTCGTAGGCCACCAGGCCTTCGTAGACAAAGGCGTTGAACTGGTTGTTCAGCGCGCTGTTGTAGGCATGGGGGTCGAAGCTCTGCACATCGCCCTGGCTGGCCCAGCGCAGGGGTTTGGCGAGCGCCGCGCCAGCCACAAGGGCCAGCACCAGCGGGGCGATCAGAAGGCGGGTGGTGCGCATGGGGTGGGATTTTTGTCCTGGAAAACCCTGGATACTGCCCGCATCCGTCGTGGCCGGCAAATACCTATTCCCCATAAGCTTCTGTGCCGCAGGGTCAGGCCTTGATCAGTCCGTCCGCCTTGAACATGGCCTTGATGCCGCGCACCGCCTGGCGGATGCGGGCCTCGTTCTCGATCAGCGCGAAGCGCACATGGCCGTCGCCCTGGTCGCCGAAGCCTATGCCCGGCGAGACACAGACCTTGGCCTTGTCCAGCAGCTGGCGCGCGAACTCCAGCGAGCCGAGCTGCCGGTAGGGCTCGGGGATGCGGGCCCAGATATACATGCTGGCCTTGGGCAGCTCGACGGCCCAGCCGGCTTCCGTCAGGCCCTTGTAGAGCACATCGCGGCGGCGCTGGTAGCTGGCCGCGATCTCCGTCACGCACTGCTGCTCACCCTCCAGCGCCGCGATCGCCGCGACCTGCAGCGGCGTGAAGGTGCCGTAGTCGTGATAGCTCTTGATGCGGGCCAGCGCGGCCACCAGATCGGGGTTGCCGACCATGAAGCCGATGCGCCAGCCGGCCATGTTGTAGCTCTTGCTGAGCGTGAAGAACTCGACCGCCACGTCCTTGGCGCCCGGCACCTGCATGATGGACGGCGCCTTCCAGCCGTCGAACACGATGTCGGCATAGGCCAGGTCATGCACCACCAGGATGTCGTGCTTCTTGGCCAGCGCGATCACGCGCTCGAAGAACTCCAACTCCACGCATTGCGCGGTCGGGTTCGACGGGAAGCCGAACACCATCATCTTGGGCTTGGGATAGCTGCCGCGTATGGTCTTCTCCAGCTCGGTGAAGAAGTCGGTCTCGCTGGACACCGGTATCGCGCGGATGTCGGCACCGGCGATCACCGCGCCGTAGATGTGGATCGGGTAGCTGGGGTCGGGCACCAGCACCGTGTCGCCCCGGTCCAGCGTCGCCAGCATCAGATGGGCCAGGCCTTCCTTGGAGCCTATCGTGACGATGGCCTCGGTGTCCGGATTGATGGCCACGCCATAGCGCTTGTCGTACCAATGCGAGATCGCGCGGCGCAACCGCGGGATGCCCTTGCTGGCCGAGTAGCCGTGGGTGTCGGGCCGCTGCGCGACCTCGGTGAGCTTGGCGACGATATGGGCCGGCGTGGCCCCATCGGGGTTGCCCATGCTCATGTCGATGATGTCTTCGCCCCGCCGCCGCGCCGCGAGCTTGAGCTCGGCCGTGATGTTGAAGACGTAGGGAGGCAGGCGATCAATGCGCGCGAAGCGGCGCTTGCCTGAAGAGGCAGTGCTCATGGGATGTGTCTCACGTAAGCGCCCGGAACCGTCCGAGCGACGTGACCGACCGATGGGGGCCGATCCGGGGGCGATGCTAACCGAAGAAATTACACGGCCCCGTACTTCTCAATCACTTGACGTTCTGCTCAACCTGCGTCGCATATGCTGGTGAACAACTCAATCGGGGATAGGAGCGAGGGCATATGAGTTCAGACGACAAAGCACAGCTGACCCTCGCGGGCGACCAACTCGGTCGCCAGCATTTCGTCGAGCGCCTGACCAAGTACATCGTGGCAGTCGCCGACTCCGATGTGCTTCCTGCCGGCCGCGTCATCGCCATCAATGCGCCATGGGGCGCTGGCAAATCATGGGTCGCAGAACGACTGGTGGGCCATCTGGCCAGCGAGCAGCAGATCGGCCGCGAAGCAATCTACGTAAACGCTTTCCAGTTCGATTTCCATCAAGACCCATTTGCCGTACTTGCCTCGGCCATTCTTTCAAAGGCCAAGGGTTCAGCCAGCAACAAAGCGGGATTGAGAGAAGCAGCCAAAAAGGTCTTGACTGGGGTGTTGCCTGCAGCCGCCAAAGGGGTTGCAAAGGCGACAGCGAAACGACTCATCGGCGATGACGGTATTGAGGAAGTTACGGATGCCTTGGCCGACAGCACGGAGAAGGCTGTCGATGCGATGCTGGATACGTTCACCGAGGCTCAGCAGTCCAGCGAAGCATTCAGAAGCAAACTTCAGGCCCTTGCGCAAAGTGGCGGTGGACCGTTGGTGATCATCATTGACGAACTGGATCGTTGCCGACCCACGTTCGCCTTGGAATTACTGGAGAGGATCAAGCATCTGTTCGACGTGCCGAACGTCGTCTTCCTGCTGTTCTTCCATCGGGCGGCGCTTGCCAGTGCAATCTGTCAGATGTACGGCTCTGACATCAACACCGACGCCTACCTCCGAAAGTTCGTTTCGGTGAACCTGGATTTGCCATCTGCTTCGATCGACAACAGTGGATCAAGCCGAGATGAGAAAGCTGCGTTTATCCATGACTTTTTAAGGACGGCGTTTCCCGCACCAAAGTCTCAGGAACAGCAAGACTTTCGCCATGGCCTCGCAGAGCTCGCACCACTCTTCAATGCAACATTGCGGGACGTGCAAACCGTCATGCTGATGAGTAGCCTTCTCGGCCGAAAGTTGGAGGCGGAGGGGCAACTCGGAGCATACGTACTACTGCTCAAACTCTTCGTCCCACTAGTTCTAGACGGCATGCGGAAACGAGAACCGACAGAATTCAAGGCAGAAGTTACACGCTTTGGCTCATCGGGCCCATTTGCTGATCGGCCGATTTGGTTTCGGCGCTTGTACGCAGCCTTGCGAATGGAGAGCGACCCAATGAATCGGGTAAGCATGGATCCGCAGGAGCGCCGCGAGTGTGACGAGATTGTCGGCTTTATCGTCAGAAGCGCTCGGAGTGCCGACTTGGAGCATGTCCGACTTTCGCCTTAAGACTTGCCATCCGCCTTCTGCGCCGCCGCGCTCGCCTCGCCCTTGGCAGCGAACTCCGCGCGCAGCCGCTTGAGCTTTTCGCGCGGATCTTCCTTGACGGTGTTCTCATGCAGCTTCATCTCCAGGATGAAGCGGCTGGGGATGCCCATCACCAGCTCGCGGCTCTTCTTGCGCCGTCGCAAGGTGCTGACGCCAAGAGTCGTGCGCGCCCGCGTGATGCCCACATACATCAGGCGGCGCTCTTCCTCCAGGCGCTGCGGGGTCATGTCCTCGTCGTCGGCCTTGAAGGGCAGCAGCCCCTCGTTGACGCCGGCCAGGAAGACATGAGGCCATTCCAGGCCCTTGGAGGCATGCAGGGTGGTCAAGGTGACCTGGTCTTGCTCGTCGCCGCGCTCGGCCAGCGACAGGATCACGCTGATGGTCTGGGCCACTTCGAGCACGGTCTGCTTGGGCTCCTCGAAGGTGATACCGCCCTCCTGGCTGATCTGGCCGCCGCAGCGCTTGGCGACCCAGTCGACGAAGTCCAGCACATTGCCCCAACGCGCCGCGCCGACCTTCTCGTTCTCCTCCTGCTCCATCAGATGCTGCTCGTAGCCGATGTCCTTCAGCCACTCCATCAGCAACGCCTTGGCCTCCTTGTCGCCCGAGGTGTTGCGGGCGCGGTATTCCAGATCGTTCACATAGCGGCCGAACTCATGCAAGCCGCTGATCGCGCGGGTGCTCAGCGCGGTGGACAGGCTCTCGGCAAACAGCGCCTCGTACATGCTGGATTTCCAGCGTCCGGCGAACTGGCTCAGGCTGCCCAGCGTCTGGTGGCCGATGCCGCGCTTGGGCGTCGTGATCGCGCGCAGAAAGGCCGGGTCATCGTCCGGGTTGACCAGCAGGCGCAGCCAGCTGCACAGGTCCTTGATCTCGGCCTTGTCGAAAAAGCTCTGGCCGCCCGAAACCTTGTAGGGAATCTCGGCGCGGCGCAGCGCCTGCTCGAAGACGCGGGCCTGGTGATTGGCGCGGTACAGGATCGCAAAATCCTTGAACTGCACCCCGCCGGCGTTCGCGCGGATCGCCTGGATGCGCGCCACCGCCCGCTCGGCCTCGTGCTCCTCGCCGTCGCTCTCGATCAGGGCCACCGGCTCGCCGTCGCCGAACTCGCTCCACAGCTTCTTCTCGAAGATCTTCGGATTGACCGCGATGACGTTGTTAGCCGCGCGCAGGATGGCGCCGGTGGAGCGGTAGTTCTGCTCCAGCGGGATTACCTTCAGCGCCGGAAAGTCGGTCGGAAGGCGCTTCAGGTTCTCGATAGTGGCGCCGCGCCAGCCGTAGATGCTCTGGTCGTCGTCGCCCACCGCGGTGAAATGAGCGCGCTCACCGACGATCTGCTTGAGCAGGTCGTACTGCACCGCATTCGTGTCCTGGTATTCGTCCACCAGCACATAGCGCAAGGTGTCCTGCCACTTGCCGCGCGCCTCGGGGAAGTCCTGCAGCAGACGCAGCGGCAGCGAGATCAGGTCATCGAAGTCCACCGACTGGTAGGCCGCCAGCCGCTCCTGATAGCGCTCCATCACGACGGCCGCCGCGCGCTCGTCCTCGTCCTTGGCGGCGGCCAGCGCCTGCTTGGCCGTCAGGCCCTGGTTCTTCCACAGCGAGATGGTCCATTGCCAGCTGCGCGCCTGCTTGGCGTCGGTGGTGCCACCGGCATCGCGCAGCAGGCCCAGCACATCGTCGCTGTCGAGGATGGAGAACTGCTCCTTGAGCCCGACCAGATGACCTTCGGAGCGCAGGATGCGCACGCCCAGGCTGTGGAATGTCGAGATCACCAGGTCCTTGGCTGCGCGCGGGCCCACCAGATCGCGGGCGCGCTCGCGCATCTCCTGCGAGGCCTTGTTCGTGAAGGTGATGGCGCCGATGTTCTTGGCCGCATAACCGGCCTGCAGCAGCCGCGCGATCTTCATCGTGATCACCCGCGTCTTGCCCGAGCCGGCACCGGCGATCACCAGGCAGGGCCCGTTGAGGTGGTGGACGGCTTCGAGCTGGGCGGGGTTGAGGGTGGAGACGGCTGAGGACATGACAAACAGGGGCAGGGCTGCGCATGATAGCCAAGCCGCCCCAGCCTATTTCATGCTAGGCAACAGCGGCGCCCGGGTCGAGCGCAGCCCCAGGCCCAGCAGCAGCACCGCATAGAACAGGAAGGCGATGCGCGGCGCATCGACCAGGCTGTCGAACAGGCCCACGATCAGGAAACCCGTCAGCGCGCCCACCACCGCCGGCGCCAGCCCATGGGCGCTGGCATGGCCGAAGCTGCAGCGCCACAGCGCTGCCGCCACCAGGCTGACACCCAGGGCCAGACCCAGCAGCCCCTGCTCGAACAGCAGGTGCAGGCCCAGGCTCTTGATATGCCAGGGCAGGTGGTGGCGGTCGCTGGAGAAGAACCAATGCGCCATGCCGCGCGAGAAGTCGCTATTGGCCAGCAGGGCGGGCTCGGCCGCGTCGCGCAGGCGCAGCTCGGCAATCTGCACCGCGCTCGCCGGCGAACCCAGCGCCACCGAGAACACCACAAAGCGCGGCGCCCACCAGCGCCCGCCCAGAGCCGGTGCCTGACCCAGCGAGGCCTGCAGCGTCTGCCAGCCGCCACCCTGGCTTTGCAGCGGCAGGCCCTTGACCACGCATTCCGCGTTGTAGAGCAGATGTTTCTCGCACACCTCCAGATGCAGGTTCACATCGCCGGCGCTGCGCAGCTTCAGCGTCAGCAGCAGTTCGCCGCGCGGCGCGGCGATGCGCTGGCTGACGCGGAACAGCTCGCCCCAGCCCAGCACATGCTTGCCGCTGGTCAGCAGCAGATGGGGTGGCTGGGCCGACTCGACGAGCCGGTAGTCGCCGACCTGCTCGGCGGCCGGGCCGACGAACAGGAAATTGCTGGCGAAGCGGCCCACCCCCTTGCCCAGCAACCATTCCTGCGGCGTGTCCAGCAGGCTGCGCGCTAGCCGCCAGTGCTCGAAGCGGCCTTCCAGATCGCGCTGGCCGGTAGCCATGCGGTCGCCGATGTAGGCGCCGCCCGCCAGCGCCGCCACCACGGCGAACAGCATCAGGCAAGCGGTCCACAACAGGCTCCTGGCCCGCCAGGGCAGCTCGGCCAGCAACTGCGCCGCCGTTCCGGGCAGCAGTTGCAAGCCGGCCCAACCCAGCGCCAGGCCCAGCACCGGCAGCAGCGCTTCTTGCAAGGCCTGCTCGCCACCCCAGTTGCCGGCCACCACGGCCACGCAGGCCAGGCTCCAGAACCAAGCCGCCGCCATCAGGCAGGCGCTCAGATGGCGCGGCAGCCCGGCACGCAGCCACCAGGCCAGCCACAGCCCGCCCAACACCACCAGCGCATCGATCACGTAGGCCGACTTCGGGACGGCCAGCGCCAGCAGCCAGCTCAAGGCAGCAGCCAGCGCCGCCGCCAGCAGGGCCAGCAGCAACACGATCAGTTGCTGGCCGCGCGTCTGCTGCAAGCGCAGCGGTGGCATGAAGATCATCAGCAGCGCACTGCCCGCCAACGCCAGCAAGGTCCGGTAGCCGCCAGCCTGGAACAGCGGCCAGGCCGCCAGGCCGAAAGCCAACAACACCGCCAGGCCCAGCCCCCGACGCGCGGCGGGCCTGGAGGCAGCGGGCAACTGCGCGGCGCGGCGCTGGCGCGCCAGCAACAGCAGGCAGACGCCCGCCCCCAACGGCAGGGCCAGATAGACGCCGCGCGAGAAAGTCGTCAGCGCCGCATAGCCGGCCAGCAGCAGCAGGCCCAGCGCGGCGGCAAAAGCCCAGGGCCGGCGCTCGCGCAGCACCCACAGCAGCGCAAACGGCAGACCCAGCGCCAGGCAGCCGTCCAGCGCCGCGCCGCCCACATGCATCTCCCAGAACAGCGCGGTGCTGCGGTAGTCGCTCGAAAAATTCAGCAGCCCGGTATAGGCCAGCCGCTCCCACAGCGCCGCCAGGCTGGCCCCGCCCAAGGCCAGCAGCATCGCCAGGCCGAACCAGCGCTGCACGGCGGCCGGCTCACTCGCCCCGGCCGCACGCCACAGCGGCAGCAAGAGCAGCACCAGCCACAGGCTCTTGCCCTGGCGCAGGCTGTTCATCGGCTCGTGATAGCCCTGCCACCAGCCGAACTGCCAGCCCCCGGCCTGCTCGACGCCGCGCCAGATCGCCAGCAGCAGCGAGGCACAGAACAGCGTCAGCAAGAGCTTGGACAAGCCCGACCACGCCAGCGGCCGCTGCCAGGCCGGCGCCAGCTCGACGCCGCGTTTCGCGCCCAAGGCCAGCGCCGCATAGCCGCCGGCGGCGACGGCCAGCACCAGCAGGTCCAGTTCCTCGAAGGTGATCCAGCCGGTCCAGGGCGCGAAGCCCAGCACCGGAACCAGGCCGGGAATCAGCAGCGGCAAGGCCTGCCAGCGCACAAAGCCCAGCACCGCCACCATGAGCCACAGCAGGCAGGCCAGCCCGGGCTGCCAAGGGTAGTGCCAGGCCAGCCACAGGCCGGCGCCGGCGCTGCCGGCGGCCAGGCTCAGGCCCAGCCAGCGCTTGGAGGAATCGGGCACGGAGAGCTTCATGCGGGCGGCGGAGTTGGGGCGCAGGCTCGCGCCGGGTCGCGCGGATGATAGCCAAGCCCATGCCGGCAGGCGCTACATTGGGAACCCCTAGTACAACGGCAGGACTATGAGCATGGCCCTTGTGTTGGCCCTCGGCCGTCGCTGGCTGCAAGCCTGGACGTTCTTGCTGCTGGCCTGGGGATCGGCCGCGCAGGCGCGCGAGCTGCTGGTGGTGGGCACCGAGTTCCCGCGCATCTACGAGGCCGCCAAGGACGGCGGCGAGCCGAGCGGCCTGGGCGTGGACCTGCTGACCTTGGCCGCCGCCCGGCTGGGCCACAGCCTGCGTTTCGAGCACTACCCCTGGCTGCGCGCCCAGGCCATGGTGGAGCGCGGCCTGGCCGACATCCTGGTCGGCCCCTACCGCACCGCCGACCGCGAGCAGCGCTATCTGTTCTCGCCCCAGCCCTTTTACGAGGACGCGCTGGTGTTCTACGCTCGCCGCGCCCAGAGCGGGCTGTGGCGCGGCGACTATGCGGCGCTGGGCCAGCGCCCGGTCGCCCAGGTGCAGGGCTGGGCCTATGGCGAGAGCTACGAGCAGGCCCGCGCCGGCCTGCGCATCAGCACGGTGCGCGACGTCAACACCGGCCTGCAGATGCTGCGCCTGGGCCGCGTCGACCTGTTCGCCAGCAACGAGCGCAATACCGAGCCAGTGCTGCAGCGCCTGGGTCTGGCACAGGAACTGGTGCCGGCCGGCCCGCCGATCGGCCAGCTGCGCGGCCACTTTGCCTACCCGCGCGACAACCGGGGCCAGGTCTTGCGCGACGAGCTGGAGCGTGCCATTGCCGCGCTGCGCGCCAGCGGTGAGCTCGACGAGCTGTCGCGTCGCTGGAAGGTCAAAATTCCCGAGTAGGCTTGCCGCCGATGAACACCGCCCTCAGTCGCCGCAGCCTGCTGCAGGCCGCCCTCGCCGCCGGCTGCGCGCCGGCTCTTGTCAGCCATGCCGCGACGCCGGCCGCCGCGCCCCTGTTCGCGCTGGGCGTAGCCTCCGGCTGCCCGCGCCCCGCCGGCCTGGTGCTGTGGACCCGGCTGCTCGGCGAGGCGCTGCCGGCCCAGGTCGCGGTGCGCTGGGAGCTGGCGGAGGACGAGGGCTTCAAGACCATCGCCGCCAGCGGCACCGAGCGGGCCGAGCCCGGCAGCGCCCACAGCGTCCATGCCGAGCCGGCCGGGCTGAAGCCCGACCGCTGGTACTGGTACCGCTTCAGCGCGCTGGGTCAGCAAAGCCCGGTCGGCCGCAGCCGCACGGCGCCGGCGCCCGGCGCGGCGGGGCAGCGCCTGCGCTTCGCGATCGCCTCCTGCCAGCGCTGGGACCACGGCGAATATGCCGCCTGGCGCGATCTGGCCGGCCAGGAGCTGGACCTGCTGCTGTTCCTGGGCGACTACATCTACGAGTCGGCCACCGCGCCCGACAGCACGCCCGCACGCCGCCACCAGGGCGGGCTGTGCCGCACGCTGGACGACTACCGCCAGCGCTATGCCCAGTACAAGAGCGACCCGCATCTGCAAGCCATGCATGCGGCCGCGCCCTGGCTGCTGACCTGGGACGACCATGAGGTCGAGAACGACTATGCCGGCGACATCTCCCAGCATCTGGAGCCCGGCTTCGCGCGCCGCCGCGCGGCGGCGGCCCAGGCCTATTGGGAGCATCTGCCCTTTCCGAAGGCGGCGCGGCCGCGCGGTGCCGAGTTCCGCCTGCACGAGCGCTACGACTGGGGTGCGCTGGCCCGCATCATCACCTTGGACAACCGCCAGTGGCGCGACCCCCAGGCCTGCCCCAAACCGGGCCGGGGCGGTTCCAACACCGTCGCGCTGAGCGACTGCCCGGAACTGCTGGACCCGGCCCGCAGCCTGCTGGGCAAGGCCCAGGAGCAATGGCTGGCGCAGAGCTGGGATCGTGAGCGGCCCTGGAATCTGCTGGCCCAGCAGACCCTGATGGCGCCGCTGAACTGGCAGCCGCCCGAGCAGGGCAGCGGCCTGCACTGGACCGACGGCTGGGACGGCTACCCGGGCGCCCGCCAGCGCCTGCTGCGCGATCTGCAGGCGGCGCGGGTGCGCAATGCGGTGGTGCTGGGCGGCGATGTCCATGCCCACTACGTGAGCGATCTGCATGCCGGCGGTGCCGACAAGCCGGTGATCGCCACCGAGTTCTGCGGCAGCTCGATCAGCAGCCACGGCCTGGCCCAGCGCCGGCTCGACCAGATGCGCCCGCACAACCCGCATATCCGCCATGCGCGCAGCGACGAGCGCGGCTATATCCGCTTCGAGCTGAGCGCCGGCAGGCTGGAGGCGGAGCTGCACGCGGTCGAGCAGCCCTGGGACGCCGCCAGTGCGCTGCGCCGCCAGGCGCGCTATGTCGTGGAGGCCGGCCGCGCTGGCGCGCTGAGCGACTGAAGCAGGCCGTCCAGGCCCAGATACTGGTGGCCGGCCCAGCCACCCACGGCCAGCAAGGCCAGGCCGCCGGCGGCCAGCAAGGTGCGCCAGCGCTTGCGCTTGGCGGGCTTTTGCAGCGGCGGGGTGCTGAGGCTGCCGTCGAAGGCCGGCATGAAGCGGCTGCCCGGCGCCGGGCTGGGCTCGGGCATCGGATGCAGCACCAGGGCCGAATGGTTCTGCCCGGCCAGCCAGGCGCGCAAATCCTCGCCCAGCTCGCGGGCCGAGGGATAGCGGGCCACCGACATCGGCGCCATGGCCTTCTGCAGCAGGGCTTCGAGGCTGAAACGCTCGGCCGTGCTGAGGCCGCCCAGGCTGGCGGCCGAGGGCATCAGCACGCCGTTGGCATCGGGTTTGGGCGGCCGGCCATTGATCAACCAGCAGGCCAGCACGCCCAGCGCATAGGCTTCGCTGCCCAGGCTGGGCTGGGCGCCGCGCTGCAGCTCGGGCGCGACAAAGGGCGCGGCGGCGGCACTGAACAGCGGCGGCTCGGCGTCCGGCTCGGGCGCCAGCTCGGCCAGGCCCAGGGCCATCAGCCGCAGCTCGGTACCGTTGACCAGCCACAGCAGGCCGGGATCGAGTTCGCGCAGCAGCAGGCCTTGCTCATGGGCATATTGCAGCGCGTCGCAGAGTTGCAGCAGCAATTGCAGGCGCTGGCGCAGCGGCAGCTCGGCGGCGGCGGCCAGCAGCGGCTGGCCCTTGTCCTGCCAGGGTAGGGCCAGAAAAGGCTTGCCCTCGGCGGTCAGGCCGCTGTCCAGCGGCGTGGCCAGGGCCGGATGGCTGAGCTGGTTCAGGGCCGCCGACAGCTCGGCAAAACGCAGCAGCACCGCCGCCGCGTCCGCACTCTGCTGATAGACCAGCAGCGCCGCGCTGACATCGCCGGCCAGCGAATGCTCGGCCCGGTACCAGCGGCCCGAATCACCGGCGTGCAGGGCGGCGGCGACGCGCCAGACGCCCAGGCGCTCGCCGACCGACAGCGATGTGGTCACCGGTGAGCCGGCACTGACCGGTGCGGGAAAAGAGGCTGAGAAACGGGCGGAGGACATGAGTATTCAGGGTTTGCCTGGCATCCTAGGCTCAAGCCAGGCCGCAACGGCACCGGGCTCCCCCCTCAACACGGGGTGTCGCGCGCAATCGCTCACGCTCGGCGAGAACTTGTGCACGGGCGGCGGCCCGGCCCAAGCCTTGCGATACTCCGCCCCCATGCAAGCGATTCTGGCCGTCACCCTGCCCTTCTTCGCGCTGGTGCTGTGCGGCTATCTGGCGGCGCAGCGCGGCGTGCTGGCCGAGAGCGCAATCCCGGGGCTCAACGGCTTTGTGCTGTTCTTCGCGCTGCCCTGCATGCTGTTCCGCTTCGGCATGAACACGCCGGTGCTGGAATTGCTGAACCCGGGCGTGCTGGGCGTCTATCTGGTCGCGGCGCTGTTGATCGTCGCGTTCACGATCGCGGTGACCCTGTCGGCGCGGGTGCAGCTGAAGGACGCGGCCTTCGGTGCGCTGGTGGCGGCCTTTCCCAACACCGGTTTCATGGGCGTGCCGCTGCTGGTGGCGCTGCTGGGCCCGGCCGCGGCCGGGCCGGTGATCTGCACCGTGCTGGCCGATCTCTTTGTCACCAGCTCGCTGTGCATCGCGCTGGCGCGCGCCCACGATGCCGGCGCCGGCAATGCCAAGCGCGCCGCACTGCAGGCCTTGCGCGGCGCGCTGTCGAATCCGCTGCCCTGGGCCATCGCGCTGGGCGCCGTGGCCTCGGCCACCGCGCTGCGCCTGCCGGGTCCGGTCGACAGCGTCGTCAAGATGCTGGCCGATGCGGCAACGCCGGTGGCCCTGTTCACGATAGGCGCGGTGCTGTGGCGCGCCGGGCAGCATGCCCACACGCGCACGCCGGTGGCGCTGTTCCTGCCGGTGGCGCTGATCAAGCTGATCGTCCATCCGGCCCTGGTGTTCGCGCTGGGCGCGGCCGCCCATGCGCTGGGCGTCGGCCCGACGCCGTTCCAGCTGCTGGTGCTGACCCTGGCCGCCGCGTTGCCCAGCGCCAGCAATGTCTCGCTGCTGGCCGAGCGCTACGGCGCCGACAACGGCCGCGTGGCCCGCATCATCCTGGCCTCGACCAGCCTGGCCTTCGTCAGCTTCACCGCGCTGGCCTGGCTGCTCGGTGCCCGACCGGCGGCCTGATATCGTTGCGCGCTGTCTGATTGCACGAACCCCATGCTCCTGCGCCACGCCCTGCTTCTGCTGCTCTGTGTTGCCCTGGGCGAACCACTCCAGGCGCTGGCCAACGGCTATCGCCAGCCCTCGACCGCGATCCGCGAGCTGCTGGACGCGCCGGCGCCGCCGCGCCTGCTGCCCTCGCCCGACAAGCAGACCCTGGCCCTGCTGGAACTCAAGCGCTTCAACAGCCTGGCCGAGCTGGCCCGCCCGGGGCTGCGCCTGGCCGGCCTGCGCTTCGACGCGGCCAGCGGCACACCGCAGCCGCTGGCCACCGTGCGGCGCCTGCGCCTGCGAAGCCTGCTGCAGCCGGACGCGCCGGAGCGCGCCGTCGAGCTGCCCGGCGAGGGCTTTCACAGCTTCAGCTGGGCGCCGGACGGCCAGCGCTTCGTGCTGGAGCGGCGCGTCGACCTGGGCAATGAGCTGTGGATGGGCGAGACCGCCAGCGGCGAGCTGCGCCAGATTCCCTTTGTGCGCCTGAGCAATGCGCTGGGCCAGGGCGAGCAGGCCTGGCTGAACCCGCGCGAGCTGGTCGTGCTGACGATACCCAAGCGGCGCGGCGCGGCGCCGCGCGCCCAGCCCAGCCCGGTGGTGCAAGAGCATCAGGGCCGCGCCTCGCCCGAGCGCAGCTATCCCGACCTGCTGCAGTCGCCGCATGACGAGGCCTTGTTCGAGCACCATGCGCGCTCGCAGCTGACCCTGGTCAATCTGGCCAGCGCGCAGTCCCGCGACATCGGCGAGCCGGGCCTGTTCGCCTATGTCAGCAGCGTCGGCGAGGGCCAGTACCTGCTGACCGAGCGCCTGGTGCGCCCCTTCAGCTACCGCCTGACCTGGGATGATTTTCCGCAGGTGATCGAGCTGCGCCAGCGCGACGGCCGGGTGCTGCGCGAGCTCGCCAAGCTGCCGCTGAAGGCCGGCGTCGCGATCGACGGCGTGCTGCCCGGCCCGCGCATCTTCTACCCCTCGCCGACCAAGGATGCGGCGGTCTACTGGGTCGAGGCGCTGGACGGCGGCAACCCGAACAGCCGGGTGGCCTTCCGTGACCGGGTGATGCGGCTGGACCCACCCTATGACGGCGAGCCCATCGAGGTGCAGCGCATGCCGCAGCGCTTCACGCGGCTGCGCTTTCTCGACGATGGCCAGCACGCGCTGCTGACCGAGACCGACCGGCTGCGCGCCTGGACCCGCACGTATCTGCTGCCGCTCAACGGCAGCCAGAGCAAGCCGCTGTTCGAGCACTCGCTGCGCGAGCGCTACCGCCACCCCGGCGCGCCGCTGATGCGCACGCTGGCCAATGGCCACAGCGTGATCCAGAGCACGCGCGAGGGCGAGATCTTCCTGATCGGCCAGGGCGCCAACCCGCGTGGCGAGCGCCCCTTCCTGGACCGGCTGTCGATCAAGGACCTGAGCGTGCAGCGCCTGTTCCAGTCGGCCGACAGCGCCTACGAGATGCCGTTGGCGACGCTGGACGACAAGCGCCTGCTGCTGCAGCGCGAGAGCCCGGTCGAGCCGCCGAATCTGTATCTGCGCGAGCTGGGCAATGGTGGCGCGACGGCGCAGGCGCTGACCCGCATCAAGGACCCGAGCCCGCAGCTGCGACGGGTCAAGCGCGAGCTGGTCAGCTTCAAGCGGGCCGACGGCGTCGAGCTCTCGTTCTGGCTGCATCTGCCGCCCGACTACAAGGAGGGCGAGCGCCGGCCCACGCTGGTCTGGGCCTATCCGCTGGAGTTCAACGACGCCGCGCTGGCCGGCCAACTGGCCGGCGCGCCGAGCCGCTATGCGACGTTCGCCGGCATCAGCCCGCAGCTGCTGGCGCTGGACGGCTTTGTCGTGCTGCACGACGCGACCATGCCGGTGGTCGGCGATGCGCGCACGATGAATGATGGCTTCATCGAGCAGATCACGATGAATGCCCGCGCCATCATCGACAAGGCCGAGGAGCTGGGCGTGGCCGACACCCGCCGCATGGCGATCGGCGGCCACAGCTACGGCGCCTTCATGGCCGCCAATCTGCTGGCCCACACCAAGCTCTTCAAGGCCGGCATCGCGCGCAGCGGCGCCTACAACCGAACACTGACGCCGTTCGGCTTCCAGAGCGAACGCCGCTCTCTGTGGGACGCCCGCGAAACCTATCTGAAGCTCTCGCCCTTTCTCTACGCCAACCAGATCAAGGAGCCGCTGCTGCTGATACACGGTGAGGAAGACAGCAACTCCGGCACCTATCCGATGCAGAGCGAGCGCCTCTACCAGGCCCTGGCCGGCCTGGGCGGCACGGTGCGCTATGTGGCGCTGCCGCACGAGGGCCATGGCTACACGGCGCGCGAGTCGGTTGGCCAGGTGCAGTGGGAGATGAGCCAGTGGCTGCGGACCCATCTGGGGGACCCGCGCGCCAGCCCTTGAGAGCCCGGCACGGCACGGATAAGCTGCAGTTTCAAGCCCATCTCCGGACCCGGGACGGGGCGTGAGCTGTCAAGATCAGACCTGCATCGATTCCGAACCGCACACAAGGAGTTAGCGCCATGACCGCTCTCGCACGAATGGGGATTGCCACCCGGCTCTACGCGCTGGTCGGCGTGCTGGCCGCCATGCTGGCGGGCGTGCTCTGGTTTTCGACAGAACATCTGCACGACATCGCCGAGATGGCCGATGACACCAGCCGCCACCGTGTGCCCCAGCTGCAGCGCGTCGCGGCGCTCGAGATCAATGTCACGCGCAGCTCGCTGCAGTTGCGCCATGCCATCCTGGCGCGCAATCCTCAGGAGCTGGCGGCCACGCTGGCCGACATCGGCGAGCGCCGCAAGCTGATCGACACCTTGATCGCGGACTATCAGCGCACAATCACCACGAACGAGGAGAAGCTGCGCTTTGAAAGGGTGCCGGCCATGGTCCAGGCCTTCTGGCAGGTGGCCGGCGACAACCTCAAGTTGATTGAGCAAGACCAGAAGGCCGAGGCCTTTGCTTTCCTGGTCGACAAGACCATCCCGGTACGCAACGCGCTGCTGGCGACCTTGCTGGACAACGTCAAGCTCCAGGAAGGCAGCTTGAACAAAGGGGTCGAGCAGATCGAGCACGAAACCGTGTCGATCTCCAAAGTGCTGGCGGGGCTGGTGCTGATCGTGGTCGCCGTGCTGTGCGCCTTTGCGTGGTACATCGGCCGGCTGCTGCGTGCGCGGGTCAGCACGGCGCTAACCGCCGCCCAGCGCGTGCGCGATGGCGACATGGCCATCGCCATCACCGACACGGGCAATGACGAGGTCTCGCCCTTGCTGAGCACGATGAACGCGATGCAGCTGTCGCTGTCGGACATCGTGCGCCAGGTACGCAGCAATGCGGAGAACGTTGCCCATGCCAGCGGCGAGATCGCGCAGGGCAACGAGGACCTGAGCCAGCGCACCGAGGAGCAGGCCAGCGCGCTGCAGCAGACGGCGGCCACGATGGACGAACTCTCGTCCACCGTCAGCAACAACGCGCAGAACGCCAAGCAGGCCAAGCAGCTGGCCGCCAGCGCCTCGCAGATTGCCGCCAACGGTGGCCAGGTGATGAGCGAGGTGGTGCAGACCATGCGCGGCATCGACGCCGAATCCAAGAAGATCGCCGACATCATCGGTGTGATCGACGGCATCGCCTTTCAAACCAATATCCTGGCGCTGAATGCCGCCGTCGAAGCGGCGCGCGCCGGTGAGCAGGGTCGCGGATTCGCGGTGGTGGCTGCCGAGGTGCGTTCGCTGGCCCAGCGCAGCGCCAATGCCGCCAAGGAGATCAAGACCCTGATCACAGCCAGCGTGCAACGGGTCGAGCAAGGCACGCAGCTGGTGGATCGGGCCGGCGGCACGATGGACGAGGTCGTGACGGCCATTCAGCGCGTTGCCGACGTAGTCAGCGAGATCAGTTCGGCCAGCGAGGAGCAGAGCCGCGGCGTCAATCAGATCGGCAACGCGGTCTCGCAGATGGATCAGGTCACACAGCAGAACGCCGCCCTGGTCGAGGAAGGCGCCTCGGCCGCAGAGAGCCTGAGGTTGCAGGCGCGCCAGCTGGTCGACGCGGTGGCGGTGTTCAAGATCGCCTGAGCCGGGCAGCAAGCCCGGCCACGCTCAGATCGCCAGCGGATCCACATCCACCGCCCAGCGCAGCAATCCCTTGTGCTCGCGCTTGAGCATCTGCAGCTCGGGCATCCACAGCCACAGCAGGCGCTGCAGCGCGCCGCGGGTCGGCGATTCGACCAGCATCTGCAGGCGCTCGATATTGGCCACCCGGGCCACGCTCATCGGCACCGGCGGGTAGATCAGCAGGCCGCTGGCCTCGGGCAGGGCCTGGGCCCATTGGGCGGCGGCGCTCAGAAAGTCCCGCGCGGCCTCCACCGTGCGGCCCTCGGCGCGCAAGAGCGCCAGGTGTGAATAAGGCGGCAGGCCGGCGCTCTCGCGCTCGGCCAACTGGCTCTGGGCAAAGGCCTCGAAGTCATGGCGCTCCAGCGCCTTGTAGAGCGCATGTTGCGGATGCCAGGTCTGCACCCACATCTCGCTGCGCGCGGCCTGTTCGGCATCGCGCCCGGCCCGGCCGGCGGCCTGCATCAGCAGCGCGAACAATCGCTCGGGCGCGCGGAAGTCGCTGCTGAACAAGGCGCCGTCCGGGTTGACCGCCGCCACCAGCGTGATGCGGCGAAAGTCATGGCCCTTGGTGATCATCTGGGTGCCGACCAGGATGTCGACCTCGCCGGCATGCACCGCGCCGAGCTGGGCCTCCAGCGCACCCTTGTGCTTGGTCGAATCGGCATCGATGCGGGCGACACGGGCGCCCGGCAGGGTCTCGGCCAGTTGCTCTTCCAGCCGCTCGGTGCCGCGACCCAGCGGCGCGATGTCCTGGTTGCCGCAGTCCGGACAGGCATGGGGCACGCGCTCGGTGAAGCCGCAGTGGTGGCAGCGCAGCGTTCGGTCGCCCTTGTGGAACACGCGGTAGGCGCTGCAGTGCGGGCACTCGCTCTTCCAGCCACACTCGGTGCAGTGCAGCACCGGCGCATAGCCGCGCCGGTTCAGGAACACCAGGCTCTGCTCGCCGCGCTCCAGCCGGCCGCGCAGCGCGGCGATCAGCGGCGCGGTCAGCGCGGTCATCACGCCCTTGTTCCGAGGCAGCGTGTTCATGTCGAAGATCCGCACCCGCGGCAGCGCGCCGCCGCCGATGCGCTCGGGCAGGGCCAGGCGCTGGTAGCGCCCGCTGTTGGCATGTTGCCAGCTCTCCAGCGAAGGGGTGGCGGAGCCGAGAATGACCGGCACCTTTTCGAGCCGGGCGCGGTAGACGGCCAGGTCGCGCGCCGAATAGCGAGCGCCATCCTGCTGCTTGTACGAGGGGTCGTGCTCCTCATCGACCGCGATCAGGCCCAGGCGGGGCATCGAGGCGAACACCGCCAGCCGCGTGCCCAGCACCAGTTCGGCCCGGCCCAGGTGGGCGGCCAGCCAGTTGCGCAGGCGCTGGGCCGGCGTCAGGGCACTGTGCAGCGAGACGATGACACGGCCGGCAAAGCGCTCGGCAAATCGAGCCTCCAGTTGGGGCGTCAGATTGATCTCGGGCACCAGCACCAGCACCTGGCGGCCGGCGGCGAGCGCATGCTCGGCGGCGCGCAAATAGACCTCGGTCTTGCCGCTGCCGGTGACGCCGTACAGCAGCACCGGCGACGGCACCGTCTCGGCACAGGCCGCCATCAGGGCGTCGATCTTCTCCAGCACCTCGGCCTGGGCCGGGCTCAGCTGCGGCCTGGGCGTGGCGGGCTCGGGGCTGGCGGCCTGGGCCGCGGTCCATTTGTCGAGCTTCTTCAGTCGCGCCTGCAGTTGCTGGCCGTCGAGCTCGCGCAGCTGCGGCGGCAGCACCGACAAGGCCACCTCGCCGGCACTGCGCTGGTAGTAGCTGGCGGCGAAATCCACCAGCGCACACCAGCTCGGCAGCAGCGGCGGCAGGCCGTCAAGCACGGCGCTGATCGGTCGCAGCTGGGATTCATCCAGCTGCTCGGCGGCCGGGTCAGGGGTGCCGGGCCAGACCATGCCGGTCAGCTCGCGCCGTCCCAACGGCACCTGCACCAGCGTGCCTGGTGTGAGCGCGCGCTCGCTCAGATAGTCCAGCGGCCCGGTGATGCCGCTGTGCTGGGGGGTGTCGACCACCACGCGCACGCGCTGCTGCCCGGTCTCGCTCATTCCCGCCTCAAGATCGAATTGGGCTGAGGAACAGGCTCTAAATCCATGATTTCAATACGTTTTCCACGGAAGCATGTTTTCTGTGGATAACTTTGTGGGAAATTTATTAACAGCCCGGTCGCCGTCGCCGGACGGCGCCCGGTAGCTCTGCAAAATGCATTCCCCCTCAAATCAGTGAAAGCCCAATGAATCAATGACTTAGAAGACTCTCGGGAAAACACTGAGCTGCGCCGCAGCATGGCAAATGCGAAGTTTTCGCGTTGCGAAAAATGGGGATAAGTCAAAAGCGGAGTGCTTGCTCACCCACCGCGCCGCTGCCGCAAAAGCCGTGAATAGGCATGCACCTCATCGACCAGGGCCGTCACCGATTCCGGCGGGGTGTGCTGGCTGATGCCGTGGCCCAGATTGAAGATATGGCCGCTGTCCGGGCCGGGGGCGCCGAAGCTGTCGAGCACCGCCCTGACCTGCTCGCGCACCGCGTCGGGCGGGGCGAACAGCACGTTCGGATCGAGATTGCCCTGCAGCGCGACCTTGTGGCCGAGCTGGGCGCGGGCGCGGCCCAGATTGACCGTCCAGTCCAGGCCGACCACATCGGCGCCGGCATCGGCGATCTCGTCCAGCCACAGACCGCCGCCCTTGGTGAACAGGATGCGCGGGATGCGCTGGCCTTCGTGTTCGGTCTTGAGCTGGGCCAGCACGCGCCTCGAGTAGTCCAGCGAAAAGCGCTGGAACATGCCGTCGGCCAGCACGCCGCCCCAGGAGTCGAACAGCATCACCGCCTGCGCACCGGCCTCGATCTGCGCGTTCAGGTAGGCAGCCACTGCGTCGGCATTGACCTGCAGGATGCGGTGCATCAGATCCGGGCGCGCATACATCAGGCTCTTGACCTGGCGGTAGTCGTCCGAGCCGCCGCCCTCGACCATATAGCAGGCCAGGGTCCAGGGGCTGCCGGAGAAGCCGATCAGCGGCACGCGGCCGTTCAGCGCCTTTCGGATCGAGCTCACCGCATCGAACACATAGCGCAGCTTGTTCATGTCCGGCACTTCGAGCGCGGCCACGGCCGCCTCGTCGCGCACGACCTTCTCGAACTTCGGCCCCTCGCCAATCGCAAACGACAGGCCCAGGCCCATCGCATCGGGCACGGTCAGGATGTCGCTGAACAGGATGGCCGCGTCCAGCGGGTAGCGCTCCAGCGGCTGCAGGGTCACCTCGGTCGCATAGTCGCGGTTGGTGGCCAGACCCATGAAGCTGCCGGCCTTGGCCCGCGTCGCGCGGTACTCGGGCAGGTAGCGGCCGGCCTGGCGCATCAGCCAGACGGGAGTGTGCTCGGTGGGCTGGCGCAGGCAGGCGCGCAGAAAGCTGTCGTTTTGCAGGGGGGCGCTCATCGCGACATTATCCGCTGCGATACTGGCTTGATTCGCGCCCGGACATCACCATCTACCCGGCGGACCGTTCCACAAGGAGGTGTTTCATGAATTGGATCAAACGCAGCGGCCTCGCCGCCCTGGTCTTGGCATCGACGCTGGGCCTGTCGGGCTGCGGCTACAACGAGTTCCAACGCCTGGACGAGCAGGTCAAGGCCCAGTGGTCCGAGGTGCTGAGCCAGTACCAGCGCCGCGCCGACCTGATTCCGAACATCGTCAACACCGTCAAGGGCGAGGCCAATTTCGAGCAGGAGACACTGACCAAGGTGGTCGAGGCGCGCGCCAAGGCCACCAGCATCCAGGTCACGCCCGAGCTGGCCAACAATCCCGAGGCGCTGAAGAAGTGGCAGGCCGCCCAGGGTGAGCTGTCCAGTGCCTTGTCGCGCCTGCTGGTCGTGACCGAGAACTATCCCAATCTGAAGGCCAACCAGGGCTTCCAGGATCTGCGTGTACAGCTCGAAGGCACCGAGAACCGCATCACGGTGGCGCGCAACCGCTATATCAAGTCGGTGGCCGACTACAACGTGCATGCCCGCAGCTTCCCGAACAACCTGACCGCGATGGTGTTCGGCTACGACACCAAGCCCAACTTCACGGTCGAGAACGAGGCCGCGATCCAGACCGCGCCGGCGGTCAGCTTCGACAAGCCCGCGTCCAAGTAGGCGGACATGCGCGGCCCGCTTGCCCTGATCCTGGGGCTGTTCCTCGCACTGAGCCTGCCGGCCTCGGCGCAGGAGGAGCAGCCGGTGCCGGTCCTCAGTGCGCGGGTGATCGACCGCACCGCCACGCTCAGCGAGCCCCAGCGCGCCGCGCTGGAGGCCAAGCTGGCGACCTTCGAGGCCGAGTCAGGGCCGCAGATCGTCGTGCTGATCACGGCGAGCACGCTGCCCGAGGACATTGCCGCCTATGCGCAGCGCGTGGCCGACAGCTGGAAGATAGGTCGGCGCGAGGTCGGCGACGGCGTGCTGATCCTGGTCGCCAAGGAGGATCGCAAGATCCGCATCGAAGTGGCCAAGGCGCTGGAGGGCGCGGTACCCGATCTGGCGGCGCGGCAGATCATCCAGAACGCGATCACGCCGGCCTTCAAGAAAGGCGACTATGCGGGCGGCCTGAACCAGGCGGTGGACCAGTTGCAGGCCCGCATACGCGGCGAGAACCTGCCGGCGCCGCGCCAGGGCTCCGCAGGCAGCGGCGCCAGCGGCTTCGACTTCGAGGAACTTGCGGCGGTGTTCTTCATCGGCGTGCCGGTGCTGGGCGCGCTGCTGACCGGCATCTTCGGCCGCAAGCTCGGCAGCGTCGCCACCGGCGGCGCGGCCGGTGCACTGGGCTGGTTCTTCAGCACCAGCATGATCGTCGCAGGCCTGGCCGGCGTCGCGGCCCTGGTGCTGGTGGGCGTGCTGGGCATCGGCGCGGCCCGCCGCGGCGGGCGCAGCGGAGGGCTGGGCGGCGGCCCCATCATCTGGGGCGGCGGCGGTGGCGGCGGCTGGGGCGGTGGTGACGGCGGCGGCTTCTCGTCCGGCGGCGGGGGCGATTTTGGAGGCGGTGGCGCCTCGGGAGACTGGTGATGCCGACGCTGACCAAGAACCGCCTGCTGCGGCTGCTGCAACACCGCTGGACCGATGAGTCTGATCTGAAGCGCGCCCTGCCCGGCGACGCGGTGCCGCATCTGGAGCAGAAGGTGCGCGACAGCGAGGGCCACCACAGCGGCGAGATCTGCGTCTGCGTGGAGGCCGGGCTGCCGCTGTCCTATCTGTGGAAGGGCCTGCGCGCCCGCGACCGCGCCCTGACCCTGTTCGGCAAGCTGCGGGTCTGGGACACCGAGGCCAATAACGGCGTGCTGATCTATCTGCTGCTGGCCGATCACGCGATCGAGATCGTCGCCGACCGCGGGCTCAATGCCAGGGTGTCGGTGGACGAATGGGCCACGGTGATCGAGGGGCTGCGCGCCGATCTGCGCGCCGGCCGCTTCGAGGCGGGGCTGATCGCGGCGGTCGATGCGGTCGACCGCCTGCTGCGCCAGCACTATCCGCTGACCGAGGGCCAGAAGAACCCGAACGAGTTGCCGGACGCGGTGGTGCTGCTCTGAGTGAGCGCTAGAGCAGGGTCAGGCTTTGCATGCCGGCCCAGCTCTCGCCGGGGGCCAGCGTGATCGGATGCTCGATGGCCGCCGCCTCGATGCACAACATCTGCCGCCAGCCCTCGGCCGGCATATCGGCCAGCGCCGCGCATTTCTCGGCGCCGGGGTTCCAGACCACCGCGTCCTCGAAGCCCTGCTGACGGATCAGCAGCTCGCGCTTGTCGGCGCCGCGCTGCTCGACCAGGGTCAGGTCTTGCTTGACCTGGTGATAGATGCGGTCAAGATCCTGCGCGCCGGGGCTGCCCGGCAGCAGCAGGTCGACACGCTGGCTCTTCTCGACGTTCTCGACCGAGTCCCAGTAGTGCAGGCCCGACAGGCCTTGGACGCTGCTTTCATTCAGATCCTGGACGCGCAGATAGCTGTGCAGCGCGGCGGTGAAGCCAAAGGCCGTGTCGCCACGGTTCTCGCAGGCGAGTTCAATCTCCAGGCTGCGACCGGCCACGCGCACACTGAGCTCGGCCTCGAAGGCATGGGGCCAGAACATGCGCGAGGCGGCGTCATCGGCCAGGCGCAAGACCGCCAGCGCGTCATCCTCGCCCTGCTCGGCCGACACCAGCTGCCAGGGCTTGTTGCGCGCGAAACCATGCTTTTGCAGCGGACCGCGCGCGGCGAACTGCGGAAAACACACCGGCACGCCGCCGCGTATCGCCTGGCCGGTGGCGAAGACCGACTTCGGCGACAGGTACAGCTGCTCGTCGGCACCGGCCGGCACCCAGGAGACGATATGGGCGCCATGCAGCAGCAGCGTGGCGCGGGCGCCGTCTGGGGCGAACAGTTCCAGGGCATCCATGCCTTGGTAGCGGGTCAGAGCGATAGCGGTGGGCATAGGCAGACAGTGTAAGAAAAACGCCCGCCGGACTTGCGTCGGCGGGCGTCGTAAAGAGCGCGGCGGCGAGGCCGCCAGCGATCACTTCTTGCGGAACTTCCGCAGTGCCGCGATCTGGGCGGCCATCGCAGCGAACTCGCTTTGCGCGGCGGCAAAGTCGATATCGCTCTTGGCGTTCTTCATCGCTTCCTCGGCCAGCTTCTTGGCTTCCGAGGCCTTGGCTTCGTCCAGGTCCTTGCCGCGGATCGCGGTGTCGGCCAGCACGGTGACCGTGCCGGGCTGCACTTCCAGAATGCCGCCGGCCACGAAGACAAACTCTTCGCCGCCATCGGACTTCTCGATGCGCACCGCACCGGGCTTGATGCGGGTGATCAGCGGCGTGTGCTGGGGCAGGATGCCCAGCTCACCGCCTTCGCCCGGCAGCGCGACGAACTTGGCCTCGCCCGAGAAGATCAGCTCTTCGGCGGAAACCACATCAACGTGGATAGTTGCCATCTCAATCTTCCTTAGCGTTAAGAAACTTCGGTAACGGATCAGCGGCGCACGGCCCCGTCGAGCCGCGTGCCGCTGGTATCGCGATTACTGCAGCTTCTTCGCCTTCTCGAAGGCTTCGTCGATGGTGCCGACCATGTAGAAGGCCTGCTCGGGCAGGTGATCGCACTCGCCGGCCACGATCATCTTGAAGCCACGGATGGTTTCCTTCAGCGGCACGTACTTGCCGGGCGAGCCGGTGAACACTTCGGCCACATGGAAAGGCTGCGACAGGAAGCGCTGGATCTTGCGGGCGCGGGCCACGGTCAGCTTGTCTTCCGGAGCCAGTTCGTCCATACCCAGGATGGCGATGATGTCGCGCAGTTCCTTGTAGCGCTGCAGGATGCCCTGCACCGCACGGGTCGTGTTGTAGTGCTCTTCGCCGATCACGTTCGGGTCGATCTGACGCGAGGTCGAGTCCAGCGGGTCCACGGCGGGGTAGATACCCAGCGAGGCGATGTCACGCGACAGCACGACGGTGGCGTCCAGGTGGGCGAAGGTCGTGGCCGGCGAGGGGTCGGTCAAGTCATCCGCAGGGACGTAGACGGCCTGGATCGAGGTGATCGAGCCGACCTTGGTCGACGTGATCCGCTCTTGCAGACGGCCCATTTCCTCGGCCAGCGTCGGCTGGTAGCCCACGGCGGAAGGCATACGGCCCAGCAGCGCGGACACTTCGGTACCGGCCAGCGTGTAGCGGTAGATGTTGTCCACGAAGAACAGCACGTCGCGGCCTTCGTCACGGAAGGACTCGGCGATGGTCAGACCGGTCAGGGCCACGCGCAGACGGTTGCCCGGAGGCTCGTTCATCTGGCCGTAGACCATCGCGACCTTGGAGTCTTCGAGCTTCTCGAGGTTCACGACGCCCGAATCGGCCATCTCGTGATAGAAGTCGTTGCCCTCGCGGGTACGCTCGCCGACACCCGCGAACACCGACAGACCCGAGTGAGCCTTGGCGATGTTGTTGATCAGCTCCATCATGTTGACGGTCTTGCCGACGCCGGCGCCGCCGAACAGACCCACCTTGCCGCCCTTGGCGAACGGGCAGATCAGGTCGATCACCTTGATGCCGGTTTCCAGCAGGTCTTGCGACGGGCTCAGCTCGTCGTAGGCCGGGGCCGTGCGGTGGATCGACGCGGTCAGCGCCTGGTCGACAGGGCCGCGCTCGTCGATGGGCGCGCCCAGCACGTCCATGATGCGACCCAGCGTCGCCTTGCCTACCGGCACCTTGATGTTGTCGCCGGTGTTGTAGACCTGGGTGCCGCGGCGCAGGCCGTCCGACGAGCCCAGCGCGATGGTGCGCACGATACCGTCGCCCAGCTGCTGCTGGACTTCCAGAGTCAGGGCGGAACCTTCCATCTTCAGCGCGTCATAGATCTTCGGCATCTGGTTGCGCGGGAATTCCACGTCCACCACGGCGCCGATGCACTGAACGATCTTGCCCACTGATTGAGTGTTAGCCATTTTTTCGTTCCTTCAATTCCAAAAACTATTGCGTAGCCTGCTTGTCAGCCCACGGCGGCAGCGCCACTGACGATTTCCGACAGTTCCTTGGTGATCGCAGCCTGGCGGGTCTTGTTGTAGACCAGCTTCAGCTCACCGATCAGGGTGCCTGCGTTGTCAGTCGCGGCCTTCATGGCCACCATGCGTGCCGACTGCTCGGACGCCATGTTTTCGGCCACAGCCTGGTAGACCAGGGCCTCGGTGTAGCGCAGCAGCAGCTCGTCGATCACGGTCGCGGCATCGGGCTCGTAGATGTAGTCCCACGAGTGCGTGCCACCATCGGTCTTCATGCCTTCGGTCGTCAGCGGCAGCAGCTGGTGCACCACCGGCTCCTGCTTCATCGTGTTGATGAATCGGGTGTAGCAGAGGTAGACAGCGGACAGCTTGCCTTCGGCATAAGCGTCCAGCAGCACCTTGACCGGGCCGATCATCTTCTCGATGTGCGGCTGGTCGCCCAGCTGCGTGACCTGCGAGACCACCTTGGCGCCGATCCGGTTCATGAAGGACAGGCCCTTGTTGCCGATGGCAACGACCTCGGCCTTCTGGCCGGCCGTCTCCAGCTCCTTGAGCTTGGCCGTGGCCGCGCGCAAGAGGTTGGTGTTCAGACCGCCGCACAAGCCCTTGTCCGTGGTCACGACGACGAAGCCAGCCGATTTGGCCTGCTCGTTCTTGACCAGGAAGGGGTGCTTGTACTCGGGGTTGGCCGTGGCGAGATTGGCGGCGATATTGCCGATCTTCTCGCTGTAGGGACGAGCCGAGCGCATCCGCTCCTGCGCCTTGCGCATCTTGGAAGCGGCGACCATTTCCATGGCCTTGGTGATCTTCTTGGTGTTCTCGACCGACTTGATCTTGCCGCGAATTTCCTTGCTTGATGCCATGATTTCTCCTGTCTAGGGCCGGGCCGTGCCGAATTGCTTCAATACGCGCCCGGTCATGGTCATTAGGCGAAGGACTTCTTGAACGCGGTGATCGCGGCGTTCAGTTCGGCTTCGGACTTGCCTTCCTTGTCGAAGGCCTGGTCGGCTTCGAGCTTGGCCAGCAGAGCGGCATGGCTGGTCTTCAGGAACTGGTGCAGGCCGTGTTCGAAGGCCAGGACCTTCTTGACGTCCAGGCTGTCCATGAAGCCCTTGTTCACCGCGTACAGCGTCGCGGCCATCAGGCTGATCGGCAGCGGCGAGTACTGGGCCTGCTTCAGCAGCTCGGTCACGCGGGCACCGCGGTCCAGCTGCTTGCGGGTCGACTCGTCCAGATCGGAAGCGAACTGCGCGAACGCGGCCAGCTCACGGTACTGCGCCAGGTCGGTACGGATACCGCCGGACAGGCCCTTGATCAGCTTGGTCTGGGCCGCACCACCGACGCGCGACACCGAGATACCGGCGTTGATCGCGGGGCGGATACCGGCGTTGAACAGGCTGGTTTCCAGGAAGATCTGACCGTCGGTGATCGAGATCACATTGGTCGGCACGAAAGCGGACACGTCGCCGGCCTGCGTTTCGATGATGGGCAGTGCCGTCAGCGAACCGGTCTTGCCCTTGACTTCACCCTTGGTGAAGGCTTCGACATAGTCGGCGTTGACGCGAGCGGCGCGCTCCAGCAGGCGGCTGTGCAGATAGAACACATCGCCCGGGTAGGCTTCGCGGCCCGGCGGACGGCGCAGCAGCAGCGAGACCTGGCGGTAGGCGACGGCCTGCTTGGACAGGTCGTCATAGATGATCAGCGCGTCTTGGCCGCGGTCGCGGAAGTACTCGCCCATCGTGCAGCCCGAGTAGGCCGACACATACTGCATCGCGGCCGAGTCGGAGGCCGAGGCGGCCACGACGATGGTGTACTCCATCGCGCCGGCCTGCTCCAGAGCGCGCACCACGTTCTTGATCGACGAAGCCTTCTGGCCGATCGCAACGTAGACGCAGGTCATGTTCTGACCCTTCTGGTTGATGATGGCGTCAATCGCCACGGCGGTCTTGCCGGTCTGGCGGTCGCCGATGATCAGCTCGCGCTGGCCACGGCCGACGGGCACCATCGAGTCGATCGACTTCAGGCCGGTCTGCACCGGCTGGTCGACCGACTTGCGGGCGATCACGCCCGGGGCGACCTTCTCGATCACGTCGGTCATCTTGGCGTTGATCGGGCCCTTGCCGTCGATAGGTTGGCCCAGCGCGTTGACGACGCGGCCGATCAGCTCGGGGCCGACCGGCACTTCCAGAATGCGGCCCGTGCACTTGACGGTATCGCCTTCGGAGATGTGCTCGTAGGCGCCCAGAATCACGGCGCCGACGGAGTCGCGCTCGAGGTTCAGGGCCAGGCCGAACGAGGGCTGACCGTTGGCGTCGGCCGGGAACTCCAGCATTTCGCCTTGCATCACGTCGGACAGACCATGGATGCGGCAGATGCCGTCGGACACGGACACCACGGTGCCCTGGTTACGGACGTCCGTCGATGCACCGAGACCCTCGATACGGGACTTGATGAGTTCGGAAATTTCAGCAGGATTCAGTTGCATTGCTTGCTCCCATCTGCTCGGCCCTTCCGCGCGCTGCACAAGGCAGTGTCACGGCCGGGCTAAGGGGGTGATTCGGTCTCGGTGTCGTCGCGCTTGATTCGGTCAAGCGGTCAGGGCCACCTTCATGCGTTCCAGGCGGGCCTTGACCGAGGTGTCCAGCACCTCGTCGCCAACCACCACGCGGATACCGCCAATCAGCGAGGGCTCCAGCGATACATGGGCTTCGAGCTTGCGACCGAAGCGCTTTTCCAGCGTGGCCACCACATCGCTCAGCTGGGCTGCTTCGATGGGGTAGGCGCTGAAGATCTGCGCATCAGCCACGCCGTCAGCCGCGTTGGCCAGGACATGGAACTGTCCGACCACCGCCGGCAGAGCCGCCAGGCGCGAGTTCTCGATCACCGCGCGCAGAAAGTTCTGCAGCTCCGGGGCCAGGTCTTGCTTGGCCGCCGCGGTGATGACCGCGTAGACCTGCTCGGACGTGACCTTGGGGTTGTCGGCGAACTGGCGCAGATCGGCATCCTGCGCGACCAGGGACAGCGCGTCGAGCGCCTGGCCCCAAGCCTTCACATCGTGCTTCTTGGCGACCTGGTAGAGCGCTTCAGCGTAAGGGCGTGCAATGGTTGCGAGCTCAGCCATGATTACAGCTCCGTCTTCAGACGGCCCAGCAATTCGGCATGCACCGAGGCGTTGACCTCGCGCTGCAGAATTTGCTCGGCACCCTTGACGGCCAGCGCAGCGACCTGCTCGCGCAGGGCCTCGCGGGCGCGGGTGGCTTGCTGGTCGGCTTCGGACTTGGCGGCGGCCACGATCTTGGCGCCCTCGTCCTCGGCACGCTTCTTGGCTTCGTCCACGATGGCAGCGGCACGCTTTTCGGCGTCGGCCAGCAGCTTGGTGGTTTCGTTGCGCGTTTGTGCGAGTTGCTCGTCGACCTTCTTGTTGGCGGTTGCCAACTCGGCCTTGGCCTTGTCCGCAGCGGCCAGGCCGTCGCGGATCTTCTCTGCACGTTCATCCAGCGCCTTGGTGATAGGCGGCCAGACGAAACGCATCGTGAACCACACCAGGATCGCGAAGACGATCGCCTGGATAAATAGGGTTGCGTTGATATTCACGGCACGATCCTTTCAAGTCGTGAAAGGTTCGGGAGTTATCAGGCCAGCACGAAGGGGTTGGCGAACGCGAACAGCAGAGCGATAGCCACGCCGATCAGGAAAGCAGCGTCGATCAGACCGGCCAAGATGAACATCTTGGTTTGCAGTTCGTTCATCAGCTCAGGCTGGCGAGCCGAGGACTCCAGGAACTTGCCACCCATCAGCGCGATGCCGATGGAAGCGCCGATAGCGCCCAGACCAACGATGATGCCGCAAGCCAGTGCCACGAGGCCGAGGATGTTTTCCATTATTTGCTCCTAGAGAGATGAAAGAAAGAAAGAGAAAAGAGAAACTCGTGATCAGTGCGCGTCGTGCGCCTGACCGATGTAGATCAGCGTCAGCATCATGAAGATGAAGGCCTGCAGCGTGATCACAAGAATGTGGAACAAGGTCCACACCGTACCGGCAATGACATGGCCAATGGCCAGGCCGATGCCCGTAGCCGACAGCGTGAACGCACCACCCATCAGTGCGATCAGCATGAAGACCAGTTCGCCGGCAAACATATTGCCGAACAACCGCATGCCGTGCGAGACCGTCTTGGCGACGAACTCGATGACCTGCATCAGGAAGTTGAAGGGCCACAGCGCCCAGTGCGCGCCGAACGGCGCCGAGATCAGCTCATGACCCCAGCCGCCCAGGCCCTTGATCTTGATGTTGTAGAAGAAGCACATCAGCAGCACGCTGCTCGACAGGCCCAGCGTGGTGGACAGGTCGGCGGTCGGAACGACACGCATGTAGTCCTTGAAACCCAGGGCCGGACCGGCGCTGTGCCAGATCGCAGGGATCAGGTCGACCGGCAGCATGTCCATCGCATTCATCAGGAAGATCCAGACGAACACGGTCAGCGCCAGCGGCGAGACCAGCTTGCGGCTCTTGGCGTTGTGGATCACGCCCTTGGCCTGGTTCTCGACCATCTCGGACAGGATCTCGACGGCAGCCTGGAAACGGCCCGGCACGCCCGAGGTGGCCTTGCGCGCGGCGCGCCACAGCACGAAGCAGCCGATCACGCCCAGCAGCAGCGAGAACGCCACCGAGTCCAGATTGAAGACGCTGAAGTCGACGATGCTGGTCTGCTTGACGCTCTCGAACGAGAAATTCTTCTGCAGATGTTGCAGGTGGTGAGTGATGTACTCACCAGCGCTGGGCCCATGTCCTTCGGCTGCCATATCAGTTTCCGTCGCTAATTTTCTTGAATCGGCCCCGCGTGAGCAGGACCAGCCAATTAACCTTGAGGCACACAATCATGGTCAGCAGCAGTGCCGGCCAACTCAGATTGCCTACCATCTTGACCACCGCCACCAAAATGGCAATGACCAGAAAGATCTTGATCAACTCCCAGATCATCAGCGAGACCAGGGCGGCTCCCGCGTGATTCACCGGTCGTCGGGTCGTGCCCCATGCCATCAAGGCATTCGGCAGCACCACCGCGATCGCGCCCAACAGCGCCGACCACGCCTTGCCGGCCTCGAACGTGAACAAGCCCCACAGCAGGACGCACAACAATCCTGCCAACGCCTGGGCCGCCACGATCTGCCAGGGCGACAGCAGAGGACTCCGTGCCTTCAAGGCCTGCGCTTGCTCTCGCGTCAGGGGCTTGAAAGCCGCGTCATCGTCCGCATCTCCTCCCTCATCACCCCAGCGGCCGTCCTGCCCCTCATCAGCGCTGGGCACGGCTTTCGGTCGTGCGCGCAGAGGGTTTGGATTCACGGCAACTCGGGGCTGGTCGGCAAAACCCAAAGATTATATGTGGAAACCCGCACATCGCCGCCAAGGCGGGTGGCGAGGTCTCCCTACAAGTCGGTCAGGCGTACTTGCCGGCGATCATGACTTCTGGCAGGGCGCGGCCTCAGAGCCGGGCAATCTGCGCCGGCAAGCCCGGCACCTCGACCCGCACTTTCAGCACGCAGCCGGCCCAGGGCTGGGCCGCCAGCTCCTCGGCCGGCCGCTTCTCGCAGGCCGTCGTGATGTAGAGCGTGCGCAGATCGGCATCACCAAAAGCGGGCATGGTCGGGCAGCGCACCGGCAGGCGCAGCTCCCGCAGCACCTGGCCCTCGGGCGAGAGCCGCAGCAGGCGCTGGCCCTCGAACATCGCCACCCAGTAACAACCCTCGATATCGACCGCCGCGCCATCGGGCCGGCCGCCATACCCATCCAGTGAGGCGCCGGCGGCGCGCGGCGCAAAGCCGGCGAACAGACGCTTGTTGCTGACCGCGCCGCTGTCCGCATCGAAATCCAGCTGATAGATCTGATGCGCCTTGGTATCCGACCAGTAGAGCCGGCGTTGGTCTGGGCTCCAGGCCAGGCCATTGGAGGTGACGATACCGCTGGCCATCTGCTCGAACGCGCCGCCGGCAAAGCGGAACAGCGCCGAATCAGGGGCGCGCGCATCGTCTATCGTGCCGACCCAGAAGCGCCCCTGCGCATCGGGCTTGCCGTCGTTGAAGCGCTGACGCGCCGCGTCATAGGGTGCGGGAGCGATCTGCGCCTGCGCGCCGCTTTCGGTATCGAGCCGCCACAAGCCGTCGCGCCGGGCCGCCAGCAGACCGCCACCGGCCAGCAGCGCGATGCAGCCGGGCTCGCTGTCCAGCTGCCAGGACTTGAGCGCGCCGCTGGCGGGGTCCAGGCGCAAGACCTGGCGCTCGGCGATGTCCACGTAGTAGAGGGCTTGCTCCTGCGCATGCCAGAGCGGCGATTCGCCCAGCGTGGCCCGGTGCGGGCCGGCCAATTCGATCAGTTCATCGGTCATGCCGCGATGCTACGGCGGTAATGCGCTGTAACTCAGCCCAGTTCGACTTTCAGATAATGCGCGCCCGGCACCGGATTGAAATAAAACGGCGGCACCTCGACAAAGCCCAGGCTTTCATAAAGCCCGCGCGCCGCCTCCATATCGTCCAGCGTGTCCAGCAGCATGGCCGAGTAGCCGGCCTCGGTGGCGCGGTCGATCAAGGCCTGGGCCAGCGTGCGGCCCAGGCCGAAACGGCGAAACGCCGGCCGCACATAGAGCCGCTTCATCTCGCAGGCGTTCGGATAGTCGGAATCGGGCAGGTTGCGGAAGGCCCCGCAGCCGGACAGCGCGCCATCGACCAGAGCCAGCAGCATCAGGCCACCCGGCCGCTCATACTGCCCAGGCAGCTGCTGCAGCTCGGCCTCGAAGTTCTGGAAGCTGAGGTCGACCGCCAGGCTCTGGCTGTACTCGCGCAGGATCTCGCGGACGGCCTGCCAGCCTTCGGCATCGTTGGGAGCTATCAGGGTGATGTCGGGACTGCTCATGAACGCGTCAAAGTGTACCCAGGCTCACCAGCCAGGCCACGGCCGCCGCGCTCGCCGCCAGCAGCAGCAGCGCCAGCCAGCGGGTAGCGGCGCTGTCGCGCGAGGCCGGCACCTCCGGCGGCAGCGCCTTGTCACCGCTGATCATCGGCCCGACCAGGCGGCGCTTCTTGACGACGCGATAGAAGACGATGGCCAGCAGATGCAGCGCGACCAAGGCATAGATCAGCCATTGCCCCCAGCTCTTGTGATGCCCGGTCCAGGCCAGGCTGGTGTCCATTGAGACGAAACGCACCAGTGGCCCGGTGATCGCGATCTCATCATCGGCGATCAGACCCGAACCCACCTGCACCACAAGCCAGCCCAGCATCGCCAGCACCGACAAGGCACCCAGCGGGCTGTGCCCGACCTCGAACCAGTCGCCGCGCTGCGGGCGGCCACGCAGATAGCGCAGCCAGGCGGCCGGGCTGTAGATGAAGCTGGCAAAGCGCGACCAGCGCCCGCCCACCAGGCCCCATAGCAGGCGAAACAGCATCAGGGTCAGCACCGCATAGCCCAGCCGCATATGCCAGACCATGGCATTGCCGCCGATCTTGGCACTGATCACCGAGCCCAGCACACACAGCGCCAGCACCCAGTGGAACAGCCGCGTCGGCAAATCCCAGACCCGCACCAGGCTCGTCGCACCGCTTGTCGAAGCCTCAGCCATTGTTGTCACCCCGCCATTGCATGGCGGCAAAGATAACGCAAGAACTGGCCCCGGCCCAGCCCTGCAAACAAGGCCAAGCCTTCGTACACTGCACAAGCCCGTGGCGAAGCGCCACTCGCGCCTGATCAACCCGTCTGCAAGGAATCCCCAGCATGATGAAGCACACCCTGATCACCTTGGCCGCCCTGGCCGGTCTGGCCAGCGCCCTGCCCGCCGCCGCGCAGTTCCAAAAGCCCGAGGATGCCGTCAAGTACCGCAAGGCCGCCTTCACCGTGATGGCCACGCATTTCGGCCGCATCGGCGCGATGGCCCAGGGCCGCGTACCCTTCGATGCGGCGGCCGCAGCGGCGAACGCCGACATCGTTGTCGCGATGTCCAAGCTGCCCTATGCCGGCTTTGTCGAAGGCACGGCGGGCACCGAGAAAGGCCAGCCCAACACCAAGGTCTGGACCGAGCGGGCGAAGTTCGACGAGGGCGCGAAGAAGATGCAGGACGAGGTCATCAAGCTGGCCGCAGCCGCCAAGGCCAACAACCTCGACCAGCTGAAAGCCGCCTTCGGCAGCGCCGCCGGCAGTTGCAAGTCCTGCCACGACAACTTCCGCAACGACTGAGCGGCTGAGCCCTTTTCAGGGC
Source organism: Burkholderiales bacterium C2 (assembly GCA_005503085.1). Classification (GTDB taxonomy): domain Bacteria; phylum Pseudomonadota; class Gammaproteobacteria; order Burkholderiales; family Burkholderiaceae_C; genus Roseateles_E. Next base: position 103,916 of record SCOI01000008.1, on the reverse strand, counting down.
AGGCCGTTGCGGCCATGGGCCATGAAGCCCGGCCGCTCGCTCAGACGCTCGTAATAGGCCTGGACGGCCGGCAGTGTCGGCTTGTCCATCGCCGTCATCATCCAGCGCTGCACCGACAGGCCCAGCACCACATCGGCCAGCGTGAATTCGGCGCCGCAGACGTAGGCGCCGCTGGCCGCCAACCGCTGGTCCAGCATCCCCATATGCCGGTTCCAGCCGGCCACGCCGGCCTGCAGCAGGCCGGCGTCCTGATGCGCAGGGCTACGCCGCACCAGGCTCATGAAGGCATAGCGCCAGGCGTTGTTCAGCTCGCCGGCCTGCCAGTCCATCCATTGCTCGACCAGCGCCCGCGCGCGCGGCGCGGCCGGCAGCAGGTCGACGCGCTGCTCACGCCCGGCCAGATAGCGACAGATGCTGTTGCTCTCCCAGAGCACGAAGTCGCCGTCCAGCAGCACCGGCACCATCGCGTTGGGATTGAGCTGGCGCAGCGCCGGCGCGGCCATGTCCGGCTCCTCGCGCTCGGGGTCCAGGCCCAGTTCGGCACAGGTCCACAAGACCTTGCGCACATTGATCGAGGCGGCGCGTCCCAATAGCTTCATGTCGAGAACCCCAGCACGACTCTGCGCGTCTTCGCGGACTTCTTCTCTATCTTCGTCACGACGACCGCACCGATCTCGGCGGTGTTCGCCACATGCGTGCCACCGCAGGGCTGCAGGTCTATGCCTTCGATGCTCAGCAGCCGCACCCGCCCCGATCCGCGCGGCGGTTGCACGCTCATGCTGCGCACCAGGCCCGGGTTCGCGTCCAGCTCCTCGTCGCTGATCCAGCGATGAGTGACCGGATGGGCGGCGGCCACCAGCCGCGCGATGCCGGCCGTCAGCTCGTCCTTGTCCAGCGCCTCGGTCATATGGAAGTCCAGCCTCGCATAGCCGGCCGTGATCGAGCAGCCATCGACCGGATGCGGCACCAGCGCGCACAGCAGGTGCGTGGCGGTATGAAAACGCATATGGGCATGGCGGCGCGACCAGTCGATGCGGGCCCGCACGATGGCGCCCGGGCTCAGACCCTCAAGCTGCTGATCGCCGGCGGGCAGATGCAGGATCTCGCCCCCCTCCCCCTTGCGGGTGTCGGCGATCACGATCAGCCGGCCATCGGGCAGCTCGAACACGCCGGCATCGCCGGCCTGGCCACCGCCCATCGGATAGAACACCGTGCGGTCCAGCAGCAGGCCGCGCTCGTCGGCGCGCAGCAGGCGCGCCGTGCATTCGCGCAGCGTCGCGTCCTCACGAAACAGATCCAGCGTGGCGTCCGTCGTCATCCGACCAAGTCCAGCTCGACCTCGCCCTGCGGTGTCCGCAGCCTGGCCTTCAGGCCATCGCGCGAGTCAAAGCCCAGCAGTTGCACGCCGCTGGCCGGCAGGGTATCGGTCGGATGGGCTTCGCCCCACTGGATCAAGGTCGGCAGCGCCTCGCGCCGCAGCCGGCGACCGTCCTCGCGCAGCGCGATCTGCCAGCTCAGTGCGCCGCGCGAGGCCGCCACCGGCTCGCCGGCGTCGACGCCCTCGCCACGCCAGTAGGCCAGCGCGGCCTCCAGATTCGGCACCCGCGCCACCCAGTGGATCAGGCCCGGCCCCTGCTTCAGGGCCGCCTGCAGGCCCGGCTGATCCAGATCGAACCAGCGCGCGCGGCCCGGGGCCGGCGCCTCGGGGTCGATCGCGATGATCTCCAGATAGCTGCGCGGGTGATTCAGGCCGCTGATGTTCAGCAGGCGGTTGTGCGTACCCATCAGCGCGTGCTTGCCGCCGGGCGCGGGCGTGACGCCCAGCACCCGTTCGCACCAGGCCACGCCGGCCTCCAGCGTGTCCGCACCCACCACCAGATGATCGAGTTCCATGCTGCTCAAAGCCTCACTTGGCCATGGATCAGCGGCGTCACATCGCCGCCTATCCAGGTGTGCTCACCCTCGCGCGCCACATGCACCTTGCCGGCCCGCCCCAGCGCCGCGCCCTGCGCTGCAATATAGCGCTCGGGTGCAAGACCTGCCCCCTGCAGCCACAAAGCCAGGCCGGCATTGAGGCTGCCGGTGACCGGATCCTCGGGCACACCCAGATCGGGCACGAAGGCGCGCACCTCGAAATGCTCGGCAGCGCCATCCGGCCACGCACCGACCACGCCCAGTTTGAGCCCCTGCATCGCGGCGAAATCGGGCCGCAGCGCCAGCACCGCAGCCGCATCCTTGAGCCGCGCCGCCATCCAGCCCGGGCCGTTGTCGACCCAGACCACATCGAGCAGCTCGGCCTCATCCAGCCGCAGCGAACGCGCCACCTGGGCACGCAGCGCCGGCTCCTCGACCGGCCCGCTGCGCCGCAGCGGCGGCGCGGCAAAAGCCAGCCGTGTGCCCTCGCGCTTGAGCCTCACCAGGCCGATCGCGCACTGCTGCACCAGCTCGCCGGGCTTCCTCGGATCGCCACCGGAAGCCAGCCAGGCATGGGCCGAGCCCAGGGTCGGATGACCGGCGAAAGGCAGCTCACCGCCGGGTGTGAAGATGCGCAGGCGGTAGTCCGCCGCCGGGTCGGTGGGCGGCAGCAAAAAGGTGGTCTCGGACAGATTGGTCCAGCGCGCGAACGCGGCCATCTGCGCCTCGTCCAGGCCCTCGCCGTCGATCACGACGGCCAGCGCATTGCCCCGTAGGGGCTCGGCCGTGAACACATCGACCTGGGCAAACCTTCTGAGCTGGCTCATGGCGTCGTCGTCTCCGCCGTCTCGACCAGGGCCTCGCGCAAGACCCGGCCCAGGATCCCGACGCCCTCGGTGATCAGCTCCGGCGTCAGGGTCACGAAGGACAGACGCAGGCTGCGCGGGTCGGGCTTGTGGGCATAGAAGGCCGCGCCCGGCACATAGGCGATGCCGGCCTCGACGGCCAGCGGCAGCAGGGCCATCGCATCAAAACCCTCGGGCAGACGGATCCAGAAGAACATGCCGCCGGCCGGGCTCTGCCATTCGCAGCCGGGCGGCAGATGCTCTTGCAGCGCGGCGGCCATCGCATCGCGATTGGCCTTGTAGCGGGCCCGGATCTTGGGCACATGCAGGTCGAGGAAGCCGTTCTTGATGACCTCGTGGACCACGCGCTGATTGAAGCCCGGCGTGTGCAGATCGGCCGCCTGCTTGGCCTGCAGCAGCTTCGGATACAGCTCATCGGGCGCGACGATGTAGCCCAGACGGAAGCCCGGCGTCAGCACCTTGGAGAAAGAACCCAGGTAGACGGAGCCCTCGGGCCACAGCGAGCTCAGCGAGGCCGGCGGCGGCTCGTCGAACCACAGATCGCCATAGGGGTTGTCCTCGACGATGGGCACGCGCGCGGCCTGAGCGGCGGCCACCACGGCCTCGCGGCGGGCCAGGCTCATCACCCGGCCGGTCGGGTTCTGGTAGTTGGGCAGCAGATAGGAGAAGCGCGTGCCCGGCGCATCGTGCGGCAGCGCGGCAATCGCCTCGGGGCGCACGCCCTGCTCGTCGCTGGCCAGGCTGGTGAAGATCGGCTCATAGGGCGTGAAGGCCTGCAGCGCGCCCAGATAGGTGGGCGTCTCGACGGCCACCGGCGCGCCGGCATCGCAGAGGATCTTGCCGACCAGATCCAGGCCCTGCTGCGAGCCGCTGGTGATCAGCACCTGGTCGGGTCGCGCGTTCAGGCCCAAAGTGCCGACCTTGGCCGCCACCCATTCGCGCAGCGGCGCAAAGCCCTCGCTGGAGGCATATTGCAGCGCCTCCTTGGCGTTCTTGCTCAGCACCTGGTCACAGGCGGCCTTCAGCGCGTCGACCGGAAAGGTGTCGGCCGAGGGCAGGCCGCCGGCCATCGACAGGATGCCGGGCTTCTCGGTGACCTTCAGGATCTCGCGGATGATCGATGGGTTCATGCGCGCGGCACGGCGCGCTTGGGTCCAGGGGCTGCTCATGGTTTCAGGTCTCCAACAGGTTTATTCGATTGTGGCGCAGCCAATATCCAGTCCAGTGCGGCCTGCGCATGGAGCGATGTGCTGTCAAAAAGGGGCACGGGGGTGGACGCCGTGGCCGGGTCGAGCAAGAGGCAGACCTCGGTGCAGCCCAGTATCACCGCCTGCGCGCCGGCAGCGGCCAACGCAGCGACCTGCTGCTCATAGAAGCGGCGCGAGTCATCGACGATGCGGCCCCGGCACAGCTCCTCATAGATGATGCGGTGGACCTCGGCACGGCCCGGCGCATCGGGCGTCAGCAACTCGATGCCGTGGCGCGCCATGCGGCCGCGGTAGAAATCCTGCTCCATCGTGTAGGCGGTCGCCAGCAGGCCGGCACGCTCGATGCTGGCGGCGCGCAGCGCGGCGGCCGTGCCGTCGACGATGTGGATCAGCGGCAGGCCGCTCAAGGCCTCGATCTCATCGGCCACCTTGTGCATGGTGTTGGTCGCGATCAGCAGGCCTTCGGCACCGGCCGCCTTCAGCCCGGCGCCGGCACGGCCCAGCAGGGCGGCCGCTGCGGCCCAGTCACCACGGCGCTGCAGCGCCTCGATCTCGGCAAAGTCGACGCTGTGCAAGATCAGCCGCGCGCTGTGCAGGCCGCCCAGCCTGGCGGCCATGCCCTGGTTCAGCAGCTTGTACAGATGGGCGCTGGACTCCCAGCTCATGCCACCCAGGATTCCCAGCGTTCTCATGGGCGCGTCTCCACCGGCATTCTCTTGCCCAGCCACACCATCGCAATGACCGCCAGCGCGAACACCAGGGTCATCGCATCGAGCCGCTCGCCCAGCACCGGCACGGCCAGCAGCATCGACAAAAAGGGCTGGATCACCTGCACCTGGCTGACCCGCACCGTGCCGCCGATCGCCAGCGCCCGGTACCAGGCGAAGAAGCCCAGCCACATCGAGAACAGCGAGACATACAGAAACCCACCCCAGGCCGACCAGGCCACCGGCTGGGCCGGCCAGGTCAGGGCCGCCACCGGCAGCGTGATCGGCAGGCTCAACACCAGCACCCAGCAGATCACCTGCTGCGGCGGCATCTGCGCGCTCAGCCGCGCGCCGCCCACATAGCCGGCCGAGGCGCTCAGCACCGCGCCCAGCAGCAGGCCATCGGCCCACTGGAAGCCGGCCGCGCCGCGCCACCAGGCAAACGCGATCACCAGGCCCAGACCGGCCAGCGCGCAGGCCCAGAAACCCAGCGACGGCCGCTGGCGCAGCACCAGGGCAGCCATCGCGGCGGTGGCCAGCGGCAGCACGCCCGAAATCACCGAGGCATGGACCGCATCGACATGGCGCACCGCATAACCCAGCAGCAGCGGCCAGCCGAACACCACGCCGGCCGCGGTCCAGGCCAGCGGCACCCATTGCTCGCGCCGGGGCCGGGACGCGCCGCTCAGCCACAGATAGGCGGCCGACAGCAGGCCGGCCAGCGCCGCCCGGCCCAGCGCGACAAACAGCGGATCGAGCTGCGGCGCCGCCGCCGTGCCGCCGGCCAGCCGCGTCATCGGGATGCTCAGGGCGAAGATGAACACGCCCAGAGCCCCCAACAACAACCCGCGACTGGCGTCGTCGAGACGGGCGGGCGGCGGGCTGGCGAGGGCTGTCATGCGTCCCAGTCTAGTCTCGACAACCAATACAGAACCAGTACACTTTGCCGGACATCACAAACGACTGTATTGGCATGGATACCAGCACAAGCAGTAGCGGCAACAACGCGGCCATCCTGTCACGCGCCTCCAGCGTGCCGCTGGCCGAACAGCTGGCACAGCGCTTTTCCGAGCGCATCGCCCAGCGCCTGCTGCTGCCGGGCTCGCGCCTGCCCTCGGTGCGCGAATGCGCACGGCATCATGGCGTCAGCCCCTACACCGTGGTCGCCGCCTACGACCAGCTGCTGGCCCAGGGCCTGCTGGAGGCGCGCAAGCAGCGCGGCTTCTTTGTCCGGGAGTCCGGCGTGCGGGCCGGGCGCACAGCCGCGCCCGAGCCGCGCCCCATGCGCCTGCCGAGCCAGGCGCCGTTTGATGCCACCGCCTTGATACGCGGCATGTTCCAGGCCGATGCGCGCAGCGCGCCGGGCCTGGGCACCCTGCCGGCCGAGTGGCTGGACCTGCCGATGCTGCAGAGCGCGATGCGCAAGGTGCTGGCCCAGAGCGAAGGGCCGGACCAGTTGGCCCTGCAGTACGGCGAGCCCGGCGGCGATGCGCGGCTGCGCGCGGCGCTGGCCCAGCGCCTGGCCGATCTGGGCATCGCGGCCCAACCGGCGCAGATCATGTCGACGGTGGGCGCCACCCATGGGCTGGACCTGATCACCCGCAGCCTGCTGAACCCCGGCGACGCGGTGCTGGTCGACGACCCCGGCTGGGCCATCGAATACGCCCGGCTGAGCCAGGCCGGCATGCGGCTGCTGCCGGTGCCCCGAGGTGCCGACGGGCCGGATCTGGCCATCATGCAGCGCCTGATCGAGCAGCACCGGCCGCGAATGTATGTCACCGTCTCGGTGCTGCACAACCCGACCGGCCATACGTTGTCCTTGGCCGCCGCCCACCAGATCCTGAAGCTGGCCGAGGCCGGCGATTTGCTGATCGTCGAGGACGATACCTATGCCTGGCTGGCGCCCAACCATGCGCCGCGGCTGTCGGCACTGGACGGTCTGCGGCGCACGCTCTATGTCTCCGGCTTCTCGAAGATACTGACTCCGGCCTGGCGGGTCGGCTATCTGGCGGCGAGCCCGGAGCGCATTGCCAAGCTGACCGAGCTGAAACTGCTGTCGACCCTGACCACCAGCCCGCTGCTGGACCGCGCCGTCGCGATCTGCCTGGAGCAGGGCCAGCTGCGCCGCCATGCCGAGCGCGTGCTGAGCCGGCTCGACGCCGCGCGCAGCCGTTCGGTGCGCTTGGCGCTGGAGGCCGGCTGCCGCTTCGTCACGCCGCCGCAAGGCCTGTTCGGCTGGGTCGATGTCGGCGTCGACACCGAGCGGCTGGCCCAGCGCCTGCTCGACGAAGGCTGGCTGATCGCGCCGGGCCTGCTGTTCAGCGCGACTCGCCGTGCCGGCACGCTGATGCGCATCAACTTCGCGACCGCGCAGGATGCCAAGTTCTGGACCCGGCTGCGGCTGCTGCGCAGCGAGTGGCTCGGCAAGACCTGACCCTATGGCCTGGCCGCCATGCCGGCCCGGCGCTCAGTCGGGGATCGCCAGCGGCCCGGCGCGCCGCACGGCGTCCAGCACGATCTGCGTCTTGAAGCTGCGTACATTGGCGTCGTGCAGCAGGCAGGCCGCGCAGAAGGCTTCGTAGGCGGGCAGATCGGCCACGACGATGACCAGCACATAGTCGGCCTCACCGGTCACGCCATAGCATTGCTGCACCTCGGGCCGCGCCAGCAGGCGCTGGCAGAAGGCGCCGGCGGCCAGCGCCGACTCGTCCACCAGATCCACATGCACCAGGGCCGTCAGGTGCAGGCCCAGCGCGCGCGGATCCAGCCGCGCCACCTCGGCCAGGATCACGCCCTGCTCGCGCAAGCGCTTGAGGCGGCGTTGCACCGCCGCCGCCGACAGCCCGACACGGGCACCGATCCATTCTCCCGAGCGGGTGGTGTCTTCTTGGTAGAGCGCGACGATGCGTTTGTCCAGGGCGTCCAGGGTCATCATGCAAAAACGGCTGAAAAGATGCGGCCAGGCCGCAAACCGGCCCGGCCCTATGCGCCGCAGCGGCGCCGTCCGGCCGCGACACTGAGGGCTGCGCATTATTCATCGACATCCACCGACAAGCGACGCCCCATGATCGACCATGTCTCCATCGGCTCCCGGCACTATGCCGAAGCCGCCGCCTTCTACACCCGCGTGCTGGCCCCGCTGGGCCTGGGCCTGCTGCGCGATACCGGCAAGGAAGCCGCCTTCGGCAGCGCCCAGCACTGGTGCTTCTTCATCTACCCGGCCGACACCCCGGTGACCGCGCCCGGTGCCCATATCGCCTGGCGCGCCGCCTCGCGCGAGCAGGTCGTGCAGGTCCATGCGGCCGCGCTGGCGGCCGGCGGCCAGGACCTGTTCACACCACGGCTGCGGCCCGATATCAGCGACAGCTATTTCGGCGCGATGTTCAGCGATCTGGACGGCCACCGCGTCGAGGTCAAGACCGACGCGGCCAACTAGCCCCGCTCATTCCATCAGCCGGTCGCGCCCCGCCGCCTTGGCGCGGTACAGGGCCGCATCGGCGCGCTGGTAGAACTCGTCCGAGCTCTCGCCGGGCACGGCCAGGGCCAGGCCCATGCTGAGGGTCAGCAGGCCGCCCGGGCCGCCGGCCTCATGGGCGATGCCCCGGGCCGCCAGCGCGGCGCGCAGCTCGGTCGCGCAATGCTCGGCGCCGCTGCGGTCGGCCGTCAGCAAGAGCGCAAACTCCTCGCCACCCAGGCGTGCCGCCAGATCCTCGGGCCGGCGCGCCACCTGGGCCAGACAGGCCGCCAGCGCCTGCAGCGCCAGATCGCCCTGGTGATGGCCGTAGCGGTCGTTGTAGGCCTTGAAGTGATCGACATCGATCAGCAGCAGGCTCAGCGTGGCATCGCTGCGGCGCTGGCGCTGGCGCATCGCCAACTCCAGGCGCTCGCCGAAGCAGCGCCGGTTGGCCAGCCCGGTCAGCGCATCGGTCTGCGACAGCCGCTCCAGCACATGGACCTGGGACGCGATCACGCCCAGCAGGTGGTTGGCCCCGCCGGCCAGCTCGGTGATCTCGTCCTGGCCCTGCACCGTGACCTGGCGGCCCCACTGGCGCTGCTCGCGGATGTCGGCCAGCTCGCGGCGCAGCCGCACCAGCCGCGCCACCACCAGCCGGTCAGCCAGCAGCAGCAGGCCCAGGGTCAGCGCGACCGCCAGGCCCAGCAACACCCACTGCACCCGCCCCAGCAGTTCCTGGCCACGCTGCTGGATATGGCGCGGCCAGCGTGTCTCCAGCACCGCCACCGGCGCGCCGGCCAGGTCCTGCACCGGCCAGCTGATCAGCAGCCAGTCGGGCGCCTCGTCCAGCCAGACCGGGCCGTCGCCGGTCAGCGCCTGGAAGTCCAAGCTCGCCGGCCGGCCCGGCAAGACCTCGCCCTCGCGCAGCAGGCGCATCTTGCTGTCCAGCCCGCTGCGCCGCGCCACCGCCAGCATCACCGCCGGGCTCAGCCATTCGGCGATCGCCACCGTGCCGCGCGCGGGCGCGCCGCTGAGTCCGTCCAGCAGCGGCCGGCGGCACACCATCATCAGATCCTGGCGCAGCCGCGCCAGCCCGCAAGGCAGGCGCGTATCGATGGCCGGCCGGCTCAGCTGGGCCTGCACCGCAGCACTGAAGTCCTGCGGCAGCCGCAGCTCGACCGCCTGGCCGGGCGCGCCGATGCTGTGCCGCAACTGGCCTTGCGGGTCGTAGAAGCCCAGCCAGTTGAGGCTGGAGTTGGCGATGCTTTGCGGCGTCAGATTGCGCTCGGCGAACTGCCGGTTGCCGTCCTCGGCGAACTGGTAGAAATCCGGCCAGATGCTCCACTCGCGCAGCACCCGGTCGCGCAGCGCCAGCTCGTCGTCCAGTGTCTGCAGCAGGCGCACAAAGTGTTCACGGGCGGCGCGCTGCTCGAGTTCCAGATGGCTGGCGGCCACGCTGGCACGCAGCATCCACAGTCCCAGGCCGCCCAACAAGCTGGAGAGCAGCAGCACACCGCACACCACCTTGAGGCGCAGCCGCATGCTCAGCCTCCGGCCAGATAGCTGTGGATCTGGGCCACCGCCGCCGCGCCCTCGCCGATCGCGCCGCCGACCCGCTTGACCGAGCCGGCCCGCACATCGCCGACCGCGAACACCCCCGGCACGCTGGCCTCCAGCGCGGCCGGCAGATAGGCGCCGGCCGCCTCGGCCGCGGCCGCTCCGGTCAGCACAAAGCCGCGGGCATCGACGGCCACGCCGCAGCCCTCCAGCCAGCCGGTCTCGGGCTCGGCGCCGACGAACAGGAACAGATTGCGGGTATCGCAGTCATGCTCAGCGCCGCTGCGCCGGTCGCGCCAGCGCAGCCCGTTCAGGCTGCCACCGCGCTCGCCGCGCAGCCCGCAGAGCTCGGTATGGGTGCACAGCTCGATATTGGGCGTGTGGCTGATGCGGTCGATCAGATAGCGCGACATGCTGGCCGACAGATCGGGACCGCGCACCAGCATGTGCACCTTGGCCGCATGCCCTGCCAGGAAGACGGCGGCCTGGCCGGCCGAATTGCCGCCGCCGACCAGGGCCACCTCGGCCTGGGCGCACAGCCTGGCCTCCACCGCCGAGGCCCAGTACCAGACCCCGCGACCCTCGAACTCGGCCAGTCGCGGCACCTCGGGCCGGCGGTAGCGCGCACCGCTAGCGACCACCACCGTGCGGCTGCGCAGCCAGCGGCCATCGCTGAGCTGCAGGCGCAGCTCGCCCTCGGGGCCGGCGCGGCTGCAGTCCAGCGCCAGTGCCTCGGACGGGATCATCAGGTCGGCACCGAACTTCTGCGCCTGCACAAAGGCGCGCCCGGCCAGCGCCATGCCGGAGATGCCGGTCGGAAAGCCCAGATAGTTCTCGATGCGGGCGCTGGCCCCGGCCTGGCCGCCGAAATGCCGGCAGTCCAGCACCCCGACCGACAGCCCCTCCGAGGCCGCATAGACCGCCGCCGCCAGCCCGGCCGGGCCGGCGCCGATGATCAGCACATCGAACAGCTCCTCGCGCACGCGCATGTCCAGCATGCCGATGCAGCGCGCCAGCTGGGCCTCGCTGGGGTTGACCAGCACCGCGCCGTTCGGGCAGACCACCATCGCGTCGTCGGCCGCCACCCCGTACTGCTCCAGCAGCGCGGCGGTGGCCGAGCATTCGCTGGCCTGCATCTGCTGGTGCGGCTGACCGTTGCGGCGCAAGAAGCCCTGCAGGCGCACGATGGCCGGCGAGTCCGGCGCACCCACCAGCACCGGCCCGCTGATGCCGGCCTCGATCAGGCCGACGCGGCGCAGTATCAGCGCGCGGGTGATGCGCTCGCCCAGATCGGCCTCGCCGATGATCAGCGCGCGCAGCTGCTCGGTCGGGATCACCAGGGCCTCGGTATCGTCCAGCACCTCGGCGTCGACCAGGGCGGCGGCGCCGGACAGCTGGCCCACCTCGGCCATGAACTGGCCGGGCCCGTTGTCGATGATGGGGACGACCTCGCCCAGGCCGTTGCGCTGGCTGATGCGCACCCGGCCGGCAAGCACCACCACCATGCCCGGCCCGCGCTGGCCGGCCTTGGCAAGCATGCTGCCGCGCGGGAAATGCTGCAGCGTGCCGAAGCGGCTGATGCGCGCGATCTCCTCGGGCTTGAGGGTGGGAAACATCTGCTCGTGCCGTTCGGCACGCTGGGGGTCGGCGGGTTCCTGGCTCATCGGGTGCTCACTCCTGGCTTGCACCCATTGTTGAGCCTGCGGCGCCGTTTGCCGAGACCCAAAAGGGTCAAACCCCCGGCTTATTTCGCGTCAAGAAGTTCCCAGCGCTCCATCAGGCCCAGCAATTCCTCGTCGATCTGGCCGGCGCGCTCGGTCACCTCGGCGATGCGGGCCGCCCCCTGCGTGTAAAGCTCGGTGCCACCCAGCAAGGCATTGAGCTGCTTCTGCTCGGCCTCCAGCGCCGCCACCTTGGCCGGCAGCTCGTCGAGTTCGCGCTGCTCCTTGTAGCTGAGCTTCTTTTTGCTGGCGACCACGGGCGCTGGCGCGGGGGCAGGTGTTGCCGCCGGTGCCGCTACCGGTGCAGTGGACAACACAGTGGCGGCCTGCTTGGCACGCTGCTCGTTGATCGCCGCCGCGCGCTTGGACTGGATCAGCCAGTCCTGCACGCCGCCCTCGTACTCGCGCCAGCGGCCATCGCCCTCGTTGACGATGGTGGAGGTGACGACGTTGTCGAGGAAGCGCCGGTCATGGCTGACCAGGAAGACCGTGCCGTCATAGTCGGCCAGCAGCTCCTCCAGCAGTTCCAGCGTCTCGATGTCCAGGTCATTGGTCGGCTCGTCCAGCACCAGCACATTGGCCGGGCGGGCGAACAAGCGCGCCAGCAGCAATCGGTTGCGCTCGCCGCCGGACAGGCTCTTGACCGGCGAGTTGGCGCGGGCCGGCGAAAACAGGAAGTCGCCCAGATAGCTCTTCACATGCTTTTTCTGCGTGCCGATCTCGATCCACTCGCTGCCGGGGCTGATGGTGTCGGCCAGCGTGGCATCGAGGTTCAGCGTGTCGCGCATCTGGTCGAAATAGGCGACCGTCAGCCGCGAGCCCTGGCGCACCTCGCCGCTGTCGGGCGCGAGCTCGCCGAGGATCATCTTCAGCAAGGTGGTCTTGCCGGCACCGTTGGCGCCGACCAGGCCGACCTTGTCGCCACGCAGAATCGTCGCGGTGAAGTCGCGCACGATGACGCGCTCGCCATAGCTCTTCGAGACGTTTTCCAGCTCGGCGACGATCTTGCCGCTGGCGCCGCCGGTGTCGATGTCCAGCTTGACCTTGCCCTGCACATCGCGGCGCGCCTGATGCGCCAGGCGCATCTGTTCGAGGCGCTGGATGCGCGCGACGCTGCGGGTGCGGCGGGCCTCGACGCCCTTGCGTATCCAGATCTCCTCCTGCGCCAGCAGCTTGTCGAAGCGCGCATTGAACAGCGCCTCGTTCTCCAGCTCATAGGCCTTGGCGGCGGTGAAGGCAGCGAAATTGCCCGGGTAGCCGCGCAGCTGGCCGCGATCGAGCTCGACGATGCGGTTCGCGACGTTGTCCAGGAAGGCGCGGTCGTGGGTGATCAGCAGCAGCGAGCCCTGGAAGTTGTTCAGCAGCTCTTCCAGCCAGGTGATCGCGTCCAGATCCAGGTGGTTGGTCGGCTCGTCCAGCAGCAGCACATCGGGCTGGGCCACCAGGGCACGGCCCAGCGCCACCCGCTTCTTCAGCCCGCCCGACAGCGAGCCGACCAGGCGCTCGCCGTCCAGGCCCAGGCGGTGCAGCGTTTCCTCGACCCGCTGCTCCCAGTTCCAGGCGCCGATATGCTCGATGCGCTCCTGCACCCAGGCCAGGTCGTCGTTCTCGTCGTGGATCTCGTAGCGCTCGCGCAAGGCCTTGGCTTCGGCCACGCCCTCGCTGATCACATCGAAGATCGTTGCGTCGGCCCTCAGCTCGGGTTCCTGCGGCACATAGACGCTGGTCAGGCCCTGCTGCAGCTGCAGCAGACCGTCATCGAGCTTCTCGATGCCGGCCAGGATTTTCAGCAGCGAGGACTTGCCCGTGCCGTTGCGGCCGATCAGGCCGACGCGCTCGCCGATTTCGAGCGAGAAATTGGCACCATCGAGCAGGGCCACGTGGCCGAAAGCAAGATGGGCATTGGAGATGGAAAGGACTGCCATAGGCAGCCATTGTCGCCGAGTGCACCGCAAGCACGGCGCGGGCGCAATCCCTCATCGGTCCAATTGACAAGCAGCCGAGGGATAACGGATGCTGCTGCGACCGGCAATCTCGCCGCAACAAGAGCCCCGCCCCAAGGCGGTGCGCCGGGCTCACAAACACCAGGGAGTGATCACGATGAAATCCAATGGATGGGTGCGCCTGCTTGCCGGGCTGAGTCTGGTACTGGCCGGGGCGGCGCAGGCCGGCAGTTATTCGAGCCTCTATGTGTTCGGCGACAGTCTGTCCGACAGCGGCAATAACGCGCTGGCCATCGGCGCCGATCCGGCTCAAGTCGTGGACGGCAATCAGTACATCGCCAGCCGACCGTTCGCCTCGGGCACCTATAGCAACGGCGCCGTCTGGAGCCAGCAGTTCGCGACGCGGCTGGGCCTGAGCGCCACGCCATCACTGGCCGGCGGCAGCAACTATGCGTTTGGCGGCGCCAAGATCGACGGTGCATGGCAGCCGGGCGAGCCGCCCAGCATGACTGCGCAGCTGGGCATGTTCCTCGCCGACGTGAACGGTCAGGCCAAGGCCAACGGGCTCTATGTCGTGGCCGGCGGTGGCCCCAATATCAGCGCCGCGCTGATGGACGTGATGGCCGGCGCCGACCCGGTCGTCACCACCCAGGCGCTGGCAACCCAGTACGCGATCACGATGGGCACCATCGTCGATGGCCTGCAGGCCGCCGGTGCGAAGCACATCATCGTCTGGAACGCACCCAACTTCGGCCTGACACCGCTGGCCCAGAGCTATGGCGCCGCCGGCACCGGCCTGGCCACCGCGATCAGCGCCGCGATGAATGCGGCGCTGCAGAGCCGCCTGTCCTTTGAGGACGCCGGCGTGCGCAGCTTCGATGTCTACGGCCTGCTGAACGACGTGGTCGCCAGTCCGAGCAGCTACGGCTTCGAGAACGTCGGCGCGGCCTGCGGCGCGGCGGTGCTGGGCTGCAACCCGGCCAGCGCGCTGTTCTACGACGGCATCCACCCGACCACGTTGGCACACCAAGTCTTGAGCGACTCGATGTACGCACTGGCCCTGCCAGAACCGGCCACCACAGCGCTGTGGATGCTGGGTCTTGCCGGCATCGCCACCGGCATCAATCGTCGGAAGAAAACCCCGACGCCTTGACGACAGGACCCCATTGCTCGCGCTCGCGCGCCAGGCGGCGCGCGTAGTCGGCCGGCGCGGCCGAAGCGGGCTCGAAGCCTAGCTTGGCCAGGCCTTCGGTGACGGCGCTCTCGCGCAGCGCCAGTTTGGCCAGGTCGTAGACCCGCTCGACGATGGCGGTCGGCGTGCGGGCCGGCAGGAACAAGCCGTAGCTCTCCACCCCCTCGATGCCCTTGAAGCCCTGCTCCTCGAAGGTCGGCACCTCGGGCACGAAGCGCGAGCGGCGTGCATCGGTGATGCCCAGGATGCGCACCCGGCCGCTGGCCAGATGCGGCAGATAGTCGCCGACGATGAAACAGCCGGCGGCGATCTGCCCGCCCATCAGGTCCTGCATGCCCGGCGCCGCGCCGCGGTAGGGCACATGGGTCAGCTTGATGCCGGCAGCACGCTCGAACTGGTTGCCCAGGAAATGCGGCATCGCGCCGGCCGCCGGCGAGGCGAAGGCGGCGTTCTGCGGATTACCCTTGGCCCAGTCGACGAACTGGCCCAGGGTCTTGACCGCCGCCGGCACCATGGGGCCGACACCGAATCCGCAGGTCGCATTGGCCACCGGCGAGACGGGGATCGCATCGGCCTCGGCGCGGTAGGCCAGCTTGCGGTAGACATGCGGGTAGATCGTGAACATCGACGAGGGGCTCAGCAGCAGGGTCTGGCCGTCGGGCGCCGCATCCTTCAGCGCCATCACCGCCAGGCGCCCGCCGGCGCCGACTTTCTGCTCCACCAGCACGGTCTCGGCCAGGCGGCCGCGCCAGGCCTCGGCCAGGCGCCGCGCGCTGACGTCGACCGAGCCGCCGGCCGGGAAACCGACCAGGATGCGCGGCGGCGCCGCACCCTGAGCACGCGCGCCCGCTCCGCTCAGCAGTGCGCCCAGGCTCAGCATCCAATCACGGCGTTGCATCATCGCTGTCTCCTAGTGGTCGTCTTTGGGGATGAATTCGAGGGCAGGGGCTGGGCCGCCGCCGTGGCCACCCAGGCCAGACGCTCCAACGCAGCCTTCAGCACGGCACCCTGCTCTCCCAGGCCGCGCTGCAGGGCGGCATCGTGCTCGCGCACAGCCCGCTCCAGCCGGGCCATGCGCCGGCGGCCGGCGGCGCTCAGATGCAGGCCCCAGGAGCGGGCATCCGCGGGGTCGTCGCGCCGCTCCACCCAGCCCTGGGCAGTCAGCCAGTCGGTCAGACGCAGTGCACCGCTGCGGTGCAGGCCCATGGCCTGGGCCAGCAGGCCCTGCCGCATGCCGGGGTTTTCGGCCACCAGCACCAGCGCGGCAAAGCGCTGCGGGCTGATGTCCTCGCCTTGGGTGGCGCGGTAGAAGTCCAGGTAGAGCGCGTTCTGTGCGCGCCGCAAGGCATAGCCCAGCAATTCGTCGAGCACGCCGTAGCGCAGGCCCGGCACCGGCATCAGCAGGCCTTCGGGCGGCTGGGCTTCAAGAGAGGGCAGCTTGCTCATGGTTTCCCTAGCTTAGATATCGTTGCACTACGCAACAATCTCGCTTACCCTGATCTGCATCAAGACCACAAGGAGAACACCATGGCCCTGGACATCCTGATCGCCGGCGGCGGCATCGGCGGGCTGACGGCCGCACTGGCGCTGCAGGCACGCGGCCACCGGGTCAGGGTCTGCGAGGCGACGGCGGCGCTGAAGCCGCTGGGCGTGGGCATCAATCTGCTGCCGCATGCGGTGGCGGTGCTCGACGGTTTGGGCCTGCTGCCGGCGCTGCGCCAGATGGCCGTCGAGACCTCGGCCCTGGTGTTCGCGAACCGCCATGGCCAGGAGATCTACCGCGATGTGCGCGGGCTGGCCGGCGGCTACAGCCATTCGCAGCTGAGCATCCATCGCGGCGAGCTGCAGCTCAAGCTCTGGGCCGAGGCCCAGGCGCGGCTGGGCGCCGAGCGGGTGCGCAGCGGCCAGCGCATCACCGGCGCGCGCACCGAGGGTGATCGTGTCGTGGCCCAGGTCCAGCACGCCGACGGCGGCATGGCCGAGCTGCACGCCGACCTGCTGATCGCGGCCGATGGCATCCACTCGGCGCTGCGCCGCCAGGGCTATCCGGACGAAGGCGCGCCGCGCTGGAACGGCATGATGATGTGGCGCGGCACCAGCCTCGCCCCACCCTTTCTCGACGGCCGTACCATGGTGCAGGCCGGCCACCGGCGCGCCAAGTTCGTCGTCTATCCGATCGCGCCGCCGCAGGCCGACGGCACGCAGCTGATCAACTGGATCTGCGACCGCCGGCTGCGCGAGGACGGCATCGGCGGCGGCCTGACGGCACCCGGCCGCGAGGACTGGAGCAAGCCCGGCTCGCTGGACGATTTGCTGCCCACTTTTGGCGGCTGGCATTTCGACTGGCTCGATGTGCCGGCGATGATCAAGGGCGCCACCCAGCTGCTGGAGTACCCGATGGTGGACCGCGATCCGCTGCCGCGCTGGCGCCATGGCCGTATCACCTTGCTGGGCGACGCCGCGCACCCGATGTACCCAATCGGCTCGAACGGCGCGACCCAGGCCATCATGGATGCGCAATGCATCGCCGAGGCGCTGAGCGGCACGGTCGATGTCGAGGCGGCACTGGACGCCTACGAGGCGCAACGCCGGCCGCTGTGCGCCGGCATTGTCACGATGAATCGCCAGGAGGGGCTGGACGCCATCCTCGATCTGGTCGAGGATCGCGCACCGGATGGCTTTGCGCGGCTGGCCGATGTGATCGACCCGGCCGAGGTCGATGCCTTCGTCAAGCGCTACAAGGCCGCAGCCGGCCATCAGCAGCGCCCGCTTGCCGGCTGAGGCGGGACCCTCAGGCAGGATCCTCGAGGTTCTCGTGATGGGCGATGGCGCCGCGCTTCCAGTAAGCGGCGGCGCGGATCGCGTGGCGGCTGTGCCCCTTTTCATCGACCAGAATCTTGCGCAGCGCAGCCATCGTGCCGGCCTCGCCGGCACACCAGGCATAGCCCTCGCCGGCCGGCAGCGCCAGCGCACGCAGCGCAGCGATCAGCTCGGCGTCGCCATCCAGCCATTGCAAGCGCACATCGGCCGCGCTGGCGAGCTCGCGGCGGTCGGCTGCGTCGGGCACGCTCAGCAGCACCAGGGCCGGCACGCCGGCAGGCAACTCCTCCAGGCGGCGCGCGATCGCCGGCAGCGCGCTCGCGTCGCCGATCAGCAGATGCCAGTCATAGTCCAGCGGGATGACAAAGGAGCCGCGCGGGCCGGCAATCGTCAGCCGCTGGCCGGGCTGCGCCTGGGCAGCCCAGCCGGCCGCCGGGCCGTCGCCATGCAGCGCGAACTCCAGCGTCAGTTCGCCGGCGACCGCATCGTAGCGGCGCGGCGTGTAGTCGCGCCGCGCCGGTTCCGCGCCGGCCGGGCCGAAGATCAGCTTGATATGGTCGTCGAACGAGGGGCTGTGGAAACCGGCCAGCTCGGGGCCGGCCAGCGTGATGCGCCGCATATGCGGGCTCAGCGCCTCGACCTGCCGCACCTCCAGCTCGCGGCGAACGATCTCGTGGCGCAGGCGCTGCACGCGGCGCTCCGATGGGACTTGGGCTGCACTCATGGCGGGTTCCCTGGATATGGTTGACAATATCATCCATCATGCGCAAATCATTGGACATTGTCAACCATTCACCCCGCACCGGGACAGCCCATGGGCGGCCGGACGCGGCGCAAGACGATGTGCTGGAGTTGGTGCATCGCGTGATGCATCAGTACCGCGCGCAGCAGTACCAGGTCTTGCGCGACGGCCCGCATCAGATCACGCATATGGAGAGCAAGGTGCTGGGCTATTTCGGCCGCCACCCGGGCGCCACGCAGAGCGATCTGGCCGGCGACAGCGGCCGCGACAAGGCTCAGCTGGCCCGGCTGGTCAAGAGCCTGCGCGAGCGCGGCCTGCTGGACGGCACACCCGACCCGGCCGACCGCCGCAACACGCGCCTGACGCTGACCGCCGAGGGTCAGGCCTTGCTGGGCACGCTGAAGCAGCAGGCCCGACGCCTGGCAGGCAAGGCCGTTGTCGGCATGAGTCCGCAAGAGCAGGCGCAGCTGCTGGCCCTGCTGCAGCGGGTCCGGAGCAATCTCGACGCGCCGGACTGACGCCGGGGTTCAGCCCGCCTTGCGCTGCGGCAGCACCCAGCCGGGGCGCGGGAAGTGGCAGGTATAGCCGTTCTGCCGGTGCTGCAGATAGTCCTGGTGCTCGGCCTCGGCGGCCCAGAACTGCGGCGCAGGCACCAGCTCGGTCACCGCCTTGCCGGGCCACAGGCCGGAGGCATCGACATCCTTGAGGGTGTCGATGGCCACCGCCTTCTGCGCCTCGCTGGTGTAGAAGATGGCCGAGCGGTAGCTGCTGCCGACATCGTTGCCCTGGCGGTTCAGCGTGCTGGGATCATGGATCTGGAAGAAGAACTCCAGCAGGCGGCGAAAGCTGGTGGCCTCATTGTCGAACACGATCTCTATCGCCTCGGCATGGCCAGGGTGGTTGCGGTAGGTCGGGCTCTCATTGCTGCCGCCGGTGTAGCCGACCCGGGTCTGCAACACGCCGGGCAGCTTGCGTATCAACTCCTGCATGCCCCAGAAGCAGCCACCAGCCAGTACCGCAGTTTCCTTTGCCATCATGGCACTCCTTGTGTTCAAGACTTGGGCAGCAGCTGCGCCGCATGGTGGCGCAGATGATCGTCGACAAAGCTCGCGATGAAGTAATAGCCATGGTCGTAGCCGGCCTGGCGCCGCAGGGTCAGCGGCTGAGCGGCGGCCTTGCAGGCGCACTCGAAGGCCTCGGGCTGCAGCTGCTCGGTCAGGAATTTGTCGGCCAGGCCCTGGTCGATCAGGATGCCACTCGGGAAGGGTGCGCTGGGCCGCGCTCGCATCAGCGCACTGGCATCGTGTGCAGCCCAGACGCTGCGGTCATCGCCCAGATAGCCGCTGAAGGCCTTCTCGCCCCAGGGGCACTGGGTCGGCGCGGCGATCGGCGCAAAGGCCGAGACCGAGGCGAACAGACCCGGATGGCGCAGCGCCAGGGTCAGCGCGCCATGGCCGCCCATCGAGTGGCCGAAGATGCCGGTGCGTGCGGCATCAAGGCCGAACTCGCGCTGCACCAGCGGCACCAGTTCCCTGGTCAGATAGCTCTCCATGCGCCAGTGCTGGGCCCAGGGCTGCTGCGTCGCGTCCAGATAGAAGCCGGCGCCGACGCCAAAGTCCCAGGCCGCGCTCTCGCCGGCCACATTGGCGCCGCGTGGGCTGGTGTCCGGCATCAAGAGCGCCAGGCCCAGCTCGGCCGCAAGACGCTGGGCACCGGCCTTCATCGTGAAGGTCTCCTCGCTGCAGGTCAGGCCGGCGAGGAAGACCAGCAGCGCCTTCGGCTCGGGCGGCAGGTACAGCGCAAAGCGCATCGGCAAGCCGATCTCGACCGACTCATGCTTGTAGAAGCGCTGGGCCCCGCCGAACGAGGCGTGCTCGGACAGCAGCTCCATCAGAATTCCACCACCGAGCGGATCGACTCGCCGCGCTTCATCAGATCAAAACCTTCGTTGATCTGTTCCAGCTTGAGTTTGTGCGTGATCAGCGAATCGATATTGAGCTTGCCGTCCATATACCAGTCGACGATCTTGGGCACATCGGTGCGGCCACGCGCGCCGCCGAAGGCACTGCCCTCCCATTTGCGGCCGGTCACCAGCTGGAAGGGTCGGGTGCTGATCTCGGCGCCGGCCTCGGCCACGCCGATGATGATGGAGCGGCCCCAGCCCTTATGGGTGCACTCCAGCGCGTCGCGCATCACCTTGGTATTGCCGATGCATTCGAAGCTGTAGTCGGCGCCGCCATCGGTCAGCTGCACGATGTGATCGACCAGATTGGGCACCTCCTTCGGGTTGACGAAGTGGGTCATGCCGAACTCGCGCGCCATCTTCTCGCGCGCCGGGTTCAGGTCCACGCCGATGATCTTGTCGGCGCCCACCATCTTGGCACCCTGAATCACGTTCAGGCCGATGCCGCCGAGGCCGAACACCACCACATTCGCACCCGCCTCCACCTTGGCGGTGAACAGCACCGCGCCGACGCCGGTGGTGACGCCGCAGCCGATGTAGCAGACCTTGTCGAAGGGCGCGTCCTCGCGGATCTTGGCCAGGGCAATACCTGGCACCACGATGTGATTCGAAAACGTGGACGTGCCCATGTAATGGAAGATGGGCTTGCCGTCGATCGAGAACCGCGCGCTGCCGTCGGGCATCAGTCCCTTGCCCTGGGTGCTGCGGATCGCCTGGCAGAGATTGGTCTTGCGCGACAGGCAGAACTTGCACTGCCGGCACTCGGGCGTGTAGAGCGGGATCACATGGTCGCCGGGCTTCAGCCAGGTGACGCCCTCGCCGACCTCCAGCACGATGCCGGCCCCCTCATGGCCCAGGATAGCCGGGAAGATACCTTCCGGGTCGGCGCCGGACAGGGTGTAGTAGTCGGTGTGGCAGATGCCGGTGGCCTTGATCTCCACCAGCACCTCGCCGGCACGCGGGCCGTCGAGCTGGACTTCTTCGATGCTCAGCGGGGCACCGGCCTTCCAGGCGACGGCAGCACGGGTCTTGATCATGGCGGGACATCCTTGCAAAGAAACAGTGGTCTCATCTTCGCATAGCACCCTTGCCGCCGAGGCGCTGCAAGGCGTCGACCAGGCGCAGCGTCAGGTCTTGCCCGGCGCGCGGCAGGGGCACCAGCAGGTCGATGGTCTCCGCCAGTGGCACGACAGCCCCCCAGGGCGCGACCAGACTGCCCTCGGCCAGCGCGGCAGCCACCAGGCGTTGCCGCCCCATCAGCACGCCCTGGCCGGCCAGCGCCGCCTGCAGCGCCATGCTGTAGAGCGAGAAGCGTGGGCCGTCCGTCGCGGCGATATCGCTGCGGCCGGCCGCCTTCAGCCAGCGCGCCCAGTCCTGCGACCAGACGATGTCATGCAGCAGGGTCTGCTCGGCCAGCTCGGGCGCACGGCCGCGCGGGCCCAGCAGGCTGGGGCTGCAGACCGGCAGCAAGGCATCCTCGGCCAGCACCAGGCGCTGGCAACCCTTGGGCGGCGGCTTGCGCGGCAGCGCCGGCGCATAGAACAAGCCCAGGTCATAGGCTTCGCGCTGGAAATTCGGCGGCGCCTCCAGCGCGCTCAGCGAGAGCTGCAGCCCCGGCAGCTCGCGCCGCAGGGCCGGCAGCAGCGGCGTGAGCCAGAGCTGGGCCAGGGCCGGCAAGGCCGCGATATGCAGCCGCGCGGCGCCAGCCTCGTTGCGCAGGGTCTGCACCGCCTGGCCCAGCTGGTCCATCGCGGCGGCCAGCGCCGGCACCGCGGCGGCCGCCTGGGCACGCAGGCTCAGGCCCTGGCTGTGGCGCTCGAACAGCGGCGCGCCCAGCCATTGTTCCAGCGCCTTGACCTGGGCCGCGACGGCCGCCGGCGTCACGCACAACTCCTCGGCGGCGCGTGCAAAGCTCTGGTGCCGCGCGGCCGCCTCGAAGGCGCGCAGCGCGAGGAATGGCGGCAGACGGGGGTTGGGGGGTTGGACGGCCATGGCTCGACTCAGGCCTAGATTCTCTAGGCCTGGACCCAAGAATAACTTGCTTGAAGCTGCCGGCGCTTGGCCCCAGCATCGGCCCGTCGCCAATCCCCGCGCGATGCCCGACCAAGAAAGCGAACCCGCAGATGAGCACAGCCCAATTGCAGGCCCGGCCCTGGGTGCCGGCCGCTATCGACCACCATGTGCAGGCGCTGGCCGGCGCGGCTGGCGCATTGGACAGCCCCGCGCTGGACGACGAGTTGGCCCGCCTGGTGGCCGAGAACCATCGCATCCACGATGTCGAGGGCCTCAATCTCAACCCGGCCAGCAATGTGATGAACCCGCGCGCCGAGGCCCTGCTGGCCGCCGGCCTGGGCACGCGCCCCTCGCTGGGCTATCCCGGCGACAAGTACGAGATGGGCTTGGAGGCGATCGAGCGCATCGAGGTGATCGCGGCCGAGCTGGCGGCCCAGGTCTTCAAGGCCCGCTATGCCGAGATCCGCGTCGGCTCGGGCGCGCTGGCCAATCTCTATGTCTTCATGGCCTGCTGCAAGCCCGGCGACACCATCATCGTGCCGCCGGCCGAGATCGGCGGTCATGTGACCCATCATGCGGCCGGCGCCGCCGGGCTCTACGGCCTGCGCAGCGTGCCGGCGCCGGTGCGGGCCGATGGCTACAGTGTCGACGTGCCGGCCCTGGTGCGCCTGGCCGCCGAGGTCCGCCCCAAGCTGATCACGCTGGGCGGCAGCCTGAATCTGTTCGCCCACCCGGTGGCGGCGGTGCGCGAGATCGCCGACAAGGTGGGCGCGCTGCTGATGTTCGACGCCGCGCATCTGAGCGGCATGATTGCCGGCGGCACCTGGGCCAACCCGCTGGATCTGGGCGCCCATGTGATGACGATGAGCACCTACAAAAGCCTGGGCGGTCCGCCGGGCGGCCTGATCGTCGGCAACGACGCGGGCCTGGCCGAGCGGCTCGACGCGATCGCCTACCCGGGGCTGACCGCCAATTTCGATGCCGGCAAGACCGCCGCGCTGGCACTGGGCCTGCTGGACTGGAAGGAACACGGCCACGACTACGGCCTGGCGATGCAGGCCAGCGCGCGGGCGCTGGCCGCCGGCCTGATCGCTCGCGACCTGCCGGTGTTCGCCCGCGAACGCGGCGGCACCGACTCGCACCAGTTCGCCATCGAGGCGGCCGCCTGGGGCGGTGGCCAGGCCGCCGCCAAGCGCCTGGCACGGGCCCGGCTGCTGAGCTGCGGCATCGGTCTGCCGCTGGACCGCGTGCCGGCCCTGGCCGGCGATGTCAACGGCCTGCGCCTGGGCGTGCCTGAGATCGTGCGTCTGGGCCTGGGTCCGGCTCAGATGGCCGAGCTGGCGGCGCTGATCGCCGGCGCGCTCGAATCGGATGCGGCGGCCGCCGCGCTGGCACCCGAGGTCACGGCCTTTCGCCGACGCCACTGCGCGGACGGCCTGCGCTATCTGCGCGGCTGATCGCCGCCAGCAACCGCGACTCGGCAGCGACCAGGTCTGCCGCTTCGCGCCGCGCCAGGCGCAACCGACGCAGCAACCAGGGGGTCAGGTCTTGCTGGCCGGCATGCTCGGGCCAGTCGACCTCGGCGGGCGCCATCACCGGCAGCTCGGCGCCCTGCCCTTGCACCAGCCATGCTGCGCAGTCCTGCCGGGCCAGCGCCAGCTCGGGGCCGGCCAGTTCGGCGGCGAGCCGGTCGGTGCGCCGGTTCAGCATCTGCTGCACCGTGCCCAGCAGGGCCATGAAACGGTAGCCATGGCTCAGCACCGCCTCGATCTCCGGCTCGGGCAGACGCACCTGGCGCGGCTCGACCCGGCTGCGCTGGGCCGCGGCGGCCAGCGCAGCCAGGGCCGTGTAGGCCTGCTGGCGGCTCAGGCGCTGGGCCAGCTGCTGATCGGGCGCCGGCGCCCAGACCAGCAGATTGCCGGCATGGCGGGCCAGCGCCGCGCGCAGCTGGCCGCTCAGGCGCTGCAGCGAACGGCGCTCCCACGAGGGCAGCACAAAGCAGAAGGCCCAGGCCAGCAGCGCGCCGATCACGGTGTCGGCCAGACGCTCGGCAATCGCCGGGCTGCTGCCCGGCTGCAGCAGCAGCGGCTGCACCAGGGCCATCAGGGTGGCGGCGGTGGCGGCGACCCGGTAGCGCTGGTTGACATAGGCATGGGCCACACCCACCGCGACGATGAAGGCCAGCGCCAGCAGACGCGGCTGCTGCAGCTGTGCCAGCGCGAGCACCAGCAGGCAACCGATCACGGTGCCGATGATGCGCTCGTTGCGGCGCGACAGGGTCTGCTCCAGATTGCCGCGCAAGACCACGGCGACGCTCAGCACCAGCCAGTAGGGATGGGCGTTCCAGGGCAGGAACTGGCCCAGCACATAGGCCAGCGACAAGGCCAGACCGGCGCGCAAGGCATGGCGCATCACGCCGGACTGCAGGCTCAGATGCGGCCTGAGCGCGGCCAGCGGCCAGCCCTCGGGCGAGACGAAGAGCTGCAGCTT
The DNA here is from genome assembly GCA_005503085.1 of Burkholderiales bacterium C2. GTDB lineage: Bacteria > Pseudomonadota > Gammaproteobacteria > Burkholderiales > Burkholderiaceae_C > Roseateles_E. The sequence goes on along the minus strand of SCOI01000008.1, from coordinate 79,326 downwards.
CTCGGGCGGCCAGGCACTGTCCCGGTCGGGACCCGCCTGGCGCTCGGCCATCGCCGCGACATCGTCCAGCATATGGCCGAGCCGGCTTTGCAGCGCGTCGACCAGGTGGTGGCGCGCGTCGTCGGCGGCGGCCGGCGCACCGGCCAGACGCGCTGCCAGCGCCTCGCGCCAGCCTTGCGCCGACACGGCGGGCATGACTTGACCCTGGCCGATGGCAGCGGCCAGGGTCTCCAGGGCCTCGGCCAGATGGATCAGCGTGGTGGCCAGTGCGCCGCGCCAATGCAGGCCGGCGGCGTCGCTGCCCAGCAGCTCGACGTCGAGCCGGATCGACAGCATCAGATCGCGCAATTCGATCAGGCCCAGCACCAGATCGGTCTGGCGCCGGCTCACGGCCGAGGGTCGCGCGGCAAAGACCTGGTCGCGCGCGGCCTGCAGCGCGTCGGCCAGCAGGACGTCGTCGGCAATCGAGGCGCGGATGCTGGCATCGGCCGGCGGCAGCGCGCCGGCGATGCGTTGCGCCCGCGATCGCAGCCGCGCCACGCAGGCCCGCATCGCCGCCGTCACGGCCAGCTCGCGGTAGCGCCGCCGCAGCAGCCAGGCGCCGGCGCGCGCCCACTGGGTGTAGACCAGCGCACCGGCCAGCACCCAGCCGGCATGCGCGAGGGCCGCCGTGACCGACGGCGGTGCATGCCAGGCCATCGCAAACACCAGTGCCAGCACGCCGGTGAAGGACAGCGGCCCGGCACGCGGGCCCCAGGCCATCATCATCAGCGTGCCAAAAGCGATCAGCGCGATCAGCCCCGTCATCGCCCCCGGCGAATGCCGCAGCAGGCCGACGGACAGGGTCACCAGCGCGGCCAGCAGCGCAGCCGGGAAGAGCCGGCGCCAGACCCGCTGCGGCGGGTTCGGCAGGTCCGGCAGGCTGGTGCAGACCGCGCCACCGGCGGCGGCCAGGCCGGCATCGAGCCCGAACAAGGCGGTGAACAGGGCCTGTATCAGCGCCACGCCCAGCGCGACACTGATGCCGTTGAGCTGGGCGGCGGAGAGGCGGCGCCAGGGGCCTGGCATGTTCAGAGCCTCAGGCTCATCACGAGCTCACCATCATCGATCTCGCCGGTCGGCGTGAAGCCCAGCGAGCGGTAGAAGCGCTCGGCCGCCGCTGCATTCGCGCTGTCCTGCACATAGCTCAGATACAGCGTCTCGGCGCCGGGCCGCGTGCGCACATGGGTGATCAGCGCCTGCACCGCCGCTGCGCCATAACCCCTGCCCTGCTGCCCCTTGTCGATCATCAGCCGCCAGAGCGCGAACTTGGGTTCCTCGGGCGCGGGCGTCAGGCTGGGGTCGTACAGCATCAGAAAGCCGACCAGCACGCCGTCCACCGCAATGCCGCGCGGCCAGGCCTCGGCATAGACGGCGGCCTGGGCCATCGATCTGACATTGGGCGCCACCTGTTTGCCACCGTCGCCGGCGTCCAGCTTCAGCAGCTCGGCCAGGTTGTGGCGGGTGATTTCGACCAGTTGCACGGACATTTTGGCTTCCTTGCTTTGAAAACAGGGGGCGCTCAGGCCCAGACGCGATAGGGCCAGAAAGCCTCCTCGCTGTCGATGCGCCGGCGCAGTTCCTCGGGGCTGAAGCCAGTGACGCGGCGCGTCTCGCGGCACAGATGGGCCTGGTCCGCATAGCCCATATCCTGGGCCAGCGCGCTCCAGACCAGCTCGCCCTCGGCCATCGCGCGCCGGCCCTGCGCATAGGTGGCCTCGGCCCGGCTGAGCGCACGCAGCGCGCGCAGGCTCTGGCCGCTCCATTGCTTGATGCGGCGCTCCATCTGGCGCAGGCTGCGGCCATGGCCGGCGGCCACTGCGCGCAGGGCCAGGTGTTGCATCCAGTCACGGTAGCCGCTGCCGCCCGCCTGCGGCACCGCGCGCCAGCGCGGCCGCAGGAAGTCCTCCAGCAGGCGCTGGCAGGCCTGCTCGTCGGGCGCGGCCAGCATCGCCGCGTTCAACGCACGCCAGTCCGGCTCATTCAGCCCGGGCTGCTGCTCCATGCTGACGCAGCGGTCGCACAGGGCTGCGATGTCCAGCCCGGTCAGCGCCTGCAGCGCATCCGGTGTGATCGCGGTCATGAAGCAGCGCGTCGGCCCATGCGCGCGGTAGAAGGCCGGCCGGCTGCGCGGCCCGGTGACCAGCAGCGGACCCGGCAACAGGCCCAGCGAGCGCCCCGCCTCGTCCAACTGCTCGCCCGCCCCGGCCAGCACCCAGCTCAGGCCGCATAGCGGCGTGGCCGGAAACCAGCTGCTGCGCTGAGCCTCGCTGAGCCCGGCCGCCGCCGAGGTGTCGCGCCACAGATGGGCATGCAGACAGCCGCTCAACGCAAGACCTGGCACCAGCAGGCGGGCGATGGCATCGGGGTGGAGGGAGGCGTCCATGCCCGCAGTCTAGTGTCGCAACCGTTCAATACCGAAAAACAGGGTGCCGGCAAGATCGCCGCCATGACGACCGACACCTTGACACGCCCCACCCTGCCTCCCGGCCCGCCCTGCCGCTGGCTGGGCCTGCAGGAGCTGGGCGCGCTGCGGCGCGACTATCTGGGCTTTCTGAGCGGCCTGCAGCGCCGCCATGGCGACATCGTGCACCTGCGCCTGATGCACTACCGCGACTACAACTTCTTCCATCCCGAACAGGTGCGTGAGCTGCTTGTGGCCGCCCACGAAGGGCTGATCCGCTGGGAGCGCGGCACCGAAGTGTTTGCCTCGGCCCATGGCCAGAGCGTGCTGGTGGCCGAGGGGCAGGCCTGGAAGCGCCAGCGCCAGATGCTGCAGCCGGGCTTTGCGCCGAAGCGGGTCGAGGCCTTCGCGCCGCTGATGGTGGCGGCCACCGAGCAGGCGCTGGCGAGCTGGCAGAGCGGCCCCGAGTTCGGTTTCGAGTCGGCGATGACTCAGCTGACGATGGAGGTGATCCTGCGCAGCCTGTTCTCGCGCAGCGACACGGCCGAGGGTAGGCGCGCCGCCGATGCCGTCCATGCCATCAGCCTGATCGGCATGCAGGAGATGTTCTGGCCGGCCAGCGCCCCGCTGTGGGCGCCCTGGAAAACGGGCAAGCGCCGGGCGCTGCAGACCCTGGATGGGCTGATCCGCGGCGAGCTGGCGCGGCGCCGCGCCATGCCTGACTTCCAGGGCGAGGATCTGCTGCAGATGCTGCTGCAGCTGCGCGACCCGCAGGGCCGGCCGCTCGGCGAACAGGCGCTGCGCGACGAGTGCATGACCATCTTCCTGGCCGGCCACGAGACCAGCGCCGCCGCGCTGACCTGGTGGGGCTGGTGCATGGCCGCCCATCCCGAGGCACAGCGCCGCGCCGCCGACGAGCTACAGGAGGTGCTGGGCGGGCGGGCACCGAGCGCCGCCGATCTGCCGCGTCTGCCCTGGCTGCAGGCCTGCATCAAGGAGGTGCTGCGCCTGTACCCGCCAGCCCCTGCCCTGTTGTCGCGCATCAGCACCGTGCCGCTGCAGATCGGCGGCTACACCCTGCCGGCGGGCTCGATGATCCGACTGACCCCGGGCATCATCCAGCGCGATCCGCGCTGGTTCGAGGAGCCCGAGGCCTTCCGCCCCGAGCGTTTCGATCCAGCCAGCGGCCATGCCGAGATCCCGCGCGGCGCCTGGCTGCCCTTCGGCGCCGGACCGCGGGTCTGCCTGGGCAGCCATTTCGCGCTGACCGAGATCGGGCTGATCGCGGCCCTGCTGCTGCAGCGTTACGAGCTGGCGCCCGCGCCCGGCCGGCCGGCGCCGATACCGGCGCTGCAGATCACGCTGCGGCCGACGGAACCCCTGCGGCTGGCACTGCGGCCGCGTTGCTGAGCTGCGGCTCGCACAGCACCTCGCAGGCCACCGAGTTCGCGATATAGCAGGCCTCGTGGGCGGCGTGGTGCAGGGCTTCATGCGCGGGAGCATCGGGCGCCGCGCCGGCGAATTGCACGATGGGCCGAAGCGTCACGCGCGTCATCGCCATCTTGCCGCGCGCATTGCGCGCCATCACACCGAGCGCGTCGTCGCGATAGGCCTCGACCACCCAGCCGGCCTTGGCCGCCAGGCTCAGAAACCACAACATATGGCAGCTGGACAGCGAAGCCACAAAAGCCTCCTCGGGGTCCACCGCCGCCGGGTCCGAGTAAGGCAGGGGCACCGAATGCGGGGATGAGGAGGCCGGCACCTGGGCGCCGCCATCGAAGCCCCAGGCATGCCGGCGGCTGTAGCGCTGGTCGGTGAAGACTTCATCGGCCTGGCGTGCCCAGGTCACGGATGCGGAGAACTCGGCCATCACAGATGCTCCTATCGGTTGAACGCAGCCTCACATCCTAGCGGTGCCGACCCGGGGCCTCTTCGGCGTCAAGGCTTCAAGCGTCGCCGCACCGTCTCGAACAGCCCCAGCAGCCAGCACATCGGGCAGCCGCGCATCAGCAGCACCGCGCCCGCCAAGGCGATGGCGCGCAGCCAGCCGGCCAGCGGCCCCGGCCACAGCGCCAGCACTAGCAGCAGCGCGGCCGCCGCGCCGCGCAGCAGATGAATGGTGATGGAACGACTGCAAAAAAACATTCCGGGCCTCACGGTGCGTCGCCCTGGGCGCCGGTCTGTGGCGCGCCGTCCTTGAGCCAGTAGCCGCTGGCCAGCAGCTGCTCGCGCACCCGGGCGCGCGCCCGGTGCAGCCGGCTCTTGACCGCCTCCAGGCTCAGGCCCAGCTGGGCCGCGACCTCGGGTGCCGTCAGCTCGTGCACATCGCGCAGCAGCAGCACCTCGCGATAGGCCGGGCTCAGCTGCTCGATCGCCCGGGCCAGATCGCGGCGCAGATCCAGCGGCAGCACCGCCGCCTGGGGCTCCAGCGCCTCGGGCAGATCCTCCAGCGAGTCGCTGCCCTTGCGCAGGCGCAGCAGCCGGTAGCACTCGCGCTCGACGATGCGGAACAGCCAGCCGGCCAGCGCTGCCGCCGTGCGCAGCGCGCCGACGCGGCGATACAGCTGCCACAGCGCCAGCTGCACCGCGTCCTCGGCATCCTCGCTGCTGCTGCAGCTGCGGCGCGCAAAGCGCTTCAGATCGGGCTGGCACAGGCTCAGCAACTGCAGCACCGCGCCCTTGTCGCCACGGCGCGCGGACTCCACCAGTTCAATCGGGGCTTGCAACATTCTTCAGCACTCCTGCAGAGGGGTTCACACCAGTTTCTGCAGCAAGGAGGGCCCGAACGGCCCAAAGGGTTCAGCGCCTGAAGAAGAAGCTCAGGCTCCGGCGGCCCGCTCCAGCGCATCGACGAACAGCTTCGCGACATCGAAACCGGTCTGCTTCGTGATCTCCTGGAAGCCGGTCGGGCTGGTGACATTGATCTCGGTGACGCAGTCGCCGATCACATCCAGACCCACCAGCAGCAGGCCGCGCGCGGCCAGCACCGGCGCCAGCTGCTCGGCGATCTCGCGGTCGCGCGGGCTCAGCGGCTGGGCCACGCCCTTGCCACCGGCGGCCAGATTGCCGCGGATCTCGCTGCCCTGCGGGATGCGGGCCAGGCAGAAGGGCACGACCTCGCCGCCGATCAGCAGCACGCGCTTGTCGCCCTGGACGATCTCCGGCAGATAGCGCTGCACCATCACGGTCTCGGCGCCGCCCTGGTTGAGGGTCTCGATGATGGAGCCCAGGTTCAGCCCGTCGGGGCCGACGCGGAAGATGCCCATGCCGCCCATGCCGTCCAGCGGCTTCAGGATGATGTCGCGGTGCTCGGCGTGGAAGGCCTTGATGGCCGCCGCGCTGCGCGTCACCAGGGTCGGGCCGATCAGCTCGGGGAACTCCAGGATGGCCAGCTTCTCGGGATGGTCGCGCAGCGCTGCCGGCTTGTTGAAGACTTTCGCCCCCTCGCGCTCGGCCTGGCTCAGCAGATGGGTGGCGTAGAAGAACTCGCTGTCGAACGGCGGGTCCTTGCGCATCACGATGGCGTCCGTCTCGGCCAGCACCAGCTCCGTCGTCTGCTCGACCTTGAACCAGTCATGCTCGTCACCGGTCAGCGTGATCTGGCGGGCACCGTGGGCGCTGACCTTGCCACCACGAATCCAGACCAGATCGGCCGGATGGCAGGCCCACAGCACATGACCGCGCTTGGCGGCCTCGCGCATCATCGAAAAAGTCGTGTCCTTGTAGGTCTTGAAGGACTCCAGCGGGTCGGCGACGAATAAGAGGATCATGACGGGCGCACTTTCACAAGGGGAGGTACTCAGCGGTGCGCAGTGTTGCACGACTGGCGCCGAGGCGCAGGGCTCAGCCCTTCATCAATCTTCGTCGCCGTCGTCGAGCGCCGATGCGCGCGGCACGAAGCTGCGCTGCGCCGGCTTGGCCAGCAGTTCCAGGTAGAAGGCCGGGGCCTGGGCGGCAGCGGCCTCGTTGATGCGGTCCATGAAGGCGCCGACATGGATCACCTCGGCCGCCGCCTCGCTGAGGCCGAAGCGGCAGTCGAAGTCCCAGAAGTCCGCTTGCGCCGGCAGGGGCTTGCGGCGCTCGCGCTTCAGGTACTGGCGGATCTCGTGCTTGATGGCTTCGAGCAGGCGCTCGGGGTGCTTGCCCTCGATCTGGAGCTGGAATGTTTTTTTCATGGCAAGCCTCTTGGTCGGTGGGGGCAGGATTATCGGTCAGGCCCTGAAACGAGCCACCGCAAGGGCAGCGCTGCCGGCCACCACGCCCCAGAAGGCCGAGCCTATGCCCAGCAGCGAGACGCCGGACAGCGTGACCAGAAAGGTCAGGATGGCGGCGTCGCGGTGTTTCTCGTCCTTCAGCGCGGCCGAGAGACCGCCGGCAATCGTGCCCAGCAAGGCCAGGCCGGCCACCGCCGCGACCAGCTCGCGCGGAAAAGCCACCAGCAGGCCGACGACCGCGCCGCCGGCCAGGCCCACGGCGATATAGAACAGGCCGGCCATCATGGCGGCGGTGTAGCGCTTGGCCGGGTCTTCGTGCGCCTCGCGGCCCATGCAGATGGCGGCGGTGATGGCCGCCAGATTGAAGGCATAGCCACCGAACGGCGCCAACAGCAGCGAGGCAAGACCTGTCACCGTGATGCTGGCCGACACCGGCGTCTGGTAGCCCGAGGCGCGCTGGGCGGCGACGCCGGGCAGGTTCTGCGAGGCCATCGTGACCAGGAACAGCGGCAGGGCCACGCCGACCAGGGCCGCCAGACTGAAGACCGGCGTGGTCCAGACCGGCTGGGCCCAGGCCCAGTCGACCGCGCCCAGGCGCAGCCGGCCCTGCGCCGCCGCGACCGCCACACCGGCCAGCAGCACGCCGGGCACCGCATAGCGCGGCATGAAGCGCTTGCCGAGCAGATAGGCCCCGGCCATCACCAGCACCATCAGCGGCGCGCTCTGGACCGTCAGCACCGCATCGAGCCCGAAACGGGCCAGCACGCCGGCCAGCAGGGCCGAGGCCACGGCCAGCGGGATGCGGTCCATCACCCGCTCGAACCAGCGCGTCACCCCGAACAGCATGATCAGCGCCGCGCAGACGATGAAGGCGCCGATCGCCTCGGCCATCGACAGCCCGGCCGAGCCGGCCAGCAGGGCCGCGCCGGGCGTGCTCCAGGCGGTCAGCACCGGCTGGCGGGTCCACAGCGACAAGCCCAGGCTGGTGATGCCCATACCCAGTCCCAGCGCCCACATCCAGGAGCTGGTCTGGGCGGGCGTGGCGCCCAGCGCCTGGGCGGCCTGGAACACGATGGCCACCGAGCTGGTGAAACCCACCAGCACGGCGACAAAGCCGGCCACGGCGGCGGAGAGGGTCAGGTCTTGAAGCCAGAGGCGATGTTGCGTCGTCATGGCGCCAGCATAGCGGCGAGGCTGCTGACAAGCCTGGACCGGCGCGCGGGCAAGATAGCGGCCATGCGATCCAGCCGGCTACTCTCCATCCTGCTGCGCCTGCAGGCGCAGGGGCGGGTGTCGGCGGCGGCGCTGGCCGAGGCGCTGGAGGTCTCGGTGCGCACCATCTACCGCGACATCGACGCGCTCAGCGCCGCCGGCGTGCCGGTCTATGCCGAGCACGGCCGCTCGGGCGGCTTTGTGCTGCGCGAGGGCTACCGCACCGCGCTGACCGGCCTGGACAGGCCCGAGGCCGAGAGCCTGTTCCTGGCCGGCGTGCCCTTCGCGGCGGCGCAACTGGGCATGGGCGCCAGCCTGGAGACCACCCGGCTGAAGCTGATGGCCGCCCTGCCCGAGGCGTTGCGCCAGGATGCCTTGCGCGTGGCGGCACGCTTTCACCTCGACCCGGTCGCCTGGTTCCAGGGGCCCGAAGCCCAGCAGCTGCTCCCGGCGCTGGCCGAGGCGGTCTGGTCCGGCCGCCTGCTGAGCCTGGACTACCAGAGCTGGCAGGGTCGGGTGGCGCGCCAGGTGGCGCCGCTGGGCCTGGTGCTGAAGGGCGGGCTCTGGTATCTGGTGGCGGCCGTTGGCCCGCAGGTTCGCACCTACCGGGTCAGCGCGATCCGGAGCCTGCAGATCGAACAGCAGCGCGCCGAGCCGCCAGCCGACTTCGATCTCGGCCGCTACTGGGAGGCCTTCGCACGCGACTACGAGGCCCGCATGCAGGCCGGCCGCGCCCGGGTGCGCGCGCGGCCGCAGGCCTTGCGGCGGCTGGCCGAGGCCAGCCATGCGATGGCGCAGGCGGTAGCCGCGGCCGGCCCCTGCGATGCGGATGGCTGGCATCACCTGGAGATCCCGATCGAGTCGATCGAGGCGGCGGTGGGCGAGTTGCTGCGCCTGGGGCCGGACGTCGAGGCCCTGGCGCCAGCCGAGCTGCGCGCGGCGCTGCGCGAGGCGGCTGCGGCCCTGCATCGCGTCTATCGCGAGGCGCCGGAGAAAAGCTGACATTTGTTGTCATATAAAGCCTTGCACAGTGGCCGGGCCGGCGCCAATTCCGCAGCGCCCCAACGGAGACCACACAATGAACACCAGCAACCCCGATCTGCAGCGCCGCTCGATGCTGCAACTCAGCGCCGGCCTGGCCGCTGCCGGCAGCGGCATCGTGCTGCCGGCACTGGCCGCGATGGCGCCGCCGCCGGCCACCGGCAAGCCCGGCGACTTCGACTTTCTCAGCGGCGAATGGACGATCAAGCATCGCCAGCTGAACAAACAGGGCGCATGGGATCAGTTCGACGGCGAGGCCACGGTGCACGCCATCCTGGGCGGCGTCGGCAGCGTCGAGGAGTTGCGCATCCCGGCGCGCGGCTTCAGCGGCATGGGGCTGCGGCTGCTGGATGTGGAGCGCAGGCTCTGGGCCGACCATTGGGTCAATGCCAAGAGCGGGGTGCTGACCCCACCGCCGTCCTGGGGCAGTTTCGTGGCCGGTGTCGGCACCTGGGACAGCGAGGAAAAGGACGGCGAGGCGACCGTGATCTATCGCGGCGTCTGGGACCAGATCACGCCCAGATCCTGCCGCTGGTACCAGGCCGTGTCGCGCGACGGCGGCAAGAGCTGGGCGGAAAACTGGGTGATGCTGTGGACGCGGCGCTGAGGCCGCGCCGCCGGCCGGCTCAGGGCTGGGCCATCAAGGCGTTCAGCTCGCCATAAGCCATCGCCCGCTCGCCCAGCGCCTGACCGTCAGCGCTGCGCAAGAAGCCCTCGGTCAGCTCGGCGATGCGGGCATAGACCGACTCGGCGATGCCCGAGCCGGCGCTGATGCGGCGCACGCCCAGCCGGCCCAGTTCGGCTGCGGCGGGCACGCCCGGCAGGGCCAGGATATTGACCGGCAGGCGGCTGCCGGCGCAGATCGCCGCGATCTCTTCGGGCGCTCGTGCGCCGGCCGCGAACAGGCCGTCGGCGCCGGCTGCTGCATAGCGCTCGGCGCGGGCCAGCAGCTCGTCAATGCGCTGCTCGGGCGGCACCAGGCCCTTCAGATAGACATCGCTACGGGCATTGATGAAGAGGCGCACACCGGCACGCTCGGCCGCCTCGCGCACCGCCGCGATCTTGCGTACCAGCAGCTCGGGCGCGGCGCGGCCGTCCTCGATATTGATGCCGGCGGCACCGGCGGCGATCAGCGCGGCGGCGCTGGCGCCGACGCCCTGCGGATCGTCCGAATAACCGCCCTCGAAGTCCACCGTCAGCGGCACCGCCAGGCGCGCGGCCAGCGCCTCGGTCAGCGCGATCAGCTTGGCGACCGGCAGCCGGTCACCGTCGCCATAGCCCATGGCCCAGGCCACGGCGGCGCTGCTGGTGGCCACCGCTGCGGCGCCCAGGCTCTGCATCAGCAGGGCGCTGCCCGGGTCCCAGGCATTGGGCAAGAGCAGCGGCGAGGCGGCGTGGTGCAGCGCATGGAAGGCGGCGGCGTGGTCGGCGGGCATGGTGTCGGCTACCTGGTGATCGATTGAAGGCCGCCATCCTCCCATGCGCCTGCGCCGGCTGCTGGAAGTTATCGGACCTCTGCCTCCTTGCTGCAGACTCAGACTTCGGCCTGGCCGTCCAGCCATTGACGTGGCGAGCGCCCCAGGCGCTGGCTGAACAGGCGCGACAGCGCCGATGCGCTGGCATAGCCCAGCTCGTCGGCGATCTGCTTGACCGGCCGGCCCTGGCGCAGCCGGGACTGGGCCAGGGTCAGGCGCCAGTCGGCCAGGTAGTGGGCCGGCGTCTGCGCCAGCACCGCCTTGAAATGGGCGGCGAAGGCGCTGCGCGACATGCCGGCCCGCTCGGCCATCGCCGCCAGGCTCCAGGCCTCGCCGGGCGCCTCATGCAGCGCCACCAGCGCGCGGGCCAGCCGTGGGTCCGCCAGGCCGGTGATCAGGCCCGGCTGCACGCCGGCCTCGGCCGGATGGTCGATCAGCCAGCGCAGCAGCTGGATCAACACCACCTCGAACAGCCGGTCCGCCAGCAGGCGCTGGCCGCAGCGCAGCCGCTCGGTCTCGCTGAACAAGAGCTGCAAAGACAGCCCCAGCCCCTCGACCCGTGCCAGCGGCAGCACCACCAGCGGCGGCAGCGCGCGCACCAGCGGGTTCAGCGCAGCACCGTCGAACTCCAGCTCGGCGCAGACAAAGTCCGAGCCATCCTCGGGCGGGTTGCGGAACTGGTGCGCCAAGGGCCTTGGATAGAACAGCAGGGTCGGCTCGGTGACCAGCAGGCGGCGCGGCAGCTCGCTTTGCTTCGCCCCATGTCGCAACTCCAGCTCGCCGCGCCGCATCACATGCAGGAACCCGCGCCCGGGCTCGGCCGGGAAGCGGCTGATGCCGCACAGCGGGCCTTGGTGGAACAGGCGTGCCCGCACCTTGAAGCGCTCCAGCAGGCTGGACAGGCGGTCTATGGTCGGCTGGCTCATGGTCTGGACGAATTGGTATGCGACTTGGACGATAAGTGGCCAATGGTACGACGCGGCGGCGCACACTGAGATCCAGCAGCTGCCCAAACCCTCCCGACCCATCGCCTACACAGCAAAGGAAGAACCCTCATGTCCCGCCTTCATCTGATCGATCCCGCCCAGGCCACCGGCACCCGCAAGGAGCTGCTCCAGCAGATCCATGGTGCCTTCGGCGCCACCCCTGCGATGTTCCGCGCGGTCGCCAACTCCACGGCGGCCCTGCAAAGCATGTGGGGCGCATTCGGCGCCCTGGGTTCCGGCGTGATCCCGGCCAAGCTGGGCGAGCAGATCGCCGTCGCCGTCGCCGACCGCAACGATTGCGAATACTGCCTGGCCGCCCACACGATGCTGGGCCGCAAGGCCGGTGCCAGCACCGCCGAGATGGCCGCCGCCCAGCAGGGCGAATCGACCGACCCGCAGACCGCCGCCGCGCTGCGCTTCGCGCTGCAGTTGGTCGACAACCGCGGCCAGGCCGGCGATGCCGATGTGCAGGCGCTGCGCGAGGCCGGCTTCAACGACGAGCAGATCGTCGAGATCCTGGCCCATGTGGCGCTGAACCTGTTCACCAACTATATGAACCTGGCCTTCCAGGTGCCGCTCGATTTCCCGGCCGTCAAGCGGAGCGGGACCCAGCCCCTCTGAAACGGAGACCACGATGTCCTTCGAGATCCCCGCCGCCCAGGCCGATCTGGCGCCGCCACTGCAGATCGCGCAATGGTTCAATACCGGCGGCCAGCCCATCGCGCTGCCGCAGCTGCGCGGCCGCGTGGTCGCGCTGCATGCCTTCCAGATGCTGTGTCCCGGCTGCGTCGCCCATGGTCTGCCGCAGACCGCCAGGCTGCACGAGCTGTTCCCGCCCGAACAGCTGGCCGTGATCGGGCTGCACAGCGTGTTCGAACACCACGAGGTGATGGGTAATGTCGCCGCGCTACAGGCCTTCATCGATGAGTACCGGCTCGGCTTCGCCATCGGGCTGGACCGGCCCGACCCGCGCGGCGGTCCGGTGCCGCTGACGATGCAGGCCCTGGGCCTGCGCGGCACGCCCAGCCTGATACTGCTGGACAAGCGGGGCCGCATCCGGCTGCACCAATTCGGCCGCGTCGACGACCTGCGCCTGGGTGCACTGATCGGCCGCCTGCTCGCCGAGCCCGACGAGGACGCAGCCGCCGCGCCGCTCTGCGACGATCAGGGCTGCCGCCTGCCCGAATCTGCGGCCCAGCACTCCCGCTGAGGCATCGATCTCGGCCAGGAAGCCCTCGGGCCGCTATGGCTTGGCGGCCTCCCTGGTCTTCATCTTGTCCATCATCTCGCGCATGCCCGCGCAGGGGTCCTCGCGCTTGGGTGCGGCGGTGATCCAGACGTAGTGGTAGGGCGCGCCCTGGATCTGGGCGCCGGTCTCGACAAAGCCGACGCTGGCCACCCGCGCCGCCGGCTGCTGGGCCGCGATCAGCTGGGCCACGCCGTAGTCGCGGCGCACATGGCCGTTGCCGGCGAGCAGCACCGCCGGCTTGCCCTGGGCCTGCGCCGCGGCCTGCAGGCTCAGCCACATCGCCGCATCGCGGGCCCGCTGGGCCCAGCCCATGCCGACCAGGCGTTCGCCGGCCAGCATGCCGCAATGGCCTTGCACCAGGTCGGCATCCAGCGCCTTGGTGCCGGCCTCGTCCAGCGGCGCGGCCCGGGTCACGGCCTGCAGATCCTCGGGCAGGGCTGCCTCGCCCTTGCGCGCCAGCTCGCGCGCGAGATCGCGCGGCGCATTGCCGCCGACCAGCATGCGGCCCGGCGCCGCTGCGGCCGCGAACAGCGGCTCGTGCAGCGGCCAGCGCCAGCCCTTCTCGTCAAAGCCGGCCGCCTGCAGGCGCGGCAGGAGCTCGGGGCCGTTCAGCACCGCCTGGCCGCGCGTCAGGTGCTCGGCCACCACCGGCACGCGCGGGCCCAGCGCGTTCAGCAGCTCGGCACGGCGCTGATGATGGACGGCGTTGTCATGCCGCTCGCCGAGAAGCACATAGTCGCTGGCGAGCAGCTTCTGCAGCAGTTCGTCGCGGCTGATCGCGCGGCCGCTGGCCACCTCGACGATGCGCTCGTTGCTGGGTGTCATGCCCAGCTGGGCGCAGCCGGCCAGCAGCAGGCTCAAGCCCATCAGCAGAGTCTTTTTCATTGTGTGCCGCCTTCCGGTACGTAGACGATGGAACCGTCCTTCATTTTGTAGGCCACACCGGCCTTCTCGCCGTCGCCGCTGCCGATCGCGCCACTGGCCTTGAAGCGTTCGACCTTCTCGCCCTTCTTGACCATGATCTCCATCGAGGGCTTGCCGGGGTCGGTGATCACGGTGACGTCCTGCTTGTTGAAGGGGTTGATCATCGGGTTCTGCGCCACCGTGATCAGCAGCGCCGCGATCACGACCAGAAAGATGTCGATCAGATTGACGACCGACAGGATCGGGTCATCGGTCTCGGCCTCATGCAGCAACTTGATCGCCATCTCAGGTCCCCTGCTTTGTGCGCAGCTTGCCGATCTCGACGATCTCCTCGGCCAGCCAGCGGCGCTGGATATTGACCACCCAGAAGGTGATGGACGCGGCGATCAGCGCCAGGATCACGGCCGAGAAGGCCACGGTCAGGTTCTGCGAGACGGCGGCCAGATTGCCGTCGGACAGCGAGCGCAGCGCCGGCCCCATCGGGATCATCGTCGCGACCAGGCCCAGCATCGGCGTGACGCGGCTGGCGATGCGCGGGCCTTCCATCAGGCGGTGGGCCTTCAGGTCCAGCTCGTCATCGCTCAAGCCCTCGGGCCCGGCCGCCCGATGCGCGGCCAGCAGCGGGCGGCCCGCCCCAGAGCGGCGCCGCTGCAGGTGCACGACAAAAGCGCCCAGCACCCAGAAGGCATAGAGGAAGAGGATGGCGATCAGGGCCAGCGTGGGCAGCAGAAACCACTGCGCCACCAGATACATGCTGTTTTCGAGAATGGAAGACATAGGGTTTGAAGAGTCGGGAATCAGAGGGGTGGTCAGGCGGTGGTGGGCGCGATGTGCAGTTGCGCGCCGGCGTCCTGGCGCCAGGCGCGCCAGCCGCCGCCGACGGTGGCCAGCAGCAGCAACATCACGGCCAGGCTGGTGACGATCAGCTGCGGCGCGTGGGCCGACGGCGGCTCGGCCACCTTGTCGAGCTTCATGCCTTGAATTGGCGGGGGTGGCGGCGCCACATCGGCAGCCGGTGTCGCAGCCGCGGCGGCCGCCGCTTTGACCAGGGCCGCCGCGCTGTCCAAGCCGAAGCCCGCTGCGCCGACAAATTTGTTGAAGGCCTGGTTGTCGGTCTTCACGTCGTAGCGCCTGGACAGCTCGCGCCAGCGCTCTTTGAGCTCGGCGACGCTTTGCACATCGGCCTGCCACTGGCCCTGGCGCGCGGCCTCCAGCATGCGCTCTATGCTCTGCGCCAGCGCGTGCGGGTTCTGGCTTTCGAACCAGCGCTTCAGGCCCAGATTGTGTTTGTCGCGCACATAGACATCCATGAACTCCTGCCACTGGTCATGGCGCACGATCTCGCGCGCCACCGACTGCCAGCCGGCGAAGTTGTTGATGCCGTCCAGCACCTGCAAAGTGCCGGCATAGCCCTCACCCATCAGCCCGCTGATATAGCCGGGATGGAAGTTGCGCGTCGCCAGCTCCTTGGCCAGGAACTGGGCCGCGCCCTCGACCTTGCCGCCGCCCGAACCGCGCAGATTCGAGACATAGAGCTCGGGCGCCTTGCCGTCCAGATGGCGCACCGCCAGGCCAATGCCGCCCAGATACTGGAAGGGATCGTCGGTGGTCAGCATGCCGTAGAGGTTGGAGCTGCGCGCCAGCACCGCGCCCTCGGTGCCGCGCAGGTGCTCGGCGTAGAGGTTCAGCTGGCCGGCGCCTTGACCTGCCACACCTTTGGCGCCCCACTCCGCCTCGTCCGGCCCATAGGCGAACTGCATGCGCGACAAGTAGAGCTCGGCCAGCTTGCGGTCGCCCTCGGCCTGGGTCTTCCAGGTGTCGGTGGCCAGCGCCGCATCGTCCAGGCCGGTGCCATAGCGGCCGCTCTCGGACGAGAAGATGCGGGTCTGGCCGGCGCGCTGGGCTGCGGCCGCATCGACGCCGCGGGCCTGCAGCTGCTGCGCGATGCGCCGGGCGTTGGCGACCACCGGGTTGTCGGCCTCGTCAGCGGCTTCGGCGGCCAGCTTGGCGGCCTTGGCGAGCTGGCGCATCACATTCGGAAAGTGGTCGCGGTACAGACCGGTGGCCGACAGCACGATATCGACGCGCGGCCGGCCCAGCTGCGCGCGCGGGATCAGCTTCACATCGCTGACCCGCCCGCCGGCATCCCAGACCGGCTCGACGCCCAGGGCCCACAGCGCCTGCGCCTCCAGCAGGCCGAAATGCCGCATGGTCTCGACCGACCACAGCGTGAAGGTCAGCTTCTGCGGCGGCTTGCCACCGTTCTTGGCCTGGTGGACCGCGATCAGCTGGTTCATCGCGTCCTTGCCGGCGGCCCAGGCCGCCGGGGTCGGCACCCGCGAGGGGTCGAAGCCATAGAGATTGCGGCCGGTCGGCAGCGAGTCGGGGTTCTTGATCGGGTCGCCGCCATAGCTGGTCGCGATATAGCGGCCGGCCAGCGCGGCCAGCAGGCCGTCCATCTCGCTTTGCGCTCCCAGCGCCTGGTGCCAGGCGCGGGCCTGGGCCAGCTTCGCTTGCAGCGTTGCCGGCAGGTTTTTGGCGACGCTGTCATCGCCGGCCAGCAGGGCCTGCAGTTTGCGAAACGGCGTGGACTCCGGCAACTTGCGCCAGTCGCCGACCAGCATCTCGTCGGCCTCCTCGCCGGGCCCGGCCACGCCTTCCCAGAATTCCTTGCCCAGCATCATCAGCACGGTGGCGGTGCGCCAGGGCTCGCCGGCCCCCTGACCGAAGGTGTGCAGACCCATGGGCTGGGCCGTCAACGCCAGCTCGTGCAGATGGTCATGCACCTCGGTGACGAAGGCCGGGAACTCGGCGGCGATGCGGGCCTCGCTCCAGCCCATGTCCTGCGGCAGGCGCTGCTTGCGCGCGGCCTCGAGGAACTCGGCGCGGATCTTGTCGCGCACGCTGCCCTCGTCCTGGGCCAGCCAGTCATGCAGCAGGTCGTGGATCCTGGTCAGCGAGGCATGCAGGCCGGCCGGTGCGAACGGCGGGGTCTGGTGGCTGATGATGGTGGCGCGGCCGCGGCGGCGTGCCTGGGTGGCCTCGCCGATGTTGTCGACGATATAGGGGTAGACCACGGGCAGATCGCCGACCGCCAGCATCGGATAGTCGTGCGTGGCCGACAGCCCGCGCTCCTTGCCGGGCAGCCATTCCTGGCTGCCATGGGTGCCGTAGTGCACCAGCGCGTCGGCGCTCTGGCGTGCCCACAGATAGGTGGCCATGTAATGGTGCGAGGGGGCGGCGCTGCTCGAGTGGTACAGCGACTTTTCCTTGTCGCCACCGCGCTCGCCGCGGCCCGGCTGGGGTAGCAGGGTGATGTTGCCCAGCTGCAGGCGCGGGATCACGAAGAAGCGCTGGCCGCCCTCGGCCAGCAGCATCGAAGATGCCTCGGGCTCGCCCCAGGACTGGCGCAGCTGGGCCTGCACGGTAGCCGGCAGGCTGGCGAGCCAGCGCTTGTAGTCGGCCAGCGGCAGGCGATCGGCCAGGCCCTCGCGCAGCAGGGCCTGCAGCACCTGCCTGTCCTCGGGCGGCCGGTAGGCCGGCGCCAGCAGGCGCTGCAGCTGCAGGGTCAGCGGCGCCTCGTCCATGGTCTCGGTGCGGTAGCCGGCGCCCTGCAGCGCGGCCAGGGTGGCCGACAGACTCTTGGGCAGATTCATGAAGGAGGCGCTGAGGTTTTTCTCGCCGCCCGGATAGTTCCAGAAGAACACCGCCACCCTGCGCTCGCCCGCGCTCTTGTGCTGCAGCCGCGCCAGGTTCAGCGCCTTGCCCACCACCGCCGCGCTCTGCGCCGCGATGGGCTCGACCTGCTCGTCACCCTTGCGGGTGGCTGCGGCGATCTGGATGTCGGTGATGCCGGTGTACTCGGCCTGGGCCAGGTAGAAGGGCACATCCATCAGCTGCACGCCCTGGGGGTCGGCGGCCCAGGCGGCGGCATCGCCGCGCCGGTAGGCCATGGCCTGGATCACCGGCAGGCCCAGGGCCTCGAACTCCTTGCGTCGCTGCTCGGGGCTCAAGGTGATCTGGGTGTTGATCAGCACATCGACCAGCGGCTTGCCATCGGCGCCGGTCACCATCTTGCGGATGTTGTCGTCGCCCATCACCGGGCTGTAGAAAGGCCAGGCCACGGCGCCGCCCTTTTCCTCGATGCGGGCGATCAGGTCGTCGATGAAACCGGTCTGCTCGGCCGAGATGCTTTGCTGGTGGAAGGCAATGCCGATGATGGGTGGGCGCTTGCTCGCATCCAGGCCGCGCCACTGCAGATAGGCCGCCGGCGTCGGCAGCACGACCTTGCCATCGGCCAGCTTCGGGTGATAGAGGGCGGACGGCGGGAAGACGATGGGTGCGGGCAGCCGAGCCCAGTCCTGGCTGCCCTTCAAGTGCGCCGCGAGGCTGCGCAGAAAGGCATCCATATTTGAGCGCCCGCCGTTGACGTAATAGGCATGCAGGCGCTGGGCCAGCGCCTCGGGCAGGCCCGAGGACTTGGGCGCGGCGGTGGGCAGCCAGACATGGGGCTTGCCCGCCAGCGCCGGCAGCGCGGCGCCCAGGCGCTGCCTCACATAGTCCTCGATATGCTGGCGCGGCGCGTCGATCAAGACCAGGTCGGCGCCGGACCAGAACTTGGCGTCCAGATCAGGCCCCAGCTTCTCGGCAAAGCGCGCCTCGATGCGCAGGCCCAGCGGCTCGGCCGCCTTGGCCAGCGCGACGAACTTGCCCGGCGCGACCGGGCTGGCCGAGACGAAGAGCACGGTGGCGGCCTGGGCCAGACCAGGCAGGACGGTGGCTGCGGCCAGCAGCAGCCACAAGGTCAGTAAACGTCGCATACGGGACTGGCGACCTCAGAACTGGTAGCGAACGCTGGCGCTGAGATTGCGGCCGGGCTGGGTGTAGGCGTCCAGCGCGATATTGTTCGGCGCAATGCCGCGCACATCGGACCAGTTCCAGTACTTGACGTCACCGATATTGTTCAACGCGGCGTTCAGGCTCCAGCGCTTGTCGATGTCCCACCAGGCCGTCAGATCGCCGACCACAAAGCCCTTGGGCGTGTAGTTCGTGCTGGGGTTGGGATTGCGGCGCTGGCTCTTCATGCCGGTCAAGGTGAGTTCGCTGCCCCAGACGCCCTCCTGCTCGTAGCGCAGTGCCAGCACGCCCTTGTCGGGGTCCACCGTGCTCAGCGGGGTCTTGACGCCGTTGACCTCGCTGTCGCCCTTGGTGTGGGCATAGCTGGCGCTGACGGTCCATTGCGGCAGGAAGGTCCAGGCCCCGCTGAGCTCATAGCCGCTGATGCGAGCCTTGCCCATATTGATGGACTTGAAGATCAGCGGGTCGGCCACGGTACCCGTGCCGCCGACGGTCTGATTGGCGGCAATGAAGTCCTTGTAGCGCGCGCTGAACAGGGCCGCGCTGTAGCGCAGGCTGTCGTTGCGACCCCGCAGTCCCAGCTCATAGGCATCGCTGGTTTCGGGCTTCAAATCGGGATTGCCCACCGAGGTGTAGGCCGGGACTGAATTCAGATTCGTAACGCCCCCGTTGACCTGGGTCGGCGTCGGCGCGCGGAAGCCATGCGAGTACTGACCGAAGACGCGCAGCATCGGCGTGTAGGTCCAGACCAGGCCCAGCTTGGGTGACAGTTCCTGGTCGCTGAGCTTCACGGGCTCGGCCTTGTTGTTGACGGTATAGAGCGGGTCGTTCTTGCGCGGGTCCAGCTCGAAGCGGTCCAGGCGCAGGCCCGGGGTGACGGTCAGGCTTCCCAGTGTGATCTCGTCCTGGATGAAGGCACCGAACAGTCGGTAGTCGGTATCGGGGAAGCTTTTGTTGACCGGTCCGAAGCCGGTCGGCGACGGCGCGGTGACCAGCATGCCGTTCAGGTAGTTGCCGCCATTCTTCAGCGAGTGGACCTTGGCGCTGGAGGCGTCCACGCCATAGACCAGGCGCTGGTTCGTCAAATAGCTCTCGAACTGGACCGAGCCGCCGACCAGGCGCTCGGCATAGAGGGCATCGCGCGAACGGGTGTTCCAGCCCGAGGTGTTGGTGCGCTGCTCAAAGCCCAGCTGGCGGTTTTTGGCATCCTGCCAATAGACATTGGCCAGCACGCGCTGGAAGACCGGGTTGCTGCTGTCGGCAAACTCGTAGTCCAGCTTGAGCAGGCTGCGCTGGATGCGCTCGGCCGCATCGACGCGAGTGGTGGTCGGGTATGAAGCCTCGCCGAACAAGGTGTAGACATCGGTATCGACATCGCGGTCCAGATGCTCCATCGAGAGCTTCAGGTGCTGGCGCGTGTCGAGCTTGTAGATCAGCTTTCCGAGCAGATAGTTGGATGTGATGTCCTGCGGGTTGGCGGTGGTGCGGAAGCGATTCCGGGACTCGTTGTCGCCGCGCGTCTCGGTCTCGTGTCCACGGCGCAGGCTGGCCAGCAGCAGGCCCTCGAACTGGTCGGCGCGGAAGGCGTAGCTGGGCACGACCGTGCCGGATTTGTCTGCAGAGGCGTAGCCCAGCTTCAAGGCCGCCTGGCTGTTCTTGCCCTTGGGCAGCAGGTCGGCGGGGTCCTTGGTGGCGAAGCTGACCGCACCGGCCAGGCCGTCGCTGCCATAAGAGGTCGACGAGGAGCCGCGCAGGATCTCGACCTTCTTGAAGGCCTCGACATCGATGTAGTCGCCACGGCCGGCGAACACCGGACCGCTCTCATAGACCATGGGCAGGCGCACGCCATCGGTTTGCAGCAACACCTGATTGCCCTCCAGGCCGCGAATATTGATGCCCTCATTGCCACCGCGGCCGACGTTGAAGAACGCCGCCGAGCTCCGATTCGGCTGCGAACGCACCGAAATGCCCACCTCCTGGCGCAGCATGTCCTTGATGTCGCCGGCCTGCTTGCGCGCGATGTCCTTGTCCGTCAGCGTGGTGACGCTGGCCGCGACCTCGTCTTCCGGGGTTTCGAGCCGCGTGGCCGAAGTCACCACCTTGGGCAGATCGGGCGCCGTCAGCGGCTGGGCCTGGGCCAGGCCCGCCAGCGAGGCGGCGGCCAGCGCCAGCGGATGAAGACGCGGCAGAGCGCGGGCGAGAACGGACGAAGTAGAAGTAGAGCAGCGTGCCATGGACGGACCTTGGATTCGTTCGCTGCAGGCGCGGCCGCCGCCCGGGCGCGGCCCGCCATCGCTTGAGGCCCCGGAGGCCGTCGCCGCTGGCAAAGCCTGGCCCGAAGCGGCAGGCAAGAAGCGTCGGGCCTGCGGCTGGGTTGGGGACTTTGTGCTGGTCGAGCGGCGGGCTAAAGAAAGAAAGTCGGCTGGCTGGCTCTGTCGGCGAGTTCGCAGCCGATGGCCGCAGAACTCGCGATGCGCAGATTCTACTTAATAACGATTCTCATTAACAGATTGATGCAAACACGCCACAGCCGTCCGTGCGGCTGGCGTGCAGCGCTCAGATCTCGACCTTGGAGCCCAGCTCGACGATGCGGTTGGTCGGCAGGTGCAGGAAGTCGGCCGCTGCGGCGGCATTGCGGTGCATGCTGGCGAACAGCTTCTCGCGCCACAGGGCCATGCCACCGCCGGTGGTCGGGATCACGATGTCGCGCGACAGGAAGTAGCTGGTCTCCATCTCTTCCAGATGCACGCCGCGCTGCTCCAGCAGCTTCAGCGCCTCGGGCACATCGGGCTCGTTCTTGAAACCGAAGTTCAGGCTGACGGCCCAGCAGTCCTTGCCCAGGCTCTCGACCTGGACCCGCTTGTCAAAGCTGACCCAGGGCACCTCGTGGTGCTTGACGCTGACAAACAGGTTCTGCTCGTGCAGCACCTTGTTGTGCTTGAGGTTGTGCAAGAGGGCGTTGGGCGTCACGCCCTGCTCGGCGGCCAGGAACACCGCGGTGCCGGACACCCGGGTCGGCGGGTTGATGAAGACGGCTTCGAGAAAGCTCTTCAGGTCGATCGCGTCCTCGCGCAGCTTGTGGCTGAGCTGGCGCCGGCCCTGCTTCCAGGTCAGCATCAGGGTGAACATGCCGACGCCGATCAGCAGCGGGAACCAGCCGCCATGGGCCAGCTTCAGCAGATTGGAGGCCAGGAAGGTGATGTCGATCAGGAAGAACACACCGGTGGCGGCCACGCACAGCGCCAGCGGATAGCGCCAGCCATAGCGGATCACGAAGAAGGTCATCACCGTGGTGATGGTCATGTCTATCGTCACCGCCACGCCGTAGGCGCCGGCCAGCTTGCTGCTGGAGCCGAACAGCACCACCGCCAGCACGACGAAGACGAACAGCCCCCAGTTGACGAAGGGCACATAGATCTGGCCGGTGTCGCGCACCGAGGTGTGCAGGATGCGCATGCGCGGCAAGATGCCCAGCTGCACCGCCTGCTTGGTGACCGAGAAGGCGGCCGTGATCAGCGCCTGCGAGGCCACGCTGGCCGCCACCGCGGACAGCAGAAACAGCGGGATCTCGGCCCACACCGGGGCCAGCAGGAAGAAGGGGTTCTTGATCGCCTCGGGCTGCTGCAGCAGCAGCGCGCCCTGGCCAAAGTAGTTGATCACCAGCGCCGGCATCACGACGCCATACCAGGCGTAGCGGATCGGCTTCTTGCCGAAATGGCCGAGGTCGGCATAGAGCGCCTCGCCGCCGGTCACCACCAGCACCACCGCACCCAGCGCGACGAAGGCCACCCAGCGGTATTCCAGGCAGAAAGCCAGGGCCCAGGCCGGGTTCAGCGCCTGCAGCACATGGGGGTTGTCCAGCACCTTGGGCAGGCCCAGCAGCGCCAGGCTGACAAACCAGCACAGCATCACCGGCCCGAAGGCACGGCCGATGCCGCCGGTGCCGAAGCGCTGCACCGCGAACAGGCCGGCCAGCACCAGCAGGGCCACCGGCACGATGGCGTCGTGGAACTGCGGCGCATAGACATCGATGCCTTCGACCGCGCTGAGCACCGTCATCGCCGGCGTGATCACCGCATCGCCATAGAAGATCGCGGTGCCGAACAGGCCCACCAGCATCAGGCGGCGGCGCAGCTTGGGCTTGTCATTGACCGCATTGGTGGCCAGCGCCAGCATCGCGATCAGGCCGCCCTCGCCGTTGTTGTCGGCGCGCAGTATCAGCAGCACGTATTTCAGCGAGACCACCACCGTCATGGTCCAGAACAGCAGCGAGAGCACGCCCAGGATGTTGTCGTGGGTCAGCGGCACATGGCCGCCGTGGAACACCTCTTTGAGCGCATACAGCGGGCTGGTGCCGATGTCGCCATAGACGACGCCCAGGGCGCCGAGGGTCAGGCCCGCTTGGGCCAAGGGGCTGCGGGTCGCGGTGGATGCACTCACAAGGGGGCTGCGGCAGGCCGCAGATTGCCAAAAGCGCTATTGTGCGCCCGCCATTGTGCGGTGCGTCAATCCGGATATCGGGGGGACACCGAGCTTGACGCCGCCGCCGTCCGGCGCTTACTCGTAGACCTCGGCGTCCGGATCGGTGACCTCCAGCTCGTAGCTGGCCGCCAGCATCGCCAGGCGGGCGATCACGCCGTACATATAGAAGCGGTTCGGTGCGCTGGCGCCGGGCTTGGCACCGGGGCGCGGCAGCTGCGAGGACTCGGCGAAGGCCAGCGGCACGAAGCGCGAGCCCGGCGCGTTCAGGTTCTCGTCGAAACCGCGCTCGGCATGGACGCGGTAGAAGCCGCCGACCACATAGCGATCCATCATATAGACCACCGGCTCGGCCACCGCCTCATTGACACGCTCGTGGGTGGGCACGCCCTCCTGGATGATCAGCGCGCTGACTTCCTGGCCATCCTTGATGACGCTGCCGGGCAGACGCTCCAGCGCCGCCAGGTCCTTGGCGTCGCGCACCGTCAGCAGCCCGGCACCATAGGTGCTGGCATCGGGCTTGATGATCACGAAGGGCTTTTCCGGAATGCCGTATTCCTTGTACTTGCGGCGCACCTTGCCCAGCAGCGCATCGGCCTGGGTCTGCAAGGCCTCCAGGTCCTGGGCCGGGCTGGCGGCGGACGCATCAAAGCGGGCGAACATCGGATTGATCAGCCAGGGATCCATGCCCAGCAGCTTGGCGAACTTCTTCGCCACCTCCTCATAGGCACGCAGATGGTTGTGCTTGCGGCGCAGCGCCCAGCCGGCATGCAGCGGCGGCAGCAGATACTGCTCGTGCAGGCCTTCGAGCACGCCGGGCACACCGGCCGACAGATCGTTGTTCAGCAGGATGGTGCAGGGATCGAAGTCCTTCAGGCCGAGGCGGCCCCGCGTGCGCAGCAGCGGCTCCAAGGTCAGGCTGCTGCCGTCGGCCAGGTTCAGCTCGGTGGGCTGCTTGATGTCCTCGTCCAGGCTGCCCAGGCGCACATTCAGGCCGGCCTGGGTGAAGATGCGCACCAGGGTCGCGACATTGGCCAGGTAGAAGGTGTTGCGGATATTGGCCTCGGGCACCAGCAGCAGATTCTTGGCCTCGGGGCAGATCTTCTCAATCGCCGCCATCGCCGCCTGCACCGCCAGCGGCAGCATTTCGGGGGTCAGGTTGTTGAAGCCGCCGGGGAAGAGATTGGTGTCGACCGGGGCCAGCTTGAAGCCGGCATTGCGCACATCGACCGAGCTGTAGAACGGCGGCGTGTGCTCCATCCATTCGAGCCGGAACCAGCGTTCGATGGCCGGCATCGACTCCAGGATGCGCTGCTCCAGCTCGTTGATGGGGCCGTTCAGTGCGGTGATCAGATGGGGGACCATGGGTC
Organism: Burkholderiales bacterium C2; assembly: GCA_005503085.1. GTDB lineage: Bacteria > Pseudomonadota > Gammaproteobacteria > Burkholderiales > Burkholderiaceae_C > Roseateles_E. Next base: position 55,076 of record SCOI01000008.1, on the reverse strand, counting down.
GTGCCTGTCGGTGACCCGCAAGGGGTCTGGGGAAGAGGGGGCGAAGCAATTCTAGGAGCAAGACATGGGGACGATTCGGCCAGGCTCAAGGGTAGAGTGCGGACCATGATGCGTCTTCTGCTGCTCAGCCTCCTGCTGGTCCCGGCCTTGGCCGCGCTGGCCGACCCGGCCTGCCCGCCGCCCCCGGTCGCCCAGACACAACCGGGGCCCGAGCGCGACCGCGGCCTGCTGTGGCGCATCAGCAAGGACGGGCGCAGCGCCTGGCTGTACGGCAGCATCCATCTGGGCCGGCCGGACTGGGCCCGGCCCGGCCCGCAGCTGCGTGCCGCGCTGCAGGACAGCGACACGCTGGCGCTCGAACTCGACCCCGCCGACCCGGCCATCCAGCGCCAGCTGGCCGCCGGCCTGAGCCGCCCGCTGAGCCTGGACGCCGCGCTGCGCCAGCGCCTGGCCGGGCGGGTTGCGGCGGCCTGCCTGCCCGAGGGCGCGCTGGCCACGCTGCACCCGCTGATGCAGGCCGTTACGCTGACCATGCTGGAGGCCCGCTGGGAAGGGCTGGAGGCGGGCTATGGGCAGGAGATGGTGCTGTCGGGCGAGGCGCGCTCGCGCGGCCTGGCCATCGTCTCGCTGGAAACCGTGCGCCAGCAGCTCGATGCGCTGCTGCCCGCCGATGCCCGGGAAGCGCGCCGCCTGACCGCCGACACGCTGGAACAGCTGGAGCAGGGCAAGGTCCGGCCCATGCTCAGGCGCCTGGTGCAGGCCTGGGAACAGGGCGATCTGCAGACCCTGGCCGACTATGAACGCTGGTGCGACTGCGCCGACACGCCGGCCGACCGCGCCTTTCTGCGGCGCCTGATCGAGGGCCGCAATCCGGCGCTGGCCGCGCGCATAGCCGCGCTGCATGCCGAGGGCCGCCAGGTGCTTGCCGCCGTCGGTGCGCTGCACATGACCGGCCCGCGAGGCCTGCCGGCCCTGCTGGCACAGCGCGGCTACCGGGTCGAGAGAATGGAACTGAAGCCATGAACGCGAGAATCCTGATCGTCGAGGACCAGGCCGACATCCGCCGCCTGATCCGCTGGGCGCTGGAAGACAGCGGCCACCGCCTGCACGAGGCCGCCAACGGGGCGCTGGCGCTGCAGATCGTGCAGGCGATGCGACCCGACCTGATGCTGATCGATGTGGTGATGCCCGGCGAGATCAGCGGCCTCGATCTCTGCCGGGAGATCAGGCAAGACCCGACCCTGGCCGAGATCCGGCTGGTGGTGCTGAGCGCCAGCGCCGCGCCCCACGAGCGCGAGCAGGCCCTGGCCGCCGGCGCCGACGCTTTTCTGGCCAAGCCCTTCAGCCCAGCCCAGCTCTGCGGGCTGATCGACGAGCTGCTGCACGGCTGAGCCGGGCGGAGCCCCAAGCAAAGAAGCCGCCCGAGGGCGGCTTCTTGCACAGACGGGAGGCCCGTCCAGTGACTTACTTGTGGTACGCCGTCTCGCCGTGCGAGGTGATGTCCAGGCCTTCGCGTTCGGCCTCTTCCGGCACGCGCAGACCGATCACCAGGTCGACGATCTTGAAGGCGATCACCGAGACCACACCCGACCAGACGATGGTCAGCAGCACGCCCTTGAACTGGATCCAGACCTGGCTGGCGATCGAGTAGGCGTCCGGTGCCACCATGGCCACCGTGACCCAGTCGCCGACGGCGCTGGGGCCGCCCAGGTTGGGCGAGTTGAACACGCCGGTCAGCAGCGCGCCGACGATACCGCCGACGCCGTGGACGCCGAACACGTCGAGCGAGTCATCGGCACCCAGCATCTTCTTCAGGCCCGACACGCCCCACAGGCAGGCAAAGCCGGCGATGAAGCCGATCACGATGCCGCCGCCGATGCCGACATTGCCGGCCGCCGGGGTGATGGCCACCAGGCCGGCCACCGCGCCGGACGCAGCGCCCAGCATCGAGGCCTTGCCCTTCAGCAGCGCCTCACCGATGCACCAGGCCAGCACGGCGGCAGCGGTGGCGGCCAGCGTGTTGATGAAGCCCAGCGCGGCGAAGCCATTCGCTTCCAGTGCGGAACCGGCGTTGAAGCCGAACCAGCCCACCCACAGCAGCGAGGCGCCGACCATGGTCAGGGTCAGGCTGTGCGGGGTGAACGATTCCTTGCCATAGCCGACGCGCTTGCCGACCATATAGGCACCGACCAGGCCGGCCACGGCCGCGTTGATGTGCACCACGGTGCCGCCGGCGAAGTCCAGCGCGCCCCATTGCCAGATCAGGCCGGCCTTGCCGGTCATCTCGGCAGCCACCTCGGCCGAGGCATAGGCGTCCGGGCCCATCCAGAACCAGACCATATGCGCCATCGGCAGATAGCTGAAGGTGAACCAGATCGCCATGAACAGCAGCACGGCGCCGAACTTGATGCGCTCGGCGAAGGCGCCGACGATCAGGCAGGCGGTGATGCCGGCAAAGGTGGCCTGGAAGGCGGCGAACACGATCTCGGGGATGTAGACGCCCTTGCTGAAGGTGGCCGCGTTGGCAAAGGTGCCGGCCGCGTTGTCCCAGATGCCCTTCATGAAGAGGCGATCAAAGCCGCCGATGAAGGCATTGCCCTCGGTGAAGGCCAGGCTGTAGCCGTAGATGACCCACAGCACGACGATCATCGAGAACGTGACCATCACCTGCATCAGCACCGACAGCATGTTCTTGCTGCGCACCAGGCCGCCGTAGAACAGCGCCAGGCCCGGCACCGTCATCATGATGACGAGCAGGGTGCAGACCATCATCCAGGCGGTGTCGCCCTTGTTGGGCACGGGGGCGGGAGCAGCGGCGGCTGCGGAGGCGGCCTCGGCCGCCGGGGCAGCCACGGCGGCCACCGCTTCGGAGGCCGCTGCGACGACCGCCGAGGCGGCCTCGGCGAGGGCGGGCGCGGAAGCAGCCGCGTCTTGGGCCCAGGCTGCAGGGGCGAACACCGCCGCAGCCAGCGCCAGGCTGGCAAGTAGTTTCTTCATGAAGAATCTCCGGGGATTTGTCTGTCTAGTCTTGTGATCGGTGAAGCTCAGAGCGCGTCGGCCCCGGTCTCGCCGGTGCGGATGCGCACCACCTGGTCCAGCGGCGAGACGAAGATCTTGCCGTCGCCGATCTTGCCGGTGCGGGCCGAGGCCTCGATGGCCTCGATGACCTGCTCGACCACCGCATCGTCGACCGCCGCCTCGACCTTGACCTTGGGCAGGAAGTCGACGACGTACTCGGCGCCGCGATACAGCTCGGTGTGGCCCTTCTGGCGGCCGAAGCCCTTGACCTCGGTGACGGTCAGCCCCTGCACGCCGATAGCGCTCAGCGCCTCGCGCACTTCGTCAAGCTTGAAGGGCTTGATGATGGCGGTGATCAGTTTCATTGCGTTCTCCTCACACGGTTTCAGAAGTTGTACTTGACGCTGACCACAACCGCGTTCTTGCCCAGGAACTTGTCCTTGACGGTGTAGAAGCCCTTGTCAGCGTCGGTGCCGACCAGCGCGATGCTGGGCACCAGGCCGCTGAAGTCCTTGGACAGCGCCAGCGAATAGTCGGTGTAGGAGCCCACACCGCGCGAGGGGCCGTCAATGCGCTGGTAGCCGATATGGGGCGCCAGCATCCAGCCGTCCATCACTTCGAAGCTGGCCGACAGATCGGCGTACCAGCTGTTCTTGCTGTCGGCGTTGCCGAAGGTGTCGGTGACCGCGTGCGAGTACTTGGCGGTGAACGGGCCATAGCTCAGCGCGCCATAGATCTCTGTGGTGTTGGCGCTGGTCGGCAGCTTGTTGCTCGGGTAGATGTAGGTCAGTACACCGATGTCGAGATTGACACCCTTGCTGATCTCGGTCTTGTAGCCGCCGTAGAGGTCGACCTCGACCTTGGCGTCGCCGCCAACGTCCTTGATCCACTTGATCGTCGAAGCCCAGGCGCCCACATAGAAGCCGCTCGGGTGCGCATAGTCCAGCCCGCCTTGCAGGGCCGGTTTCAGCCGGGTCTGCGAGATGCCGCGGTAGCGGTAGTCGCTGGTCAGGCTCGCGTTGAAGGCGACCGATGCGTCCTGGGCCTGGGCCGGCAGCGCACCGAGGGTCATGGCGGCGGCAAGCGTGGCAAGAATCAACTTCATGCGGGACTCCTAGCTGTTTGGATGGGGAGGAAGCAGGTTCGATCCGGGGATTGCAGCTTCCGTGCCAGGCTCGGCGCCCCAGGCGAAACCGGGAAAGAGGCCCGGATCGCGCAGCGATGCACCAAAAGAGGATGGCCACGCTCGATGCCCGCACTTGGTGCAAGCACTTCATTGGTGCGCCGACGATGGCCCGCCGGGCGCGGCAAACGTGCAGAATCCACCCAGGATCGGTACGCACCGGTCCCGGGGAGGAGGCTATGTCTCTGGCCGTCGTACACAGCCGGGCGCTGGACGGGCTGGCCGCCGCGCCGGTCAGCGTCGAAGTGCATCTGGCCAATGGGCTGCCGATGTTCACCCTGGTGGGCCTGGCCGAGACCGAGGTCAAGGAGTCGCGCGAGCGGGTGCGCGCGGCCCTGCTGAACAGCGGCCTGAGCTTCCCCCACAACCGCCGCATCACGGTCAACCTGGCCCCGGCCGACCTGCCCAAGGAGGGTGGCCGCTTCGATCTGCCGATTGCACTGGGCATCCTGGCGGCCAGCGAACAGATCGACCCCGAGCGGCTGCAAGACATGGAATGCGCGGGCGAGCTGTCGCTGGCCGGCGAGCTGCGGCCGGTGCGCGGCGCGCTGGCGATGAGCCTGGCGCTGCGCCAGTCGGGCCTGGCCCGCGATCTGGTGCTGCCCGAGGCGAATGCCGCCGAGGCGGCCCTGGTCGGCGGCGTGGCGGTGTTCGGCGCCGCCCATCTGCTGGACCTGGTGGCCGCGCTGAGCCCGGGCGGCGATGGGTCGCCGCTGCAGCGCGCCCGCCCCGCCACCGTCTCGCTGGCCCCGGATGCCGCCCCCGATCTGCGCGATATCAAGGGCCAGGCCGGCCCGAAGCGGGCGCTGGAGATCGCCGCCGCCGGCGCGCTGAACCTCTTGCTGATCGGCCCGCCGGGCACCGGCAAATCGATGCTGGCCCAGCGCCTGCTGGGGCTGCTGCCACCGCTGGACGAGGAGCAGGCACTGGAGTCGGCGGCGGTGCTGAGCCTGGCCGGCCAGTTCGAGCCGGCGCTGTGGGGGCGGCGCGTGCTGCGCGCGCCGCACCACAGCGCCTCCAGCGTGGCCCTGGTGGGCGGTGGCTCGCCACCGAGGCCGGGCGAGATCACGCTGGCCCAACACGGCGTGCTCTTTCTCGATGAGCTGCCCGAGTACCCCCGGGCCGCGCTGGAGGCCTTGCGCGAGCCGATGGAGAACGGCCGCATCCTGATCGCCCGCGCCGCCCGGCATGCCGAGTTCCCGGCCCGCTTTCAGCTCGTCGCGGCCATGAACCCCTGCCCCTGCGGTCAGCTGGGCAATCCGCTGGGCGAATGCCGCTGCTCGCCGGACCAGGTCTCGCGCTACCAGCGCCGGCTCAGCGGCCCTTTTCTGGACCGACTCGACCTGCTGGTCGAGGTGCCGGTGCTGCCGCCCCAGGTGCTGGCGGCCGCGCCGGACGGCGAGCCCTCGGCCGTGGTCGCCGCCCGCGTCGCGGCCGCCCGCGAGCTGGCCCTGGCCCGCCAGGGCTGCTGCAACGCGCTGCTGAGCCCCGCCCTGCTGGAGGCCCATGCCCAGGCCGAACCGGCCGCCGGTGCCCTGCTGCAGAAAACCGCCAGCCGGCTGGGCTGGTCGGGCCGCGGCTACCACCGGGTGCTGCGGGTCGCGCGCACGATTGCCGATCTGGCCGCCAGCCGCTTGATTGCAACGGCGCATATGGCCGAGGCCGTGCAGCTGCGCCGGGGTCTGCAGACCAAGGGTTAACACCAGGAATCAGCAAATCTAGCCACGGCCCATAAAGATTTCTCGGTCGACCTCGGTGCCGGATTGGTAGACATTCGCGCCACTACCCCATTCCACACAAGGAAGCCCGAGATGAAACGCCTGTTGCTCAGCGCCACCGCCGCCGTCCTGCTCTCCAGCACCGCCCAGGCCGCCACCTGGAATATGTCGGCCGAACAACCCGACGCCAACTACCTGACCGTCAATGTGCGCCAGTTCGCCGAGGACGTGAAGGCCGCCACCGCCGGCCAGCTGGAGTTCAAGGTGCAGAGCAATAGCGTGCTGCTGAAGCGCCCCGAGGTGAAGCGCGGCGTGCAGCAGGGCATCGTGCCGATCGGCGAGGTGCTGATGTCGGCGCTGGGCAACGAGGATGCGATGTTCGAGATCGACAGCGTGCCCTTCCTGGCCAGCTCCTTCGACGCCTCCGAGAAGCTCTGGAAGGCCGCCCGCGAGCAGATCGCCGCCCGCCTGGACAAGCAGGGCCTGGTGCTGGTCTATGGCTCGCCGTGGCCGCCGCAAGGCATCTACACCAAGAAGCCGGTGGCCGCGATCGGCGACTTCAAGGGCGCGCGCTTTCGCGCCTACAGCGCCTCGACCAGCCGCATGGTCACGCTGATGGGCGCGGTGCCCACGACGATCCAGACCGCCGAGGTGCCGCAGGCCTTCTCGACCGGCGTGATCGACATGATGATCACCTCGCCGGCCACCGGCGTGGACACCCTGGCCTGGGACTATGTGAAGCACTATTACGATGCCCAGGCCTTCATCCCCCAGGCGATCGTCATTGCCAACAAGCGCTCGCTGATGGCCCTGCCCGAGGCGCAGCGCCAGGCCGTGATGGCCGCCGGTGCCAAGGCCGAGGCGCGCGGCTGGGCCCAGGCCCGCGAGCTGACCGCCAAGCTGACCCAGACCCTGGCCGCCAAGGGCATCACGGTGCAGCCGGTGCCGGCAGCGATCGCCGCCGAGCTGAACAAGGTCGGCGCGACGATGGCCGAGGAATGGACCAAGAAGGCCGGCCCGGACGGCGCCAAGGTCCTCGACACCTTCAACAAGAAGTAAACGAACGCCATGGCCGTCCTCGACCGTCTCTCCAAGGCCTCCGGGGCGGCCTCGGCCGTCGCGCTGGCCGCCATCGGCCTGGTGATCGCCGCGCAGATCGTCGCGCGCCTGCTGGGCCATCAGATCCCGGCCGCCGATGATTTCGCCGCCTGGGCCATGGCGGCCTCGGCCTTTCTGGCCCTGCCCTATGCGATGCGCCATGGCGACCACATCCGCGTGACGCTGGTGCTGCAGTTCCTGCCCAAGCGCTGGGAGCGCGGCTACGAGCTGCTGGCCTCGGCGCTGGGCGTGGCGCTGGCGGTCTGGGCCGCCTGGCACACGCTGCAGTTCGTCTACGGTTCCTGGCAGTACGAGGAGGTCGCGCAGGGCATGTTGCGCGTGCCGCTGTGGATTCCGCAGCTGGCCATGGCCATCGGCATGCTGCTGCTGGCCCTGATGCTGATCGACCGCCTCTGGCGTGGCCTGCGCGGCCGGCCGCTGAGCGATGCGCCGGACGGCGAGACCGCCCGCACCGAATAGAAAAGGACACCTCATGAGCGATCTTGCACAAGCGGGCGTCCTGATGGCCCTGCTCTTCCTCTTGCTGGGCCTGGGCGTCTGGGTGGCCCTGGCCCTGATCGGCTGCGGCCTGCTGGGCCTGCTGCTGTTCACCGACGCGCCGGCTGGCGTGATCTTCGCGACCACCGCCTGGGGCTCGACCGCCAGTTGGTCGCTGACCGCACTGCCGCTGTTCATCTGGATGGGCGAGATCCTCTACCGCACCCGTCTGGCCGAGGACATGTTCTCGGGCCTGGGGCCCTGGGTCAACGGCCTGCCGGGCCGGCTGGTTCACGTCAACGTGCTGGGCTGCGGCATCTTCGCGGCGGTCAGCGGCAGCTCGGCGGCCACCGCCGCCACCATCGGCAAGATCTCGCTGCCCGAACTGAAGGCGCGCGGCTATGACGAGAGCATCAGCATCGGCTCGCTGGCCGGCGCCGGCACGCTGGGCCTCTTGATCCCGCCGTCCATCGTGATGATCGTCTATGGCGTCGCGGCCCAGGTCTCCATCGTCAAGCTGTTCACCGCCGGCATCCTGCCGGGCCTGATGATGATGCTGCTGTTCTCGGGCTATATCGCGATCTGGGCGCTGCGCAATCCGGCCAAGGTGCCGCGCGACGCCGAGCAGGTCGGCTGGGCCGAGCGCTTCAAGCGCCTGCGCCTGCTGGCCCCGGTGGTGCTCTTGATCGTCGGCGTGATCGGCTCCATCTATGCCGGCATCGCCACCGCCACCGAGGCCGCCACCATCGGCGTGATCGGCTCGCTGATCATTGCCGGCCTGGGTGGCTCGCTGGGCCGGGCCTCCTTCGTCGCCAGCCTGATGGGCGCTGCGCGTACCTCCTGCATGATCACCTTCATCCTGCTGGGCGCGGCCTATCTGACCAGCGCGATGAGCTTTACCGGTCTGCCGGCCAATGTCGCGCAGTGGATCGCTTCGATGAATCTGTCGGCCTATGGTCTGCTGGCGGTGCTGACGGTGTTCTTCGTGCTGCTGGGCTGCTTCCTCGACGGCATCTCCATCGTCGTGCTGACCACGGCCGTGCTGCTGCCCGCGGTGCAGGCCGCTGGCATCGACCCGCTGTGGTTCGGCATCTACCTGATCCTGGTGGTCGAGATGGCCCAGATCACGCCGCCGGTGGGCTTCAATCTGTTCGTGATCCAGGGCATCACCGGCAAGGGCCTGTTCACGCTGGCGCGCATGGCCTTCCCCTTCTTCCTGCTGCTGGTGCTGGCGACGGTGCTGATCACGGTGTTCCCTGACATCGTGATGGTGCTGCCGCGAGCGATGGGCTGAATCGGTCATGAACGAAGTTTTTCGAATCGACGCGGTCGGCGACCGCTGCCTGCTGGTGGGCCTCGGCAACACCGTGGACCCCGAGACCAGCGCCCGGGTGCATGCCTTCGTGCAGCGCCTGCGCGCCCAGCCGATCGCCGGCCTGCGCGACATCGTGCCAGCCTTCACGACCGTGGCCCTGCACTACCGGCCCGAATGCTTCGGCCCGACCCCGTTCGCAACGCTGAAGGCCCGGCTGCTGGAACTGCTGGCCCAGCCGCTGGACGCTCAGCAGGCCGCCCCGCGCGTGATCGAGATCCCGGTCTGCTATGGCGGGGACTACGGCCCCGATCTGGAGGATGTGGCGCAGCGCTGCGGCCTGAGTACCGAGCGCGTGATCGCGCTGCATCTGGAGTCGGCCCACCGTGTCTATATGCTGGGCTTTGCGCCGGGCTTTCCCTTCATCGGCGGCCTGAACCCGCAGCTCGCGATGCCGCGCCGCACGACGCCGCGCACCCATATCCCGCCCGGTTCGGTGGCCATCGCACGCGAGCAGACCTGCATCTACCCACTGGAAACTCCCGGCGGCTGGAACATCCTGGGCCGCACGCCGGCGCGCCTGTTCGAGGCCGGCGCCGAGCCGCCCTGCCTGCTGGGCCCGGGCGATGCGATCCGCTTTGTGCGCATCGACGCCAACACCTATGAGGCCATGCTGGAGGCACGGCAATGAGCATCGCTATCGAGGTCATCAAACCCGGCGCGCAATCGCAGCTGCAGGACCTGGGCCGCTACGGCTATCAGCACCTGGGCGTGCCGGTCTGCGGCGCGATGGACGAGGTGTCGCACCGCCTGGCCAATCTGCTGGTGGGCAATGTGCGCGACGAGGCCACGCTGGAAATCGTGCTGATGGGGCCTAGCCTGCGCTTCGCGGCGGCCACCCAAATCGCGGTCTGCGGCGCCGATCTGTCGGCCACGCTGGACGGAGAACCGGTGACGCTGAACGAGCGCATCGACGTGACGGCCGGCGCCGTGCTGGCCTTCGGCCAGCGCATCAAGGGGCTGCGCAGCTATCTGGCAGTGCGCGGCGGCTTCTCCGTGGCACCGCTGATGGGCAGCCGCAGCACCTTTGTGCGCGGCGGCTTCGGCGGCCATCTGGGCCGGGCGCTGCGCAAGGGCGATCAGCTGCAGGCGGCCGACTTCAAGCCGGCCGGCGCGCCGCCGGACTTGCCCGTAGAAAGCACGCTGCCCAGCGCCGAGATCACGCCGCTGCGCGTCGTGCTCGGCGAGCACTGGGCCGGCTTCACGGCCGAGGCGCAGGTACTGTTCAGCGAGGCCAGCTACCGCATCAGCCCGCAGTCCGACCGCATGGGCTACCGGCTCGAAGGCCCGGCGCTCTTGCGCAGCCAGCCCGGCGAGCTGATCTCGGAAGCGGTCAACTTCGGCAGCATCCAGGTGCCACCCGATGGGAAACCCATCGTGCTGATGGCCGAGCGCCAGAGCACCGGCGGTTATCCGAAGATAGCCCATGTGATCAGCGTGGACCTGCCGCTGCTGGCGCAGCTGGCGCCACAGCAGGCGCTGCGCTTCGTGCCGGTCTCGCTGGAGGCCGCGCAGACCCTGTATCTGCAACGTGAGCAGCAGTTCGCCGCTGCGCTGGGAGCCACATCATGATGAGCAAGACCCTGGATCTCAACTGCGATATGGGCGAAGGCTTTGGTGCCTACACCATGGGCAACGACATCGCCATCCTCGACCATGTGTCATCGGCCAATATCGCTTGCGGCTTCCATGCCGGCGACCCGGGCACGATGCGCCGCATCGTCGGTGCGGCCATCGCCAAGGGCGTGGCGGTCGGTGCCCATCCGGGCCTGCCGGACCTGCAGGGCTTCGGCCGCCGCGAGATGAAGATCTCGCCGGCCGAGGCCTATGCGATGGTGCTCTACCAGATCGGCGCGCTGGCAGGCTTTGCCCGCGCCGCCGGCGGCCGCCTGAACCATGTGAAGCCGCATGGCGCGCTCTACAACATGGCGGTCAAGGATCGCAAGCTCTCCGACGCGATTGCCCAGGCGGTGCGCGACTTCGATCCCGGCCTGGTCTTCTTCGGCCTGGCCGGCAGCGAGATGATCAGGGCCGCCGAGGCCTTGGGCCTGAGCGCGGCCAACGAGGTCTTCGCCGACCGTAGCTACCAGGACGACGGCTCGCTGTCGCCGCGCGGCCTGCCCGGCGCGATGATCGAAGACCCTGAGCAATCGCTGGCCCAAGTCAGGCAAATGCTCGCCGGCAGCGTCACCGCCTTGAGCGGCAAAGTCGTGCCGGTCCAGGCCGACACCTTGTGCCTGCACGGCGACCAACCCGGCGCGCTGGAGTTCGCGCGCCATATCCGCACCGCGCTGACGACCGATGGTGTCGCGCTGCGGGCACCGGGAGCCCCCGTTCAGCCCTGATCCGGCCCCAGTGGCCGCACCCAGTCGGCCCCGACCCGCTCGCAAAACCCCGCCACCACCTCGCGCACCAGGCCGACCGTCTCACGCACCGCCGTGCTGACCCGGCCTTCGGTGATCACGCTGATCGCCATCGAGGGCAGCGGCGGCCCTTCGCACTGCCATAGCGAGCCCCGCTCCAGCTGCGCGCGCACAAACACCGGCGGGATCGCCGCGATGCCGTAGCCGTCGCTGGCCAATTGGATGATGGACTCGACCGAGGGGAAGCTGCAGACGCGCGGCTCAATGTCGCGGTCGACGAAGAGCGCGCGCACATGGGCTTGCGGGCTCGATGTCTTCGAGAAGGTCAGCAGCGGCACCCGCTCCAGATCCTCCATCGTCAGCCGCCCGCTGGCCGGCAGCAGCTCGGGCCTGGCGACCCAGCGCAGCGGAAACTCGCACAGCGGCGTGACCCGGTAGTCCAGTGTGCCTATGGCCTCGGCAAAGGGGTCGTTCTGGATCATCAGGTCCAGCTTGCGCAGGCGGAACTGGTCCTGCAGATGGCGCGCGGTGTCGACCGTGATGTCCGGGTTGATCTGCGGATAGCGCTCGGCCAGCTGGCGTATCAGCGGCGACAGCCAGGTGTGCACCACCGACTCGATCGCGCCGATGCGCACCCGGCCGGCCGCTGGCGCATCGGGCCGGGTCGAGAGCTTCAACTCGCGCTCCAGCGCCAGCATGCGCTCGGCCTGGCGCAGCACCTGCTCGCCGACCTGGGTCAGGCTCAGCCGGCGCGCGCTGCGGTCCACCAGCTCGGCGCCCAGCTCGTCCTCCAGCGCGGCGATGCGCTGCGAGATCGCCGCCTGCGTGGTGTTCATCACCTGGGCGGTCTCGCGGAAGCTGCCGACCCGGGCCAGCACCACCAGGGTTTCAAGGAATTTGGTGTTCACGGCGCCCAGTGTAGGCCGTGCTCGGCCTGGGGTATTTATCTCTATATCAAGATTAATGCTACAGTTATTTATCTTGAATTAGAGGCAATAAATGGGCACTGCATCGCAACAATCCTCCGGAGCCGACGCCTGGCTGACGGCGCTGGCGCCCGCCATCTGGGGCAGCACCTATATCGTCACGACCGAGCTGCTGCCGCCCGACCGGCCCTTCACGGCGGCGCTGATACGCTCGCTGCCGGCCGGGCTGCTGCTGGTGCTCTATGCCCGGCGCCTGCCGGCGCGCGGCGACTGGGGCCGCCTGCTGGTGCTGGCGGCGCTGAACCTGGGCTTTTTCCAGGCCATGCTCTTCATTGCCGCCTACCGCCTGCCCGGCGGCCTGGCTGCCGTGATCGGCGCCATCCAGCCCCTGCTGGTAATCGGCATGAGCTGGGCGGTGGACCGGCGCCGGCCGCCTTCGCTGGCGATTGGTGCCGGCGTCACCGGCGTGCTGGGCATGGCCGCGCTGCTGCTGTCGCCGGGCGCCGTCTGGGACCCGGTCGGCGTCGCGGCGGCGCTGGCCGGCGCTGTCAGCATGGCCGCCGGCACCTATCTGGCCCGGCGCTGGCAGACCGGCATGCCGGTGCTGGCCCTGACCGGCTGGCAGCTGCTGATCGCAGGGCTGATGCTGCTGCCACTGGCCTGGAGCGTCGACGCGCCACTGCCCGCGCTGGGCATGGGCCAAGTCCTCGGCTACGCCTATCTGTCCCTGGCCGGCGCCCTGCTCGCCTATGCGCTGTGGTTCCGCGGCATCGCCCGGCTGTCGCCGGTAGCCGTGTCCTCGCTGGGTCTGCTGAGCCCGCTGACCGCCGTGCTGCTGGGCTGGCTGCTGCTGGACCAGGCCATGGGCGGCCTGTCGCTGCTGGGCCTGCTGGTCGTGCTCGGCAGCGTGCTGGCGATGCAGCTGGCGATGAGCGCGAGGCGCTGACACCCTTCCCCCACTTCAGAAGAAGGAACCCATGCAACACCCCGTCCATGCACTGATAGCCTCGCGCCAGTCGGTCACCCGCTACGAACCCGGCCAGGCCCTTGACGATGCCAGCATCGCCGAACTGGTGCGCCTGGCCACGCTGGCACCCTCGGCCTACAACTTCCAGAACTGGCACTTCATCGCGGTGCGCACACCCGCCGCGAAAGCGCGCCTGCAGGCCGCGGCCTACGGCCAGCCCCAGGTGGCCGACGCGGCCGTCACCTTCATCATCAGCGGCCTGCTGGCAGCGCATGAGGGCCTGCCGCGCGCGCTGCGGCCGTCGGTGGGCATCATCGGCGACGCGGTGTTCCAGACCTGGCTGGCTGCGGCCACCGAGGCCCATGCGCACGACCCGCAGCTGCAGCGCGACGAGGCGATACGCTCGGCCTCGCTGGCTGCGATGACGCTGATGCTGGCGGCCCAGGGCATGGGCCTCGCCAGCGGCGCGATGGGCGGCTTCGATGCACAGGCCGTGGCCCGGGAATTCGGGCTCGACGCCCGCACCCTGCCCGTCATGCTGGTCACCGTGGGCCGGGCCCGGGCGGACAACTGGCCGCAGAAACCGCGCCTGCCGGTCAGCGAGGTGCTGGTTTTCGCCTGAGCCGGCGGCCGCTGGCGCGATTGTTCAAGACCCGGTCAGGCCGCCGGACCAAGATCGCTGCTCATCTCAAGCAGGGAGTGGCGATGATGGAAGTGATGGTCAATGGCCGGACCCGGGTCGTGCCCGAGGGCTGGCGGGACGAGCAGCTGCTGTGGGTGCTGCGCGAGGCCTGGGGACTGGTCGGCGCCAAATTCGGTTGCGGCCTCGGCCAGTGCGGCGCCTGCACCGTGCTGCTGGATGGAGCGCCGCAACGCAGCTGCCTGCTGCCGGTGGCGGCGGCACAGGGCCGCACGGTGACCACGGTCGAGGGCCTGGCCGATGGCGAGCGGCTGCACCCGCTGCAACAGGCCTGGCTGGACGAGGCCGTGCCGCAATGCGGCTATTGCCAGAGCGGCCACCTGCTCGCCGCTGCGGCCCTGCTGCGGCAGACACCACAGCCCAGCGAGACCCAGATCAAGACCGCGCTGGCCGGCCATCTGTGCCGCTGCGGCAGCCAGACCCGCATGTGCCGCGCGATCCAGCGCGCCACCCGTTCATCATGAAGCGCCGCGAGCTGCTGGGCGCGCTGCTGAGCGTGCCCATCCTGGCCGGCTGCTCGATGCTGCCCGTGATCCCGCGTCGCCCCGAGCCGACACGGGCCGACGCGATGGGCTGGATCAGCCATCTGGGCGCGGGCCGTTTCGAGCTGCGGCTGCCGCGCGCCGAGATCGGCCAGCACATCGGCACCGCGCTGCGCCGCATCGCCGCCGACGAGCTGGGCGTGGCCATGGGCGCGATCAGCCTGGCGCTGCCCGACAGCCGGAGCATGTCACCGGTGCGCGCCACCGTCGGCAGCGACTCGGTCAAGGACTTCGCGCTGCCGCTGGCCCAGGCCTGCGCCGCACTGCGCGAGGCCCTGGCCGGTCGCCCGCCGCGCGAGTGGCCGGCCAGCGCGCTGCGCAGCCTGAACGGGGCGCCACGCCAACAGTCCGACGCCCTGGGCTTCGGCCGCGAGATCGTGAGCGGCGCGCCGCTGTTTGCGGCCGATGTGCGGCTGCCGGGCCTGCTTTACGGCCGTGTGCTGCGGGCGCCCGTGTCGCCCGAGCTGGCCTCGCGGCCCGCCGGTTTCAACGCCGCAGCGGCCCGCGCGCTGCCCGGCTTCGTGGCCCTGGTCGAGCACCCGGGGCTGACGCGCGCCAACAGCCAGGGCCTGGGCCTGCTGGCCCGCACGCCGGGCGCGCTGGACCGCATCGAGGCGGCGCTGGCCCTGCAGTGGCAGGTCGAGGATGGCAACGCCGCCGACATCGAGCGCCTGCTGCATCTGCCCGCGCAGGGCCGACTGCGCCACCAGCTGCGCGCCGACGAGGTGGCCGAGGCCGGGGCCTGGGATGTGGACCTGGTCTTCGAGACCCCGCTGGCGGCGCACAACGGCATCGAGCCGCGCTGCGCCGTCGCCGACTACCGGGCGGCCGACCAGAGCCTGCGGCTGTGGACAGGCACGCAGGACCTGTTTTATGTGCGCGACACGCTGGTGCGGCGGCTGGCGCTGGATGAGGCCAAGGTCCAGGTGCAGGCCTGCCGCGCCGGCGGCGCTTTCGGGGCCCGCACTTTGGTGCTGGTGGAGCCGGAGGCGGCCCTGCTGTCGCGTGCGGTTGGCGCGCCGGTCAAGGTGCAGTGGACCCGCGCCCAGGAGCTGCAGCAGGGCTTCCATCGCCCGCCCTCGCGTCACCAGCTGCGGGCACGGCTGCAGCATGGCCGGGTGAGCGACTGGTGGCACCGTCTGGTCAGCAGCCACATCCTGTTCACACCGGCGGCGATGCCGCGCTGGATGCAGGGCCTGGCGGACTTCGCCGGCGACGGCGGGGTCTCACGCGGCGCGCTGCCGCCCTATGCGCTGCCACGCCAGCGCATCGAGTTTGACGCGCGCCGGCTGCCGGTACACACCGGCCCCTGGCGTAGCCTGGGCGCGGGGCCCAACTGCTGGGTGATCGAGAGCGCGATCGACGAATGCGCCCATCGGGCCGGCCTCGACCCGCTGGCCTTCCGGCTCGCCCATCTGGACAACGCGCGCCTGCGCCGCGTGTTGGCGCGCGTCGCGCAGAGTGCAGGCTGGCCTCAGCAGCCGGCCAGCGATGGAAACACCCTGCGCGGCCGCGGACTGGCCTGTGGCATCTACAAGGGCAGCGCCTATGCGGCGGTGATTGCCGAAGTCGAGGTCGAGCGGACCAGCGGCGCCGCCCGGGTGAGCGCGATGCACTGCGCCCACGACTGCGGCCGCCTGATCCAGCCCGACGGTGTGCGCGCCCAGATCGAGGGCAATCTGGTCTGGTGTCTGGGCATGGTGCTGATCGAGGCGCTGCCGGTAGACAAGCAGGCGGGCATCGCGGCCAGCGGCTTCGCCGAGGCACCGATCCCGCGCATCCACGATCTGCCGGCCCTGCATATCGAGCTGATCGATACCGGCGAGCCCAGCGGCGGCGCCGGCGAGACCGCGATGGTGGCCGGCGCCGGGGCCATCGCCAACGCGCTGCGGGCCGCCACCGGCCGGCGCTTCACGCGGCTGCCGGTGCGCGCCGGCGATTTGAGAGCAGCAGCGGGCACACTGGCGCGATGAACACCGCCGACTTCGCCAGCGCGACGATGCTGCGCCTGCTGCTGCGCGGCATGGCCGCGCAAGGCCTGAGCCCGCCGCTACCGCTGCCCGAGGGCGCACGGGTGGCGCATCAAGACAAGCGGCGTGTCGTCGCGGCCATCGTCGAGCAGGGCGGCCTGGCCAGGCTGCTGGCGCTGGCGCGCGAGGTCAGTCATATCGAGGGCGAGCCGCTGCACCAGGTGCTGGTGGCCGCGCGCGCGCCGCTGGACTTCATGCGGCGCTGGCAGCGGCTGGAGCGCTATATCCACGCCAAGCACCGCGTGCTGATCGAGGACGAACCGGACGAGGGCCGGATCAGGCTCAGGCACAGCGGCCCCGCACCGCAGCCGGCCGAGAGCCTGGCGGTGCTTGGCGTGCTGATCGGCGGCTTCGAGGCTTTGGGCACGCAAGCGCTGCAGGTGTGGATCGCCGGTCAGCCGGTGCATCCACAGGCCGACGAGGCCACGCTGCGCCAACTGGCCGCCGATGATGCGATGCGGGCCTGGCAGTTCCGCTGGCGGGCGCTCAGCCCTTTGCCAAGCAGACCTTGCGCACCGGTCGATCTGCTGGCGCCGCTGCGCTGGCCACCGCTGGCGCTGGCACTGGCGCATCGCCAGCTGGCCGACCCGGCCGCCGCGCTGCGGCTGGCCGAGGTCGCCGATGGCCTGGGCCTGTCGGGCCGCAGCCTGCAGCGCCAGCTGGCCGCCCATGGCCTGAGCCTCAGCGGCGTGATCGCCGAGACCCGCTCAAGGCTGGCGGCCTGGTGCCTGGGCAGCAGCGCGCATGGCATCGCCGAGATCGGCTTTCTGTGCGGCTTTGCCGACCAGGCCCATTTCACCCGCGAGTTCACCCGTCGGGTCGGGCTGCCGCCGGCACGCTACCGGCAGGCCGGGGCTCAATGATCCATCAGTGACGACGCAGCTCGCCGTCGCGCAGTTCGACGATGTCGCCGGCCTTCAGGCCCGGATCGCTGGCGCGTTCCAGGGTGCGGCTGCTGCCGTCCTTGTGCTCGAGACGGACGATCCAGACACGCTTGCTCTTCTGGCGCTTCTCGATCTCGTTGCCGGCATAGCCACCGGCCACCGCGCCGCCGACGGTGGCGATCTTCTTGCCGCTGCCGCCACCGACCTGGTTGCCCAGGATGCCGCCGATCACCGCGCCGCCGATCGCACCGAGGCCGCTGCCCTCGCCCTCGCGCTCCTCGCTGCGCACCGAGACGACGCGTGAACAGTCATTGCAAAGCCGGGGTTCGGCCGCAGGCTTGGGCTCGGCGGCGGGCTTGGGCGCCGGCTTCGGCACCTCGGCCTGGGCCAGCTTGGCCGGTGCGAGCTTGCTGTCCTCGACCACGGCGGCCACAGGCGCTGGCGCGGGGGCCGGATCTTGCGAGGAGCGGCCCAGCGCGTAGGCGCCGGCCACCAGAGCGGCCGCTACCGCCACGATGGCAATGGTCTGGCTGGAATTCAAGGGCATGCTCATAGGGTCAACTCCGGAAACAGGGATGACACCTTAACGCAGACCGCCGGGCCGGCGCCGACCGGCAGATGTAAGCGCATGTCAGCCCAGCAACGGCGCCAGCGCGCGTTTCGCATCGAGCTCGTCCAGCGCCATGCGCGCGGCCCAATCCTGCATCTGATCGTCGCCGATGGTGCCGACATTGAAGTAGCTGGCCTCCGGGTGCGAGAAGTAGAAGCCGCTGACACTGGCGGCCGGCGTCATCGCCATGCTGTCGGTCAGGCCCATCTGGATGTCCTCGGGCGCCAGCACCTTGAACAGATCGCGCTTGGACAGATGGTCCGGGCAGGCCGGGTAGCCGGGCGCCGGGCGGATGCCGCGGTACTGCTCGGCAATCATCTGCTCGTTACTCAAGGCCTCGTCGGCCGCATAGGCCCAGAATTCCTGGCGCACGCGCTGGTGCAGGCGCTCGGCAAAGGCCTCGGCCAGGCGGTCGGCCAGGGCCTTCAGCATGATGGCCGAGTAGTCGTCGTGGTCGGCCAGGAACTGGGCTTCCTTCTTGTCCACGCCCAGGCCGGCGGTGACGGCGAACAGGCCGATGTAGTCCGGCACGCCGCCCTTGGCCGCGATGTAGTCGGCCAGGCAGCGATTCGGCCGCATCACGCCGTCGACCACCGGGCGCTCCGACTGCATGCGCAGGCCGCGCCAGGTCATCAAGACCTCGCTGCGGCTTTCGTCGCTGTAGATCTCGATATCGTCGTCATTGACCTGGGCGGCGGGGTAAAGGCCGAACACGCCGTTGGCGGTCAGCCAGCGGCCATCGATCAGACGCTGCAGCATGCGCTTGCCATCGCTGAAGACGCGCTGCGCCTCGTGACCGACGATCTCGTCCTTCAGGATGGCCGGGAAGGGGCCGGCCAGGTCCCAAGTCTGGAAGAAGGGCGCCCAGTCGATGTGCTGGGACAGCTCGGCCAGGTCGTAGTTGCGGAAGACGCGCCGGCCAATGAACTTCGGCACCGGTGGGCGGTAGCTGTCCCAGTCGAGCTTCGTCTTGTTGGCACGCGCCTGGGCCAAGCTCACCAGTGGCGTCTTCTTCTTGTTCGCATGCTGCTGGCGCACCTTGTCATAGTCGGCCTTCAGCTCGTCGATATAGGCGGCCGCGCGGTCGTCGCTGAGCAGCTCGGTGCAGACGCCCACCGAGCGCGAGGCATCGGGCACATAGACCACCGGGCCCTCGTAATGCGGCGAAATCTTGACCGCGGTGTGAACGCGGCTGCAGGTGGCGCCGCCGATCAGCAGCGGAATCTTCTTGATGCGGAAGTAGTCGTCGCGCTGCATCTCGGCGGCCACATGCTGCATCTCCTCCAGGCTGGGCGTGATCAGGCCCGAGAGGCCGATGATGTCGGCCCCCTCGACCTTGGCGCGGGCCAGGATGTCCTGGCAGGGCACCATCACGCCCATATTGACGACCTCGTAGTTATTGCACTGCAGGACCACGGTGACGATGTTCTTGCCGATGTCGTGCACATCGCCCTTCACGGTCGCGATGACGATCTTGCCCTTGGGCTTGACGTCGCCGCCGGCCGCCTCCAGCTGACGCTTTTCTTCCTCGATGTAGGGGATCAGATGGGCCACGGCGGACTTCATCACCCGCGCGCTCTTGACCACCTGGGGCAGGAACATCTTGCCCTGGCCGAACAGGTCGCCGACGATATTCATGCCGGCCATCAGCGGGCCTTCGATGACATGCAGCGGCCGGCCGCCGCCGGCCTGGATCGCGACCCAGGCCTCCTCGGTGTCCTCGACGATGAAGTCGGTGATGCCGTGCACCAGCGCATGCGAGAGCCGCGCGTTGACATCGCCGGCGCGCCAGGCCAGCCGGGCCGTGTCGTCCTTGGCCAGGCCCTTGGCGCTCTCGGCCACCTCGATCAGGCGCTCACCGGCATCGGGTCGGCGGTTCAGCACCACGTCTTCGACCCGCTCGCGCAGCGTGGCCTCCAGATCGTCGTAGACGCCCACCATGCCGGCGTTGACGATGCCCATGTCCATGCCGGCCTGGATCGCGTGGTACAGGAACACGGTGTGGATGGCCTCGCGCACCGGGTCATTGCCGCGGAAGCTGAAGCTGACGTTCGAGACCCCGCCGCTGACCTTGGCGCCGGGCAGGTTTTGCTTGATCCAGCGGGTCGCGTTGATGAAGTCGACCGCGTAGTTGTCGTGCTCCTCGATGCCGGTGGCGATCGCGAAGATATTGGGGTCGAAGATGATGTCCTCGGCCGGGAAGCCGACCTCGTCGACCAGGATCTTGTAGGCCCGCTCGCAGATCTCGATCTTGCGCTCGAAGGTGTCGGCCTGGCCCTTCTCGTCGAAGGCCATCACGACGGCGGCCGCGCCATAGCGGCGCACCAGATTGGCCTGGCGGCGGAACTCGGCCTCGCCCTCCTTCATCGAGATCGAGTTGACGATGCCCTTGCCCTGGATGCATTTCAGGCCGGCCTCGATCACCTCCCATTTGGAGCTGTCGATCATGATGGGCACGCGGGCGATTTCGGGCTCGGAGGCGATCAGGTTCAGGAAGCGCACCATCGCCGCCTTGCTGTCCAGCATGGCCTCGTCCATATTGATGTCGATGACCTGGGCGCCGTTTTCGACCTGCTGGCGCGCCACCGCCAGCGCCTGCTCGAACTCGCCGGCCAAGATCATGCGGGCGAAGGCCTTGGAGCCGGTGACATTGGTGCGCTCGCCGATATTGACGAAGAGCGTGCCGGCGCCGATCTGCACCGGCTCCAGCCCCGAAAGCTTCATCGGCGGCGGCGTGGTCTGGGGGGTAGCGGTGTTCATGGCGGCCTCGGCAAAGGATCGGACCGCAGGCTCACCGCGGCCACGACGAAATCATGGATCGGTGAGCGTCGTTGAAAAGGCTGGTGCCCTTGCAGATCCAAGCCTGGCGGGCGGTCGATTGACCCTGCACCCGTCGCAACGCTCCTCGGACCGTGGCGCATTTTACGCTGCGTCCCGGCCGCCGACTCAAGCCGGCTGCCGGCGCGCCGACAATCCGTACAGAGCTCTAGCGAACCACCGTGGATCTGATACCCCTGCCCCCTCACAGCCTGCGCATCGGCCAGGTCTTGGACTTTTCCTTGCGCGACGCCGAGGGCAAGCTGCTGATCGCGCGCGGCCAGGTGCTCAGCGACAGTCCCCTGGTCCAGGCGCTGATACAGCGCGGTGCCTGGGTGCAGGCCCATGAGACCAAGGACTACCAGCGCGCGCTGGCCCATAAGGTCGACACGATGATGCACCAGGGCGCCACGCTGGGCGCCATCGCCCGGGCCCAGACCAGCTACCGGCCCGAGCGGGGCGGCGCCGCCGTGCCCCAGGTCAGCGATCAGGCCGCCTGGGCCGACCTGCAGCTGCGCGGCCATGCGCTGCTGCGCGAGCCCAGGGCCGAGGACTTTCTGCCGCGCTTTCAGGCGCTGCAGCAGGAAATGCTGGCGCGGGTCCAGCAGCAGACCGATGCGGCCCTGATGCTGCTGATCTTCGAGTCCAGCCAGGATTTCCAGCACTACAGCGCCCGCCACGCGCTGCTGAGTCTGCTGCTGTGCGAGCTGTGCGCGCGCCAGCTGGGCTGGGCCGAGGATCTGCGCCTGGTGCTGGGGCAGGCGGCGCTGTCGATGAATATCAGCATCAGCGCGCTGCAGGACCGGCTGGCCGGCCAGGACGAACGCCCCAGCGAGGCCCATCGAGCCACGCTGGTCGGCCATGGCGACCGCAGCGCCGAGCTGCTGCGCACGCTGGGCGTGCACGACTCGCTATGGCTACAGATCGTGCGCCTGCATCACGAGGCCGGCCGCGGGCCCCTGGCCGCGCGCTCGGTGCCGGAGCAGATGGCGCGGGTGCTGCGCCGCGTCGATCTCTACGGCGCGCGGCTGAGCCCGCGGCGCTCGCGCAAGGCCCTGTCGGGCGCCCAGGCGGCGCGTGCCGTCTATCTGGACGAGCTGCAGCAGCCCGACGAGGCCGGCGCCGCGCTGATCAAGGCCGTCGGCCTCTACCCGCCCGGCTCGCTGGTGCGCCTGGCCAATGGCGAGGTCGGCGTCGTCGCGAAGCGCGGCCACAGCGCCAACGAACCCCTGGTCGCCGCGCTACTGGGCAAGAGCGGCGCACCGCTGAGCGAGCCGGTGCCGCGCGACACCCGCCTGGCCAGCCAGGCCATTGCTGCCAGCCTGGCGCCGCATGAGCTCAAGCTGCTGGTCAATATGGAGCGGCTGCTGAAGCTCTACTGATTCACGCCTGCTCGGCCACCAGCTCGCTGAAGAATCGCTGGCCACAGGCGCGCGGCTTGTAGGTCGATACTTTTTGCGCGATGGCTGCGATATGGGCCGGGGTCGTGCCGCAGCAGCCGCCGGCGATGTTCAGGAAACCGGCGGCGGCAAACTCGCCGACCAGGCGGCCGGTCACATCGGGCGTCTCGTCGAAGCCGGTGTCGCTCATCGGGTTGGGCAGGCCGGCGTTCGGGTAGCAGCTGATCGCGGTGTCGCCGGCCGCCTTGGCCAGTTCCTCGATATAGGGCCGCATCAGGGTCGCGCCCAGCGCGCAGTTCAGGCCTATGGCCAGCGGCTTGGCATGGCGCACCGAATGCCAGAAGGCGGTGACGGTCTGGCCCGAGAGAATACGGCCCGAGGCATCGGTGACCGTGCCGGAGATGATGACCGGCAGGCGCTCGCCGGTGTCTTCCATCAGCTCGTCGAGCGCGAAGATCGCCGCCTTGGCGTTCAGCGTGTCGAAGATGGTCTCGACCAGGAACAGGTCCACCCCGCCGTCCAGCAAGCCCTTGGCCTGCTCGTAGTAGGCGGTCTTCAGGGTGTCGAAGTCGACATTGCGGGCGCCGGGGTCATTGACATCGGGGCTGATGCTGGCGGTGCGCGGCGTCGGGCCCAGCGCGCCGGCAGCGAAGCGCGGCTTGTACGGCGTGCTGTACTTGGCGCAGGCGGCGCGGGCCAGCCGGGCGGCGGCCACATTCATCTCGAAGGCATGCTCGCCCAGCTCGTAATCCTCCTGGGCCACCGAGGTGGTGCCGAAGGTATTGGTCTCGATGATGTCGGCGCCGGCGGCCAGGTACTGCTCGTGGATCTCGCTGATGACCTCCGGCTTGGTCAGCACCAGCAGGTCGTTATTGCCCTTCAAGTCCTTGCCATGACCGGCAAAGCGCTCGCCCCGATAATCGGCCTCGTTCAGCTTGTAGCGCTGGATCATCGTGCCCATCGCGCCGTCGAGGATGACGATGCGTTGTTGCAGAATCTCGGGCAGCTGCGCGCCGCGCGTGTAGGGTCGGGTGGAAGCGTTCATCCGGCCATTTTAGAGAGCGCGTCAATACCCCCATGAAACATCTGCTCCCCGTCGAGGCCCAGGCCTATCTGCAAGAACATCCCGAGTCCCTGTTCCTCGATGTGCGCATGGAGCTGGAATACCTTTATGTCGGCCATCCGCCCGGCATCGTCCATGTGGCCTGGTACGAGTATCCGGAGATGCAACCCGATGTGGAGCGCTTCGTGGCCCAGGTCAAGCGCGAGGCCGGAGGCGACCTGAACAAGCCGCTGGTGCTCCTGTGCCGCTCCGGCACCCGCACGGTCGCGGCCGGCCAGGCGCTGGAGGCGGCCGGCTTTGCCGAAGTCGTCAACATCGTCCATGGCTTCGAGGGCGACCCGGACCAGAACTTCCAGCGCGGCCGGCTCAATGGCTGGCGCCATGACGGCCTGCCCTGGGAGCAGATGTAGCGCGGCGCTGGCTCGGCCTCAATGCATCGCCGCATCCAGCGCCCGGCAGGCGCCGAGCAGGGCCGCTTCGTCGCTGGCGCTGACGACATAGGCGGGGATCGCGGCCAGATAGTCGCGAAAGCGGCCCTTGGCCTCGAAGCGCTCACGAAAGCGCGAGCGGTCGAAGCGCGCGCCCAGGCGCGGCACGATGCCGCCGCCGATATAGAGGCCGCCGCGGGCGCCCAGCGTCAGCGCCACATTGCCGGCCACATTGCCCAGCAGGCTGCAGAACAGCTCCACCGTGTCGCGCGCCAGCTGGTCTTCGCCGGCGGTGATGGACTGGGCCGCCCGCTCGGGCACGACCTGACCCCGCACGCCGGCCAGGGCCTGGTACAGATTCTCCAGCCCAGGCCCGGACAGCGCGCGCTCGGCCGAGGCATGGCCGAAACGGCGCTGCAGCACGCGCAGCACCGCGTCCTCCTCGGGCTCGAAAGAGGACAGGGTCACATGGCCGCCCTCGCCGCCAATCGGGGCCAGGCCGGCGCCGCCAACGCCGGGCAGCAGACCCGAGACGCCCAGGCCGGTGCCGGGGCCGACCAGGCCGATAGGCGCGCCATCCACTGCGGCGCCACCGCCGACCTGGCGGCGCGACCCGGGCGCCAGCGCCGGCAGGGCCAGGGCCAACGCGGTGAAGTCGTTGATGACGACGAGGCGCTCGGCGCCCAACGCCTGGCGCAGCGCCTCGATCGAGAAGGACCAGTGGTGGTTGGTCATCTGCACCTGGTCGCCGGTGATCGCGGTGGCGATGCCGATGGCGCAGCAGCGCGGCCGCTCCAGGCCCTGGATGCGCAGATGGTGCTGCATCGCATCCCACAGGCTGGCGTGATCGGCGCAGGCATAGCTGGCCATGCCCAGCAGCGGGCCCTGCGGCAGGTACTGGCTGGCGAAGCGCACATTGGTGCCGCCGACATCGGCCACCAGGCGCGGGAACGATGCCGCGCTCATGCGCACGCCTCCAGGCGCAGCCCCTGGGCATCGAAGGCCAGCAGATGCTCGGGTCGCCATTGCAGGCCGACGCGCTGATAGCGCTGCCAATCCTGACCGGCCGCCAGCTTGACGGCCAGCGCCTGCTCGACACCGGCGATGCGCACATAGGCAATGCTGGTGTCGCCCAGATGCTCGATCAACGCCAGCTCGCCACCCAGACCGGTCCCGGCCGCAACAAGGTTCAGGTGCTCGGGCCGCAGGCCGACCGTTTCGGTACCAGCCGGCAAGGCCGTGTGGATCAGGCCGGCCGGCAGAAAATTGATGCGCGGCGAGCCGAGGAAAGCGGCGACGAAACGGTTCACCGGCCGCTCATAAACCTCCATCGGCGCGCCGACCTGCTCGATGCGACCCTCGTTGAAGACCGCGATGCGGTCGCCCAAGGTCATCGCCTCGACCTGGTCGTGGGTCACATAGACGATGGTGGCGCCCAGCTCCTCGTGCAGACGGGCCAGTTCCAGCCGGGTCTCGTGGCGCAGCGCGGCGTCCAGATTAGACAGCGGCTCGTCGAACAGAAAGACCTGGGGCTGGCGCACGATGGCGCGGCCGATGGCGACGCGCTGGCGCTGGCCGCCCGAGAGCTCACGCGGCTTGCGCTCCAGCAGCGCCTCCAGCTGCAGGCTGCGCGCGGCCTTCAGCACGGCGGCGCTGACCTCGGCCTTGGGCCGGCCGGCCATCTTCAAGGCAAAGCCCATGTTCTCGGCCACGCTCATATGCGGATACAGCGCATAGCTCTGGAACACCATCGCGACGCCGCGTTCGGCCGGCGGCACCGTCGTGACCTCGCGGGCGCCGATGAAAATCTGGCCGGCGCTAACCTCCTCCAGCCCGGCGAGCATGCGCAGCGAGGTGCTCTTGCCGCAGCCCGAGGGGCCGACCAGCACCATGAACTCACCGTCCTGCACCTCCAGGTCCAGCGCGCGCACGACCGGGGCCTTGTCGCCGTAGCGTTTGGCCACACCCTTGAAGCTGAGGCCGGCCATCTCAGCCGCCCGCCTTGGCCGTCGCAATGAAGCCGCGATACCAGTGCGCGCTGTCCTTGGCCAGGCGCTCTTGCGTCGCATAGTCCACATGGAAGAGGCCGAAGCGCTTGGTGTAGCCGGAGTTCCACTCGAAGTTGTCGAGCAGGCTCCAGTAGAAATAGCCGCGCACATCGACCCCCAGTTCCACCGCGCTGGCCAAGGCCTGCAGATGGCTACGCAGATAGGCGATGCGCTCGACATCGGGCACCTTGCCGTCGACCACCGTGTCGGCATTGGCCATGCCGTTCTCGGTGATGAAGATGGGCGGCGGCGAGTATTCGCGGGTGATGCGCACCAGGTGCTGGGTCAGCGCCTTCGGGTAGATCTCCCAGCCCATATCGGTAAAGCCCTGCTTGCCGGGGGCCGGCAGGGCCGGGCTTTGCGTGGAGATGAAGCTGCGGGTGTAGAAGTTGACGCCCAGGAAGTCCAGCGGCTGCTGGATCGCGGCCAGGTCGCCCTCCTCGATCACCGGCGCATCCTCGCCCAGGTGCTCGATGATGTCGGCCGGGTACTGGCCGCGGAACACCGGGTCCATATACCAGCGCACGTTCAGGCCATCGTCGATGCGGGCGGCGCGGCGGTCCTCCTCGCGCAGATTGTCGGCCGGGAAGGCGGGCGTGTGATTCAGCACGATGCCCAGCTTGCATTTCGTCACCGCACGCATCGCTTTGATGGCCTCGCCATGGGCCAGCAGCAGGTGGTGCGAAACCTGGGCGGCCGTCGCGCGGCTGGTCTGGCCGGGGGCGAACTGGGCGGTCTCGTACCCCAAGGTCGCCACGCACCAGGGCTCGTTCAAGGTGGAGATGCTCTCCAAGCGGTCGCCGAAGCGGCGTGCGACCTCGGCCGCATAGTCGGCGAACAGCGGCACGATCTGGCGCGAGGGCCAGCCGCCGAACTCGTCATGCAGCGCGGCCGGCAGGTCCCAGTGATACAGCGTCGCATGGGGCTTGATGCCGGCAGCCAGCAGTTCGTCGATCAGCCGGTCGTAGAAGGCGAAGCCGGCCTCGTTCCAGGCGCCGCGGCCCAGCGGCTGCACGCGCGGCCAGGCGATCGAGAAGCGGTAGGCCTGCAAGCCCATCCACTTCATCAGCGCGACATCGTCCTTGTAGCGGTGGTAATGGTCGCAGGCCAGGTCGATGTTTGAGCCGTCGTTGATGCGGCCCGGCTCGGCGCAGAAGCGGTCCCAGATCGACGGGCCCTTGCCGTCCTCGGCGGCCGCGCCCTCGATCTGTGCGGCGCTGGTGGCCGAGCCCCATTGGAAGTCCGTGCGGAAGACGCGGCTCAAGTCACTGAGGGCAGAAGGATTGGAATCGATGGCGTTCATGGGCGGTTTCAAGTCATGCAGGAGAAAAAAACAGCAGGGGTTAGCCGCGCACGGCGCCCGAGGTCAGGCCGGCTACCAACCGCCGGGCGCTGAAAAAATAGGCGATCAGGAGTGGCAGCATCGCGATGGCACTGCCCATCATCAAAGCGCCCCACTCGGTGTTGTTGGGCGCCTGCATCGAGCGCAAGGCCAGCGGCAAGGTGTAGTTCTCGGCCGAGCGCATCACGACCAGCGGCGCGACAAAGTTGTTCCACGAGGCGATGAAGGTGATCAGGCCCAGCGTGCCCATCGCCGGCTTCAGCAGCGGCAGCACCACGCTCCAGAAGATGCGCAGCTCGCCGCAGCCATCCATGCGCGCGGCGTCCAGCAGGTCCTTCGGGATCGCCGAGCCGATGTACTGGCGCATCAGGAAGATGCCCAGGGCACTGGCCGCCGCCGGCACATAGAGGGCGCGCGGCGTGTCGATCCAGCCCAGGAAGTCCATCACCATGAAGCTGGGGATCATGTTGAGGAAGCTGGGCAGCATCATCGAACCGAGCACGATAGCGAACAGCGTCTTCTTGAAGCGGAACTCGTAGACCGCGAAGCCATAGCCGGCCAGCGAGCACAGCAAGAGGTTCAGCGCCGTCGTCAGGCTGGCCACATACAGGCTCATGCCCAGATTGCGCCAGAAGGGCAGGCGCTGCTCCAGCAGTTCCAGATTCGACAGCGAGGACAGGCCGAACCACAGCGGCGGCGGCGAGTTGAAGATCTCGCTGCGGCCGTGGCTGGCGAACACAAAGGTGAAGTACAGCGGCGCGACCAGCAGCACGGCGCCGAGGCCGACCAGCAGCCAGGCCAGCCAGGGCCGGTCTTTCCAGGTCGAAGAGCTGTTGCGCATGGGCCTGACGAGCAGGGTGGGATCAGCGTGCTGCATGCTCACCTCGCGCGTCGCTGCCGAACAATTTCGCGTTGAGCCAGGTCAGCGCGGCGATCAGGAAAAACAGCAGCCAGGAGACGGCCGAGGCGGTGCCGAAGTCGCCGTCCGAGAAGGCCAGCCGGTACATGAAGATCGCGCTGGTCATCACCGACTGGCTGGCGCCGCGCTCGCTGTCCACCAGGATGAAGGGCTCCTCGAAGAGCTGCAGGCTGCCGATGATGGTCAGGCTCACTGCGAAGAACATCATCGGTCGCAGCAGCGGCAAGGTGATGTAGCGGAACTGCTGCCAGGGCTTGGCGCCGTCCAGCGTGGCGGCCTCGTACAGGTCCTTGTCAATGGCCTGCAGGGCCGACAGATAGAGCACCAGGTTCCAGCCCAGATAGCGCCAGAACACGACAAAGGCCACGGCCGGCTTGGTGGTGTCGGCATCGCCCAGCCAGTCGATCGCGCCGCCGCGGCTTTGCAGCACCGCCTCCAGCGGGCTGCCCAGCAGCGGGATGCGGGTCAGCTCGGCCAGCACCGCGTTGACCAGGCCGTAGTCCTTGGAGAGCAGGGTCGTGAAGATCAGCGCGATCGCGACGCTGGAGGTGATGTAGGGCACGAAGTAGGCACCGACCAGCAGATTGCGGCCACGCTTGACGCGCTGGTGGATGAAGAAGGCCAGCGGCAGCGCCACCAGATGCTGCGGGAGGCCGGCGACCAGCGCGAACCAGACAGTGTTGTAGAGCGAGTCGTGGAACCAGGGGTCGGTGACGGCGTACCAATAGTTCTCCAAGCCGACCCAGTGCATGGTGTGCAGGCCCTCGGCCGGGTTCCACTGGTGCAGCGACAGATAGATGGAGAACAGCAGCGGGAACAGACCGAACACCGCGAACAGCAGGAAGAAGGGCGCGATGAAGAGATAGGGCGCCCAGCGGCGCGACAGCAGGGGCCGGGCCATCACACCTCCCTCCCCGGGCGGCGGCGCGTGCGGCGCTCGATCAGCTCGCGCGCATCCTTCAGCGCGGTGGCGATGTCCTTGCCGCGTGTGATGACCTTCTCGAACTCGTCACGGATGATGGTGGTGGCCAGCACATCGAAGGGGCTGACCGGCGTGGCCGGCACGCGGGCCGCCGTCTCGCGCCACATCTGACGCGCCACCTGGCCGCCGAGAAAGGCGATCGGCTCGTCCATCAGCGGGTCCTGGTGGGCGGCCAGCAAGGCCGGGTAGCTGTCGAGCACGCGCAGCGAGTTGATCTGCACCGCCTTGTCGGCCGTCATCAGGCGGATGAAGTCCCAGGCCGCGTCCTTGTGCTGAGCCTTCTTCGGGATCGCGTAGAAGGAGCCGCCATAGGCCGCCTGCACGCCGCCGGGCAGGGGTGCGGAGCGCCACAGCCCGGCGGTGTCCGGCGCCAGCCAGTTCTTCAGATGGCCGACCAGCCAGGCCCCCATCATCTGGGTCGCGATGCGGCCCTGCTTGAAGCCGGCCGCCCAGTCGTTGCTCCAGGCCGAGGCGTGGGCGTCGAGCCCGGCGGCGCGCGCCGCACGGCCCAGCTCGAAGGCCTTGCGAAAGCGCTCGCTCTCGACCAGCACCTTGCCCTGCTCATCGAAGTAGATACCCTCCCCGTCCTTCAGGCCCTGACGCAGTGCGATATCGCGCAGGTCGGCGGCGTCGGCCATCAGCAAGGCGCCGGTGGCGGCCTTGATCTTCTTGCCGGCGGCCAGGTAGGAGGCCCAGTCCTTGGTGATCTCGGCCTCGCTGACGCCGGCCTTGTCGAGGATGTCCTTGCGGTAGAGCAAGGTGCCGGGGCCGATATCGGCCGGCATTGCGAGCTGCGCGCCCTTGCGGCTCTGGCCCTGGATCAGCGCATAGCGCACATAGTCGCCGGCCATCGCGCCGGCGTTGTAGGGCGCCTGGTTCAGATCGACAAAGCCGCCCGACGCCGCGAACTTGCCGATGAAGCGCAGATCGATGGCCATCACATCGGGCAGGCCGGAGCCAGTGGCCAGGGCCGTGGTCATCGCCATATGGTGGTCGGCGTACTGCATCGAGACGATCTTCAGCTCGATGCCGGGGTGGCGCTGGGCCCAGATCGCGGCCGCGGCCTTGGCGGCGCGGTCGAGATCGGGGAAGGTGGCGACCCGGAGCTGCGGCGGCTGGGCCAGGGCGAGGCTGCCGAGCATCAGCAGGGTCAGCGCGATGAGGCTGGTCTTGAGTGTCACCGGTATCTCCGTGAGCTGCTTGTGCGGTGGTTCAGCCTAAGGGCTTTGCCGACTCACGGGAATCAAGACTTGCCGCCATCACGCTGCCCTCGCTCGGCCGCCTCAGAAGCGGTAAGCCGCCTTGACGCCGTAGGTGCGCGGCGGGTTGTAGAAGCTCACCCAGGTGCTGGTGTCACCGATCCAGGAGGCATCGGTCTTGACCATCTTGTCGGTGGCGTTGTTGACAAAGGCTTCCAGTTCCCAGCGGCCCTTGCCGTCCTCGTAGCGCAGGCTCAGGTCCACCTTGCTGTAGGCCCTTTGCGTGCGCGCCTCGGTGAAGGAGCCGGGCTTCACCGCGGCGGTGGGCGCGGTGTTGAAGTTGCTCAGATAGCTGCGGGCCTGGTAGTGCACGCCGATACGCGGCGTCAGCCGGCCGCTGCCCAGCGCGAAGTCATGCTCGAAGGCCAGCGTGGTGCTGAACTTGGGCGCATGCGGCAGCTTCGAGCCCTTCAGATTGACGAAGTTGGCGGTGTTGTTGCAGTCCAGGAGGGCCGAATCGCAGGTCAGGAAGTCGTCGTACTGCGCGTTCAGCACCGAGGCATTGCCCATCAGCCGCGCGTCGCGCGTCAGGCGCCAGCTCAGCTCGGCCTCGACGCCCTTGATCGTCGCCTTCGCGGCATTGCTGGTGACGAGCTGCTGCTGGCCATTGGGCTGGTACTCGATGGCCGAGACCTGCATGTCCTTGTACTTCATCCAGAAAGCCGCGAGGTTCAGCGCCAGGCTGCGCTGGAAGAACTCGGCCTTGGCACCCAGCTCCACATTGGTCAGCTTCTCCGGCAGATGGCGCCGGCCGCCGTCCGACAGACCGCCGGACTTGAAGCCGGTGGACAGGGTCGCATAGGTCAGCAGATCGGGGCTGGCCTTGAACTCGCCGCGCAGCAGATAGGTGGAGGCGTCGTCGCTGGTGCGGCCATCATTGGCACCGCCGCCGGGCCAGGTGCCGGGCGCATGGACGCTGCCGCAGCTGGCCACATCGACCGGCCCGCCGGGGCCGATCAGGCGGCCGCCGTTGGCGATGGTGGCGCCGAAGTCGGGGCAGACCCAGTTGCGGCCGCCGACGTCCTGCTTCTTCTCGTCGGTGTAGCGGGCGCCGGCGGTCAGCTTCAGGTCCTTGGTCAAGGCAAAGGTCCCCTGGCCGAACACCGCCTTGGAATCCAGGGTGCGCTTGGGCTGGATGAAGGACATGGCCCAGGCCACATCGGTCGGCAGCACCGGATTGATCACGATGGGGCCGGCGCCGGCCGCGACCGCCGTCTTCGAGATGTCGATGTCGAAGCGGATCTTGTTGTCTTCCTTGATCATGAAGGCACCGGCGATCCACTGGAAGGGCCCGCTGCCGGTGCTCTTCAGATTGACTTCATGGGTGTAGTTGTCGAACTGCGACCACTCGGTGCGGTGCTCCTGCTTGAAGCCCGGCTGGGTGCCGGCATCGTTGTCGCTGGCGTTCTGGCGCTTGAGCCGGCTCCAGCTGCCGATATAGCTGACCTCGATCGCATCGCTGGGCCGCCAGTCGACCCGGCCGCGATAGGTGATGATGTCCTGGTCCAGATGTCCGGGCGTGTCGATCAGCGCCGAGCGCAGTTTCTGGCCGGGGCGTGGCTGCTGCATCAGCGAGACCTGGCCGGTGCCCTGGTCGCGGTAGTACTCGGCCGCGACGGTGGCGGTCAGCGCGGGGCTGGGCTCCCACAGCAGGGTGCTGCGCACGCCGGCCTGGTCCGAGGCGCCGTATTTGCGCGCACCGGGCTGAACATTGGAGCGGGCCTGGAAGTCCACCCAGCCGTCCTGCTTTTCCTGGATCGCGGCGACCCGCAGCGCCAGCGTCTCGCCCAGCGGCACATTGAGCGCGCCCTGCAGCGTCGTGCGGTTGCGGTCGCCCAGCAGCATGCTGCCCGAGCCGCCGAACTGGCCCAGCTTGGGCTTGGCGGTGTTCAGATTGACCGAGCCGGCCGTCGCATTGCGGCCGAACAGCGTGCCCTGCGGGCCGCGCGCCACCTCGACGCTCTCGAGGTCATACATCAGCACCGTCGCGCCCTGCGGCCGCGGCGAGTAGACGCCGTCCACATGGAAGGCCACGGCCGGGTCACCCAGCTCGGTATGGTTGGTCGAGCCGATGCCGCGCAGGAAGACGTGGACGCCACCCGAGTCACCGTGCTGCTCGATGCTCAGGTTCGGCACCAGGGCCTGCATCGTCGACAGATCCTTGACGCCGGCGCGCTCCAGCTCCTTTTGCGTCAGCGCGGTCACGGCCAGCGGCGTGTCCTGCACAAAGGTCAGGCGCTTGGTGGCCGACACCGTGACGCGCTCCAGCGCGGTCGGCGCCTCGCTGCTGGACTGGGCCATGGCTGGGCCCGAAGCGCCGAATCCGGCCAGGATCGCGGCGGGCACCAGGGCCAGCCGCAGGCATGCGGTCTTGTTTGCGATCATCTTTGTCTCCATCCATCGGTGTGGTCGGAACGCCGTCGGGTGGGCCCGACGACGCGGTGGAATCCGGCCCGGTCTGATGCCGCGCCTGTTGTCTTCCTACGCAATTGACAACGTTGTCTTTATTGCTTGAGCGAATTCTGACAACGTTGTCATTCCTGGTCAACAAAGGGTCTTCCCGTAGTTTTGCTTCAGGCTTTCTGGACCGCCCCACGGCGACGCCCGGACGGCGCATGCGGCAGGGCCGAGGTCGAATCGCGCACCACCAACTCATGCGCAATCACCCGGGGGCCGGGCTCGCCATCGGGCGCGATCAGCAGGTCCACCGCCGCGCGCGCCATCGCCGCGACCGGCTGGCGCACCGTGGTCAGCGGCGGCCAGACCAGGCTGGCCGCCGGCGAATCGTCGAAGCCGGCGATCGACAGATCGGCCGGCACCGCCAGGCCCAGACGCTGCGCCGCCGCCAGCACGCCCAGCGCCATATCGTCATTGCTGGCAAACACCGCCGTGGGCCGCTGGCGCCGGCTCAGCAAGGCGTGCGCGCCCTCGACGCCGGAGGGGTAGGTGAAGTCGCCCTGGTAGACCAGCTCGGGCTCGACCGCCAGCCCATGGGCCTGCATCGCCTGCGCAAAGCCCTGGTAGCGCAGCGCGGAGGCGGCCTGGTCGGTGGCGCCGCGGATGAAGCCGATATGGCGATGACCCAGGCTCAGCAGCAGATTCGTCACCTCCTCGGCCGCCTGCACATCGTCCATGCGCACGACCGCGCTGCGCTCGTCGGGCAGCCCCGGCGACATCTGCACGCAGGGCGTGTTGCTGTCGCGCAGCGCCTTCAGCACCTTGGGGTTGTCGCAGATCGGCGGCGCCAGAATCATGCCGTCCGGCCGCAGCGCCGACAGCATGCGCTCGACCTGGCTCTCGATGTCCGGCGCATCGTTGTCCAGCGACTCCACCACCAGGTGATAGCCGGCCTCGCGGCAGCGCAGGGTCGCGCCCTGCTGCACGCCGCCGACAAAGGCCGCGCTGGGGTCGTAGTACAGCAGCCCGATCAGGAAGGAGCGCGCCCCGGCCAGGCTGCGCGCCGACAGCTTGGGCCGGTACTTCAGCTCGGCCACCACCTTCAGCACCTGCTCGCGCGTCTCCTCATGCACGCCCGGCTCATGGTTCAGGACCCGCGAGACGGTCTTGATGGAGACACCGGCCTGTGCGGCGACATCGACAATGGTGGGGGCGCGGGGGTTCATGGGTTCGCAGTATGGCTGCGGCGAGGGCTAGGCCACCGTGTTGATGACGGCCTCGATACGCCAACCGTCCGGATCGACAACATAGGCGGCGTAGTAGTCGGGGCCGTAGTCGGGCCGAAGACCGGGGGCGCCATTGTCTTGCCCACCGCTGCGCATGGCGGCCTCGTAGAAGCTGTCGACCGCCTCCCGGCTTGGCGCCGAGAAGGCGAGATGAAACCCCGGGCCAGGGGCGACGGCTCCGTTCGGACACTGCTTCAGCGCCAGCTTGTCGCCGCCGCCGGGCTCCCCGTAGCCCACCGCTTGCGTGTCTTCATCGCCCTCGAAATCCGTCCACACACGCACATAGCCCAGGGGCTGCAGGACCGCGTCATAGAAGTCGGCGGCCCGCCGCAGGTTTCTGACGCCGAACGAGAGGTGATGGAGCATAGGCACGGCCTTGAGAAGCTGTATAGAAAATCAGTATATCGAGGCAGCCGGCCTGCTCCACTCAATACATCGTCAGCCGCTGCCGCTCCTCCAGTGCCACGTCATAGGCGGCGCCATCGACCCGCGCGCTCAGGGCCTGCAGGATGCTGCCGGTCGACGGCAAGGCGCTGCGCTCGATCTGGGCGGCCGGCTCCCACAGCCCCGAGCGCTTGATCGCCCGGGCGCACTGGAAGAACACCAGCTTCACCTCGATGACCAGCACCGAGCGGGGCAGCTTGCCCTCGAACTCGAAGCGCTGCAGCAGGGCCGGCGCCGCGCTGATGCGGGCCCTGCCGTTGACGCGCAAGGCCTCGCCGATGCCGGGGATCAGGAAGAGCAGCGCGACCTCGGGGTCGTGCAGCACATTGCGCAGGCTGTCGATGCGGTTGTTGCCGCGCCGGTCGGGCAGCAGCAGGGTCTTCTCGTCGGCCACCGTGACGAAACCCGGCGCATCGCCGCGCGGCGAGGTATCCAGCCCGCGCGGGCTGCGCGTGGCCAGCACCGCGAAGGGCGCGGCCTCGATAAAGGGCCGGTACAGCGGATGGATGTGGTCGCACTCCTTGTCCAGCGTGGCCGGCGCCTCGGGCGGCGGGTAGAGGCTTCGCAGCTGGTCCAGGCTGTCGAGGTCGTGGCTGCGGTCCTGCCAGGCTGAACTCATCACAGCGCCCCGAAGACCTTCTTCAGGATCGCGCTGCCGGTGCCGACCGGGTCCTTGCGGATCTTCTTTTCCTCCTCGCCGATCATCAGGAACAGGCCGTCCAGCGCCTTGCCCGTCACATACTGCTGGATATTGGCGTCCTCGCTGCGGATCAGGCCCATGCCGGCCGCCTTGCCGGCCACCGCGTTGTACTTGTCGGCCAGCTTCACCTTCTGGGTCGCCCGGCTGACGATGGGCAGAAACTTCTGGCCCAGCGGCTCGCGGGTCTTGCCGGCAAAGAACTGGGTGGCGGCATCGTCGCCGCCGCGCAGAATCTTCAGGCCGTCCTCGACGCTCATGCTCTTCACCGCCGCCACCAGCAGGCTCTTGGCTTCCGGCACCGCCGCCTCGGCCGCGCGGTTCATCGCGGTCAGCAGCTCGTCGACGCGCTTGCCCTGGCCGGTGGCTTTCAGCAGCTTGGCGCCATCCTTCAGATAACCCGGCAGCTCGATGCGCACCAGCGGGTTGCCCAGAAAGCCATCGGGCTTGCCGAGCAGACCGACGGCGGCGATCGCGCCGCGCTCCAGCGCCGTGCGGATGCCGGACGCGGCGTCGGTCTCGTTGAGCGCGGCCCGCGCGCCAAAGGCCGGCAGCAGCAGCACAGCAGAACAGACAAAGTGACGACGATGCAGCATGACGCGAGGCTCCCTTGAATCGAGGGCCTATCTTGCCATCAGCCGAGCCGGGCCAGCCGCTCGGTGATCAGCGCATAAAAACCATCGGCATCCAGTCCGCCCAGCACATGGGCGTTGGCCGGCTTGCCGGTCACGCCCCACCAGTCGATCACGGTCATGCCCTGGGTCAGCGGGCTGGCGGTCTCGATCGCCACATGGCAGTCGCGGCCGGTGAACAGCTCGGGGCGCAGCAGCCAGGCGATCACGCAGGGGTCGTGCAGCGGCCCGCCCTCCTGGCCATACTTCTGCTCGTCGAAGCGCTCGAAGAACTCCAGCCATAGCGCGACGGCCTCGCCCAGCGGCGTGCCCAGCGCCCGGATCGCGGCGACGCGCGCTCGCGTGGTCAGCGCCTGGTGCGTGACATCCAGCGGCGCCATCGTGATCGGCACGCCCGAGCGGAACACCAGATCGGCGGCCTGCGGGTCCACATAGATATTGAACTCGGCCGCCGGCGTGATGTTGCCGCCCTCGAAGCCGCCGCCGCCCATCAGCACGATGCGCTCGATGCGGGCCGCGATGCGCGGCTCGCGCGCCAGCGCCAGCGCGATATTGGTCAGCGGACCCAGCGGGCACAGGGTGACGCGGTCCTCGTGCATCAAGGTGTCGATCAGGAAGTCCACCGCATGGCCATCGGCCAGCGCCAGCGTCGGCTCCGGCAGCGTGGGCCCGTCGAGCCCGGTCTTGCCATGGACAAACTCGGCCGTCACCAGCGGTTTGAGCAGCGGCCGGTCGGCACCGGCGTAGACCGGGATGTCGCGTCGTCCGGCCAGCTCGCAGACCATCAGCGCATTGCGGCTGGTCAAGGCCAGCGGCACATTGCCGGCCACCGTCGTCAGGCCCAGCACCTCCAGCTCCGGGCTGGCCAGCGCCAGCAGGATCGCGACCGCATCGTCCTGACCCGGGTCGGTGTCGATGATGATCTTCTTGCGCGGGTTCGTCGTCATGCCAAGGCCTCCACATCCTGGTCGATCGCGCCGAAGGGGCTCTGCCCGTCCGGGCTCTTGAGTTCGAGGCGCAGCGAGTCGCCGGACTTCAGTGCTGGCAAGGCCTGCGGCTGCAGCGACTCGCCGCCGACGATGCTGCCGGCCCGCAGCCGGCGCGTCCGGGCCGCATGGGCGATCAGCTGCCCCAGATGCCAGCGCGCCCCGGTCTCGCTGCCGGCGCCGCCACTCTTGCGTCCGTTCACCATGGCCTGCAGCGTCAGCCGGGCGCGCCCGCCCTGCCAGGCCTCGCCGAGCTCGTCGGGCGTCAGCGCCACCGGCGCGAAGGCGGTGGCGGGCCGGCTCTGCAGCAGGCCGGCCCCGCGCGCGCGCTCGGCCGGCTCCAGCTGCCGCAGCAGCCAGCTGCCGGCCAGCGCCAGCAGGCGCACCCCCTCCAGCGCCTGCTCGGGGCCGGCGCCCTGGGCCACATCGCCGCAGACCGCCGTCAGCCGCGGCTCGCAGCCCAGGCCCATGGCCTCGGCGCCGAAGCGCAGCGTCTCGCAAGCGCCGATGAAGTCGTCGCTGCCGACCTGCTGCATCAGCGGCTCGGCCGCCTCCTCGTCAGGGCTCAGAGCCTCGATGCACTGGTAAGCGCGCGGCAGCGGCGCCATGCAAAGCTTGGGATCGAAGGCAAAGGCGTGGCGCAGCTTGCCGTGGTTGAGCTGGGTGTAGAGCTCGTCGAGCTGGGGCGACAGGAAGTTCCAGTCGTCGAGCACCTGCTGCAGCCGCGTGGCAATGCCATTGGCATAGTGGGCGGAGCTGAGGTCACGCGAGACCACGATCAGCTGGCCGTCGCGGGAACCGTCGTTGTAGCTGGCAAGTTTCATGGGATAGGTCGGCTGCAAGGCAAGAAGCAGCATTGTCCGATGTCTCGCCCTGCCCTCCCGCCATCGCTGCTGTGGGCCGCCGCCGGCGCGCTGGCCCTGCACTGGGCGCTGCTGAACGGGCTCGGCGACGGGCGCCCTCAACCCCGCCAGGCCAGCCAAGTCGGCGCTAGTGCCGCGATGCTGACGCGGCAGATCGTCATCGCGACACCGCGGCCCGAGATCGTCATGCCGGCTGAGACTAAAGCTCCTGCGCCGCGCCAACGACTGCGGCCAGCACCACAGCCACAACAAGCCGCCGTGCCGAGCGCCCCGGCCGCGCCGCTCATCGCTGCGGCACCGCCTGCCGCCTTCCTCTGGCACTATGAGCTGCGCCAGGGCGAGGCCGGCGGGATCGCCCGCCTGAGCTGGCAGCCCGATGGCCTGCACTACCAGGCCCGGCTGGAGCGCGAGCTGGCAGACCGCGCCCTGCCCGGCTGGCGCAGCGAGGGCGGCTTCGACGCGCAAGGCCTGGCCCCCGAGCGCTTCGCCCAGCAGCGCCGCGGCCGCGACAGCCAGGCCACCAATTTCCGCCGCGCGCAGGGGCTGATCAGCTTCTCGGCCAGCCCCGCGCTGCTGCCGCTGCCGGCCGGTGTGCAGGACCGGCTGACCTGGATGATCCAGCTGGCCGCGCTGACCGCCGCCAACCCCGCGCTGCGCCGGCCCGGCACCGAGCTGAGCCTGCCGGTGGCCGGCCTGCGCGGCGATCTCGCCAACTGGCGCTTTGTCGTGCAGCGCAGCGAGGTCCTGGAGCTGCCGGTCGGCCCGGTCGAGAACGCGCTGCATCTGCAGCGCGAGGCACTGGGGCCTTACGACGCCGCGCTCGATGTCTGGCTCGACCCCGCCCGCCAGCACCTGCCGGTGCAGCTGCGCCAGGCCGGCGCGGACGGCCGGACCTGGCTGCTGAGGCTGTGTTCCGAGGCGCAGGCCTGCTGAAGCGGCGCCGCCACGGCCCATGCGATCATCGCCCTCATGCTGCCTCGCATCCATGAAGACATCACGTTTCGCAAGCTCGAGATCCTGATCAGCTTTCTTGAAAGCGGCAGCCTCGCGCGGGCCGCCGAGCGGCTGGGCATCAGCGCGGTCAGCGTCCATCGCGCGCTGCATTCGCTGGAGTCCGGCACCCGCTGCGCGCTGTTCCGGCTCGAAGGCCGCAATCTGCAGCCGACCGAAGCGGCCCACGCGCTGGCCGAGGTGGCGCGCGACATCCTGCAGCGCATGGACGAGGGCGTGCGCGCCACCCGGGCGCTGGCCGGCTATGGCTCGGAGCGCATCCGCATCGGCTCGCTGTACTCGCTGACCAGCGGCACCGTGCCGGCCCTGATCATGGCGCTGAAGCTGCGCAAGCCCGACGTGCAGGCGGAGCTGATCCTGGGCTCCAACAACGATCTGCTGCAGAAGTTGCGCGAGGGCAGCATCGACGCCGCCGTGATCGGCCAGCCCGAGGGCTGCGCGGACCTCGAAAGCCAGGCCCTGTTCGACGACAACATCTATTTCGCGGCCCCGGAGGGCTCGGCCTACGCCGGCCGCGCCAGCATCGCGCTGGAGGACTGCGCGGACGAGCGCTTCGTCAGCCTGCAGGAAGGCTTCGTGACCTACAGCCGCTTCATGGACGCCTTTCGGCTGGCCGGCTTCGAGCCGCAGGTGGTGATGAAGACCAATGACATCTTCTCGCTGATGAACCTGGTCGGGGGCGGTATCGGCTGCACGCTGCTGCCCGGTCGCGTGCGCAGCGTGCTGCCGCCCAATGTCCGGCTGATCCCGCTGGACCCGCGCTACGCGATGCGCCAATCCATCGCGCTGTGCTTTCTGCGCAGCCGCGAGCGCGATCCGACCCTGCTGGCCCTGCTGGCCGCCAGCCGCACCTTGCGCATCCCGGCGAGCTGAACCCGCCGGCCGACCATTCCGCTGGCCGTAAGCGTTCGCCACCCGGGTTGATTGACCGCCGGCGGCGCAGCCCGTACCGTCCATCTCCATGGACCGCATCAACCGAGACACCAAAGCCCGCAACCGCAGCGCCCGCCTCGCGCGCGCCGGCGAGGCGCTGGGGACCGATCTGACCGGCAAGCGGGTGGCGAGCGCGGCCATCGGCAGGCTGCTGGAAGCGGTGCTCGAAGCGGGCGACCGCGTCTGCCTGGAGGGCAATAACCAGAAGCAGGCCGACTTCCTGGCCAAGGCCCTGGTCCAACTGGACCCGCAGCGGGTGCACGATCTGCACATGGTGCAGTCGGTGCTGGCCCTGCCCGAGCATCTGGACATCTTCGAGAACGGCATCGCCAGCACGCTGGACTTCAGTTTCTCCGGCCCGCAGGGCGCGCGGCTGGCCAAGCTGGTCAGCGCAGGGCGCATCAATATCGGCGCGATCCACACCTATCTGGAGCTGTTCGCCCGCTACTTCATCGACCTGACCCCCAAGGTCTCGCTGATCGCCGCGCAGGCCGCCGACGCCCAGGGCAATCTCTACACCGGCCCCAACACCGAGGACACGCCGGCCATCGTCGAGGCCACGGCCTTCTCAGGCGGCCTCGTGATCGCCCAGGTCAATGAGATCATGCCCGCCGGCCAACCGCTGCCGCGCGTCGATGTGCCGGCCGACTGGGTGGATTTCGTCGTGCTGGCCCCGACGCCCAATTTCATCGAGCCGCTGTTCACCCGCGACCCGGCCCAGATCAGCGAAATCCAGGTGCTGATGGCCATGATGGCGATCAAGGGCATCTATGCCGAGTACGGCGTGCAACGGCTCAACCACGGCATCGGCTTCGACACCGCGGCCATCGAGCTGCTGCTGCCGACCTATGGCGAATCGCTGGGGCTCAAGGGCAAGATCTGCCAGCACTGGGCGCTTAACCCGCATCCGGCGCTGATCCCGGCCATCGAGGCCGGCTGGGTCGAGTCCATCCATTCCTTCGGCTCCGAGCTGGGCATGGAGAACTACATCCGCGCCCGCTCCGATGTCTTCTTCACCGGCGCCGACGGCAGCCTGCGCAGCAACCGCGCCTTCTGCCAGGCCGCCGGCCACTACGCCTGCGACCTCTTCATCGGCTCCACCTTGCAGATCGATCTGCAGGGCAATAGCTCGACCGCGACGCTGGGGCGGATCGCCGGCTTCGGCGGCGCACCCAATATGGGCGCCGATGCCCGCGGCCGGCGCCATGCCAGCCCGGCCTGGCTGAAGGCCGGGCGCGAGGCGCGCGGCCACCTCAGCGGCGCCGCCGCCACGCCGCGTGGCCAGAAGCTGGTGGTGCAGATGGTCGAGACCTTCCGCGAGCATATGCAACCCGCCTTCGTCGACCGGCTCGACGCCTGGGAACTGCAGCAACAGGCCGGCATGGCGCTGCCGCCCATCATGATTTACGGCGAGGATGTCAGCCACATCCTGAC
This sequence comes from Burkholderiales bacterium C2, assembly GCA_005503085.1. Lineage (GTDB taxonomy): Bacteria > Pseudomonadota > Gammaproteobacteria > Burkholderiales > Burkholderiaceae_C > Roseateles_E. Next base: position 14,226 of record SCOI01000008.1, on the reverse strand, counting down.
CGAGGAAGGTATCGCCAACCTGCTGCTGTGCCGCAATGACGAGGAGCGCGAGCAGGCGATACGCGGCGTGGCCGGCTACACCGCGGTCGGCCTGGGGCGCGACCAGCGCGCCGTCGAGAACCTGCGCGACCGCGGCGTGATCCGCCGCCCGCAAGACCTCGGCATCGACCCGCGCCAAGCCACCCGCAATCTGCTGGCCGCCCGCAGCATGCGCGAGATCGTCACGGCCTCGGGCGGGCTCTACAACCCGCCCAAGCGCTTCCGCAACTGGTGAGCGGGCAGCACGGCCAAGCCATTCAGGAGAGACAGCGATGAGCCCCATCCCACCCGGTCTGGAGACCCTGGACTTCCGCTTCACCGGCAGCCGCAGCGTGCCGGCCTTCGCCTCGGTGCTGGTCGGCGTGGTCGGCTCGGGCAATCTCGAGGTGATGCTGGAACCGGTCGCAGGGCCGGACTGCGTGATCCAGGTGCAGACCTCGGCACGCGGCTTCGGCACGATCTGGGCGGCGGTGCTGGACGACTTCCAGCGCCGCCATCAGCTCGCCGGCCTGCGGGTCTCGATCAACGATATGGGCGCGACGCCCGCCGTGGTCGGCCTGCGGCTCGACCAGGCCGTGCAGGAGCTGCTGCCATGAGCCCGACGCTGTCCTATACCGAGTGCTCGGCGCGCGAGCGCCTGGCCCAGCTGCTCGACCCCGGCAGCTTCCATGAATGGCTGCCGCCGACCGAGCGGCTCAGCAGCCCGCATCTGGCGCAGCTGGGGGTGCCCTCGGCCTTCGACGATGGCGTGGCCATCGGCCGGGCACTGCTGGCCGGGCGGACGGTCTTCGTCGCGGCCCAGGAAGGCGGCTTCATGGGCGGCGGCGTCGGCGAGGTGCATGGCGCCAAGCTGGTCGGCCTGCTGCAGCGCGCACTGCGGGACCGGCCGGACGCGGTGCTGATGCTGGCCGAGTCCGGCGGCGTGCGCCTGCATGAGGCCAATGCCGGCCTGATCGCGGTGTCGGAGCTGATGCGCGCGGTGCTCGATGTGCGGGCGGCCGGCATCCCCGTCATCATGCTGATCGGCGGCGCCAACGGCTGCTTCGGCGGCATGGGCATCGTGGCCCGCTGCGCCGACCGCGTGGTGATGAGCGACCGGGGACGGCTCGCGATGTCGGGGCCCGAGGTCATCGAGGCTTCGCACGGGGTCGAGGAATTCGATGCCCGCGACCGCGCCCTGGTCTGGCGCACCACCGGCGGCAAGCACCGCTGGCTGAGCGGCGATTGCGACGCGCTGGTCGACGACGATGTCGCCGAATTCCGCGCCGCCGCTATTGCCATGATGGCCGCGCTCGACACGCCCAGCCCGGTGAGCCTGGCCAGCCTGGAGGCCGAACATGCACTGCTGGCCGCGCGCCTGACCCTGCTCGAAGACAGGGACGCTGACGCTGACGAAGCCACCACGCTATGGACCCGTCTGGGCGTCGCTGCGGCGGCCCAGGTGCCCGATCTCGACGTGGCCGACGTGCGCGGCCTGCGCACCCTCTGAGGAATCGCGATGGATTGGCAACTCTTGGCCGGCCAGCTGTTCGGCACCGAGCACGGCATCGAACGGGACGGCGACTTCCTGCACGGCACGGTGAGCTTTGACGGCGAACCGCTCACCATCGTCGGCACCACGGCCCATGCCCCGATCGGCGTGCGCCTGGCGCTGGCCCAGGCGCGCGTGATCCTCGACACGATCACCCGCCACCCCGGCCGCAGCATCCTGCTGCTGATCGACACGCAGGGCCAGCAGCTGCGCCGGCGCGACGAGCTGCTGGGCATCAACCGGGCGATGGCCCATCTGGGCACGGCCATCGACTTCGCGCGCCGCCGTGGCCACCGGGTGCTGGGCCTGGTCTACGACCAGGCGCTGTCCGGCGGCTTCATCACCTCGGGCCTGATCGCCGATGCCTGCGATGCGCTGCCCGAGGCCGAGATCCGCGTGATGCGCATCCCGGCGATGGCGCGCGTCACCAAGCTGCCGGAGGCGCTGCTGGAGCGGCTGTCGGTCGCCAACCCGGTGTTCGCGCCGGGCGTCGAGAACTATGTCGCGATGGGCGGCGTGCGCCGGCTCTGGGCCGGCGATCTCGCCGAGGCGCTGCGCCAGTCGCTGCGGGACGCGCCGACCGAGGACCAGCGGGCCACAGACGGCGCCGCGCGCGGCGGACGGCGGATGGCGGCCGCGGTGATCCAGCGCGTGCTGGACGCGGCCTGAGCGGGAGCGACCGATGCTGCGTCTGCATCGACATCAGCTCGCGCGCCTGACGCCGGGCGGCTGGGCGGCCGTGCGCGCCCAGGCCCGCGACGCGCTGGAGCAGGCCTGCCTGGCCCATTGGGCCGACGCCGGCCAGCCGCTGGTGATCACGCAGCAGCGCTGCGGCTGCGGGACAGACGCGCCAGTGATCGCGATGGGCCTGTCGGCGCCGCTGCGCTGGGAGCGGCGCCGGATCGGTCTGCAGGTGGCGCGCGCCGAGGTGCTTTACTTCGACGAGTTCCCGACCGGCGCGCAGATCACGCCCCTGCTGCCGGTCCGCGCACGCGCCGCCTGGGAGCGGCTCTGCGCCGCGCTGCGCACGGCGGGCGCGACCCCGCGTGTCTACGGCAGCTACGGCTGGCAGTTCCTGAGCGGCGCCGGCCATCTGCACAGCCGCTCCGACCTCGACCTGTGGCTGCCGGCGGCCGAGCCGCAGCAGGCCGACGCGATCGCCGCGCTGCTGAACGACTTCGCGGCCGAGGGCCTGCGCCTGGACGGCGAGCTGCTGTTCAAGGGCGACAGCGCGGTCTCCTGGCGCGAGTGGGCGGCCTGGCGGTCCGGGCGCAGCAGCGCCATCCTGGTGAAGACCCTGGGCGGCAGCCGGCTGCTGCGAACGCTCGACGAGCTGCTGGGCCAGGCGCCGGCGGAGGCCGCGTTGTGAGCCCCTTGGCGCGCCCCTGCCTCGATGTAGGGCCGCTGCTCTCGCCCGCGCAGATCGGCCGGGCCGCGACACTGGCGCTGCGCGATGAGCTGCTGCTGTCGCCCAAGCCGGGCCTGGTCACGCTGAGCAGCACGGGCAGCCACAGCGATATGGACGCCCGGACCTTTATGCGCAGCCTGCTGGCGCTGCGCGGCTACTTCGTCGAGATCGCGCAGCTGGGTAGCGAACTCGCGCCCTTCGCCGCGCTGGAGCGCTGCGGCATCGCGGCCGAGGCGCAGATGCTGGCGGCGACCGGCGGCATCAACACCCATCGCGGCGCGGTCTTCCAGCTCGGCCTGCTGTGCGCGGCCGCTGGGGCCGCCTCGCAGTCCGGAGCGCCTGTGAGCGCCGCACGGATTCGCGCCACGCTGATCGAACACTGGGGCGCCGCGCTGCGCGCGCGCGCCGCGCGCCCCTCGACCCTGCCCGGCGGCATCGCGGCGCGCCGGCTCGGGCTGCGCAGTGCCTCGGAGGAAGCGGCAGCGGGTTTCCCGGTGGTCTTCGAGGTGGCGCTGCCGGCCCTGCGCACGGCGCTGGCGCGCGGCCTGCGGCCGCCGCTGGCCCAGCTCGATGCCCTGTTCCACATCATCGCGGTGCTGGACGACAGCAATCTGGCCCACCGTGGCGCCGCCGAGGGGCTCGCGTTCGCGCAGCGCGCGGCGCGCGGCTTCCTCGCGCAGGGCGGCGCCGCAGCGCCCGGCGGGCTGGCGCGGGCGCAGCGGATCGGCGCGGCCTTCGTCGCACGGCGGCTCTCGCCCGGTGGCGCGGCCGATATGCTGGCGAGCTGCTGCTGGCTGATGCGCCTGGGCGCGGCCTGAGTGAGCCTGGCCCTGATCTTCAGCGGCCAGGGGCATCAGCATGCCGGCATGCTGCCCTGGCTGGCGCCCGACGCGCTGACCCAGGCACTGTGCGAGCGCCTGGGCGTCGCCGACTGGCGCGCGGCGCTGGCCGACCCGGCCTGGGCACGCCGCAACCGCAACGCCCAGCTGCTGATCACCGCAACGGCGCTGGCCGCCTGGCAGCAGCTGGCGGACGAGCTGCCCGAGCCGCTGGGCATCGCCGGCTACAGCGTCGGCGAGCTGGCGGCCTTCGGCGCCGCCGGCGTGCTGACTCCCACCGATGCCCTCGCGCTGGCCGCCCGGCGGGCCGAGCTGATGGATGAGGCCAGCCGTGCCACACCCGGCGGGCTGATGGGCGTGACCGGCCTCGCGCGCGACGCCCTTTTGTCGCTGCTGCGCGATACACCGCTGGCCATCGCGATCTCGAATGGCGCGGACCGCGTCGTGCTGGGCGGGCCGCAGCGCGCGCTCGATGACTTCGAGCCGCTGGCCGGTCGCCATGGCGCCCGCTGCACCCGGCTGGCGGTCGATGTGGCCTCGCACACCGCAGCGATGCAGCCGGCCGCCGACGGCTTCGCCGAGCGGCTCGGCCTCGTGCGCGTCGAGGCGCCGCGCTGGCCGCTGTTCAGCAACACGGCACAGCGGATCTGGCGCGCCGATGCGGCGCGCGAGGCGCTGGCCCGGCAGATCGCCAGCACGGTGCATTGGGACGACTGCATGGACCAGCTGGCGATGCGCGCCCCGCGCTGCGTGCTGGAGATCGGCGGCGGCCAGGCGCTGGCCGGCCTGTGGAATCAGCGGTATCCGGACATCCCGGCCCGATCCGCCGACGAGTTCAGGACCCGGCAGGGCCTGAGCCGCTGGGTCGCGCAGTGCTGCAGCGCCTGAGCCGGGCACGCGCGCGTCTGCGGCTTGGCTCCCGACCTTTCCTGAAGCCGTAACGGTCCGTCGCCCGGCTTGATTGAAGCGGCCGGGAGCCCCCGATACCGTGCGATACCAAAGCGGCCCAGCCGCAGCCACAGGAGACAAACCATGAGCATCCACTGGATGTCGATTCTTCCGCTCGCGGCCATGTTCGTCATCGCCACCGTGCTGCCGATCAATATGGGGGTGCTGGCCTTTGTCGGCGCCTTTCTCGTCGGCACCTTGGTGGCGGGCATGAACGCCAAGGCCATCATCGCCTGCTTCCCCGCCGACCTCTTCCTGACGCTGGCCGGCATCACCTATCTGTTCGCGATCGCGCAGAACAACGGCACCATCGACTGGCTGGTCAGGATCGCGGTGCGCGCGGTGCGCGGCCGGATCGCGGCGATTCCGTGGATCATGTTCTTCATCGCGGCGGTGCTGACCTCGGTCGGCGCCGTCAGCCCGGCCGCAGTGGCCATCATCGCGCCGATTGCGCTGGGCTTCGCAGCCAAGCACGGCATCAACCCGCTGATGATGGGCTTGATGGTGATCCACGGCGCGCAGGCGGGCGGCTTCTCGCCGATCAGTATCTACGGCGGCATCACCAACAAGATCGTCGCCCGTGCCGGCCTGCCGCTGAGCGAGCTGACGACGATGCTGGCCAGCTTCGGCGTCAACTTCGTCGTCGCGCTGGGCCTGTTCGTGATGCTGGGCGGCATGAAGCTGATGCGTCGTCACGCCGACGGGCCCGACAGCGAGCTGCCGCCGATTCCCCAGGTGGCGCGCGCTCAGGGCGGCCCGCAGGTCTTCGGCGGCGCCGAGGCCGAGTCCTTCGGCGAGGGACGCCGGGTCGCGAACAGCCGCTCCTCGATGCTCGGCCAGGTCAACACCCAGACCTTCCAGAGCACCAATGTCCATCAGCTCATCACCGCGCTGGGGCTGTTGTCGCTGGCCGTGCTGACCCTGGTCTACAAGCTCGACATCGGCTTTGTGTCGATCAGCATCGGCCTGGCGCTGAGCCTGCTGCAGCCGCGGCTGCAGAAGAGCGCGCTCGGCCAGGTGTCCTGGCCCGAGATCATGCTGATCGTCGGCGTCAGCACCTATATCGGCGTGATGGACAAGATGGGCACGATCTCCTACGTCGGCAACAGCGTGGCCCAGCTGACCTCGCCGCTGATGGCGGCCCTGCTGCTGTGCTTTGTCGGCGCGGTGATTTCGGCGTTCGCGTCGTCGACCGCGGTGCTGGGCTCGCTGATACCGCTGGGCGTGCCCTTTCTGCAGGGCGACAACAGCGGCATGGCGATCGGCTTCATCGCCGCGATGGCGGTCTCGTCGACCATCGTCGATGTCAGCCCCTTCTCGACCAATGGGGCGCTGGTGCTGGCGAATGCCAAGGGCGTGGACCGGGAGCGCTTCTTCCGCACGCTGCTGCTCTATGGCGGCGCCGTCACGGTGCTGGCGCCGGTGCTGGTGTGGCTGCTCTTTGTGGTGCTCTGAGCAAGGGTTTGAGCGGGTCGCCCATCCGTGATCTTGTGACGCTTCCACCACAAAGCGCGAAGACCCCATCCCCCGAGTCGCGGGACTTTCTGAGACTATTTGTGCGTGGTCGGCATGAAAGTCGCTTGAAAGGGCTTAGTCTGACCACAGCTAACGGGCACAGGAGTACTTCATGCACATGCTTTACAACTCCCCCAGCTTCATCGTCGTGCAGTTCGACGTGCCGGTCGCGGCCGGCCTGCGCGCTGCCGATGAGATCGAGCCCGAGTTCCAGCTCAGCCGCGGCGGTTTCGAGATCGTCGACAAGTTCGCCCGCAAGGAGATCTTCATCGAGGGCGCGCTGGCTGAGCAGTTCCAGCAAGGGGTCGAGACCCTGATGGGGCAGGACCCGTCCGAAGAGGACCTCGATGACTTCATCGAGACCTATGCCAGCCTGGGTCACCAGCCGGTCGTGATGCACTAACTAATTCCTGCCAAGCGCCCGGCAATCGCCCGCCGGGCCTTGTTCTCGGCGCGGCTGTGCGCCAAGATGGGGCTCAACACGCCGACTGGCGTGGGTTGGTGAGGAGTACCCCATGGTCAAGCGTCTGTCGGACACGCGCGTATTGCCCTCCCCCGGACTGGCCAAGGCCCCGGTGCTGGATCGCATGTGTTCGCAGTTCGTGCTGACGCTGACCGTCAAGCATGCCGGCCGCTTCAATCTGCGGCGCGACTTCAACGGCCTGCTGTCCTTCACCGGCCGCCATCTGGTCTGGCCGGTGCGGGTGCTGACCCGGCTGCGCGCCTATCTGGCCAAACGCTGCCAGGGCAATGAGCTCTGGACCGGCCACGAGGCGCTCAGCGACGAGATGTTTCTTGAGCACCACGGCGTCTGGAACGGCCCCTTCGCCGAGGCCACGCTGTTCTTCTACCTCGACGAGTACATCAAGGACGCGCCCAAGGACATGCTGGCCCTGCTGGCCACCACCTGCGAGCTGCTGGACCGGCAGTTGAAGCAGGAGTCGACCCTGGTCGAGAAGAACATTGCCGCTTTAGGCAATCTGCTGCAACTCAATCCGGCCGAGCGCGCCATCCTGCTCTACGGCACCCTGGCCCGCTACCAGCGCGAGCTGCGCGGCGCCCTGGTCGAGTTCAAGGTCAACACCGCGCAGGAGGCCTTCGCGGCGATTGCGGCGGTGGCCGATGTCAATGCCCAGGAAGTCGCCGAGGCCTTGCGCGCCGGCTCGCGGCTGGAGCGCATCGGCATGGTCGAGAACCTGATCTCGGAGCACAACATCACCGATCTGGCCGATCTGATGAAGGTCAGCGACCAGCTGCCGCCGGTGCTGATGCGCGAGTACCCGGCCCCGGGCGATCTGATGGCGGTGTTCACCCGCCCGGCCACCAAGAGCGAGCTGACGCCGAGCGACTTCCAGTTCGTCGCCGAGGATCTGGGCGTGCTGGGCACGCTGCTGCGCCAAGCGGTCGCGCGCCAGCAGGCCGGCGTCAATGTGCTGCTCTACGGCCCACCGGGCACCGGCAAGACCGAACTGGCCAAGGTCGCGGCCCAGGCAGCCGGCCTCGATCTGTATGAGGTCGAGTATGCCGACCGCGACGGCAACTCGCTGTCCGGCCGCGACCGTTACCGCTCGCTGCAGATCAGCCAGCAGTTCCTGAAGGCCAGCCAGAACGTGGCCCTGCTGTTCGACGAGGTCGAGGACGTGTTCCCGCCGCTGTCCACCGACACGGTGCAGCTGATGGCCCGGCTCGATGCCGCGCTCGATGCGCCGGCCTCGGGCTCGGTGTCGGGCAAGGCCTGGGTCAACCAGATTCTCGAGACCAATCCGGTACCGGTGATCTGGGTGACCAACCGCATCGAGCAGATCGACCCGGCCTTCAGGCGCCGCTTCCAGTACCACCTCGAACTGAAGTCGCCGCCGCCCGGCGCCCGCCTGGGCCTGGTGCAGCGGGCGCTGTCCGATGTTGCGGTCAGCGCGGAGTTCGCGGCCCGGCTCGCCGAGCGGCGCGGCCTGACCCCGGCGCAGATCCGCACCGCGGTGCGCTTCGCGCAGCTGGCCGGCGCAGCGGACGAGGCCGAGGGCCTGATCGCGCGCCAGTTGCAGAACGCCGACAAGGCGCTGGGCCATCAGTCGCATGAGCGGGGTCCGCGCGAGGTCGTGACCCGCTATGCGCTGGACCTGCTGAATGTCGAGTCGCGCTTCGAGATCCCGCGCATCGTCGAGGCCTTGCAGCGGCGCGGTCGTGGCAATCTGTGCTTTTACGGCCCGCCCGGCAGCGGCAAGACCGCGCTGGCCGAGCACATCGCCCAGGCCTTGGGCCGGCCGCTGATGGTGCGCCTGGCCAGCGATCTGGCCAGCAAATTCGTCGGCGAGACCGAGCAGAACATGGCTCGCATGTTCGAGGCCGCGACGAATGAAGACGCGGTGCTGCTGCTCGACGAGGCCGACAGCTTTCTGCGCAGCCGGCGCATGGCCGAGCGCAATTACGAGGTCAGCGAGGTCAACGAGATGCTGGCCGGCATGGAGCGCTTTGCCGGCATCTTCATCTGCACGACCAATCTGTTCGAGGAGCTCGACGAAGCGGCGCTGCGCCGCTTCGCCTTCAAGATCCGCTTCAAGGCCCTGCGCGCCGAGCAGCGCGAGACCATGTTCGCGCATGAAGCGGGTTTGGGCGGCGTGGCCGAACTCGACGCCGAGCAGCGCGAGCGCCTGGCCGCGCTGGACCAGCTGACCCCGGGCGACTTCGCCGCCGTGCGCCAGCAGGTCGAGATCCTTGGCGAGGCCTTCACGCCCGACGAGTTCCTGTCGCAGCTGGAGGCCGAGCACCGGGTCAAGCCGGAGGTCAGGCAGCGGCGCGGGATCGGGTTTCGCTAGCTAGCCGCGCCGGCCCGCCAGGGCCTGAAGGCCACGGCAAACGCCAAGGCTGATCGCCGCAGCGCTGAGCAGCATCGCGGCGGTGTGAACGAGCAGGGCCGCGAGCGCCAGGGCCAAGGGGCTCGACGCGCTGATCCCCCGACCCGGTGTCTCCGCGACGCACAGCGAGACCAGCGCGGGCACCAGCATCAGCCCGGCGCCATGGGCGGTGGCCATCATGAAGGAGCAGAGCCCCAGGCCGAGCGAGCCGGCCGGCAGCCGGCGGGCGCCACCAGGTCTGGACAGGTGCAGCACCACAACGACGATCAGCAGCCCAGCCGCCAGCCCCAGCAGCAGCCGGCGCTCGATGGCCAGGCCCGTCACCACCAGGGCCGCCACCAGCGCGACCGACAGCAGATGCCCGAGCGCCAGCGGCAGCCAGGCCCGCAGCGCCCGCGAGGGCCCGCGCGCATGGAAAAAGCCCCAGGCGGCGGCGAGCGGCCAGCCGGAGCTGGGGCTCAAGCCATGCAGCACGCCGACGCCCGCGACCGCCAGCCAAGGCCAAAGTTCGCTCATCGCTGACTCACTCACGCTCCGACCACCGCGTCCCAGGCTCTCAGGCCCGCGCCGCGCCGCAGCAGGCACCGGCCACCGACCGGGGCTGCTGCGCCAGCGGGTCCGGCTCGTAGCGGTCGTGATGGCGCAGCCATTCCATGCCGTAGCTCAGCCCATCTTCGCCGCGACCCAGCGGGGTCAGGTCGAGCAGCTGGTAGGTGCCCATCATCACCTCGACGCCGCGGCCGTAGCGCGAGTAGGTGTGGAAGACATCGCCGACATCGTCCATATAAAACAGGCTGATGCCGGGCGCCTCCGCGTGCGGGAAGGGCTGCAACGTGTAGTTGTAGGGGACCGCGCCGGCGGCCTGCTGCTGCGGGGTGAAGCTGACGCCGAAGTCTTGATTGAAGTCGCTGCCCTGCGAGGACACCCACATGAACTGCCAACCCATGCGCCGGCGAAAGCGCTCGATCTCGGCCAGCGACGCGCGCGAGACGACCAGCAGGCTGACATCGCGCTGGGCCAGGTGCACGTTCATGCCATCGTGGTGATCGGCCATGAAGGAGCAGCTCTTGCAGCCCTGCTCCCAGCCGGGGGCGAACATAAAATGCTGCACCAGCAGCTGGCGGCGGCCCTGGAACAGCTCGGCGAGCGTGCGCCGGCCCCGGTCGGGTGTGTCGAAGCAGTAGTCCTTCTCCACCCTGACCCAGGGCAGCGCGCGGCGCTCGCGGGCCAGCTGGTCCTGCAGACGGGTCAACTCCTTTTCGCGGGCCAGCAGCTTGAGACGCTCGGCCAGCCAGCGCTCGCGGGATACGACGGAATGGGTGCCGGTATCGGCCATCACAGTGCTCATGGGATGCTCCTTGCTGCAAAGAAATGGATCAGGACCGAGCCGACTTCGGGCGGCGCACGGCGCGCACCTTGCCGCTCTCGCCGCCGCCGGCGTAGAAGAGCTCGGCCCCGTCGGATTCGAGCCCGCTGACGCCGGTGCCCGGCGGCATCTGCAGGCGCTCCAGCACCGTGCCGCTGGCCGGGTCGATGCGGCGGATCTCGCTCTCCTCGCCCTCCCAGACGCCGTGCCACAGCTCGCCGTCGACCCAGCTCACGCCGGTGACGAAGCGGTCGGACGCTATGGTGCGCAGCAGCGCGCCGGTCTCGGGGTTGATCTGATGGATCTTGCGGTCGCGGTACTGCCCCACCCACAGGCTGCCCTCGGCCCAGGCCAGGCCTGAGTCGCTGCCCTGGCCGGGCGCCGGGATCGAGGCCAGCATCCGGCCGCTGGCGGGATCGATCTTGTCGATGCGCGACTCGGCGATCTGATAGAGATGGGTGCCGTCGAAGGCGGTGCCGGCATCGCAGGGGCAATCCAGGCGGCGCACGGATTCGCCGCTGGCGGGGTCGAAGGCCAGCAGCGCCGCGCCGGTGGCGGCCCAGACGCGTTGGCCGTCGTGGGTGACGCCGGCGATCTTGTCGGCACCGGCAAAGGGGCCGTACTCGCGCACGATCTCGGCGGCCTGCACGCGGGCTTCATGGGTCTTGAGGGTCATGGGGCTCTCCTGATGGCGCTCGGAATCGGCGCCTGGCAGCCACTCTATGCAATCGGCAGCGCGGCAGGGAGTAACAAGATCGTCGTGAATCCCGCCAGCGACGGCGCCAGCCAGCGCTGTGCCCGCGCCCGCCCGATGGCGCGCACCTGGCCCTGCGCCTGAAGCTCGGCCAGAGCCCGCTGCACCGTGCGCTGGCTGGCGTCCAGGGCCAGCGCCAGCGCCGAGGTCGACCAGGCCGCACCATCGGCCAGCAGGGCCAGCAGCGCCGCCTGCTCGCCGGCGATCGGCGGCTCCAGCAGCACGAGCGCGCGGCCGTCGCTGGGCTTGAACGCATAGCCGCGCGCCGTGGCGTCGATGCCGGCCAGCGGCGCGAGCAGCCCGCGCAGCCGGCCGATCTCGACCCGCAGGCGGGCTCGGTGCGTGTCGTCCGGATCGCGGCTGCGGAACACCGTCTCGATCAAGCCCTCGCGATCGACATCACCCGGCCAGGCCGCTGCCAGCGCCCGCGCCAGCGCGAACAGCACCGGCCGGCGCGCCAGCGGCCGCCACAAGGCGCCTTCGGCCGAGGCCAGCTGCAGGCCCCGTCGGCAGGCATCGACCACCAGCACCGGCGAGCTCAGCAGCGCCTCGACCTCGGCCAGGCGCAGCATCCGCGGCGCGGCACCCGCCGACAAGCACCGGGCCGCAGGCCTGTGCAGCGCGGCCCGGGCCTCGGCCACCTCAGCCTGCAGCGCCGGCACCCGGGCCTGCTCAGCCGCGGCCTGCGCGCGATCGAGGGCCGCCTCGGCCGCGCCGGTGCGCAGCCGGCGCAGCGCCAGCTCCGCCTCACTGAGCGCGGCCACCGCCGCCAGCGCCGGCGGCAGGCCGCGCGCATCGAGCGGCGCCAGGGCCTGGTCCGCCGCATCGAGACGCCCCAGCAGCAGCAGCCGGCGCACCGCGACCAGGCGCGCATGCAGCGCATTGGCGCGGTCCCCATGAGCCTCGAGCGTCAGCACCGCCTGCGCCAGCAGGTGCGGCGAGCCACCGAGCTCGCGCATCGCCAGCGCAACCTCGGCCTGTGCGACGAGGCAGCGCGCCCGCGCCAGCGCCTCATGGCTGCCAAAGCCGCGGGCCGCACGGCCCAGCAGCTCGCGCGCCCGCAGGTGCTCGCCGAGCTGGGCCATCGCGATGCCGCGCAGCGCCAGCGCCGGCGGATCCTCGCGCAAGGCCACGCGCTTGAGCGCGCCGAGCGGGTCACCGGCGGCGAGCGCCCGCGCGGAAGCGGCGATCAGCGAGTCCATCGATGCAGCCTAGGGGCTTGCAAGAAGTCCGGCGGGTAGTTCTGCGCTCAAGCGCGCCGCAGATAGTCGATCGCCGCCGTGATCGTCACCGCCTGCGCTTCGTTGCACTGGGCCGCGCTGGCCAGCGGGCTGTCCGGATAGACCTCGGTGGTGCTGACGAAGCGCGCGCCGGTGATGCCGCCGCACAGGCCCAGCGATCGCTTGGCATAGTTGATCACGCCCGGCTGCTGCAGCGGCTCGCCGATGATGCAACCCTGTTCGTCGGCCTCGGCAATGTGCGTGACGCGGCGCACGGCCTCGATCAGCGCACGCTGGAACTCGGGCACCGGCCGCTCGACATCGCCGACCAGGTAGAAGCCATCGGGAATCGCATGCCAGTCGAAGTCCTTGCCGTCGCGCGCGGCCTTGGCGGGGCCGAACTCGCTGTTGTCGCTGTCGGTGGTCTCGTGCAGGTCGATATGCAGATCGACACGGCGGCAGGTGGCCGCGACGCAGGCCATCGCCAGCGCCGACTCGGCGGCCGGGCTGTCCGGCTTGAACTGCCGGTTCGGGTCCAGCGCGTCGGGGTTCCAGCGATTGATGGTCTCGTAGCCCCAGGGGCTGATGCAGGGCAGGAGCAGCAGATTGACGACCTCGGCATGGCGGCCGAACTCGTGCTTCAGCCACTGCAGGCAGCCCTGCACGCCGCTGGTCTCGTAGCCATGGACCCCGCCGGTGACCAGCACCACGGGACGATCCGCATGCCAGGCGCGGCTGCGCAGCGCATAAAGCGGGTAGCCGTCCAACCCCAGGCGGGCATAGTCGAGCGAACCGTACTGGAACAGCTCGGCCTGCGCCGGCAAGCCGGCCTTCAGCGGCTCGACCACCTCGGCGGCATAGCTGCGCTGCAGCCGCTGGCGGGCCAGCCAGGCAGCCTTCTCGGCAGCGCCCCAGGGCGTGCCCGGCGTGCCGATCGGATAGGGCGAGGTCAAGGGTGGTGTGCTCACAGAGGTTGTCCGTGCTGGGGTGGAGCTGTGGACGATACACCGGGAGGCGGGGGGCTCACGCCTCATGGAGACGGGTCGAAATGCGAGGACCACGAAGCGCCGCCAGATGCGGAGGGCCAGTCGAAGGGTGCCGACAATCCTGTCGAACGGAATGAAAACAAGTCTTTCCCCCGGCAAACCCTCGCTCCGTCCGAGCATCACGTTCAATGCTGGTGGCGGGGCGGTACGGTCTCATGCTCAAATGTTTGGCAAGAATCGTTAGCGATACCGCTACAACACAGTCATGAGTCATGAGTAGCCGCACCATAGTCCGTCCGGAAGTTCGACTTCAATGGGTTGGAACCGTTGACGCGGGCAAGCAGCTTGAGCTGTTCGCGGACATCGCCGGCATTGGCCATTCCCTGCTGACCGTTGTAGCCGATGGCTCCGGCGAATCGCTATGGCTTGAGTTTGAAGCGGGGCAACACTTAGTTCAGGTTCCAGTCGCCCGCATCGTGGAGATGCTTGAGGCTGCGCCTGGGGAAGTCCGATCCGAGACTTGGTATGAGAAGAATGTTTACAGCAAATCGAAAAAACCATAACCGGTTGGTCAAACGGAACTACGCCAACTCCGCTGGCTGGTCCGCTTACCGCGCACGTAGGCCTCACTCCTAAGGTTCGGCACGCGGTCGGGTGAATCGCCCCGGGTTTCGAGGAGGCTTCAACTGTAGAGAATGGAGCCATGAAGAAGTCCCCGAAGTTTTCCCCTGAGGTACGTGAGCGTGCCGTGCGCATGGTGCTGGAGCA
>SCOI01000007.1 GCA_005503085.1 Burkholderiales bacterium C2 | reverse complement strand
CTCCCCACCCCCCCATCTCCCGAACCCTGATCCCTGACATCCCTGTCCATTCCCCGATTCCGTGTTCCCTGTCCACCCTGTGAAAGGAGGCTCTATGAACCTGACTATCAGCGGCCATCATCTTGAAGTCACGCCGGCCCTTCGTGAGTACGTGCTCACCAAGCTAGACCGGGTGACCCGCCATTTCGATCAAGTCGTCGACATCAACGTCTTGCTGATGGTGGAAAAGCAAAAGGAGAAGGAACGCAGGCAGAAGGCCGAAGTGACCGTCCATGTGAAGGGACGCGATATTTTCGTTGAGCAGTCTCATGAGGATCTTTATGCCGCGATTGACCAATTGATGGACAAGCTGGATCGTCAGGTATGCCGTCACAAGGACCGGGTGCAGGATCACCACCACGCCTCGGCCAAGCGGCTTGAAATCGGCGCGCCCTGAAGCGCCACAGGCCTAGCGCCCTCGACGAAAGCGGCCTGCGGGCCGCTTTTTTGTGGGCGCAGCAGACCCAATTCGGTATGCGCACAAGGCTGTTGCTGCGCCGCCGCAAAATCGCGCAATACTGCACCCCGCCCCGAACTGCGGGGCCCACAGGACTTGTGCGCCTTCCTATAATCCCCTCCCTAGCTACCGAACAAGCGTCTCGCCCAAGGCCTATCAGCCGTAATCGGCGCTGTGACACGATGAACCGTCTCGCCGCTATCCTGCCGGCCAGCAATGTGCTGGTGAATGTGGACGCATCCAGCAAAAAGCGCGTTTTTGAGCAGGCAGGCCTGCTGTTTGAAAACAATCACGCGATCTCCCGAGCTTCGGTCACCGACAACCTGTTCGCCCGCGAGCGCCTGGGCTCGACCGGTCTGGGCCATGGCGTGGCCATCCCGCACGGCCGCATCAAAGGCCTGAAAAATCCGCTGGCCGCCGTGCTACGCGTGCAGCAGGCCATCGGCTTCGACGCCCCGGACGATGAACCGGTCAGCCTCTTGATCTTTTTGCTGGTGCCCGAGGCGGCAACGCAGCGGCATCTGGAAATCCTGTCCGAGATCGCCGAAATGCTGTCGGATCGCGAACTGCGCGAACGCCTGAAGACCGAGACCGAGGCCAGCGCGGTGCACCGCCTGATCTCGGAATGGGAACCGCTGAAGTCCGTGGCCTGACGATTCGCCGATTTAGTGAAAGCCACCTCGATCAGCGCAGACCGGCTCTTTGAAGAGCACCGCGAGGCCCTGCGCTGGGAATGGATCGCCGGCCACGCCCATCCGGAACGCCGCTTCGATGAGGCCGCGCTGCGCGACGCGCAGTCCGCCGCCGACCTGGTCGGCTATCTGAACTACATCCACCCCTACCGGGTCCAGATCGTCGGCCGCCGTGAGGTGGCCTATCTGAGCCAGGCCTCGGGGGAGGTGCTGGACCGCCGCATCGCCCGCATCGTGACGCTGGAGCCGCCGGTCATCATCGTGGCCGACGACCAGCCGCCGCCGGACCGGCTGGTGGCCATGTGCGACCGCGCCGAGATCCCGCTGTTCGTGACCACCGAATCGGCCGGCCATGTGATCGATCTGGTGCGCGCCTACCTGGCCCATGTCTGCGCCAACCGCACGACCCGCCACGGCGTCTTCATGGACATCCTCGGCCTGGGCGTGCTCCTGACCGGCGAATCGGGCCTGGGCAAGAGCGAGCTGGGGCTGGAGCTGATCTCGCGCGGCCATGGCCTGGTGGCCGACGATGCGGTGGACTTCTTCCGCATCGCGCAGACCGCGATCGAGGGCCGCTGCCCCGAGCTGCTGATGAATCTGCTGGAGGTGCGCGGCATCGGCCTCCTGGACATCAAGGCCATCTTTGGCGAGACCGCGGTGCGCCGCAAGATGCGGCTCAAGCTGATCGTGCACCTGGTGCGCAAGGAAACGATGGAGCGCGATTTCGAGCGCCTGCCTTACGAGCCTCTGTACGAGGAGGTGCTGGGCATGCCGGTGCGCAAGGTGGTGATCGCGGTGGACGCCGGCCGCAATCTGGCCGTGCTGGTCGAGGCGGCGGTGCGCAACACGATCTTGCAGCTGCGCGGCATCGACACCTACCGCGAGTTCGTCGAGCGCCACCAGCGCGCCATCGAGGGCGGGCAAAGCGAAGACTGAGCGACGGCCGCCTCAGCTGCGGTGGTGCGGGCAGTTCTTCTTGATGCAGGACGCGTAAAGCGCCAGCGAATGCTCTTGCAGCTCGAAGCCGCGATCCTTGGCGATCGCGTGCTGGCGCTCCTCGATCTGGGGATCGAAGAACTCCTCGACCCGGCCGCAAGTCAGGCAGACCAGATGGTCATGGTGATGGCCTTCGTTGAGCTCGAACACCGCCTTGCCGGACTCGAAATGATTGCGCGACAGCAGACCGGCCTGCTCGAACTGGGTCAGCACCCGGTAGACCGTGGCCAGGCCGATATCGGCGCCTTCGGTCAGCAAGGCCTTGTAGACATCTTCGGCCGTCATATGGCGCTGCGCCGCCTTCTGGAAGATCTCCAGAATCTTGATACGGGGCAGCGTCGCCTTCAGGCCGCTGTTCTTGATCTCGTCGGTGCGGTTCATCGCTTCGGTGTGGGCCAGCCCGCCATGGGCCTGCCGCTAGAATGCGCCAATCATAGCCAGCTCCGGGCGACCAGCGCCCCCAGGCCTTAAAGATATGCAAGCAATCTCTCGTCACGCCATTCCGCTCGCCCTGCTGAGCCTGCTGGCCGGCTGCGCCCAGCTGCCGTCCCTGCCCTCGCTGGACGTGCTCCCCTCGGTGGCCGGCGACAAGGTGCTGGGCCTGGTGACGCCCTACCGCGTCGAGGTGGTGCAGGGCAATGTGCTGACCAAGGAGCAGGTGGCGCGGGTCAAGCCGGGCATGAGCCGGGCCCAGGTGCGCGATCTGCTGGGCTCGCCGCTGCTGACCGACATCTTCCACGACAACCGCTGGGACTATGCCTTCTCGATCCGCCGCCAGGGCGCGCCGCATCAGGCCCGCCATCTGGTGGCCTGGTTCGACGGCGACCGCCTGAAGTCGCTGGACGTGCCCGATGATCTGCCGGGCGAGAACGAGTTCATCGCCTCGATCAATACCTTCAAGCCCGGCCGGGCCGTGCCCAAGCTGGCGCTGACCGAGGACGAGCGCAAGGCCCTGCCAATCCCGCCCAAGCCCGAGGCCACCGCGATCGAGCCGGTCGGCCCGGTGCGCAGCTACCCGCCGCTGGAGCCGCGCTCGTGAGCCTGAAGATCGCGATTGCCGGCGCCTCCGGGCGCATGGGCCGCATGCTGATTGAGGCCGTCGTCAACGCCCCCGACTGCCAGCTCAGCGGCGCGCTGGACCGTGCCGACAGTCCGGCCCTGGGCCAGGACGCCAGCGCCTGGCTGGGCCAGGCCAGTGGCACTATGATCACCGCCGACCTGCGCCAGGGTCTGGCCGGCGCCGATGTGCTGATCGACTTCACCCGCCCCGAGGGCACGATGGCCCATCTGGCCCTGTGCCGCGAGCTGGGCGTCAAGGCCGTGATCGGCACCACCGGCTTCAGCCCCGAGCAGAAGGCAGCCATCGGCGAGCATGCCCGCCATATCGGCATCATGATGGCGCCGAATATGAGCGTCGGCGTCAATGTGGTGCTGAAGCTGCTGGACCTGGCCGCGCGCTCGCTCAACGAGGGCTATGACATCGAGATCATCGAGGCCCACCACCGCCACAAGGTCGATGCCCCCAGCGGCACGGCGCTGGCGATGGGCGAGGTGGTGGCCGCCGCGCTGGGCCGTGACCTGAAGGACTGCGCGGTCTATGGCCGTGAGGGCGTGACCGGCGAGCGCGACCCGTCCACCATCGGTTTCGCCACCGTGCGCGGCGGCGACATCGTCGGCGACCACACGGTGCTGTTCGCCGGCATCGGCGAGCGCATCGAGGTCACGCACAAGTCCAGCAGCCGCGTCACCTATGCCCAGGGCAGCCTGCGCGCGGCGCGCTTCCTGGCCGCCCATGGGCCGGGCCTGTACGGCATGGACGATGTGCTGGGCCTGAAGCACTGATCATCCGCGGCCATGGGCGGTTTCGCGCATTTCTGGGAACTCGCCGACGGCGTCTCGCGCAGCGTGGCCCTGCTGCTCTTGCTGATGTCGATCAGCGCCTGGATCGTGATCCTCTGGAAGGGCTGGCTGCTGCGCCGCACGCGCCGCGACATGGCGCGCGCCGTGCCGGCCTTCTGGGCCGCCGCCCGCCTCGACGAAGGCCGGCTCGCGCTGCAGAACTTTGACCGCGAGCAGGTGCTGCTGCCCCTGCTCGACGCCGCGACGGCTGCCAGCCACGGCGGCACGCTGGAGGCCGCCGGCCGGCGCGAGTCGCAGCTGACGCGGCGTCTGCGCGACGCGCTGCACCAGGTGCTGGCCCGGCTGCAGTTCGGCCAGGTGCTGCTGGCCTCGATCGGCGCCACCGCCCCCTTTGTCGGTCTGTTCGGCACGGTCTGGGGCATCTACCACGCGCTGCTGAGCATCTCGGCCTCGGGCAATCTCTCGATCGACAAGGTCTCGGGCCCGGTCGGCGAGGCGCTGATCATGACGGCCGCCGGCCTGGCGGTCGCGATCCCGGCGGTGCTGGCCTACAACATCTACGGCAAGTTCGTCGGTGATTGCGAGGCCGAGCTCGAAGGCTTTGCCCACGATCTGCGCGAGCTGCTCGACCAGCCGGCCGACTGAGGCAGACCATCATGGCTTTCGGACGCCTGGAACGCCGCGACATGCCCAAACCGATGGGCGAGATCAATATGACGCCGCTGATCGATGTGATGCTGGTGCTGCTGATCATCTTCATGATCAGCGCGCCGCTGATGACCTCGTCGCTGCGCCTGGACCTGCCGCAGAGCGAGGCCGCCACGCCCGGCGATGCACCGGCCTTCCTCAGCGTGGCGCTGCAGGCCGATGGCAGCCTCTATCTCGGCGACGAGAAGCTGGCGCCGGCCCAGTTCCAGCAACGCATCGCGGCCCTGGCCAAGGACAGCCCCGGGATGGAAGTGCAGCTGCGCGCCGACAAGACCGCGCCCTATGGCACGGTGGCCGAGCTGATCGGCTGGTGCCAGGCCGCAGGGCTGAACCGCATCGCCTTCGTCACACAGACCGAGTAGCAAGCGGCCGGGCCAGCGGCCCTCCTACAATCGCGGCTTCCGCGCCCGATTGCCATCATGAACGAAAAGTACACCCCATCCGAGGTCGAACAGGCCGCCCGCAGCCATTGGCAGGCCCGCGACGCCTATCGCGTCGTCGAAGACAACAGCCGCCCCAAGTTCTACGCCTGCTCGATGCTGCCCTACCCCAGCGGCAAGCTGCATATGGGCCATGTGCGCAACTACACGATCAACGATATGTTGACCCGTTCGCTGCGCATGAAGGGCTACAACGTGCTGATGCCCATGGGCTGGGACGCCTTCGGCCTGCCGGCCGAGAACGCCGCGATGAAAAACAAGGTGCCGCCCGCGAAGTGGACCTACGACAACATCGCCTACATGAAGTCCCAGATGCAGGCCATGGGTCTGGCGATCGACTGGTCGCGCGAAATCGCCACCTGCAAGCCCGATTACTACCAATGGAACCAGTGGCTGTTCCTGAAGATGCTGGAGGCCGGCATCGCCGAGCGCCGCACCCAGGTCGTCAACTGGGACCCGGTCGACCAGACCGTGCTGGCCAATGAGCAGGTGGTCGACGGCAAGGGCTGGCGCAGCGGCGCGGTGGTCGAGAAGCGCGAGATCCCCGGCTACTACCTGAACATCGTCAAGTACGCCGACGAGCTGCTGTCGGCCGTCGCGAATCCCGAGGACAAGAGCTATCTGCACGGCTGGCCCGAGCGGGTGCGCCTGATGCAGGAAAACTGGATCGGCAAGAGCGAGGGCGTGCGCTTCGCCTTCCCGCACCAGATCAGCGGCGCCGACGGCAAGCTGATCCAGGACGGCAAGCTGTACGTGTTCACGACCCGCGCCGACACCATCATGGGGGTCACGTTTTGCGCGGTCGCGCCCGAGCACCCGCTGGCCACCCATGCGGCCGCCGGCAATGCCGAGCTGGCCGCCTTCATCCATGAATGCAAGAGCGGCGGTACCACCGAGGCCGAACTCGCCACGCAGGAGAAGAAGGGCAAGCCCACCGGCCTGTTCGTCACCCATCCGCTGACCGGCGCCCAGGTCGAGGTCTGGATCGGCAACTATGTGCTGATGAGCTATGGCGACGGCGCGGTGATGGGCGTGCCGGCGCATGATGAGCGCGATTTCGAGTTCGCCAACAAATACGGTCTGGCGATCAAGCAGGTCGTCGGCGTCGAAGGCGAAAGCTACGACGACAAGGTCTGGGCCGAGTGGTACGGCGACAAGCAGCGTGGTGTCTGCATCAACTCCGGCGTGCTCGATGGCCTGGGCCACAAGGCCGCCGTCGGCAAGGTGGCCGAGCTGCTCGGCGCCCAGGGCCTGGGCGAGAAAAAGACCACCTGGCGCCTGCGCGACTGGGGCATCAGCCGCCAGCGCTACTGGGGCACGCCCATCCCCATCATCCACTGCCAGGACTGCGGCGCGGTGCCCGTCCCCGCCAAGGATCTGCCGGTCGTGCTGCCGGAAGACTGCATCCCGGACGGCAGCGGCAATCCGCTGAACAAGCGCGCCGACTTCCTGAACTGCGCCTGCCCCAAGTGCGGCAAGCCGGCGCAGCGCGAGACCGACACGATGGACACCTTCGTCGATTCGTCCTGGTACTTCATGCGCTATTGCGACGCGAAGAACCCGGACGCGATGGTGGCGGGCGGCACCGACTACTGGATGCCGATGGATCAGTACATCGGCGGTATCGAGCACGCGATCCTGCACCTGCTGTACGCGCGCTTCTGGACCAAGGTGATGCGCGATCTGGGCCTGGTCAAGATCGACGAGCCCTTCACCAAGCTGCTGACCCAGGGCATGGTCTTGAAGGGTGCGTTCTCGCACAAGCCTGCCGATGCCGGCAAGAACTACTACTGGGAGCACGAGGTCGACGTGCAGACCAACGAGCACGGCCAGATCGTCGGTGGCACGCTGAAGGCCGACGGCACCCCGCTGGACTACGAGATGACGACCATGTCGAAGTCCAAGAACAACGGCGTCGACCCGCAGCAGCTGATCGACC
Source organism: Burkholderiales bacterium C2 (assembly GCA_005503085.1). Lineage (GTDB taxonomy): Bacteria > Pseudomonadota > Gammaproteobacteria > Burkholderiales > Burkholderiaceae_C > Roseateles_E. The sequence goes on along the minus strand of SCOI01000007.1, from coordinate 261,528 downwards.
AGTACGGCGCCGACACGGCCCGCCTGTTCGTGATGTTCGCCTCGCCGCCCGAACAGACGCTGGAGTGGAACGATGCCGGCGTCGAGGGCGCGCACCGCTTCCTGAAGCGGGTCTGGGGCTTCGGCGCCAAGAATGCCGAGGCCATCAAGGCCGGCGGCCGCGACTTCGCGGCACTGAACGGCGATGGCAAGGCGTTGCGCCGCGAGGTGCATCTGGCGCTCAAGCAGGTCTCGTATGACTACGAGCGCATGCAGTACAACACCGTCGTCTCCGGCGCGATGAAGCTGCTGAACGCGCTGGAAGGCTTCAAGTCCCAGGGCCAGGACGCCGCCGTGCGCGAAGGCTTCTCGGTGCTCTTGCGCGTGCTCTACCCGGCCTGCCCGCATATCGCGCATGCGCTGTGGGTCGATCTCGGCTTTGCCGCCGAGCTGGGTGATCTGCTCGACACGGCCTGGCCGGTGGTCGACGAGGCCGCCCTGGTGCAGGACGAGATCGAGCTGATGCTGCAGGTCAACGGCAAGCTGCGCGGCAGCGTCAAGGTGGCGGCCGGCGCCGACAAGGCCGCGATCGAGGCGGCCGCGCTGGCCAACGAGGAGTGCATCAAGTTCAGCGAGGGCAAGCCGGCCAAGAAAGTCATCATCGTGCCCGGCCGCCTCGTCAACGTGGTGGTCTGAAGCTCATGTTGCGCCGCACCGCCCTGCTCGGTTTGATGTCCGCTTCGGTGGTCGGCTGCGGCTTCGCGCCGCGCCGCGAACCCGAGCTGCAGTTCCGCACCCTGGGCCTGAAGGGCTTCGCGCCCGACTCGGCCCTGGCCGCCGAGCTGCGGCGCCAGCTGGGCCGTACCAAGGTCACGCTGCTGGCCGACTTCAACCGCGCCGAGGTGGTGCTGGAAGCGCAGCGCGATACGCGCGACCGCACGGTCGTCGTCTCGACCAGCGCCGGCCAGGTTCGCGAGTGGCAGCTGCAGCTGCAGCTCGACTATGTGCTGCGCACGCCGGCCGGCGAGATCCTGCAGCCGCTCACCGAGATGCGCCTGAGCCGCGAGATGAACTACACCGAGACCGCCGCGCTGGGCAAGGAGCAGGAAGAGGCCTGGCTGTACCGCTCGATGCAGTCCGATGCGGTGGCCCAGGTGATGCGCCGGCTGGCCGCCATCCGCCTGCCCGGCTGAATCACAGCGACATGCAGATCCGCGCCGACGCCCTCGCCCCGCAGCTCGCCAAGGGCCTGAGGCCCATCTACACCGTGTTCGGTGACGAGCCGCTGCTGGCCCAGGAGGCCTGCGACGCGATCCGCGCCGCCGCGCGCGCGCAGGGCTATGGCGAACGCAAGGTCTTCACCGTGGCCGGCGCCTATTTCGACTGGGGGCCGGTGCTGGGCGCGGCCCAGGCGCTGAGCCTGTTTGCCGAGCGCCAGTTCATCGAGATCCGCATCCCCTCGGGCAAGCCCGGCAAGGACGGCTCCGAGGCCTTGCAGCGCTATTGCGAGCGCCTGCCCGAGGACGTCGTGACCCTGGTCAGCCTGCCGCGGCTGGACAAGACCCAGATGAACGGCGCCTGGTTCGGTGCGCTGGACGGCGCCGGCATCACGGTGCGGGTCGACCCGGTCGAGCGCCGCGCGCTGCCGCAATGGATCGCGCAGCGCCTGGCCGCCCAGGGCCAGCCGGTGCAGGACGGCGAGGAGGGCCAGCGCACGCTGTCCTTCTTTGCCGACCGCGTCGAGGGCAATCTGCTGGCCGCCCATCAGGAGCTGCAAAAGCTCGCGCTGCTGCATCCCAGGGGCGAGCTGAGTTTCGAGCAGATCGAGGCGGCCGTGCTGAACGTGGCCCGCTACGACGTCTTCAAGCTCAGCGAGGCGGTGCTGGGCGGCCAGCTGGGCCGGGTGCTGCGCATGCTGGACGGGCTGCAGGCCGAGGGCGAAGCGGCCGTGCTGGTGCACTGGGCGCTGGCCGAGGACATCCGCGCGCTCAAGCGCGTGCGCGAGGCGGTCGACGCCGGCAAGCCGCTGCCGATGGCGCTGCGCGAGGCCCGGGTCTGGGGCCCGAAGGAGCGCCTGTTCGAGCGCATCGTGCCCGGCATCAAGCCGCACAGCCTGGCCCCCCTGGTCGAGGCCGCGCAGGTCTGCGACGGCATCGTCAAGGGCCTGCGCCACCCGGGCTGGCCGCTGGACCCCTGGGCCGCCTTGCAGCGCCTGGCGCTGATGCTGGTCGAGGTGGCGGCGGCGCCGCGCGCGCCCAAGCTGGCGCTACGACCCTGATGTAGCCGGCGCTGCGGCGGCATATACACGGTTTTGCGGCCGCAGCGCTGACGCCGACCGGGCGAAGCGGATAGAGTGTGTCAAGGTGTTTTCCCCTCGCCATGAAGCCTCCACGCGCCCTCCCGTCCGCTCTGCTGCTCACCGCCTTGATCGCCGGCCCCGCGCTGGCCCTGCCCTGGACCGTGCTGGTCCGGAGCACGGCCGGCGAGCCGCTGGCCGATGCGGTGGTGGCGGTCGAGCTGCGCGCCCAGACCAGCCGCGCCGCACCCGGTGCCAAGGCCGAGATGGCCCAGCGCGAGCGCCAGTTCCAGCCCCATGTGCTGGTGGTGCAGACCGGCACGGCGGTGAACTTTCCGAATTTCGACACGGTGCGCCACCATGTCTACTCCTTCTCGCCGGTCAAGACCTTTGACATCAAGCTCTACTCGGGCACGCCGGCCGAGCCGGTGCTGTTCGACAAGCCCGGCATCGCAACCCTGGGCTGCAATATCCACGACAAGATGAGCGCCCATATCGTCGTGGTCGACACGCCGCTGTTCGCCAAGACCGATGCCCAGGGCCTGCTGAAGCTGGACCTGCCGGCCGGTGAACACAATCTGAAGGTCTGGCATCCGCGCGTCGGCAGGCCGGTGCTGCTGGGCCAGCGCATCAGCGTGGCGGCGCCAGGCGGCCAGAGCCAGGTCAGCCTGAGCCTCGAATGAGCACGCTGCCGGCTTTCCTGAACCTGCGCCGGCTCGAGGGCCGCATCGTCGCGCTCTTCCTGGCCCTGCTGCTGGTGGTGCAGCTGGCCAGCTTTGCGGTGATACGCAGCAGCATCGAGCGCAATGCCAATGGCGCCATCGCCGCCGAGCTGAAGACCGGCGAGCGGGTGCTGCGCCGGCTGCTGGCCCAGGAGGCGGTGCGGCGCGGCGATGCGGCCGAGCTGCTGGCCAAGGACTATGGTTTCAAGGAAGCCATCGGCCTGCCGCTGGCCGAGGCCGACACGGTCGAGACCATACGCGACGCACTCAGCAACCAGGGCGAGCGCATCGGCGCCAGCGTGGTCGTCTATGCCGACAACGAGCTGAAGCTGGTGGCCGCGACCCGCGAGGACGCCGGCCGCTTTCTCGGCCTGCTGCAGGCCAGGGTCAACAAGCCCGCGGCGGGCGATGCTATGCAGCTGGCCCTGCTGGACGGCCAGGCCTATCAGGTGGTGGTGGCCCAGGTGCGCACGCCGGCCCCGGTGGGCTGGGTGCTGATGGGCTTCGCGCTCGACGCCGCCGCGCTGCAGGACCTCAAAAGCCTGTCCGATCTGCGGGCGGTGGTCGTCATCAAGACCGGCACCGCCTGGCGACCGCTGGTCAGCAATTTCGACAGCGAGGCGGCCCGCAGCCTGGCCGGGCAGATCCCGGCGGCCGGCGAGCTGTTCGCGGCCGAGGTCGACGGGGAGCAGTGGCGCGGCCGTTTCGCGCCGCTGCTGGAGCCGCAGCAGGCCCTGGCCGTCGTGCTGCTGCGCTCCTTCGATGAAGCCATCGCCCCCTACCGGCAGCTGCAGCTGACCCTGCTGGCGCTGACCCTGATCGGGGTCGGCGTGTTCGCGCTCGGCGCGGTGCTGACGGCGCGGCGCATCAGCGGGCCGATCAAGACACTGTCGGACTCGGCCGAGCGCCTGGGCCGGGGCGATTACGAGACGCCGGTGCGGCGCCATAGCAGCGACGAGGTCGGCGACCTGGCCGATGCCTTCGAGGCGATGCGCCAGGGCGTGCGCAGCCGCGACGAACAGGTGCACCGGCTGGCCTTCTGGGACCCGCTGACCGGCCTGCCCAACCGCGAGCAGTTCAGCCAGCAGCTGGCCGCACGCCTGGCCCGCGACAACAGCCCCCGCGCTGTGCTGATGCTGGATCTGGACCGCTTCAAGCATGTCAACGATGTGCTGGGCCATGCCTTCGGCGACCGCCTGCTGTGCAGCGTCGCGCAGCGGCTGCAGGCCCTGCATCGGGACAGCGGCGCGCTGTTGGCGCGCCTGGGCGGCGACGAGTTCGTGCTGCTGCTGGACGGTGCCGACCAGGCCGCCGCGCTGGCCGCCGCGGCCCGCATCCAGGCCGATTTCGAGGCGCCGCTGCATATCGACGACCAGACCGTCGACCTCGGTGCCGGCATCGGCATTGCGCTGGCGCCCGAGCACGGCCGCGAGGTCAGCCAGCTGCTGGCCCGCGCCGAGCTGGCCATGTATGCGGCCAAGCGGCGCCAGCATGGCAGCATGGTCTACGAGGCGGCGCTGGACGCCGGCAGCCAGGAATCGCTGTCGCTGCTGGGCGAGCTGCGCCGCGCCATCGAGGGCCAGGAACTGCGCCTGTATCTGCAGCCCAAGGTCGATCTGCGCGACGGCACCATCGTCAGCGCCGAGGCCCTGGTGCGCTGGCAGCATCCGGTGCGCGGCCTGGTGCCGCCGATGCAGTTCATCCCCTTTGCCGAGCAGACCGGCTTCATCCGTGCGCTGACCGCCTGGGTCATCGAGGAGTCGGCCCGCCTGACCCAGGAGGCGCGGCGGCGCGGCATGGCGGTGCGCATCAGCGTCAATCTGTCGACCCGCGACCTGATGGACCAGGAGCTGCCGGCCAAGATCATGGCCCTGCTGGCGCGCCACGGTGCGGCGCCGGCCGATCTGTGCCTGGAGATCACCGAGAGCGCCATCATGGACGACCCGCAGCGCGCGCTGACGACGCTGGAGCGCCTGGCCGAGCTGGGCTTCAAGCTCTCGATCGACGACTTCGGCACCGGCTACTCCTCGCTGGCCTATCTGAAGCGCCTGCCGGTCAACGAGCTGAAGATTGACAGCAGCTTTGTGATGGCGATGGAGCGCGACCTCGATGACGCCAAGATCGTGCGCTCCACCATCGAGCTGGCCCACAACCTGGGCCTGAGCGTGGTGGCCGAGGGCGTCGAGACCGGCAAGGCCTGGAAGCTCTTGGCCGAGCTGGGCTGCGACGAGGGCCAGGGCTATTTCATCGGCCGCCCGGTGCCGGCCTCGCAATTCATGGACTGGCTGCCGAGCTGGCAGCCGCCCGACCTCAGCCACGAATCGCTGGACACGGTGATGGCCGGCCTGAACTAGGGCGCCACCAGCGGCAGCTCGATGATGAAGCGGCTGCCCTGCCCCGGCGCGCTGACCACGCTGAGCCGCCCGCCCAGCAGGCCATGCACGATGTGGTGGCAGATGCTCAGGCCCAGGCCGCTGCCGCCCTGACCGAAGCGGGTCGAGAAAAAGGGCTCGAAGACGCGCAACAGCACCGCCTCGCTCATGCCGCGGCCGTTGTCGGCCACCTCGATGCGGCAGCGGCCGCCGCTCAGCGCCTCGGCCCGCAGCCAGATCTCGCCCGGCTGCTCGGGCTGCAGGCCATGCAGCAAGGCATTGCCGACCAGCACCTCTAGCGCCTGGCCCAGCGGCCCGGGATAGCTGTCGAGCTGCAGGCCGGCGTCGATCTGCAGCAGCAGCCGATGGCCGGCCCGTTCGATCTGCGGCGCCAGCGCATGCAGGGCCTGCTCACACAACAGGGCCAGCGCGAAGCGGCGGCGCTGCTGGGTGTCGCGGTCCTGGGCCACCTGCTTGAAGTTGTCGACCAGCTGGGCCGCCCCCTGCATGCTGCGCTCGATCACCTGCAGGCCCTCCTGCGAGCTGCGGGTGTAGCTCTCGAGCTCGCTGCGCCGCAGCTGGCCCTGCTGCAGGCGCTGCGCCAGGGTCTGGGTGTGCTCCAGCAGGGTCGAGGCGGTCAGCAGGCTGTTGCCTATCGGCGTGTTCAGCTCATGGGCGACGCCGGCCACCAACGCGCCCAGCGCGGCCAGCTTCTCCTGCGCCATCACCTGGCGCTGCAGCTCGGACAGGCGCAGATAGGCGCGCGCATTGTCCAGCGCGATCGCCGCATAGGCGCTGAGGCTGCGCAGCACCAGCTGCTCGCGCTCGCCATAGGCCTGGCGGCGCGGCGACTGCACGGTGATCACGCCGGTGATGCGCTCGGCCACGCGCAGCGGCACGAACAGCAGGCTCTGCATCTGGCTGGTGCCCTCGATCTGGGCCGGCGCCGCCTCGGCCCCGTCAAGCAGCAGCTCGCGACCCTCGCGCACGCACAGCGCGCAAAAGGACTGCGGGTCGGCCAGCGGGATCGGCGCGTCGGCAAAGCGCTCGCCGTCCTCGCGGCCATAGGCGCATTGCAGCTGCTCGCCGGCCTCGTCGAGCAGATAGACGGCCAGGCTGGGTGCATCGAGCAAGGCATGGACGCGCCGCTCCAGCACCTCGATGACGCGCTCGGTCTGCAGCTCGGCGGTGATCTCCTGGCCGATCTCGCCCAGATGCTGCAGCACCTGATGCGCGCTCTGCAGGTCGGCAAAGCGCGCCGCCTCCGAGGCGGCCAGGCGGCGCAGATGCTCGCTCTCGGCGCGGGCCCGCTCGATCTGGTGGTGCGCATGCATCGCGCGCGAGCGCTGGCCGGCCTCCTCGCCATAGCGGCGCAGCCGGGCCTGGCTGGCGCGGTGCGCGCAGCCAAAGGCCGCCTCGAAGCGGCCGGCCGCCGCGAAGGCCTGGGAGGCACCGTCCAGCAGCTCGGGCGGCGTCGCATAGCCCGCCAGCGCCTCGGCGGCCGCCAGGGCCTGCTCATACAGCGCCAGCGCCGCGTCGACACGGCCCTGGGTCCGCGCGATATCGCCCAGCAGCGCGCGCAGCTCCAGCGCCGTGCTGCGTTCCTGCTGGGCCTCGGCCATCGCCAGCGCCTGCTCGGCGGCTACGCGGGCGGCCTCGGCCCGGCCCAGCCCCAGCAGCGCCCGCGCGCGGCCCTGCTGCGCATCGAGCTGCAGGTCCAGCGAGCCGGCCGTCGCCGCGCCCCGGGCCAGCTGCTCGAAGGCCTCCAGGCCGGCGGCGAAGTCGCCGCTGTCCATCTCGGTCTGGGCCAGGAAGCGGCAGGCCAGCGCGGCGGTGCGCGCCTGCGGCTGACCGGCGCTGAGCTGCAGGCATTCGCGCAAGAGCTCGCGGGCATTGTCGAGCTGGCCCAGGCGCCGCAAGGCCTCGCCGGTATGGGCCAGGCAGAGCCCGATCATGCCGGGCCAGCGCGCGCCGCGCGCCAGGTCCAGCGCGCGCTTGAGCCAGTCCATCGCGCTCTCGAAATCGCTCATCCGGGTGTAGGTGAAGCCCAGATTGGTGGCCAGCGCGATGGCCCGGCGCAGCTGGCCGCAGCGCATCGCCAGGCCGAAGGCGGTCGAGAAGGCCTCGATGGCGGGCAGGTAATCGGCCTGCATGGCCGCCAGCAGGCCGCGGAAATCGGCCAGCGCCGCGCCGCAGGCCGGCTCGGGCGATGCCGCCGGCAGGCGCCGGCCCCAGTCGCGCTCGGCCGCCGCCGCATCGCGCATCACCTCGGCGCGCGCCAGGCTGGCCTCCATCATCAGCAGGCGCAGCGCGTCGCCGCTGGCGCGGGCCTGCTCGATGGCCCGCTGCAGGCTGGCCTGCAGCGCCGGCCCGTCGCCGCGGTCGGCCGCCAGGTAATAGGCCAGCCAGTGGGCATCGGCACAGCCCCACGCGTCGGCACGGGCCTCGAAGCGGCGCAGGGCCTCGCTCAGCAGGGTTTCTGACTCGTCGAGCCGGCCCTCCAGCAGCAGGCATTCGGCCTCCACCAGCAGGCGCCGCGCCTGCGCCGGGGCGTCTTCGGGCCAGGCCTCGCGCAGGTCCCGTGCCAGCGCCAGCGCTCGCGTGCTGTCGCGCTGGCGCAGCGACCAGGCCAGCCACAGCCGCAGCTCGGCATCGTCGGGCGTAGCCTGCAACAGCGCTTCACAGCGCTGCACCTGCTCATCGAGCGCAAACATCGCGATCGTGTCCAGCCGGTGCTCACCCATGCACCTAGGCTAACCCAGGCGCGCCGCGCGCGCTGCCCCCCGAATCAGTAGCCGCGCCGGCGCTCGACCCGGTGTGCCAGCGGCGCGCCGGCCCGCCAGGCCCGCAGATTCGCCGCCACCACGGCCACCGCGCTGCGCGCATCGGTCTGCGCCGCCGTGTGCGGCAGCACCGTGACGCGCGGATGGCACCAGAAGGCATGGTCGGCCGGCAGCGGCTCGACCTGGAACACATCGAGCACCGCATGGCGCAGCCGCCCGCCGTCCAGCGCGGCCAGCAGATCGGCCTCGACCACATGGGCGCCGCGCGCCAGATTGACCAGGCTGGCCCCGGGCTTGAACCGGGCCAGCCGCGCCGCGTCGAAGAAGCCGCGCGTGGCCGGCGTCAGCGGCAGCAGATTGATCACCGTGTCGGCGCGGCCCAGCTCGGCCGCCAGCGCTGCTTCGCCGTGCACGCAGGCGATGCCCGGCAGCTCGACCGGCCGCGTGCTGTAGCCGGCCACCGCATAGCCTTGGGCCTGCAGCGTGCGCGCGACGCGCCCGCCCAGCTCGCCCAGGCCCAGCACCAGCACCCGCCACTCGGCCGCACGGCGCTGCTCGGGCTGGCGCCACAGGCCCTCGCGCTGCTGCGCCTGGACCTCGAAGAAACACCGGTGCAGGCCCAGCACGGCCCAGAGCGCCGTCTGCGCCATCGCCTCGTTCATCGCCGGGTCCACCATGCGGGCCAGCGGCACGCCCTCGGGCAGGGTCGGGTCTTGCATCAGCCGGTCGACCCCCGCCCACAGCGACTGGATCAGGCCCAGCCGCGGCAGGCCCTGCAGGCTGCCGGGCGGCGGGTTGGCGACGATGGCGATCTCGACATCCTCGTGAGGCGCCAGGCGCCAGGCCTCGTCCGGCAAGGCCTCTTGCAGCAAGGCCAGCCACTGCGCGCGCTCCGCCTCGTCCCAGCTGCCGATCAACAACACACTCATCAGGAATCCTTGTCTTCGAGCGCCTCGCACAAGGCCAGCAGGCCCGAGCGCAGCGTGGCCGCGCGCACCGCATGGCGGTCGCCGGGAAAGAGTTCGCGCCAGACCCGGGGCGGCGCACCGGCGCGGGCCAGGGCCAGCCAGACCGTGCCGACCGGCTTGTCGGCGCTGCCGCCGGTGGGGCCGGCCACGCCGGTGACCGCCAGCGCCCAGTCCAGCGGCGCATGGGCCAGCAGGCCCTGGGCCATCTGCTGCGCCACCTCGGCGCTGACCGCGCCATGCCGCGCGATCAGCGCGGCCGGCACGCCCAGCAGTTCGGTCTTGGCCTCGTTGCTATAGCTGACCACGCCGCGCTCGAACCACTGGCTGGAGCCCGACAAGCTGGTGCAGGCGGCGGCGATCAGGCCGCCGGTGCAGCTCTCGGCCGTGCCCATGCGCTCGCGGCGCTGGATCAGCGCCAGCGCGATGCAGTCTATCAATTCATGTTCTTCGGGAAACAACAGCATGGTCTTCACCCCACAAGCGCGCGCCACAGCGCGATCACCAGCAGCGTACAGCCGGCCGCGACGAAATCGTCGAACAGGATGCCAAAGCCCTGGGCCCAACCGACCGGCTTGCCGCGCTCGCCCTTGAACAGCCGGTCGGCCCAGCCCACCGGGCCGGGCTTGGCCGCGTCGAAGAAGCGGAACAGGCCGAAGGCCAGGGCCTGGCCCCACAGCCCCATCGGCATCGCCAGCCACAGCACCAGCCAGAAGGCCAGCACCTCGTCCCAGACGATGGCACCGGGGTCGGGCGTGTTCAGATGCCGCGCGGTCAGCGTGCAGGCCCACCAGCCGATCACGGTGCCGATGCCAATCGTCAGCCCCCATTGCAGATCGCCCAGCCAGGGGTCCAGCGCCAGGAAGGCGACCCAGGCCCACAAGGTGCCCACCGTGCCCGGCGCCTTCGGCGACAGCCCGCTGCCGAAGCCCAGCGCGATCCAGCGCGCCGGATGGCCCCACATGAAGCGGGCGGTGGCGCGGCGTGGCGCGGCGCTCGATGCCTCGTCGTCCGGCCTCATGACTTGAAATGATCAAAAGCCGCCGGCGTCTGCGGCAAGACCTGACCCTGGCCGTCGAGCACGCGCAGACCCGGCTCCGCCTCCAGCCGACCGATCAGGGTCACCGGTGTGCCGGAGGCGACAGCGGCGGCCTGCACGGCCGCGCGGGCCGTGGCCGGCGCGCTGAACACCAGCTCATAGTCGTCGCCGCCGGCCAGCGTGCACAGGCGCTGCAAGGCCAGCGGCTGGCGGGCCAGCAGCGCGCTGCGCGGCAGCGTGTCGGCCCGCAGGGTGGCGCCGAGATTCGAACGCTTCAGCACATGGCCCAGATCGCCGAGCAGGCCATCTGAGACATCGATGGCGCTGTGGGCGATGCCGCGCAGCGCCTGGCCCAGCGCGACGCGCGGCGTCGGGCATTCCATCGCGCGGCGCGCCAGCTCGAAGTCCTCGCCCGAGGCCAGCGCCGCCGTGCCGCGAAACACCTCCAGCGCCAGCCGCGCATCGCCCAGCGTGCCCGAGACGTAGAGGTCATCGCCGGCCCGGCCGCCGCTGCGCAGCAGCGCCGTGCCGACGGGTGCCTCGCCCATCACCGTGATGCAGATGTTCAGCGGCCCGGCCGTTGTGTCGCCGCCCACCAGCGCGATGCCGTGCGCATCGGCCAGCGCGAACAAGCCACGCGCAAAGCCCGCCAGAAACTGCTCGTCCACCCGCGGCATCGCCAGCGCCAAGGTGAAGGCGCGCGGCCTCGCACCGCAAGCCGCCAGGTCCGACAGATTCACCGCCAGCGCCTTGTGGCCCAGGCGCTCGGGCGCCACCGTCGAGAGGAAATGCCGGCCCTCGACCAGCATATCGGTCGACACCAGCCACTGCATGCCCGGCGTCGCCGCGATGACCGCGCAGTCGTCGCCGATGCCCACCGGCACGCCCGGCTGCGCCTCGGTCTCGCGCGTGAAGAAGCGCTTGATCAGATCGAATTCACCCATGGGGGGATTGTGTCAGCCCGGCCACCAGCGAAGGACGCGGCCCGGGCGCGGAGAGAATGAGTGATTGCCGGCCATGCGCACGCCGCCTGAAGCTTGAGACTATGCGGCTTGATCCTTTGCCACCAGCTGCAACAACGAATGTTGCTCACGCTCCGTATTGACCGGGAACCTTTCGAACTCTTCTCCGCCCAGTCTTACGTCAGCGAAGATACCGGCTGGGTCTTCATGGAAGTGCAGATAGGGCTTGGATTTGACATAGAAGATGCCTGGCTTCTTCTCTTTCAAGGCAGGCAGGCCTCGCAGCTTCGTCAGCAGTGTTTCCAACAAACCCAGAGTTGCTGCTCCTGCGTGCTTCATTCGATGTGACTCCGGCGAGGCCTACTGTTTGACATGAGAGGCAAGCGACGGAATGGCTAGGCCGCGCTCTGCATCTCCACGATCCCGTTAGCCTCCACAAGGACCTCAAATCCAAGCCGCTTGTAGAGCCGGAGCGCTGGATTGGCTTTGAGCACGCCGAGCAGCAGCTTCACGCCACTGGCCCGTGCCTCTCGCTGTATTTGGCGGACGACAGCTGTGCCAATGCCCCGCCCCTGAAACTCCGGCTCAATCTGCAGTTGTTCGATGGTCCACGAGCCTGCCGCTCGGACGACCTTGATCATGCCGACAGTGCGATCCCCCAGACTCAGGATCGAGCAGCACTCGAGCCTCGTTCGTGCGCGCAGTTCGTGTTCTTCATACGAAAGATCCGTGCCCGCGTTGCGAATGTGCTGATGGATTGTGCGCAAGCGCAGCTGCGTCAGGTAATCGATGTCGTGCGGCCTTGCCTCGAGGAACTTGATCTGTTGCACTGCTTTTCTCTGTACGGCCTAGCGTTCGCACGGGGCGGCCCGCTTGCGGGACGCCCCATTGACGGAGGGGCTAGCTTGCAGCGTGAATGGAAGACGAAGGAGCAAGGTAGATGCTCTGCTCTGCACCAAAGCGAACGACTCTGCGGACAAGACGGAACCCCAGGCGCTCCAGCAGCCGAACTGACGCAGCGTTGGCCGACTGGGTTTCAGCTACGACGCGACAAAGGCCGATTGTGCCGAAGGCGTGGGCCAGCACCTGCTTTACAGCTGCACTGGCGTAGCCACGACCCCAATGCTCAGGCAAGAAGAGATAGGAAACCTCGATGTCTTCAAGATCGTGATGTCGATCGAGAAGCACGACTCCGAGCAAGCTTGAGTTGCCTGAGGTTGAACGAACTGCCCATGCTCGCTCGGACTGCAGAACGAGTTCGACAGCCCGCTGCTTTGCCATGGAAGGGGCAAGAGATCCCCCCAAGAAGGCTCGGACCTTTGACTCGGAGAACAGCCGCTCGACGGAAGGCAGATCGCTGACCTCCAGTGACTCAAGACGGCAGGGTGACGGGATCATGCAATCCAACGTCCGCGTTCAGCGGGCGGCGTAGCCGTCCGCTGCAGCAAAGGGCTATACGCCTCAGTCACTGCTGCACCTGACTTCTTGCTGGGAGCGATGGGCCGCGCTGAAGAACGGCAGAAGACGCACGATAGCGGTTGCCAAGGGTTTGTTCGCAAGACCACCATTTGACGAAAGGAGATCAATGAGTTCGTGAACGAGCGCGCCTGCGTGTGAGGACGATATGTGCGGCCCGTTATAGAACGCATGCCAAACAGCCAAGAGCTCGGGATAGCGGGACTCGTTCTCTTGCGCCAACGCGAAGAGAAACTCTTCGTGGTGACCGATGCTCTCTCGCCTGTCACCAGCATGCATATCGAATGCCACCTACGCTCCTCCTTGAGCTGCCGTACGCCGTTGTTCAGCCATGGGCTGAGCCCGCAGGGCGAGGACCGTCAGCTGGAACAACTTGTTGGGCATCAATGCCACCAAGGCCGAAGTAGCGCGACGTCTTTGCGCTGCACAGCGCCCAAACGTTCAACACTATCTGAATGATGCTCCGAGAACTGCTAGCCAAGACTTTCAGGCGTTGCTGTTCTGTCAGCGTGTCTCCGATCTGCCCGAGGAGGGCTACCTGCTGCAACACGAGTGTTCCGTAGAAAAGGATGGCCGCAGTGAAAGTGAGCCAGCGACTGTGACGAACGCGGAAGAAGAGCAGAACGGACGACACGATGAGAAACGTTGCTAGCGAACCACCTACTGCTGCCCCTGCAATATCAGGCCGCAATTCCGGTGGAGCCTTCGGACTGATCAACAGAAAAGCGAGGGCGATCAAGCTGACCCCTGCGGTGAAAATGTTGAAAGCGCAGATTGCCCAAATGCGCTTTGGGCGCTTGATGCTCATGAATACCTCCCCATTGATACCCAACGTGCAAGCTCAGCGGACGGCGAAGCCGTCCGCTGGAGCGAAGGGTTGAACATCATTCACGCGGAAAATTCTCGTGCCAGCCTGGCTTGGATGGCATGGCTTTGACGAAGTAGTCAATGACTGACTTGGCGAGCCGATGTGGCGCAGGCGCCAAGACTATTGCCTTCCAAACCGTATCAACATCCGGCCCCGACGACTTTCTGTCATTCGACTTCATGTGCACGATCCGGTCGCGAATGTCCTTCAGTTGTTGGTACTCCTGCCAGCAGCGGGATCCCTTTGGACTTGCGCATTTGAATACCTCTGGAAGTACGGATGCGAGTTTCTCGTCAAGAGGAACAAAGCGTTCGATGTCTTCCTTCGCCGTTGCCTCAACGATCGCTTGACTACGACGCTGGCGAGCGTAAACATATCCTTCTGGGATAACCTCGTTCACGAATGCTTCCACGGCAGTGAATGCGAGTACGGTTGCGGAGAGCATGTGTTCCAGGTAATCGAACACAATTGCATCGGCACCAAATGACACCTCGCTGTGGAGCGACTTGTCGAAGCCAGACGCGTCGCGGAGTGCTTTTGCGGCTGAGAAAGACTTGGCCGCAGAACTGAGGAACAGAGCCGTCGCGTTCGGCAGCGGGATTGTTATGGTTTTCTTCTTAGTGAGTCGCAGGACTGCTGAGACAGTCAATCTGCTCCCCTTTGGTGCCACTTGCCCCGTCCATGGCGACGTCCAGTCCTCGGCAAGGCGCGCAACCGCATGCAGGCGCCAGTCGTCTTCCTCCGGCGGCGGCAACGGCTGCGTTGACGGATTCATGATGTTCAACGTGTTGTACGCGGATCGTTAACTCTTTCTGCCCAACATTTGAACATGCGATATGGCCTGAGCTGATCAGTGCTGGACCTGACGCTGGTACGACGCTCGCGTGATGTGCGGCAGGTCGTCACTGCTGGCAAAGCCAGTCAGAAGCCAGGCAACGGGTGTCGCCACTGCCTGCTCCTGGCCGCCTGCAGTTGCAGGGGCGGCCCAATCGATGCCACCCGCCAGATCGAGCTCAATAGCCTCAGGCGGTCGCCCCTTGCTGGCAACTGCGGAGCAGCCGCGTTCGCTCCCTCGTCCTACATCGAATCAGGCACTTTTCTGGCGTGGCGCGTTGCGTCACAGCGCGACAGTGAGAGCCCATCTCTTTGAACCATGCAAGCCGGAGAACTCAGCATGATGATTTTCGACGCCATCCGTGAAAGTCACGACCTGCAACGCGATCTGTGCCGCAAGCTGACGGCGTCACGCGGGGACATGGCCGCTCGTGAGCTGCTCTTCCTGCAGCTCAAAGTCGAGCTGATGGCGCATGCAGCGGCCGAGGAACGACATCTGTACGTGCATCTGTTGATGGAGGACGGCGGTCTCGACGCGTCGCGCCACGCGCTGCATGAGCATCACGAGGTTGACGAGTTGCTGGACGACTTGTCCGTGCGGAACAAGAAGCAGGAGGTCTGGATCGCGACCGCCAAGCAGCTGAGCTTCAAGGTGCGCCACCATCTGAAGGAGGAGGAGTCGAAATTCTTCCAGCTCGCCGGGCGTCTGCTGTCGGAGACGAAGAAGCAGCAGCTGGCGCGCCAGTACGCGAAAGAGATCGTCAGAATGCGCAAGCACTACGCGGCCGAGTACCAAACGGTGGCGGTCAATCCGGCGAGCGGTCTGCTCAAGCCCGCGAAACCCGCGCTCGACAAGCCTGCAACGCGCGGCAGCGCCAGCGCGGGCGCTCAACTGAGAGGCAAGAGCGAACCGCGCCGAACGCGCTGACTGGAGCGGCAGCTCGGCGGCACGGTGCCATTGGGCAGCGCGCTGGTCCCGCGCTATGCCCCACTCGCCCGCACCACCACCCGCCCATCCCCCGCCCAGCCGCTCAGATCGCGCGGCACCTCGGCGGGCGCCAGGTCCATCGCCTCGATGATCCCGAAGTAGCCGTCCCGCCCCCGGGCCTTGGCCGCGTACAGCGCCGAGTCGGCCAGGGCCAGGGTGGCGGGCCAGTCCCAGGCGCGGGGTCGGCGCGGGTCGAGCGGGAAGGCGGCGAAGCCGATCGAGACGCTGACGGCGACCGCCTGGCCGAGGCCGATGCCGAAGGGCTGATCGCGCACCGCAGCGCAGACGCGCGCGGCCAGCTCGGCGGCGTCGGCGCGGCTGGTCTCGCGCACCAGCACCAGCAGCTCCTCGCCACCCCAGCGCACCAGCGAGTCGGTGTCGCGAAACACCTGGCGCAGGCGCTCGGCCAGTGTCACCAGCACGGCATCGCCGGCGGCGTGACCATGGGCATCGTTGACGCGCTTGAAATGGTCCAGGTCCAGCAGCATCAGCACCAGATCGCTGTCGGGGCCGGGCAGGCCCGGCTCGCTGGCCTCGAAGCGGCGCAGGCACAGGCGCAAATCGTCCTGCAGGCGCAGCTCCAGATAGCGGCGGTTGCGCAGGCCGGTCAGCGCGTCGGTCAGGCTGGCCTCGCGCAGCTCGGCGGTGCGCTCGTCCACCAGCGCCTGCAGCACGGCCTCGCGCCGGCGCAGCAAACGGGTGCGCCAGCGCACATAGGCCCAGATCGCCAGCAGCAGCAGGGCCACCGCCGCCAGCTGCGCCCACAGTGTCTGCCACCAGGCGGGCAGCAGCTCGATGGGCAGCTCCAGCCGGGCCGGGCCCCACAGCGTCGGGTGCGCCGTCACGCGCATCTGCAGCACATAGCGGCCGGGCCACAGCGGGCCGAAGCTGGGGCTGCGCGCGCCGGGGTCGACGCTGGTCCAGTCGCTGTCCAGGCCCTGCAGACGGTACTGGTAGCGCAGCCGGCCGGGGTCGGCATAGTCCAGCCCGGCAAACTCGACGCTGAAGCTGCGCGTGCCGGCCGGCAGGCGCAGGCCCTGCCCATCCAGGCGCTCGGGCGCATGGGGCTGGCCGTTGACGCGCAGCGCGCTGATCACCAGCGGCAGCACGCCCGGATCCGGCTCGAAAGCCTCGGGCACAACACGCAGCAGACCCCGGCTGCCGCCGAACAGCAAGGCCCCGCCGGGCAGCTCGGCGCTGGCGAAGAACCAGAAGCTGCCGAAGGCCGCGCCCTCGGCGGCCCCGAAGCTGTCGATCCGGTCGGCCTTGGGGTCGTAGACCTGCAGCTGGCTCCAGATGCGGCCGCGCGCGTCCTCATGCAGATTGCCGCCGAACACGCCCTCGCTGCCATGGCGCTCGCCGATGCGGTCGAAGCGGGCCCGGCCCTGCTGATCCCAGCCGCGCAGCCGGTGCAGGCCGGCGACCGGCGTGTCCACCCACAGCGTGCCGTCGCGCGCCGGCAGCAGGCCCATCACGACCGGGCTGGCCAGGGTCTCGCCCGGCGCCTGCGGCACGGCCGCCAGCCCGCCGCCCTGCTCCCGGAACAGACCTTGCTGGCCGCCGACCCAGAGCCGACCGGACCCGGCGGCCCCTCCCCTTTCTTCGATCAGCGCATGGATACCGCCATGCAGCGGCGCGCCGCCGGCCAGCGCCACCCGCTGCAAGGCCGGCGCCGAGGCACCAGGGAGCCGGTACAGGCCTTCCTGCATGCCCAGCCAGACCTCGCCATTGGCGCGCAGCAGCAGGCGCTGCGCCCGCCCGCCGTCCAGCGGCCAGTCGCGCAAGAGCCGGCCCTGGGCGGAGCGATGCTCCAGCCGGCCGGCCGCCGCCATCCACAGGCTGCCGTCCGGCGCCTCGGCCAGCGACTCGACTACGCTGGCGCGCTCGCGCGGCCAGACGCCCAGGCTCGCCAGGCCCCGGCCGGGCCGGCCATCGAG
The DNA here is from genome assembly GCA_005503085.1 of Burkholderiales bacterium C2. Lineage (GTDB taxonomy): Bacteria > Pseudomonadota > Gammaproteobacteria > Burkholderiales > Burkholderiaceae_C > Roseateles_E. Next base: position 244,308 of record SCOI01000007.1, on the reverse strand, counting down.
GCGCACGACGTGGCCGCTCTGCGTGGGCGCCAGCAGCTCGCCGCTCCTCAAACTCAGCAGCGCGCGCACATCGGCCTCGGCCAGCACGGCCGGCGGCCTGCCGTCCGTCGCAGGATCCGGGCCGCGCACGGCCAGCGCCGGGTGGTGCTGATGGCGCTGCAGGCCCAGGCCATAGCCGCTGACCCACATCGCGCCGCTGGCATCGCGCAGCAGGCCGCTGATGTCATTGCCGGCCAGGCCACTCAAGCGGCGCGGGTCATGGCGCAGCCGGGCTTCGATCGCGCCGCTATCCCGGTTCAGCCACAGCAGGCCCACCTTGCTGCCCACCCAGAGCCGGCCGGTGCTGTCCTCGGCCAGGGCCTGCACCGGCGTGCGCAGCTGCTGGACCCAGCGCACGCGCCCCTGCTCGACCACGCCCAGGCGGCCGTCCTGGGTGCCCAGCCACAAGCGACCGTCACTGTCCTCGGCCAGCGCCAGCACCGGCGCGCTCGCGCCGCCCGGCAGCGGCAGCGACTCCCAGACGCCGTCGCGCAGCCGCGACAGGCCGCGCCAGTGGCCGGCCCAGACCGTGCTGTCGCGGCCCACGCGCAGGGCCAGCACGCGGGCCTCGGGCTCGCCCTGCCAGCGCAGGTCCTGGGTCTCGAAGCGCCGCGTAGCCGGCGTGTAGCGCAGCAGGCCCTGGCCCAGCGTGCCGACCCAGACGGCGCCCTGACCGTCCTCGGCCAGCGCCCGGATCGGTGCATGCGGTCCGGCCTCTCCGCGCACGCTGCCCAAGGCCTCGACCCGGTCTTGCGCGGGATCGAAGACCATCAGGCCCATGAATTCGGTGCCTATCCACATGCGGCCGTCGCGGCCGGCGCCCAGCGCGCGCACCCAGCCGAGATTGCGCCGCGCGCTGGTCGGGCCATCCCGCTCGATGGGCCGCAGCCGGTAGCCGTCGTAGCGCGTCAGGCCCTTGCTGGTCGCCACCCAGATGAAGCCGTCGCGATCCTGCGCCAGCGCGGGCACGGTGTTCTGCGGCACGGCCACGGCCCGGAACTGCACGTCCAGCGCCTCGCCGCCAGGCCCCGCCTGCACGCCCGCCACAACGGTCAGCAAGAGCAGCAGCAGGCAGCACAGGCTGCGGAAAGGGGATGGCATGGGCGAAATTGTAAGCAGCGCCTTGTGTCGGCCCAGCCCAGTGCAAGGCCAACAGGCTTGCGCGACACTAGCGACCCACGCCAGCCTCTCAGCACCACGCCTCTTGGACACCCGCACCACTCCCCGCCTCGCCACCCTCGCCAACGGCCTGCGCGTCGTCGCCATCGACATGCCGTGGCGCGCGACGGTCTCGCTGAGCATCTTCATCCGCACCGGCAGCCTGCACGAGAGCGCGCGGCAGGGCGGCATCAGCCATGTGGTCGAGCACATGGCCTTCAAGGGCACGGCCACGCGCGACTGCCAACGCATCAATCTGGACGCCGAACGCCTGGGCGCCGAGGTCAACGCCCACACCGACAAGGATCACACGGCTTTCCATATCGAGGGGCTGCCGGAAGACCTGCCGGCCTTTGTCGCGCTGCTGGCCGACATCGTGCTGAACAGCAGTTTCCCCGAGGACGAGCTGGAGCGCGAGCGCCGCGTCATCGAACAGGAGTTCAGCGAGTTCGACGAGGACCCGGCCAGCGTGGCCTTCCAGCTGTTTGATCGCGCCTGCTACGGCCCCACGCACCCGGCCGGCCGGCCCATCATCGGCACGCGGGCCAATATCCGCCGCTTCGCCCGCAGCGATCTGCTGGACTATGCAAAGCGCCAGTACACGGCCAGCAATGTCGTCGTGGCCGCCGCCGGGCCGGTGGACTTCGAGGCCCTGGCGCGCGCCACCGAGCAGGCTTTCGGCGCGATGCCCACCGGCGCTCCGAATCGGGTGGAGGCCCCCGTCTGGCTGGGTGGGCTGAAGACGCGCCGCCTGGCCGGCAGCGGGCAATGCCAGGCGGTGCTGGGCTTTGCCGCGCCGGCGCTGACCGAGGACGCCCATCTGGCCTATGTGCTGGCCGCCGCGCTGCTGGGCGAAGGCATGAGCTCGCCGCTGCTCGACGAGATCCGCGAACGCCGCGGCCTGGCCTATCACACGGCCTGCGCGGCCGATATCGGGCCGCTGGCCGGTCAGTTCGTGATCGAGGGTTCGACCGCACCGGCCCAGGCCGAGGAGTTCCTGGACGCGGTGGAGGCCCTGCTGCTTCGGCAGACCCAGGGCCTTGATCCGGTCGGACTGGCGCGCGCGCGCAAGCAACTCAGCGTGCGCTCGCTGCGCGGGCTGGAGCAGCCCTCGCGGCGCCTTGAAGCGGCCGCGCAGGAGCTGTTCACGCTGGGCCGGCTGCGTGACACGCAGCACTGGTTGGACCAGCTGCAGGCGGTCACGGCCGCCGAGGTCGGCGCAGTGTTTGCGAGCCTGCTGGACCGGCAGCGCCCGGCCGCGATCGCGCTGGCAGGCAGCGTGCCGGCCAAGGTGCGGGAGCGGGCGCAAGATCTCTTCACCATCTCTTAATCCGCCCTGAAGAAAGCTGCCGCTAAGCTCTCGCCGCCCATCGATCGGTCTGTCGGTCGAACGGGTCCATGAAACGGCAACCGGGAGGCGGGGGATGAGCTGGCTAAGGGTGGGAACAGGGCTGTGCGCGGCCTGGCTGGGGGCGGCGCAGGCCGATGACGGGCTGCAGTGGCAGACCCTGGCGCCTATGCCCATCGGCGTGCAGGAAATCTATCCGGCGCTGCACCGGGGCCGCATCGTCGTGGCCGGCGGGCTCAGCAGCGAGCTGCCGGCGGCGAACGGCCATCTCAGCAAGGCGCTGCAGATCTACGAGCCGCGCGAGGACCGCTGGTCGCTGGGGCCGCCATTGCCCGAGGGCCGCCACCATGCCCAGCTGCTGAGCCAGGGCGACACGCTCTATCTGATCGGCGGCTTTGTGCGCTGCGCCGGGGGTGATTGGTGCGCCAGCCGCGATCTGCTGGCGCTGAAGGACGGCGCCACGCAGTGGCAGCGGCTGGCCGAGTTGCCCGAGGCGCTGACCGAGACCGGCGCCTTTGTGCTGGGCGGGGAGCTGCATCTGGCCAGCGGCCGCAGCCCGCGCGGCCAGGCCAACGCGCAGTGGGGCGACCACGAGGATGCCGACGCGCACTGGGTCTTCGACCCGGCAGGCGGCAGCTGGCGCCGGCTGGCCGCCGGCCCGGAGCGCAAGAGCAGCGCCGCCGCTGCGGTCTTTCAGGGCAGCCCCTATCTGGTCGGCGGGCGGCGCTACAACGGCGCCAATCTGCGCAGCGTGCAGCGCCTGGACCCGGCCACGGGCCGCTGGCAGGCCCAGGCGCCGCTGGCCTTCGCTCAGGCCGCCCATGGCTTGGGTCAGCTGGGCGGCTGGCTCTGCGCTTTGGGCGGCGAGTTCGCCGAGCACGGCGGCGGCGTGCTGGCCGAGGTGCAATGCCTGGACCCCGGGCTAGGCAGCTGGCGCGTCGCGACGACCATGCCCGAGCCGCGCCATGGACTGGGCGTCGTCAGCCTGGACGGCAGCCTCTATGCGCTGGGCGGCGCGCGCCGGCCCGGGCTGGACCAGACCAGCGCCCGGCTGGACCGGCTCAGCCGTCGCGCAGCAGGTTCGACAGCTCGACCGCCGACTTGACGTTCATCTTCTCGAACACCCGGGCGCGGTGCACCTCGACCGTGCGCACGCTGATGAAGAGCTGATCGGCGATCAGCTTGTTGGGCAGGCCCTGGACGACCAGAGCCATCACCTCGCGCTCCCGCTCGGTCAGCTCGGCCATGCGCAGGGCCAGCTGGCCCTGGCTCTGGCGGGCCGCAATCGCGGCGGCGCTGGCGGCCAGCGCCTCCTCGACGCGGTCGACCAGGGCGTTGTCGGAGAAGGGCTTCTCGACGAAGTCGAAGGCGCCGCGCTTGACCGCGGCCACCGCGGTCGGCACATCGCCATGGCCGGTCAGGAAGATCACCGGCAGCGCGGCGGCCATGCCGCGCTCGATCAGGCGCTCGAACAGGGCCAGGCCGCTGGTGCCGGGCATGCGCACATCGAGCAGCAGGCAGGACGGCGCGTCGGGCCAGCCGGCGCCGTGGCCGGGCCGGGCGTCCAGCATGGCCTCGAAGGCCTCGGCGCTGCCGAAGCCCTCGGAGAGCAGGCGGCGCGAGCGCAGCAGCCAGGCCAGTGCGTCGCGCACCACCTCTTCGTCATCGACCAGGTAGACCATCGGCAGCTTGGTGGGCGTCTGTTGCATCGAGTTTCGTCCTCTCCTCGGACGCCATGGTATCGGCCGGCAAGGTGAAGCGGAACTCGGTGCCGCTGGGCCGCGTCGCGGAGGCCACCGTGTGGCTCTCGTAATCCATCGCGCCGCCATGTTGCTCGACCACGGTGCGGCACAGGCTCAGGCCCAGGCCCATGCCCTCGCTGCGGGTCGTGAAGAAGGGGGTGAACAGCTGCTGCGCCACGCCGGGGTCGATGCCGGGCCCGCGGTCGATGATGGAGAAGGTGACCCAGCGCGGCTGGGTCTGCGTGACCCTCAGGGTCAGCACCCGCTCGGCCAGCGGCGTGGCGCCGTCCATCGCCTGGATGCCATTGCGGGTCAGGTTCAGCAGCACCTGCTCGACCATGGTGCGGTCGCAGCGCACGCGCGGCGCGGGCGTGGGCAGATCGATATCGATGCGGGTGCCGCTCTTGCGGGCCTGCAGACGCACCAGCGGCAGCACCGCATCGATCAACTGGTCCACCGCGATCGGCTCGCGGGCCTGCTCGCGCCGGCGCACGAAGTCGTGCACGCTCTTGATCACGCGGCCGGCGCGCTCGGCCTGCTCGGCAATGCGGGTCACGGCCTGGCGCACCATCGCCGGGGTCTGCGGATCGTCGGCCTCGCGGGTCAAGAGGTTCAGCGAGGCGGTGGCGTAGCTGGCGATCGCGGCCAGCGGCTGGTTCAGCTCATGGCTCAGCAGCGAGGCCATCTCGCCGACGGTGGCCAGCCGGGCGGTGGCCTGCAGGCGCTCCTGCTGCTGGCGCGACAGCTCCTCGATGCGGCGCTGGGCCGAGACATCGAGCACCGCGCTCATCCAGCCGGTCTGCTTGCCGACCGCGTTCTTCAGCGGCGCCTCGAAGATCAGCACCGGGAAGCGCTCGCCGTTGCGGCGCATGAAGACGGTCTCGAAACCCTGGCGCTGCTCCTGGCCGGCCTCCCAGCGGGCGCTGCGGTCGCGGTGGCGGTCGCGGTAGACTTCGATGAATTCCGGCGGCCAGTAGGGCGGCGTGGCCTGGCCCAGCAGCTCGGCGGCCTCGAAGCCGACGATGGCGCAGAAGGCCGGGTTGACGTAGGTGATATTGCCGTTGATGTCGCGGGCGCGCAGGCCGGTGATCAGCGAGTTCTCCATCGCCTGGCGAAAGCTCAGCGACTCGGCCAGCGCCGCCTCGGCCAGCGCACGCCGGCGCCCGTCACGGGCCAGCAGCAGCACGACGGCGAACAGCGCCAGCGACAGCCCCATCACCAGCGCGGTGGCCAGATTGGGGATCAGCTGCGGCTCGCCGGCGGCGCTGTCGACGCGCAGCTGCAGGGTCAGGCCCGGCAGGTCGACGACGCGCTCGGCGAGATAGACACCGGCGCCGCGTGTCAACCCGGTGCGCGCCAGCCGGGTGCCATCGCCCTCGACAAAAGACATCTCATGCACCCGCGCCAGCTCCGGCGTGACCGCCTCCTCCAGCAGCTGGCGCAGCCCCACGGTGGCGACCAGAAAGGCCGTCACCTCGCCGGCACGCAGCTGCGGCAGGCACAGATCGACCACCTCCAGCCCCTCGCCGCCGGGCAGCGGCACGAAGTAGCTGCGCGAGTAGAGCTGGGAGCCATGGCGCACGGCGGCCGAGCAGGCCAGCTCGGTCTCCAGCTGCAGCTGCTCGCGCCGGATCTGCGTGAACAGCGGCGCGGCATAGGGCGAGTCGACCGCCTCGACCACCTCGCGCCGCACGTCGCGGTGCTCCAGCCGCAGCAGCGGCCGGGTGCGGCGCAGCATCTCGCCGGCATCGTCGCGCCAGCGGCTGTCATTGAGGCTTTGCCAGAGCAGGGCCTGCAGGCCCTGCAGCTCGCGCCCGGCCATCTGCTTGGCGCGCGCGGCCACCTCGGCGGCCGCCTGGTCGGCCTGCTCCTGGGCCCGCGAGGCCTCGTAGCTCAGGGTCAGCGCCACCAGCAGGGTCTGGGCGATCAGCAGCAGGGACACCAGCGCGCCCCACAGCAGCGCGCGGCGCCAGCGCCGCCACAGCGGCAGCGCGGGCGAGGGGGAGGCGGAGCGCTCGGTCGTGTCCATGCAGGCCGCAGTATCCTGTCTGCGGCGGTGAATCAGATGCGCAGTTTCGCGTATCAATTCGCGCCGATCTCGGTCCACACTCGGGCCTGATCCCTACAATCGCCGGCCACTCATGGCTCAGCCATGGGGCACGCCAGCCCAAACGCCTCGAATTGCCTATGTCAACGTCCGAACAAAAAAGCGCCCAGCTCCGTCAAGCCGCACTGGAGTACCACGAGTTTCCGACGCCCGGCAAGATCGCCATCGCGGCCACCAAGCAGCTGGTCAACCAGCGCGATCTGGCGCTGGCCTACTCGCCGGGCGTGGCCTTCGCCTGCGAGGAGATCGTCGCCGACCCGGCCAACGCCTTCCGCTACACCTCGCGCGGCAACCTGGTCGCCGTCGTCACCAACGGCACCGCCGTGCTGGGCCTGGGCAATATCGGCCCGCTGGCCTCCAAGCCGGTGATGGAAGGGAAGGGCGTGCTGTTCAAGAAGTTCGCCGGCATCGATGTGTTCGACCTGGAGATCCAGGAGAACGATCTCGACAAGCTGGTCGACGTGATCGCCGCGCTAGAGCCGACCTTTGGCGGCATCAACCTGGAAGACATCAAGGCGCCCGACTGCTTCTATGTCGAGCGCAAGCTGCGCGAGCGCATGAAGATCCCGGTCTTCCATGATGACCAGCACGGCACGGCCATCGTCGTCGGCGCTGCCTTCCTGAATGGCCTGAAGGTGCTGGGCAAGGACATCAAGAGCGTCAAGCTGGTGACCTCGGGCGCCGGTGCGGCCGCGCTGGCCTGCCTGGGCCTGCTGATGAAGCTGGGCCTGCCGCGCGAGAACATCTGGGTGACCGACCTGGCCGGCGTCGTCTACGAAGGCCGCACCGAGCTGATGGACCCGGACAAGGCCGTGTTTGCGCAGAAGACCGAGTTGCGCAGCCTGGGCCAGGTGATCGAGGGCGCGGATGTGTTCCTGGGCCTGTCGGCCGGCGGCGTGCTCAAGCCTGAGATGGTGGCCAAGATGGCCGAGCGGCCGCTGATCTTCGCGCTGGCCAACCCGACGCCCGAGATCCTGCCCGAGGCGGTGGCCGCGGTGCGCAGCGATGCAGTGATGGCCACCGGCCGCACCGACTATCCGAACCAGGTCAACAACGTCCTGTGCTTCCCTTATATCTTCCGCGGCGCGCTGGACTGCGGCGCCACGACCATCAATGACGAGATGGAGATCGCGGCGGTCTACGCGATCGCCGAGCTGGCCCAGGCCGAGCAGAGCGAGGTGGTGGCGGCGGCCTATGCCGGCGCGAACCTGAGCTTCGGCCCCGAGTACCTGATCCCCAAGCCCTTCGACCCGCGCCTGATGATGAAGATCGCGCCGGCGGTGGCGCTGGCGGCGCAGGCCTCGGGCGTGGCGGCGCGGCCGATCACCGATATGGACGCCTACCGCGAGAAGCTGCAGAGCTTTGTCTACGCCTCGGGCACGACGATGAAGCCGATCTTCAACGTCGCCAAGCGCGCCGCCAACAAGCGCGTCGCCTATGCCGAGGGCGAAGAGGAGCGCGTGCTGCGCGCGGTCCAGGTGGTGGTCGACGAGGGCCTGGCCCGGCCCACGCTGATCGGCCGCCCGGAGATCATCGCCCAGCGCTGCGAGCGCTTCGGCCTGCGCCTGCAGGAAGGCCGCGACTACGACACGGTGAACGTCGAGCACGACGAGCGCTACCGCGACTACTGGCAGACCTACCACCGCCTGACCGAGCGCAAGGGCGTGACCCAGCAGCTCGCCAAGATCGAGATGCGCCGCCGACTGACCCTGATCGGCTGCATGATGCTGCACAAGGGCGAGGTCGACGGCATGCTGTGCGGCACCTGGAGCAACACCGCGATGCACCTGCAGTACATCGACCAGGTGATCGGCAAGCGCCCCGGGGTCAAGACCTATGCCTGCATGAACGGCCTGATGCTGCCGGGCCGCCAGGTCTTCCTGGTCGACACCCATGTCAACTACGACCCGAGCGCCGAGCAGCTGGCCGAGATCACTGTGATGGCAGCCGAGGAGCTGATGCGCTTCGGCATCCGGCCCAAGGCCGCCCTGCTCTCGCACAGCAATTTCGGCTCCAGCAACTGCCCCTCGGCACTGAAGATGCGCGAGGCCCTGGGCCTGATCCAGACCCAGGCGCCCTGGCTGGAGGTCGATGGCGAGATGCATGGCGACACCGCGCTGGACGCCAATTACCGTGCCCAGCTGATGCCCAACAGCACGCTGAGCGGCGAGGCCAATCTGCTGGTGCTGCCCAATATCGACGCCGCCAACATCAGCTACAACCTACTGAAGACCGCCGCCGGCGGTGGCATCGCGATCGGCCCAGTGCTGCTGGGCGCGGCCAAACCGGTGCATGTGCTGACGCCCTCGGCGACCGTGCGTCGCATCGTCAATATGACGGCGCTGACCGTGGCCGACGCCAACGCCGCGCGCTGAAAACGCACCCGGCCCCTCGAAACGCCCCGCTTGCGGGGCGTTTTTACGCCCCATCCGGGTGCGTGACGAGGCCGTGACAGGCCTCGTTTTACAAAAGTTTGTAAGAGCTCACCATAGCAGTTTCAACTTCGAGAGTGCTGTCACAGCCTATATATCCACGAATGCGTGCGCACACTAACTAAGCAGCAATAGCCCCGCAACAAGGGTGTGGCGGCTTGAGGTTTTCGGCCTCATTCGGTACCATCTTGCTTTCGATATTCAGGGTAAACCCGTGTTTTTGCTCGATAGGTCACCGATGTGGCCGTCTTGGCGCAAGTTCGGTCTTGCCGTCGCCATGCTGGCGGCGCTGGGCACGGAAGTGCATGCCAAGCCGTCGGTAACCCTGCAGCAAGACACGGTGGCCTTGGCGGCGTTGCCGCGCGAAGCCCAGAACACACATCGTCTCGTGCTTGCCGGAGGGCCCTTCCCCTACGACAAGGACGGCAGCGTGTTCGGCAATCGCGAGCGGCTGCTGCCATCCAAGGCCAGGGGCTACTACCGCGAATATACCGTCAAGACGCCAGGCGCCCGCAACCGCGGAGCCAGGCGGCTGGTATGCGGCGGTAAACCTCCGACCAACCCCGATGCTTGTTTTTATACCGACGACCATTACGCCAGCTTCAAGCGCATCGCGCCCTGAGCCCGTAGTGACCGGCGGCCAAAAGTTCTTGTGACTATATAGGAGGATCGCGACCATGCTTTTGCAGACCGTCCGTCCCAATATCGTGCAGGCCATACGGGCCTATCGCGTAGAGGACTTGGCCCAGGCAGCCCAGGATGCCGGCCAGCATTTCCTGTATGCCAATCTGAGCGAAGCTCAGTCCAAGCAGGAAGTGCTGGAGGGCATCGCCCAGTCCTTTCTGTTCCCGGCGCACTTCGGCAAGAACCTGGACGCCTTGCATGACTGCATGACCGATCTGGTCCACAAGTCGGGCGCCCAGCCCGGCTTTGTGGTGGTGCTGGAGCAGCTGCCCGACAACCTGCGCTTCGACCGCGAAGCCCGCGAGCAACTGCTCGACGTCTTCCGCGAAGCGGCCGATTACTGGGCCGACCGCAAGGTCCAGTTCCGCTGTTTCTATTCTTTTCAGTAGCCCGCTCCCAAGAAAACGGGTCATGGGAGCGGGCTGCTGAGGTGGCCCCGGTTGCTGAGAAGCCGGCTGCAAAAAGCAGCAAGGCATCGGCAAATGCAAACTTCGGCATGAATATGCCGATGATGAGCAGCGCGTTCGATACCTCGATGTGGCTGAATGCGGCCTAGCGCCGCCTGAAGTCAGCGCGCTCGCCGCAAGAACAAAGGGACTCCGCTGGAGTCCCTTTTTGTTTTCAGAGCGCCTGGGCCAGCGCGATGTAATCGGCCACCGGCACCTCCTCGGCGCGGCGCTTCAGATCGAACTCGCCCTCGAAGCCACGCGCCGCCAGCCAGACACCCAGGCTGTGGCGCAGCAGCTTGCGGCGCTGCGAAAAGGCGACCTGGACCATCTCGCCCAGCAGCACCGGGTCCAGCGCCGGCGCCTGGGCATAGGGCAGCATGCGCACAATGGCCGAGTCCACCCGTGGCGGCGGATCAAAGGCCTCGGGCGGCACGTCCAGCACCGCCTCGACGTGATAGCGCCACTGCAGCATCACCGAGAGACGGCCGAAGTCCTTGTTGCCCGGCGTCGCGGCCATGCGGTCGACCACCTCTTTTTGCAGCATGAAGTGCTGGTCGACCACCTGGTCCACAAAGCCCAGCAGGTGGAACAGGATGGGCGTCGAGATGTTGTAGGGCAGATTGCCGACCACGCGCAGGCGCCGGCCCTTGGCGGCGGCCAGCGCCGCGAAGTCGACCTTCAGCACATCGGACTCGATCACCTCCAGATCGTCGCGGCGGCGCAGCTTGGCGGCCAGGTCGCGGTCCAGCTCGATCACGGTCAGCGGCCGGCTGCTCGCCGGCAGGCTTTGCAGCAGCGGCAGGGTCAGCGCGCCGAGGCCGGGGCCGATCTCGACCAGGGCCTGGTCCTCGGCCGGCTCGATCGCGGCAACGATGGCATCGATGATGCCGCCATCGGTCAGGAAATGCTGGCCAAAGCGCTTGCGGGCAATGTGAGCCATCAGATGCTCACTGCCATTCGCGCAGCTCCACAAAGGCGCGGGCGCGCAGCTCGGTGACCCATTCGCGGTAGGCGTCCTCGTACTTCTGTTCGCGCAAGGCATTGCGGGCCTGCTCGCGCAGCTGCTTGGGATCGACCTCGGTATCGCGACGCTCCAGCACCTGGATCAGGTGGACGCCGAAACGCGAGGGCACCGGCGCCGAGATGCCGTTGATCGGCAGCGCATTCATCGCCTCCTCGAACTCGGGCACGAAGCCGCCCGGCGAGACCCAGCCCAGATCGCCACCACCGGCGGCGCTGCCGTCCTCGGAGTTGTCGATCGCCACCTTCTCGAACGTGGTCTGGCCGCTCTCGATCAGACGTTTGAACTCGGCCAGGCGGCGTGCCGCCACCTCGGCGCTCAGCTGCTCGGAAGGCCGCAGCAGCACATGGCGGGCCCGGGTCTGCGTGACCATATTGACGGCATCGGCCGCCGTGCGGCGCTGCACCAGTTTCAGCACATGAAAACCGGCCCCCGAGCGCAGCAGCTCGGCGCGCACCGCACCGGACTGCAGATCGCGCACCGCGTCGACGAACAGATCCGGCAACCGGTCGGCCGGGCGCAGCCCGATCTCGCCGCCGCGCTGCTTGTTGCCGTCCTCGGAGACTTCGCGCGCCACCTTGGCAAAGTCCTCGCCGCCCTTGACGCGGGCCAGCGCCGCCTCGGCCTTGGCACGGCGCTCGGCCACCAGCGCCTCGGCCGCGCCCTCGGGCACCGCGACCAGGATCTGCGCGATATTGAGCTGGTCCGCACCGCCAGCCTGCTGGCGGCGCTGCTCCAGGAATTTGTCGATCTCGCCGTCGGTGATGCTGATGCGGCCCTGCACCTCGCGCTCGCGCACCCGCTCCGTCATCATCTGGTCGCGCAGGTTCTCGCGGAAGCGCCGGTAGTCCAGACCCTCGGCACGCAGGCGCTCGCGCAGCTGCTCCATCGTCAGCTTGTTCTGCGTCGCGACATTGGCGACCACCCGGTCCAGCTCGGGCTCATCGACCCGGGTGCCGCTCTCGCGGGCATGGGTGACGATGACGCGATCCTCGATCATCGCTTCCAGCGCCTGCTTGCGCAGCGCCTCGATATCGGGCGTCTCGCCGCGGCGGCGGGCTTCCTCGCGCAGGCGCTCGGTGCGCATCGCCACCTCGCTGGCCGCCACCACATCCTGATTGACGACGGCGGCGATATGGTCGCCCGGCCGCAGATTGGCGCCGGTGCTCTGCGCCTGGGCCACTGAGCAGACCAGGGTCGCGCTCAGCACGCAGGCCAGAGGCAGGAAACGAAAGAGCTGCAGATCAGTCATAGGATTGGATGGGCGAGCGGTCGGAGCTCAGCTGACGGTAACCGGGGATATTGTCTCTCAGGACTCCGAGCGCATTGGAGCCCAGCTGGGACAGGCCCACCAGCTCCAGCTGCAGCAGCAAACGGGTATTGGTTTCGGCCCGGCCGGTCGACAGCCGCTCGGCCCCGACCCGCAGGATCCAGCAGCCGGCGTCATATTCGACGCCCAGCACCGAATCGGTGAAGCGGCGGTCGCGCAGGCTGTACTGCAGGCGGCCGGCGCTGTACCAGGCGCCGCTGCAGCTGCCGCCGCCGCTGCCAACGCTGCGCCGCGCGCGCGGCCCATCGGACTGGGCCACCGCACCGAACAGCGGCCATTGCCAGCCCAGCTCCAACTGCTCGCTCTGCCCGCGCGCCAGCCGGTAGGCGGCATTGACGGTGCGGAAGGGGCCGGGCGAATAGCGCGCGCGCAGGGTCGAGCGCACGCTGCGGCCCGAGTCGGCATTGAACTGCAGCGAACCGTCCATCCACCAGCGCTCGCTGACATGGGCCGACCCGAGCAGCAGCAGGTCGGAGACCTTGCGCGTCTGCGTCTGGCCGTCCGGCGTGATGCGCTGGTCATTGAACAGAAAGCGCTGCACCAGGCCCAGGCGCAGCAGCTCGGCGCCGCCATTGGCATCGATCCAGCGCGAGGTCGCGCCCACCGTCAGCTGATGGGCGTCGGACACCCGGTCGACACCGGAGAACTGGTTCTCGGTGTAGATCGAGTCGAAGTTGAAGTCCTTGGCCGCCGAGTCGAAATTGGGCAAGTCCAGCTGATCGCGGTACGGCGTCTTGACATAGAGCAGGCGGGGCTCCAGCGTCTGCGTCAGCCCGCGCCCGAACAGCCGGGTCTCGCGCTCGAAGATCCAGCCATGGTCGAGGCTGAAGCTCGGCACCGAACGGCTGGCCGAGCGCCGGCCATCGGCCAGGGCCTGGTCCAGCGAGTAGCTGGCCGCATTCAGCGACAGCTTGGGGATCAGCCACCAGGCCGCGCCGCTCATCGGCAGGCTGACATGGCCCAGCAGATGCACGCGCGAGCCGGTCTGGGTCTGGCTGCTGAGCGCGTCGGTGGGCAGGTCGAAGCGGTTGTATTCCAGCTCCAGCCCGCCCTCCAGCCTGGCCTTGCGACCCCAGGGGGTGAAGCCGGCCAGCACGCCCTCGTCGGCCAGGCTGGACAGGCGCACGCCGATCTGCGGCGTGCGCTGGTAGGGCGACTCGAAGCGGGTCTGCAGATCCGTGCCCTGCAGCAGCTGCCATTGCTGGATGCGCGCATAGGTCTGCGCCTCGCCCCAGCGGAAGCTGTAGCCGCGCTGCAGCTGCAGATCGCTGCCCAGCAGGCGCTGGGTGTCGCTGTCTATGCGCTTGGGCAGGTCTTTCCAGTAGTCGTCGTCCGAGACCCGCTCGGAGCGCAGGCGGTAGCGCCAGGCCAGGCCCAGCTCGCCGTCATGGCTGAGGTTCAGCGCCCAGCGCTTGCGGTCGGCGACGCGGTCATTCGGCAACCAGGCCAGATTCAGCTCGCCGCGATGATGAGGCTCCAGATAGCGGAACTCGCTGTCCAGGCCGACGCCGCGGCGTGTCATCACAAAGGGCGTCAAGGTGGCGTCGCGCTGCGGCGCGATATTCCAGTAGTAGGGCAGGCCCAGCTCGACACCGCTGCGGTTGTCGACACCGACATTGGGCGGCAGCCAGCCCGATTTGCGCTCACCGCCCAGCGGGAAGCTCAGCGCCGGCGCGGCCAGGATGGGCACGCCGTAAAAGCGCAGCACGGCCTTGCTGGCCAGGCCTTCGTTGGCCTCGAAGTCCATCTTCAGGGTCTCGGCCGTCAGCTGCCAGGCCTGGGTGCCCTCGCCTTCGACCGCCGGACAGCTGCTGTAGGTCGCGGCCTCGGCGCGCAGGCGCTTGCTGTCGAGAAAGCGCAGCGAGCGGGCCGTGCCGCCGCCACCGGTTTCCGAGAAGAAATAGCTGGGCTGCAGGAACTCGCCTTCGAAACGCTGCAGATACAGCTCCAGGCTGGGGCCGCGCACGGTATTGCCGGCCCGGCTGATCTCGACGCTGCCGGTGGCGCGCGCCAGATCGCTGGCCTGCTCGTAGCTCAGGCTGTCGGCGCGCAGCAGCAGATCTCCGTAGCGCAGCTCGGCCTCGCCCTCGGCCAGCGAGCGCTGGTCGATCTGGGTCTGCAAGCGCTGGGCGCTCAGCACCAGCGCCGGCTTGCTGGCCTCGCTGCTGGCCGGCGCCATCAGCAGGCGCGAGGGGCGCAGGCGCAGCGGCTCGTCGGCCGGTGCAGCAACGGCTTGCCCGCACAGGCCCAGCAGCAGGGCTGACAGCAGCGGGGTCAGCGCGGTCGGCGGCGGTGAGGAGGGAAGCGGTGGGCGCAGCACGGCGTCGGCGGGCGTCTTCTTCGGACGATGTTGAGCGAGGGCTTCGGCGCGGTGCCGACGGTTTGTAGAATTGATTATCCATGAGGCACCCGCCTCGCACCCAATGCCGCGCCGCTGCGGCCGTCCAAGCTCCCCCATGAACGCTATCGTCTGGCCCGACCCGGCCCGTGAACAACAGTTGCTGGCCTGGCTGGCGCCGCTTGCCGCCCCCCATGGCCTGCGGCCCGAAACACTGCAGCTGGCCAAGGAAGATGCCAGCACGCGGCGCTATCTGCGCCTGCAGACCGCGGCGGACGGCTCGCTGATCGTGATGGATGCACCGCCCCAGCATGGCAGCCAGCGCGCCTTCATCGAGATCGCCGCCCATATGGCCGACTGCGGGCTGCGCGTGCCGACGGTGCTGGCGGCCGACGAAGGCCTGGGCTTTCTGCTGCTCAGCGACTTCGGCGACCGGCCCTATCTGCAGGCGCTGCAGCAGGCCAGCGACGCTGAGGCCGACGCGCTGATGCGTGCCGCCATCGCCACGCTGCTGCAGTGGCAGCTCAAGGGCGATGCGCAGCGGCTGCCGGCCTTCGACGAGAGCTTTGTGCGTCGCGAGCTGCAGATCTTCAGCGACTGGTGCGTCGAGCGCGAGTTCGGCCAGCAGTGGAACGCGACCCAGCAGGGCTGGTGGGCACACAGCTGCCAAGTCCTGGTCGACAACATCCTGAGCCAGCCCCAGCTGGCGATGCACCGCGACTTCATGCCACGCAATCTGATGGTGATCGAAGGCGGGCCCGGTGTGCTGGACTTCCAGGATGCGGTGCGCGGCCCGATCAGCTATGACCTGGCCTCGCTGCTGCGCGACACCTTCATCTCCTGGGACGAGGAGCGCGAGCTGGACTGGGCGATACGCTACTGGGAACAGGCGCGCAAGGCCGGCCTGCCGGTGGACGCGGACTTCGGCGAGTTCTGGCGCCAGCTGGAATGGACCGGCCTGCAGCGCCATCTGAAGATCCTGGGCCTGTTCTGCCGCCTCAAGCAGCGCGACGGCAAGCCCGCCTATGCCGAGGACCTGCCGCGCTTCTTCGCCTATGCGATCAAGGTCTCGACTCGCTATGTCCAGCTCTCGCCGCTGACCCATCTGCTGGAGGGCCTGCGCGGCAATCTGGTGCAGACCGGCTTCAGCCTGCGCTGACCGGCTCGCCGCAGACGCCCGGGTTGGTCTCGCAACCGGCGGCTGCCAGCCAGGGGTCGCGGTCCTCGCCGCCGAAGACCTCGACCAGAAAGTCGAGGAAGGCGCGGGTGCGCGCCGGCACGTATTTGCGCGTCGGCATCGCGGCCCAGATCGTGAAGCTGAACAGCCGCCACTCGGGCAGCACGCGCTCCAGCGCATGCTCCATCAGCGCGTCCTCGATCAGAAAGGACGGCAGGCCGGCCACGCCCAGCCCGTGCAGCGCGGCGGCGTAATTGGTGTCCATATGCGCGGTGGTCAGCACCGGCCGCTTGGGGATCAGGGTCAGGCTTTCGCCACCCGGCTCGTCATCGCCCCAGACGCCGCGCTGGAACACGATGCCGCGCTGCAGCTCGGAGACCGGCGGCAGCAGCGAATCATGGTCGCGCAAATCATTCGGATGCTGGGGCCGGCCGCGCTTGCTCAGGTACTCGGGCGAGGCGCACAGAATCACCTCGGTGCGCGCCAGCCGCCGGGCCACGAACTCGCCGTCCAGCGGATGGCGGGTGTGCAGAATCGTCAGGTCGAAGGCCTCGTCCACCGTCTCGATGCCGCCGGGCGAGCTCAGCTCCACCGAGACCTGCGGATAGAGCTTGTGGAACTTGGGCAGGTGCTTGGCCAGCTGATGCACCGCGATCGCCGGCGGCACCAGCACACGCAAATGGCCGCGCGGCTCGGTCGTCGCGGTGGTCGCCAGGGCCTCGGCCTCGTCGACCTCGACCAGGATGCGGCGGGCCCGCTCCAGATAGGCCTCGCCGATATCGGTCAGTGCCAGGCGGCGGGTGGTGCGGTTGATCAGGCGGGCGCCCAGATGCTCCTCCAGCTCGGCCACCAGCCGGGTCACGACGGCCGGCGCCAGGTCCAGGGCGCGCGCGGCGGCGGCAAAACTGCCCTCGTCGATGACGCGGACGAAAACACGCAAGGCTCGGAGCTGGTCCATGGGGGGCTGAGGCTGGGCCTCTGCAGGTAGTGGGCGCGGCCCAGTCTAAGTGATCACGATGACCGGCGCCCGGCCGGGCTCACAGGGCGGCCATCGCACAAAACACCCGCCAACATCGGCCCCTCATCCGGGGGGTCCCCGGGTCACGGGGTTGCTGCGTCCCCTGAAGCCGGGACAATCGGCCCGCCTCTCACCCCGCCCAGCGCATGCCTTCCGTCTACCTCCTACGCCGTACCCCCCAAGCGCTGCGCCAGGCCAGAGCCGCCCTGTTTGATGAGCTGCCGAGCTGGCATTGCGTCGGCGTCAGCACCCAGATGCATGAGGCCTTGCCTCAGGTCGAGCGCTTGCGGCCCGACATCGTCGTCTGCGATCTGCATCTGATCAACGGCCATGCGATCGCGCTGCTGCGCCGCCTGGAGCGGGCGCGGCCACGCCTGATGCTGCTGACGACGCTGGCCGACGACACCTTGCTGTTCGAATCGCTGTGTGGCGGTGCCCAGGGCTACTGGCTGGACGCCGGCGGGGCCAAGGGGCTGGGGCGGGCGCTGCAGGACTTTCAGCAGCGCCGCGCCACGATGTCGCCGGCGCTGGCGCGCCAGACGCTGGCGAGCTTCGGCCTGTTGCGCAGCGACCTGAAGCTGGCGCACTGCGTCAGCTCGGCGCATGACCTGGCCCCGGCCGCGCCGGGCTGCCTGCTCAGCAAGGCCGAGCAGCATCTGCTGAGCATGCTGGCTCAGGGCCTGCTGGAAGGTGAGATCGCGCAGCGCTGGCAGACCAGCCCGGCCGATATCGGCCAGCGCCTGGCCTATATCTATGCGGCGCTGCAGCGCCAGCAGCAGGTCGCCCCGCAGGGCTTCATCAGGTCGTCGGCGGCGCCGTATCGATGAAGCTGGCGCGGGCCGACAGCTTGTCGAACAGGCGCGCCAGATTGGGATGCGGGCCGCGCCAGTCGATGCCGGGGAAGCGGAAGTCCAGATAGCCCAGCGCACAGCCGACCGCGATATCGGCCAGCGTGAAGTGATTGCCCGAGCACCAGTTCTTCTCGCCCAGGCCCTGGCCCATGGCCTGCAGGGCCGCCATCACCTTGCTCATCTGGCGCTCGACCCAGACGGCGCTGCGCTGCTCGGCCGTGCGGCCGACCCAGGTCTGCTCCAGGCGCGCCAGGATGGACGCATCCATCAGGCCATCGGCCAGCGCCTCCCAGGTGCGCACCTCGGTACGCTCGCGGCCGCGCTCGGGGATCAGCTTGCCGACCGGCGACAAGGTGTCCACATACTCGACGATCACGCGCGAGTCGAACACCGCCCCGGTGATCGCGTCCTGGCCTTCCATCACCAGGCAGGGCACCTTGCCCAGCGGGTTCATCTTCATGATGGCGTCGCTGGACCAGACGTCTTCCAGCACCAGCTGGTAGTCGAGCTTTTTTTCCGCCATCACGACGCGGACTTTGCGGACGTAGGGGCTGGCGAGGGATCCGATGAGTTTCATGTCTGGCTTGTGTCGGACGGACTGTCCATTTCGAAAAGATTCTAGCGAAGCACTTGTTGTGCGCCAGGCTGTACAAAGCCTCCGAACTGGTGCATGCAGACATCCCCCGAAGGTCCCCCTTGTCAGCCCCGCGGCCCGGCCTCAGACTGCTGGCCCGACAGACGGCTCAGACCGTCGCACCGGTGCATATCAACAAGGGAGGACCGATGAACGAGCATTTTTCCGTCGCCGAGCCACAGGGATCGGCCGCCGGCCCGCGCGAGCTGCGCATCGAATTCAGCGCCTCGGGCAGCGAGTATTTCCGCATCTGGATCGTCAACCTGCTGCTGATCATCGTCACGCTGGGGCTCTACCTGCCCTTCGCCAAGGCGCGCCGGCTCAGCTATTTCTACAGCAACACCCTGGTCGACGGCCAGGCCCTGGCCTTTCACGGCAACCCCTGGAAGATGTTCCGCGGCTTTGTGCTGCTGGCCGTGCTGATGCTGGCCTATGGCGTCTCGGGCCAGATCTCGCCGACGGCCGGCGTCGCCGCCTTCCTGATACTGGCGGCGGTCTGGCCGGCGCTGTGGCGGGCGGGTCTGCAGTTCCGCCTGGCCAACACCAGCTGGCGCGGCCTGCGCTTTGCGTTCACTGGCGATCTGCGCCAGGCCTATCTGGCGATGCTGCCGGCCTATCTGCCGGCGGCAGTGATCGTCGTGGTCTCGCTGCTCAATAGCGAGGCGCTGGAGAGCAAGAGCTTCACGCCGGCCCAGGGCCTGATCGGCGCGGCCACCCTGCTGATCATGCTGCTGACGCCCTGGACCCTGAGCCTGAGCAAGCGCTACCAGCAAAGCCACTACGCGCTGGCCGGCCAGCATTCGCGCTTCGGCGTGGGCACCGGCGCCTTCTACCTGCTGATGCTGAAGTTCGTGCTGTTCCTGATCGGCTACGCCCTGCTGGCCGGTGCGGTGCTGGCCGGCGTCTACTTCCTGCTGCAGTCGCCGCTGCTGATGGCGCCGCTGGCCCTGCTGGCCTATCTGGGCCTGTTCGCCCTGGTCGGCCCCTTCTTCACGGTGGCTCTGCAGAACATGGTGTGGCGCGGCACCAGCAGCGCCGGCCTGCGCTTTGACAGCCGGCTGCGACTGCGCGCCTTTGCCTGGCTGAGCCTGAAGAACTGGCTGCTGATGGTCATCACCCTGGGTCTTTACCGGCCTTTTGCCGTGATCAAGGTCAACCGCATGCGGCTCGAGGCGATCAGTCTGAGCGTCAATGGCGACATCGATGCCTGGGTGGCCCGCAAGAGCGTCGAGTACCAGGATGCCAGCGGCGACGCCGCCGGCGATTTCTTCGGCATCGACATGGGGTTCTGAGCCCGTGGATCAGCCCGCCATCCTGCTGCTCGAGCTGTTCGACGGCCGCAGCGCCCGCCCCCAGCCGGTGCAGGCCTGGGTCAAGGCAGGCACGCTGCAGCTGCGAAATGCCGAGGGTCAGGTCTTGAGCTACCCATTGCGCCGGGTGCGCTGGCCCGAGCGCCAGCGCCACGGCCAGCGCCAGGCCCAGCTGCCCGACGGCGGCGTGCTCAGCGGGGACGATGCGCGCGCCTGGGATCAGTGGGCACGGGCCAGCGGTCTGCGCGAATCGCTGCTGGTGCGCTGGATGCAGAGCTGGCGTCGGGTGGCGGTCGCGATGGCGTTGCTGGTCGCTACCACGCTGGCAATCGGGGTCTGGGGCATACCGCTGGCGAGCGATGCGCTCGTCGCCGTGCTGCCGCCCCAGGCCGAGCAAATGATAGGCGAGCGTGCGCTGGCCGGCATCGATGCCCGATGGCTCAAGCCCAGCACGCTCCCGCCGGCCCGGCGCGAGGCGATCACGGCCGATTTCGCGGCCCTGTTGCGCACGTCGCCCGGCACCACGCCAGACTACCGGCTGCACTTTCGCTCGGCCGACAAAAGCGTAGGTCCCAATGCCCTGGCCCTGCCCGGCGGCCATATCGTGCTGACCGACGCGCTGGCTCAGCTGCTGAGCGATCAGCCCGATGCACTGGCCGGCGTGCTGGCCCATGAGCTGGGCCATGTGCAGCGACAGCATGGCATGCGCATGGTGGTGCAGGCCAGCCTGCTGGCCAGCTTGAACGGCCTCATCATCGGAGACTTCTCAGGTGTGCTCGTCAGTGTGCCGACCCTGCTAGGCCAGCAGGCCTACTCGCGTGACTTCGAGCGCGAGGCCGACGCCTATGCGCGTGACATGCTGCGCGCCGCTGGCCGCTCGCCGACGGCGATGCTGGTGTTCTTCGAGCGCATCGAGAGCTACAAGAAGGACCATAGCGCGTCGGCCCTGCCAATCGCGCTGGCCAGCCATCCGGCCAACGAGGAGCGCAAGCGCTTCTTCGGCGCCGCGCCATGAAAAAACCCGGCCGAGGCCGGGTTGTGTCGGAGCGATCTGCCGCTCAGAAGCGGTGCACCAGATTGAGCGAGTAGGCGCTGGCGTCCTTGCCCGGCTTGTCGGTGAAGCCGTAGAGCAGGCCTTGCGAGTAAGGCAGCACCTGCTGGCCACTCTTGTTGTCCACATAGCTGGCCGAGAGCCAGACCGAGGTGCGCTTGGAGAATAGATGCTCCAGCGCCACGCCGCCGATGGCCGCCTCGCGCGCCGCCACCGAGTCGCTGTAGGCGCCGTAGCTGACGATCACGCGGTTGCGCTCGTTGACCAGGTAGTGCACACCGCCATAGGCCAGATGGCCGTCAAAGCCCAGATTGCTGGCGATCTGCGTGCCGTAGGCCAGGAAGGCCGGCTTCAGCGCCGCCGGGATCGCGGTGTTGGCATTGAGCTGCGCGCGCAGCTGGGCACCGAGGATGGGGTGCTTGTCCTTGGCGCTGACCACGAGGCCGGTGACTTTCCAGGGGCCGGTCGAATAGCTGGCGCCGACGATGGTGTTCTCCAGCGAGTCCAGGCCCTCGGAGGTCTTGCGGCGCTGATGGGCCACGCCGATGTCGAAAGCACCGCTGGCATAACCGGCGCTGAGACCCCAGAAGCGCCCCGGGCCGACCTCGCCCTCGCCGGCGCCCAGCATCGCGTTGAAGCGGAAGCCGTTCATCTCGGCCACATACTGCAGCGAGTTGTCGATGCGCACTTCCAGGCCGGTGGGCACGGACAGGGTTGCCAGGGCATTGCCGATATTGCCGGCCTGGTGCGGATCGAAACGGCCGTAGGTGGCGAATGCCGGGCTGTACTGGCGGCCCGCCAGCACCGCGCCGACCGGGGTGACGATGCCGGCCCAGGCCTGGCGATGCCAGAAGCGGTTGTTCAGCGAGGCCGCCAGCGAGGCGCCCAGCGCGGGCTCCAGCTGCGAGCGTATGGTGTTGGGCACGCCCACCAGCGCGCGAGCCGGGATCGCGAAGCCCGAGATCGGGGTCTGCTGGTTCTGCGAGCCGGTGTCGGCGTAGAGCTGGTGCTCCAGGGTGAACATCGCGCGCCAGCCGCCGCCCAGGTCCTCGTTGCCACGCAGGCCCAGGCGCGAGCCCAGCTGGGTGCCGCTGGAGACGAAGCGGCGGGTCTTGTCGCCGTAGCCGTCGATCGCGGTCACGCCCACATCGATGATGCCGTAGAGCTGCACGCTGCTCTCGGCGCTTGTCTGCGCGGCAGCGCCGCCGCACAACAGGGAAGCGGCCAGGGCCAGGATGGCTTTGTTGTTCTGTGTCATTGGGGTTCTCCTTGTCGGTGCGGTCTCAGCGCACCCAGCCCTTGGTCTTCAGCGCCTCGTACACGGCATTGCCGAACTTGGCATGCGAGGTCACCGTCGGGTGCACGCCGTCGGCGAACAGCGAGGTCGCGGCCGGCGCCACCGCCGCCGGGAAGTAGGTGCTGAACACGCCCGGGATCTCGAAGCAGACCAGCGAGGTGTTGTTGGTCTTGGCCGGGTCGCAGACCGGCACCGCGATATTGGTGAAACCGTTGGCGGCCGGGTTGTCGTAGTACTGGGCCGACAGCGCGGCCGCATCGAACAGCATCACGCCGGTGTCCATCAGCGCCAGCTCCTTCTTCAGCTGGTCGTTGAAGGCCTTCACAAAGGTCGACATCAAGGTGCGGCCCGAGGCGCCGACCTGGGCGCTCTGGCCCATCGGCGACTTGGCCGAGTCCGGCAGGGTCAGGACGACGATGCGCTGCGCGCCGGCCGCCCGGGCGCGCTTGGTCTGCTCCAGCAGGGCCAGCGCGGCCTGCTCCATCTCGATCACATACTTGCCGGCGATCGCCTGCTGCAGCGCGGCGATCTGGGCGGCCGACTGACCGGCCAGCGTCGCGGCGGTCACCGCTGCGGTGATCTCGGGACCGGCCAGCGCCAGGTTGTGGAAGACATCGTTGTTGCCGCCCCAGAAGACCACCAGGTCGGTGGCCGTGAAGCTGCCCTTGGCCAGCGCGCGGTCGACCTGCTGGACCACCGGCACGGTGGTGGCACCGGTGCAGGCGCCGGCGGCGTTCGGGCTGCAGCCGATGCCGGGCTGCTTGGCCACACGCGAGCCGCCTTGGGCGTAGTTGGTGGCGTTGGCGGCGCTGCTGATCTGGGCCGGCACCGGGAAGCTCGTGCCGTACTCGAAGCGCTCGTTGACGATGGTCGTGCCCAGCTTGCCGGCCAGCACCTCGACCCACAAGGCGCCGGCGCTGTTGGTGAACTTGCCGACCGGGGCCGCCGTGATGGCGCCGCCGGTGGCCTGGGCCACGGCAGCCTGGGCGAACTTGGTATAGGTGCCGCCATCGGTCAAGCTGTCGCCGAAGGCGACGATGCGGGTGGTCTCGTTGCTGCTGGGGGCGGGCGGCGAGCTCTCGCCACCACCGCAGGCGGCCAGCACGGCCAGGCTGACGGCGCCAAGCGCCAAACGGATATTCATGAAAGTCTCCTTTTTTGATAGGCCTGCGCGCAGCCAGCCCTGCATCGAGCGGCCCGGCCCGAGGCAGGTGGCATGCATGCCGCATGAATTGGCTGCCGACTGTAGCGAAGAGCCAGGGCCTCAAGACCTAGGGTTTCGGCGCCCCAACCCCGAACTTCGTGGGAAGCCTAGAGGCAGAGCTCTATTCAAGAACAAAGAAGCACAGGTTCTGTCTCTCGAACGCAACGGGGCGTGCGTGTTTACGGCGAGAGCGCCATAAAAAAAGCCCGCAGTCGCGGGCTTGTCGGTCGACGCGGATCGCCTAATTCAGTGCCTGCGGCGACGGGCGGCGACAAAGCCTATCAAGCCCAGACCGCCCAACAGCATCGCGTAAGTCGACGGTTCGGGCACCACCGCCACCTGCAGCAGTTGGCCACGCACCGCACCGGCCGGGTTGGCCGCAGTATGCACATTCACATAAGCCAGGCCGCCCGAAAGCATGTCGAAGAAGGACATCGCCGGATAGCCTGCATTCACCCCGGACGGCGCAGTCGCCCCGATCGACGGCGCCGCGACACCATTGCCGCCGACCAGCAGCGTACTGCCCGAATTCAAGAACACAAAGGGTGCAGCATCAAGGCTGACGCGGACCGGGCCGTTCTCGGTGGTCGAAGCAGCGCCGTGGATATGGAAGGCGCTGGCGGCGGTGCCAGCTATCGCGCCGCCGCTAAGCCCGAACACCGCCATCGAAAAGTCATAGCTGTCATCCAGCAGTGACGCCGTGCCCTGATCGTCATAGAACAGGGTGGCGACGCCGGTGGCCGTCGCGGCCGACGGGGTGCCGACCTCGTTGGCACTGTTGAGCGAGGCATTGAACTGATAGACGGCCGACTGGGCGGCCAGCGGCAGAATCAGGGCCGCAACGGCCAGAAGAACGGACGGGGTTCGCATTACGGGACCTCCAGGAGACATGGGCTGAACAACGACGGCAACAGCGCGTTGTACTCCTCCCGCGGCGACCTGATAGCCCTAGTTCAGGGGACGCGGCAGCAGCCAGTCCACCGCTGCGGGCCGGCCCGGCAGGCTCAGCAGGGCCTGCGCCGGGGCGCAGCGGCTCAACACCTGGCCGCGCCGCACCACCAGCAGGCGCTGGGCGCGCAGCCGCAGCGCCTCGACCGCATCGCCGGCCTGCAGCAGCACGAAGTCGGCGCTGCGGCCGACCTCGAGGCCGTAATCGTCCAGGCCCAGGATGCGGGCGTTGTTGACCGTCACCGCATCGAAACAGGCGCGCATGCCGGCCTGCGAGGTCATCTGCGCCACATGCAGGCCCATGCTGGCGACCTCCAGCATGTCGCCGCTGCCCAGGCCGTACCAGGGGTCCATCACGCAGTCGTGACCGAAGCCGACATTGATGCCGGCCGCCATCAGCTCGGGCACCCGGGTCATGCCGCGGCGCTTCGGATACGTGTCGTGGCGGCCTTGCAGGGTGATGTTGATCAGCGGATTGGCCACCGCATGCAGGCCGGCCTCGGCCATCAGCGGGATCAGCTTGGAGACGTAGTAGTTGTCCATCGAATGCATGGACGTCAGGTGCGAGCCGGTGACCCGGCCCTGCAGGCCCAGGCGCTGGGTCTCGAAGGCCAGGGTCTCGACATGGCGCGACAGCGGGTCGTCGCTCTCGTCGCAATGCATGTCCACCCGCAGGCCGCGCTCGGCGGCCAGCTCGCACAGCAGCTTCACGCTGGCGGCACCATCGGCCATGGTTCGTTCGAAATGCGGGATGCCGCCGACCACGTCGAAGCCCATGTCCAGCGCCCGCTTCAGGTTCGCCAGCGCCCCTGGCGCGCGCAGCACGCCGTCCTGCGGGAAGGCCACCAGCTGCAGATCCAGATAGGGCTTCACCCGCTCGCGCACATGCAAGAGGGCCTCGACGGCCAGCAGGCGCGGGTCGCAGACATCGACATGCGAGCGTATCGCCAGAAGGCCCTTGGCCACAGCCCAGTCGCAATAGGCCAGCGCCCGCTCGACCAGGGCCTCCTGCGTCAGCAGCGGCTTGAGCTCGCCCCAGAGCGCGATGCCTTCCAGCAGCGTGCCGCTCTGGTTGACCCGGGGCAGGCCGTAGCTGAGCGTGGCGTCCATATGGAAATGGGCATCGACAAAAGGCGGGCTCAGCAGCTGGCCCTGGCCATCGATGATCTCGACGCCCTCCGGCGCTGGCAGGGCCGGCGCGATGGCGGCGATGCGGCCGTCACGCACCAGCAGGTCCTGGCCGCGGCGGCCATCGGGGAGGCAGATATTGCGTATCAGCATGGCCGCGAGCCTACCATTGGAGGGGCCGCCAGCAGGCGGCAGACCGCCAGGAGAACGGCCATGGACATCACGAGTTTCGAGCACTACCGGCAGCAGGCCCTGGCCGCCGGATTCGACGAGGTGCTGGAGCGGCGCTGGGCGCCCTTGACCGTGGTCGACGAGCACAGCCATCCCTTTGTCGCCAAGGCCGTCATGGCCGCGGGCGAGATGTGGCTGACGGTGGCAGGCCAGACCCGGCATCTGCGGGTCGGCGATGGCTTCGAGCTGGCGGCCGGCGAGCGGCATGCCGAGCGCTACGGTGCTGCGGGCGCGGTCTACTGGGTGGCGCGGCGCGCCGCCTAGCCGGGCGCGGTGCTGAAGGCCTGGGGCGGCGGGTCGCCGACCTCCAGGCGCTCGTACTCGGAGATCAGCTGCGCGCCGAACAGCATCAGGGTCGCCCCCAGCTCCAGGCTCAGCAGCACCGCGATCGAGGTGGTCAAGGAGCCGTACACCGTGCTGATCTGCGACAAGGTGCCGAAGTACCAGACCAGGGCATGGCGCGACAGCTCCCACAGCAGGGCCGCAGCGATCGCGCCGAACAGTGCCAGCCGCAGCGAGGGGCGCCCCACCGGCATCACCAGATAGATCGAGGTCAGCACAAAGACCTCGCCGGCAAAACCCAGCAGATAGAACAGCAGGCCGGACACCCCGACCAGCGACCAGCTGCGCCACAGGAATTGAACCTCGCTCTGGCCCATGGCCTGCAGCGCGCCGGCCACCAACGTGACGACCAGCAGGCCGAAGCCCAGGCACAGGATGTAGCCATAGGGGATCAGTGCCGAGACCAAGAAGTGGCGCCGCCGTATCAGCACGCGGTGGTGGAAGATCACCGACATCGCGTTCTCCAGCACCGTGAAGGCCAGCGAGCTGAAGAACAGCATCGTCACCAGCAGCACCCAGCCCACCACCGAACGGAAGGCCAGGAACTGCGCCAGCTCGGTCACGATGGCGCGCGAGTGCCCCGGCAGCAGCCATTCCAGATAGCGGCCCAGGGTCTGCAGCAGCGCCGCCTGGTCGACCACATGCGAGAGCGCGATCACCGCCAGTATCAGCAGCGGCACGATGGACAGCAGCGCGTAGTAGGCCACCGCGCCGGCCAGCAGCAGGCCCTGGTTGGCGCGAAAGGCCTTCAGCGCACCGAGCAGGAAGGCGCCGGGATGGCGCAGCAACTGGGCGGCGCGCGGGTCCACGAGGGCACGCGGTCGATTCATCGCCATCGCGGCTGCGCTCAGGGCCCGCGATCGACGCCGCGCCCCGGTGTCTGGTCATCCTCCGGCGCCGGGTCTATCGGCCCCTCATCGGGGTCGACGGGCATGGGCTGCGGTTCCTCATCATCACCAGGCGCCTTGATCGGCGGGCGGTGCGCGTGCAGGGTCTCGGGGGGCGAGGTCGGGTGGATGAAGGACATGGCGGACTCCGGTTGGCATTTTTTCCTCTTGCATCGTGCCGGGAACACCGTGGGGTGGGAGTCGGACAAGGGCGGCTGTTCGTGTCAGGCAATGCTCACAGCATGCCGACGAGCCGCGAGCGGCGGCTCACCGACGCGAGTCGGCTCGGGTAACTGGTCCGGCCGGCAGCGGCAACAGCGTGCAGATACTTTTTTCAATGCACCCCTTGGAGGTAGCCCAACCTCAGGCGGCCACACTCTATTTTGCAGAATGCATATTCCGCTGGCGCGCCCGTGCCACTACCGACTGAAAGGCTCCTGAAGCTGCATTCGGCATCGCGAAACTGCTGCCACTTGGCTTGCGACGATGCAAAGGCTGGTGCTAGCCGAACAACTGGCTCATCAGCGTCCCGCTTTCGCAAAACTGCGGCGATGCGACTGACCTGAGCGGAAATTCCCTTGTCCAATGCCTCGACCTCTCGACCTAAGCAAATGTTCTTCTCAATGGTATTCGCCGAGTCTACGCACGGCATGGGCTGTACACCCTGTGCGTACGCAGAGGAAATCTGAAGGGCGATGCCAAGCGCGAGAAGTAACTTCATGCAGGCCACGGCTGAAACTGATGGTTGGGCTTCATTGCAGGGACACCGCCTGGCCTGCTTTGAAAGTAAGGACCTTTCTGGGCCCGGCACTCCCTTGCTCCTGATATGAGATGGCAAGCGAAAGCTCGGAGTGCATCTTCGAGTAGAGCCCAAAGATCTTTCGACCTGGGGCGCCCGGAGAGACAAACCGAATGATCAGGCCCGCCTGATGTTCAATGACAACATCAAATATGTCGAACGCCGTGCCCCAGTGCGCTTTGCGCCACTCTTGCGCATGTCCGTACCCAAACCGTTCAAGGTTTGTTTTGTAGAGTCGGCCGAGCCGAAGCCGCTCTACCCCTGGCTCACCTAACGCCTCAATGCACGTGACAACCTGCTCACGCCGCCCTAGAGGAAAGGAGTACCCCCGCACCGCAGCTGCCTCCTTAAACATCCAATAGTGGGAGAGCTTGCGCCACTCCCCGAACAATGCGTTGTAGCCGTCCTCCACGAAATTGTTCATATCAAACTCGAGCTCTGGCGGCATCGGCACGGCCGAGTTGAACGAAAAGCGGCCGTCGGCCAGATGTTGATCGTGGAACGTATGGACGTCCCCCGCTAATCCCTCAATGCGCAACGTCACCTCGTAGAAACGCATATTCGCCTATGAAGTCCAACTTCTTGTAGGTGGATTGTTAACGAATCCTGCCAAAGATTTGAGCATGCGACCGCACGGACCCGCAACTCCAGCCGAGCGTGACGCGCGCGCCGAGCAGCGACGGCGCCGCACAGCGGAAGTAGCTGCGCCCGGTCAGGCTCAGCCTGGAGACGGAGATCCCCGGCAGCCGTTTGATTGGACTTTCTCTTATGGGGGTGTCTCTTGGTCTTTGCACTTCGAGCCCAACCCAAGGGACGTGCGGCAGTGGCGGGTATTCCGGGATGGGCAGCTATAGATGCGCGCCGGACGTGAGCGCGTTTGGCGGGCCGTGCAAAAGGAAATGAGCCCGATGCTTGGGCGGAATCATTGGCACTGATGGGTGCTTGCAGGGTCTGGCCCTGAGCTGCCTGCAGCAGCAGCAACCCAGCCGCCCGTGCCAAGCTGCTGCTCGAGGTCCTCGAGACAACGTATCGGCCGCCAGTCGCCGATGGCCAGGTGCCAGCCTCAGCGCTCGCCCTTGCGATAGGGCTTCATCAGCGCCTGCGGATAGGCCGCCTTGCGGGCCACCAGCACCAGGGCGACGATGGACAGCAGATAGGGCAGCATCAGATAGAGCTGGTAGGGCAGCACGGCGCCGCCGCTGCTTTGCTGCAGGCGCAGCTGCAGCGCATCGAAGAAGGCGAACAGCAGCGCGCCGAGCAGCGCCTTGCCGGGCCGCCACGAGGCGAACACGACCAGGGCCACGCAGACCCAGCCGCGGCCATTGACCATATTGAAGTAAAAAGCGTTGAAGGCCGCCAGCGTCAGGAAGGCGCCGGCCACGCCCATCAGCGCCGAGCCGGCCATGATGGCGCCAATGCGCAGCCGCACCACCGACAGGCCCTGGCCCTCGGCGGCGGCCGGGCTCTCGCCGACCATGCGCACCGCCAGGCCCAGCGGCGTGCGGTTCAGGCCGTAGGCAAGGACCGGCACCAGCAGCAGAGCCAGCAGGGTCAGCGGCGTCTGCGCATTCAGCACCGGGATCGGCAGCCAGGCGTCCATCGTGGCGAAGGGCTGGATCGTCGGCGGGTTCTCGACCTTGGGGAAGCTGACGCGGTAGGCATAGCTGGCCAGGCTGGTGGCCAGCAGCGTGATGCCCAGCCCCGAGACATGCTGCGACAGCGACAGGCTCACGGTCAGCCAGCCATGCAGCAGACCCAGCAGCGCGCCGACCCCGGCCGCGACCCCCACGCCCAGCCACAACCCGCCGCCCTGGTAGACCGTCAGCCAGCCGGCAAAGGCGCCGGCCACCATGATGCCCTCGATGCCCAGGTTCAAGACGCCGGCGCGCTCGCACAGCAACACGCCCAGGGTGCCGAGGATCAGCGGCGTCGCGATGCGCAGCACCGCGATCCAGAAGGCGCTGCCGGACAGCAGCTCGAGGATCTCAGCGCCCATCGCGACTCCTCAGACGGAGGCGGTAATTGACCAGGAGGCTGCTGACCAGCATCGCGATCAGCGCGGTCGCGACGATCACATCGGCGATATAGGTCGGCACGCCGACCGCGCGGCTCATGCTGTCGGCGCCGACCAGCAGGCCGGCGACAAACACCGCCGACAGCAGGGCCCCGAGCGGATTCAGGCCCGCCAGCATCGCGATCACGATGCCGCTATAGCCATAGCCCGGGCTCATGTCCAAGGTCACATAGCCGGTGCGGCCGGCCACCTCGATCGCGCCGGCCAGGCCCGCCAGCGCGCCCGACAACAAGGCCACCTTGATGCTGACCCAGGCCACCGGCATGCCGGCAAAGGCGGCCGCCTGGGCGTTGGCGCCGACCGCGCGGATCTCGAAGCCGGTACGGCTGTACTTGAACAGGGCCCACAGCAGCAAGGCCGCCGCGATGGCCCACAGCAGGCCGGTGTGGACGCGGCTGCGCTCGACCAGCTTGCTCAAGGAGAGCGACTCCTGCAGGCCCACGCTCTGCGGCCAGCCCATCGCCAGCGGGTCCTTCATGGCCCCGTCCAGCATCCACGAAACAAACAGCAGCACGATGAAGTTCAGGAGCAGCGTGGTGACCACCTCGTTCACACCCAGCCGGCTCTTCAGCAGCGCCGGGCCCAGCAGCAGCAAGGCGCCGGCCAGCGCGGCGGCCGCCATCATCAGCGGGAACAGCAGCCAGCTCGGCCACTCAAGACCTGACCCGCCATGCAGGCCGCCGACCAGCACCGCCGCCAGCGCGCCCATATAGAGCTGGCCCTCGGCGCCGATGTTGTAGAGCCGCGCCTTGAAGGCCACGGCGGCAGCCAGCCCGGTGAGTATCAGCGGCGTCGCGCGGGTCAGCGTCTCGCTCCAGGCAAAGCGCGAGCCGAAACCGCCTTCCAGCAGCAGCGCATAGGCCTGGCCGACCGGTGCGCCGGCCCAGGCCACCAGCAGCGAGCTGACGGCCAGCGTGATCGCCAGCGCCAGCAGCGGCGCGGCCAGGCGCCAGGCCTGCGAAGGGAGCGAGCGTTTCTCAAGCCGCATGGGCAGTGGCCTCCCCCGCTCGGCTGCCGGCCATCTCCAGGCCTATGCTGGCCAGGGTCCAGTCGGCACGCGGCTTCGCAACGCCGAGCCGTCCCTCGTGCATCACCGCGATGCGGTCGGCGATGGCAAAGATCTCGTCCAGGTCTTCGGAGATCAGCAGCACCGCCGCGCCGGCCGCGCAGGCGTCCAGCAGCTGCTGATGCACATAGGCGACCGCACCGACATCCAGGCCCCAGGTCGGCTGGTTGGCGACGATCAGCCGCGGCCGAGTGCCGGTCTTGCCGGCCTCGGGATCGCCGGTCAGCGCGCGGCCGAGGATGAGTTTCTGCATATTGCCGCCCGACAGGCTGCGGGTCAGCGTGTCCAGGCCGCGGTCTTCGAGGCCGCGCACATCGAAGCGCTGCACGATGTCCTGCGCATGGGCGCGCGAGCGCTTGCGTTTCAACAGCCCCCAGCGCGAGAAGGTCGGGGCGCGGTACTGCTCCAGCAGCGCGTTCTCCCACAGCGGCAGGTCGCCGACCACGCCCGCCGCATGGCGGTCCTCCGGGATGCGGGCCACGCCGGCGGCCAGCCAGGCTCCGGGCCTTGGGGCCAGGTCTTGCCCCAGCACCCGCAGCTCGCCGGCCTCCAGGCCCACGAGCCCGTGCAGCAGATCGGCCAGCGCATGCTGGCCATTGCCGGCCACACCGGCCACCGCCAGCACCTCGCCGGCGCGCAGTTCCAGATCGACGCCGCGCAGCCCCGGCTTGGCCACGAGCGTGGCGCCGCGCAGGCGGCAGACGATGTCGCCGGGCTGCGTCGCCGCGCGCTTGGGGCTTGGCACCGCGCGGCCCACCATGGCCTCGGCCAGATCGGCCTTGGACGCGCCGGCCGCGTCCAGCTCGGCGATCAGCCTGCCACCGCGCAGCACCGCGATGCGGTCCGAGACCGCCAGCACCTCGTCGAGCTTGTGGCTGATGAAGATGATGGCCATGCCTTCGGCCACCAGGGCCTTCAGCGAGACGAACAGCGACTGGCTTTCCTGCGGGGTCAGCACCGCCGTGGGTTCGTCCAGGATCAGGATGCGGGCGCCGCGCACCAGGGCCTTCAGGATCTCGACGCGCTGGCGCTCGCCGACCGAGAGATCGGCGATCAGCGCGTCGGGATCGACCTGCAGGCCGAAGCGCTGCGCGGTATCGAGCAGGCGCTGGCGCTGCGCTTGGCGCCGCGCGAAGGGCTGCCACAGCGGCTCCAGGCCCAGCATCACGTTGTCGAGCACCGTCAGGCGCTCGGCCAAGGTGAAGTGCTGGTGCACCATGCCGATGCCGGCGGCCAGCGCCATCTTGGGCTGGCCCGGCGGCAGCGGCCGGCCGAACACCGTGATCTCGCCGGCGTCGGCAACGTAATGGCCGAACAGGATGGACACCAGCGTGCTCTTGCCGGCCCCGTTCTCGCCTAGCAAGGCCAGGACCTGGCCCTGCTCCAGCGTCAGCGAGATGCCGTCATTGGCCAGCAGCGCGCCGAAGCGCTTGCTGATGCCGCGCAGCTGCAGCGCCGGGAGCGTCACTTGCTGGTCGATTTCGGCTGGCTGTCGTCGACCTTGACGACGAAGCTGCCGTCCAGGATGGCTTTTTCCTTGGCCCTGACCTTGGCGACCACATCGGCCGGCACCTTTTTCTCGAAAGTGCCCAAGGGTGCCAGCTCGCTGCCCTTGTGCTTCATCATCGAATAGGGGCCGTAGTCCTCGGCCTTGAAGGCATTGGCCTTGACCGCCTTGATCGCGCGGTCGATGCTGGGCTCCATATGCCAGAGCGCCGAGGCGACCACGGTGTCGGGATACTGGGCCTGGGTGTCGATCACATTGCCGATGGCCAGCACCTTGCGCTCCTTGGCCGCGTCGCTGACGCCGAAGCGCTCCGCGTACATCACGTCGGCGCCCTTGTCTATCATCGCGAAAGCGGCCTCCTTGGCCTTGGGCGGGTCGAACCAGCTGTTGATGAAGCTGACGGTGAACTCGGCCTTGGGGTTGATCTCCTTGGCACCGGCCATGAAGGCATGCATCAGGCGGTTGACCTCGGGGATGGGGAAGCCGCCGACCAGGCCGATCTTGCCGCTCTTGCTGACGCCGCCGGCGATCATGCCGCTGAGATAGGCCGGCTCCTGGATGTAGTTGTCGAACACCGCGAAGTTGGGCGCGGCCGGCTTGCCGCTGGAGCCCAGCAGGAAGGCGGTCTTGGGATAGTCCTTGGCAACCTTGCGTGCCGCCGCCTCGACCGCGAAGGCCTCGCCGACCACCAGGCCATAGCCCTTCTCGGCGTACTGGCGCAACACGCGCTCGTAGTCGGCATTGCTGACGTTCTCGGAGAAGGCGTACTCGATCTCGCCGCGCGCCTCGGCCGCCTTCAGCGCCTTGTTGATGCGACTGACCCATTGCTGCTCGACCGGCACGGTGTAGATGCCGGCGACCTTGAGCTTGGCCTGCGCCGCGGCCGGCAGAGCCAGGGCGGCAAGGCTGGCGGCGGCCAGACCGAGGGTGAGGCGGCGCAGGGCGGAGCTCGGGGCAGATCTCATGGCGTGTTTCCTTGATGTTGAGGTCGACGGGGGCGAAGGACTCGCTGGCATTAGGCAAGAGGCGTGCCGGCCTGCCAAGCATGGTTTGCCAGAAGGATTTCGGCCACCTCGGGCCGGCCGGATAAAATCTCCGGGTTTGCCCTCAGCTCTCGCGGCCAGCCCGCGCACACGCCATGACCACGCTCTCCGCCTTCTCCAGTATCAGCGCCCTCTCGCCCCTGGATGGCCGCTATGCCTCGCGCGTGGCCGCTCTGCGCCCGCTGCTGTCCGAATTCGGGCTGATGCACAGGCGCGTGCAGGTCGAGGTGGAGTGGTTCATCGCGCTGTCCGACGCCGGCTTCGACGAGTTCAAACCCCTGTCCGAGGCCGCGCGCGGGCTGTTGCGCTCGCTGGTGACGCGCTTCTCGGAGGCCGATGCCCAGGCCATCAAGGACATCGAGAAGACCACCAACCATGACGTCAAGGCGGTCGAGTACTGGCTGAAGTCGCGCTTCGAGAATTCGCCCGAGCTGAAGGCCGCCGGCGAGTTCGTGCACTTCGCCTGCACCAGCGAGGACATCAACAACACCAGCCACGGCCTGATGCTGAAGGCCGCACGCGCCGAGGTGCTGCTGCCCACCGTCGACCGCATCATCGCCAAGCTCGGCACCATGGCCCACGCGCTGGCCGCCACACCCATGCTCAGCCGCACCCACGGCCAGACCGCCAGCCCGACCACGGTGGGCAAGGAGATCGCCAACGTCGTCGCCCGCCTGCGCAACGCCCGTGCGCGCATCGCCGACGTCAAGCTGCTGGCCAAGATGAACGGCGCGGTCGGCAACTACAACGCCCATCTGTCGGCCTGGCCCGAGTTCGACTGGGAGGCCTTCAGCCAGCGCGTCATCGAGCAGCAGCTGGAGCTGACGTTCAACCCCTACACCATCCAGATCGAGCCACACGACTATATGGCCGAGCTGTTCGATGCGGTGACGCGCACCAACACCATCCTGATCGACTGGTCGCGCGATGTCTGGGGCTATGTGTCGCTGGGCTATTTCAAGCAGCGCACGGTGGCCGGCGAGATCGGCAGCTCGACGATGCCGCACAAGGTCAACCCGATCGACTTCGAGAACGCCGAGGGCAATTTCGGCCTGGCCAATGCGCTGCTGAGCCATCTGAGCCAGAAGCTGCCGATCAGCCGCTGGCAGCGCGACCTGACCGACTCCACCGTGCTGCGCAATATGGGCGTCGCGCTGGGCTACGCGGTGCTGGGCTATGAGTC
This sequence comes from Burkholderiales bacterium C2, assembly GCA_005503085.1. Taxonomy (GTDB): domain Bacteria; phylum Pseudomonadota; class Gammaproteobacteria; order Burkholderiales; family Burkholderiaceae_C; genus Roseateles_E. Next base: position 209,910 of record SCOI01000007.1, on the reverse strand, counting down.
GCTGCTGAAGGGCCTGGACAAGCTGGAGGTCAACGAGGCCGCACTGGCCGAGGACCTGGACAGCGCCTGGGAAGTGCTGGCCGAGCCTATCCAGACCGTGATGCGCCGCTACGCCCTGCCCAACCCCTATGAGCGCCTGAAGGAGCTGACCCGCGGCAAGGCCATCACCCGCGAATCGATCCGCGAGTTCATCCAGACGCTGGAACTGCCCGAGGCCGAGAAGACCCGCCTGCTGGCGATGACGCCGGGCAGCTACACCGGCAAGGCCGGGGAACTGGCCCGCAAGATCTGACCCTGCGGACCGGCCGACCGGCCGTTGCCGCTTCGCTAAACTCCGCCGACTCAAGGGGGAGTGACAAGATGACGAAGCGGATCAATGGGGCTGCCGGGTGGGCGGCCTGCCTGTTGTTGCTGGGCCTGATCGGCCCGGCAGCCTGGGGTGCCGGCAGTACCGTGGCGTCGGCCCGGACCGGACCAGTGGCCAAGGTCGCGGCCGCCCCTGCCGACAAGGCGGCGGCGGGCTTCACGATCGCGCAGATTCCGGCCTGGGTGACGCCGCTCGCGGCGGACCCGGCCCCGGCCTTGCCGATGGCGCCGCTGCAGGTGCTGCTGATCGACCGCCAGACCCGGGTCGAGCGTCAGGGCGGCGCCACCTGGCGCTACCAGCATGCGGTGCGCAAGATCAACGACACCGCCGGGCTGCAGGCCGGCGCGCAGATCGAGATCGAATTCGATCCCAGCTATCAGAAGCTGCAGCTGCACCGCCTGGAAATCTGGCGTGAGGGCAAGCGCATCGACAAGCTGGATCGCAAACTGGTCAAGCTGCTGCACCGCGAAACCCAGCTGGAGCGGCAGATGATCGACGGCCGTATGACCGCCTCCATCGTGCTGGACGACTTGCGCGTGGGCGACCGGGTGGAATGGGCCAGCTCCCTGATCGGCGACAACCCGGTCTTCGCGGGCAAGCATGTCGACCAGGAATGGACCAGTTCCAGCAAGGGCCCGGTGGGCCTGGTGCAAGTGCGGCTGCTGGCGCCGGCCGAGCGCAGCATTCGCCACCGCGCCGCCACCGACCTGGGCATAGAGATCAACGAGACCGAGAGCAAGGGTTGGCGCGAGACGCTGTTCCGTCGCCGGGCCGTGCCCCAGTTTCACCATGATCCACTGACGCCGCCGGCCCAGTATCTGGCGGACCAGATCGAGTTCAGTGAGTTCGCCGATTGGGCCGAGGTGGCGCGCTGGGCCGACCAGCTCTTCGCCAAGGCGGCCAAGGGTCTGGATGCACTGGCGCCCGAACTCGAGGCCATCCGGACCAAGGCTGCCACACCCGAGGAGCGCTTGCGCCTGGCGCTGGATTTCGTGCAGCAGGACATCCGCTATTTCGGCACCGAGATGGGCGTCAACTCCCATCAGCCGGCCTCGGCCGACCAGGTGCTGCGTCAGCGCTTCGGCGATTGCAAGGACAAGACCGCGCTGCTGGTGAACCTGCTGGCCCGGCTGGACATCGAGGCCGCGCCGGTGCTGGTCTCGACCCATGCGCGCGATCACGTCAAGACGCGCCTGCCCAGCCCCCTGGCCTTCGACCATGCCATTGCGGCCGTCAAGCTGGATCCACAGACCAGCTTGTGGCTCGACGCCACCCGCTCGCAGCAGCGCGGCACACCGGCCACGCGGCAATCGGTGGGCCTGGGCCGCGGCCTCATCGTCCGCGCCGGTATCAGCGAGCTGAGCCCGATGCCGCCAGCGCGCGAGGCGCTGCGCAGCGAAACCACCGACACCTTCAAGTTCCCCAGGCTCGCGGAGGAGGGCCAGTTCGAGTCGGTCACGGTCTACCACGGTGACATGGCCGAATGGCTGCGCAGCGCCCGTGCCGCCGTGCCCGAGGACGAGCTGCGCAAGATGCTGGTGGGCGACATCATGCGCGCCTACCCCAGCTTCGCCATGCAGGGTCGGCCCCTGATCGAAGAGGTCGAGGGCAGCAATGCGCTGAAGATCAGCCTGCGCTTTCGCACCGGCCAGTACTGGCGCATCCCGGACAAACGCACGCTCACGGGGGAGTTCGCCCTGCTGCCCCTGATCACCGCGCTGCGCCTGCCCAACCAGACGCCGCGCACTGGGCCGATGCTGATCGATCTGCCCGGCCGCTATCTGCACAAGCTGCGCTTCGAGTTCGGCGAGGATGTGTTCCAGCAACCCAGCAGCAGCCGCTTCGAGGAGCGTAATGAGCACTTCACCCTGCAGCTGCGCTACCAGGGGGACACGCGCTTTCAGCAGGTCGACGGCGAGCTGCGCCTGCTGGCCGATACGATTGCGGCCGGCGCCTGGACCCCGTATCGCGACCAGTTGGCCAAGGTATGGCCGCGGCTGGGCACGACACTGAACCTGCCGGCCCTGTCGCCCAGCGATGTGCTGGCGCTGCGCAAGGCCCTGGCCGAGCTCGGCGAGAGCGTGCGCAAGGGCTCGGTCAAGGTGCTCACCCAGGACCAGGCGGCGGCGCGCTCGCGTCTGCTGGTGGCCGACCGCCTGCTGGCCGCCGACCGCCTGCAGCCCAAGCTGCGGGCCCAGCTGCTGCTGGAGCGCGGCGCCCAGCTCGACCATCTGGGCATGGCCGACGCGGCCCGGCTGGCGCTGGAACAGGCCCTGCAACTCGATGCCGATCAGGCCGAGACGCATGAGGCCCTGGCCGTCAATGCGCTGCTGCGCCGCCAGGATGTCCAGGCCCGCAGCCATGCCGACCGGGCCCTGCAACTGGCCTCCAACAGCGTCGGCCCGCGCTACACCCGAGCCTGGGCCAACTACTTTGCCGGCGAGTTGGTGCCGGCCCGCGACGAGCTGAAGGACATCCTCCAGGCAGGCACCGAGGTGGAACGCAGCTACGGCAGCATCTGGCTCTACCTGGTCTCGCGGCGCCTGGGTGACGAGGCCGGCGCCAGGACCGTTCCCTCGCCCGCCGACAGCCAGCCCGCCTGGCCTTTCGCGGTGCTGCAGCTGATGCAGGGCAAACTGGATCTGGAAGCGGCACTGGCCTTTGCGCGCGAAGACGCCAAGTCCCGCCCCGGCCGCGAATGCGAGCTGTACTTCTACGCCGCACAGAAGGCGCTGGCAGACCAAGACCTGGACAAGGCGCGCAGCTATCTGCGCAAGAGCCTGGACACGGGGGTGGTCGAGTTCAACGAATACGCGATGGCCAAGCGCGAGCTGGAGCGGATCGGCGCGCGCTAGGGCTGTTGCGCCCGCCACGCGAACACCTGGGTCTGCCGCGTCTCGCCGTCCAGCAGCCGGGTCTCGACGAAACGCATGCCGATATCCGTCAGCACCCGCTGCGAGGCCAGGTTGTCTGGCCCGGTGATGGCCAGGATGGTCTGCATGCCCAGTACCTCGGCGCCATGGCGCAGGCAAGCCGCAGCGGCCTCGCGGGCATAGCCGACACCCCAGGCGCGCGGCACGAAGGCGTAACCCAGGTCCACCTCGGGCAGGCTGTCGCGCTTGATCAGGCCGCACATGCCCAGCAGCGCGCCATCCTCGCGGCGCTCGACGGCCCAGAAGCCGAAACCCAGGAGGGCATAGCTGGCCACCAGCTTCGCCTCGATCCAGGCCTCGGCGGCGGCCAGATCGGGCACATCGCGCGGGCCGATGTGTGCGATCCAGGAGGGCTCGTTGAGCAGCTCCAGGATGAAGGCCGCGTCCGCCGGCCCGAAATGGCGCAGCCGCAGCCGCTCGGTCTCCAACACCGTCATCTTCCTGCTCCCAATGCAAAACCGGGACAATACGCCACCTCAAACCGTCGCCAGGCCGCCCATGAATTTCATCCAGCAACTCCACAAAGCCGAACAACTGAACCACTCGCTGCTTTGCGTGGGCCTGGACCCGGACCCGGCCCGCTTCCCCGGCGCCTGGAAGGGCGATGCCTCGCGCATCTACGACTTCTGCAGTTCAATAGTCGACGCCACCAAGGACCTGGTGATCGCCTTCAAGCCGCAGATCGCCTACTTCGCCGCCCATCGCGCCGAGGATCAGCTGGAACAGCTGATGGCGCACATCAAGCGGGTCGCGCCCCATGTGCCGGTGATCCTGGACGCAAAGCGCGGCGATATCGGCTCGACCGCCGAGCAGTACGCGAAAGAGGCTTTCGAGCGCTACCAGGCCGACGCGGTGACCCTGTCGCCTTTCATGGGCTTCGACTCGATCGAGCCCTATCTGCGCTACCCCGACAAAGGCGCCATCCTGCTGTGCCGCACCTCGAACACCGGCGGCAATGACTGGCAGATGCAGCGCCTGGCCGACGTGCCGGGCCAGCCGCGCCTGTTCGAGCATCTGGCCGCGCTGGCGCAGACCGCATGGAACAAGAACGGTCAGCTGGGCCTGGTGGTCGGCGCCACCTATCCTGAGGAGATCGCTCGGGTGCGCGAGTTCGCGCCGACCCTGCCGCTGCTGATTCCCGGCGTCGGCGCCCAGGGCGGCGATGCCGACGCGACCGTGCGGGCCGGCCTGCGCAGCGACGGCCTGATCATCGTCAACTCCTCGCGCGCCGTGCTCTACGCCAGCAGTGGCGACGACTTTGCCGCAGCGGCCCGCCGCGCCGCGCAGCAGACCCGCGAGCAGCTGAACCAGGCCCGCCCCGCCTGAGCATTAGTTCGCGTTTACCCCGAACTGCTGCGATAAGCCCACGCATTCGGGGGCTGACCGGGTATTCAGGCCGTCGGGTTCTGGCGGAGACTGCGCTCTTCGTCGAAGACCGGCTTCGGCGCGAGCGGAGCGAATGGCGTTGTGAGCAAGGAAACCCTGGACGATTTGAGCAGCCTGGTCGGGCATGATGTCGGCCCCGGCGACGCCGCTGCCGCGCTGGAGCGCAGCGTGCGGCGCCATTCGATGCGCTTGTTCCTGGCCGCCTGCGCGCTGATCTGCGGCCTGGCCGGCAGTCTGCAATGGTTTGGCCGCCTCGGTGGCGAGCCCTTCAACGGACTGATCCCGCCGCTGCTGACCTGGGGCACGGCGGCGCTGGCGGCGCTGACCGTCTGGCAGCCGCCGCAACGCCAGGCCAAGGCCTTCGCGCTGCTGGTGATGAGCCTGGTGATCGCCTCGGCCGTCGCGCTGGCGCTGTCGCGCCAGCTGGGTCTGGCCTCGATCTCGCTGGGCATCATGAGCCTGATGGTGGTGCTGGCCACCGCGCTGCAAGGCGTGCGTGCCGGCCTCTTCATCTTCGGCATCAGCCTGCTGGCCGTGGCCGGCCTGGTGTTCGCCGAGCTGGAGGGCTGGGGTCCGGGCGCGGCCGCGCCTGCCAGCCTGCCCGCCCGCCTGGCCACCCATCTGATACTGCTGGGGTCGGGCCTGGTGATCGGCCTGGGCTGCATGCGCATGCTGCGCCGCTCGATCCAGGCTGCCGGCGAGCGCAATGCACGCTTTCGCCATCTGCTGAGCATGGCGGCCGACTGGTACTGGGAGATGGACCGCGAGTTCCGCTTCACCCATCTGGCCGAGGACAAGCCCGGCTCCTCCGGCCTGGATCTGGCGGCACGCCTGGGCAAGGCGCCCTGGGATGTCGAGCATCTGGGCCTGTCGGACGAGGATCTGGACGCGCACCGCGCCGACCTCGAATCGCATCGCGCCTTCCATGGCGTCGTCGCGCGCCGGCGCGGGCCGGACGGCACGGTGCGCTTTGTCTCGATCAGCGGCGAGCCGCGCTTCGACGCCCAGGGGAGCTTTCGCGGCTATTGGGGCGTGGGCCGCGATGTGACCAACGAGGTGCAGGCCGAGCAGGCCGTGGCCGCCACCGAGACGCGCTACCGCGAGCTGTTCCGCCGCTCGCCCAGCCCGCTGGTGCTGCACCGCTGGGGCCGGGTGCTGGACGCCAACCCGGCGGCGATGGCGATGTTCGGCTACACCCAGCGCTCCAGCATGATCGGCCAGGATCTGTTCTCGCACTACGAGCCGGGCGACGACGAACGCGCCCGCCAGCGCGCCGCCAAGATCGAGGCGATGGCGGTCGGCGCGATGCTGCCGATGGCCGAGTTCAAGCTGCGCACCCTGTCGCGCCGGCGCCGCCTGGTACAGGCCACCAGCGTGCGGGTCGATGCCACCAGCGGCCCGGCCACCCTCTCCTTCTTCATCGACCAGACCGAGGCCTCGCGCGCCCAGGACGCCTTGCGCCGCAGCGAGGGTCTGCTCTCGCATCTGGTCGCCACCAGCCCCGATGTGATCACGCTGACCGAGATGAGCTCGGGCCGCTATGCGATGGTCAACAAGACCTTCGAGCGGCTCTCCGGCTACAGCGCCGAGGAGGTGCTGGGCCGCACCTCGGACGAGATCGGCATCTGGCAGGACGTCGAGGAACGCGCCCGCGTGATCGATGGCGTGCGCCAGCACGGCAAGGTCAGCGAGGTGCCGGTCAACTTCATCACCAAGTCGGGCGAGCCGATCGCGATGGTGCTGTCGGCCGCGCCCTTCAATATGGACGGCCAGGCCTATCTGGTCGTCAACGCGCGCGATGTCACCGAGAGCGAGCGCACCCGGCTCGTGCATGCGGCGATCCTGCAGAACGCCTCGATCGGCATCACGCTGACGCGCGACCAGCATTTCGTCCAGGTCAATCCGCTGATCGAGGAGATGTTCGGCTGGCCGCCCGGTGGCCTGCTGGGCCAGCATGGCAGCGTGGTCTGGCCCGGTGTCGAGGCCTATGCGGCGGTGGGCGAGGAGCTGGGCTCACGCCTTGCCGCTGGCGAGCAGGTCGAGATCGAACGGCCGATGCGCCGCCGCGACGGCTCGACCTTTCTGTGCCGGCTGCTGGCCAAGGCGGTGGACCCCAACCACCCGAGCCGCGGCGGCACGATCTGGATCATGGAGGACGTGACCGAGAAGCGCCGCGTCGAGGCCGCACTGGCCCAGGCCAAGGACGAGGCCCAGGCCGCCAACCGCGCCAAGAGCGCCTTCCTGGCCAACACCAGCCACGAGATCCGCACCCCGCTGAACGGCCTGCTGGGCCTGGCGCGCATGGTGCAGCAGCCCGACCTGGACGAGGCCACCCGGCGCCAGTATCTGGACCAGATGCTGGACAGCGCCGAAAGCCTGTCGGGCCTGATCTCCGACATCCTGGATCTGTCCAAGATCGAGGCCGGCCGCTTGACGCTGGAGTCGCTGCCCTTCGCGCTGCGCGACATGCTGGGCACGATGCGTCTGGCCTATCTGACCCTGGCGCAGGCGCGCGGCCTGTCGTTCCGCATCGATGTCGACGAGGATGTGCCGGCCTGGGTGGTCGGCGACCCGATGCGCACGCGCCAGATCCTCAGCAACTATCTGAGCAACGCCCTGAAGTTCACGCAGGCCGGCGCGGTGGCCGTGCGGGTGCGCCGGCAGGACGAGGAGCGGCTGCGCATCGAGGTGACCGACACCGGGCCCGGCATCGAGCCGGCCCTGCACGAGCGCCTGTTCCAGCCCTTCACCCAGGCCGACGAATCGACCACGCGGCGCTACGGCGGCACGGGGCTGGGCCTGTCGATCTGCCGCGAGCTGGCCGAGCTGATGGGCGGCACGGTGGGCGTGGACAGCACGCCGGGCCAGGGCTCGACCTTCTGGGCCGAGCTGCCGCTGCCCGGCGCGCCGACGCCGATCAGCACCACCTTGCGTGAGGCGCGCGACAACCAGGACCTGCAGGGCCTGCGCGTGCTGATGGTGGAGGACAACCCGGTCAATATGATGATTGCGGTGGCCTTGCTGGAGCAGTGGGGGCTGGAGGTCTCGCAGGCCAGCGACGGCAGCCAGGCGGTCGAGGCCATCAACGCCCAGGCCAGCATGGGCAAGCCCTTCGACGCGGTGCTGATGGATGTGCAGATGCCGGTGATGAGCGGCCACGAGGCGACGCGCCAGGTGCGGCGGCGCTTCCCGGCCACCGAGCTGCCCATCGTCGCACTGACCGCCGCGGCCCTGATCTCGGAGCGCGACGAGGCCCTGGCGGCCGGCATGAACGACTTCCTGACCAAGCCGATCGACGCGCCACGGCTGCGTGCGACCCTGGTGCGCCTGATCGGCCACAAGGACAACGACCAGCACCGCAGCTGAGCGGCACGCGATGCTTCAGCCGGGCGGCGGCGCTGACAGGCGTTTGAGAAAGACGCCCATCTCGCGCCCGGCCTGGTGATCGCCCTGGCGCTGCGCCAGGGCCAGACCCTGTTGCCAGGCCGACCCGGCCTCCTGCGCCCGCCCTTGCGCCAGCAGGGCCTTGCCCAGCAGTTTCCAGGCGGCCGTGTAGTCCGGCTTGTGCTCGGTCGCCTTCTGCAGGTGCTCGGCCGCCGCCGCCGCATCGCCCTCATCGAGGCAGGCCTTGCCAAGACCGAAGCGCAGCAGCGCATCGTCGCGGCCACGCGCCAGCAAGGCTTCGAGGCGGGCACGCAGCGTATCGGGCGGCGGCGCACCGTGCGACGCGGCGAGCCGGTCGAGTTTGTCGGGGTCACTCATCAAGCAGGCCCTCCCAGGCATTGTTCGGGCCGGATTATGCAAGGACGGGCCTGGACGGCGGCGCGCCGAGCGCTCAAACCAGCGCAGCGGCTGCCGGGTCGGGCTCGGGATGGAGGCCGGCGCACAGCAGCGCGGCCAGCTGCTCCGGCACATCGTTGTCAAAGCTCATCAGCAGCTCGGGCGGCTGAGCCGCAGCGGCCGCGCTGAGGACATCGGCAATCCAGGTCTGCAGCGGCTCGCTCAGCGGCCGCTGGAGCCGGTCCGCCACCCGGGCCACGGTGTCGTCGCGCAGGCGCGCCGAGCTCAACACCTGCCAGGCATAGTCGATCTCATAGCGCTCGACCGCATCCCTGAGGCTTTCGCCGTCCAGCCGGGACTCTGCGGCAAACTGATTCAGCGTGCGGGTGCACAGAGCGGCGATCAGCCGGCTCTGCAACTCGGCCTGCGATGCGCGCATGGCGCTGGTCTCGGTATCCATCGGCGGTTCCCTGCTCAGAAAGAAAGCCCACGAGAATTTGCTCGGGCCGACGATCCATGGGCGGACCAAGGGACCACATCGCCAACCGTGCAGCAAGGCCGCCGAGGTCCTGGTGCCCATGACGCGGATCGAACGCGTGACCTCTCCCTTACCAAGGGAGTGCTCTACCACTGAGCCACATGGGCAAATCTGGAGCGGGATAAGAGACTCGAACTCTCGACCTATACCTTGGCAAGGTATCGCTCTACCAACTGAGCTAATCCCGCAGTGCGATGTCCGACGCGCCGGAACAGGCGCCAAACAAACAAAAGCCCATCGCTGGGGATGGGCTCTTGCTGTGCTCTTGCACGATGTCTTGGTGGCCTGGGGCGGAATCGAACCACCGACACGCGGATTTTCAATCCGCTGCTCTACCAACTGAGCTACCAGGCCATCTGTCTTGTTTCTCGCTTCATCGACAGGTATGCCGAATCAGCGAAGACCGCGACTATAGCATAGAAATTACAGGCCGCCACCGCGCTTGTTGCGCGTCAGATCCACACCGAGCTGCTTGAGCTTGCGGTAGAGGTGGGTGCGCTCCAGGCCGGTCTTCTCGGCGACGCGGGTCATCGAGCCGCTTTCCTTGGCGAGATGGAACTCGAAATAGCTTTTCTCGAAGGCGTCGCGGGCCTCGCGCAGCGGGCGGTCCAGCTCGAACACCTGCTCGGAGGCCAGGCCGCTGCTCGGCAGGCTGGCCAGCGGCGGGGCGCTGAGAGTGGGTGCCGTGTGGACGCTCGGGCTCAGCAGCTCGCTGCGGGCATAGCTGCTGGGCACGCCGACCACCGGCGCGGCGCGCGGCGCGGTCTTGACCAGGGCCTGCTCGACGGCGCGCAGCAGCTTCTGCAAGGTGATGGGTTTTTCGAGGAAGGCGATCGCGCCGACCTTGGTGGCTTCGACCGCCGTGTCTATCGTGCCGTGGCCGCTCATCATGATCACCGGCATCGACAGCTGTCCGGCACTGCCCCACTCCTTGAGCAGGGTGATGCCGTCGACATCGGGCATCCAGATGTCCAGCAGCACCAGATCGGGCCGCATCCGTTCGCGCACGGCGCGGGCCTGCGCGGCGTTCTCGGCGAGCTCGATCGTGTGACCTTCATCGGTCAGGATTTCGGACAGCAGGGCTCGTATGCCCAGTTCGTCGTCAACTACAAGAATGGTTGCCATGTATGCCTACTGTTCACGCGGCCCTGTGCGCATCGCCGGGTTCGGCCGGGCTGGGTGCAGTCGCGAGTTTTGAAAATGATAACGAAACTTGAGCGCCGATCAGCGCCTGAGCCTGGTCGCCCTGCAAATGAAGGTTGGCCAGGCGGATGCGCGCGCCGTGCTCGTCGGCGATTTTCTTCACCACGGCCAGGCCCAGGCCGGTGCCCTTGGTCTTGGTCGTGACATAAGGCTCGAAAGCGCGCTTGAGCACCTTCTCGGCAAAGCCGGGGCCGTTGTCGGTCACTTGCAGGCGCAGCGCGCGCAGCTCGCCGGCCTCGTTGAAGGCCTTCTGCGTGCGCACCAGCACATGGCCGTCGGGCTTGTCGCTGACGGCGTCCAGCGCGTTCTGCACCAGATTGTGGATGACCTGGCGCAGCTGGGTCGCGTCGCCCTCGATCAGCGGCGGCTCGCTGGCCAGCTCGGCCTGCAGCCGGCCGGCCTCCTGGGCCGGGGCATACAGCATCAGCACCTCGGACACCAGAGCATTCAGGTCCAGCGCGCTGAGCTTGGCCGAGGGCAGGCGGGCATAGTCGCGAAACTCGTTGACCAGCTGCTTCATCGCCTGCACCTGGTTGACGATGGTGGCGACCGAGCGCACCAGCATGGCCTGGTCGGCCCCTTCGAGTTTGGCTTCGAGCTTGTGCTGCAGGCGCTCGGCCGAGAGCTGGATCGGCGTCAGCGGGTTCTTGATCTCGTGGGCCAGGCGCCGCGCGACCTCGCTCCAGGCGGCCGAGCGCTGGGCGGAGACCACCTCGGAGATGTCATCGAACACCATCAGCCGGCCGTCCAGCGGCAGCTGCGCGCCACGCACCAGCAGGGTCAGCGTGTCCTGGCCGGACTGCAGTTGCAGCTCGAAGGCGTCCTGCCAATGGCCGCGCTCGCCGGCCTCGGGCGCGTCGCTGAGCTGCTCGAAGCGCTGCCAGACCGACTGGGCAAAAGCCTCCAGCTGCGGCACCTCTTCGAGCCGCCGGCCGCGATAGGCCGACAGCGGCAGGCGCAGGATGCGGGTGGCGCCGGGGTTGACGGTGTCGATCTGCTGCTGGGCGTCGAACACGATCACGCCGGCGGTCAGATTGTCCAGAATCGTCTGCAGATTGGTGCGCGCGCTCTCCAGGTCGGCCACGCTGCGCTCGACCAGCGCGCGGGCGTCGGCCAGCTGGTCGGTCATGTCGGCAAAGGAGCGGGTCAGGCCGCCCAGCTCGTCGCGCGAGGACAGCACCGGCTTGGCCGACAGATCGCCATGCGCGACCTGTCGCATGCCGTCGGCCAGCAGCAGCAGCGGCCGGGCCAGCTGATTGCCCAGGGTCACGGCCAGCAGCAGGGCCGCGAACACAGCCAGTATCAGCACCAGGGTCAGGGTGCCCAGATACATGCGGCGCAGGCCGTCGCGCTCCAGCGCGCGCTGCTGGTACTCGCTGTTGGCGGTCTGCACCGCCAAGGCATTGGCCAGCACCTGGCTGGGCAGGCGCTGCACCACCATCAGATAGCGGTCAGCACTGCCCAGGCTCATCTCGGTGCTGGGCAGCAGGGCCAGCGCGCGCAGCAAGGCATTGCCCTGCAGCGCCTGGGCCTCGTCCTCCAGGCCTTCGAGCTGGCTCATCACACCGGCGGCGCGCGCCTGCCGCAGCAGCACCGCGCCGGGCCGCTCCGGCGCCAGCGCGCTGGTGTCGCCGCCCACCGACATCAGGATCTGCCCGCCGCTGCCCACCAGGGCCACGGTGCGGGCCGAGAGCTGCTCGCGGATGCGCTCCAGCGCCAGCGGCTGCAGGCTTTGCGTGTCGGTCAGGCGGTCGGCGGCGTCGCGGGTCTTGTTCGACAGCTCGTTGACCAGGCCGTCCAGCGTGCCGCGCCCGAGGTTCAGGCCGGCGTCCAGCGCGCTGGCCAGCCGCACATCGAACCAGCTCTCGATGCTGCGGTTCACAAACTGGTAGGACACGGTGTAGATCAGCAGCCCCGGCACCACGCCCACCAGCGCAAAGATGCCGGCCAGCTTCAGCAGCAGCCGGCTGCCGAACTTGGCCGCCCGCACCCGCAGCACCAGGCGCACCGCCGCCACGCTGATGACCAGCACCAGCACCGCCGCCACCGCCGCATTGAGCCAGAACAGCCAGACATAGTGGCGCTCGAAAAAGCCGCGCTGCGCGGTGCCGCCGATCGACAGCAAAAAGGCCAGCACCCCGCTGGCGCCGGTCACGGCCACCAGCGAGACCAGCCAGGCCCAACGCGCGGCGCGGGTCATGGCTTGTTGCTGGTCAGATCGGGGTTCAGCGCCAGGCTGCGTTCGACGCTCAGGGCCCAGCCCTGCGGCGAGCCCAGGCCGATCTGCATCGGCCGCGGCAGCTGGCTGGTGTCGAGCCGGTAGCTGAACTCCAGGTAGTAGCGGCTGCCCTCTTCCAGATCCTTGCCCTCGGCCAGCCGCCAGCCGGCAATGCCGCGCAGCGAGGCCAAGGCTTCGGGCAGGGTGACATAGCTCTGGTGCAGGCCGCCGTTGCTGACGCGGTACTGGCGGGTCAGCGGCTGCCAGGCCAGGCGCCAGCTGCGCGAGACCCGCGAGACGCGCTCATCGCGCCAGTACCAGCGCGAGCGCAGCACCGAGGCCTCGGCGGTGAAATAGATGGGCACGCCCTTCAGCAAGGCATCCTCGACCGGCCGCGGCAACTCAAAGCGGGTGCTGAAACTCATCAGCAGGCCGTCCTCGGCCCGCTCGGTGCTCAGCTGCACCAGTTCCACCCCGTCGGCCCTGGCCGGCGCCAGCCCGGCCAGCAGCATCAGGGCCAGCAGCAGACGCAGCAGCACCGCTCGCGCCAGGGCGGCGGACAACGGGGCGACGGAGAACGGCAGGCGCAAGAGCAAGGGGCTAATCAGTTCTTTATCAGCAAGGCGTAGAAGAAGCCATCGACCACCGAGACCCCCGCACCCGCTTGCGGACCATTGTCGGCCAGGGGCAGCAGATGCCCCGTGAAGCCCTGCACCGGGACCGGGCTCGCATCGCTATGGCGTTGCAAAAATGCATCGACCTGGTCCTGACCCTCGGCCTTGAAAATCGAACAGGTGGCATAGACCAGCCGCCCGCCGGGTTTCAAGGTCGGCCACAGCGCCTCCAGCAGCTCGGCCTGGATGGCGGCCAGTTGGGCGATATCACCGGGCCGGCGCAGCCAGCGCACATCGGGGTGGCGCCGCACGATGCCGGAAGCGCTGCAGGGCGCATCGAGCAGGATGGCGTCGAACGGCAGGCCGTCCCACCAGGCGGCGGTATCACGCGCGTCGGCGGCCTTCAGGCTGGCGCGCTGGTGCAGGCGATCCAGGTTGTCCTGGACGCGAACCAGGCGCTGCGGGTCGGTGTCCAGGGCCAGCAGCTCCAGATCGGCCAATTCCAGCAGATGGGCGGTTTTGCCGCCCGGGGCCGAGCAGGCGTCCAGCACCCGGGCGCCCGCTGGCAGGGGGGGCAGGTCTTGCCAGGCCTGGACCACCAGCGGCGCGGCCAGCTGGGCCGCCGCGTCCTGCACCGAGACCTCGCCCTCGGCAAAGCCCGGCAGCGCCGTCACCGGGACGGCCCGCTCCAGCACCACGGCCTGGGGCGCCAGCGCCCCGAGCGCGCGCGCGGCGATGCCGGCAGCGGCCAGCCTTTGCAGATAGGCGGTCGCGTCGCCATGCCGGGCATTGACCCGCAAGCTCATCGGCGGGTGTTCGTTGTTCGCTCTGAGCACGGCCTGCCAGTGCTCGGGCCAGTCCTGGCGCAGCCGCTCTATCCACCAGGGCGGGTGGTTGAATTCGCCCTGCGGCTCGCGCTGCGCGGCCTGCACCACCGCCTCGCGCTCGCGCAGAAAGCGGCGCAGCACCGCGTTGACAAAGCCGGCGCTGGCCGGGGCGCGCTTGCGCGCGGCGCTGACGGCCTGGTCCACCACCGTGTGATCGGCATAGGGCGGCGCGGCCGCGGGCCACAGCAGGGCCAGCGCGACGGTCAGCAGGCTGTCGACCTTGGGCGGCGGCGTCTTCGGGGCCAGCTGGGCGCGCGCCGCCTGGGCGGCGCCCAGCAGACGCAGCACATGAAAGCTCAGGGCCTGGGTGCCAGGGCGCAGCTCCTGGGGGCAGCGCGCCAGCACGGCGGTCAAGGACTGACCCTCGCGCACGGCCTGCACGGCGTCGGCCGTCTGCAACAGCAGGCGCTGCAGCGGCGGGGCCAGGGAGGTGGAAGCGGAAGAAGAGGACACGCGCCCAGTGTAGGGGCAGCCCGCTGCCGCCCCGGGGCGGCAGGGAATTTGCAATCCGGACACAATGGTGACCGGACAAAGACTACCGAGACGCCCATGACCGGGGACAAGCCTGACACCATCTTCCGCAGCGAGGCCGAGCTGGCCGCCCTGCCCGCCTCCGAACGCATCCGCTACCGGCTGCGCGGTGCCGGCTGCCGCCACCATGCCAATGACAATATCGCCGCCTTCATCGAAGAGGGCGAGCTCGACGAGCTGCAGGCTGAGGTGCAGGCCAAGCTGCAGGAGGTGCTGCGCGCGCTGGTGATCGACACCGACAGCGACCACAACACCCAGGAGACCGCCAAGCGCGTCGCCAAGATGTATCTGCGCGAGATCTTCAAGGGCCGCTATGCCGTCGCGCCGCCGGTCACCGAGTTCCCCAATGTGACCCGGCTCAACGAGCTGATGATCGTCGGCCCGATCACGGTGCGCAGCGCCTGCTCCCACCATCTGTGCCCCATCATGGGCCGGGTCTGGATCGGCCTGCTGCCCAACGAACACTCCAATCTGATCGGCCTGTCCAAGTACGCACGGCTGTGCGACTGGATCATGAGCCGGCCGCAGATCCAGGAGGAGGCGGTGACCATGCTGGCCAACGAGCTGCAGGAGCGGGTCCAGCCCGATGGCCTGGCCATCGTGATGGAGGCCGACCATTTCTGCATGCACTGGCGCGGCGTCAAGGACATCGACTCGATGATGACCAATAGCGTGATGCGCGGCGCCTTCCTGAAGGACGCCAATCTGCGCCGCGAATTCCTGTCCCTGCTGTCGAAAAAATAATGTCCTGGGGTCAGTCCTTGCGCGCTAGCGCAAGCCCTGCCCCCTCTGATCGGAGTACTGCCATGCTAGTCCGTCTGCTCTACGCAAGCCGCGCCGCCAGCCCGATGAGCGAGGCCGAGCTCGCGGCCATCCTCAAGTCCTCGCGCGCCCACAACCCGGCCGAAGGCCTGACCGGCCTGCTGTGCTACAGCGACGGCATCTTCATGCAGGTGCTGGAGGGCGGACGCGACGCGGTCAATGCGCGCTACAAGTCCATCATCGGCGACACCCGCCACCGCGATGTGATCCTGCTCAGCTACGAAGAGGTGGCCGAGCGCCACTTCGCCGGCTGGAGCATGGGCCAGGTCAACCTGTCGAGGCTGAACCCGGCCCTGGTGCTGAAGTATTGCGAGACCACCAAGCTGAACCCCTACGCGATGTCGGGCCAGGCCTTGAAGGCGCTGTTCGACGAACTCGTCAACACAGGCGCCATCGTCTGCAACTAATCAAGCCAGCGAATCGGCCCAGATCGTGCGCGCCCAATTCCAGGCGTAAGTGCCTTCCAGCTCGGTCGGGCCGGCGGAGACGCCACCCGAGCCCGCCACGGTCTTGAAGGTCTTCTCGGCCGCGACGTACTCGTGCACGCTGGCGACGTGGATGACGTTCTTCGCGTCGACGAAGCTGTAGCAGGTGTTGGTCAACATCGGCGCCGGGTTGATCTCCCAGCCATTGAGCTGGGCGACGATGGCGGCCGCCGCGACCTTGCCGTGGCTGTTGGCCATATGGCCGCTCTTGGGCATGCCCGGTGCGATCTGGATAGCGTCACCCAGCACATGGATGTCCTTGGCGGCGGTGGCCTCGAAGCTCAGATAGTTGACATTGACCCAGCGCGCATTGCTGTTGGCCAGGCCGGCCTGCACCGCGACGGCACCGGCCCGCATGCTGGGCAGCACATTCAGCACATCGGCCTTGACGTCGTCCTGGATCTCGAACTTGACGGTCTTGCTCTTGGCGTCGACCGCCACCGCCTTGTGCTGCGGCCGGTACTCGATGATGCCCTTGTACTGCTCGGCCCAGACCTTCTTGAACAGCGGCCCCTTGGAAGTGACGTCCTGGTTGGCGTCCAGGATCAGCACCTTGGAGCGCGGCTTGGCCTGCTTGAAGTAGCCGGCGATCACGCTGGCGCGCTCGTAGGGCCCGGGCGGGCAGCGGTACGGGGCCTCGGGAATCGTGATCGCGTAGACGCCGCCGTCCGGCATCGCCTCCAGCTGGCGGCGCAGCGCCACCGTCTCGGGACCGGCCTTCCAGGCCTGCAGGATCTGGCCGGCGGCATTGGCCCCCTTGAGCCCGGCCACCGAGTCCCAGATCAGGTCGATGCCGGGGCTCAGCACCAGCTTGTCGTAGGCGATCACCGGGCCGGAGGCCAGGGTCGCGGTCTTCTTGGCCGCATCGATGCTGGCCACCCAGTCGCGCACCACGGTGATGCCGTGCTTGGACTGCAGCGTGCCATAGGGCGTGGTGATCTCGCCGATCTGGCGCGAGCCACCCAGCACCAGATTGGATATCGGGCAGGAGACAAAGGCCTCGCTGGGCTCGACCAGCACGACCTCGATCTTGTAGTCGGACAGCAGCCGGATGTATTTGGCCGCCGTGGCGCCGCCATAGCCGCCGCCGACCACCAGCACCCGGGCCTTGCTCGGCACCGAGGTGGTGGCACAGCCGGCCAGGCCCAGCACGGACAGGGCGGCCGCGCCCTGCAGGAGATTGCGTCTTTGCATCATGTGTCTTGTCTCCGTCAGTTACGTGGCAGGGCGGCGAAATAGCCGGCCAGCTGTTCGATCTGGGCTTCGCTATAGCCCTTGGCCAGCTGGTGCATCACGGTGGCCTGACGGGCGCCACTCTTGAAGGCCTTCATCTGCTCGCTGAAATAGGCGGCCGGCATGCCGGCAAGACCTGGCACCGCCGAACCCTCGACGGCGCGCCCCGCCGTGCCGTGGCAGTTGGCGCAGGTGGCGGCCAGGGCCTTCAGATGCAGGGTCTTGGCATCCTGGGCCGCAGCGGCACCGGCACCGGCGGCCAGCGCGGCGCCCAACAGAATCGCTCGCAAGCTCATCGGAGTCTCCTTGTTGTGTAGTCGGCGCAGTTTATGCAGCGCCCCCCGACTTGCCAACAAAACAATCGCAATAAGCTTCTACAGCGAACGCGCCTCGGCAAAGCCGTAAAGGCTGGCCAGCACCCGGGTCGGGAACTGCTTCGCCGCCTCGTTGTACTGGCTGACCGCCTGGTTGAAGACCTGGCGCGAGAAGGCACGCTGGCGTTCGATCAGTTTCAGCTCGGCCAGCTGGGCCTGGATCTCGGCGTCCCGACCGAGCTCCCCATGGTGCTCGACCAGGGACACCAGCCGGGTCAGCGCCGCCGCATGGACGGCCGTGGCCACCGCCAGGCTGGCCACCGGGTCGCCCGCATAAGGCTTGCTCCGGGCCGCCAGCACGGCGGCCTGCACCTCGGCCTGGGCACTGTCCAGCGCGTCGAAGGCGGCCTGCTCGCTCTCCAGCGCCGGTCGCGCCAGGGTCAGCAGCCGGGCGCTGACCTCGGCGCGCGCGCCGAACTGCTGGTCCAGCTGCACAAAAGCCTCACCGATCGCATTGCGCAGCCGCATCAGGCGGTTGTAGGCGCCGATGCCCCAGAACAGCAGCAGCGCCGCGACGATCCATCCCAAGGTCGACCAGCTCATGTCGCGATGTACTCCGCATGGCCGCGCGCGCGCAGCTCGCAGGCCGGGCAGCTGCCGCAGCCATAGCCCCAGGCGTGCCGGGTCTTGCGCTCGCCCAGATAGCAGGTGTGGGTGTGCTCGATGACCAGGTCGTTCAGCGCCGCGCCGCCCAGGCTCTCGGTCAGCGCCCAGGTCTGGGCCTTGGTGATGAACATCAGCGGCGTCTCTATCGTCATCGGCGCGTCCAGGCCCAGGCTCAGCGCCACCTGCAAGGCCTTCAGGGTGTTGTCGCGGCAGTCGGGATAGCCCGAAAAATCGGTCTCGCACATGCCGCCCACCAGCACCGAGGCGCCGCGCCGGTAGGCCAGGGTCGCGGCAAAGCTCAGGAACAGCAGGTTGCGGCCCGGCACAAAGGTGTTGGGCAGGCCATTGGCCTGCATCGCGATGGCGCGGTCCTCGGTCAGCGCGGTGTCGGAGATCTGGCCCAAAAGGCTCAGGTCCAGCAGATGATCCTCGCCCAGCTTGGCGCCCCAGGCCGGGAACTGCCGGGCCAGCTCGCTGCGCACGGTCAACCGGCATTCGAGCTCGACGCGATGGCGCTGGCCGTAGTCGAAACCAAGCGTCTCGACCTCGGCATAGCGCTGCAGCGCCCAGGCCAGGCAGGCAGTGGAGTCCTGGCCGCCGGAGAACAGCACCAGGGCTTTGCGGGATGTATTGGCTTGAGGCGAGGCGGTCATGGCACAGCAGCAGTCAGCAAAGCCTGCATATTATGTGGATCGGCGGTGGAAGGCCGCCCCCACTCAGGAGCCACTGCATGTCGACACCACCCCGGCTGGGACTACTGAGCTTGATGGGCCTGCTGATTCTGCTGGCCCTGGCTGTTTCAGGCTGGCAGCCCTATGACCGCGCCACCTGGCTGATGGAGGTGACGCCGGTCATGATCGCCGTGCCGCTGCTGGCCGCCACGCGCGCGCGCTTTCCCCTCAGCCCGCTGCTGTACGGGCTGATCTTTGCGCACTGCCTGATCCTGATACTCGGCGGCGCCTACAGCTATGCGCGGGTGCCGCTGGGCTTCTGGATGCAGGAGCTGATGGGGCTCTCGCGCAACCCTTACGACAAGATCGGTCATTTCGCCCAAGGTCTGATCCCGGCCCTGCTGGCCCGCGAGATCCTGCTGCGCGGCGACCATGTGGCCGGGCGAGGCATGGCCGGCTTTCTGGCGGTCTGCGTCGCGCTGGCGGTCAGCGCGGTCTACGAGCTGATCGAATGGTGGGCGGCGCTGGCGCTGGGCCAGGGCGCCGACGAGTTTCTCGGCACCCAGGGCGACCCCTGGGACACCCAGTCGGACATGTTCCTGGCCCTGCTGGGCGCGCTGGTCGCCAGCCTGCTGCTGGCGCGCTGGCACGACCGGCAGTTGCGGGCGCTGGCGACCCACTAGCCTCGCCAGCCTCGGGCATACCCGGGGCCTCGAAATCCCGCTGGTGGGCCGGAGCTCGCGCGGCCAAGATCGGCGCCTCAGCAACCCCTCCAGCCACACCCGATGACCGCCCTGCTGCCCACCCTCTTGCTGATCTCGCTGGCCCTGGTGATGCTGGGCGTCGGCCTGTCGCTGAGCCTGGATGACTTCGCGCGGCTGCGCCGCCACCCGAAGGCGGTGGCCATTGCGCTGCTGCTGCAGATGCTGCTGCTGCCGCTGGCCTGCTTCGCGATGATCAAGCTGGTCGGCCTGCCGCCGGTGATGGCGGTGGGCCTGATGCTGCTGGCGGCCTCGCCGGGCGGGGTCTCGGCCAATCTGTTCTCGCATCTGTTCGGCGGCCATGTGGCGCTGAACATCTCGCTGACCGCGATCAACACCTTGCTGTCGGTGCTCACCATGCCGCTGATCGCCAACCTCGCGCTGCAGCATTTCATCGGCGAAGGCGTCGTGCCGCTGCAGACCGCCAAGGTCGCCGAGGTGATGGCCGTCGTGCTGCTGCCGGTGGTCGTCGGCATGAGCGTGGCGCGCTGGCGCCCGGCGCTGGCGGCGCGGCTGGAAAAGCCCTTCAAGATCTTCAGCGCCGTCGTGCTGGCGCTGCTGGCCCTGGGCGCGATCGCCAAGGAGTGGCGGGCGCTGGCCGACTCGGCCGCCAGCATCGGTGGCATCGTGCTGGTGTTCAATCTGCTGAGCCTGCTGTCGGGCTACTACCTGAGCCGCTCGCTGGGTCTGGCCAAGCCCATGGCCACCGCGATCAGCTTCGAGATCGGCATCCACAACTCGACCCTGGCGCTCTACATTGCGCTGAGCGTGCTGCAGAACTTCCAGATGGCGCTGCCGGCAGCGGCCTACTCGGTCAGCATGTATGTCATCGGCACGCTGTTCGGCCTGTGGCTACGTCGGGGCGATAGGCCGTGACAAAGGCGCGGAAGTCCTCGGCCGGCAGTGGCCGGCTGAACAGATAGCCCTGCACCTCGTCGCAGCCCTGGGCGCGCAGAAAGTCCAGCTGGTCCCGGGTTTCGACGCCCTCGGCAATGGTGCGCATCTCCAGGCTTCTGGCCATGCTGATGATGGCGCGGACGATGGCCTTGTCATCCGGGTCGCTGCCGATGTCGCGCACAAAGCTCTGGTCGATCTTGAGCTTGTTGGCACGGAACTTCTTCAGATAGTTCAGCGAGGAATAGCCGGTGCCGAAGTCGTCGATGGCCATGCGCACGCCGCGCTCGTGCAAATCGTTCATCACCGCGATCGCGCCCAGAGGGTCCACCATCGCGACGCCCTCGGTCAGCTCCAGTTCCAGCAACCCGGGCGACAGCCCGGCCTCGGCCAGCAGGCGCGACACCAGGGACGGCAGATCGGCATGGCGGAACTGCACCGAGGACAGATTGACCGCCAGGGTCAGCGCCGGCATGCCGCCGTCCAGCCACTGCCGGAGCTGGCGGACCGCGCTGCGCAACACCCATTCACCGATCGCCAGGATCAGGCCGCTGGCCTCGGCCACCGGGATGAACTCGGCCGGCGACACCGGGCCCAGCTCCGGATGGCTCCAGCGCAGTAGAGCCTCGGCGCCGATCACACGGCCGCTGCTCATGCAGATCTGCGGCTGATAGCACAGCCACAGCTGGTCTCGCTCCAGCGCGCGGCGCAGCGCGTTCTCCAGCTGCAGCGCGCGCAAGGACTGGGCCTGCATCTCGCCGGTGAAGAAGCGAAAGCCATTGCGTCCGCCCTGCTTGGCTCGGTACATCGCGATATCGGCGCAACGGCACAGGGTCTCGAAGTCCGCGCCGTCGCCGGGATGGAGCGCAATGCCGATCGACGGCGTCACGGTCAGCTCCATGCGCTCGATCTGAAAGGGCTTCGTGGCCAGCTCCATGGCCTTGGCCGCCACCCGCGCGGCGCCCTGGGCGTCGGTGCCGGGCAGCAGCAGCACGAACTCGTCGCCGCCCAGGCGCGCGACCGTGTCCTGCTCGCGCAGCGCCGCCGTCAAGCGCTGGGCCAGCAGCTTCAGCAGCTCGTCGCCGACGCGGTGGCCCAGCGAGTCATTGACGTTCTTGAAGTGATCCAGATCCAGGAACAGCAGGGCCAGCGGCTCGCCCTGGCGGCGCGCGATGTCCAGCGCCTGCTGGCTGCGCTGGTCCAGCAGCAGCCGGTTCGGCAGGCCGGTCAGCGCATCGAAATGCGCCAGCTGCTGGATATGCGCCTCGGCCTCGCGCTGCTCGCGCACCTTCTGCTCCAGCGCCTGCACCGTCTCGCTGAGCTGGCGGGTGCGCTGCTGCACCAGCTGCTCGAGCTCCTGCTTGGCCGCGACCAGGGCCAGTTCGGCGTTCTTGCGCGCGGTGATGTCCATCGTGATCCAGATCGACCCCAGGGACAGGTCTTGCGCATCGATGGCCTTGCTGCGCACCTCGCAATGCAGCGGCGAGCCGTCCTTGCGGCGCAGCAGCATCTCGCCCTCGAAGGCGCGACCGGCGGCAAAAGGCTCGTAGCAGCGCTGGCCCGCCAGCTCCCAGTCCGCATCGCTCAGGTACCACTGCCGCGACGAGCTGCCGTCCAGCTCGCCGGGGCCATAGCCGAACAAGGTCTCGAAGGCACGGTTGCAGCGCGTGACCCGGCGCCCGCGCAGGAACACGATGCCCACCATCGAATGGTCGAGGATCAGCTGCTGCTCGGCGGTGATGCTGTGCAGCTCGGCCTCAGCGCGCTTTTGCTCGTCGATGTCGTCGACGATCCAGATCGAGCCCGCGGCCGGATCGGCCGGATCGATCAGACATCCGGTCAGGCTGGCCCAGAACAGCCCGCCCGAGACTCGCTTCATCCGCTGCTCGGTCTTGTAGCGCTGGCCGGTCGCCATGACGGGATAGGCCTCTGCCCCGAGCCGCTTGAAGGCCTGCACATCGGGATAGAGGTCCACGCTGCTGCCGCCCAGCAGTTCGGCGGCGTCGGCATAGCCGAAGATATCGGCATAGCGCTGGTTACAGCGCATGATGACGCGCTGCTTCACGAACACGATGCCGACGCCGGCATTGTCGAGGATGACGTCGCGCTCGCGCAGCGCCTGGATCAGCCGCTGATGAGGGTCGGCGGCCGCTGGCGCGTCGAGAGGAACGAGATCCTGGCTGGGCATGGCGATGGCGTGTCGAAGCAGTCTCCGCCCGATTTTGGGGCACGCCGGGACCGCCCCGGGGCAGAAAAACCCTCTCAAACAGGCACATTCCGGCAGTAATCCCGCGCGCCGCTCACAGCGGCAGGCGCCGACGCCGCTCGCCGGTGAGCGCGAACCAGGCATTGGCCACGGCCGGCGCCACCGGCGGGGTGCCGGGCTCGCCAACGCCGGTGGGCGCATGGTGGCTGGCGATCAGATGGGTCTCGATGCGCGGCGTCTGCGCCAGGCTCAGCAGCGGGTAGTCGGGGAAATTGCGCTGCTGCACGACACCATCGCGGATGTCGATGCGGCCGAACAGCGCCGCCGTCAGCCCGAAGATGACGGCCCCCTCCATCTGGCGCTCGACGATGGCCGGGTTGACCACGGTGCCGCAATCCAGCGCGCAGACCACGCGCAGCACCTGGGGCCGCCCGCCTGCATCCTGCGTCAGTTCCACGACCTGGGCGACGATGCTGCCGAAGCTCTCGTGCAGGGCCAGGCCGCGTGCCTGGCCCCTGGCCAAGGCCTGACCCCAGCCGGCCTTCTCGGCCGCAAGTCGCAGCACCGCCGCGTGGCGCGGCAGGCCGTCCAGCAGGCTCAGGCGGTAGGCCAGCGGATCGACTCCGGCCGCGTGGGCCAGCTCGTCGACAAAGCTTTCGATGAAGAAGGCATGGTGCGAATGACCGACCGAGCGCCAAAAGCCGACCGGCACGCCGCTGTGCGTGGCCAGATGGGCAATGCGCTGATGCGGCACGGCATAGGGCTGGTCGAACAGGCCCTCGGCCGCGGTCTTGTCCGGCAGATCCACCGGCCCGGCCAGCGCCGGCAGCACCCGCTCCATCCAGCGCGGCGAGATCGCATCGCCGGCGCTGCCGATGCGCAAGCCCAGCGGCTTGCCGTCCTCGCCCAGCAGCGCTTCGCAAAAAGCCGCGCCGGCCGGGCGGTAGAAGTCGTGCCTCATGTCCTCCTCGCGCGACCACAGCAGTTGCACCGGCCGACCGCCGGTCTCCAGCGCCACCCGCACGGCCTGGCCGACGAAGTCGATCTCCAGGCGCCGGCCAAAGCCGCCGCCCAGGTAGCTGACATGCACGGTGACCGCCTCGGGCGCGACACCGGCCACGCGCGCGGCCAACTCGCGGGCCAGACCCGGCACCTGGGTCGGCACCCAGAGCTCGACCCGGCCCTCGCGCACCCGGGCCGTGCAGTTCATCGGCTCCATCGCCGCATGGGCCAGATAGGGGGCTTCGTACAGTGCCTCGATCTTGCGGCCCGGGCCGGCCAGTGCGCGGTCGGCATCGCCCTCGCTGGCGAAGGCCAGCCCATCGGCGGCGGCGCGGCGCGCCGCCTCGGCCAGCGCGGCGGCGATGCGCGCGCTGTCCAGCGCCCCGGCCGGTCGGCCCTGCCACTCGATCTCCAACGCCGCCGCGGCACGCAGCGCATGCCAGCTGTTGCGCGCGACGACGGCCACCGCCGCCTGCCCGCCGGCATAAGGCCCCAGCGATACGACTCTCTCGACCCCGGGCTGGCGCAGCGCCGCATCGACCGGCAGCGCGCCAGGCGCGCCGCCCAGCGCCGGCGCGTGGCGGATCGCCGCATACAGCAGGCCGGGCGGCCGCGCATCGATGCCAAAGCGCGCCGAGCCATCGATCTTGGCGGCCAGGTCCAGGCGCGGCGCGGACTGCCCGATCAGGGTCCATTGCTTCGCCGGCTTCAGCCCCACCTCGCCGGGCGGCGTGGCGGCCGCCGCCTGGGCGAACTCGCCGTAATGGGCGCTATCGCCCGAGGCCACATGGCTGATCACGCCGGCGGTGATGCGCAGCTCGGTCAGCGGCAGCTTCCAGCGCAGCGAGGCCGCGCCCAGCAGCTGCTGGCGGGCGGTGGCGGCGGCCCAGCGCAGCGGCTCCCAGGCATCCGCGATGCTGGAGCTGCCACCGGTGGCGTTGATACCCAGCTCACGCGCCAGCTTGGCCACGGTCCAGGCTCCCAGTCTTGCGGCTGGGCTTTCCTGGCCCGGCTCCAGGCTGCGCGGCGGGAGCGGCAGCTGGCCGACGAACATCGCGACATTGCCGTACAGCGACTCGTGGCCGGCCGCGATCAGCCGCAGCCGCGCCAGCGGCACGGCCAGTTCCTCGGCCACCAGCTGGGCCAGCGCGGTATGCACGCCCTGGCCCATCTCGCTGCGGTTCATCGCCAGCAGCACGCTGCCGTCGGTGGCGATCTTGATCCAGCCGTTCAAGCCGATCTCGCCGTCGACCACGGCCTGCGTCTTCGCATGGCCCAGCCGGCTGCGCGGCGGCAGCGCGGCAAAGCCCACCAGCAGGGCGCCGGCCGCGCCAAGACCGGACAGCAGCAGCGTGCGGCGCTTCATGCGCGCTGGCCCGCCGGCTTGGGCGCGCTCATCTGGGCGGCCGCATCCTTGATCGCCGCGCGCACGCGCGGATAAGTGCCGCAGCGGCACAGATTGGTCATCGCCGCGTCGATGTCGGCGTCGCTGGGCCTGCGCTTGCCGGCCAGCAGCGCGGCGGCGGCCATCAGCATGCCGCTCTGGCAGTAGCCGCACTGCGGCACCTGGTGGGCTATCCAGGCCTGCTGCAGCGCGCCGGCTGCCAGGCCCTCGATGGTGGTGACGGCCTTGCCCTGCACGCTGGCCAGCGGCGTCACGCAGGCACGCGCGGCCTGGCCATCGATATGCACGGTGCAGGCGCCGCAGGCCGCGACGCCACAGCCGAACTTGGTGCCGGTCAGGTTCAGCCCGTCGCGCAGCACCCACAGCAGCGGCATCGCGGCATCGTCCGCATGCGCGGGAAGCGCATGAACCTGCCCGTTGACCTTCAGTTCCATCCCCGCCCTCTTTCCGCTTGCGACGCCGCACGGCGTTCCGCGATTCACAATAGGGCCATGAGCAAGCCCGACCTCCCCACGCCCACCCTGATGCTGCTGCCCGATGGCCAGGCGCCGCAGCTGTTGTTCCTGCTGTTCCACGGCCTGGGCAGCGATGGCTCGCAGATGACGCCGCTGGCCCAGGCCCTGCGCGCCCAGTACCCGCAGGCCGCGGTGCTGAGTATCGATGCGCCCGAGGCCTTCGACGGGGCAGCGACTACGGCCGCAGGTTACCAATGGTTTTCGCTGCAGCGGATCGACGACAGCAGCCGCATCGAACGGGTCGCGGCCGCGCTGCCCGGCTTCATCGCGCTGGTGCGGCACTGGGCGGATCACTTCGAGCTGCCCTGGGAGCGCGTCGCCCTGGGCGGCTTCTCGCAGGGCGCCATCATGGCGCTGGAGGCGGTGCAGGCCGAGCCCCGGCTGGCCGGCCGCGTGCTGGCCTTTGGCGGCCGCTATGCCAGCCTGCCCGAGCACGCCCCCGAGGAGGTCAGCCTGCACCTGTTGCACGGCATGGCCGACGAGCGCATGCCCTACCGCGACATCGTGCAGGCGGCCCAGATCCTGGTGCAGCTGGGCGCCGATGTCACCGCCGACGTCAAGCCCGGCATCGGCCACGAGCTGCACCCCGAGCTGATCGCCAAGGCGATGGAGCAGCTGCGCACCTTTGTGCCGGCCCGGATGTGGCGCGAGGCCGTGCTGGCGGCCGCCGAGCAGGATCGCAAGCCCAGCTGAGGGCGGCGCCGCGATGCGCCGATAAGCGGGCGATCCGGGCCGCTCATCGGCCGCTCATATGCGGGATCGTCGCTTGCTCCGGGCGGCGCGAAAGCACAGACTGAAGACCGGTCAAGCGTGATGCGAGGCGGTCATGGCAAGGGCGGTCGGACTGATCTGGCTGGGTGGTGGACTGGCGGCCACGGCGGCGTTGGCGGGCTTTACCGAGCTGCGCAGCTCGCGGCTGCAGGCCACGCTGTGGTCCTCGGCGGCGCGCGAGGCCAGCTACCGCGTCGAGGCCGGCCCCAGCCCCAGCATCAGCTTCCCGGGCGATGGCCCCTACGACGAACGCATGGGCTATAGCGCGCTGCCGCAGCACATCGAGCGCCTGCAGCAGCAGGGTTTCGTCGTCGCCAGCCAGGCCCGCCAGTCGCCGCAGCTGCTGGCCATGGCCGGACAGGGCTTGTTCATCCCCTACCGCGAAAAGAGCCAGGCCGGCCTGCTGCTGCGCGACTGCCGTGGCGAGGCCTTGCTGGCGCTGCGCCAGCCGCAGCGCCAGTACGCGCGCTTCGAGGACATCCCGCCGCTGCTGGTGCAGACCCTGCTGTTCATAGAGGACCGCCATCTGCTCGACGAGGACGCGCCGCGCCGCAACCCGGCGCTGGACCCCGAGCGCTTCGGCAAGGCCGCGCTGCAACAGTTGCAGCAACGCATCGATGCCAGCCGGCCGGCGTCCGGCGGCTCGACCCTGGCGACCCAGATCGAGAAATACCGCCATTCGCCGCAGGGCCGCACCGGCTCGGTCGGCGAGAAGCTGCGCCAGATGGCCTCGGCCTCGCAGCGCGCCTATCTGGACGGCGAGCAGACCCTGGGGCGCCGGCGCGAGATCCTGCGCGACTATCTGAACACCGTGCCGCTGGCCGCGCGCCCCGGCATCGGCGAGGTGCACGGCCTCGGCGACGGGCTCTGGGCCTGGTATGGGCGTGACGCCGACAGCGTCAACCGCCTCTTGCTGCAGCAGACCGACGCGAGCCCGGCCCAGGCCCTGGCCTACAAGCAGGCGCTGTCGCTGCTGATCGCGCAGCGCCGCCCGAGCCAGTTCCTGCGCGGCGACGGTCAGGCGCTGCGGCGCCTGACCGACAGCTATCTGCGCCTGCTGGCCGAGGCCGGCGCGATCCCGCTGGGCTTGCGCGATGCGGCGCTGCCGCTGGCGCTGACACGGGCCGAGCCGGGGCCGCAGCCGCAGCGGCCCGATTTCGTGCAGCGCAAGGCCAGCGGCGCGCTGCGGGTCAAGCTGGCCGCGCTGCTGGACATGCCGCGCAGCTACGAGCTGGACCGGCTCGATCTGGCGGTGCAGACCAGCCTGGACGGCCGCGCCCAGGCCCTGGCCACGCGCACGCTGGCGGGGCTGCAAAAGCCCGAAGCGGCGCGCGCCGCCGGGCTCTACGGCCCCCATCTGCTGGAGGCCGACGCCGACCTGCGCCCGCTGGTGTTCAGTCTGACGATTTACGAGCGCGGCGCGCACAGCAACCGGCTGCGCGTGCAGGCCGACAGCCTGGCCCAGCCCTTCGATGTCAATCTGGGCGCCAAGCTGGACCTGGGCTCGACCGCCAAGCTGCGCACGCTGATCTCCTATCTGGAAGTCATCGCCGAGCTGCACCAGCGCTGGGCCGGCCTGAGGCCCGATGAGCTGCGCGCGCTGGCGCCGGCCGGCCGCGATGCGCTGTCGCTGTGGGCCCGCGACTATCTGCTGCAAACCCAGCAGCCGCGCGAGCTGCCGGCGATGCTGGACGCCGCGCTGCAGCGCCGCTACTCGGCCCATCCGGGCGAAGCCTTCTTCACCGGCGGCGGCCTGCACCGCTTCGAGAATTTCGCGCCCGAACACCAGCACCAGCAGTTCTCGGTCGGCGAGGCCTTCAAGCACTCGGTCAATCTGGTCTTCATCCGGCTGATGCGCGACATCATCCAGTACCGCATCCACGGCGGCGACGCTAGCGCCGCGCTGCTGGCCGAGCCCGGGCATCCGCGCCGCCTGGCCCTGCTGCAGCGCTTCGCCGCGGCCGAGGGCGGCCACTATCTGGCCGGCTTTCTGCGCAAGTATCAGGGCCTGTCGGCCGCGCAGGCGCGCGAGCGGCTGCTGGCCGACACGCGGCCGACGCTGCCTGCCCGCGCCGCCCTGCTCTATCTGCTGGAGCCGGCGGCCGACGAAGCGCGGCTGCGCGCCTGGCTGGCCGAGCAGATACCCCAGGCGAAGGTCGATGCCGCCATGCACCGCCGCTACCAGGCGCTGTCGCTGGCCGACCGTGCCTATCTGGCCGGCCGCCACCCGCTGGAGCTGTGGCTGGTGGGGCAGCTGCAGCAGACCCCGGACGCCGACCCCGAGGAGCTGCTGGCAGCCAGCGCCGAGGCGCGCCAGCAGGCCTATGCCTGGCTGTTCAAGACCCGTCAGCGCGCCGCCCAGGACCAGCGCCTGCGCCAGATGCTGGAGCGCGAGGCCTTCGACGGCCTGCTGCAATCCTGGCGCCGGCTGGGCTATCCCTTCGACCGGCTGACGCCCTCCTATGCCAGCGCGATCGGCGCCTCCGGCGACCGCCCGGCGGCGCTGGCCGAGCTGATGGGCATCATCGTCAACCAGGGCGCGCGCCGGCCCCAGCAGCCGATCGAGGCCCTGCATTTCGCGGCCGGCACGCCCTTCGACACCCGGCTGGAAGCGCGCGGTGCGGCCGTGCAGCAGGTGCTGGCGCCGGCGGTCGCCGAGGCCGCCTGGCGCGCCCTGGTCGCGGTGGTCGAGGACGGCACCGCAAGGCGGCTGCGCGGCGTCTTTCTCGACGCCCAGGGTCAGGTCTTGCCGGTGGGCGGCAAGACCGGCACCGGCGACCATCGCCAGACCCGGGTCGACAAGAACGGACGCCTGATCTCGGAGCGCGTCGTCGAGCGCTCCGGCACCCTGGTCTTCACGCTGGGCGAGCGCTATTTCGGCACCGTCACCAGCTATGTGCACGAACCCGATGCGGCGCGCTACTACTTCACCAGCGCGCTGTCGGTGCAGCTGCTGAAGTCGCTGGGGCCTTCGCTGCTGGCGAGCTTGCAAAAAGAGCGCTGCAGCGTGGACTGAGTTCAGTCGAGCACGACCTCGGTCCGCACGGTCCCCGCCCGCTCGGCACTGGCCGTCAGCGCCAGCCGCGTACCCTTGGGCGCGCGCACTACCCATTCGCCAACGGCCCGGTCGGCCGTGACCTCGCGGCTGGGCAGGAAGGCCTGCTGGCTCTGCTTGGGCGCATGGCCTTCCAGCTGCGGACCTTCGATGCGCTCCTTGCCGCCGAGCAGGCTGATCTCGGGGTTGCCGAGCGGCAGATGGATTTCGAACATCACGCCGCGTACGACCTTGCGCTCCAGCGCCCGCTTGGTGATGTAGGCCGGCAGATAGCCGCCATTGGCCACCGCCAGGCGCACGCGCCAGGTGTCGGGGCCGAGCGCGCGCACCTCGGTGCGCAAGAGCTCCAGCTTGGGCAGGGACAGCGCGATCTGGTTCATCCAGCCCGGGAAGCGGGCGGCCTCGCGCTCTCGCAGATGCGGCGGCGGGTTGCGCCAGTAATTCATCTTGTCCCAGCCGCCGATCTCGACCGCGCCGAGCTGCGGGTGCTGGAAGGGCCGCCAGTCCACATGGGCTCGGCCCTCGCACTGCTCGTCGCTCCACTTCAAGAGCTTCAGATCGTCCTCGACCGGGTGGTCGCGGTACCAGTCGATCCATTTGTAGCCCTCAATGCCGGCCTCCTTGTTGGGCGACCAGATCTCGACCACCCAGAACAGGGCGCCCAGATGCTCGTAGACCCAGTCCTGGGTGCCGGAGATGACTTCCTTGGGGTGGTATTTGAAGTCGTGCCAGATGCTGATGGCCGGGTATCCGCTGTGCTTGACGCCCAGCTCCGAGAAGCGCTTGTAGGCCCACAGGTCCTCGGGAATCATGTCCTCG
Organism: Burkholderiales bacterium C2; assembly: GCA_005503085.1. GTDB lineage: Bacteria > Pseudomonadota > Gammaproteobacteria > Burkholderiales > Burkholderiaceae_C > Roseateles_E. The sequence goes on along the minus strand of SCOI01000007.1, from coordinate 179,834 downwards.
TCGCTGTGGCCGCCCATCGGGCGCAGGATCACGCCGCTGTGGGTGTGATAGCTGATGGCCGCGCCGATATTGGGGTGGCTGGTGATGAAGTCCACCATGGCCCGCACCTCGGGCTCGCTGGTCGGGTAGGGGCCGGCGCCGACCTGCTTGTATTCCTGCCGCCATTCGCTGGGGAAGTTGCGGTTCAGGTCCAGCCCCTCGCGGTCGCGGTTGACCGTCACCGTCAGGCCGTCATGGTTCTTGACGAAGCCCTCGGGGATCAGCCGGTAATACTCGCCGCCAAACTCGCCGGGCTCGCGCGCCACCATCAGGCGCGGGTCCTGCTCATGCTTTTTGTAGCCGCCATGCGGGTCGGGCACGCGCATCGTCAGGATGCGGCCGTCGCCGTCCACGTCCTCGATGGTCAGGCCGTCGACCGGCTCCTCGTCGTAGGGGTAGCGGCGGGTCGAGGAGCGGATGTGGCGCGGCCGATCGGCCAGGGCCAGCTCGGCGCCGTCTGGGTTCAGGCGCGGCACCATATAGATGACGCGCGTATCCAGCAACTGGGTCACCTGAGCATCAGTGCCGTACTTGAGCAGCAGGTCGTTGAGGTAGTACAGGCAGGTGGTCGAGGCGGTCAGCTCGGCGGCGTGGATATTGCCGTCCAGCCAGAAGGCCGGCTTGTCGATATCGGCGCCGGTGGCGGTATTGGTCAGCACCAGCGCCCAGATGTCGCGGCCCTCGTAGCTCTTGCCGATGCTGCGCACCGAGACCAGATTGGGCCGCGCCTCGGCATAGGAGAACAGGAGCTGGGTCAGCCCCTCGTAGCGGTAGAACTCATCGAATCTCGGGCTGGGCAGGGCTGACATGGCGGGCGCGGTGTTGGCAGTGCGAGCCATTGTGCCCAAAGCCCGTCGCGGTCGCAGCCGGGTTGACCCGCTTGGGTGCGCAGCGCGTCACTGGCCCTTGAACAGGCCCTGGAACTGGCGCGACACCGGCAACTTCTCCTCGCGGCCCTTCAGGGTCAGCACCATGGTGTTTTCGTCGATGCGCACGGCGCTGGCGATCTGGCGGCTGTTGACCAGCACCGAGCGATGCACCTGCCAGAACTGCTGCTCATCCAGCGTGGCCAGCAGCTCCTTCAGCGGCGTGCGAATCAGTGCCTCGCCGCCCTGGTGCACGACCCGGGTGTAGCGGTTGTCGCTCTCGAAATAGATCACCTCCTCGGGAGCGATCATCTTCACCTCGCGGCCCAGCGAAGCCTGGATCAGGCGCGGCCGCTGCGGCGCCGGCAGCAGTTGCTTCAGCAAGGTCTGCAGGTCCGGGCCCGGCTGCATGCGCTGCAACCGGGTCTTGACGCGACCGATGGCCTGGCGCAGGCGTTCGTCATCCACCGGCTTCATCACATAGTCCACCGCGCCGGCATCGAAGGCCGACAGTGCATGGTCGCCATAGGCAGTGACGAACACCACCTGCGGAGGCCGGTCGGTGGCCGCCATGCGGCGGGCCACTTCCAGGCCGTTCAGGCCGGGCATGCGGATGTCGAGGAAGCAGACCTGCGGCTCATGGGCCAGGAAGTCGTCCCAGGCATCCACCCCGTGGATGCTGGCTGCCGCAATCTCCAGCTCGGGCCACAGGCGCACCAGCGCGGCGCGCAGCTGTTCGCGTGGGCCTTCTTCATCATCGGCAATCAGGGCTTTGATCTCGCTCATGGATTTCGGGCAAGTGTGATGCGGGACAGACAACCGGGCTGCTGCGGCAGGACTTCAAGCCTGGCCTGCTCGCCATGCAGCTGGGCCAGGCGGGCGCGGGTGTTGGCGAGGCCGACGCCATCGCAGGGCGCGGCCACAAGGCCGGCACCATCGTCGCTGACCTCGATCAGCACCTGGCCGTGTTCGGCGCGCACCTGCAGCTCGATGCGGCCGCCGCGCAGGCTGGGCTCGATGCCATGGGCGATCGCGTTCTCGACCAGGGTCAGCAGAGCGCCGGGCGGCAGCAGCAGCGCATCGAGCCCTGGCTCGGCCCGCAGCTCCCAGTGCAGCCGCTCGCCGAGCCGGGCCTGCATCACTTCCAGATAGCTGCGTACGATGGCCAGCTCGTCGGCCAGGCTCAGCGCATCGCGTTCGAACATCGGCAGGGTGGCACGCAGGTAACGGGTGAAAGAGCGCAAGGTGGGGCCGGCGCGGCTGTCCTGCGTGTCGACCCAATGCTGCAGCGAGGCCAGGGTGTTGAACAGGAAGTGCGGCTGGATCTGGGCCGTGGCCAGGCGGCGTGCCAGATTCAGGCTGCGAGCCTGCTCGTCCAGCTCGGCCAGGCGGGCCTCGATCTGCTGCACCCGGTACAGGGTCAGAAACCACCAGGCGCTCAGCGCCGTCACCAGCGCGCCGGTCACCACCAGCAGCGGCAGGACCGGCGTCGGGTGACCCCGGCCCTGGTAGAGCAGCAGGCCCAGCACGAACACCAGGGTGAGCAACCAGCTGGCCAGGTTCAGGCGCAGCCGGCTCGGCTGCCGCCACAGCCAGCGGGCGACGCCCAGCGCGGCCGCCGCAGCGCCCAGGCTCAGCAGCAGCACCGGCAGGCCCCAGCCCTCGGGCAGCTCGGCGCCAAAGATCAGCAGCATCACCAGCGTGTTGCCGTAGACATAGCGGTCGATGCCGCTCGGCCAGGCCTGGGTACCACCGCGCGCCATTTCCTCGGCGGCGAAGACCCGGCGCGGGCCGGGGCAGAGCCACTGGGTCCAGTCCAGCGCGGCGGGCTTGCGGGTGGCGGGGGATTCGCTCATGGGGGAAGTCTAGGCAGGCGACGGACGCCGAGCGCCGGTGCTGCGGCGAATGGCGGATTCGGCGGTTGGGCGGTGGCTTCAGCGCGCCAGCGGGGCGCCATCGACAAAGACTTTCAGCTCGCCGGGCGCGAACGCGACCCAGGGTTCATCGCGGGTCAGCGGCTCGGTGGCGATCACCGCGACGCGGTCCTGGGCGGTGGTGTGACGGGCGAAATCGACGCTGAGGTCCTCGTCGCTCAGCTGAACCGGGCCGAAGGGATGGGCTCGCAGCAGATAGTGCAGGTGGGTGGAGCCGTGGGCCCAAAGCGCCTGGCCGTTGGACAAGAGCATGTTGAAGGTGCCGTGGCGGGCCAGCTGCGGCATCAGCTCGGCCAAGGTGGCGCTGAGCTCGGCGATGCTGGGCACATCGCAATGCGCCTTGGCCAGCTCCTGCATCAGCCAGCAGAAGGCGCGCTCGCTGTCGGTCTGGCCGACCGGCTTGAAGGCGGCATGCAGGCGCGGGTTGAAGTCGACCAGATTGCCGTTGTGCGCGAACACCCAGTAGCGCCCCCACAGCTCACGCTGGAAGGGGTGGGTGTTCTCCAGCGCCACCTGGCCCTGGGTGGCCTTGCGGATATGGGCGATGACGTTGTCGCTCTTGATCGGGTAGTGCTTGACCAGCTCGGCCAGCGGCGAGGCACGGGCGCTGTGGTGGTCGACGAAGTGGCGTAGGCCGCGGCCCTCGAAGAAGGCGATGCCGAAGCCGTCCTTGTGCTCGTCGGCGCGGGTGGCCAGGCCGGTGAAGCTGAACATCACATCGGTCGGCGTGTTGGCATTCATGCCCAGCAACTGACACATCAGGACTACTCCAGGAACAAGCGGGTCAGCCCCTTGACGGTGATCAGGCTGCCGGGGTTGCTGGTCTCGTTGAGCACGCCGCTCATGCGCCGCAGGATGCGCGGGCTCTTCTGCGCGCGCCAGATCAGCAGGTCGACCAGCCAGGGTGTGCCGTTGATGCGGTCGGCGCGGGCATAGAGATCGAACTTGGGCTTGAGTCCGCGCAGGCCCTGCTCGTAGAGAGCACGCGCCGCAGCATCGTCCTCGCGATGGGCCAGCACCGCCTCGGCCGCCAGCATGCCGGTCTCCAGCGCCTTGCCGATGCCCTCGCCGGTGAAGGAGTAGGTCGAGCCCGCCGCCTCACCGGTCACCATCAGGCCGGGGCGGCTCCAGCGCGCGCCTTCCAGGCTGAAGCGCAGCGGCGCGCCCTTCAACTCACCGACCAGTTCGCCCTCGCGCATCAGCTGCGCGGCAGGCTCGTAATGCGTGGTGAAGGCGTCGAAGATCGCGCGCAGATTCAGCGCCTTCTTGGCCCCCTTGCCGGCGGCGGAGCTGTGGCTGCCGGTCACACCGACACCGATATTGAAGCAGTCATCGGGGGCCGGAAAGATCCAGCCATAGCCCGGCCGCAGCGCCCGGCTCCAGACCACGTCCATGGCCTTGATGCGGCCCACCATCGAGGGCGCACGCACATAGCCGCGCAAGGCCACGCCGCTGGGCGTGTGGCGCTCGCACATGCCGGCGGCGCTCAGGGCCATCGGCGTCGCGCCGGTGGCCAGCAGCAGCCAGCGGGCTCGGATCTCGATCACTTGCTCGTCCTGCCGCAGCCGGGCGCCGACGACACGGCCCTGCGCATCCTCCAGCGGCGCATCGAAACGCCAGGGCGTCAGCACGCGCGCGCCGGCCGCCTGCGCCGCCTCCAGCAGCAGCAAATCCAGCTCGCGCCGCGGCAGCACCGCCAGATTGCCCGGCACATCGATGCGGCCGCCGCGCGGGCCTATGCAGCCCACATGCGCGATGCGCTGCGCCTTGGCCATCACCGCGTCCAGCACGCCGAGCCGCGACAGCGCGGCATGGGCATCCGGGATCAGGCCATCACCGCAGATCTTGTCGCGGCCGGGCTTGTGCTGGTCGACCAGCAGCACATCCAGGCCCTGTTGGGCCAGACGGCGTGCGGCAGCCGAGCCGGCTGGGCCGGCGCCGATGATCAGCACGTCGCAATGGGTCGGCAGACTGTTGGTTGAGGCTGCGACTGTTGCTGCGGAGACGGTCATGGCGGGCGATTCGATCAGGGTCGGGACTGGATTCTAGGAGGCCGGAACCCCCAGGCTTACCCTAGGTTGCTTGCCATTCGACGCAAGTTCGCATGCTATGCGCACAAAACCCCGTTGCCCTGCAGCGACATGCGCGTGTTTCCGCATGTGTCTATTTGGTGTCGCTCCATAGAATCCGCAACGCTAATTCGCGCCCGGTCACCTGACCCTCGCGAGCCGCAGACAAGCGGTGACAGATCGGTCAAAAGCCTTTTTTTGGAGCACACATGTTTAAGAAAACCCGAGTGAGTACCGCTGCTGCCTTGCTGGCCGGCGGCCTGCTGCCGACCTTGTTGGTGCCAGCAATGGCGCAGAGCACCGGCACCACGGTCGAGAAGGTGGAAACCGTCGTCGTGACCGGTTCGCGCATCGTGCGTCCCAACCTGACCAGTTCCACGCCGGTGCTGGCCATCAGCGCGGAAACCATGAGCAATCTGGGCATGGAAAACTTCGCCGACATGGCGACCCAGTTGCCCCAGTTCACGCCTGCCTTCGGCTCTTCGCGTACCCAGTCGACCTTCTCGGGTGTCGAAACCTCTGGTCTGAACAATGCCAATCTGCGCAATCTGGGCACCAACCGCAGTCTGGTGCTGATCAACGGTCGCCGCGTGCCTGGCGGCACCTCGACCGACACGGCGGTTGACTTCAACTCCATCCCGACCGCCAATATCGAGCGCATTGAAGTCATCACCGGCGGCGCCTCGGCCATTTACGGCGCCGATGCGATGGGCGGCGTGATCAACATCATCACGAAGAAGAATTTCGAAGGCGTCGAGTTGAACGTCAGCTACAGCGAATCTCGCAAGGGCGACAACAAGAACCCAAGCGCATCGCTGCTGATGGGCGGCAAGTTTGGCGATGCCGGTCGCGCCTCATTGACCCTCCAATTCGACAAGCAAGGTCAAGTCAGTTGCGCTGATCGTGAGTTCTGCAAGGACGACTTCTCCTGGTTCACCCCCGGCAATCCGATCTTCGGCGAGCGCGCCCGCTCCGGCGTCGGTGCCAATGGCCGCTTCTTCATCGGCAACGGCACATTTACCCGCCGAGGCAATAGTGTCACTGATGCAAACGGTAACCTGATCCCCTTCGTAACAGCAACCGACGGGTACAACCGGAATGGTCAACGCGATCTGGCGATCCCGACCAAGCGCACGCTGGTCGCCGGCGACATCGAGTACAAGCTGAACAAGAACATCACCGCCTTCGGTGAGTTCAACTTCGCAAATACCTCGGTCGAGTCCAACTTCGAAGGCCACCCATTCCAGTCCGACCAGAACACGATTGGTGGCGTCGAAGCCTCGATCCCCGTAGGGAATCCATTCATGCCGACGGCATATCGCAACGCGATGATTGCCGCAAACCAGACTGAGATGACCTGGTGGCAACGCTTCTCCGACGAGACTATGGGCGGCAATCGAGGTGCTACGAGCGAGCGTACGATGTATCGCACCGTGCTTGGCATCAAGGGCGAACTGGATACGCTGGCGGGCTTCGGCAATGACTGGCGCTGGGAGGTGTCAAGTACCTTTGGTCGTACCCGTGTGAACCTGGGTACAGAAGGTTCGGTCGGTCTGGCTCAGCTTTATCACGGTTTGCGCGTGGAGGAAACCGCCCCAGGCTCTGGTCAGTACCAGTGCGCCGATGTAATGGCACGCGGCACCGGTTGCGTACCTATCAATCCTTTCGCGCCCTACACCCAGGCCATGAAGGACTATCTGATGGTGGACACGCGTTCCACCGGTCAGAACTCGATGAACGACACGATCGCTTCGTTGTCGGGTTCGGTGTTTAAGCTGCCGGCTGGCGATGTGCGCGTTGCCGTTGGCGGTCAGTACCGTAGCCTGTCGGGCTATCTGGATCACGACACCCAGATCAATCTGGGCTCGGTGACTGGCAACCAAATCGGCGACACCGATTTTGTGAAGATCAAGACCAAGGAAGTCTTCGCCGAAATCCTCGTGCCTGTGCTTGCCGACAAGCCCTTCATCAACTCGCTGAACCTGGAAGGCGCGGCCCGCCACTCCAGCAGCCGCGGCAAGACCTATGACACGTGGAAGCTGGGCGGCGACTGGGAACCGGTGAGTGGCCTGCGCTTCCGCGCCATGAAGGCGCGCGCTGTGCGTACGCCGGTGCCCGGCGAATTGTCTGGCATCGGCCAGAACTTCGGTGTGGTCAATGATCCTTGCGCCGTCGACCGTATCGATGAGAACGCGGCCACGGACGGCGGTCTGCGTCGTAGGAACTGCCTCGCCGATGGAATCCCCGCTGCCTATGATCCGCCGCAGTCTGCCCGTCAGAGCGTCGAAGGATTCTCGGGCGGCAATGCCAACCTGAATCCCGAGAAGGGCACGACCTGGACCTACGGTTTCGTGTTCCAGCCCAGCATAGTCAAGGGCCTGTCGATTGCCGTTGATCGCTTTGAGATCCGTGTTAACGACATGATCAAGGCCATCGGCCGCCAGGATGCAGTCGACCTCTGCTACGACACCACCACCCGCGCTTACTGCGATGTGGTCCGTCGCGGCACTCATCCGCTGGTCCCGGGTGCCAACTATGTGCTGCGTGCCGTCGATGAGCAGTTGAAGAACGTCGCAACCATGGACATCAAGGGCGTGGACATCGATGTGCGCTATGGTTTCAAGACGGGTAGCTTCGGCGATTTCGATCTGTCGGCCATTGCCACCATCTATGACGAAGCCAGCTTGCTGAGCTACGCCGGTGGTCCGACGCTCGACCTGCTGGGCCAAGCCGGCGGCTCGACCACCGACCAGGGCTTCATCAAGTTCACCGCCAATGGCAACATCGGTTGGAAGATGGGGCCGTACAAGGCGAACTGGAACATCCGTCACATTGGCAAAGCCGACATGGACGCCACGTCGACGGCTGCGGGCTTCCCGAAGATCCCTGCCCACACTTACCACAATGTCCGGGTTGGGTATTCGTTGAACAAGGGCACGGAGCTGTATGCAGGTGTGACCAATCTGTTCGACAAGAAGCCTCCGCTCTTCGGTTCTGGCCGTGCCGGTACCCAGGCCCTGGACACCATCCCGGGCTACTACGATGTGTTCGGCCGCTCCTTCTTCGTGGGCATGAACGCCAAGTTCTAAGACCTCGCGGTCCTAGCAATGAAAACGGCGCCCTCGGGCGCCGTTTTTTATGCCCATTCGGGCGACATCAAACTGCGGCTTTGACCTTCAAGCGCCACGCATGCAGCAACGGTTCGGTATACCCGCTCGGCTGCTCCTTGCCCTTGAACACCAGATCCAGCGCTGCCTGGAAGGCCGCGCCCTGCGGGTGGGCAACCAAGCTCTTATAGGCGGCGTCGCCGGCGTTCTGGCCATCCACCACAGCCGCCATGCGCGCGAAGGTCTCGCGCACCTGCGCCTCGCTGACCACGCCGTGGTGCAGCCAGTTGGCGATGTGCTGGCTGGAGATGCGCAGCGTGGCGCGGTCCTCCATCAGGCCGATATTGTGGATGTCGGGCACCTTGGAGCAGCCGACGCCCTGGTCGATCCAGCGCACCACATAGCCCAGGATGCCCTGGACGTTGTTGTCCAGTTCCTGCTGCCGCTCGGCGGCGCTCCAGCTGGCCTCGGCCACGACGGGGATGCTCAGCAGCTTGTTCAGGATCTCATCGCGTTCGGCGTCGGCATCGATCTGCTCCAGCTCCAGTTGCACGGACGCGACGCTGACCTGGTGGTAGTGCAGCGCATGCAGGGTCGCCGCGGTTGGCGACGGCACCCAGGCGGTGTTGGCGCCGGCCTTGGGGTGGGCGATCTTCTGTTCCAGCATCGCCGCCATCAGGTCCGGCATGGCCCACATGCCCTTGCCGATCTGGGCCCGGCCGCGCAGGCCGCAGGACAGGCCGGTCAGCACATTGCTGCGCTCGTAGGCCTGGATCCAGGCGCTGCTCTTCATATCGCCCTTGCGCAGCATCGGCCCCGCCAACATCGCGGTGTGCATCTCGTCCCCGGTGCGGTCGAGGAAGCCGGTGTTGATGAAGGCAACGCGGCTCGATGCCGCCGCGATGCAGGCCTTCAGATTGACGCTGGTACGGCGCTCTTCGTCCATGATGCCCAGCTTGACCGTGCTGTCGGGCAGGCCCAGCAACTGTTCGACGCGGCCGAACAGCTCGGCCGCGAACGCCACTTCGGCCGGGCCGTGCATCTTGGGCTTGACGATATAGATCGAGCCGGCGCGCGAATTGCCGCGCCGCTTCAGATCATGCAGCGCAATGGTCACCGTGATGACCGCGTCCATGATGCCTTCGGGAATCTCGGCGCCGCCGTCCAGCAGGATGGCCGGATTCGTCATCAGATGGCCGACATTGCGGACGAACATCAAGGAGCGGCCATGCAGCACGACCTCGCCGCCATTCGGGCCGGTGTAGCGGCGATCCGGATTGAGGCGGCGCGTGAAGGTCTTGCCGCCTTTGCTGAGTTCCTCGGTCAAGCTGCCCTGCTGGATGCCCAGCCAGTTGCTGTAGGCCAGCAGCTTGTCCTCGGCGTCGACCGCCGCGATCGAGTCCTCCAGATCCAGAATGGTGGACAAGGCCGCCTCCAGCACCAGATCGCTGATGCCAGCCGCATCGCTGGCACCGATCGGCGTGGTCCGGTCGATCTGGATGTCCAGATGCAGGCCGTTGTGAACCAAGAGCACCGACGAGGGCGCAGCCGCATCGCCCTGATAGCCGACGAACTGGGCCGCGTCCGCCAGACCCGTGGTCGAGCCATCGATCAAGGCCACCACCAGGCGGCCGCCCTCGACCCGGTAGCCGGCCGCGTCCTTGTGCGAGGCGCCGGCCAGCGGCGCCGCCTGGTCCAGCACCTGGCGGGCAAAGGCGATCACCTTGGCGCCGCGCACCGGGTTGTAGGCGCCGGCGCGCTCAGCACCATCGGCCTCCGAGATCGCATCGGTACCGTAGAGCGCGTCATACAGCGAGCCCCAGCGCGCATTGGCCGCGTTCAGCGCGTAACGGGCGTTCAGGATAGGCACCACCAGCTGCGGGCCGGCCTGCAGAGCCAGTTCGGCATCGACATTCGCGGTGCTGGCGCTGACCGCACCGGGCGCCGGCACCAGATAGCCGATGCGTTCCAGAAACGCGCGGTAGGCCGGCATGTCGGTAATCGGCCCCGGATGGGCGCGGTGCCAGCCATCGAGCTCGGACTGCAAACGGTCGCGCTCGGCCAGCAGCGCGGCGTTCTTGGGTGCCAGCTCATGGGCGATGGCATCGAAGCCGCCCCAGAAGTCGCGGCTCGCGATGCCGGTGTCGGGCAGTACCTGCTGCTCGATGAAGCGATGCAGCGCGGTCGCGATCTGAAGGCGGTGAACTGGAGTGTAGGAGTTGCTCATGACTGGGCTCGGCAAGGGTTGATGCAAAGACGGTTGGCGGCAGCAATTGCAGCCACCATGCTGAGATCAACTGTAGGGCCTGCTTTGCCGGGATTCGATGTCGCTCAAACACAAGATCTTTGCGTCCGCCACACAAGCAAAAAAGCGGGCCCGAAGGCCCGCTTTGCATTAGGACAGTGCCGACTCAGAACTTCAGAGTCGCGCCGACGGTGATGTAGCGACCCACGACGTCATAGACCTGCGGGAAGGTGTTGCCGCTATTGGCCGTGGTCGTGCCAATGGTGTTGCCCACCTCTGGCGCCTTCTCATCGAAAGCGTTGTTGACGCTCAGATTCAGGCGCAGGTTCTTGTGCACATTCCAGGCTGCCGACAGGTCCACATAGTTGTAGGCCTTGATCTTGGAATAGGCCGGCAGGAAGTTCGTGCCGCCAGGCTCCTCGGTCATCTTGCCGATATGACGCCAGTTGTAGCCCAGCGTCCAGTCGCCGAACATCCAGGTGGCGCGCTGGGTGAACTTGGTCTTGGGCATGAAGCCCGAGGCCGTACCGTTCAAGTTGCCGCAGGCGATCGAGTAGTAGCCCAGGCAGTCGCGCTTCACCGCTGCAGGCGTCGGCTGAATGGCATGCTTCTCGGCGATATTGGCATTCAGGCCAATATCGACCTTGCCCCATTTCGCATCGGCGCCGAGCTTGCGCAAGTCCACCAGATAGCTGACGCCGATATCAACACCTGCGGTCCACAGCTTGCCCAGATTCGACTGGGGCGTCACGACGCCGGGAGAGTCCGCGCCGTTGAACGTGCCCAACGGGCCACGCAGCACCAACTGGCAGGCTGCGTTCATCGTCAGACCGCTGTTGCGAGCCGGGTCATAGCAGTCGGTCAGGATGTCGGTGACGCTGGGGCTGGAGACCGCCTTCTTCAGGTTGATCTTGTAGTAGTCCAGTGACAAGGTCAGGTTCTGAACCATCGAGGGCTGGAAGACAAAGCCCAGCGTCGTGGTATCAGCTTCTTCAGGGCCAAGGTTGGGATTACCACCCGTGCGGTTGTTGATCTGGCCGGCAGCAGGGGCAGGCAGATTGCCAACCGATGCCAGCGGTACGCCAGTCAGTCGGCAGAGGTTAGACAAAGTACCGGCCGTGTTGGCTTGGCCTTGGTTGATGTTGGCACCCTGGCAGGGATCTGTCGCCAGATTCGACAGGCCCGACACCAACGGCGCATAGAGTTCGTTGATATTGGGAGCGCGAGTGGCGCGTTGCTGCATCGCGCGGATGCGGAAGCCCTGCACCGGCTCCCAGTCGCCACCGACCTTCCAACTGCCATAGTCAACGCTATTGGTGGTCTTGAACTCAGTGTGGCGATAGCCCAACTCAAGCCCCAGCTTGTGGGCCAGCGGCTTGTTCTTCAGCAATGGGATGCTGGCTTCGACATACAGCTCGTCGAGCTTGAGCTTGCCGGAGCGGTCCGGCGTCGGTGCGCCAGTGCCCAGCACTTCGCCCTGGATCTGCGAGGCGCTGTCGGAGAAGTTCGAGGCCGTGACCTCGCGGCTCTCGATACCGGCGGCAACGCCGATCGGATCGGTAGACCAGGGGCTCTTGAAGCGACCCAGATCGCCCGACACGTTGGCGGCCATCACCTGCTGCTCGACCTTGCTCTGCAAAATCGCACTGAGGTTGATAAAGCGCAGCATTTCCGGCGTGATCGAGCCCTCAGCGCCGAACACATTCAGCGGCACGCAGCCGTTGGCGGTGTTGCGGCAGGCCGTGGTGCTGACCGCATCCAGGGCCTGACGGACCTTGGACAACGACCCCCAGTTGCCACGGGTCTGGACCTGGGTCGATTCGCCCTTGGAGATATAGGCGTCGTAACTCCAGTTGTCGTTGATCGCACCCTTCAGGCCGACCGTGCCCTGCATGGACTTGTTATTGAAGTCATTGATGCGGGGACCGAGCTCGGTGAAACGGCGGCCGATGGCCATCGGCACCATCGTGGTGTTGCCCACCACGCAGTTGGCAGCGTCGATGCCGCGCACCTGGCAGATCTGCTGACGTGCGGTTTCAGGGATGAAGGGGTTGCCGATGGGCACCTGGTAGGTGTTCAGGAAGCTGCCGCTGGGCGCCAAGTGCGAGAGCACGTCCGAACGTGAGTAGAACAGGTCCGCATAGACCTCGGCATGATCATTGATGACGAAGTTGCCGAGTGCCGTAGCCTGCATGCGGTCCAGCGGCGTGACGTAGAAATTCAGCGGGTTGAAGTTATAGGTGTTGAACGGTGCGTCCAACCGCCCGGTGGCCGGGTTGATCTGCACATCGGCCAGGCTGGGCGTGCCGGCTGGCAGTCCGACAATCGAGCCGATCTGGATCGCCGAAGGCACGCCGGTCGGCGAACCCTGCGGCAAACCGGTACCCGAGGAGCGCGAAGTCGAACCGATGGCACGCTCGCCCTGGCGCAATTCATCGGTCTTGGTCGTTCCGAGGCTCAGTACCATGCTGCCACGGCCGTCGCCGAAGGCACCGCCCATGGTCAGATCGGTGCGGCGCCGGCCGGCATCACCTCGGTCGGACTTGCCATAGCTCGTGCTGAGTTCGACACCCTTGAACTGGCGATTCAGCACGAAGTTGGCCACGCCGGATACGGCGTCGGCGCCGTAAACGGCAGAGGCGCCGCCGGTCACCAGGTCGATGCGCCGCAGCAGGGCCACCGGGATGGAGTTGGTGTCGACATTGGCATTCAGGTCGAACGGCACCATGCGGCGACCGTCGATCAGCACCAGCGAGCGGTAGCTGCCCAGACCACGCAAATCGATGGTTGCACCACCGCCGCTGCCATTGTTAGTCGCAGCGCCAATGGCGGGCACAGCGGCCGGCAAACCCTTGATGACCTCTTCAACCGCCACCGGCTGGCTCGAATTGATCTCGGCCACGCCGATCGAGGTCACGGGACTGCTCGAGACCGCACTGATGGTCTTGATACGTGTGCCGGTGATCTCAACCCGTTCCAGGGTCTCTTGCGCCAAGACAGGCGCATACATGGCTGCGCCTAGGCACAGAAGTGCGGCGGTGCTGAGGGGACTGCGTTTGAACATGGGCGCTCCTTATGAAAGCTTGCCTGTGGCGCCGTCCTTCTAGGAAGGTCGGCCCGGTTTGGGGGTAGGACTGAAACGCTTGTGCGTTCTGCGTTCGCGAGAGCTGGAGTCTTCACGTTCTGCTCACACCCAAGGACCCGGGTTCGCCCCAATAGAGTCTCGATGCAGCGTTCTTCCCTGGGAATAAGGGGCAAATTCAGGAGAAAACCCCTAGCTTTCGAGGCAGGCCGATTGCGTCCATTTGTTGTCGATGCGCGACAGGCGCACAAGATCGCCAGTCCGTCAACCCACACCCTCAGCAGCCCCATGACGAATCGCACTGTTCAAGCGCGCTGGAATTTCCATGCTTCGCCATCGCAATTGCGATTAAAAAAGTTCTTAATTGTTGGGAAAATTTGTTGATTAAGGCATTGAAAATACTTACCCTGCCGCCATGGACCGCCTCAAGCAGATCGAATCCTTCGCCCTGGTGGCCACCAAGGGCAGCCTGACGGCCGCGGCCCAGACCGAGGGCGTGGCGCCGGCGGTGATGGGGCGGCGCATCGATGCGCTTGAAGAGCGGCTGGGGGTCAAGCTCCTTGTGCGCACGACGCGGCGCATCACCTTGACGCATGAGGGCAGCGCCTTTCTGGAGGACTGCCAGCGCCTGCTGGTCGAGTTCGCCGATGCCGAGGCCAGCGTCAGCGCTGGCGGGCTCAAGGCCAGCGGCCATCTGCGCATCACCGCGCCGGCTGGCTTCGGGCGCCGCCATGTGGCGCCGCTGGTGCCCGAGTTCCTGGCCAGCCATCAGGAGCTGAGCATCTCGCTGAACCTCAGCGACCGGGTGGTGGACATCGCCGGCGAGGGTTTCGACTGCGCGGTGCGGGTCGGCGATCTGGTCGACTCCAGCCTGGTCAGCATGCGCCTGGCCGACAACCGGCGCCTGTGCGTGGCCACGCCCGGCTATCTGAAGCGCGCCGGCGTGCCGCAGCACCCGTCCGAGCTGGCGCGCCAGCAATGCCTGGGCCTGAGCTCGGACGCCAGCCAGACGCGCGGCTGGGCCTTCATGGTGGACGGCGAGTTGCTGCACTGGCGGCCCAGCGGCCGGCTCGATTGCAGCGATGGCCAGGTGCTGCACGACTGGTGCCTGGCCGGCCTGGGCCTGGCCTGGCGCAGCATCTGGGAGGTCGAGGCCGACATCAAGGCCGGGCGGCTGCAGGCGGTGCTGGAAGACTTCGCCGCGCCGCCCAATGGCATCTTCGCGGTGGTGCCGCAGCGCAAGCATCTGCCGCTGCGCGTGCGGCTGTGGATAGACTTTCTGAAGCTCAATTACGGCGACCCAGGCTACTGGGCCCGGGCCGCCGGTCGGGAGCGCTGAGCGCTCAGCTCTTGGCGCTCAGGCATTCCTTCATGAAGGCCTTGCGCTCATCGCCGCTCTTGCCCTTGGCGTCGGCATTGCAGGCCTTCATCTTTTCCTGCTGAGGCGTGCCGTTGGCAGCCGCAGCGGCCGGCTTGGCCGACAGGCATTCCTTCATGAAGGCCTTGCGCTCGTCGCCGGTCTTGCCCTTGGCATCGGCATTGCAGGTCTTCATCTTCTGCTGCTGCGGCGTGACCGCCTTCTCTTCGGCGTGGGCACCGAAGGCGGCGAGCGCCAGGCCGAGCATGATGGTGATGGGCTTCATGAGCTGTTCCTTCCCTGTGGGGTATGGGTTGCGGATCCGGCGGGGACCCTGGCGGATTCCAACACAGCAACGCCAGCGACTCAACACCGGTTTACCGGGCCGTCACAGAATGCGGCGCGGATGCGCAATGGCCTCATGAGCCGCATGCAGACGGCGCACCAGCACCTGGATGAAGGCGCGGTCGAAGCGATGCTGGCATTCGGGGCTCAAGAGGCCCAGCGACTCGGGCGTGAACGAGATCGTCGTGCAGATCTCGCTGACCTTGATGTCGGTGCTGTGGCGGCGCAGATCGGGGTTGGGCGCCAGATAAGCCATCTCGCCGACCGAGGTGCCGGAGCCCAAGGTGGCCACCTTGGCGCCGTCACGGAACACCTCGACCTCGCCCTGCGCAATGATGTGGAAGGTATTGCCCTCCTGGCCGCGCTTGTAGAGCGCATGCTCGAGCGGATAGCGCCGCCAGCGCGCCCGGTGCACCACCTCCCACAGCTCGACATCGCCGAAGTCGGCAAAGAACTCCAGCTCGCGTAAAAGATTGAAACGCTCGGAGTCCTTGACCTCGTAGAGCCGCGCCAGCGGCACCAGCTGGCGCGCCACCAGCTCCGAGAGCGCACGGCCGAAGCTGTCCCAGTCCGGGTAGCGATCGGCCGGCTGCTTGGCCAGCGCGCGCAGGATCACCGCATCCAGCTCGGCGGTGACGCCGCCGCGCAGCCCCACCAGCGAAGGCGGCGCCTGGTGGTAGATCTGGTGCATCAAGGCCATCTGGCTGGGCGCATCGAAGGGCGCCCGCCCCGCCACCAGGTGGTAGAGCACGGCACCGAGCGCGTAGATGTCGGCGCGGCAATCGACATCGCCGCCCTCAATCTGCTCGGGCGGCATATAGGCCAGCGAGCCGACCCGGTGGACCTGGGTTGCGTCGGAGCGCAGGTTCAGCGCGCTGCCGAAATCGCTGACCTTGACATCGGTGACCTGGCCCTGCGCGTCCAGCACCGCCAGCAGATTGGCCGGCTTGACATCGCGGTGGATCACGCCCTGGCGGAACACATAGTCCAGCGCCATCGCGCACTTGAAACCGAGCTCGACGATCTGGTCCAGCGGCAGCAGCCGGTCGCTGCGGCAAAAGCTCTTCAGGGTCAGGCCCGGCACATATTCCATCACCAGATAGGGCGCGTCCTGCTCGGGCACCGCATCCAGGATCTGCACGACATTGGGGTGCTGCAGCCGGCCGGCCAGCGCGGCCTCGGCCGCATAGAAGCGGTTGGCCTGCGTGTCGGGGCCGCCGCGGCTGGTCAGCGCCCAAGCGCGCACCCTCTTGATCGCGACCTCCTTGGCTTTGAACTCGTCCAGGCCCAGGAAGACATCGCTGGTGGCCCCCTCGCCGAGGCGGCGCAGCACACGGTACTTGCCGATATAGGTCGGCAAGTCGGCATGGGCGGCGGGAATGGAAGAGGCGGGGCCGGAGTCCGTGACCATGGCGGGCATCATATGCGCGCCCCGTAGAATTGCGCCCATGATTCAAGCCAAGCAGGATTTGCTCGCCGCCCTCGGCGAGGCCATCCAAGAACTGAGCCCCGGCGCCGAACTGGCCGCCGCTTTCGAGTCCCCCAAGCAGGCCAGCCATGGCGACCTGGCTTGCACCGCCGCGATGCAGCTGGCGCGACCGCTGAAGAAGAATCCGCGTGAGCTGGCGCAAGCCCTGATCGAGGCGCTGCAGCGCCGAGCGGCCTTCCAGCAATGGGTGGACGCGCTCGAGATTGCCGGGCCCGGCTTCATCAATATCCGGCTGAAGGCCGCCGCCAAGCAGGCCGTCGTCGCCGAGGTGCTGGGGGCCGGCGCCGGCTTCGGCGCGCAGCCGGCCAATGGCCAGCATGTGATGGTCGAGTTCGTCTCGGCCAACCCGACCGGCCCGCTGCACCTGGGCCATGCGCGCCAGGCCGCGCTGGGCGATTCGATCTGCAGCCTGTTCGCGACCCAGGGCTGGGATGTCACCCGCGAGTTCTATTACAACGACGCCGGCGTGCAGATCGCGACCCTGGCCCACTCCACCCAGTGCCGCCTCAAGGGCCTGAAACCCGGCAATGCCGGCTGGCCCGAGTCGGCCTACAACGGCGAATACATCCAGGACATCGCCGACGACTTCCTGGCCAGGAAGACCGTCAAGGCCGATGACCGCGAATTCACCGCCTCCGGCGACATCGAAGACCTGGACAGCATCCGCCAGTTCGCCGTCGCCTATCTGCGCCACGAGCAGGACCTGGACCTGCAGGCCTTCGGCCTGAAGTTCGACAACTACTTCCTCGAATCCAGTCTCTATCAAACCGGCGCGGTCGAAGCCACCGTGGCCAAGCTGCTGGCCTCCGGCAAGACCTTCGAAGAAGGCGGCGCGCTGTGGCTGCGCAGCACCGACTACGGTGACGACAAGGACCGCGTGATGCGCAAGTCCGACGGCACGTACACCTACTTCCTGCCCGATGTGGCCTACCACATCAACAAATTCCAGCGCGGCTACACCAAGTGCATCAATGTGCAGGGCACCGACCACCACGGCACGATCGCCCGGGTGCGCGGCGGCCTGCAGGCGGCCGATGTCGGCATTCCGCAGGGCTTCCCCGACTATGTGCTGCACAAGATGGTGCTGGTGATGCGCGGCGGCGAGGAGGTCAAGCTCTCCAAGCGCGCGGGCTCCTATGTGACCATGCGCGACCTGATCGACTGGACCAGCCGCGACGCGGTGCGCTTCTTCCTGACCAGCCGCAAGGCCGACACCGAGTTCACCTTCGACATCGATCTGGCGCTGAAGCAGAACGACGAGAACCCGGTGTTCTATGTGCAGTACGCCCACGCCCGCATCTGCTCCATCATCCGCAACTGGGTGGCCGCCGGCGGCGACGAGAGCCAGTTCGGCGGCGCCGATCTGAGCCTGCTGACAGCCCCGACCGAGGCCGCGCTGATGCTCAAGCTGGCCGACTATCCGCGCATGCTCAGCGGCGCGGCCGAGGGCCTGGCGCCGCATGATGTGGCCTTCTATCTGCGCGATCTGGCCGGCGCCTTCCACAGCTACTATGCGGCCGAGCGCGTGCTGGACCAGGCGCCCGAGCTGACCCGCGCCCGCGCCGCACTGCTGGCCGCCACCCGCCAGGTGCTGCGCAATGCGCTGGCCGTGCTGGGCGTCAGCGCGCCGGAAGTGATGTCACGTGAAACTCTGGAGAATTCATGAGCCGAGCTCAAGCGCAGCGTCAGCAGCGGGGTGGATTTGTACTGGGATTGATCGTCGGGCTCTTGCTGGGCCTGGGCATCGCGCTCGGTGTCGCGCTCTACATCACCAAGGTGCCGATTCCCTTCATCAACAAGGTGCCGCAACGCACAGCAGACCATGACGCGCAGGAGGCCGAACGCAACCGCAACTGGGACCCCAATGCCGCGCTGAGCCCCCGTCCCGGCGCCAAGGCGGCCAGCGGCGTGCTGAGCCCCGCCCCCGTGCCGGCGCCGGCCGTCACGACGCCAGCGCCCGCGCCCGTCACCCCAGCCCCGGTCCCTACCGCCGCACCGGCCGCCAGCGCCAAGCCCGTCGCGACCGCGCCCGCTGCCACGCCCGCCACGGTGCCCGCCAAGGCGGCCAGTGCCGCCGCAGCCGATAGCTATCTTTACTTCGTCCAGGCCGGGGCCTACACCCGCTCCGACGATGCCGAGCAGCAGCGCGCCAAGCTGGCGATGCAGGGCTTCAGCGCCAAGGTCTACGAGCGCGAGCAATCGGGCCGCGTGGTGTTCCGCGTGCGCATCGGGCCGATTGACGGCCGCGACGAGGCCGAGGGCCTGCAGCGCAAGGTCGAGGCCGCCGGCATCGAGGCGAATCTGGTGCGCGTCCAGCGCTGAGCGGTCAACTCGCTTAGGATGCAGGCGTTGTCTGTTACTGCTGCCTCGCAAAGGATTTCAGGATGAAGCGTCGTGATTTTTCGGCCCAGCTGGGCTTGTCCGGTCTGGCCCTGGCTGTGCCGGGCCTGAGTCTGGCCCAGGGCGGCCCGCAAGAGGGCAAGCATTACCAGCGCCTGGCGCAGCCGCTGGCGGGCACGCCGGGCAAGATCGAGGTGGTGGAATTCTTCTGGTACGGCTGCCCGCACTGCAATGCCTTCGAGCCGGTGGTGGCCGACTGGGTCAAGCAACTGCCCGCCGACGTCAGCTTCCGCCATGTGCATGTGGCTTTCCGTGCCAATGTGAAGCTGCACCAGCGCCTGTTCTATGCACTCGAAGCGCTGGGCAAGGAAAAAGATGTGCGCGCCCGCGTCTTTGCCGCGATGCACCGCGAGGGCAAGGCCCTGGACAGCGTCAAGGCCATGACCGAGTTCCTGACGCCACTGGGCATCGAGGCGGACAAGTTCACCCAGGCCTACAACTCCTTCGGCGTGCAGACCAAATGCACCCAGGCCGAGAAGCTCAGCGAGGCCTATCGCATCGACGGCGTGCCGGCCCTGGGCGTCGGCGGCCGCTTCTGGACCTCGCCGTCGCTGGCCTCGGCCGGCCAGCGTGTCAGCGAGATCGAATCGGGCCAGCGCGCGCTGGCCACGGTGGACTTCCTGATCCAGCGTCTGCGCAGCGGCAAGGCCTGACCCCGCCCGGGCCCCAATCCGGGGCTAGAATGGTCTGCAAGAACTGTGCCGCCATGAACAACAGACCCGCCCCCCTCCGATCGATGCTGCTTGCCCTGGCGCTGGCCGCCGGCGGCTGGGCGGGCTCCGCGCAGGCCGAGAAGGCCGACCGCAACAAGCCGATCAATATCGACTACGACCGCGGCGGGGTCGACTTCGTCAAGCAGCGCACCGAGTTCAGCGGCAATGTCGTGCTCAGCAAGGGCAGCATGGTGATGCGCGCGGCCCGCATGGATGTGCGCGAGACCAGCGACGGCTACCAGCAGGCCTATGCCAGCGGCGAGGCCGGCAAGCCGGTGACCTTCCGCCAGGCCCGCGATGTGCCGGGCGAGGCAGTCGAGGGCTCGGCCGACCAGGTCGAGTACGACAGCCGCTCCGACACCGTGCGCTTCGTCGGCAATGCGGTGGTGCGGCGCATGCGCGGCGCCACCGTGGCCGACGAGGTGGTCGGCGCGGTGATCCATTACGACAACCGTTCCGAGGTCTTCAGCATCGAGGGCGGCCAGGCCTCGCCCCACCCGGCCGGCCGCGGCCGCATGGTGCTGATGCCGCGCGCGGCGGCGGCCTCCGAGCCGGCCGCTCCCGAGCCGGCCCTGCCGCTGCAGACCAGCCCAGGCTTGCAACAGCCGCGCAAGCCTTCATGACGGCCGCCACCCCGGAACCCAGCGCCGCCCTCAGCCGCCTGGAGGCCGAGGGCCTGCAGAAAAGCTATGGCGTGCGCAAGGTGGTCAAGAACGTCCATCTCGATGTGCACAGCGGCGAGGTGGTCGGCCTGCTAGGCCCCAACGGCGCCGGCAAGACCACCAGCTTCTACATGATCGTCGGCCTGGTGCGCGCCGATGCCGGCGAGATCCGCATTGACGGCCGGGCCGTGCAGCGCCTGCCCATCCACCAGCGCTCGCGCCTGGGCCTGTCCTATCTGCCGCAGGAAGCCTCGATCTTCCGCAAGCTGACGGTCGAGGAGAACATACGCGCGGTGCTGGAGTTGCAGCAGGACGAAAACGGCCGCGCCTGGTCGAGCGCCCGCATCAACGAGGCGCTGGAAAAGCTGCTGGACGAGCTGAGCATCGAGAAGCTGCGCGACAGCCCGGCGCCGGCGCTCTCGGGCGGCGAGCGTCGCCGTGTCGAGATCGCCCGCGCGCTGGCCACCCAGCCGCGCTTCATCCTGCTGGACGAACCCTTCGCCGGCGTCGACCCGATCGCGGTGCTGGAGATCCAGCGCATCATCCGCTTTCTGAAGAGCCGCGGCATCGGTGTGCTGATCACCGACCACAATGTGCGCGAGACCCTGGGCATTTGCGACCGCGCCTACATCATCAGCGAGGGCACGGTGCTGGCCGAGGGCACGCCGCACGAGATTGTTGACAACGCCGACGTGCGCAAGGTCTATCTGGGCGAACATTTCCGTATGTAGGCCCATGAAACAGAGCTTACAGGTCCGCCTCAGCCAGCATCTGGCGCTCACACCCCAGCTGCAGCAATCGATCCGTCTGCTGCAGCTGTCGACGCTGGAGCTGAACCAGGAAGTCGAGCAGATGCTGGCCCAGAACCCGCTGCTCGAAACCGAAGAGGAATTTCCCGACGCGCCGGCCCCCGCCGAGCTGCCGGAGATCCGCAAGGCCCAGGACGAGATCGGCGCCGACAGCGGCGCCGGCGAGCCCGAGACCACGCCCGAGATCCAGGCCGAGGACTTCGGCGCCACCGAGCGCGAGGACTGGGAGAACGGCACCGAGCGCGACGACTTCGATGGCATCCGCGAGCTGCCCAGCAATAGCGGCTCCGGCAGCGGCGACGAAGACGGCGAGCGCCCCGAGCAGGACTCACCGGGCCTGAGCCTGCAGGAGCATCTGAACCAGCAGCTCGCGGGCATGATGCTGAGCCCCGAGGACCGCGCCGCGCTCTATGTGCTGATCGAGTCGCTCAACGAGGACGGCTATCTGGAGGACAGCCTCGAAGAGCTGGTCGAATCGCTGGCCGGCGAGGCGGATCCAGAGGCGCGTGACGAGTTGCTGGACCGGCTGCGCTGCGCGCTCAAATGGCTGCAAAGCCTGGAGCCGCTGGGCGTCGGTGCCCGCGACCTGCCCGAATGCCTGATCCTGCAGCTGCGCGCACGGCCGCGCAGCGAGGCCCAGGTGGTGGCCATCCTGGTGTGCAAGCAGCATCTGGAGCTGCTGGCCAAGCGCGATCTGAAGAAGCTGATGGCGCTGACCGGCGCCGACGAGGCCTTGCTGCGCGAGGCCCAGGCCCTGATCACCAGTCTCGAGCCCAAGCCGGGCCGCCAGTTCGCGCGCGGCCAGGCCCAGGCGGTGATCCCGGATGTGATCGTGCACAAGGTCGGCCGCGAGTTCCGCGTGATGCTGAACCCCGAGGTCGCACCCAAGCTGCGCATCAACGAGCTCTATGCCCAGGCACTGCGCGCCACCCGCGGCGGCGTCAGCAACTCGCCGCTGGGCGCCCAGCTGCAGGAAGCGCGCTGGTTCATCAAGAACATCCAGCAGCGCTTCGACACCATCCTGCGCGTCTCGCAAGCCATCGTCGAGCGGCAGAAGGGTTTCTTCACCCATGGCGAGCTGGCGATGAAGCCGCTGGTGCTCCGAGAAATAGCCGACGAGCTGGGCCTGCACGAGTCGACCATCTCCCGGGTGACGAATGCCAAATACATGGCGACCCGCTTCGGCACCTTCGAGCTCAAGTACTTCTTTGGCTCTGGCCTGAACACCGAGGCCGGCGGCAATGCCTCCAGCACGGCGGTGCGCGCGCTGATCAAGCAGTTCGTCGCGGCCGAGGACGCGGCCAAGCCGCTGTCCGACAGCGCGCTGTCGAACATGCTCGAAGAGCAAGGCATCCAGGTCGCCCGCCGCACCGTCGCCAAGTACCGCGAAGCGCTGAAGATCGCGCCGGCGAATCTGCGCAAGGCGATGTGAAAGCTCCGCAATAAGGATGGCCATGAAAGCTCAGACTACAAGCGCGCTCTTGATCCTGCTGTGCAACTCAGCATTGGCGATCGATGATGCGGCGGTTCGTCAATGCCGCAGCCTGAACGAAACTCAGGCCCGGCTGGCCTGCTACGACGCCTTGCCGCTGACGGACATCACCCCGACTGCCACGGTCAAACCGGCGCCCGCTGCGTCAACAGAGCAGTTCGGCCTGCAACGCCCGCCGGGCCAGATCGACACTATCCAGAGCCACATCCCAGGCCGCTTCGAGGGTTGGCGGCCACAACAAACCTTGCGCCTGGCCAATGGCCAGCTCTGGCAGATCAGCGACGACAGCAGCGGCGTCCACAGCATAGAGAACCCAAAAGTGACGATACGCCGCGGCTTCATGGGCGCTTTCTATATGGAGATCGAAGGACGCAATCAGGCGCCGCGTGTTCAACGCCTGCGCTGACGGGAAGGCGTCTATTGACTTGAATCAAGAGCATTGACGCGGTTCCTGGCTACTGTGCCAACCCGCGCCCATGCTCTCGACCGATCTCGCCCCGCTCCGCCCGCCAATCCACATCGCCCGCCAATGGCTGGCCCTGCTCGCCGCCGCCAGCCTGGCCTGGGCCGGTGCGGCTTTTTGGCTGCAGACCGAGCGCAGCGCTCTGCACCGACATGAGAGCGAGAAGCTGCAAGTGCTGGTGCAGACGCTGGACGGCATCGTCTCGCAGCAGATGCTGGCGATCAAGGCGGCGCTGGACACCGTGGCCGTGCAGCGCCGGGGCTGGCGCGCCGAGCGGCTGCCGCAGGACAGCGCCGCGCTGCTGCAGACCCTGGCCCAGGCCATGCCCGGCGTGCGCGTGCTGATGCTGGTCGATGCCCAGGGCCGGGTGCGAGCCAGCTCGGTACCGCAGCTGCTGGGCCTGGATGTGCGCTCGCGCGACTACTTCAGCGTGCCGCAACAGCGGCCCGACCCCGGGCTGCTCTATGTCTCGCCGCCGTTTCGCAGCGTCATGGGCGTGCACACGCTGACCCTGGCGCGGGCCTTGTTCGATGCCCAAGACCGTTTCGAGGGCGTGGTCACCGCCAGCCTGGACCCGGACTACTTCCGCCTGGTGCTGGAGACCGCCCAGCCCTCGCCCGACACCTGGAGTGCGCTGGCCCATACCGGCGGCCTGCTGTTCAGCATGACGCCGCCCGATGAGCGCTGGATCGGCCGCAATCTGCTGGCCATGCCGGACTCCATCCTGGCCCGCCATCTGGCCAGCGGCCAGAACGCCAGCCTGCACCGCATGCATGCCCAGATCAGCCAGGACGAGCGCCTGGCCGCCGCCCGCCATGTCAGCCCGGCCGGCTTGCGCACCGATGCCGGCCTGCTGGTGGCGGTCGGGCGGGCGCTGCAAGGCATCGAGGCGCCCTGGCGGCGCCAGCTCCATGCGGTGCTGCTGATCGGCGGCCTGCTGTCGCTGGGCATGGCGGCGGCCCTGCTGCTGTGGCAGCGCCGCCAGCGCCTGATCTTCGCGACGGCACAGCAGGCCGCCTTCAAGCTGCAGGAGCAGGCCCAGCACACCCAGGCCATCCTCGACCATATGGTGGACGCGGTGATCACGATAGACAGCGCCGGGCAGATCGCCTCCTTCAACCCGGCGGCGGAGCGCATCTTCGGCTATCCAGCGGCGGAGGCCATAGGCCGCAATATCAGCCTGCTGATGCCCGAGCCCGACAGCGGCCGACACGCCGACTATCTGAGCCGCTATCTGGCCGGCGGTCCGGCGCGCGTGATCGGCCAGGGCCGCGATGTCGATGGCCGCCGCAAGAGCGGCGAGGTGTTTCCGATGAGCCTGGCCGTCTCGCGCATCGAGCGTCGTGGCCAGACCCTGTTCATCGGCCTGGCCCGCGACATCTCCGATCGCAAGCGCGCCGAGGCTGCGATCGAACGGCTGGCCTTCTACGACCCGCTGACCACCCTGCCGAATCGCCGCCTGCTGCTGGACCGGCTGGCGCAAAGCCTGGCCGCCAGCCAGCGCAGCGGCCGGCATGGCGCGGTGCTGTTCATCGACATCGACAACTTCAAATCGCTCAACGACACCCTGGGCCACGGCATGGGCGACCGCCTGCTCAAAAGCATGGCCCAGCGCCTGCAGGCCGCGCTGCGCGCGCAGGACTCGGTGGCGCGCTGGGGCGGCGACGAGTTCGTCGTGCTGCTGCAAGACCTCGGTGCGGACGCCGGTATCGCCGCCCTGCATGCCGAGGCGGCCGCCGAGAAGCTGCTGCGCGTGCTGGGCCAGCCCTACCAGCTCGACGAACATCTGCACCACAGCACGCCCAGCATCGGCATCGTGATCTGGGGCGCCGGCGACACCAGCAGCGAAGACCTGCTCAAGCATGCCGACCATGCGATGTACCAGGCCAAGGCGGCCGGGCGCAACCAGCTGTGCTTCTTCGACCCGCTGACCCAGGCGGCGCTGGCCGAGCGCGCCGCGCTGGAGGCCGATCTGCGCGAGGCCTTGCCGCTCGGACAGCTGGAGCTGCACTACCAGGCCCAGGTCGGCCGCGACGGCGCTCTGCTGGGCGCCGAAACCCTGTTGCGCTGGCGCCATCCGGCTCGCGGCCATGTCTCGCCGGCCGTCTTCATCCCGCTGGCCGAGCAGACCGGCCTGATCGGCCCGCTGGGCGAGTGGGTGATGCAGCAGGCCTGCGCCCGGCTCGCCGCCTGGGCCACGCAGCCGGCGCTGGCCGGGCTCAGCCTGGCCGTCAATGTCAGCGCCCACCAGTTCCGCCAGAAAGGCTTTCTGGGCCTGATGCAGCAGTTGCTGGCGCGCAGCGGCGCACCGACCGAGCGGCTCAAGATCGAGCTCACCGAGAGCGCCCTGGTCAACGATGTCGAGGCCGTGATCGCGCTGATGAACGAGCTGCGCCGGCTCGGCCTGGCGGTCTCGCTGGACGATTTCGGTACCGGCTATTCTTCGCTGGCCTATCTGAAACGCCTGCCGCTGAACCAGCTGAAGATAGACCAGAGCTTTGTGCGCGACCTGATCAGCGAGCCGAACGCCCGCGCGATCGCCCGCACCGTGATCCAGCTGGGCGACAGCCTGGGCCTGCAGGTGATCGCCGAGGGCGTCGAGACCGAGGCCCAGCGCGCGCTGCTGGCCGGGCTGGGCTGCCATGCCTTCCAGGGCTATCTGTTCAGCCGGCCGCTGCCGGTGGCCGCGTTCGAGGCACTGGCCGGCAGCTGGAATGCGGTCAGCGAGGCCGCCTGAACCAGAAAGGGGACAATACGGCCCTGCTTCCCCGCCTCCAGAACCATGTCCCAGAACGAAACCCTGCATCTCTTCCTGTCCTGCGCCAGCGGCGTCGAGCCCTGGCTGGAACAGGAGGTGCGCGCCATCCTGCCCAAGACCCATACCGAGGCCTTGCGCGGCGGTGTCGCGGTCAAGAGCAATGCCGAGGGGGTGATGAAGCTCAATCTGGAGAGCCGCCTGGCGCAGCGCGTATTGATCGAGCTGATCGACGGCCCCTACCGCCATGAGGACGACCTCTACACGCTGGCACGCAAGATCGACTGGACCCAGTGGATCACGCCGGCCCACACGATACGGGTCGACATCGTCGCGCAGCGCTCGCCGCTGCAAAGCCTGAACTTCACCACTTTGCGCATCAAGGACGCGATCTGCGATGTGATGCGCGAGGCCACCGGCGAGCGCCCCAGCGTCGACACCCGCCACCCCGACCTGCCCATCATCATGCATGTGGGCCCGGAGTACGCGACCATCTATGTGGACAGCTCGGGCGAGCCGCTGTTCAAGCGCGGCTGGCGCGAGGACAAGGGCGATGCGCCGCTGAAGGAGACCCTGGCCGCCGCGATGCTGGCGGCCGCCGGCTGGAAGGGCACGCCCGAGACCGGCGGTGCGCTGCTGGATCCCTGCTGCGGCTCGGGCACCATCGCGGTCGAGGCCGCGCAGATCGCCTGCGGCATGGCCGCCGGCATGCAGCGCCGCTTCGCCTTCGAGCGTCAACTGCCTTTTGTGCCGCTGCGCGGCCGCTTCCAGGCCATCAAGCAGGCCGCCAAGGACCGCGAGCACGCGCCGGCCGTGCCGATCTTCTGCAGCGATGTGGCCTTCCGCATGGTCGACTTCGCGCGCCGCAATGCCGAGCGCGCCGGCGTCGCCCAGTACATCCAGTTCAATGGCGGCGACGCGCTGGAGCGCCCAGCGCCCGAGCTGCCCGAGGGCATGCCCGGCACCGTGATGCTGAACCCGCCCTATGGCGAGCGCATCGAGGTGCGCGGCAAGGCCGGTGTGCAATCGATGAGCCGCGATGCCGGCGGCTCCGAGGCCCGCGACGGCGGCGATGATTTCTTCCCGCGCCTGGCCGCGCACTGGAAGCGCGCCTACACGCAGAACCCGGCCGGCTGGACCGCCTGGCTGCTGTGCCCCGATATGAAGCTGCCCAGCAAGATGCGGCTGAAGGAGTCGCGCAAGATCCCGATGTGGAACGGCCCGATCGAATGCCGCATGTTCAAGTTCGAGCTGGTGGCCGGCTCGGCGCGCAAGGAAAAACCGGCTGCCGGCTGAGTCGGGTGCATCAACGGGGCTGCTTTCTAAGCCACACTCCGAACACCATGCTTCAACGTCTCTACACCCACAATTTCCGTTGTCTGGAGAACTTCAAGTTCGAGTCGGGCAGCAGCTCTTCCACCCTGTTTATTGGCAAGAATGGCAGCGGTAAATCAACAGTACGTTCAGTGCTCGCAATACTGCAAGCGATCGGGCGAGGGACCAATCGGGTAGGAAGTTTGGTCGAGCCCACAGACTTTGCGCTGGGACGAGTTGCGGCCCCTATGCGCTTCGAGCTGGAGGTGGCCTTGGCTGCTGGGGTTTTCAGCTATACGCTGGCCCTGGAGTTGCCCGAGCGCTTTCGTGAACTGCGAGTGCTGGAAGAGCGTCTGGTACTGAATGGCAGTGTGCTTTTTTCTAGGGAACATGCGCTTGTTACCGTGCGGCGAGCTTCCACGGAGCGCCCCGAGGCCCAGTTCAATATCGACTGGCATATGGTTGCACTGCCCGTGATCCAGGACCCTGCAGCGGCCGACGCCCTCGGGGCATTCAGGGACTGGCTGGCCGGCATGGTGCTGCTTGCGCCTATTCCCAAACTCATGTCCGGCGATGCTGAATACGGGACTCGCGAACCCGACGAAGATGCGTCTAACTGGGCCGATTGGCTTTCGGGTCTGCTGGACCGCTACCCCTCGGCCTATGCAACGCTCAGCACCCATCTGAAGCAAGTCATGCCCGATCTGGCCGACTTTCGCTTCGAGCGTGTAGGCAAGGAAGCCAAGACGCTGTGGGTGAGATTCAAGAGTGGGCAGGACCAACACGAACTCCCGTTCTCAGCCCTGTCGGATGGCGAGAAGTGCTTCTTTCTGTGCGCTGTGGTCCTGGCCGCCAATGAGTGCGATGGCCCCTTGCTGACCTTCTGGGATGAGCCCGACAACTATCTGTCGATCAGCGAAGTGAGCCAGTTTGTCATGGCGCTGCGGCGCGGCTTCTACCAGGGTGGGCAGATCCTAATGACCTCGCACAACGCTGAAGCCATACGTCGCTTCTCGGATGACAACACCTGGGTGCTCGGCCGACGCAGTCATCTTGAACCTACCGTGATTCGCCAACTGCAGGATTTAGCACCGACACCCGACTTGATTCAGTTGCTAATAGATGGGGAACTTGATCCATGGGCGTGAACAAGCACAAGGCGCATGTCTTGGTGATACCCGAAGACGGCGCCAACCGCCAGCTCGCCAACGGTTTTGCACTTGTTCCTGGACTGAACTCAACCTGCATCGACGTGCGCCCGGAAGCTGGTGGCTGGCCCAAGGTACTCAGTGATTTCAAGAGTGTCCATGAAGCGGGCCTACGCAAGTA
The DNA here is from genome assembly GCA_005503085.1 of Burkholderiales bacterium C2. Lineage (GTDB taxonomy): Bacteria > Pseudomonadota > Gammaproteobacteria > Burkholderiales > Burkholderiaceae_C > Roseateles_E. Next base: position 151,364 of record SCOI01000007.1, on the reverse strand, counting down.
CCCGCTACGTCATCTCGTGCTGTTGATCGATTTTGACGACGCCGTTGAGGAACGCACCAGGCGGTTCAAGACCGAATTTCCACCTGATGTTGCAGATCGGGTGTACCTGCTGGGCGCGCGCAGCGAGCCCGAGCCCCTGAGAAAGGCCTGTGGTCTGTCTCTCGAAAGGATCGGTACGGGCTTGGCCAACACCTGTGTCGATGGCACGCCCGGTTTGTGGGAGCACGACTTGCTGGTTCACAACCAGTCCGAACTGGATCGCCTGACAGCCAGCGTCAAGCCATTCCTTTTTCGTTAGGTCGCCGGCAGGGGCAAGTCCATTTTCATCAGGCACCCTGGGTTCCGTTGTTTCGGTCGCGCCGGCTCGCCGCCAGCCACAGCAGGGCCGCGCCGGTAGCCGCCAGCGGCAGGAGCGAGCCCAGATTCATCCAGCTCCAGCCGCCGGTCGTGACCAGGGCACCGGAGGAGAAGGAGGTCAGGGTCATCGTCAGATAGATCCAGAAATCCATCGTCGCCTGCGCCGTGTTGCGTTCCTCGGGCCGGTAGGTGGCGGTGAACAAGGTGGTGCCGCCGACGAACAGAAAGTTCCAGCCGACGCCCAGCAGGAGCAGCGCGGCGACGAAGTTCATCAGCTCGATGCCGGCCAGTGCAATGCCCACACAGGCCAGGTTCAGCAACACGCCCACTGCCATCACCGGCAGCGCACCGAAGCGCTTGATCAGATGCCCGGTGAAGAAGCTGGGCACGAACATGCCCAGCACATGCCATTCCAGCACCAGTGCGGCCTTGTCGAACTCGTAGCCGCACTGCGCCATTGCGATCGGCGTGGCCGCCATCAAGAGGTTCATCACGCCATAGCCCAGCGCGGAGGCCATGATGGCGACCACGAAGACCGGCTGGCGCGCCAGCTCGCGCACCGAGCGGCCGGCCGGCGCACCGGCCACGGCCGCTGGCGGCGGCGGAAAGCGGATCAGCGACACCAGGACCAGCCCGGCCAGCGCCACCCCGATCAGCAACAAATAAGCGCCCGCAAAGGGTTGGACCAGCAGCTGCTTGCCGACCCCGGCCAGCTTGGGGCCGGCCACCGCGCCAAGAATGCCCCCGGCCAGCACCCAGGAGATCGCCTTCTCCTTGTGCGCCGGCTCCACCAGCTCCGTGGCGGCAAAACGGTAGAGCGCGGCATTGGCGTTGTAATAGCCAGCCAGCACCGTGGCCGCGACCACCCACCAAAACTGCCGCTCGCTGACCGCCCAGGCCGCCAGCGCGCAGCTCAGCAAGGCCACCAGCAGGCCCAGCTGGAAGGCGCGACGCCGCCCCAGCGCGCGCTGATGCCGCCCCACCAGCGGCGCAAACAGCGCGCCGCCGGCCACATAGCCGCACACCGGCAGCGTGGCCATCCAGGCCTGCGGCGCCAGCGCCAGTCCCACCAGGCCATTGATGGCGATGAAGGCGACGTTATTGGTCAAGAACAGGCCCTGGCACAGGGTCAGCAGCAGCAGTTGCGGATTCATGGAACGCAGCGGAGGCAGGAGGAAGCCGCAAGCCTAAGGCTTGCCATGGGGGCAAGCTCAAGCGGCCTAGCGCCGCATTGTTTCAGCAACGCGACGCCTGTTTCAGCGACACGGGCCCGGCGCGTGCAAGGGTCGCACCAACTCAAAGCTAACGCGCGGCTAACGCTGCCCCGGCCCAATGGCACCGTGCCTCGCCGAGGGCCGCCCGAGCGACGACGCTGGGCGATGCACAACGGTGCCGCGCCGGCGACCTATCGCCGGCCGGCGGCCCATCTCGTGCATGTCTTTCGGGGGACTCTTGCCATGATCCGCAAACTCTACGCCGCCGCCCTGCTGGCCCTTGCCTCTACCTTGCCGGCCCAGGCCCAGCAGGGGGTGTCAATGGCCTTCAACTACACCGACTTCAGCAGTTGGAGCGTCTACGGCAGTGCCAGCGCCACCAACAGCACGCCGGGCAACGGCTTTACCTACAGCGTGCTGGCGCTGACCCAGCCCGGCAGCAACGACAGCGTCGGCGCCGCCTTTGCGCCCGCGCCCATCGCCCTGAACCTCAACGAGGCTTTCAGCTTCGATTTCTACTTCTACATCGTCGGTGATGCGCTGCGCGGCGACGGGCTGAGCTTCACGCTGGCGCGCGAGCCGGGCAGCGGCGGCTCCGGCAGCGCGCTGGGCTACGAGGGCATCGAACACAGCGTGGCGCTGGCGATCGACACCTTCAACTTCGACGACGAACCCGCCTCACCCAGCCTGCAACTGTTGCAGAACGGCTCGACCCAGCCCCTGGCCGTCACCGAGACCGGCCTGGGCGACAACATCCGCAACAGCTGGGCGCAGAGCCTGGTGACCCTGAGCTTCACCCCCTCGGGCATGGGTGACGCCACCGGCACGCTGAGCGGCAGCTTTCTCTATTACACGATGCCCGACGATCCCTTCAGCTACACCGTCTACACGGTGTCCTCGGCCGTCGACCTCAGCAGCCTGCTGGCCGAAGGCCAGAACCCCGAAGACGCCCTGCTCTACTACGGCTTCACCGCCGCCAACGGCGCCGCCAGCGACGGCCACTTCATTGCCAGCGCCGCGCCGGTGCCCGAGCCCGGCGCCGGCCTGATGCTGCTGGCCGGCCTGGCCAGCCTGGCCTGGGTGGGCGCACGGCGCCGCGCGGGCCGCCGCTAGCGCGTCGTCCTAGGCTTGCTGCGCCAGCAGGTTGTGAAAGGGCTTGCGGCTCTTCCAGCGATAGCTGCCGAAGTCGCGCTCGTCGGTGGTGAGGATGCGGCCGTGATCCAGATGCTCCGCCAGCAGGACCAAGGAGGCATCAGCCAGATCCATCGGCAGGCTGGCATAGCGCCGCATCAGTGCAGGGATGGTGGCGACCCGTGCCGGGGCAATATCCCAGACCAGCAAGCCGCCATCGGCCACCTCGCTCATCAAAGCCTGCGCGAAACGCGGGCCTAAGCGCCGGCCGATCAGATGGGTCGCCTCCGTCAGCACCGGCCAGGTCGTGACCCAGCCTTCCTGCGCGGTGGGCAGGGCCGCGACGGCGCGCGCATGCCAGGCATCGCTCTTGTCGAGCAGTGCATAGATGAAACCGGTATCGACGGCAATCATCGACCGTCTTTGGTGCGCCCGACCTTGCTCTGAGTGGGGTACTTGGCATCCAGGCCTTCAGCCAGATACTGCTTGACCTTGGCGGAGACATCGCTGCGGCCGCTGTCTCCCTGACCGATCAAGCCGGACAGATGCTTGAGCTGGCTGCCTTCACCGCGAACATGGCGGTAGTAGAAGTCCACGCTCTCACGCAGCACCTCGCTGACCGTCCGGCCCGAGCTGGCCGCCAGATACTCGACCTGCTGTTCGGCGACGCCCTCGAATCTTGCGTTGACGCGCATCGCGACTCCTGTTCGTGAAGCTGAGGCCCGATTGTATGACAGCGCATGACAAGCCTGCGAGCCCTCTCACCGCGCCAGCTGCACCGCAGCCGCCAGGCTCAGCCGCTCGCCCTCGGCCCACAACGCCGCCAGGCGAGCGGGCTCGAGCTGGCAAGCGGCCAGGCGTCGCAGCCGGCGCAGGTCGTGATGGTCGCTGCGGCCCAGGGCGCCGAAATGCCTGCTCCAGTAGCGGGCAATGAAGGCGGCCAGCAGCACGGCGCGCTCGGCATCGCGCAGGTGGGCGAGCGCGCGCGGCAGATTCCACAGGCCATAGGCCAGCTCATGCGGCGACAGGCAGTCCCAGGCCAGCACGATGCAGGCCCGGTAGCTGGACGCCGCCTCGGGCCAGCGCCGCAACGCGGCCAGGGTCTCGCCCTGCACATTCAGCGACTGGCCGAGACGGCGCCAGTCCTGCAGCGCGCGTGCGGCCTCGATCAGGCCACCCAGCCGCAGCAGCGCCTGTGCATGGCGGCCGGCATTGTGTTCCGACACGGCCAGGTTGTAGCGCCCGCTATTGATCTGGTAGGGGTTGCCGAGCCGCTCCCACAGCGCCAGGGCCTGGCCATGCAAGGCCTCGCCGCGCGCGGCATCGCGGCCGACATTGGCGATGAAGGCCTGCAGCGCCAGCAGGCTGGCTTGCAGATCGAGGTCAGCCCCGGCATGCGCCAGCTGCAGGGCCTCCTCGATCACCGGGCTCAGGCCCTGCTCGCGCCGGCTGCTGCGCCAGCGCACCCGGGCCCAGGCATGCAGGGCCCGGCCGCGCCAGGCACTGCCGGGCGGCGCGCCATCGAGGCCGGCCTGGGCATGCTGGCGGGCCCGCTCCTGCTCGCCGGCGTTGAACAGCAGCGGCGCCAGCAGACTGTGGCCCTGGCTGCGCAGCATAGTGTCGGCACAGGCCTGCACCGCGCGTTCCAGCAGGGCCAGGGTATCGGCGGGCGGGGCCACATCCTCGAACAGGCGCGCCAGCGGCAGGGCCAGCGCTATCGCATCAGCCGGCGCCCCATCGGCCAGCGCGCTGGCGAAAGCGGCCTGCAGATTGGGCAGCTCGGCGCGCAGCTCGCCCAGCTCGACCGCGGCCGGCAGACCCCTTGCCCAGGCCAGCATCCAGTGGCGATGGCGGGCCCGGCCGGCGGCCATGAGCTGCTCGTCAAGCTGGCATGCGGCGTACTCGCGCACCGGCTCGCCAATGATGAAGCGCGGCTCACCGCCGGCATGGGCGACCCGCAGCAGCGAGTGCGCCACCAGCTCGTCCAGGCCCGGTCGCGTGGCGGCGCAGACCTGGCGGGCCGCCGCCGCCGTGAAGCTGCCCTGGAACACGGTCAGCCCGGCCAGCAGGCCCTGCTCGGCCGGGCTCAGCAGCTGCCAGCTCCAGGCGATCACCGCCTGCATCGAGGCATGGCGCGGGTCCACGCCGCTGCGCGGTCCCTGGCGCTGCAGCAGGGCCAGCGCGCTGCCGCTCGCCGCTTGCTGCATCTCGGCCAGCAGGCCGGCCACCGACAGGCTGCGCAGCCGCGCGGCCGCCAGCTCGATGGCCAGCGGCATGCCGTCCAGCAGCTGCAGCAGCGCCACCAGATCGGCCTGCTCCTCAGTCCCCGGCGCGAAATCAGGCCGCACCGCACGGGCCCGGTCGACGAACAAGGCCAGCGCCGGGCTGGCCAGAGCCTCGGCAGACGACATCGCGCGCGCCGGCAGGGCCATGGGCGCGAGCTGCCACTCGCACTCGCCGTCCAGGCCCAGCACCCGCCGCGAGCTGACCAGCAGATGCAGGCCCGGCAGCTCGGCCAGCAGCCGCGCCACCAGGGCCTCGCCGACGCCGCAGAGCTGCTCGAAGTTGTCCAGCACCAGCAGCGCCCGGCGGTCGGCCAGTCCCAGCAGCAGGGCCGCCAGCGGATCGCTGCCCACGGCCAGCTGCAGCGCGGCGGCCAGCGCGTGGACCAATTGCTCCTCGCTGCGGCAGTCCAGCAGCGGTACGAAGGCCAGCAGGTCAAAGGCCTCGGCTGCCTGCAGTGCGTGTGCCGTCTCCACCGCGAGCCGGGTCTTGCCGCTGCCGCCCGGGCCCAGCAGCGTGATCAGGCGCCGCCTGTGCACGGCCTGCTGCAGACGCTCGCCGGCGCGCTCGAAGAAACGGGTCAGATAGACCGGCAGCGCCCGCGTGGCCGGGCGCTGTGCGGGCCGCTGCAGGGCCAGCTGCTGCCGGGCGGCCTCGAACAGGGCCGCCAGGCGCAGCCGCTCCTCGTCGATCCAGTCCTCGTAGAAGCCGGGCATGAACTCGCCACCATAGGCCGCGCAGGCCTCGGCGATCCGCCCCGCGCCCAGCAGCGCCTCGAACTGCCGCACATCGCAAGACAGCACGCCGGCTCGCAGGCGCAGGCTGAGGCGGTCGGACTCCAGCACGTCAGCACCTGTCGCCAGGGCCTGGCGCAGCATGAAGACGGTCTGGCGCAGGCGGTTGCGGCCGGTGGCCAGGTCCACGCCCGGCCACAGCAGCTCGATCAGTTCCTCGCGCGCATGGCTGCGCTGGGGCTGCAGGGCCAGGCGGGCCAGCAGCGCGGCGGCGCTGCGGCTGCCGAAGTGGTGCAGCGCGGGTTCCTGCTCGCCGGCGCGGGCGCTGATGGCGCCCAGCAGACGCAGACTCCAGGGCCGGGCGAGCTGCTCCATGCCCGGCGCCTGCGCCTCAGGACAGCGCCAGCCAGGCCAGCACCGCCAGCGGCGCGGTGTCGGCCCGCAGGATGCGCGGGCCCAGATTCATCGCGACGAAACCGTGCGCGCGCGCCGCGTCTTCCTCGGCCGCGCTGAGGCCACCTTCCGGCCCGCTCAGCACCAGGGTGCGCGGCGCGGCGGCCTGGGCGGCCAGCGGCTGCGCCGAGCCGGGGCTCAGCAGCCAGCGGCGTTCCTGCCGCGAGTCATGCGGACTCAGGTCTTGCAGCCAGGCCGCCAGCGTGCGCACCGGCGCGATGCGCGGCGGCCGGCTGCGACCACTCTGCTCGCAAGCGGCGATCGCCACGCCGCTCCAGTGCACGACCTTTTTCTCGGCCCGCTCGGCATTCAGGCGCAGCACCGAGCGCTCGCTCATCAGCGGCTGTATGCCCGCCGCGCCCAGCTCGGTGGCCTTCTCGACCATGCCGTCCATGCGGTCATTGGCCGGCATCACGACGGCCAGGGTCACGTCTTGCGCCAGCTCGCGCTGCGCCGGCTGGCGGCTCAGCAGCTGCACCCGCACCTCGCTGCGGCCCATCGCCAGCACCTCGGCCTGCCATTCATCACCGCTGCCATCGAACAGCGTGATCGGCGCACCGGGCTGCAGGCGCAAGACCTGCACATGGCGGGCGCAGGCCGGGGGAAGACTCAGCTCACCGGGGCTGGCGAGCGCTTGATCGACAAAGAAACGCGGGGGCATGGCAACAACTCCTGGGCCGCCAGTGTGCCAGCAGTCAACGCCTTCCTCAGGCCTTCATCAGGCCGGCAGGCCCAGCGTCTGGCGAAGCTCGGCCGCGGCGGCCTCGCCCTTGCTCTGCTGCACCCGCTCGACCAGGCTTTGCGCCAGCTTCTGCAGCTCGGCCAGGTCATGGCACTGCTCGACCTCGAGCGCAAACACATAGCCCTTCATCAGGCCCAGTTGCTTGGTGGCCTGGCTGCTGAGATAGGCGTAGAGCTGCTGATAGTCGAGCTGAACCTCCGAAGCCTGCGTCTGCGGTGCCGGCGCGGCCTGTGGCGCTGCGACCGGCTTGGCAGCAGCGGCCGCGCCCGGGGCGATCAGCCCCTGCTCGATCAGGTAGGCGATGTCGGCCTCGCCGACGCCCTGGACCATGCCTAGCCATTGCCTAGCGCTGCGGCTGCCATCGAGCACCAGCAATAGATTGCGGGTGCTGCGCGACAGCGGCAGCGCGCGCGCCTTGATCTCGGCACGGCCCGCCTCGGTCTTGATATAGCTCTGGTCCAACATCGGTGTCTACCTCCGCCGCGACCTTAGCGCGGCGACGGCCGCCCGGGCCAGGGGCGGCCTGCGCGCGGACTCACTTCTTGTCGCGTAATTCACGCCGGAGTATCTTGCCGACCGGTGTCTTGGGCAGCTCGGTGCGGAACTCCACCACCTTGGGCCGCTTGTAGCCGGTCAGATTGGCCTCGCAGTAGGCGCGCACATCGGCCTCGCTGAGCGCCGGATTCTTCTTGACGATGACCACCTTGACCGCCTCGCCGGCTTTCGCATCGGGCACGCCGACCGCCGCGGCCTCCAGCACCCCGTCCATCTGCGTGATCACGTCCTCGATCTCGTTCGGATAGACGTTGAAGCCGCTGACCAGAATCATGTCCTTCTTGCGATCAACGATGCGGAAGAAGCCGCGCTCGTCCACCGTGCCGATATCGCCGGTGCGGAAGAAGCCATCGGCCGTCATCACCTTGGCGGTCTCGTCCGGGCGCTGCCAGTAGCCGGCCATCACCTGCGGGCCGCGGATCGCGATCTCGCCGCTGGCGCCCGCGGCGACCTCCTTGCCCTCGTCATCGAGCAGGCACAGCTCGGTGCTGGGCAGGGGCAGGCCGATGGAGCCGGTGTAGGTGCTGCTGTCGGTCGGGTTGCAGCTGGCCACCGGCGAGGTCTCGGACAGGCCATAGCCCTCGACGATGGGGCAGCCGGTCTTCTCCAGCCACAGCTTGGCCGTGGCCTGCTGCACCGCCATGCCGCCGCCGACCGAGATCACCAGACCGCTCCAGTCCACCGTGTTGAACTCGGCATGGTTGGCCATCGCCAGGAACAGGGTGTTGACCGCCGGCAGGCTGTGGAAGCGGTGCTTGGACAGCTCCTTGAACACGGCCGGCAGATCGCGCGGATTCGGGATCAGGATGTTGCAGCCGCCCACATGCATGGACAGCATCATGTTGGTCGTGAAGCCGAAGATGTGATACAGCGGCAGCGCGCAGACGCTCATCAGCTGCTCGCCCTGCGGCACCTTCTTGAGCGCCGGCTGATACCAGGCCTCGGCCTGCAAGGTATTGGCCACCAGATTGCGGTGCAGCAGCACCGCGCCCTTGGACACGCCGGTCGTGCCGCCGGTGTACTGCAGCACCGCGATATCGCCACCGGCCACCTTGGGCGCCTTGTAGCTCAGGCCGCGCCCCTTGGCCACCGCGTCGTTGAAGCGCACCGCGCCGGGCAGCTCATAGGGCGGCACCAGCTTCTTCACCTTGCGCACGACGTAGTTGACGATCAGGCCCTTGGGGAAGCCCAGCATTTCGCCCATCGAGGCCAGCACGATGTGCTTGGTCGGCACCCCATTGAGGCACTGCTGCAAGGTGGCGGCAAAGTTCTCCAGGATCACGATGGCCTTGGCGCCCGCGTCCTTGAGCTGATGTTCCAACTCGCGCGGCGTGTACAGCGGGTTGACGTTGACCACCACCAGGCCGGCGCGCAGCACGGCGGCCACGGCCACCGGGTACTGCATCACATTGGGCATCATCAGCGCGACGCGATCACCCTTCTCCAGGCCCAGGCTCTGGAAGTAGGCAGCCAGCGCGCGCGAGGCTTCATCGATCTCGCCAAAGCTGATGGCGCGGCCCAGCATTTTGTAGGCCGGCTGTTGCGGGTACTTCTTGAACGCCCCCTCCATCAGGTCCACCAAGGACGGATACAGGTCCGCATTGATGTCCGCCGGCACGCCGGCCGGGTAGTTCTTGAGCCAAATCTTCTCCATCAATGTCTCCATGTCGCGCCCGCGATTCTCTCCGATGCCGGCTGGCGCCAGCATCAGGGGATTCGATAGCGGTGCGCGGGGTGCCCGATCTGGTGTCGTCGGGCACTGTTGTGGGGCTCGCGCCCGCTGCTTGTCTACTCGACCGCCTTGAGCATGTCCTCGACGACCTTCTTCGCATCGCCGAACACCATCATGGTCTTGTCCATGTAGAAGAGCTCGTTGTCCAGGCCCGCATAGCCGGCCGCCATCGAGCGCTTGTTGACGATGATGGTCTTGGCCTTGTAGGCCTCCAGGATGGGCATGCCGTAGATGGCGCTGCCCTTGGTGTGGGCGGCGGGGTTCACGACATCGTTGGCGCCCAGGATGATGGCCACATCGGCCTGGCCGAACTCGGCATTGATGTCCTCCATCTCGAACACCTGGTCGTAGGGCACCTCGGCCTCGGCCAGCAAGACGTTCATATGGCCGGGCATGCGGCCGGCCACCGGATGGATCGCGTATTTGACCGTCACACCCTTCTCGGTGAGCTTGGCGGCCAGCTCCTTGACCGCGTGCTGGGCGCGCGCCACCGCCAGGCCATAACCCGGCACGATGATGACGCTCTCGGCATTGCCCATGATGAAGGCGGCATCGTCGGCGCTGCCGCTCTTGACGCTGCGCTGCGCGCCGCCGCCGGCCGCCGCCGTGGTGGCGTCGCCACCGAAGCCGCCCAGGATCACGTTGAAGAAGGAGCGGTTCATCGCCTTGCACATGATGTAGCTCAGGATCGCACCCGAGGAGCCCACCAGCGAGCCGGCAATGATCAGCATGCTGTTGTTCAGCGAGAAGCCGATGCCGGCGGCCGCCCAGCCCGAGTAGCTGTTCAGCATCGACACCACCACCGGCATGTCGGCGCCGCCGATCGGGATGATCAAGAGCACGCCCAGCACCAGGCCCAGCGCGATGATGATGCCGAAGTCCATCCAGCTCTCGGAGTGCCAGTAGCCGAAGCAGAAGAAAGCCGCCGCCAGGCCCAGGGCCAGATTGAGCTTGTGCTGGCCGGCAAAGCTGACCGGCGCGCCCTGGAACAGTCTGAACTTGTACTTGCCCGACAGCTTGCCGAAGGCGATCACCGAGCCGCTGAAGGTGATCGCGCCGATGAAGGCGCCCAAGGCCAGCTCGATGCGGTTGCCGCCGGGAATCGCGCCGCCCTTGGCGGTGATGCCGAAGGCCCAGGGCTCGACCACGGCGGTGGCCGCGATGAAGACCGCCGCCAGCCCGATCATGCTGTGCATGAAAGCCACCAGCTCGGGCATCTTGGTCATCTCGACCTTGTTGGCCATATAGGCACCGATGCCGCCGCCGATCACCAGGCCGGCCAGCACATAGCTCATGCCCAGGGCGCGACCATCGGCCAGCTTGACGATCAGCGCCGCCGTGGTCAGCACGGCGATGGTCATGCCCACCATGCCGAAGAGATTGCCGCGGATCGAGGTGGTCGGGTGCGACAGGCCCTTGAGCGCCTGGATGAAGCAGACACTGGCGACCAGATAAAGCAGGGTGACGACATCGAGGCTCATCGCTGGCCCTCCTTCTTGGCCGCGGGCTTGTCTTTCTTCTTGAACATCTCCAGCATCCGGCGCGTCACCAGAAAGCCGCCGAACACGTTCACCGCCGCCAGCGCGACGGCCAGCGTGCCCATGATCTTGCCGGCGTTGGTCTCGGTCAGCGCGGCGGCCAGCATCGCGCCGACGATGACAATGGCCGAGATCGCGTTGGTGACGGCCATCAGCGGCGTGTGCAGGGCCGGGGTGACGGTCCAGACCACGTGGTAGCCGACATAGATGGCCAGCACGAAGATGATCAGATTGGTGATGGTGGGGTTGACGAAATCCATGGGGTTCAGCTCCGTGTGACTTGACCGTCGCGACTCACCAGGCAGGCCGCCACGATGTCGTCGTCCATAGCCAGCTGGAACGCCCCCTCCTTCGTGAACACGAGCTTGAGGAAGTCCAGCACATTGCGCGCATACAGGGCCGAGGCATCGGCCGCCACCAGGGCGGCCAAGTTGGTCTCGCCGACCAGGGTCACGCCATGCTTGATCACGGTGCGGTCCGCCTCGGTCAGCGGGCAGTTGCCGCCGACCCCGTCGGGGCCCTTGCCGGCCGCGATATCGACGATCACCGAACCCGGCTTCATGCTCTTGACCATCGCCTCGCTGACCAGCACCGGCGCGGCGCGGCCGGGGATCAGCGCGGTGGTGATCACCACATCGGCCTGGGCCACGCGCTTGGCCACCTCGACGCGCTGGCGCTCCAGCCAGCTCGGCGGCATCGGTTTGGCGTAGCCGCCGACACCGACCGCCGCTTCCTTCTCCTCATCGGTCTCGTAGGCCACATCGATGAACTTGGCGCCCAAGCTCTCGACCTGCTCCTTGACCGCCGGCCGCACATCCGAGGCCTCGATCACCGCGCCCAGGCGCTTGGCCGTCGCGATCGCCTGCAGGCCCGCGACGCCAACGCCCAGCACCACGACCCGCGCCGCCTTGACCGTGCCGGCCGCCGTCATCAGCATCGGGAAGAAGCGCTGGTAGCGGTCGGCCGCGATCATCACCGCCTTGTAGCCGGCGATATTGGCCTGCGAGCTCAGCACATCCATGCTCTGCGCACGGGTCGTGCGCGGCGCCGCCTCCAGCGCGAAGCTGGTCAGCCCGGCCGCGGCCAGCGACTCCAGTCCGGCGCGGTCAAAGGGGTTCAGCATGCCCACCAGCACCGTGCCCGGCTTGATCAGGCCGAGCTCCTCAGCGCTGGGGCTGCGCACCTTCAGCAGCAGCTCGGCGGCGAAGGCGGTAGCGCGATCGACAATCTCGGCGCCGGCGGCGGCATAGGCCTCGTCGGTGACGCTGGCGGCAAGACCCGCCCCCGCCTCGACGCGCAAGACATGACCCTGCGCCTTCAACTTCTTGGCCGTCTCCGGGGTCAGGGCCACACGGGTTTCTCCGGCCGCGCTTTCGCGCGGAACACCTATCAGCATCGGGAGTTCCTCCTGTTGCCGGCTGCGGCCCCGAACGGGGCCTGTCGCCGACGGACTAGCTTGCGCCGAGCTTACATGGGGTTTTTGGCGATCCGTGTTGCCGCTGCGACAGGGTTTTACCTAGCGGCCAGACGGCACAATGGCGCGATGCCAGTCGCGCAGCGCTTCAAACCCTCGGTCACCGTCGCCGCCATCATCGAGCGCGCGGGCCTGTATCTGCTGGTCGAGGAGCACACGCCCGAGGGGCTCAAGCTCAACAACCCGGCCGGCCATCTGGAGCAGGGCGAGACGCCGCTGCAGGGCGTGCTGCGCGAGGCGCTGGAGGAAACGGCCCACCACTTCCGGCCCGAGGCCTTGCTGGGCCTGTATATGTCGCGCTTCCAGCGTCCCAACACGGCCGAGGATGTGACCTATCTGCGCATCGCCTACTGCGGCGGCATCGAAGGCGAGGGACCGGTGCCCGGGCTGGCGCTGGACGAGGGCATCGTGCGCTGGCTGTGGCTGAGCCCGGACGAGATCGCGGCCGCGCGCGCGGCCGGCCGCTTGCGCAGCCCGCTGGTCTGGCAGTGCCTGCAGGACCACCGGGCCGGGCGGCGCCTGCCGCTGGACCTGATACAGGCCGACGACAGCCTGTTCAGGCCGGAGATCAAGTAGCGGGCGTGCGCCAGCGCTTGTAGGACCAGTACCAGTGCTCGGGGTGCTGGCGTATCACCTGCTCGAAACGCCGGTAGACCCGCCCCATCGCCCATGCCAGCTCGGCCGGTTGGCGCGGCAGCGGGTGCTCGACCAGGGTCTCGAAGACCACGCGGTAGCGGCCGGCCTCGCTGAGCACCGCATAGCCCAGCAACAGCGGCTTGCTGGCCAGCGCGGCCAGCATCACCGCGCCGCCCGGCGCCTGGGTGGCCCGGCCGAAGAAGCTGACCGGCATATCGCGGCCGTAGTGATCGCCATGCAGGGTGACATAGCCGCCGCGCTTGGCGGCACGTATCAGATCGAAGAAGCCACCGGGCTTGCTCTTGTGGACGCAGGCTATGCCGGCCGCCTGGTAGAGCCGGCTCACGCACTGCAGATGCGGCGGGATATTGGACATGGTGCTGGAGCGCCCCGTCAGCCGCTGCACCGCCAGCGCCACCACCTCGTAACAGCCCATATGCAGGGTCACGATGCTGGCCCCGCCGCCGCCCTCGATGATGCGGCGCGAGGTGCTGTCGTTGAACTCGATGTCCAGCTGCAGCTTGTCGAGCCAGAAGGTGTCAAGCACGCCCAGGCAGATATTGCGATAAGAGCGCAGCGCCAGGGTGCGGCGCTGCGCCGCGTCGAGCTGGGGCAGCGCGAGCGCCAGATTGGCCGCCAGCCTGGCATCGGTGCGCCTGGCAAAGCGCAGTATCAACGGCGCCACGATGCCGGCAAAGCGCTGACGCTGGCGCGCCGACAGCCGGCCCAGCAGCCCCATCAGCAGCACGATGGCGCGATTGATCAGGCCGGCGCCCATCTCAGGCCGGCACTGCCGTGCGGCCCATCGCCAGCCGGCGCCGCAGATGCCGCTCCAGGCTGCCGAAGCTGGCAAACACCGAGGCGTCGAGCTCCTCATCGGCCAGATCGATATCGAAACGCTGTTCCAGTGCCATCACCACCTCCATCACCGACATCGAGTCCAGCTCGGGCACGGCCCCCAGCAAAAGCGTGTTCGCCTCGAATCCGCTGGTGTCGATGCCCATGGCCTCGGCCAGGATCGCGCGCAAGGCGCTGCTTGTATTCATGATGTTCTCTCCCCTGGGCCGTCACGGCGGCCTGCTGCACAGCGGGCGAAATTTAGCGGGCCGGCCGCGCTCGCGCATGAAGGCCCGATGAGTAGCGCCTGAAGACCCTGCGCGGCGCGGCTGGCGAGCCCTTGCGGGACAATCGGGCCATGAGTCAGAGAAAGCACCGCATCGTCGTCGGCCTGTCCGGCGGCGTCGATTCCGCCGTCACCGCCCACCTGCTGAAACAAGCCGGCCATGAGGTGGTGGGCATCTTCATGAAGAACTGGGAAGACGATGACGACAGCGAGTTCTGCTCGTCGAACATCGACTTCGTCGACGCGGCGGCGGTGGCCGATGTGATCGGCATCGAGATCGAGCATGTCAATTTCGCGGCCGACTACAAGGACCGGGTGTTCGCCGAGTTCCTGCGCGAGTACCAGGCCGGCCGCACACCCAACCCCGATGTGCTGTGCAATGCCGAGATCAAGTTCAAGGCCTTTCTGGACCATGCGATGCGTCTGGGCGCCGACAAGATCGCCACCGGCCACTACGCGCGCGTCAGGGAGGTCGGTGGCGCCTTCCAGTTGCTCAAGGGTCTGGACCCGCTGAAAGACCAGAGCTACTTCCTGCACCGGCTGAACCAGGCCCAGCTGGCCAAGACCCTGTTCCCGGTCGGCGAGCTGGCCAAGACCGAGGTGCGCCGCATCGCCGAGGCCATCGGCCTGCCGAACGCGAAGAAGAAGGACTCGACCGGCATCTGCTTCATCGGCGAGCGCCCCTTCCGCGAGTTCCTGAACCGCTATCTGTCGCAGCAGCCGGGGCCTATCAAGGACGAGCGTGGCCGCAAGCTCGGCGAGCATGTCGGCCTGTCCTTCTACACTCTGGGCCAGCGCCAGGGCCTGGGCATAGGCGGCGTGAAGGAGAAGGGCGCGCCGCGCGGCGGTGGCGAGCACGAACCCTGGTTCGTTGCCCGCAAGGACCTGGACAGCAACACCCTGGTGGTCGTGCAGGGCCATCAGCACCCGCTGCTGCAAAGCCGCTCGCTGCTGGCCGATGATCTGAGCTGGACCGCCGGCACCATGCCCAACTTTGGTGGCTACGGCGCCAAGACCCGCTACCGCCAGGCCGATGCGGCCTGCGCGCTGACGCCGCAGCCCGGCGGCATCCGGCTGGACTTCGCCCAGCCGCAGTGGGCGGTGACGCCGGGCCAGAGCGCAGTGCTGTATGACGGAGAAGTCTGCCTCGGCGGCGGCGTGATTGCCGAGGCGATGGCATGACCTTAGTCACTGCCTGCAAACCCGCAGGCTGTGGCAGCCTCGCGGCTTTGCCGATTTCCTCTTGAACAACGCCCTGGACCGCCTGCTCGCCCGCATTGCCCAGCCCGGCTTCGTGCTGCGCGTCGCGGCGCTGGCGGTCTGCGTGCTGGAGCTGTGGTCTATCGTCGCGGCGCTGCGCGGGCGGCCGCAGACCGACCCCTATGACGGCGCGCTGGCCTCGCTGCACCTGCTGCGCGGCGGCCAGACCAGCGACACCGGCCTGATGCTGGCCAGCTTCGCGCTGGTGCTGCTGTTTGCCGCCGGCTTCTGGTGGCTGGCGCGTCAGGCCAGCGCCGACCGCACGCCGCCGCGGGCGCTGGCCGCCATCCTCGTGCTGAACCTGCTGGCGCTGGCCGTCACGCCGGGCCTGCCCTTTCTGGTCACCGCGCTGGCCGCCGTGATGCTGCGGCTGCGGCCGGCCTTCGGCTTCGCGCTGGCCCAGGTGGTCGTCAATCTGGCGCTCTATCTGCTGCTGCCCAGCGAGAGCCAGCAGCTCGAACAGCTGCGCTCCAACCAATCGCTGTGGCTGGACGGTCTGAGCCAGCTGATGGCCATGGTGGCCCTGCATGGCATGGCCTTCGGCCTGGGCCGCATGGCCGCCGCCGAGGCCGAGAAACGCCGCTGGCTGCAGGCCATGCTGGCCGAGAAGCTCAGCGCCGAGCGGCTGCTGGCCGAGCAGCTGCGCTATGCCGAACGGGCGCTGATGGCCCGCGAGCTGCACGATGTCGTGGGCCACCACCTGACCGCGCTGAATCTGCAGCTGCAGCTGGGCGGCGCACTCTTGCAGCGCGCCGATGCCGAAGGCGCGGCGCAGGCCGTCGAGAAGGCGCGCGGCAGCGCCGAGCGGCTGCTGGCCGATGTGCGCGAGGCCGTCACGGCCGAGCGCGCCTCGCAGCGCATCGACCTCAGCGAGGCCTTGCTGACCCTGGCCCAGGGGATTGCCAGCACCCGGATCGAGCTCGATATTGCCGAGGCCGCGCGCGACCTGAGCCCGCGCCTGGCCCATGCGCTGCTGCGCTGCGTGCAGGAGGCCGTCACCAACAGCGTGCGCCATGCCCGCGCCAGCCGGGTACGGGTGGTGCTGAGCGCCGACAGCGAGTCCGTGACGGTGACGGTCGATGACGATGGCGGCGGCACGGCGCGCCTGGTGGCCGGCAACGGCCTGACAGGCATGGCCGAGCGGATGAAGGAGCTGGGCGGACGGATGGCGGTGCGGCGCCAAAGCCCCGGCTTCATGATTGAACTGCATTGCCCGAGAGAGGCCTGATGATGAACAACCCGATCAAGGTGCTGCTGGTCGAGGACCAGCAGCTGGTGCGCGAAGGCCTGAAAGGCCTGCTGGCGCTGAGCCCCGAAATTCAGCTCGTCGGCGAGGCCGCCGATGGCGCCGAGGCGCTGGAGCTGCTCTCGCAGCCCCAGGCCCTGCTGCCCGATGTGGTGCTGTCGGACATGCGCATGCCGCGACTGGACGGCCTGGGCCTGATACGCGCACTGGCGGCGCGGGCGCTGAACATCCCGGTGCTGCTGCTGACCACCTTCGACGACGCGGCCGCCTTCGACGAGGCGGTGCGCGCCGGCGCGCGCGGCTTTCTGCTGAAAGCCATCAGCCCCGAGACCCTGGTGCAGGCGCTGCGCGATGTCGCGGCCGGCGGCACCGCGCTGCGCCCGGGCCTGACCGAGCGCATGGGCCGGGTCGCGGCCAAGCTGGAGCGCGGCTTCGAGGCCACGCCCGAGCCCGACCCGCTTTCGCCCAAGGAGCTGCAGGTGCTGCGCCTGGTCGCCAGCGGCCGCAGCAACACCGAAATCGCCGCGCTGCTGGGCAATAGCGAGGGCGTGATCAAGAACCACTGCTCGGCGGTGTTCTCGAAGATGGGCGTGCGCGACCGCACGCAGGCGGTGCTCAGGGCGATCGATCTGGGCTGGATCTGAGGCGCGCGCCTAGAACCAGTAATCCGCCACGCAGCGGCCGTCGCGCGGCAGGTCGTCAAAGCTGTCGAGCCCGTCGAAGTGGTCGATAGGGATAGCCGCCACCGCCTCGGGCTCGGCCAGACGTAGATTCACCGCGATGCGGGTGCGGCCCTGCTCATCCTTGCGCAGCCCGCGCCAGAAGGCGACACAGCCGCAGTGCGGGCAGAAGTGGAATTCCAGCGCCCTGCCCCGCACATAGGCCTTGGACGGCCCGGACACCTGAATGCCCTCGCCTTCATAGTCATAGGCCCAGAGCGTGCCGTAGCGGCGGCAGGCCGTGCAGTTGCACGCCGTCGCGCCCTCCGGCTGGCCCTCGAACTGCCAGCGAATGGCGCCGCAAAGACAGGAACCCTGGATCATTGGAGCCTCGCCTTGCATGTCTGATGCCGGTGTCCGGCTGGAGAGCCCATCGACTACGGCTTGGTCCTTGTTTCGCCGAAGTCTGCGGCTTGTTGCGCCCCCAGTCTAGCCAAGACAGCTTGCTTCGCGCCGATGGCTTACCCGGCTACAGCGCCAGCCGTGCCGCCCTGCGCGCTGCGCGCGCCTGCAAGGCGCTGGTCCGGCGCTGGCTGATCAGCGCCTTGCCATCATCCTCGCCGAACGCTGCGATGATCGTTGCGAACCGGTCGTCGGTCTGCGGGCAGTTCAGGGAATAGGCACGGCCACCATCGCGACGCCGCCACAGGCCGAAATCGATCAGCACGCGGCGCAGTTCCACATGGTCGATACGCAGCATGCCCTCACCGGCCTGCAGCCAGGCCAGCAGCGCCTCGTTCACCTCTTTCTCGCTGTACTCCTGGCCCGTGCTCAGACTCAGCGCCGCCAGCGACAGCATCAGCCAACGCTCTTCCTCGCCGAGACTGGCCAGAGACACCGCACTCTTGCGGCTGATCTGGTCCAGCATTTTCAGCGCCTTCTCCCGGCATTCGGTCGATGGCTGGTCGGTTTGCAGTTCCATAGGCAATCACTCCCGCATGGGCCTGTCGTCAATTTAGCCGATCAGGCGGTGGCCGGCTCGAAGTCATGCCGGTCCGCTCGTTCGCTCGCTCACTCCGCGGCCCCACGCCCCAGATGCAAGACCCAGAAGCGCTCATGCCGCCCCGGTGCGGCGGCGCAGGCCAGGCCGGCATCGCGGAACTCGGCCAGCATCAGGTTCTCGCAATGCCCGGGGCTGGCCAGCCACAGCGCCAGCGCCTCTTCCAGGCTGGCCGGCCCGGCGGCCAGGTTTTCGCCGCTCAGCCGCATGCGGTAGCCGGCGCGGTGCAGACGCTCGCGCAGGCTGCGGGTCTTCAGGCCCTGGTGACTGAGGGTGTCGCGCTGCGCCAGTTCGCGGGCATGCTCGTCGGCCGAGGCGGCCAGCAGGGCCTGCCAGCGCAGCGCCGGCGCGGCCGGCATCGGCGCCGCGCCGCAGGCGCGTGGCTGCTCACGCAGCGCGTTCAGCCGGGCCAGCACCGAGGCCGCGTCCAGATCGTCCGGGCAGGGCAAGTCCTGACCCCGGGCGGAGCCCATCAACAGCAGCGCCGGCAGCAACAGCGCCAACATCCTCAAGCTCGGCATTAAGACCTCTTCATGCGGAGCGAGATTATTGGCCCCGCCGACGTGGCCGGGCGCGGAAATCTGCGCACAATGCCGCAGGCTTCCCTCACATCGACGACAAAGTCCATGGCCGAACACTCGAACGCCCCGCTCGCCAGCCTCAGGATCGAGCGCCCAAGCCTCACTGCGACCGGCCGCCGGCGCCGCCTGCCCTGGCGCTGGATCGTGGCCGGCCTGATCGCGCTGGCGGTCGCCGCCGCCGTGCTGGCACCCCGGCCTCCCGAGGTGCAGCTGGCCTCGGTGCAGCAGACCACGCCCTCGCAGCAGTATGCGCAGTTGACGGCCTCGGGCTATGTGGTCGCGCAGCGCCGCGCCGCCGTCGCCTCCAAGGCCAGCGGCCGACTGCTTGAGCTGACGGTGCGCGAGGGCAGCGTGCTCAAGAAAGGCGAGCTGATCGCGCGCATCGATGCCAGCGATGTGCAGGCCTCGATCGCGGCGGCGGCCGCCGGCGTGCGCCTGGCCGAGGCCGGCGCACGCCAGGCCGAGAGCGCGGTGCAGCAGGCCCGGGTCGAGCAGGCCAATGCCGAGGCCGAGTACCGACGCAGCCAGGATCTGCAGGCCCAGGGCTTTGTCTCGACCCAGGCGCTGGAGGCCCTCAAGCGCCGGCTCGACGCCGCCCGCGCCGGCCTGGCCTCGGCCCAGGCGGGTGCGGGCTCGGCCCAGGCCGGTGTGCAGCAGGCCCAGGCCCAGCTGAATCTGCAGCAGGTCAACCGCGATTTCACCGAGATCCGCGCGCCCTTCGACGGCGTGGTGCTGGTCAAGAACGCCAATGTCGGCGACATCATCACGCCCTTCTCCAATGCCGCCGGCTCGCAGGGCGCGGTCGTGACCATGGCCGATCTGAGCACCTTGGAGGTGGAGGCCGATGTGTCCGAAGCCAGCCTGGCCAAGGTCAGCGCCGGCCAGCCGGTCGAGATCACACTGGACGCCCTGCCCGGCCAGCGCTTCGCGGGCCAGGTGGCCGGCATCGTGCCGACGGTCGACCGGGCCAAGGCCACCGTGATGAGCAAGGTGCGCTTCGAGCAGCTGGACGCGCGCATCCTGCCCGAGATGAGCGCCAAGGTGGTGTTCCTGTCGCAAAAGCCCACCCCCGCCGAGCTGCAGCCGGTGCTGGCGGTCAAGCCGAAGACGCTGAGCGAGCGTGATGGCAAGACCTGGCTCTTCAGGGTCAAGCGCGAGGGCGACAAGGAGGTCGTCGAGGCCGTCGAGGTTCGGCGCGGACGCCCGCTGGGGGACCTGGTCGAAGTGAGCGGCAGCGGCCTGAAGTCCGGCGATCGCCTGGTGCTGGAGCCGCCGGCCAAGCTGGAGAGCGGCGGCGTCGTCACGCTCGCCGCCAAGCCATGAGCGACGCGCAAGTGCTGATCAGCATCGAGGGCCTGTCCAAGGCCTACCGGCGCGGTGCCCAGCAGATCCCGGTGCTGCTGGACATCGCGCTGCAGGTGCGCGCCGGCGACTTTGTCGCGCTGATGGGCCCCAGCGGCTCGGGCAAGAGCACCTTGCTGAACCTGATCGCCGGCATCGACCAACCCACGAGCGGGCGCATCGTGATCGGCGGCGTCGACATCGCGACGCTCAGCGAGGGCCAGCTGGCCGACTGGCGGGCCGCCCATGTGGGCTTCATCTTCCAGTTCTACAACCTGATGCCGGTGCTGACGGCGCTGGAGAACGTCGAGCTGCCGCTGCTGCTGACGGGGCTGTCGGCCCGCCAGCGCCGCGCCCATGCCGAGGCGGCGCTGGCGATGGTCAGGCTGCAGGACCGCATGGACCACTACCCCAACGAGCTGTCGGGCGGCCAGCAGCAGCGCGTCGCGATCGCGCGGGCCCTGGTCAGCGACCCCAGCCTGATCGTCGCCGACGAGCCCACCGGCGATCTGGACCGCATGACCGGCGCCGAGGTGCTGGACCTGCTGGAGCAGCTCAACCGCGAGCTCGGCAAGACCATCGTGATGGTGACCCACGACCCCAAGGCCGCCGCACGGGCGCGCCGCCTGATCCATCTGGAAAAGGGCGTGCTGGTGCCGGACGAGGCGGCCACGGCCTGAACGAGCGGCCATGTTCATCCTGAAGCTGCTGCTGCGGAACGTGTTCTTGCGCCACAAGCTGCGCAGCGCGCTGACCCTGGTGGGCCTGGTGGTGGCGATCTCGGCCTTCGGCCTGCTGCGCACCATCGTCGATGCCTGGTATGCCGGCGTCGAGGCCAGCAGCAGCACGCGGCTGGTCTCGCGCAGCGCGATCTCGCTGACCTTCCCGCTGCCGCTGAGCTATGCGCAGCGGCTCAAGAGCGTGGACGGCGTGGCCAGCGTGTCCTGGGCCAACTGGTTCGGCGGCATCTACATCACCGAGCGCAATTTCTTCCCGCAGTTCGCGGTCGAGCCGGCCAGCTATCTGGCCCTGTATCCCGAGTACCGGCTCAGCGACGAAGAGCGCCTGGCCTTCATCCGCGACCGCCAGGGCGCGGTGGTGGGCCGCAAGCTGGCCGACAAATTCGGCTGGAAGCTCGGCGACCAGATCCCGCTGCGCGGCACCATCTATCCCGGCTCCTGGACCTTCACCCTGCGCGGCATCTGGGACGGCGCCGATGCCAAGACCGATGAGAGCCAGATGCTGTTCCACTGGGGCCTGATCAACGAAAGCCTGCGCAAGCAGCTGGGCAATCGCGCCGACGCGGTGGGCGTCTACATCGTTGGCATCAGCGAGCCGCAGAACGCCGCGCTGATCTCGCAGCGCATCGACGAGCAGTTCCGCAACTCGCTGGCCGAGACCCTGACCGAGACGGAATCGGCCTTCCAGCTCAGCTTTGTCTCGATGAGCGAGGCCATCCTTGTGGCGGTACAGGCGGTCAGCCTGATCATCGTCGTCATCATCATGGCGGTGATGGCCAACACGATGACGATGACGGCCCGCGAGCGCCTGGCCGAGTACGCAACCCTGAAGGCGCTGGGCTTTGCGCCGGCCTTTGTCGCCCGGCTGCTGTTCGGCGAGAGCCTGCTGCTGGCGCTGCTGGGCGGCCTGCTGGGCCTGGCTGTGACCCTGCCGCTGGCGGCCGCCTTCGCCAGCGCCGCCGGCACGCTGTTCCCGATCTTCCGGGTCTCGGCGCTGACGATGGCGCTGCAGCTGCTGGCCGCGCTGGTGATCGGCTGCGTTGCGGCCGCCTGGCCGGCCTGGAAGATGAGCCGGATCGATATCGTCAATGGGCTCAGGCACGTGGCATGAAAGCCATTCCCTTGTCCTACATCGCACGCAACCTCTGGGTGCGCCGCGTCACGACCCTGCTGACCGCCGGGGGCATGGCGCTGGTCATCTATGTGTTCGCCACCGTGCTGATGATGAGCGAGGGCATACGCAGCACCCTGGTGGCCACCGGCCAGGCCGACAATGTGATCGTGCTGCGCAAGGGCGCCGGCGCCGAGATCAATAGCGGCATCGCCCGCGGCCAGGCCGCCATCGTCGAGAGCCTGCCGGGCATTGCCAGCGCGGCCGGCGGCGGCCTGCTGCTGAGCAAGGAGCCGGTGGTGCTGAACAATCTGCCCAAGCGCGGCAGCGGCAAGCCCAGCAATGTCACGGTGCGCGGCACCTCGGCGCTGGCCCTGCAGCTGCGGCCCAAGGTGCAGCTGGTCGAGGGCCGCATGTTCCGGCCGGGCAGCTCGGAGATCATCACCGGCCGCGCGGTGGCCGGCGGCTTCCAGGGCGCCGGCCTGGGCGAGACGCTGCGCTTTGCCGGCCGCGACTGGCGGGTGGTCGGCGTGTTCGATGCCGGCCGCAGCGGCTTCGACTCGGAGATCTGGGGCGACGCCGAACAGATGCTGCAGGCCTTCCGGCGCGAGGGCTTCTCGACCCTGGTGCTGCGGCTGCAGGACAGCGCGCAGTTCGACGCGCTGAAGAGCGCTATCGAAGCCGACCCACGGCTGCAGCTGGAGGCCAAGCGCGAGATCCAGTTCTATGCCGAGCAGAGCGAGGCGCTGGCCACCTTCATCTCCATCCTCGGCACGGCGCTGTCCATCATCTTCTCGATCGGCGCCATCGTCGGCGCGATGATCACGATGTTCGCCGCCGTGGCCCAGCGCACCGGCGAGATCGGCACCTTGCGCGCGCTGGGCTTCCGGCGCGGCGCGGTGCTGGTCGCCTTTCTCGGCGAAGCGATGCTGCTGGCCCTGGTGGGCGGTGTGATAGGCCTGGGCGCGGCGGCGCTGATGCAGGCCGTCGATGTGTCGACCACCAATTTCCAGACCTTCGCCGAGCTGGCCTTCCAGTTCAAGATGACCACCACTATCGTCTGGCAGACCCTGCTGTTTGCGCTGCTGATGGGCTTCGTCGGCGGCTTCATCCCGGCCTGGCGGGCCGCCAGGCTGAAGATCGTCGACTGCTTGCGAGAAGCTTGACGATCAGGAGGGCGGGGCACTCTGCGCCGTTCATGTCCCCCGGCCTTCGGCCTCCTCCTTGACTTCACCGCGCAGAGCGCCCCACCCTCCTGATCGCGGCTCAGATCAGCGCAAGCGCACCCGGATTGATGCCGGTCCAGCGCCGGAAGGCGCGGCGGAAATTGGCGGCATCGTAGAAGCCCAGCTGCTGGGCCACGGCCTCGCTGGCCTGGCCTTGCAGGCCCAGCAGATACAGGGCCACATGGCTGCGCACCTGATCGAGCTCGGCCTGGAAATGAGTGCCATGCTGGGCCAGATGGCGCTTCAAGGTGGCGGGGCTGATGCCGAAGGCGGCGGCCGCCGTGTCCAGGCTGGGCGAGCGGGTCAGCTCGGTCAGCAGGTGGTCGTACAGCGCCGCCAGCAGGCCGCGCCGCGCGCTGGCCGGGTCGGCGCCCTGGGCCAGTGCACCGGCGGCCAGGGCGCTGCCGGCCAGCGAACTGCCGTTCATCGTGGGCCAGGGCTGCTGCGCCAGCGCGAGATCGATGCGCATCGCGTCGACCTGGCAGTCAAAGCGCAGCGCGCCGCCCAGATAGACCACGTGCTGGGCCGGGTCGCGCGGCCGCGTGCGGTTGAAGCTGTAGCGCCAGGGCAGGCGCTGGCCGGCCAGTTGCTCGCACATCGAGCTGACGGCGCTCATCTGCAGGTCCACCAGAAAGGCGCGCTGGGCCGGCGGGGCGCCGCAGGCCTCGGTCCAGTAAAGCAGCAGCTCAGGCCCGCAGCACAGCAGGCGCGGCGTCAGCAGCGGGCTCAGCCGGCCGGCATGGCGCACCAGCAGGCGCAGCGCATCGAGCAGGCAGGCCGATTGCTGCAGCGCCTGGCTGGCCAGGCCGTAGTGGCCCGGCAGGCTCAGCCGGCCGATCAAGAAGGCGCTGTCGGCACCACAGGCCTGCAAGGGCGCCAGCAGGGCCAGCAGCTGGCGCGGACTCAGCAAGACCTGACCCTGCTTCACCCGGGCCGCCGCCAGCCAGGCCGGCAGATCCAGCCCGCGGCTGCGCGCCAGCTCGGCCAGCAGCGCGCCCTGGTCGGCCCAGGCGATGCAGGCGCTGTCGAGCTGATAGGGCGTGAGCGGGCCGGGCTCGGCCGCCAGGCCCAGTGGCCCCAGCGCGGCAATCTGCTGGGCCAGCATCGTCATCAGGCCAGTCGGCCGGCCAGTTGGGCCAGCAGCTCTTGCGGCTCGGCCGGGCCCGCAGTGCCGACGCGGGCCATGCTCACCGGCAGCCTCAACCGCTCGCCGCCGGGCAAGGGGTAGGAAAAACCGGCGAGCGCCTCGCGCAAGACCTGGCCCTCGCTATCGCCATGGCTCTGCGCCAGACCCGGCAAGAGCACGATGAAGCGGTCGCCGGCATAGCGGCACAGCAGCGCGTCGCCGCGCAAGTGCAGCAGCAGCAGTTGCGCGGCGGCCTGCAAGAGCCGGTCGGCCTCGGCCAGCCCATGGCGGCGCGCCACCGCCTCGAAACCCTGCCAGCCCAGCATCAGCAGGCTGCCCTCGCGGCCCTCGGCGCGCTCCAGCAGCAGCTGCTGGGCCATATAGCAGGCATCGCCCAGCTGGGTCAGGCCGTCGACGCGGCGATGGTCGCGGAACAGGCGCTCGCGCTGGTGCAGCTGGGCGTTCAGCACCAGCTGCTCGCGCCGCCACTGGTGCAGGCCGCAGGTCAGCAAGACCATGCCCAGCGGGGTCAGCGTCGATTCCAGCGCGTTGTCCCACAACAGCGATTTGGGCAGCACCCAGAACTCGTCCAGCGTGTCGACAAAGCCGCCCAGCAGCATGCCCGCCAGGCCCAGGCACAAGAGGCTGGTGACCGGGCCGGCCGGCCGGCTGGCGCGCACATAGACCAGCCAGACGCCCACCATCAGCGCCATGCCGCCCTCGCCGACAATGTCCAGCCAGACCCATTGCGCCAAGGGTCGCGCCTGGCCCTGCTGCGCATAGAGCCAGAGCAGCGCCGCCATCAGCAGCAGCAGGCTGTGGCCGAAGGCGTGCAGACCCAGCACCGGGGCCTGGGGCAGCGAACGCAGCCGGCGCGGCAGCAGCGAGGCGAGGGAAGAAGCAATCGACATAGCCTCGCGATGCTAGTGAGGCTTTGTGACAGACCGTCATCTGTGGCCGGGGGGAGTCATTTCAGCTCGGCGCCGACCCCGATCTGCGCTGCTTGAGCCGGCGTCCAGGCGGGCCGGGCGCTTGTCACGGGACTGCCATGCGGCCTGCCTAAGGTGCGCCCCATCCCTTTGCAGCCGCACCCTCCTCATGAAAACGACACCCCGACTCAGCCTGCTGGCCCTGTGCCTGCTCGGCGCCTTCAGCCCCGTCCAGGCCCAGGACAGCAAGCCGGCCGAAACCCTGGACCGCGTGCTCGTCACCGGCCAGGCCGCCAATCTGCGCAGCGCGCTGGCCAAGCAGCAGGCCGCGCAAGGCATCGTCAACATCGTCCATGCCGACGCCATCGGCCAGTTGCCCGACAACAATGCCGCCGAGGCGCTGGCGCGCCTGCCCGGCGTCTCGGTCGAGCGCGACCAGGGCGAGGGCCGCTTCATCCGGGTGCGCGGCCTGGGGCCGGACTACAACGCCGTCACGATCAACGGCGCCACCATGCCCGCGTCCGAGGCCGACCGCCGCGCGCCGGGCCTGGATGTGGTGCCGGCCGGGCTGATCCGCTCGCTCGAGGTCAGCAAGACCCTGACGCCCGAGCAGGACGCCAACTCCATCGGCGGCAGTGTCTCGGTCAACACGCTGTCGGCCTTCGACCTGGCCGGCCGGCTGTTCAGCGTCGAGCTGGGCGCCAACCATGATGCCAACGCCGGCAAGACCCGGCCCCGCGGCTCGCTGACCTTCGCCGACCGCTTCTCCGGCCAGCGCCTGGGCGTGGCGCTGGCGCTGTCGGCCGACCAGCGCCGTTTCGCCAGCGACAACGTCGAGACCGGCGGCGCCTGGGACGGCGACAAGCTGGAGGAATTCGAGCTGCGCCGCTACGAGATCACGCGCGAGCGCGTCGGCGCGGCGCTGAATCTGGACTACCGTCCCGCGGCCGGCCAGCAGTTCTACCTGCGCGGCTTCGCCAGCCGCTTCAGCGACCGGGAGCAGCGCGAGTCGCTGGGCATCGCGTTCGAGGACGCCCAGGCCAGCGGCACCAGCGGCGCGGCCGAGGCCGAGGCCGTGCGCAGCCTGAAGTCGCGCACCGAAACCGCCAAGACCCTGGCGCTGAGCCTGGGCACCGAGCTGCAGCTGAACGAGGCCTGGCGCCTCTGGGCCGAGACGGGCCTGGGCCGCGCCAGCGAGCAGACACCCGACGGTATCGCCGGCGCCGGTTTCGCGGCCGAGTTCGACGGGGTCGGCTTCGTCGGCGGCAAGCGCCCGGCCTTGCAAGGCCCGGCCGCAGTTCGCCAGGACAGCAAGGCCTACGAGCTCGACGAGATCGAGCTGGAGAACAGCCGCGCGCGCGACCGCGTGCGCCATGCCAAGCTGGACCTGCAGCGCGAATTCGATCTGGCCGGCGGTGCCGAGCTGACGCTCAAGGGCGGTCTGAAGGCCACGCGCCGCCACAAGAGCGGCGTCCAGGAGACCTACAAGTTCGGCGGCGGTGATCTGGGCGATCCCACGCTGGCCGAGCTGACGACCGGCCGTGACCTGCCCTATGCCTGGAGCAGCTTCGGCCAGGGCATCTCGGACCCCAAGCTACGCCGGCTGCTGGAGGGCCTGGACCGCAGCGACTATCGCGACGAGATTGATTCCAGCGTCAACGACTTCGAGATGCATGAGGACGTGAACGCCGGCTATCTGCAACTGGGCTACAAGCAGGGCGCGACCGAGCTGCTGGGCGGCCTGCGCCACGAGCGCCTCGCCTTCCGCGCCGATGGCACGGCCTCGGTGGACGAGGAACTGCGCGCCAGCCAGGCGCGCACGCGCAGCCGCCATTGGCTGCCCTCGCTGCTGCTGAAGCAGGGCCTGTCCAAGGAGCTGCAGCTGCGCGCCGCCCTGACGAACTCGGTGCTGCGCCCGAGCTTCGGCCAGCTCTCGCCGGGCCTGGTGATAGACGGCGACGAGGCCGAACTCGGCAACCCTCTGCTGAAGCCGCTGCGCTCGCGCAATCTGGATCTGGGCATCGAGCGCGCGCTGGGCCGCGACGGCGCGCTGTCGGCCTATGTCTTCCACAAGTCGATCCGCGACTTCGTGTTCCAGACCGATCTGGCGGGCAGCCCCGGCTGGGAAGATTTCGACGAGGTGATCAGCTACGCCAACGGCGGCAAGGCCAGCGTGCGCGGCGTCGAACTGGCCTACAGCCAGGCGCTGCGCCAGCTGCCGGCGCCTTGGAACGGCCTGGTGGTCGGCGTCAACGCGACCTTCGTCGACTCGAAGGCCGCGATTGGCGGGTTCAAGGACGGGCAGTGGCAGCAGCGCCAGATCAAGCTGCCCAGCCAGAGCGACCGCACGCTGAACCTGAGCCTGGGCTGGGAAGGCCAGGGCTGGTCCACCCGGCTGGCGCTGAATCACAAAAGCCCCTATCTGCTCGAGGTCGGCGATGTGTTCGATGCCGGCAAGGACTTGAAGGTGGATCGCCAGAACCAGCTCGACTTCTCGCTGCGCTACCAGATAGCCCGCCGCTGGCAGCTCAGCCTCGAAGCCCTGAACCTGACGAACGAGCGCTACTACGTCTACCAGGCCGACAACAAGGCCCGCAACGCGCAGTACGAGCAATATGGCCGCAGCATCAAGCTGGGTGTGAAACTGGCGCTGGACTGATGACACCGATGACGATGAAAAGAACCTTGCTGGCGCTGGCCCTGCTCGCCACCGCCACACTCAGCCCGGCCCAGAGCCTGCAGCTCGACAGCAAGGGCCTGCGGCTGCTGGACACCCAGGGCCGGACCCTGCAAGACCTGAGCCTGCGCGCCAAGCGCTGGGATCAGCGCGCCCTGCCCGACGGCGGCCGCCTGGCCCTGCTGCAGGACGCCGACAGCGCAGAGCTGCTGCTGGTACGGGCGCGCCAGGGCCGGCTGACGGTCGAGGCCCGCTGGCCCGGACCGGGCTTCGCGGTCGAGCAGCTGTGCCTGTACCGCGATGCGCAGCAAGGCCTGCTGCAGGTCTTTCTGCTCGGCGAGCGCGGCCTGAGCGAGCAATGGCTGCTGCACGAGGGCCGAGCCCTGCCGCTGCGCCGCCTGGCCACGCCGCTGGAGCCGGCCGCCTGCCGGGTGCGCGACGACGAGGCCCGTCTCTACATCGCCGAGCCCGGTGTCGGCCTGTGGGCCTATGGCGCCGATGCCGAGAGCGAGGGCCGGCAGCTGCTGCAACACCTGCCCGAGGCTGATGAAGACCGGGCCGCCCGGGCGCTGGGCGACTGGCTGGCCAGCCATGCCGAGCAGCCGCGCGCTGCCCTGCCCATCGTCCTCGCCCAGGCCCAGACCACGCCTGTGGCCAGCCCCGGCGACGCGGCCGACGACCCGGCCATCTGGGTCCATCCGCGCCGCCCCGCCGACAGCCGCATCCTGGCCACCGACAAAAAGCGTGGCCTGGCGGTCTATGACCTGCGGGGCCGCGAGATCCAGTTCCTGCCGGTCGGCCGCATCAACAATGTCGATCTGCGCCAGGGCCTGCGCTACGGGCCCGGCAAGACCCTGGATCTGGCCGTCGCGACCCAGCGCGACGAGGCCGGCCTGGTGCTGTTCGAGATCGGCAGCGGCGGCCGGGTGCGCGAGCTGGCGCGGCTGCCGACCGGCCTGTCCGACATCTACGGCGTCTGCAGCGGCCGCAACGCCAGCGGCGGGCTCGATGTGTTCGCCAACGACAAGGATGGCCGCGTGCAGCAGATCCGCCTGCTGCGTGAGCGGCACCAGGGCAAGGACGCATGGCGGGGTCAGCTCGTGCGCGAGATCCGGCTGGCCAGCCAACCTGAGGGCTGCGTGGCCGACGAGGCGACACAGCAGCTGTTTGTCGGCGAAGAAAAGCGTGGCGTCTGGCGTCTGGCGCTGGACCGCGCCGACAGCCGGCCCGAGCTGGTGATACCGGTGGGTGCCACGCTGCAGGCCGATGTCGAGGGCCTGGCGATCTACCAGGGTGGGCCCGGTCGGCGCTATCTGATCGTGTCCTCGCAGGGCAATGACAGCTATGCGGTGTTCGACGCCGACGCGCCGCATGCGCCGCGCGGCGCCTTGCGCATCGGCATCAACGCCGGCCTGGGCATTGACGGCGTGTCCGAGACCGATGGCCTGGATGTCAGCGCCGCAAACCTCGGCGGCATGGGCGGGGCCTATGCCGAGGGCCTGCTGGTCGTGCAGGACGGCCGCAAGCGCCTGCCGCAGGGCACGCAGAACTTCAAGCTGCTGGGCTGGCGCGAGGTGGCGAAGACGCTGGGGCTGCGCTGAGGCGATGGCAGGCAGTGCTGGCACAAAGGGAAGCAGGCCCCACCGGGCCTGCTTATGCTGGCATTCCTGCGAATGCCAGTGACACGTCAGGGGCGCGCGATCGTTACCGTCGACGAGCTCCAGGTTTCCCAGTGCGCCGGGTTGGCGGCATCACCCAGGGCCTTCAGCACCGACACCTTGATGATGTAGCTGCCGTTCGGCAAGGTGCCCTGTGTCGTCGTGCCATCCCAGCCGTTCGCAAAGAAGCCGGTCGGCGTCGCGCTCCGGCCGACGTAATGCTCTTCGCCGATGACGCCACGGGTGGTCAGGGTCGCGGCATCCAGCACCTCCCGCTTCAGGGTGCGCGACTGGTGATCGAGATGCAAGAGCACGAACGGAATGTCGTTGCCCACCATTGTGAAGCTGGCGCCGGCCGGCTGATTGCTGTAGCTCGCGCCGTTGAACTTCGCCAGCCACGGGAAGCCGTTGGCCGTCGGAGTCAGCACCTGGGTCGACTGGTAGTCGCCCTTGAAACCGGCGTAGGCTGCCTGGATCGGCGCACCGTTGCCCTGCGGCGTGAAGGTGATGTAGCCGCCATAGAGCGAGCGGTTCGGCAAGGCTGCATTGGCCGTGATGGTCACATTCACCGTAGCCACGCCCTTCGCAGGCACCAGAACGCTTGGGCTGCTGAAGGTGACCGTGGCCGGGGCATCAAAGACCCCCGTGAGGTTGTAGCTGGTGCCGGTTTGTGTATTCGGTCCAGCCGCCACACCCGCGCTATGGCCGAGCGTATAGGTCACCGGTACCTGCGCGTCATTGCGGATGGTCAGCTTCTGCACCGTCGGCCCGGCAGCGCTTTCACCCGTGGAGATCTTGCTGGGCACCACAAACTGCTGGCTCTGCACCGCAGCAACGACGTCGACCATGCCGGCCCCCTGGCGGAAGGCGTGATCCAGCAAACCGAGCGTCGCATTGCCCGACCACGCCTTCGGCTTGGCGGTGTTCTGCAGACGCGTCAGCATATTGATCATCGGCGGCGCGTTGCGGCCAACGATAGGCCCCTCGCGCCCCAGCGCGGCATTGGGCAGGGCCTGCAGGATCAGCGCGGCTGCGCCGGCCACGTGCGGCGCCGACATCGAGGTGCCGCTCAAGGTCGAGCCCCCGCCCAGCTCCAGCGGGTAGGCCGAGAAAATGCCGCCTCCAGGTGCACCAAGGTCGGGCTTGAAGCTCAGGTCGGCGGCCAAGCCGAAGGAGCTGAAGCCCGAGATCAGACCACCGGTGCCGAACGGGAAGGCGACGCCGTTGGCGGTCCAGTTCAGGGTTGTCGAGCCTGCGACGATGGCAGCATCCAGCGTGGCGCCCTGCGCCGCCGTGATGCCCACGACCGGAATCGTGATGGCAGGGTCGCTGCCGGCAGGAGCCACCGTGGCCCCAAGGGCGCCTGCGGCGTTGTTGTAGAGAACAACCGCCGCAGCACCTGCCGCCTGCGCATTCGCCGCCTTGATGTAGAAGGAACAGGAGCCACGCCGAATAAGCGCCGCCGTGCCGGCGAGGCTGCCGGCCGGCAGCGGAGAACAGGCATCCGGCGCCGTCGCCGGCAGCGTCGGCTGGCCGGCCGCTCCCGTCTTGGACATCAGCAGACTTCCGGTGGTCGGTGGCAGCGGAGCACCGGTGGCCGGGTTGTAGCCGTAGGGCGCGCCATTGACCGTGAACGAAGTCTGCGCGTTGTCGAACGACGCGACGCCGATCACGCTCTCGCCCACGCCAGGTGCGCCGGCTGCATACAGCGCATCCGGCGAACTGCCGCCAGGCCCGTTGTTGCCGATAGACGCCACCATCACGACGCCCTTCTTTGCCAGTCGCGATGCGGCCTGCGCGGTCGGATACTGCGGCCATTGGCGACCGGAGCCGATGCTCTGGTTGATCACCTGCATGCCGTCGGCCAGCGCGCGCTCCATCGCCGCGAGCATGATGTCCGCCTCGGTGCTGCCGTTGCAACCGAACACGCGATAGGCGCCGAGACTGACGCCCGGGG
Organism: Burkholderiales bacterium C2; assembly: GCA_005503085.1. Taxonomy (GTDB): domain Bacteria; phylum Pseudomonadota; class Gammaproteobacteria; order Burkholderiales; family Burkholderiaceae_C; genus Roseateles_E. The sequence continues at coordinate 119,821 of SCOI01000007.1, read as the reverse complement.
CCACGCCCTTGAAGCCACCACCATTGCCGCCGACGATGCCGGCCACATGCGAGCCATGGCCGCCGCAGTCATCCGGGTTGCTGTCGGGCGACGGGACCGGGTTGTACGACGCGCTGCTTGAGTCCGCGTTGTAGGCATCGCCGACAAAGTCCCAACCCGCGATCACCCGGGCATTCGGGAACGGCGTCGTGCCGTTGACTCCCGAACCGCCAAAGGCCGGGTGGTCGATGTCGACGCCGGTGTCGATGACACCGACCTTCACGCCCGCTCCGGTGAGGCCCAGCGAGTTCTGTGCAATGTCGGCACGGGACAGCGCGAGCGCCCGGCTGAGTTCGATCGCCGAGCCGGCAGCCTGCTCGGGCGTCGGGGCCTGGATGATCTCGATCGGGTGGAGTGCCTTCACGCCCTTGATGCGGGCCAGCTTGGCGCGCTCGGTGGCGCCGACGGAAATCGCCAGGCCATTGAACAGCGAGTTGAAGGAGCGGCGCTCGTGATAGCTGACCTTGGCCGCTGCTGCGGCGGCACGGAACGCGGCCTGCTCGGCTTGCACATCGGCCGGGCTGGCACCATCGGCCACCGGCTTGCCGGCAAACTCGACGAACCATAGGCGTGAGCCCTCGGCGGCTGATGCCGGTACCGATTGAGCCATCGCCATCGTGGCGGTCGAAAGCGCGGCAATAGCCAACGCAATGGGTTTGCGGCTTAGATTCCAGTTAGGCATGCGGCTCTCCGATTTGCGAAAGTGTGGATGCTCACCACTTACGGCAACGTTTGGATCGGTGCTTTCCCGATGGCCGTCTGGGACAAGCAAGGTCGCCCCCATGAACAGCAGCACTCACCGCCCCCGCAAATGAGGGTGTGACCCGCCGCGCTCGCCTGCACCTTGCGATTGCCACCGCGCGCCGGTACGGACGAGTGCGGGTAAGTCCTGCCGCTGAATCACGGGGGAAGCAGCTGGCCGATCATGGCTTGTCACTTGTCGCCAAAGGCATGGGATGGCAAATTTGCGCCTCTTCGTGATCACGCCCGGAACTGGCCGGCCGGGATTCAACGAGTCTGGAGAACGAATGCAAATGAATCAATTCAAGCGCAGCGCGATCAGCGCGGCATTGCTTGCGGTAGCCATGGTGAGCGGATCGGCAGCTCATGCGGGCGTGGTCACGCTCGATGTGACCGGCATCTCGAGCAATGCCGCGTTCGGCGATGCCTCGAACGAGACTCGCTTCATCGACATCTTGGCAGGCGTCCGTATCACCGGCATCTCGTGGAATGTCAGTCTGACTTCCGCAGCGCCCAGCTGGCTGTCGGAGATCAGCGTCGACCTGAACGATGGCGCTGGCGCCGGATTCTCGCTGGCGCCCGGCTTTGGCGAGAATTCCTCCGGCTCTGGCAGCTTCAGCGGAACGGCCGATCTGATCGGACTGGGTGTTGACTTCTTCCTCGGTGCAAGCGGAAGGCTGAACTTCGAGTTTTTCGAGACCTTCGATGACGCCTTTGGCAGCGCGGATGGCGGCTGGGATCGAGGCACCTTGACGGTCAACTTTGTCCCGGAGCCCGCCACCTTTGGCCTGGCAGCGCTGGCTTTGCTGGGCGTTGGCATCACCACGCGCCGCCGGAATTCGTGAAGGCTGCGCCGCATCGCGCATGAACAGGCACGGGGCCGCACGATGCGGCCTTTTGCTTGCCCGCTCGGCACCGGCCCGGGTGGCTGCTGAGGCCCTAGCGTGTCGCCTCGCGCGCTGGCGGCAGAGGGGCCGGGGCGCCCGGGCATAACAACCATTGACCGCGCCGACTGGCGTGGTAGACGGCCTCGCGGTGCTGGTAGCGCACGACCAGGCGCCAACCCGGCACCAGCGCCTGCGTGTAGGCGCCGCCGGGCCGCGCGCAACCCAGCGAGCCATCGGCCCAATTGACATCCTCGATGCCGACTGCCAACACGTCGAGGGCGTCGAGCTGCCAGGCGAGCGCCGCGTCGGCTCGCACGGCAGCCTCGACAGCCGACCGCATGTCACTCCCGTCCGGCCCAGGCCTCACCAGCCCGGCGCGGGTGCCCAAGGAGATGGCGTTCTCGGCGCGGTCCGCCGGCAGGGACTGAGCGGCCGTCATGTCGCAGCCCAGCAGACAGAGCACCCAGCCTGCCAGCGCTTGTCCATGCCAATTTGCCATCGAAGTTCCGGTTCAAGATTCATTGCAGGCCTGCTCGTTGGCGCGCCGGGGCCTGGCAAGGATAGCTCGAAAGCACCGCATCCCTGTACCGGCCAGGGCGACACCGTGTCTGGCTCGAAGTCGCGGCTTGCGCGGCGCCGGCGCATCGGCCAGTATCGGACCATGAAAACCATCGCCCGCCCCACCCGTGGCTGGAGCACCGCCCTGCTGCTGAGCCTCAGCAGCCTGCTGGCCTGCGCCACCGAACCGCCGACCAAGCCGATTGGCAAGCCCATGAACCAGCCCGCCCAGACCAGCGCCCAGCTGTACGCCGAGATCAAGACCCTGATCGGCGACGCGCCCTGCGACGACGGCTCGCAGTGCCGCACGATCGCGGTCGGTTTCAAGGCCTGCGGTGGGCCAGGCAGCTATCTGGCCTGGTCGACCAAGAATGTCGACGAGGCTCGGCTGAAGGATCTGGCGCAACGCCAGGCGGCGGCCAGCCAGGCCGAGAGCCAGCGCGACGGCATGATCTCGGACTGCCGCCTGGTCACCGACCCGGGCGCGGTCTGCCGCGCCGGGCGCTGCGTGCTGGGCACGGGCAGCGGCGGCGGCAACAGCGCCAAATAAGCCAAGGCCGCGAGCCTGTCGACTCGCGGCCTTGGCAAGACCCGCCCCCGCGAGCGGGGGCAGCGGTCTGCTGGTCAGCGCTGGTTGCCGCCCTGGCCCTTGTTCGGGCTTAGCTCGGCGCTGGCTGGAGCCGGCGCGTCGGTGTCGACCGACACCAGGGTGCTGGCGACCGCAGCACCACCGACGACGTAATTCACCACACCCAGATGGCGGGTGCCCGTGGCCAGGCCGGACCAGCTCATCGTCGCCGAGGCCGTGCCGCCGAGCACCGCATTGCTGGGCATCAGCACGCGGAAATTGCCGCCGGTGTCGCTGCTGCCGACCACCCAGGACGACAGCGTGTAGTCGACGCTGGCCGCCCCGTTGGCGGGCTCATAGCTGACAACGCAGGCCTTGTAGCTGCCGGCGGCCGGTGCGGTCAGGGTGACCACCTCGTTGGAGCCGCCATTGCCGCTGTAGCCGACCTGGGTGCCGGCCGCATTGACGACCACCATGTCCAGATCGTCCAGGCCGCCGGCCTGGAAGCCGGAGGTGTCCTGGTTGTACAGCGAGAAGCGCGCCGCCATGGTGCCGGCCGGGATGACCACATCATGCACCTTGACGCCGTCGCCACCGCCGGCCGCGCAGACCGCCGCCACCGCTGCCGCGTTGCCCGTGTTGGTGCCAGCCACCGACTGCGGGCTGCGGGTGGCTGGCTTCAGGCCGCCCTTGACCGTGGTCGAGGCGCCGGAGAAGCCCGTGCCTATGGTCATCACGCGGTTGCCGCTGACGGTCTTGGCCGAGACCGTGGCCGGAGCCACGATCAGCTGGGCACGCGCCGTGACCGGGCTGCGCACGCTGTGAATACCGTCGCTCCAGGTCAGCGTGCCGTAGTTCCAGGCGTTCTGCGCTGCGGTCGTGCGGGTCAGCTTGACCGTGAAGCTCTTGCTCTCGCCGGCGGCCAGGCTCAGGGTCGAGGGCGTGACCACGGCGTCGAAGCCCGGCACCGCGATGCTGGCGTTGTAAGTCGAGGCCTGGCCCGAGACATTGGTCACCGTGCGGGTCAGCGTGACGCCGCCGAACACATTGGCCGCAGTCAGCGAAGGCAGGTTCAGGTTGTAGGGCTGGATGCTGCCGATGGTGCCGCAAGCCACGCCGCCCGGCGGCGTGACGCCGACGCCGCACAGGAACTTGTTGTAGTCCGCCGGTGCGATGTCATAGACCAGGCCCGGATCGGCCGCCTTGGTGGGCTGGGCAAAACCTGCGCCCTGGCCCCAGGGCAGGCGGCCCTGCTGCAGGCCGGTCAGCGTGTTGACCACATCGACGCCGGTGGTCATCAAGGCCGAGCGGATCGCCGCCGGCGACCAGCTCGGGTGCTTGTGCTTGAGCAGCGCGGCCATGCCGGCGATGTGCGGGCTGGCCATCGAGGTGCCCGACAGCAGCGACCAGTCAGGAATCGCCTCGGTCGTGCCGGCGACGATGCCGTCACGGTCGGCGATCGAATAGGCCGGCGTGTAGGCCGCCAGGATCGAGGTGCCGGGCGCCGCGACATCGGGCTTCAGCACATTCAAATTGCCCTGGTTGGGGCCGCGCGAGGAGCCATCGGCCATCGCCGGGGCGGCGACGCTGAGATCCTTGATGGCCTGCAGATTGCCCAGGCCGCCAGTGGCCGCGCCGACGTTGGCCGCCATATAGGCCTTGATCGCATCGCCATCGGCCCGGGTCACATGGACGGTGGAGATCGGATGGCCCTGGTTGATGATGGTGTTGTTGCCACCGGCCACGTTCGCGATGATCACGCCGGCCGCACCGGCATCCTTGCCGTTGGCGCTCTTGTTGACCAGCACATTGTTGCCGCGGTTGCAGACCAGCAGCTTGCCGGCCACCTTGGCCGGGTCCAGCAGGCTCTTCTTGACCCAGGGGGCGCCGCCCACGACGGCGTTGGCGTCGGCCATGCCGAAGCATTCCTTCAAGCGCGCCTGGTCGCTGACCGACAGGTCGTCGATGCCGGCGTTCTCGGCCAGGATCAGATCGCTGCTGGGCGTGGCCGGGTTGCTCGAGGCGCCGACATAGCTGGCGCCATTGCCCAGCGTGACCGTGCCGGCGAACAGGCGGTCGTGGGTGGAATTGCCCACCGTGGTCATCCACGGGCCGAGGTGATTGACCTGGTTGGCCGGGCCGCTATTGCCGGCCGAGGCGGCCACAAAGATGCCTGCATCGGTCGCGCCCTTGAAGGCCACATCGACCGGGTCGGCGATATTGGTGGCCGAGCCGCTGATCGAGTAGTTCAGCACATGGACGCCGTCGGCGATCGCGCGGTTGATCGCGGCGATCGAGTCGGCGCCGTAGCAGCTGTTGGCATGGTCGGGCCAGCGCGGATCAGGGCGAGTGGTGGCCGGGTCCAGGCGCGACCAGCAGACCTTGTAGCTGGCGACGCGGGCGCGCGGAGCGATGCCGGCGATGCCCTCGACCTTGCTGGCGCCGGTGGCGAAGCCGCCGTCCATATAGCCGGTCACATTGGCATTGCCGGCGGCCGTGCTGGCCACATGGGTGCCGTGACCGCCGTTATCGCGCGGCGAGACGAACTCGGACGGGTGGATCTTGAAGGCCGGATTGATCGAGCCGTCGGGCAGGCTGATCACGCTGCGGAAGGCCCGCGCACCGATCAGCTTGTTATTGCAGTTCTCGGGACCGAAGCCTTCGCCGGTCTCGCAAACGCCTTGCCAGTGGGCCGGCGGCGGCCCATAGACCAGGGTGCCGGCAGCGTCGAAAGTGGGCACGCCATTGGCGTCCACCTTGTCGGCGAAGGACGGGCTTTCCGGCCAGATGCCGCCGTCGATGACGCCGACGATGATGTTCTCGCCGGCACCGGCCTGGCTGGTCGTGCCGGTCGGGCCGCCGAGCTGCGACCACAGGCCGCCGGGCTGGGTCAGACCGATGAAGCCGGGCGTGTAGTTGGTATCGAGCTGGCGCGGCTCGTCCAGCGTGACGGCGGCCACCGCCGCATTGCTCAGCAGGCTGCGGGCCTCGGCCTCGGTCAGCAGGGCGGCGAAGCCGTTGAAGGCCAGCTTGTAGTCATACAGCTTGTGCATGGCCGGCAGCGTGGCGGTGATCTTGTTCTGCTGCTGGTCCAGATAGCTGATATAGGCCTGCACGTTGGCGGCCGACGCATCCAGGCGCGTGCCCTGAGCCGGCTTGGTCGCGGCCAGACCGGCGACGCCGCCGGTATAGGAGGCGGCCGGCGCGGCGGCCAGTTGCACGATATAGGGGCGACGTGCCTCCTGGGCGACGGCGGCAGCGGTCAGGCCGGTCAGCAGCACGGCAGCGGCCAGGCGGGTCAGCCGCGGGTTCGAGCGAATCTTCATGGGATGGTGTTCCTTCTTGGTGACGCGGATAGCGACCAGGGTTTGTTCAGCGGGCGGCCTGGCGACGGCGGATCGCGCCGATGCCCACGAGGCCGAGAGCCATCAGGCCCCAGGTGGCGGGCTCGGGCACCGCCGTGACGTTCAGGTTGTCCAGCGCGAACTGGGCCTGGCGGCTGCCGTCGGCCACGCAGTCGCCGCCGAGATTGATCAGGCAGGTCGAGACGCGCAGCTCGGTGAAGTTCAGCGCCGCGAAGGCACCCAGCGAGGCAAAGCTCGAGAAGTGATAACGGTTGTCCTCGCCCTGGCCGGGCAGCAGGAAGCTGGTCTGATAGGTCTGGCCGCCGGACACGCCGCTCAGCACGATACGCGCGAACTCGACGTCACCGGTGGCAGCCACCACGGGCGCGACAAAGGAGGCATCAAAGCTGCTCAGCTTGAACGCCAGGCCGGCGCCATGGCTGATGGCCAGCGCGCCGTCATTCAGGCCGAGGTAGTAATTGCCGGCGGCGCCGAGCGGGCAGTCCGCGACCACGCAGCTGTCGGGAAAGCCGATCGCGCCGGCAGCGCCTTGGCCGAAAGGATCCAGTGCCGTCAGCGTGAAGCCATGGTGGCTGAAGGACTCGTCACCTGCAAAGATGGACGAGACCAGGTTGTCGATCTCCGGGCCGTCAAAGTCGATCACCGCAGCCTGCGCGGATGACATGGCGGCGCAGGCGGCGAACACCGCCGAGACCAGCGCCTTGCTGACAAATTTCTTCTGCATCGAAAACCTCACTCTGTAACCAATGATGATGGTGTTGTTTCGCACCGCGGTGTGGCATGTGACGAGGCCCCGGCGGTACCAGGGCTCGCGCAGTCGATCGTGATCGCTTTGCCGTTCAACACCGAGTGCGGCAATCCACCCCGCTCCGTGTTGAGCGGTGGATTCTGGCCGTGACAAATTCACTTGAAATCCCCACTTGCCCACCCCCGCAGGCTAGGGGGAGGCGGGTTTCCACGGGGCCGTCATCAAGTCCCGGACGGGACAGATCGGTTATAGCGGCGCACTCGCCGCCGAGGCAGCGGGGTCAGGTTTTGCCGCGCCCTCGGCCGCAGCGGCGCTGAACAGCCAGTCGCTGGCGCGCGAGGCTTGCTCGCCATCGGGGCTGATGCGCCGCAGCAGTGTCTGTTCGGCGCGACTGTGAACCGCGTGGAAACCCTGGGGATCGGTCGGCGCCGGCACCAGCACCCAGTCCGGCTTGCCGGTCATCGGGTCGACATAGGCACGGCGCAGATGGTGGCGCGGCTTGATGCCGCGCCGGTCGACCAGCAGGTCCTCGAAGCTGCGCGGATGGCTGCCGACCGCGCCGGCCGCCGCTCCCGCTGCGGCATCCTGGCCGGGCGCAGTCGGCACGCCGGCCTTCAGATAACTGGCGATCGCGCGCGCGATCTCCTGGCCGCGGAACTCCAGCTCGCGCTCGCGCTCGCGCTGCGCCGCCGTGGTCCAGCTCTGGCCCAGCGCCGCCATCGCGGCGGCCGTGATCGCCACGAAGAACAGCATGCCCAGATAGGTAAAGCCCTGCGGCTGCCGGCTACCAGTCCGCATAGAGCCGCCCATCGCTGGCGCGGCCGGCCGCGCCGCTGCGCACATCGTAGAGCTGGCCCTTGATCTGCGCGTCGGGCGGCGGCCCCAGCTCGACCCAGGCATCGCGCGCACCGGCCACCGGGTCCTCGGGAATCTCGCGCAGATAGCGCGCGCTGGCCAGCTCCTCCAGCGTGTCGGGGTAGCGCCCCTTGTCGGCAGCGAACTGGTCGATCGCGTCGCGCATCACCGTCAGCGAGCTGCGCAGCGCCGTCTCCTTGGACTTCTCCAGGCTCAGGAAATAGCGCGGCGCGGCGATCGAGGCCAGCAAGGCGACGATGGCCATCACGACGATCAGCTCGATCAGCGTAAACCCACGGCTGCGCTTCATCGCCTCACCAATCCCTGTAGCGGCTGCCGTCGAGCCCGCGGCGCTCGGACTGCGAATAGACATCGAAGACATCGCGCCCCGGGCGCGGTTCGTCGGGCGGGCTGTCGGCCGCGCGCAGGCCCCAGGTCTGCGCCGGCTCCAGCGTCGCCTCGGCAAAGGGGTCGCGCGGCAGACGGCGCAGGAAATAGAGCTTGCGGCCCTCGGGCGATTTCGCGTCGGGCACGCCGCGCACCAGATCCATCAGCTCATGCGGGTAGCCGCTGTCCTCGGGGCTCAGCTGGATCTGCCCGGCCTCGGCCGCGCGCTTGTAGGCATCGAGCCCGCCACGGATCTGGCGTAGCGCCTCGCGCAGCTGGAACTCCTGGCTGCGCTGCACCGAGACCTGCAAAAGCGGCCGCGCCGCACCGGCCAGCACGGCCAGCATGGCCAGCACCACCAGCATCTCGATGAGCGTGAAGCCGCGAACGCGCATGGCGGTATCAGCGCGCAGCTTCGACCGCGACCATGCCCGTGCCATCCAAGCGCACCGGCGGGGTTTCGCCATTCAGGCCCGCAGCGCTGAGCGCGCCGACCCCGATATTGACGACCTGGCCGGCCGCCGCCGGCAGCACGCGCAGCACCAGCACCCGCTCGCCGCGCGGCGTCAGCTCGAAGGGCAGACGGCCGGTGGCGGCCGTGCCGGCGCTGGCCTGGGCCGGCTGCAGCTTGCTCGGGTCGAACTCGATTTCGCCCTTCACCGAGAAGGCGCTGTCATGCTTGAGCGTCACGCTGACGACGCCACCGGCCGCCACCTGGGGCGTCACGTCCAGCTTCAGCGCTACCTCAGCCTCGGCCGCTGCCGGGGCCACCGGTGTCGCACTGGGTGCCGTGCTGACGCTGCCAGGTCTTGCCTGGGCGCCCCCCGACAGGCCGACACCGGCACGCGCCTCGTTGCGCATGCGGCTGCTGTAGGCGCCGGGCATCGCATCGGTGCCGCCGGGCAGGCGGGTCAGGCCGGAGTCGGGCAGGGCCAGATTGCGCACGATGCGTGGCGTGATCAGCATCACCACCTCGGTCTTGTTGCGCGTGTCGGTCTGCACACCGAACAGCCGCCCCAGCACCGGCAGCGTCGACAGGCCCGGCACGCCGTTGGCGGTGCGGCGGTCCTCGTCATTGATCAGGCCGGCCAGGATCTGGGTCTCGCCGTCGTTCAGGCGCAGCGAGGTCGAGGTCAGCCGGGTGCCGATCTGGTAGGCCACCGAGCCGGCCGGGCCGGACACCTGGCGGATCAGATTGCTGACCTCCAGGCCGACCTTGATGATGACCTCGTTGTCCAGCTGTATCGTCGGCTCGACATCCAGCTTCAGGCCCACGTCCAGATAGGTCACCGAGGCCGAGACGCCGACATTGACCGCCGAGGTGGTCGTGAACACCGGCAGCTTCTCGCCGATATGGACCTTGGCCTTCTCGCGGTTGCGCACTCGAAGCTTCGGGTTGGCGAGCAGATTGACATTGCCCGAGGTGCCGCGAACGGTGGCCACCAGGGCCGGGTTGGCGACACTGGCGCGGAAGTTGTCGCGTTGGCCCAGCGCCACCTGGCCGGTCACGCCGGGCAGGCCGTACTGCACCTCGCTGGGCCATTGCAGGCCCAGCGCGTCGACACGGTCGGTTGCCAGCTCCAGCACCTCGACCTCCAGCATCACCTCGGGCTCGGGCAGGTCCACCGAGGCGATCAACTTCTCGACCAGACGCATCACCTCGGGTGTGTCGCGCACCACCATCAGATTCAGGCGCTCGTCGATATGGATGTCGCGCACCTTGGCAATGGTGCGCACCATGGCCTGCACCTGCTTGACGTCGGCATTGGTCAGGTACAGCGTGCGGGTGATCAGCTCCTGGTGCTCGCGCTGCTTGCCCTGGGTGTTGGGGAAGATCAGCACCGAGCTGTCGTTGAGCAGCTTGCGGTCCAGCTGCTGGGTCGACAGGATCACGCGCATCGCCTCGTCCATCGAGACATTGCGCAGAAACACCGTGACCTTCGCATCGGCGCGCACATCCTTGTCGAACACGAAGTTGACATTGCTGCTGCGCGCCAGCGCCTCGAAGACCTGGCGCAGCGGCGCCTCGCGGAACTCCAGCGTCACCGGCTTCTGGAATGCCGCGCCGAGCTCGCCGGTCAGCGCCTCCAGCGGCCGAGCCTGGGCGATCTGCGCCAGCAGCAGGCGGGCGCCCGGATGGCTGGGCGTCTCCGCCACGATCTCATGGGCCAGCGCCTCGGCGCGCGTCAGCCGGTTCTCGCGCAAGTGCCGGCGTGCCTCGGCCAGCTTGCTCTCCTGGCTCTGGCCACGCGCGATCTCGGCCTCGAACCAGACCAGGCGCGGATGGCGCGGGTCGAGCTCGCGCAGGCGCTGAACCGCCTCGCGGGCCTCGTCCCAGCGGCCGGAAGCCCGCAGGCCCTCGATCTGCATCAGCAGCCGCGCATTGAGCTGCTCGCGGGTGCGCATCTCGGCGGCGCGCAGCGCGGCGTCGGTGGGCGTCTGGCTCAGGGCTTTTTCCAGCACCGCATGGGCCTGGGGCAGCTGGTTGGTACGGGTCAGCTCCTCGGCCTCGCGCAGCACCGGGTTGGCACAGCCGGCCAGCGCCATGATCAGCAGCCAGGCAAGTCGGTGGGATCGCAGGGTGGACATCATGAGGGGCGGAAGGTGATGGTTTGAGGCTGCTGGCCGGGCAGCCAGAGCAGACCGAGTCCGTTGGGGCCGACGCGCTCGACCCGCCACTGGCCGTCGATCACATCGCCGGCCTTGGCATTGAGGCTGCGGTTGCCGGCCGACAGCAGGGCCTGGCTGACGCCGCCCTCCTCCAGTCGACCGATCAGCTGGTAAGGGAAGGCCGGGGCCACCGGCGCCGGCGCGGCCTCCGGAGGTGGCGCTGGCGCCGGTGGCGGCGCGGGCGGCGGCGGTGGCGGGCCCCAGGCGGCCAGTTGGGCCTGCGGGGCCTCGGGCCAGGGCGCGCGCTCGACCTGGGCCCAGCGCGCCGGCGCCGGCGCCGGCGCCGCGCTGGCGGCCGCTGCCGGGGCTGCCGCAGCTTTAGGACGCGCCACCGGCTCCTCGGCCGTCTCCTCGATCTGGGCCGCCCACATGGTCGCGGCCAGGGCCGCCGCCAGCGCGGCGGCCAGCAGCACCTGGCGCGGCGTCACAGACTTGCTGGGGCCACTCATGGCTTGCTCCCGTCCACACCGTGATGCCGCGCATGCAGCGACCAGACCAGCTCGGCATCGATCTGCGCGGCGGCCGGGCTGGCGCGGCGCAGCTTCAGGCTGTCCAGGCTCAGCGCCGGGTCCTGGCGCAGCGCCGCTTCGATAAAGCCGCGCAGCTGGGCATAGCCGCCCTGCACCGGCATGCTGACGCGCAGCCGCTCCAGGCCGGCCGTCGCATCGATGCTGAGGCGGTGTTCGGTGCGGCTGCTGAGCAGGCCGGCGCGCAGGCCCTGCTCCAGCAGATCGGCCAGGCGCTGCTGGCGCTGGTCGGCATCGGGCAGGGCCAGCTGCCAGCTTTGCAGCGTGGCTTCGGGGCCGGCACCGCTGGCGCGCTGCAGGCGCAGCTGGCGCTGCAGGCGCTCGGCCGCGGCCTGCAGCTCCTCGCTCTGGGCATGCCAGCGCTGGGTCAGGCCCAGCTCCAGCAGCGCCGCCAGCGCCAGCGCGGCCAGCCCCAGCAGGCCGGGCCAGCGCAGCGCGCGCAGCGATTGCTGCATCGAGGCGATGGTCATCATCTTCATGGCTGGGCCACCGGTTTGGAGCGCGAGACGCGCGGCAGGTCGTCGCGCAGCAGCTCGGGCCGCAGCTTGGCGCCCAGATCGAAGCGCTGGCCCACCAGGCCCTCGCCGGCGGTCTGGAAGCGGCTCAGCACCACATCGGTCCAGCCCGGCGCGGCGCTCAGGCGCTCGACCAGCTGCAAGGCCAGGGCCTGATCGCCGGCCAGCCCGTCCAGGCGCAGCTCGCGGCGCAGCGCCGTGTAGTCCAGGCCCAGCCAGCTGATGCCCTGCTCCGGCGGCTCGCCCATGCCGGCCTGCTCCACATGGCTCAGCAGCGGCCCCCAGGGCGTTTGCAGCAGCGACTGCACCTCGGTGGCGGCGCGCAGCCGCTCCTGGTCCAGCGTGGCCTGGGCCCGCGCGGCACCGCGCTGTGCGGCCGGATCGAGTCGCGGCGGGGCCGGCTGGCGCTGCAGCTGGGCCGACAGCGCGGCCACCCGCTGCTGCGCGGCGCCCAGCTGCTCGCGGCTGTCCCAGGCGCTCCACAAGGCGGTGGCCAGCACCAGCGCGCCGCACAGCGCCAGCGGCCAGCCCAGCCGCGAGCGCGGCGCGCCGTCGGCGGCGAAGTCGGGGCGCGGCAGCGCGGCACGCGGCTGTGCCGGCGGCTCGAACCAGGCCGGCTTGGGCACGGCCGCATCCAGCGGCGCCAGCTGGCGCACACCCGGCAGCGCCGGCATCTGGGCGGCATCGAGCCCGTAGCCCTGCAGCAGCACCTGCGTCGCCGCATGGCTGGCCTGGCCCTTGATCTCGGCCAGCGCCTCATGCAGGGCCAGCACGGTGGGCGCGGCCAGGCGCTGGTGGCGCAGCTCATGGACCACGCCGGCACGCAGCGCCAGCCAGCTCAGCAGGCCGCCCTCGACCCAGGCCAGCGCCGCCTGCGGTGCGCGCAGCCAGTCGGGCTGCTCGGCCGACACGGTCTGCAGCACCGCCGCCCAGGCCGGACGCAGGCCGCGCAGGCTGACCTGGTGCGCGTCCAGGCCCTGGCGCAAGGCCTGGAGATCCAGCCCGTGCAGGGCGCTGACGCCCGCCGCGCCCTCCACCCGCCAACCGGCCAGCGCCCAGCGCTGCGCGGCCGCGCCGAAATAGTGGCCGAAGAGCTGGCGCGCATAGGCCTGCAGCGCGGCCTCGTCGGCCAGCGGCAGACCCGGCTCGCAGATCAGATGCTGCAGCAGATGCTCGGAGACCACCAGCTCCAAGGCCCGGCCCGCATGGGCGGCGGGGTCGAGACCTTCGGCCGTCAGCCACAGCAGGCTGGGCTTGGCGACGCGGGCACCCAGGCCCCGGCGCCAGCGCAAGACCTGACCCTTGAGCCCGTGACCCTTGATCCCCGGGGTGCTATTCATCGAGGGTGACACGCTCGAGTTCCTCGAAAGTGGTGACGCCGCGGCAGACCGCCTCCAGCGCCATCGCGCGCAGCGGCTTCATGCCGCGCGCACGCGCGGCTTCCTTGATCTGCGACATCGGCGCGCGCGCCGCGATCAGGTCGCGCAGGCCGTCGTCGAGCTTCAGCAGCTCGGCCACCGCACGCCGGCCGCGATAGCCGCTGCCGCGGCAATGGCCGCAGCCCTCGCCGCGCATGAAGCGATGGCCGGCGTCGGGCTTCAGGCCATGGCGGGCCAGGGTCGCGGCCTCGGGTTCGTAGGGCCGGGCGCAATGGCTGCAGTTCAGCCGCACCAGGCGCTGGGCCAGCACCGCGTTGAGTGCCGAGACCACGTTGTACAGGTCCAGCCCCATATGCATGAAGCGACCGATCACATCGAAGGCGTTGTTGGCATGGACCGTCGAGAACACCAGGTGGCCGGTCAGCGCCGCCTGCACCGCGATCTGCGCGGTCTCGGCATCGCGGATCTCGCCCACCATCACGCGGTCGGGGTCGTGGCGCAGGATGGAGCGCAGGCCGCGCGAGAAGGTCAGGCCCTTCTTCTCGTTGACCGGGATCTGCACGACGCCGGCCAGCTGGTACTCGACCGGGTCCTCGATCGTGATGATCTTGTCGGTGCCGGTGTGGATCTCGGCCAGCGTGGCGTACAGCGTGGTGGTCTTGCCGCTGCCGGTCGGGCCGGTCACCAGCAGCATGCCGTGCGGCTGGCGCGCCTGGGCGCGGATCGCGGCGCGTTCGTCAGCATCGAAGCCCAGCGCGTCCAGCGTCAGCTGGCCACCGGCCTGCTCGATGCGGGCGCGGTCCAGCACCCGCACGACCGCGTCCTCGCCGAACACGCTGGGCATGATGGAGAGGCGGAAGTCGACCTCGCGACCCTGCACCTTGAGCTTGAAGCGGCCATCCTGCGGCAGGCGGCGCTCGCCGATGTCCAGCTCGGACATCACCTTCAGCCGCGACACCAGTTGCTCGGCCACCGCCGCGCCCTCGACGGTGCGCACCATGGCCATGACCCCGTCGACACGGAAACGTATGACCGCGCCGCGCACCGTGCACTCGATATGCACATCGCTGGCGCCGTCCTGCAGCGCGTCGTACAAGGTGGCGTTGAGCAGGCGCACGACGGGCGAGGCCTGCTCGGACATGCGCAGCGCCGACAGCTCCTCGGTGCCGGCGCCGGCCTCGCCGGTGGCCACCGCCTCCTCGACATCGGAGAGTGCGCGGAAGTCCGCCTCGCCCGCGCCCAGCCAATGCTCGACCGCGGCCGCCTCGCAGCGCAGCCAGCGCACCGGCTGCTGCAACCTCGTCTCTATGCTTTGCAGCAGCAGCGCATCGGGGTCGCGCTCGGCCAGCAGCATCGCGCGGCCGCCCGCACCGACCGCCAGCACCGCGCGCCAGCGCTGCGCCTGGGCCTGCGGCCAGCGCTCGAAGTCCAGATGCCAGGGGCCTTGCTCGGCGGGCAGGAAGTCCGAAAGGGAATGAACGACGGCACTCACTGGACTTGCTCCACCAATTGAAAGATCGGCAGATACATCAGCACGATGATCCCGCCGATCAGCACGCCCATGACCAGCATCAGCGCCGGGTTGATGGCGCGGGTCAGCAGCTCGGTCAGGCGCACCGCCTCCTCATCATGAAAGGCCGCCGCGCGCTCCAGCATCGCCGGCAGCTCGCCGCTGCGCTCGCCGACCCGCACCATGCGCCGCGCCACCGGCGTCGCCAGGCCCTGGTCCTCCAGCGCATCCGAAAAACGTCCGCCCTGGGCCACCTGCTCGGCCGCCGCGGCCACCGCCGCGCGCCAGGGCAGGGCCACGACGCCCTCGACTATGCGCAGCGCCGCCAGCACCGGCACACCCGAGCCCAAGAGCATGCCCATGCTGCGGTACAGCCGCGCCAGCGCCAGCACGCGCAATCTCGGGCCCAGGCCCGGCAGGGTCCACAGCGAGGCCTGCAGGCGCTGCCTCAGGCCGGCATGGCGCCACAGCGCAAGACCCGACCCCAGCATCAGCACGAGACCGCCCAGCACCAGCAGCGGCTGGCTGCCGGCCGTCTGGCCGAAGCTGATCAGCGCGCGCGAGGCCCAGGGCAGTTCATTGCCCAGACCGTCCAGGATGCCGGCAAAGCGCGGCAGCACAAAGAGCAGCAGGAACAGGATCACCGCGCCACCGACCAGCAGCAGCATGGCCGGATAGACACAGGCCGCGATCAGGCGCGAGCGCAGGCTCTCGACCCAGGCCAGGTAGCGCGCGTGCTGGGCCAGCGCGGCGCTGAGCTGGCCGGTGCGCTCATTGGCTGCGACGATGGCGCAGACCAGCTCGTCGAAGGCCTGGGGCTGGGCCTGCATCGCGGCCGACAAGGGTCGGCCCTGCTGGACCGCCTCGATCACACCGTCCAGCGCCGCGCGCACGGCCGGGTTGGCCTCCTTCTCACGCAGCGTGGTCAGCGCCTCCAGCAGCGCTATGCCGGCATCCAGCAGCACGGCCAGCTCCTGGCTGAAGAGCTGCAGCGGAAAGCGCTTGCCGCGGCCGCCGCGCTTGGGGCGCTCGGCGCCCCCTGACAGCTCCTCCACCTCCAGCAGATGCTGGGGCGCGACGCCGGCCAGGCCGGCCAGCGACTGCCGGTCCGGCGCCTCGATGCGCCGCGACTGCACCCCCAGCTGGGGATGAAAGATACGGATCTGATACTGCGGCATGGAGGGCGCGAGCGATCTCACCAATTGGTCAGATCGGCATCCTCGCCTTCGCCGCCGGGGCGGCCGTCGCGACCCAGCGAGAACAGATCGTAGTCGCCATGTTCGCCCGGCGAGCGGTACTGGTAGTCATTGCGCCAGGGGTCCTTGGGCACGGCCTTGCTCAGATAGGGCCCGCCCCAGCGCGGCTCCTCGCCGGGTTTGCTGACCAGGGCGGCCAGGCCCTGCTCGGTGCTCGGGTAGCGGCCGACCTCGATGCGGTACTGGTCCAACGCCTTGGACAGGCCGTCGATCTGCGCACGCGCCGCCTTGACCTCGGACTTGCCGATCTGGCCAAAGAACTTCGGGCCCACATAGCCGGCCAGCAGGCCGATGATGACCATCACCACCAGCAGTTCCAGCAGCGTGAAGCCAGTGGCCCGGCTTGCAGGGCTGTGTGACGAATTGAAGACAGGGGATCGTGACATGACAATTTGAAAACTGAGCCGGCGACTATTCCACGCCGATCGGAGGCTCGCAATCAGGGCTTGCGCTCCCCGTGTTCGCGGTGGGACTCCGCAATGTAACGACCAAAAATGACAAATGGCCCGAGCACCGGCCGCAGCAAGAGTGTCACAAGGACGGCACAATGGCCCCCAGCGCCAGCGCCTCGCCTTTGGCCGAGGTGCGCGGTTAGCCAGGTGGAACTTTCTGACCATGCAGTCTTGCCCTTCCCTGGGATTGCACCTGGCATGACGGCCCGCGCCCAGGCCCTCTGGCCTGTGGCGTAGCGGCCCATGCACCAGGCGATGCTCGCCTGCTCCCCTTCGTTCGACTCAGAAAGTCACCCCTCATGAAAATCGCGCTCATCATCGAAAACAGCCAAGCGGCCAAGTCCGACACCGTCTTCAATGCGCTGAAGACCGTCACCGAGCCGCTCGGACATACCGTGCACCACTACGGCATGTACACCCCCGAGGACAAGGCCTCGCTGACCTATGTGATGAACGGCCTGCTGGCCGGCATCCTGCTGAACTCCAGGGCGGCCGATTTCGTTGTCACCGGCTGCGGCACCGGCATGGGCTCGATGCTGGCCTGCAATGCCATGCCCGGCGTGTTCTGCGGCCTGGTGATCGACCCGACCGATGCCTTTCTGTTCGGCCAGATCAATGACGGCAACTGCCTGTCCATGCCTTACGCCAAGGGCTTCGGCTGGGCGGCCGAACTGAATCTGCAGGACTGCTACCGCAAGCTGTTCGAGCACGAGCGCGGCGTCGGCTATCCGAAGGAGCGCGCCGCCATCATGGCCAAGAACCGCGGCATCCTGAAGGACCTGAAGGCCGCCTCCTGCAAGGACATGCTGAGCGTGCTGAAGACGGTCGACCAGGACCTGCTGAAGGCCACCGTGTCGGGCGAGAAGTTCCAGGAGCTGTTCTTCCCGAATTGCCAGGACGACGCCATCGCCGGCCATATCCGTCGCGTGCTGGGCGCCTGAGAAAGGCCTCGCCCCGCACGGCGTCCCTCAGGGCGCCAGCAAGGCCTCGCGGGCCGCTGACAGCACGGCGCCGGTCAGGCGGTCCAGCAGCCCGGAGGCCGCGCGGGCGTGCTGCCAGTAGAGGGCCACATCCAGCGGCGTGTCGGGCACCAGCTCGACCAGGCTGCCCTCGCTCAGCTGACGGGCGATCATCGATTCCGGATGCAGGCCCCAGCCCATGCCCGCCGCCGCAGCGCTCACAAAGGCATGGGAGGACGGCAGGGTATGCCGCGGCAGTTCCACATGCCGGTGGCACAGGCGCCGTGCCCAGCTGGCCTGCAGTTCGTCCTTGGTGTTGAAGACCAGGCTGGGCGCCCGGGCCAGGCTGCCGGCGCCGACGCCGTCCGCGAAATAGCGCCGCATGAAGGCGGGGCTCGCGGCGGCGCGGTAGCGCATCGCGCCCAGCGGCCTGCTGTTGCAGCCGGCGGCGGGCCGCGCCGCCGCCGTCACGGCGGCCAGCACCGCGCCGCTGCGCAGGCGCTCGCTGGTGTGGTCCTGGTCGTCCACCAGCACCTCCAGCAGCACCGGACTGTCCGCCGCGAAGCCGGCGAGCGCGGGGGCGGCCCAGGTCGCGAGGCTGTCGGCATTGACGGCGATCGGCAGCGGGACGCGCGCCGGCGCGTCCGCCGACAGGGCCGGCAGCGCGGTATGCAGGTCCTGCTCCAGCAGACGCACCTGGTCCACATGCTGGCACAGCCGGCGCCCCGTCTCGGTCGCGCGGCAGGGCTGCTCGCGTATCACCAGCGCGCAGCCGACGCGCTCCTCCAGCAGGCGGATGCGCTGGGAAATCGCCGAGGGCGTCACATGGAGCGCGCGCGCCGCGCGCTCAAAACTTCCCTCCCGCATCACGGCGGCCAGAGCAGAGAGCGCGGCGTAGTCCAGCATCTGATTAGTTTTCCTAAATTCGATTTAGATTAGTTAGTTTGGCTTCATTGCCAAGGACTGGCAAGCTGAGCCCATGATGACTTCAAACCTGGCCGCCGCACCGGCCGCACTGCTGCAGGGCCTGGCGCTGAGCCTGGGCCTGATCGTCGCCATCGGCGCCCAGAACGCCTTCGTGCTGCGCCAGGGCCTGCGCCGCGAGCATGTCGGCCCGGTGGTGCTGTTCTGCGCCGCCGCCGATGCGCTGCTGATCATGGCCGGTGTGCTGGGCATGGCCCAGGCGCTGGGCGAACGCCCCGGCCTGGCGCGCGCGCTGGCCCTGGCCGGCGCGCTGTTCCTGGCGGTCTACGGCGCGCTGGCGCTGCGCCGCGCCCGGCAGTCGGGGCAGCTGCGGGCGGCGGCCGGCGGCGAAGGCCTGGGCCGCACGGCGGCGCTGGCCCAGGCAGCGGCCTTCACGCTGCTGAACCCCCATGTCTACCTGGACACCGTGCTGCTGGTGGGCAGCATAGGCGCCCAGCAGCCGGCCGAGCTGCGCGCCTTCTTCATCGCCGGCGCCGCGCTCGCCAGCGCCCTCTGGTTCGGGCTGCTGGGCTTCGGCGCCCGCTGGCTGGCACCCTGGTTCGCGCGGCCACGGGCCTGGCAGGTCCTGGACAGCCTGATCGGTCTGACGATGTGGGTGTTGTCGGCCTTGCTACTGCGGCATGCGCTGGCGGGCTTGTGAGGCTGAGCTAGCCCTTGGCGGCCTGCTGATGCAGCCAGGTGAGGAAGGCCTCCACCGGCGGCCGCTTGGCATGGCGCGCCGGGTAGACGGCGAAATGCGCCTTGACCTTGATCGCCTTGTCGAGCCCGAAGATCGGCTTGAGCTTGCGCTCGGCGATGTGGCGACCGGCGTTCGTCGCGCTCTCCAGCGCCACGCCCAGCCCCTGGGTCGCCGCGTCCAGTGACATCTGCGCGCGGTCGAAGCGCACGGCAAAGCGCTCCGGCGCCCGCTGGTCGGAAAACTCGGCAAACCAGTCCTGCCACTGGACGATGCTGACCGTGCTTTGTATCAGCGGCACATCGAGCAGGTGCTCGGGCCGTTTGAGCCGGTGTTCCTGAATGAAGGCAGGGCTGGCCAGCGGCACGATGCGCTCCTCGAACAACGGCTCGACCACCAGGTCCGGCCACTGCGGCACGCCGTAGCGGATGTCGATATCGGCCTGCCCCAGCGCGAAATCGCTGTGCGTGTGTGCCGCCGAGAGGTTCAGCGAGATGTCCGGATGCGCCTGGGCGAATGCCCGCAGGCGTGGCATCAGCCACAGGCTCGCGAGGCTGGGCGCCGAGTGCACATAAAGGCTGTTGTTGACGCCCTGCCGCAGGTCCTCGGTGGCCGCCGTCAATGCCGATAAGGCGCCGCCGACGCGCCCCAGGTAGTGATCGCCTGCCGTGCTCAGCCGCACACCGTGCGCACTGCGTTCGAACAGGCGCACACCGAGATGGGCCTCCAGCCGGGCGACCTGATGGCTGATCGCCGATGCGGTCAGGTGCAGCTCGGCAGCCGCGAGCGCAAAGCTGCGGCGCCGCGCAACCGCCTCGAAGGCCAGCAGATTGGCCAGGGGTGGAACGGCAGCCATAGGGGGAACCCTCTGGTTGGATGACGATCAGTCATCTTAGCCTGACAAGACTTCGCTTGTTGTCATGCCATGCAACGCCGACTATTCAGCCAACAACACAGGAGACAACGCACATGCTGCTCAAAGACAAAGTTGCCGTGATCACCGGTGGCGCCGGCGTCAACGGCCTGGGATTCGCCACCGCGCGCCTGATGGCCGCGCAGGGCGCGAAGGTCGCGATCCTCGACCTGGAGCGCGCCGACCCGGCCGCCGCCGCAGCGCGGCTGGGCGAGGGCCACCTCGGCCTGGTGGCGGACGTGACCGACAAGGCCTCCTGCGAGGCCGCGGCAGCCCAGGTGCTGAAGGCGCTGGGCCGGATCGACATCCTGGTCAACAACGCGGGCATCACCCAGCCGGTCAAGACGCTGGACATCACTGGTGCCGACTACGACCGCATCCTCGACGTGAGCCTGCGCGGCACCTTGTACATGTCTCAGGCGGTGCTGCCGGCGATGCGCGAGCACAAGAGCGGCTCCATCGTCTGCATCTCCTCGGTCTCGGCGCAGCGCGGCGGCGGCATCTTCGGCGGGCCGCACTACTCGGCGGCCAAGGCCGGCGTACTGGGCCTGGCGCGGGCGATGGCGCGCGAGTTCGGCATCGAGGGCATCCGCGTCAACTGCATCACCCCGGGCCTGATCGAGACCGACATCACCCAGGGCAAGCTGAGCCCCGAGCGCAAGAAGGACATCGAGGACACGATCCCGCTGGCCCGCCTGGGCCGCGCCGAAGATGTGGCGGGGGCCTGCGTCTTTCTGGCCAGCCCGCTGTCGGCCTACTGCACCGGCATCACGCTCGATGTGAACGGCGGCATGCTGATCCACTGATCCACTGAACGACCCAAGGCCCGCAGAGGCGCTTCCTTCCCATCAATCCGGAGACAAAAAACATGCAACGCAAGACCTTCACCCACACGCTGCTGGCGCTCGCGGCCGCCCTCCTTGTCGCTCCGCTCGCGGCGCAGGCGCAGGCCGTCAAGCTGACGCTGGGCCACGGCGCCGCGCCCGGCAATCCGCGCCACGAAGCGGCCCTGAAATTCGCCGAGGTCCTCAAGGCCAAGACGGCGGGCCGCATCGAGGTGCAGGTGGCACCCTCTGCCCAGTTGGGCGATGACGCCGCGATGGTGACCGCGCTGCGCACCGGCGCGCTCGATATGTCGGCCAACTCCCAAGGCGCCGTGGCCAATGCGGTGCCGGAGTACGCGGCCTATGGCATGCCCTTCATGTTCTCAACGCCGGCCCAGGCCTTCAAGCTGCTCGATGGTCCGCTGGGCAAGGAGCTTGCCGACAAGTCCGCCGACAAGGGCATGATCGTGCTCGGCTACTGGGACAACGGCATCCGCCACATGACCAGCGGCAAGCGCGCCATCACCAAGGTCGAGGACATGAAGGGCCTGAAGATGCGCACGCCGCCGGACGCGGTGCTGGTGGACATCATGCAATCGCTGGGCGCCGAGGCGCAGCAGATCAAGTTCGCCGAGCTCTACGTGGCGCTGCAGCAGGGCGTGGTCGACGGCCAGGAGAACCCGCTGGTCAACATCCATGCCAGCAAGCTCTACGAGGTGCAGAAGCACCTGGCGCTGACCAGCCATATGTTCCAGATGACGCCCTTTCTGATGAGCAAGCGCAGCTGGGACCGGCTGAGCGAGGCCGACCGCAAGGCGGTCAGCGACGCGGCAGTGGAAGCGACGGCGCTGCAACGCAAGCTGTCCCAGGAGGCCGACGACAAGCTGCTGGCCGACCTCAAGGCCAAGGGCGTGCTGGTGACCACGCCCGACAAGGCGGCCTTCGTCAAGGCCACCGCCAGCGTGGACGACAAATGGGCCGCCGGTCCCATCGGTCCCTACGTCAAGAAGGTCATCGCCGCCGCGCGCAGCAACTGAATCCCGGCGTGACCGCCAGAGTCACCCATGACTGGCGGGGCCTGCCCGGCGCAGACCCCGCAGGAGACAAACATGAACGATACGCAACGCAGCGTCCTCGATCGCGCTGTCGTCAGCCTGTGCCGCGGGGTGCTGTGGCTGTCCACGGTGGTGATCTTCGGCATCCTGGTGGTCAACACGGTGCTGCGCTACGCCACCGGTTCCAGCGTGCAATGGGCCAACGAGGTGCCCGAGTTGCTATTCCCCTGGCTGGTGATGGCCGGCGTGGTGCTGGCGGCCGTGCACGGCGCCCACATCACCACCAGCTTTCTGATGGACACCCTGCCGGCCCGGGTGCGCCGGACCGTGACGACGCTGGGCTGGCTGGTGGTGGCCGGGCTTTACGGCACGCTGGCCCTGGCCACCTTCCGGATGCTGGAGATCGTGCACGACGAGAAGTCGCCCATCCTGCAGCTGCCCGGCTCCATCACCTACGCCTGCGTGATGGGCGGGATGCTGCTGCTCGCGGTGCTGGCCCTGCAGTCGGCCTGGCAGACGGCGTTCGCTCCGCCCGTGCCAGCGCCCAACAGCGAAGAGCCGCCGGTACCGGTGGCCCATTGGTAGGCCGCGTGAGCCTCGTAAGCCCAAGCCCCTTCATCAGGAGCCTCCCATGAGTGCACTCATTCTTGCCGTCTTCCTCGTCGCCGCCGTCGCCGCGATGCCGATCGCCCACGCCTTGCTGGTGGCCGCGATGGCCGCTGCTGCCACCTCGGACCGGGTGCCGCTGGACCTGCTGGTGCAGCAGATGGTCGCCCAGGTGCAGAGCTTTCCGCTGATCGCCATTCCCTTCTTCATGCTGACCGGCACCTTGATGATGGGCGGCCGGCTCGGCGAGGCCCTGATCGGCGTGCTGTCCACGCTGATCGGGCGCTTCCACGGTGGCCCGGCCCAGGTCGGCGTGCTGTCGTCCACGCTGTTTGGCGGCGTGTCCGGCTCGGCGGTGGCCGATGCCTCGGCGATCGGCTCGCTGCTGATCCCCTGGCACAAGCGCCTGGGCTACCCGGCCGCATTCTCGGCCGCCACGCTGGCCGCCGCCGCCACCATCGACATCCTGATCCCGCCGTCGATCCCGATGATCCTGTTCGCGCTGAGCTCGAATGCGTCCATCGCCTCGCTGTTCATCGCCGGCGTGCTGCCGGGGATGCTGATGTGCGGCGGCTTCATGGCGGCCTGCTGGTGGGTCGGCAAGCGCCGCAACTTCCCCCGCGAGACCGCGCCTTTCGATGGCCCGGCCTTCCGCAAGCACCTGGCCTATGCCAGCCCGGCCGTCGTGCTGCCGGTGCTGATCATCATCTTCCTGCGCTTCGGCATCGCCACGCCTACCGAGGTGGCCGTGCTCTCGACCCTGTACGCCGGCCTGGTGTCGGCGCTGATCTACCGCGATCTGGGCTGGCCGCGGCTCAACGCAGCCATCGTCCACGCCGGCCTGGCCACCGGCGTGGTGCTACTGGTCATCATGGCCTCGGCCGCGATCGGCTGGCTGCTGACCTTCGACCAGATGCCGCAGGGCATCGCGGCCTGGGTGCAGCAGAACGTCCATGCCAAGTGGCTGGTCATCCTGATCATGAACCTGATGATGCTGATGCTGGGCATGTTCATCGACCTGCCGGCCGCCGTGCTGCTGCTGACCCCGGTCTTCGTGCCGCTGGCCCAGGGCATAGGCATGGACATGACCCAGCTGGGCATCATGATGGTCGTGAACCTGGCGATCGGCCTGTACACCCCGCCGGTAGGCACCACCCTCTTCATCACCAGCGCGCTGGCCAAGGTCAAGGTCGGCCAGACCGTGCGCGAGCTCGGGCCCTTCTACCTGGTGGCCTTCGGCGTCCTCGCCCTCGTGTCCTATGTGCCCGCCAGCATCCTGCGCTGAGCAGCGCGCCCCTTTTTCCAGAGGAAACTCACCATGAACGACACCCCCGTTTCCCTTGCGGACCTGGCGCAAGCCGCCCACCGCATCCGCCGCTACGCGCTGCGCATGGGCGAGGTGCAGGGCCAGGGCTATATCGGCCAGGCGCTCGGCTGGGCCGATGTGCTGGCTGTGGCCTACTGCCATGCGCTGACCCTGCGCCCCGATGAGCCCGAGTGGGAGGGCCGCGACCGCTTCCTGCTCTCGCACGGCCACTACGCGATCGCCCACTACGCGGCCCTGATCGAGGCCGGCGTGATCCCCGAGAGCGAGCTCGAGACCTATGGCAGCGACGACAGTCGCCTGCCGATGTCCGGCATGGCCGCCTACACGCCCGGCATGGAAATCTCCGGCGGCTCGCTCGGCCAGGGCCTGGCCATCGGCGTCGGCATGGCGCTGGGCCTGCGCCAGAAGAACAACCCGGCCTTTGTCTACAACTCGATGTCCGATGGCGAGCTCGACGAGGGCTCGACCTGGGAGGCCGCAATGGGCGCGGCCCACCACCGCCTGGGCAACCTGATCTGCCTGGTGGACGTCAACAACCAGCAGGCCGACGGCCCCTCGGGCAAGGTGCTGGGCTTCGAGCCGCTGGCCGACAAATGGGCCGCCTTCGGCTGGCATGTGCAGCGCGTCGATGGCAACGACCTGGCAGCCGTGCTGAAGGCCTTCGACGCCGCACGGCAGCTGACCGAGGCCAAGCCGCGCGTGATCCTGTTCGACACGCTGATGGGCAAGGGCGTGCCGTTCCTGGAGCAGCGCGAGAAGAACCATTTCATCCGCGTCGATCCGCCGGAGTGGCAGCAGGCCCTGGCGATCCTGGACGCGTCCAATCCATCCACAGCTCGCGAAGGAGCCCCGGCATGAACACCGTCGCAGACAAGAAGCCCCGCCTGACCACTTCGGCCATGATCGCCTCGATCGCCAGCGAGGGGCAGCGCGTCAAGGCCGCGCCCTTCGGCAAGGCCCTGGTCGAACTGGCGGCCAGCCGCCCGGAGATCGTCGGCATGACCGCCGACCTGGCCAAGTACACCGACCTGCACCTGTTTGCCCAGGCCTACCCGG
The DNA here is from genome assembly GCA_005503085.1 of Burkholderiales bacterium C2. Lineage (GTDB taxonomy): Bacteria > Pseudomonadota > Gammaproteobacteria > Burkholderiales > Burkholderiaceae_C > Roseateles_E. The sequence goes on along the minus strand of SCOI01000007.1, from coordinate 94,964 downwards.
AGCGCTTTCACCAGATGGGCATGGCCGAACAGCTGCTGATGGCCGCCGCCGGCGGCATGGCCAAGGAAGGCCTGATGCCCTTCGCGACCACCTATGCGGTCTTCGGCACCCGCCGCGCCTACGACTTCATCCACCAGGTGATCGCCGAAGAGAACCTGAACGTCAAGATCTGCTGTGCCCTGCCCGGCCTGACCACTGGCTACGGCCCCAGCCACCAGGCCACCGAGGACATCGCGATGATGCGCGGCATCCCGGGCCTGACCATCGTCGACCCCTGCGACGCGCTGGACATCGAGCAGGCCGTGCCGCAGATCGCCGCGCACAAGGGCCCGGTCTACATGCGGCTGCTGCGCGGCAATGTGCCGCTGGTGCTGGACGAGTACGACTACCGGTTCGAACTCGGCAAGGCCAAGCTGCTGCGCGACGGCGCCGATGTGCTGGTGATCTCCAGCGGCTTCATGACCATGAGGGCGCTGGAAGCGGCGCAGGACCTGGCCGCCGACAACGTGGGCGTGGCCGTGCTGCATTGCCCGACGATCAAGCCGCTGGACGAGGCCACCATCGTCGAGGCCGTGCGTTACCAGCACCGCCTCGTCGTCGTCGCCGAAAACCATTCGGTGGTGGGCGGGCTCGGCGAGGCGGTGGCCAGCGCGCTGCTGCGCCAGCGCGTGCAGCCGGCAGGCTTCCAGCAGGCCGGCCTGCCTGATGCCTTCCTCGACGCCGGCGCGCTGCCGACCCTGCACGAGCGCTATGGCATCAGCCGAGAAGCGCTGGCGCGACGCATCAAGGCCTGGCTGGGCTGAGCCGGTCGCGCGCGGCCTCGCGTCAGTCCCCCCAGTCCAGCCAGGCTCCCGGCTTCAGCGCCTGGACGGCAACGGGTTTCTCGCGCGCCGCCTCGCGCAGGCGGGCCAGCGGGTCCTCGATCTCGACGTACTCGGCCATGCCCGAGACGCCATAGTGGATGGGGATCAGGCGGCGCGCGCCCAGCACGGTCGCGGCGGCCACCGCCTGCTCGGGCGTCAGTACGCCGGGTTGGCCACTGAGCGGCTGGCGCCAGCCGAAGCGTGCGCCATTGATAGGCAGGAAGGCGGCATCGAAGGGCCCGAGCTGGCGGCCGATCCGCCACCAATGGCCATGCCAGAGCGTGTCGCCGCCATGAAAGATGCGCCGCCCGCCGGCCGACACCACCCAGGAAACCTGCGGGTCGCCGAAGCCGTCCGAGGCAGGCACGGCGGTGGCGGTGAAGTCGCCCAGCAGCTGTGGTTCCCACAGCGGGGCCGGCCGCGCCCTTGCGCCCGGCGGCACCGGCAGCGGATGGGTGCCGGCCGGATGGATCAGCGCGCCGCCCCGGCCCAGCGCCTGGGCCACCGCGCGGGGGTCGAAGTGATCGCCATGGGTGTGTGTGATCAGCACCTGGCTGTCGCCGATGGCGTCGCTGACCGGGATCAGCACGTCCTTCAGCGCGGCCCCCCAGACGGACGGGCTGACCAGCGGGTCGATGAACAGGCTGGCCTGCGGCAGCTGCAAACGGATGCCCGCCCAGGCCAGGCGCTGGATGCGCAGGCCGTCCGTGCCGCCGGCCGCCAGCACGGGTCGGCCCGCCAGCAGCAGGGCGGCGGCAGCGGACGACAAGAAACCCCGGCGCCGCTGGCCATCGTAACTCAGCTGTATCAAGACCATCTCCAATCGTTGTGAACGCGTCATCCTGGCAAACACCGGTGCCGACGACAAACGAGATGTTTTTCCCTTCGCCTGAGAAAAACTAAGGCGATTGATAGGATGCACGACCCCCAGCCAGCCCGAGGCCCGCGTGAAGCCCCGCCATCCCGTCCCGCTGAATGCCTTGCGCGCCTTCGAGGCGGCCGCGCGCTGCCTCAGTTTCCAGGCCGCAGCGGCGCAGCTCTTCGTCACGCCAGCGGCGGTCAGCCACCAGGTCAAGCATCTGGAGGCCTATCTGGGCCTGCCGCTGTTTCATCGCGGCCATCGCTCAATCACGCTGACCGCCGAAGGCCAGGCGCTGGCCGCTTCGCTGAGCGAGCTGTTCGGCCAGCTTGAGCTGGCGCTGGACCGCGCCACCGCCCCCTCGGCAGCGCAGCTCTGCGTCAGCACGATGGAATCCTTCGCCGCGAAATGGCTGGCGCCCCGGCTGCATCACTTCCACCGCGAGCATCCCGATCTCAAGGTCCGCCTCGTGACCGGCAACGAGCCGGCCGATTTCGCCCGCGGCGGTGTCGACGTCGCGGTCCGCTACGGCCCCGGCGGCTACGCCGGCGTGCGGGCAGAGCGGCTGATGGAGGCCCCGGTGTTCCCGGTCTGCGCACCCGCACTGCTGGGCGAGGCCTGCCGGCCGCTGCTCGGGCCTGAGGACCTGGCGCAGCACACCCTGCTGCATGACGACAGCGCGGCCGGCCGGCCCGGCGTGCCCGATTGGTCGGCCTGGCTGCAAGCCGCTGGCAGCCCAGGCGTGGACGCCAGCAGGGGCCCGGTCTTTTCCAGCATCTACCTGGCTCAGGAGGCAGCGGTCGCCGGTCACGGCGTCGCGCTGGGCCTGGCGCCGCTGGTCGCGCAAGACCTGCAGCGCGGCCGATTGATCAAGCCCTTCGGCCCGGAGCTGCCCAACGCCTACGCCTTCTGGATCGTCACCGGACTCCAGGGCCGCAGCAAGCCGGCCGTCGAGGCCTTCTGCCGGTGGCTGCAGGAGGAGGCGGCCGAGCACTGAGGTGCCCTGCGCAACAGCCCCCCATAAGCAAGAAGGCCCGTCGCGCAAAGCGCCACGGGCCTTCTGTTCAGGGTCTGAGTCGGTCGATCTCAGAAGGGAATATCGTCATCCATATCATCGAAGCCGGTCGAGGACTTCGGGGCCGGTGCCGGGGCATCGAAATCGTCGCCGCGGTCGGCACCACGGCCGCCCGCGCTGCGGCCGCCGCCGTAGCTGCTGCCGCCACTACCGCCGCCCTCGTCACCGCCGTCACGGCCGCCCAGCAGCTGCATCTGGTCGGCGATGATTTCGGTGGTGTAGGTGTCGCGGCCTTCCTTGTCCTGCCATTTGCGGGTGCGCAGACGGCCTTCGACATAGAGCGGGCGGCCCTTCTTGCAGTACTGGCCGACGATTTCGGCCAGCTTGTCGTTGAACACGACACGGTGCCATTCGGTCTCTTCCTGCTTCTCGCCGGACTCGCGGTTCTTCCAGTTGCGCGTGGTCGCCAGGCTGATGGTGCAGAAGGCCACGCCGCTGGGGTTGTAGCGCAGCTCGGGGTCGCGACCGAGGTTGCCGATGAGAATGACTTTGTTGACCGAGGCCATGATGCGCTCCGCTGGCGTTTGTTCGTGAGTAAGGGCTGGATTATGCCGCTGTCGTTCGCCGCCCCCCAACTGGCGCCTCGTGCCCGCGATCCGGCACTTGATCCCCGCCGCCGCCGCCAGCGGGCGGGGGCATCCTAAGATGGCGCCATGCCCCGATCGAGCCCACGCCCCGCCGACAGCAATCACAAGCTCTGGCTTGCCTATGCCGGTCTGTGCCTGCTGAGCTGGATGCTTTATGCGATGGCCGGCACCGAGCTGCAGCGTGGCATCTGGCAGCTCTGGGGCGCGGTCTACCAGGCCACGCTGAGCCTGTGGCCGCCGATGCTGCTGGGTGTGGCCGTGCTGCCCTGGGTGGGCTGGCTGCAGCGCAGCGGACTGGGCACGCCGGCCAGCCTGAGCCTGCATGCGCTGGCGGCCCTGCTGTTCGCCGCGCTGTGGCAGGGGCTGGAGTTCCTGACCGCCTGGTGGCTGTTCGGCGCCGACCATGCCCAGGCCACCTTGCAGCAGCTGGTGCTGTGGCGGGCGATCTGGGGCGTGTTCGTCTATATCGCGCTGGTGGCCGGCTTCGCGGCCGTGCTGAACGCACGCCGCGCCCGCGCCAGCGCGGTGGCGGCGGCCCAGGCCGAGTCGGCGCTGGCGCGCGCCGAGCTGGCCGCGATCAGCGGCAAGCTGAACCCGCATTTCCTGTTCAACACGCTCAACACCCTGATCGCGCTGACCCGCAAGGACCCCAAGGCCGCCGAGGACGCGCTGCTGCGCTTTGCCGGCATGCTGCGCTATGTGCTGGACAGCAAACGCAGCGCCAGCGACCGCGTCAGCCTGCAGGACGAGGTCGATTTCGTGCGCGACTATCTGGCACTGGAGTCGCTGCGCCTGGGCCCGCGCCTGCACATCGCCTGGCAGCTGGACCCGGCCACGCTGGACGACGAGCTGCCGGCCCTGACCCTGCAGCCCCTGGTCGAGAACAGCATCCTGCACGGCATCGCGCCGCGCACCGGGGGCGGCTGCATCAGCATCAGCGCACGCCGCGATGCGCTCAACGCCGGCCTGGCCCTGACCGTGCAGGACGATGGCCCCGGCTGCGACCCGGCGCGGCTCGAACCCGGCGCCGATGCTGCAGCAGCGGGCGCACGGCGCGGCATCGGCCTGTCGGCGCTGCGCCGGCGCTTCGCGCTGGACTTCGAGGGCCGTGCCCGCTTCAAGATCCACACCGCTCCCGGCGCGGGCTTCCGCGTCGACCTCTGGATACCGCAAGCATGACCATGAACCACGACCACAGCCCCCGCATACGCACCCTGATCGCCGAGGACGAACCGCTGGCCGCCGAGAGCCTGGCCGAATGGGTGGGGCAGCTGCCGCAGCTGGAGCTGGTGGCGGTCTGCCACGATGGCGCCAGTGCGCTGGCCCAGATCCGCGCGCTGCAGCCGGCCCTGGTGCTGATGGACATCCAGATGCCGGGCATGACCGGCCTGCAGGTGCTGCGTGCGCTGGCGCAGCAGCCCAACACCAGCGGCCCGGCGGTGATCTTCACGACCGCCTATGACGAGCATGCGCTGACCGCCTTCGAGCTGCATGCGGTGGACTACCTGCTCAAGCCCTTCTCGCATGATCGCTTTGTCGAGGCGGTCGAGCACGCGCTGCAAGGGCTGGAGCGGGTCGATGACGCGGCGCCAAGCCCGACACTCAATCCGGCACTGGAGGCCCTGGAACAAGCCCCCGAGGCGCCGCTGACCCGCATCCTGGTGCGCGACCAGGGCAAGATCTTCCCGCTGCATGTCGACGCGATCGAATACCTGCGCTCCGATGCCAAGTACACCGCCATCGCCAGCCGCGGTCGCCAGTTCCTGGTGCGCCTGCCGATCAGCAGCTTCGAGCAGCGCCTGGACCCGCAGCGCTTTCTGAAGCTGCAGCGCAGCTGCATCGTCAACCTCGATTGCGTGGAGGCGATGACGCCCGACGAGAGCTCGCAGCTGGTGGTGCAGATGCGCGACGGCACGCGCTTCACCGCCAGCCGCGAGGTCTCGAAGAAGCTGCGGGAGCAGTCGATATGAGAGCCTTGCTCGCGCTGCTGCTGGTGGCCGCTGCGCAGCCGGCCTCGGCCCAGGCCGGCCAGCTCTACACACCGGGCGCCTTCGAGCGCCTGGAGGTCAGCGGCTCGGCCCAGGTGCGTCTGGCCCAGGGCGAGCGCGACCAGGTCTTCATCGTCGGCAATGCGCAGACGCAGAAAACCGTGCAGCTGGACTTGCGCGGCGACCGGCTGGTGATACGGCCGACCGGCAGCTGGAAGTTCTGGGACGGCTCGCGGCTGCAGATCGAGGTGCTGATGCGCGATGTGCGCCAACTGGTGCTGTCCGGCGCTAGCGATCTGCATGCGCCCGGCCCGCTGAAGACGAGGCAGCTGGATGTCACCATCGCCGGCGCCGGCCAGGCCCGTTTCGACGCGCTGGCGGCCGACAGCCTGCGCTTCGTGATTTCCGGTGCCGGCGAGGGCCGCCTGGCCGGCCAGGTCCGCACCATGCAGGCCACGATCTCGGGCAAGGGCACGCTGCAGGCCGAGCAGCTGCAGGCCGGCACGGCCTCGGTCTCCATCAGCGGCGTGGGCCACGCCAGCTTCTGGGCCACCGACGCGGTGGGCATCGGCGTCTCCGGCGTCGGCACGGTGGACTACTGGGGCCCGGCCGACAGCAGCCGCCACAGCTCGGGCATGGCCTCGATCACCTACCGGGGAGAGAGGCCGCCCTCGGCCCCGGCTTATGCCTCACCGTCCCAGTAATCCAGCGAGTTCTCGCGGCGCTGTATCAGCGCCGGCCCCTTGGAGAACACGCCCAGCTTGCCCGAGTCCGGGTACTCGCAGACCTCGGGCCGCTCCTGGGTGCTGATCGACAAGTACTTCAGATCGGCGTTCGAGGTGTTCAGGATGTGGTGCGGGTAGTCGGGGCCGCAGGGGATGAAGATCACATCGCCGGCCTTGATGGGCAGCAGCTCATCGGCCACCCGCAAGGTGCCCGAGCCCTCCAGCACGACAAACATCTCCTCCTGCGTGTGATGGAAGTGATAGGGGCAGCTCTGCTTGCCGGGCGGCACGGTGTCGATGCCGCAGCCCAGCTTGCGCGCTGCCGTGCCGTCGGACAACGGGCCGACCAGGCTCTCGTAACGCGGCGCGCGCTCGAAGCGCTCGCGCGGGATCTCGTGGAAGTTGCGGATCAGTTGGCTGCGCAGCTGTTGGGCTTTTTCTGTCAACGGGCTTCTCCTGGACAATAGCGGGCTCCATGCATCATCACGCCCCCCTCCAGATCCTGCAAGAAGTCTTCGGCTACGGCGCCTTCCGCGGCGCGCAGGCCGATATCGTCGACCATATGGTGAGCGGCGGTGACGCGCTGGTCCTGATGCCCACCGGCGGCGGCAAGAGCCTGTGCTACCAGGTGCCGGCAATCTCGCGGCACCGCCAGGGCCGGGGCGTGGCGGTGGTGGTCAGCCCGCTGATCGCGCTGATGCACGACCAGGTCGGCGCACTCGAAGAGGCCGGCGTGCATGCCGCCTTTCTGAACTCGACGCTGAGCTCGGAGCAGGCCGCCCATGTCGAGCGCGAGATGATGAGTGGGCGCCTGGTGATGCTGTATGCGGCACCCGAGCGCATCACCAACCCGCGCTTCCTGGCCCAGCTCGACTCGCTCAACGAGCGGGGGCTGCTGAGCCTGTTCGCGATCGACGAGGCGCATTGCGTCAGCCAGTGGGGCCATGACTTCCGCAGCGAATACCTGAGCCTGAGCCTGCTCCACGAGCGCTATCCGGACGTGCCGCGCATCGCGCTGACCGCCACCGCCGACGACCTGACCCGTGCCGACATCATCGAGCGCCTGAAGCTGGAGGACTCGCGCGTCTTCATCAGCAGTTTTGATAGGCCCAATATCCGCTACGCCATCGTCGAGAAGGACAAGCCGCGCGAGCAGTTGCTGCGCTTCATCCGCGACGAGCATGAGGACGAGGCCGGCGTCGTCTACTGCCAGAGCCGTAAAAAGGTCGAGGAGACCGCCGCCTGGCTGGAAGCCGAGGGCATGAAGGCCCTGCCCTATCACGCCGGCCTGGACGCCGCCGTGCGCCAGAGGCACCAGGATCGCTTTCTGCGCGAGGACGGCATCGTGATGGTGGCCACCATCGCCTTCGGCATGGGCATCGACAAGCCCGATGTGCGCTTCGTCGCCCATCTGGACCTGCCCAAGAACATCGAGAGCTACTACCAGGAGACCGGCCGCGCCGGCCGCGACGGCGCGCCGGCCAATGCCTGGATGGCTTATGGCCTGGCCGATGTGGTCAACCAGCGCCGCATGATCGACGAAAGCCCGGCCGAAGAAGAATTCAAGCAGGGCCAGCGCGGCAAGCTGGACGCGCTGCTGGCCCTGGCCGAGGCCACCGACTGCCGGCGCGTGCGCCTGCTCAGCTATTTCGGCGAGGCCAGCAGCGCCTGCGGCAACTGCGACAACTGCCTGAGCCCACCGGCCACCTGGGACGGCACCGAGGCCGCACGCAAGCTGCTCAGCTGCATCTACCGCTTCCACCAGAACGGCGGCCAGCGCTTCGGCGCCGGCCATCTGATCGATGTCTTGCGCGGCAAGGTCACCGACAAGGTCACGCAGTACGGCCACCAGAGCCTGTCGACCTGGGGCGTCGGCGCCAGCCTGCCCGAGCAGCAGTGGCGCGCCGTGCTGCGCCAGCTGATCGCGCTGGGCCATGTCGTCAGCGAGGGCGAATACCACACGCTGGCGCTGGCCGACAGCGCCCGCGCGGTGCTCAAGGGCGAGGTCCAGCTGCTGCTGCGCGTGCCCAGCGTCACGCGCGGCAAGGCCACGCGCGGCGCGCCGGGCAAGAGCAGTGGCAGCAAGGCCGCCCCCATCGATCTGGACTTCGAGGCCCAGCAGCGCTTCGAGGCCTTGAAGACCTGGCGCGCCGAGGTGGCCAAGGAGCACGGCCTGCCGGCCTATGTGATCTTCCAGAACGTCACGCTGGCCGAGATGGCCCGGCTGCATCCGCAAAGCCTGGACGAGCTGGCCGGCATCAGCGGCGTCGGCGCGAAGAAGCTGGAAGCCTATGGGCGGGAGATCTTGCGGGTGCTGGAGAGCGAAGCCCAGGGGTAATCACCGAGCCGGCGGCGTCAACGCCGGCCGTCTGTGCGGCGTTGGCTGGTGCTTGCACCAGCCAACAACCCCGGAGCCGCCGCCATGCCCCATCGCCCGCCGACCCTGCGCCTGAGCACCGTCGCTGCCTTGCTGCTGGCCAGCCAGCTGGCCTCGGCGGCGGAGAATCTGGAGCGGGTCGAGATCACCGGCTCGGCGATCAAGCGACCGGCGGCCGATGGCGCGCTGCCGGTGCAGACCATCACCCGAGAAGACATCGCCAAGGCCGGTGTCACCACGGCCTCGGAGCTGCTGGCCCAGCTGTCGGCCAGTTCGGGCGGGCTGAGCGATGGCGCCAGCATCAATGTCGGCGGCTACGACCAGAAGGGCTTCAACTCGGCCAATCTGCGCGGCCTCGGCACCTCGTCCACGCTGGTGCTGCTGAACGGCCGGCGCATGGCCAATTTCGCCTCGCCGGGCGATGACGCCGGGGTCGACCTGAACAATATCCCGGCCGCCGCGATCGAGCGGGTCGAGGTGCTGCTGGACGGGGCCTCGGCGATCTATGGCGCCGACGCGATCGCCGGCGTCATCAACTTCATCACCCGCAAGGACTTCCAGGGCCTGGAGCTGAACAGCCAGCTCGGCAAGACCCGGGAAGGCGGCGCCGGCAAGCGCACCGCCAGCGTCGCGGCGGGCTTCGGCGATCTCGTGCGCGACGGCTTCAATGTCTTCGGCGTGCTCGATGCCCAGCGCACCGAGCGCCTCAGCACCTCGCAGCGCGAGTTCATCGCCGGGCTGAAGGTGCCCGAGCGCCTGGGCCATCTGCTGTCGGGCTTCACCAGTCCGGCCAATATCCGGCTCAGCAGCGCGCAGCGCGCAGCGCGACCATCTGCAGGAACGCGGCTTCACGATCAAGGGCAAGCCCATCGTCAACCGCACGATCAATCTCTCGGCGCCCGACTGCGCGCCGCCGGCCAACCTCTATCTGCCGGCCGGCACCGGGGGCGAGGATGCCTGCACCTATGATTACATGCGCGACACCGAGCTCTACCCCAAGTCCGAGAAGCTTGGCTTCCTGGGCCGCGGCGTGCTGCAGCTGACGCCGGCGCACCAGCTCTTCGCCGAGCTGGCGCTGACGCGCGCCCGCACCTGGTACGTCGGCTCCTCGGCGCGCGTGACCGGCTATATGGATTACCGGCTGGTGCCCGAGCTGGCCGGCACCGCGCTGGAGACGATCGACGAGGAGTATCCCGGCGAGCTGCAGCTGCAGATGCGCCTGGACGAGGCCGGCCGCCGCAGCAGCCAGCTCACCAGCGAAGGCCGGCGCATCGTCACCGGCCTGTCCGGCACGCTCGCCGGCTGGGACTACGAGCTGGCGCTGAACCACAGCGTCAACACGGTGCGCGACCGCGACACCCACGGCTATGTGCTCTACAACGAATTGATGGCCGGCATCAACAGCGGCCTGATCAACCCCTTCGGCCCGTCCAGCGCCGCCGGCAAGGCGCTGATCGACAGCATCCAGGTCGATGACGAGGTACGCTTTGCGCGCGGCACGATGGATGCGCTGGACCTGAAGGCCTCGCGCGCGCTGAGCCGGCTGGCCGGCGGCGAGCTGATGCTGGCCCTGGGCGGCGAGCTGCGGCGCGAGAAAAGCCACTTCCGCCCCTCGGCCCTGCTGCTGAGCGACAACATCAACAACGACTTCGCGCCCGAGGGCGGCGGCCCGACCACCGACTCACGCAAGGTCAGGGCCGTCTACGCCGAGCTGCTGGCGCCTTTTGCGCCGCAATGGGAGGCCCAGCTGGCGCTGCGCCACGACCACTACCAGGGCATAGGCGGTGCCAGCAGCCCCAAGCTGGGCCTGCGCTACACGCCGAGCAAGGCCCTGCTGCTGCGCGGCTCGCTGGGCGCGGGCTTCCGGGCGCCGTCGATGAACGATCTCTACCGTCCCACGGTCTACAGCAGCACCGCGACCCTGCCCGATCCGGTGTCCTGCGCCGCCAACGACAACGACCTTTCGGTCTGCGCCGACAACTGGAACACGCGCCGCTACAGCAACCCGAATCTCAAACCCGAGCGCAGCCGCCAGGCCTCGCTGGGCCTGGTGTTCGAGGCCGACCACCACTGGACGCTCAGCGTCGACTGGTGGACCATCAAGCGAAGCAAGCTGATCAGCGAGATCGGCGACGATGTGATCCTGGGCAATCTGGCCAAGTATGGCGATCTGGTGCACCGCGACGAGGACGGCGACATCGACTACATCGAGCTGCGCAAGGACAACCGCGGCGCACAGAAGGCCAGCGGGCTGGATCTGGTGCTGGATCTGCATGGCGTGAAGACCGGCTGGGGCCAGTTCGGCGCGCGCCTGAGCGGCACGCTGATGCTGGACTCCAAGCTGCAGACGGCGCCGGGCGACCCCTATATCAGCAATCTGGGCCGCTTCGTCACCGAGGGCGCGGTGCAACGCTGGCGCCACCGCCTGAGCCTGGACTGGGAGCGCGGCCCCTTCGCACTGACGCTGGGCAATACCTTCTACTCGTCCTATCAGGACCAGAACTCGGCCATCAATATCGACGACGGCAGCATCGTCGCAGCCAACAGGGTCAAGGCCTACTCGCTGTGGGACAGCTCGCTGGCCTGGCGCGCGAGTCCGGCGCTGAGCCTGCGCGTCGGGGTGCAGAACCTGTTCGACAAAAGCCCGCCTTTTTCCAATCAGGCCTACCACTTCCTGTCGGGCTATGACCCCAGCTATACCGACCCGCGCGGGCGTTATCTCTACGTCAATCTGAACTATGCAATGAAGTGAGCGGGCGCCTCAGCACTGCGCCGTCTCGGCGCAGTCCAGCTGCGCCAGTTGCTGCAACGGCTGCGGCGCCGAGCTCTTGCCGATGATCAGCACACGCTCCAGCCGCATCAGCGGCTGCTCGGCCGTGGTGCCGACATCGATCAGTGCCAGCAGCGCGCTCGTGACACTGAGGGCCACCAGGCTGGCGACGGATTTCTCGGTGAGGCTGTGCTTGAACATCATGCTGAACTCCTTGATGCATCGGCCTGACGCGGGCCGGTGAATGCAGTGTCGGCGGCGTCCGATCAGCTGGCGAGGCCGACGCGACAGGCTGGCAAAAACGCTGTCTGAACCGACCGTGGGAGCGACCGGGCGGACCGATCAGCAGCTCGACAGGCTGGCGCAATCAAGCTGGCTGAGGCGCTCGGCCGAAGCCGCTGCCTGCGGTGCGGCCGGCTGCGCCACGGTGTGCAGGTTTTGCGGTGCGCTCTGCTCGGCCAGCACCAGGGCCATCGTGGCCGCGCCGGCAACGGCGATGAGGGCGGTCAGAAAGGTCTTGGCGCTGCTGTGCATGGCGGGCTCCGGCGGGGCATGGGAGGCGTGGGTAGAAGTTTGCAGTGTCGGCAGGACGGCAGCGCGCCGCCAGTGCTTGGCGACGGGCAGCGGCAGGCGCCGCATGAAATGCGGGCAGCCGCGATGAGCGGGGTAGCCGAGCGACGAGGCCCGCGCTCAGCGCTGCAGATCCAGGCGCTTGTGCAGCGCCTGCGCCCGGGCGCGCGATTCGCGCTCGCGGGCCTGGCGTGCCCCCTGCTCCTGCTCGGCCAAGCGCTGCGCGCCGCTCAGCGCCGCCGGTCGGCCAGCGGCGACGGCGGCCTGGTCGAGGTTCTCGCCCCAGCTCAGCCCCGGCTTCAGCAGCACAGGGCTGGCAAGACGATCGGCCGCATCGGCCTCCAGCCAGGGCAGCAGATCGGCCAGCACCAGGCGCACACGCGGCCGCAGCGCGGCCTCGCCGATACGGCCGCGCTGGCCCCAGACCACCGGCAGATCGGCGCTGCTGCTGGCATCGGCCGCCAGCTGGGGCGCGATGGCGATGTCGCGCAGAACCCCGTAGCGCAGCTGCATCATGGCCTCCTCCACCAGCATCGCGGCATCCTCGCGCGGCACGCTCTGGCCGGCCGGCACCGAGTAGCTGTAGTCATCGCTGACACGGTCCTGGCTGAAGAAATGCACGATGTCCTCGGGCCTGTAGGCCTGCTGCTGCGCGCTGGCCTCGGCGCCGAAGAACAGCACCTGGCCCAGCGCGCGCATCTCCTGCGAGAAGAAGGGGTAGCGCTGGTGCAGATCCTGCGAAGCCGTCAGCGCCGGGCTGGCCTCGTAGACACGCAGATGACCGGCCAATCCGCTCTGCACCCGCGGCGGCACAAAGTCCGCCGCATGCGCCAGCTCGTGATAGAGCAGGCGTGCCAGTTCGTAGCGCAGCGCCGCGAGCGTGCGCGAGGGTCGCTCGGCCACCGGATAGGCGGGGGTGGCATGGCGGTTGTCCAGCACATAGCGCCAGGGGGTGCTGTAGGCCAGCGCGGCACCGTAGGCGCTGCGCGGATCGGGGCTTTCGCTGAGGGTGTCGCGCTGTTCGGGCGTCATCCAGAGGTAAGCCCCATCCAGATAGATCGCGCCGGTGGCGCTCCAGTAGAAGGCCGGCCGCACGCGCGCCCCGATCACCACCGCCGTGCTCGCATTGAGCATGCGGCGGAAGTCGCCGTGCGGATCTTGCTCGCGCAAGAAGCGCTCGAACACCGCAGCCATCCAGTCATGCGAGACCAGCAGCCGCTGCATCACCTGCTCCACCGTCGGCACGGCACCGGCCGTCTGCTGGCCCAGCAGCGGCAGGCGGGACAACGTGCAGAGATTGTTAGGACTGCTGCTCAGGCCGGGGTGGTAGATGCAGTCGCTCAGGGCGCGGGCATAAGGGCCGTCGGCCAGCCAGGGATAGACGCGGCTGCTCGGGTTGTCGCCGCCAAACAGCGGGTTGGCCGCCGGCTGCGGCGGCGGCTGGACCAGCAGAGTGAACTCATCGCTGGCGCTGCGGCCGTCGGCCAGGCTCAGCCGGGCGCGCAGGCGCAGCAGGCTGTCGACGCTGACCGTCGGCGCCTTGAACACCAGTCGCGCCTCGTCGCGGCGCTCCAGGGTGGCGACCGGGCCGTCCAACTGCTCCCAATGCCATTGCGCGCCGGCCAGCTCGCCAGCGCTCAGCCCCGACGCCCAGGCCCGCAGCGACAGGCTGCCACCGCCCCAGACCGAGGGCTCGCCGCGCACGCTCAGCCCCGGCCCGGCGGCGGCCGGTGCCACCTCAAGAGCCAGCTCGGCCGTATGGGCCGCGCCGCCGGCGTCCTTGAAACTCAAGGCGAAGCGGTAGGCACCGGCCTCGGCCGGTTCGATGCTGAGCGCCGGCGAGCGCGCAGCCAGCATGGCAAGACCTGGCCCCGCCGTCTGCTGCCAGCGCGGCTCGGCCAGGGCCGCACCACCACAGGCCAGCAGGGCCAGCTCGGTGGCGCGGCCGGCCTGTATCGTCGCTTCGCGGGCCAGCCGCGCCACCGAACCGGGTTCGCAGCTGGCACTCAAGGGCGGCACGACCGGCGGCGGTGCAGGATCGGCGGCGCCACCGCCGCCGCCACAGGCACCCAGCAGCAAGGCCAGGCCCAGAACTCCGACAACTTTGATCGTCACGCCGCCTCCCGCCGCGAGCCTCATCGATGCCCGGCAGCATAAGGGACCCGCGCAGCGGAGCAGAGTCACCGCAGCACGCGCGATGCGGCCGTGGCTCTGCTCCGTTCAGAGAAGCGCACGCATCAGATGCGACGAGCCGGCTTGGCAGCGGCCAGCTGCACGGCGGGCTGAGAAGCCAGGCTGCGGCCTTCGATGACCACGCGCGGCAGTTGCACGATCTGCTGGCTGGCCTGGACCGACTTGCCGGTGATGACGACGCGCGGCAGCTGCTCGATCTTCTGCGGGGCGGCCTGGGCGCTACCGATGGCAGCGAGGACGAGGGCGGCGGCAATTTGGATCAGACGGACTTGCATGATGGGCTCCTTGGGTTTGACTGTTTGGTCGACATGTTGTGTCGATGGAGTCAGTATCGGAGCCGATCCCGGCGCGCTCCAGCGCCTTGTGATGAACTGCAAGCCGCGCCGGATGGGGCGTCACAGGCGCCGACGGATGTGCGAGCTGGCCTCAGGAGATGGCGCCGCCCCCCAGCACCTGCCGCACCAGCGGCGCCAGCTCCTCCAAGGTCTGCTCCTTGTGGATCAGGCCGCGCACACCGAGGCTGCGGGCTTCGGCCAGCAGGGCCTCGGTGACATGGCCCGAGCTAAGCAGCACCGGCAGCGCCGGCGCGATCAGGGCGAGGCGGCGTGCCAACTCGAGGCCGGTGCAGGCCGGCATGTTGTAGTCGCTGACCAGCAGGTCGACGCCGCCGGCCCGGACCAGGCTCAGCGCCTGCTCGGGCTCGGCGCACAGGCTGACACGCCAACCCTGGCGCTGCAGCAGGCCTTGCACGGTCAGGCGCATGACCTCGTCGTCGTCCACATAGACGATGTGCTGCCCCTGGCCGACCGCCGTCACGCCCGGCTCCGGCGCCGGCTCGGCCGGCAGCTCGCCGCCCTGCAGCAGCGGCAGATAGAGGTGGAAGCAGCTGCCGACGCCGGGCTGGCTGTCGACCTGGATCTCGCCCTGATGGGCCAGCACGATGCCATGGGCGACCGCCAAGCCGAGGCCCGTGCCCTGACCCTGCGGCTTGGTCGTGAAGAAGGGCTCGAACAGGCGGCTGCGCGTGGCGGCGTCGATGCCGCTGCCATCGTCGCGCACCCACAGATGGGCGCGCGCCGGGCTGCCGGCAGGGTGCTCGGCACTCAGCCCCACCTCGACCCGACCGACGCCACCGGCCAGCGCATGCCAGGCATTGGTGCACAGATTGATCAGCACCTGCTGGATCTGCGTGGCGTCGGCGCGCACATGCAGGGGCTGGTCCGCCAGGCTCAGCACCAGCTGCACGCCGGGCGGCAGCGCGGTGCGCAGCAAGGCCAGGCTTTCCTGCACCAGGGCCTGCAGCTGCACCACGCGCAGCTCCTGCGGCTGGCGCCGGCTGAAGGCCAGGATCTGCTGCACCAGGCTGCGCGCCCGCTGGCCGCCTATGCGTATCAGGCCCAGATGGGCGGTGGCCGGATGCTCGGCGGGCAGTTGCTCCAGCGCCAGCGCCACATTGCCGAGGATGGCGCCGAGGATGTTGTTGAAGTCGTGCGCGATGCCGCCGGCCAGCGTGCCCATGGCCTCGAGCTTCTGCGCCTCGCGCAGCTGGGCTTCGAGCTCGCTGCGGCGCGCCTCGGCGCGCACCCGCTCGCTGAGGTCGATATCGACGCAGTAGAGCTCGGCCTCGCCGCGGCTGTTGCGCTGCATCGTGTGGCTGGAGAACACATGGACCGGGCTGCCGTTCTTGTGCTGCAGCACCAGCTCCTCGGCCGGCGTCGAGACCACGCCGGCCGCCAGCCACTGGCGCGTGGCCTCGATCACCAGCGGCCGCATCGGTGGCGGAATGATCAGCTCCTCCAGCGGCCGGCCCAGCGCCTCCTCGCGGCTGTAGCCATAGAGCTGCTCGCTGGCGGCATTCCAGAAGATCACCCGGCGCTCGGCGTCATAGCCCTGCACCGAGATCTTCTCGACCCCCTCCAGCAGCGCGCGAAAACGGCTCTCGCTGCCGGCCAGCGCCTGCAGCGCCTGCTCCAGCGGCTTGTTGCGCAAGCTGTCCATGGCGTCGCTCCCTGTGGCGAGAGCCTGGCTCCCTAGGTCGGAGCCCGGCCGGCGCCTGTGTCGGACCATTGTTGCCCGGGGCCGGGCCGGCTGCAAAGCTCAAAGAGGGGACGTTCGGACGCGGCTCAGGACGCGTTGCCCAGCATGATGCGGGCGAGAGCCGGCAGGCCGCCGGGACCGTGGGACTCGGTCTGCGCCATGGGCTCGGCGTCGAACCCGGCCGAGCCCAGCCACAGCGTGCCCAGCAGGGCCAGGCCGAGAAGCAGGAGCAGGAGACGGGGTTTCATGGGCCCGCAGTATCCGTCAGCGCGGCCCGGGCGCAAGCCCCAAGAAGGGCGATATCGACCAGGCCTTCATCTTCTCTTAAAAGAATTCTTGCTATTCAATAAACAAAGAATAACAATTAATAAAAGCAAGCAAGTACACAAATGCGTATTTCCAAGACCCAGCAGGCCAGCAACAAGCGCCTGATCCTGCAGACGGCGGTGGACCTGATGACACAGCAGGGTTTCGACGCCACGACGATGAAGCAGATCGCGCGGGCCGCCGGGGTCGGCGACGCGACCATCTACAAATATTTCCCCAGCAAGGAAAAGCTGGTGCTGGCCTATTTCGAGCAGGCCTTCGAGGATGCGCTGGCCCAGTGGCGCGCCACGCCCGGCGAGGCCGAATGGAGCCTGCAGGAGCGGCTGCAGCTGCTGATGGACAGCCTGCTGGAGCGCCTGCTGCCCGACCGCGAGTTCGTGGCCCTGGCCCGCGAGCTGGTCGAGCGCGCCCCGCTGCTGATGCTGGGCGGCGGGCTGCCCGGCCGCGAGTTGCTGCAGCAGGCCCTGCTGGAGCTGCTGGACGAGGCCCAGGCCCGCAGCGAGATCGCTCCCTGCGGCCCTCTGCTGAGGACCGGCCTGTCCGCGCTGATGGCCGACTACAGCTATGGCGTGATCAGCTACTGGCTCAAGGACGATAGCGAGGACTTCGGCAACACCACGCAGCTGCTGGAGCTGAGCCTGTCGCTGCTGGTGCTGAGCCTGGCCAGCGGTGTGATCGGCAAGCTGATGGAGCTGGGCGGCTTTGTGCTGCGCAGCCAGCTGATGCGCCTGCTGCAGGACGGCGGCGGCCTACTGGATCTGCTCAAGATGGCCAAGGGTGGCTTGAGCGGCCTCGGTGGGCGGGCACGATGAGCGGCACCGCCAACCCCGCCCTGCTGCTCGGCGCGCTCCTGAGCGCGCTGGCCGCCGCGCTGCATCTGGCCATCATCGTCGGTGGTGCCCCCTGGTATCGCTGCTTCGGTGCCGGCGAGGGCATGGCCAGGCTGGCCCAGGCCGGTCATTGGTGGCCGGCCTTGCTGACTCTGGGCATCGCTGTTGCGCTGCTAGTGGCCGCCGCCTATGCGCTGGGCGCCGGCGGCTGGAGCGCGGCGCTGCGCAGCCTGCCGGGGCTGCGCTGGGTGCTGCTGGGCATCACGGCGGTCTATCTGCTGCGCGGCCTGGCGCCCTGGCTGGCCATGCTGCTGCAGCCCGAGCTGCGCCAGCCCTTCTGGATCTGGAGCACGCTGATCTGCGCCGGCTACGGTGTCATCCATGCGCTGGGCCTGGCCCAGGTCTGGAGCCGGCTGTGAGCAAGAACCCTGCGCGCAGCTGGACCTGCCCGCTGCCACCCGCCAGCCTGATCGCCGCCGAACTGCCGGGCGCCGACTTCGCCGACTGCCATGCCCTGCCCGACACCCGTCCGCATGAGCCGGCGCTGGCCAGCTATCTGTCGCTGATGGCGCACACGCCGGCCTGGATGAACGGCCTGATGGCGCTGCGCAACCGCCTGGTCCAGCCTTTCGGCTTGAAGCATCTCGGGCGGCTGGATGCGCTGCGACCGGCCAATGCGGCCTCGGGCTATAGGGTCGGCGAGCGGCTGGGCATCTTCAGCTTGGTCACGCTGAGCGAGCGCGAGCTGGTGCTGGAGGACGACGACAAGCATCTGCGCGTGCGGCTCTCGCTCTACAAGGACGGCGGCGACCCGGCGCAGCCGCTGCTGAAACTCAGCACCGTGGTTCATGTGCATCGCGGCCTGGGTCATGCCTATATGGCCCTGGTCGGGCCGGTGCACCGCCGCATCGTGCCGCTGCTGCTGAGCCATTGGATGCGACAACAGGCGGGGACGGCCCATGGCTGAGGCACCGCCGACCGGGCGGCTCGCGCGCGGCGCGGTGGCCGGCGCCGCACTGGCCCGGGCCGGGCTCAGCCAGCTGGGCCACAAGGCCGCGCAAGGCCTGGGCCTGGCCGGCCCGCAGGCCCAGGCCGAGCAGGAGGCGCGGCTGGGCCGCATCCTGTTCGGCGCGCTGAACCAGCTCAAGGGCGTGGGCCTGAAGGCGGCGCAGCTGCTCAGCATGGAGGCCGGCCTGCTCCCCGAAGGCGTGCGCGAGCAGCTGGCCCAGGCCCAGTACCGCGCCAGCCCGCTGAACCGCGCCCTGGTCCGCAAGCTGCTGCGCGAGGAGTTCGGCCAGGGGCCGGAGACGCTGTTCGCCACCTTCGAGCCCGAGGCCTTTGCCGCCGCCAGCCTGGGCCAGGTGCATGGCGCGCTGGGCGCCGACGGCCGGCGCCTGGCCGTCAAGCTGCAGTACCCGGGCATGGCCGCGACGGTGCGCAGCGATATGCTGCTGCTGCGCGCCCTGCTCGGCGGCTTGGGCGGACTGCCCGATCCCGAGCTGCTGGCGCGCACGCTGGCCCAGATCGAGCAGGCCCTGCTCCAGGAACTGGACTACCGGCTGGAGGCCGAGCAGCTGGCCTGGTTTGCCGCTCATCTGCCCGAGCAGGACTTTGTGCTGCCGCGAGCGCTGCCCGCGCTCAGCAGCGCACGGGTGCTGACGATGGAGCGGCTGGCCGGCCTGCATCTGCCCGACTGGCTGGCCGGCGGCCCGAGCCAGTCCGAGCGCGACCGCCAGGGTCAGGTCTTGCTGGACCTGTTCATGACCAGCGCCTTCGAGCTGCGGCGTCTGCAGGCCGATCCGCAGCCGGGCAACTACCTGTTCATGCCCGACGGCCGGCTGGGGCTGCTGGATTTCGGCTGCACGCGAACGCTGGCCCCCGACTTTGCCGAGAGCCTGCGCCAGACCTGGCGCGCCCGGCTGCGCGGCGACGATGCCGGCCTGCTCGACGCTTACATAGCCCTGGGCCTGGTCGCGCCGGAGCTGGGTCTGGCCGAGTTCCGCAGCCAGCTGCTGCCGGCGCTGGCGCCGCTGCTGGACTGGCTGCTGCTGCCCTGGCGCACGCCGCGCTACGACTTCGGCCAGCACCCGGCGATGCCGCGCATGCCGGCCGCCCAACATCGCCTGGCGATGCGCTACCTCAAGCACATGCCCGCCGAGCAGCCCTTCTTCGACCGCAGCCTGCTGGGCCTTGTGCATCTGCTGAGCCGGCTGCGGGCCCAGGTCACCACCCACCAAGACTGGATTTGATGATGAACACGACGACGTTCTCGACACCCCGCCCACGCGCCTGGGTCGGCCATTGGCTGATGGGCGTGGCCGCCCTGCACACGGTGTTTGCGGGCGCGGCGTTCGCGCCGGTGCTGCTGCAGATGGCGCGGGGCGGATTGCTGGACAGCGTCGGCGCCGATCCGCTGCGCGGCGCGGTAACCTGGTTCACGCTGTTCGGCGCGGTGCTGGCCCTGCTGGCCATGGCCGTGACGGCGCTGGAACGCGACGGTCAGACCCGGGCGCTGCGCCGGCTCGGCTGGGGCCTGCTGGCCCTAACCCTGCTGAGCCTGCTGCTGATGCCGGCATCCGGCTTCTGGCTGGTGCTGCCGGCGATCTGGGCCCTGCTGCGGCGCTAACGCCCCCCGCTCACTTGCAGCTGAAGCTGCGCGTGTTGACCTCCTTCACCTGACCTTCGCCGCAGGTCTTGATGGCCTGCTCGCCCATGCGGGCCACATCGGTCGGATCGCTGCTGCGCGACGAACCGGGTGCCAGCACGCAGGCGGTGGACATGAGGGCGGCGGCCAGGGCCAGGGCGAAGGTGGGGAGGCGAGTCATCGGAAGCGTCCTTTGCAAGTCAGTTGGGGATGCTGCGGACTGTAGTCGGCAGAGGCCTCCCCAGCCGTGCTGCGGCGACGGACCGACGGAAGACCGGCACAGACTGCGACGGCAAGCGACCGCCACAGCGACGCCCATCAAAAAAGCGGCCCGCAGGCCGCTTGGTCGACAGACGTTTCGCCGCTTCAGGCAGCCACAGCCGCCGTCTCCTGATAGCCGCGCGGCACCGCGCCGAGCAGGCGGCGGGTGTACTCCTGCTTCGGAGCGGCCAGCAGGGCCTGGGTCTCGCTTTGCTCGACCACATCGCCGTTCTGCATCACCAGCACCTCGTCGGAGATGAACTTCACGACCGCGAGGTCGTGGCTGATGAAGATGTAGCTGAGGCCGAACTCGTCCTGCAGGTCCTTCAGCAGGTTCAGCACCTGGGCCTGCACCGACACGTCCAGCGCCGAGACGGCTTCGTCCAGCACCAGCACCTCGGGGTTCAGCGTCAGGCAGCGCGCGATCGCGATGCGCTGGCGCTGGCCGCCGGAGAACTCGTGCGGGTACTTGTTCAGCGCCGAATCATCCAGGCCCACCTTCTGCAGCAGCGCGCTGGCGCGCGCCTGGCGGTCGGCCGTGCTCGTGCCGATGCCGTGGATCTCCATCGGCTCCAGCAGGGTCTGGCCGATCGTGAAGCGCGGGTTCAGCGAGGCATAGGGGTTCTGAAACACGACCTGGATGCGGCGGCGCATCTTCTGCCAGTCATTGCCGCTCATCTTCAGCAGGTCCTTGCCCTCGAACAGCACCTCGCCGCCACTGGGCTCATGCAGGCGCAAAAGGGTCAGGCCCATGGTCGTCTTGCCGGAGCCGGACTCGCCGACCACGCCCAGGGTATAGCCCTTGCGCAGCTGGAAGTTGACTTCCTTGACGGCCTTGAACTCCTTCTTCCCGAACAGCCCGTCCTTGAAGAAGAAGCTCTTCTTTAGGCCGCGCGCCTCCAGGATCACCGGCGCGTTCGGGTCCTTGGCCTTGCCCAGGCCTTGCGCTTCGCGACCGGCGATGTGATCGTCGATCACCATCAGTCGCGCCGGGTTCTCGGTCAGGCTGGGGCGGCAGGCCAGCAAGGCCTTGGTATAGCCGTCCTGCGGGTTCTTGAAGATCTCGGCCACCGGGGCCTTCTCGCGGATCTGGCCATGGCGCATCACCACCACATGGTCGGAGATCTCGCCCACCACGCCCAGGTCATGCGAGATGAACAGCATGCTCATCTTGTGCGTGTCCTTGAGCTTGGCCATCAGCTCCATCACCTGGCGCTGGATGGTCACGTCCAGCGCCGTGGTCGGCTCGTCGGCGATCAGCAACTTCGGCGAACAGGCCAGCGCCACCGCAATCATCACGCGCTGCTGCTGGCCGCCCGACATCTCGTGCGGATAGGCCTTCAGGCGGCGCTTGGGCTCGGGGATGCCGACCTCGTTGAGCAGCTCCTCGGCGCGCACCAAGGCCTGGCGGCGGCTCATGCCCATGTGCTTGATCAGCGGCTCCATGATCTGCTCGGCCACGGTGAACACCGGGTTCAGCGAGGTCATCGGGTCCTGGAACACGCAGGCGATTTCCTTGCCTCGGATGGCTTGCAGCTGGGGCAGGGTGCAGCCCAGCAGGTCACGGCCCTGGAATTCGATCTTGCCCTCGCGCTCGGCGTTGTCCGGCAGCAGGTTCAGGATGGACATCGCGGTGACGCTCTTGCCCGAGCCCGACTCGCCCACCAGGGCCACGGTCGAGTTCTCCGGCACATCGAAGCTGACGCCCTTGACGGCCAGCGCGCGCTGCATCTGGCCGCCCTGCTTGCCCATGCGGAAGGCGACCTTCAGGTCTTGAATACTCAACAGCATGGCTTTACTCCAGGCCTCTCAATTTCGGATCCAGCGCATCGCGCAAGGCGTCGGTGAACAGCGCGAACGCGGTCACGAAGACGGCCATCACCACCGTGACGCCGACCAGCTGCCACCAGTAGCCCAGGATCAGCTCGCTCTGGCTTTCGGCCAGCATGGTGCCCCAGGAGACCTGGTCCACGCCGACACCCAGGCCCAGATAGGACAGGATGACCTCGCTCTTGATGAAGCTCACCACATGCAGCGACAGCTGCACCAGCGCCACGTGCGAGACATTGGGCAGGATGTGCTTGAACATGCGGCTCATCTTGCTGGCGCCGATGGCCTCGGCCGAGCGCACATACTCGCGCACCGAGTGCTTCATGAACTCGGCGCGTATCAGGCGGTAGATGCCGGGCCAGCCGGCCAGGCCCAGGATCAGCGCCACCGACATCACGCCGCGCCCGAAGATCACCGCGAACGCGAAGATCAGGAGGATGCCGGGGATGGCGGTGAAGACGTTGTAGAGCCACTCCAGGAAGTCGCCGATCTTGCCGCCGAAGAAGCCCGACAGCGCGCCCAGCACGGTACCGATCAGCGTCGCCAGCACGGCGGCCAGCACGCCCACCATGATGGAGACCTCGGCGCCCTTGATGGCCTTGGTCAGCACATCGCGGCCCAGCCGGTCGGCGCCGAAGGTCAGGGTCTCGGCCTTGACCGTGTCCACCGTCTTGAACTGCTTGGCGCGCTCTTCCCATTCGGCATAGCGCGGCGCCAGCGGATCGATGTCGCTGAGGTCGACATTCGGTCCCTTGGGCTGCGCGATGGCGCCGGTGGCCTCGGCCGCGCGTGGGCCCAGGAAGGTCGGCGGCGCGTTCGGCACGCCCACTTCCTTCTGCCAGCCCGAGGCGATCACGCCGGCGCCCGACAGGGCCACCAGCACCAGAAACACGGCCACGATGGCCATGCAGACCATGCCGACCTTGTCGGCACGCATGCGGCGCCAGGAGGCGGCCCAGACGCCTTCGGAGCGCTGGGCGCCGGCCTTGGCCGCCGGAGTATTCGACAGAACCGCGCTCATTTCAGCACCACCCGTGGGTCGACCAGCTTGTAGAGCAGGTCGGTAACAAGATTGATCACCATGGTCAGGAACGCGATATAGATCGCAAAGGCCTGGATGACCGGGTAGTCGCTGCGGTTGACCGCCAGCAGGATCTCGCGGCCCAGACCCGGGATCGAGAAGAACACCTCGATCAGGAAGGCGCCGGTAAACACGCCCGGCAGCGCCACCGCGATATTCGTCAGGATCGGGATCATCGCGTTGCGCAAGACATGCTTGAGCAGGATGGTCTTCTCGGTCATGCCCTTGGCGCGCGCGGTGCGCACATAGTCATGGCCGATCTCGTCCAGGAAGAAGGTGCGGTACAGCCGCGTGTAGGGCGCCAGCGCCACCGCCACCACCACGATGATGGGCAGCGGCGCATAGGTGGTCAGATTGGTCCAGAAGCTGTCGGTCCAGCCCTGCACCGGGAACCAGCCCAGGCGGAAGGCGAACACATACTGGAACACGATCACATAGACCAGCAGCGAGATCGACACCGCCACCGTCGTCACGATCATCACCGTGCGGTCGGTCAGGCTGCCGCGCACATAGGCCACCGCCATCGCGAACGGAATCGCCAGCAGCACTTCCAGCACCAGGATGGGCACCATCACCGTCAGCGTCGCCGGCATGCGGGTGGTGAACAGGCTGGCCACCGACTCGTTGGTGGCCCAGCTGCGGCCCCAGTCGAAGGTGACGATCTGCTGGATGAAGATCCACAGCTGCTCCCAGACCGGCTTGTTCAGGCCCAGCTGTTCGCGGATGGCGTCGATCTGTTCGGGGCTGGCGTTCAGGCCGCCGAGGATTTCGGCAGGGTCGCCGCCGAAGTATTTGAAGAGGAAGAACACCAGCAGCACGACGCCCAGCAAGGTGGGAATCATTTGCCACAAGCGCCTTATCAGGTATGCCGCCATCGCTGTCGGATCTCCATGCCAAGCGTCTTGAGTAGACAAAAGCGAGACCCCGCTCACTTGTGGTGAGGGGGGTCTCCATATTGAAAGCAGGCGCGAGTCTAATGGAGACGGCGCCCGGAATCACCGGCATTTGCCCTTGGCTGATCCGGGTTTGCCCTAGGAAGCCCCCGTATTCAACGGGGTTTGCGGCCTTTCTGGGCCAAAATGCGCGGCTTGTCGGGGGCAATAGCCCTAGACTCCGCACCTCGCCCAGCGCGCCGGAACCGGTGGCGGCCTGGGCCATTGACGCGCCGCACCCACAAGGCCTGCGGCGCGTTGTCATTGCAAGGATTGTGATCGTGATGCGTTCTGGCTTCACACGACTGGCCCTCGCCGCCGTGTTCTCCTGTGTTTCCCTGGCCAGCCCGGCCCAGACCGGCGCTGCGGCCGGTGAGGCCAAGGTGATCCGCTACTCCTTCCGCGTGGCCGAGACCGGCTTCGACCCGGCCCAGATCAGCGACCGCTACTCCAAGGCCGTCGCTGCGGGCATCTTCGAGGCCCCGCTGGACTTTGCCTTCCTGGCCCGGCCCTACCAGCTGCGGCCCTCGACCGCGGCGGCCATGCCCGAGGTCTCGCCCGACTTCAAGAGCCTGACCTTCCGGATCAAGCCGGGCATCTTCTTTTCCGACGATCCGGCCTTCAAAGGCAAGAAGCGCGAACTGACCGCGGCCGACTACATCTACTCGATCAAGCGTCACTACGACCCCAAGCTCAACAGCCGCAATCTCTATCTGCTGGAGAACGTGCAGATCCTCGGGCTGTCGGAGCTGCGCAAGGAGCTGATGGCGGCCAAGAAGCCCTTCGACTACGACCGCGAGGTCGAGGGCCTGCAGCTGCTGGACCGCTACAGCTTCCGCGTCAAGCTGGGCGTCGGCGATCCGCGCTTCATCAACCAGTTCGCCGACTCGGCCTTCCTCGGCGCGGTGGCGCGCGAGGTGGTCGAGTTCTATGGCGACAAGATCATGGAACACCCGGTCGGCACCGGCCCCTACCGGCTGGCCGAGTGGCGCCGCAGCTCGCGCATCGTGCTCGGCAAGAATCCGAACTACCGCGAGGAGCTCTATGACGAGCAGCCGCCGGCCGATGCCGACCCGGTGCTCAAGGCCCAGGCCGCCAAGCTGCAGGGCCGGCGCCTGCCGCTGACCGAGCGGGTCGAGATCGCCATCATCGAGGAGAACCAGCCGCGCTGGCTGTCCTTCATGAACGGCGAGGCCGATGTGCTGGAGGAGGTGCCGTCGGAGTACGTCAGCATCGCCACGCCCAATGGCAAGCTGGCCCCCAATCTGGCCAAGCGCGGCATGCGCGCGGTGCGCTTCCCCTACCCCGAGATCGCCTTCACCTACTTCAATATGGAGGATGCGGTGGTGGGCGGCTACACGCCCGAGAAGGTGGCGCTGCGCCGCGCGATCAGCTTGGCCGTCGATCTGGACAAGGAGATCCTGCTGGCGCGCCGTGGCCAGGCCATGCCGGCCCAGAGCCCCTTCGGCCCCGGCACCTTCGGCTACCAGCCGGGCTTCAAGTCCGAGATGAGCGAGTTCAGCCTACCCAAAGCCAAGGCACTGCTGGATCTGTATGGCTATGTGGACCGCGATGGCGATGGCTGGCGCGATCTGCCGGATGGCAAGCCGCTGCTGCTGGAGCTCGCCACACAGCCCGACAGCCAGAGCCGCCAGCTGATCGAGCAGTGGCAGAAGAATATGGACGCGCTGAAGGTGCGCATCGAGTTCAAGACCGCCAAATGGCCCGAGAACCTGAAGAGCGCCAATGCGGCCAAGCTGCAGATGTGGTCGGTCAGCTGGGTCGCCACCGCGCCGGACGGCGACACCTTCCTGGCGCTGGGCGATGGCCGCGCCAAGGGCTCGGCCAACAAGTCGCGCTTCGACCTGCCGGCCTATAACGCGCTGTACCAGAAGCAGAAGATGCTGCCCGACGGCCCCGAGCGCCAGGCCGTGATGCAGGAGGCCGCCAAGCTGATGATCGCCTACATGCCCTACAAGATGCATGTGCACCGCCTGTTCACCGATCTGGCCCAGCCCTGGGTGATCGGCTTCGACCGCAATGTCTTCGTGCGTGATTTCTGGCGCTACGTGGACATCGATACCGAAGCCCTGGCCAAGCAGCGCCAGGGTTCCTGAAGCAAGAGGCCCCGATGCGGCGCTACTTGATTGGGGCCTGCCTGGCGCTTGTGGCGGTGACGGCCCAGGCGCAGGCGCCTGCCGGCCCGCCGCCCAAGGTGCTGAAGTACGCCTTCCTGGTGGCCGAGACCGGCTTCGATCCGGCCCAGATCACCGACATCTACTCGCGCACCGTCACCGCCCATGTCTTCGAGGCGCTGTACCACTACGATCCGCTGGCCCGGCCGGTCAAGCTCAGGCCGCTGGCCGCCGCCGCGCTGCCCGAGCCCAGCGCCGACTTCAAGACCTGGACCATACGGCTCAAGCCGGGCATCTTCTTCGCCGACGACCCGGCCTTTGGTGGCAACAAGCGCGAGCTGGTGGCCGAGGACTATGTCTACAGCTTCAAGCGCTTCGCCGACCCGGCGGTCAAGAGCCCTTTCTGGTCCACCTTCGATGATGCCGGCCTGCTGGGCCTGAGGGCGCTGCGCGAGCAGGCGCTGAAGGGCAAGCAGCCGTTTGACTATGGCGCCCCGCTGGAGGGCCTGCGCGCGCTGGACCGCTACACCCTGCAGCTCAAGACCGAGCAGGCCAGGCCACGCCTGATCGAGGCCTTGATGGCCAGCTCCGACCTCTATGGCGCGGTGGCGCGCGAGGTGGTCGAGCACTACGGCGACAAGATCATGGCCCACCCGGTCGGCACCGGCCCCTTTGTGCTGAAGAGCTGGCGGCGCAGCTCGCAGATGGTGCTGGAGAGGAACCCCGGCTACCGCGAGCGCTTTTACGAGGCCGAGCCGGCCGCCGAGGACGCCGAGGGTCAGGCCTTGCTGGCGCGCCTGAAGGGCCGGCGCCTGCCGATGGTCGATCGCGTCGAGATCGCCGTCATCGAGGAAAGCCAGCCGCGCTGGCTGTCCTTCATCAATGCCGAGAAGGATTTCCTGGAGCGGGTGCCGGCCGACTTCATCAGCCAGGCCATGCCCAACGGCAAGATCGCGCCCAACCTCGCCAAGCGTGGCATCCAGGGCTATCGCATCGTCGGCCCCGAATCGACAATGACGGTCTTCAATATGGAAGACCCGGTGGTCGGCGGCATGGCGCCGGCCAAGGTGGCGCTGCGCCGCGCGATCAGCCTGGCCATCGATGTCGGCCGCGAGATCCAGCTGGCGCGCCATGGCCAGGCAGTGCCGGCGCAATCACCGGTGGTGCCACACACCACCGGCTACGCGGCCGAGTTCAAGAGCCATATCAGCGACCATGATCCGGCCCGCGCGAAGGCCTTGCTGGAGCTCTATGGCTATCTGGACCGCGATGGCGACGGCTGGCGCGAGCAGCCCGACGGCCAGCCCCTGCTGCTGCTGCGCAATACCCAGCCCGACAACGCCTCGCGACGGCTCGACGAGCTGATGCAGAAGAATCTGCAGGCCGTGGGCCTGCGCCTGGAGTTCAAGACCGCCAAATGGCCGGAGAACCTGAAGAGCGTGCGCGGCGGCAAGTTCCAGATGTGGGGCGTGGCCTCCTCGGCCGACAAGCCCGACGCCCAGCCCGCACTGCAGCGCCTCTACGGCCCGGCCATCGGCGGGCAGAACCTGTCGCGCTTCGACATGGCCGCGTTCAACACCATCTACGAGCGCATGCAGGCCCTGCCCGACGGCCCCGAGCGCCTGGCCCTGATTCATGAGGGCAAGCGCATCGCCGCCACCTACATGCCTTACAAGCAGCATGTGCACCGCATCCTGACCGACCTGAGCCAGCCCTGGCTGATCGGCTACCGCCGCCCGCTGTTCTGGCAGGACTGGTGGCAGTTCGTGGACATCGACAACAGCAAACGCCCGCAACCATGATCAACACTCTCGCGCGTGCCGGCCTGGCCGGTCTGATGGTCCTGCAGCTCGGGCTGGCCCAGGCCCAGACGCCGTCGACCGAGCCGAAGGTGTTGCGCTACGCCTTCATCAGCGCCGAGACCGGCTTCGATCCGGCACAGATCTCCGACCTGTACTCGCGCATCGTCACCGGCCATATCTTTGACGGGCTTTACAAGTATGACTACCTGGCACGCCCCTTCAAGGTAACGCCCAATGTGGCCGTCGGCATGCCCGAGATCGCCGACGACTTCAAGACCTGGACCATCAAGATCCAAGCGGGCGTCTACTTTTCCGACGACCCGGCCTTCGGCGGCAAGAAGCGCGAACTCGTGGCCGAGGACTTCGTCTACGCGTTGAAGCGTTTCTTCGACCCGGCCACCAAGAGCCCCGCCTATTCCTATTTCAACGACGCCGGGATCCTGGGCCTGGACGAGTTGCGCCAGGATGCAATCAAGAACAAGAAGCCGTTCGACTACGACAAGCCGGTCGAAGGTCTGCGTGCGCTGGATCGCTACACGATCCAGTACCGGCTCAAGGAGCCGCGGCCGCGCTTCATCTTCAGCCTGGCCGGCGGCGACCAGTACGGTGCGGTGGCACGCGAGGTGATCGAGCGCTATGGTGACAAGACGATGGAGCATCCGGTCGGCACCGGCCCCTTTGTGCTGAAGTCCTGGCGCCGCAGCTCGCAGATGGTGCTGGAGCGCAACCCCAATTTCCGCGAGCTCTATTACGACGCCCAGCCGAATGCCGACGACGCCCAGGGCCAGGCTTGGCTGGCCCGCTTCAAGGGCCGCCGCCTGCCGATGCTGGATCGCGTCGAGGTCAGCATCATCGAGGAGTCGCAGCCGCGCTGGCTGTCCTTCCTGAATCGCCAGTTGGACTGGGTCAACGTGCCGCTGGAGTTCGCCAGCGTGGCCGCGCCGAACGGCCGGCTCGCGCCCAATCTGGCCAAGCAGGGCATCCAGATGGAGCGCATCGTCAATCCCGACCGCACGCTCTATTACTTCAATATGGAAGACCCGGTGGTCGGCGGCTACACGCCGGAGAAGGTGGCGCTGCGCCGCGCCATCGGTCTGGGCACCGACACCTGGCGCGAGATCAATACCGTGCGGCGCGGCCAGGCCGTGCCGGCGCAGTCGGTGGTGGCGCCGGGCACCTGGGGCTATGAGCCCGACTACAAGACCGAGAACAGCGACTACGACCTGCCGCGTGCCAAGGCTCTGCTGGAGATGTATGGCTACAAGGACGTCGATGGCGACGGCTGGCGTGAGCTGCCCGACGGCAAACCGTTGGTGATCGAGTACGCCAGCCAGCCCGATGCGCTGTCGCGCAGTTTCGACGAGCTGTGGAAAAAGAATATGGACAGCCTGGGCCTGAGGCTGAACATCAAGGCCGGCCAATGGCCCGAGCAGCTCAAGGCCGCGCGCGCCGGCCAGCTGATGATCTGGCAGCTGGGCTATTCGGCCTCCACACCCGACACCCAACCGGGCCTGGAAATCCTCTACGGCCCGACCTCGGGTGGCCAGAACCTGGGCCGCTTCAAGCACGCACGTTTCGACGCGGTCTATGAGCAAATGCAGCGTCTGCCCGATGGCCCCGAGCGCCTGGCCCTGCTGCGCGAGGCGCAAAAGATCACGGTCGCCTATATGCCGCAGAAGTACCTGGTGCACCGCGTCCTTACCGACCTCAGCCAGCCCTGGCTGCAAGGCTACCGCCGACCACTGTTCGGCAACCAGTTCTGGCAGTACGTCGATGCCGAGATGGATCTGAAAAAGAAAACCGCCCCATGAAGACGATGAAACACTGGGCGGCGGCTGGCGTCGCCGCGCTGCTGATGAGCACCCAGGCGCTCGCCGCCGAGCCCAAGGTGCTGCGCTACGCCTTCCAGGTCGCCGAGACCGGCTTCGACCCGGCCAAGATCGGCGATATCTATTCGCGCATCATCACGGCCCATATCTTCGAGGGCCTGTACAGCTACGACCATCTGGCGCGGCCGGCGCGGCTGATACCGCTGACGGCGGACGGCATGCCGCAGCACAGCGAGGACTTCCGCAGCTGGACCTTCAAGGTCAAGCCCGGCATCTTCTTCGCCGACGACCCGGCCTTCAAGGGCAAGAAGCGTGAACTGGTGGCCGAGGATTACCTTTACGCGATCAAGCGGGTGGCCGACCCCGAGGTGGCATCCAGCCACTGGAGCGAGGTCGAGGCGCTGGGCATCAGCGGCCTGGCCGAGTACCGCGCCGAACTCCGCCAGGATGGCGCCGGCGGCAAGCCCTTCGATTACGACCGCCCGATCGCGGGCCTGCGCGTGCTGGATCGCTACACCCTGCAGCTGCGCCTGGACAAGCCGCGTCCGCGCCTGCCCCAGACCCTGGCCCAGACCGATCTCTACGGCGCGATGGCGCGCGAGGTGGTCGAGGCCTATCCCGGCAAGACCATGGAACACCCGGTCGGCACCGGCCCCTTTGTGCTGAAGGACTGGCGCCGAAGCTCGCGCATCGTGCTGGAGAAGAACCCCGGCTACCGCGAGCGCTTCTACGAGGCCGAGCCCGGCGCCGACGATGCCGAGGGTCAGGCCTTGCTGGCGCGCTTCAAGGGCCGGCGCATCCCCATGATCGACCGGGTCGAGGTGTCCATCATCGAAGAGGGTCAACCGCGCTGGCTGGCCTTCCTGGGCGGCGAGTTCGACCTGCTGGAGCGGGTGCCCAACGAGTTCATCAGCCAGGCCATGCCCAACGGCAAGCTCGCGCCGAACCTGGCCAAGAAAGCGATGCAGGGCTACCGCGTGCTGAGCCCGGACGTGGGTTTCTGGGTCTTCAATCTGGAAGACCCGGTGATCGGCGGTTACACGCCCGAGCGCATCGCACTGCGCCGTGCGATCTCGCTGGCCTCCGATATGGAACAGGAGATCCGCGTGGCCCGGCGCAACCAGGCCGTCGTCGCGCAGTCGATCTATCCGCCCGGCACGAGCGCCTACGACCCCGCTTTCAAGAGCGAGATGAGCGACTACGACCCCGCTCGCGCCAAGGCCCTGCTCGATATGTATGGCTATGTCGACCGCGACGGGGATGGATGGCGCGACCAGCCCGATGGCAAGCCGTTGCTGCTCGACAGCCTGACCACGCCGGACGGCTCGCAGCGCCAGATCGATGAGCTGTGGCAGAAGTCGCTGGCCAAGGTGGGTCTGCGGGTCACGTTCAAGCCGGGCAAATGGCCCGAGAACTACAAGGCTCTGCGCGCCGGCAAGTTCCAGATTTGGAGCCTGGCCACTTCGGCCTCGATGCCCGATCCGCAAGACTTCCTGAGCAGCCTCTCCTCCCTCTATATCGGCAGCCAGAACTTCGCACGCATCCGCCTGCCGGCGGCCGACCGCCTGTTCGAGCGGACCGCGCCCATGCCCGACGGCCCCGAGCGCGCGGCGCTGTTCCGCGAAAGCGAACGCCTGATGACGGCCTATATGCCTTACAAGCACAAGGCCCACCGCTTCATCACCGATCTCGCCCAGCCCCAGCTGATCGGCTACCGCCGCCATCCCTTCAAGCAGGACTGGTGGAGCTATGTGGACATCGAGCCGGCCAAGAAGCCATGACCGCCCGCCTGCTGCTGGCCGGCCTGGCCCTGCTGATGATGGCGGCCCAGCCAGCGCAGGCGCAGCAGGCCGCCGAGCCCAAGGTGCTGCGCTACGCGCTGAACGCGGCCGAGACCGGCTTCGACCCGGCCCAGCTCAACGACCTGTACTCGCGCATCATGACCAGCCACATCTTCGATGGGCTGTACGAGTACGACTATCTGGCCCGGCCCTACAAGATACGGCCCAATGTCGCCGAGGGCATGCCCGAGCATTCGGCCGACTTCCGGACCTGGACCGTCAAGATCCGCCCGGGCATCTTCTTTGCCGACGACCCTGCCTTCAAGGGCGCCAGGCGCGAGCTGGTGGCCGAGGACTTCGTCTACAGCTTCAAGCGCTTCTTCGACCCCGCGAGCAAGAGCCCGATCTACTCGACGCTCAAGGACGTCGGCATGCTGGGCGTGGACGAGCTGCGCCAAGACGTGCTGAAGCACAAAAAGCCCTTCGACTACGACCGCCCGGTCGAGGGCCTGCGCGCGCTGGACCGCTACACGCTGCAGTTCAGGCTCGCCGCGCCGCGCCCGCGCCTGCTGTTCACGCTGGCCAGTGGTGATCTGTTCGGCGCGCTGGCACGCGAGGTGGTCGAGTTCTACGGCGACAAGATCAGCGCCCATCCGGTCGGCACCGGCCCCTTCCTGCTGAAACAGTGGCGGCGCAGCTCGCTGATGGTGTTCGAGCGCAACCCCGCCTACCGCGAGCGCTTCTACGATGCCGAGCCCAGCGCCGACGACGCGGCCGGCCAGGCCCTGCTGGCCCGCTTCAAGGGCCGGCGCCTGCCCATGGTGGACCGGGTCGAGGTGGCCATCATCGAGGAAGACCAGCCGCGCTGGCTGTCCTTTCTGAACGGCGAGTTCGAGCTCTCCTGGGTGCTGCCCGCGCCCTTCGCCAACCAGGCCATCCCGCATGGCAAGCTGGCGCCCAATCTGGCCCGCCGCGGCATGCAGCTGGAGCGCGTGCTGGCCTCCGACCGCTATATGTACTACTGGAACATGAAGGACCCGGTGGTCGGCGGCTACACGCCCGACAAGGTGGCGCTGCGCCGCGCCATCGGCCTGGGCACCGATGTGGGCCGCCAGGTCAGCAATGTCTGGCGCGGCCAGGCCGTGCCGGCGCAAAGCGTGGTCGCGCCCTACACCTTCGGCTTCGATGTTGACTACAAGAGCCCGAACAGCGACCATGATCCGGTCCGGGCCAAGGCCTTGCTGGACCTGTTCGGCTATATCGACCGCGACGGCGACGGCTGGCGCGATCTGCCGGACGGCAAGCCGCTGGTGATCCGCTATGCCAGCTCGCCCGATGCGCGCTCGCGCTCCTTCGAGGAGATGTGGAAGCGCGACCTCGACGCGCTGGGCATACGCCTGGAGGTCAAGGTGGCCAAATGGCCCGAGCAGCTGAAGGCCGCACGCGCCGGCCAGCTGATGCTGTGGCAGCTGGGCTTCAGCTCCAACTCGCCCGATGTGCAGCCCGGCCTGGAGCTGCTCTACAGCCCCTCGGCCGGTGGCCAGAACTTCAGCCGCTTCAAGCTGGCGCGCTTCGATGCGATCTACGAGCAGATGCAGGCCCTGCCCGACGGCCCCGAGCGCCTGGCCCTGCTGCGCGAGGCGCAGAAGCTGACGACGGCCTATATGCCGATCAAGTTCCTGGTGCACCGCGTCATCAGCGACCTCAGCCAGCCCTGGCTGATCGGCTACAAGCGGCCGCCCTTCAGCCAGCAGTTCTGGCAGTGGGTGGACATAGACCCCAGCCAACGCCCATGATCAAGCGCATCGTCCTGGCCATGCTGGCCGCCCTGTGCCAGGTAGCGGCGGGTGCCGAGCCCAAGACCTTCCGCTACGCCTTCCCGATCGCCGAGACCGGCTTCGATCCGGCCCAGGTCAGCGACACATACTCGCGCACCGTCACGCCCCATATCTTCGAGGCGCTCTACGGCTACGACCCGCTGGCCCTGCCGGTCAAAATCGTGCCGCTGACGGCGGCGGCCCTGCCCGAGGTCAATGCCGATTTCACCCGCTGGACCATCAAGCTCCGGCCCGGCATCTTCTTCGCCGACGATCCGGCCTTCAAGGGCAAGAGACGCGAGCTGGTGGCCCAGGACTATGTCTACAGCCTGATGCGCTTTGCCGACCCGGCGGTCAAGAGCCCCATGTGGGCCTCTCTTGAGGAGCGGGGCATTCTGGGCCTGGCCGAGCGGCGCCAGGCCGCGCTGAGCAGCAAGACCCCGTTTGACTACGACAGCCCCATCGAAGGCCTGAGCGCGCCGGATCGCCACACGCTGCAGATCAGGCTGAAGAGCCCGCGCCCGCGCCTGCTTGAAATGCTGGCCACCAACGATCTGTTCGGCGCCGTGGCCCGCGAGGTGGTGCAGCACTATGGCGAGCAGATCAGCGCCCACCCGGTCGGCACCGGCCCCTTTGTGCTGAAGGACTGGCGGCGCAGCTCGCTGATCGTGCTGGAGCGCAACCCCGGTTACCGCGAACGCGTCTACGAGGCCCAGCCGCGCGCCGACGATGCCGAGGGCCAGGCCATCCTGGCTCGGCTCAAGGGCCGGCGCATACCGATGGTGGACCGCGTCGAGGTCAGCATCATCGAGGAGTCGCAACCGCGCTGGCTGTCCTATCTGGGCGGCGAACATGATCTGATCGACCGCGTGCCGCCCGAGTTCGTCGCGGTGGCGCTGCCGCACGGCAAGCTGGCACCCAATCTCGCCAAGCAGGGCATGCAGCTGAGCCGTCTGGTCAATGCCGACAGCGCCTTCACCTTCTTCAATATGGAAGACCCGGTGATCGGCGGCTACACGCCCGAGCGGGTGGCGCTGCGCCGCGCGCTGTCGCTGGCGCTGGACGTGGAGCGCGAGATCCGCCTGGTGCGGCGTGGCCAGGCGATTCCCGCGCAGTCGCCGCTGCTGCCCCATACCAGCGGCTACGACCCCGAGTTCAAGAGCGAGAACGGCGACTTCGATCCGGCCCGCGCCAACGCCCTGCTCGATATGTATGGTTATGTCGACAAGGACGGCGACGGCTGGCGCGACCGCCCCGATGGCGGCCCGCTGGCGCTGGAGGTCGCGACCCAACCCGACGCACTGTCGCGCCAGTATGACGAGCTGTGGACGATCAACTTCAAGCGCGTCGGCATCCGCACCAAATTCTTCGCCGGCAAATGGCCCGAGCAGCTGAAGGCCGCGCGCGCCGGCAAGCTGCAGCTGTGGATGATGGGCACCACCGCCACCGCGCCCGACGGCCAGCAGGCCCTGCAGCGCTTCTACGGCCCGCAGGCCGGCAACCAGAACCTGTCGCGCTTCAAGAATGCCGAGTTCGATGCGCTGTACGAGCGCATGCAGGCCCTGCCCGACGGCCCCGAGCGCGAGGCCCTGTTCCTGCAGGCCAAACGCCTGCAGACCGCCTATATGCCCACCAAGACCCATGTGCACCGCATCGTCAACGACATCGCCCAGCCATGGCTGATCGGCTACCGGCGCCCCTTGTTCCGCAACGAGTTCTGGCATCTGATCGACGTGTTGCCGCGCACGAAGCCATGAAACGCCGCGATCTGCTGGGCGCGGCCGCCGCGCTGGCCGCCGCACCGGCCCTGCCGCAGGCCCAGCCGGCGAGCAGGAAGAAGGTCCTGCGCACCGCCTTCAACGCGGCCGAGGTCGGCTTCGACCCGCCGCAGGTCTCGGACCAGACCTCGGTCATCATCAACGCGCACATCTTCGAGTCGCCGCTGACCTTCGACTGCCTGGCCCGGCCGGCGCAGCTGCGGCCGCAGACGGCTGTCGCGCTGCCCGAGATCAGCGAGGACTACCGCCGCTTCGTCTTCACGCTCAAGCCCGGCCTGTTCTTCAGCGAGGACCCGGCCTTCAAGGGCAAGCCGCGCGAGCTGGTGGCCGAAGACTATGTCTACAGCATCAAGCGCTATTACGACCCGCGCATCAAGACCGAGCACCTCTACCAGTTCGAGGGCGCCAAGATCCTGGGCCTGAGCGAGCTGCGCCAGCGCGCCATCAAGAACAAGACCGGGCTGGACTACGACACGCCGGTAGCGGGCCTGCGCGCGCTGGACCGCTACCGCTTCGAGGTGAGGCTGGCGCAGAGCGATCCGCGCTTCATCTATGTGTTCGCCAATGCCGGGCTGAGCGCGGCCGTTGCCCGCGAGGTGGTCGAGGCCTATGGCGCCGACATCATGGCCCACCCGGTCGGCACCGGCCCGTTCCGGCTTGAGAACTGGCGGCGCGGCTCGCAAGTGCTGCTGGCGCGCAACCCGCAGTTCCGCGAGCAGTTCTTCGACAGCCAGGCCCCGGCCGACGACCCGGCCGCGCAGGCGCTGGCCACCCGGCTGCAGGGCAAGCGCCTGCCGCTGGTCGACCAGGTGCAGATCAGCATCATCGAGGAGGAGCAGCCGCGCTGGCTGGCCTTCGAGGGCGGCGAGCTGGACGTTGTCGAGATGCCGCCCGGCGTCGCACCGCTGGCCCTGCCGGGCGGACGGCTCGCGCCGGCGCTGCAGCGCAAGGGCGTGACGGCGCGCAGCACGCTGGGCGCCGATGTGCGCTTTTCCTTCTTCAACTTCAACGATGCGCAGGTCGGCGGCTACACCCCGGAGAAGGTGGCGCTGCGCCGCGCCATCGCGCTGGCCTATGACAGCCAGGTCGAGCTGCAGCAGGTCTACAAGGGCCAGGGCGTGCCGGCCCAGTCGCTGCTGCCGGCCGCCGTCTACGGCCACGACCCGCTGCTGAAGAGCGAGATGAGCACGCCCGATCTGCCGCGCGCCCGCGCGCTGCTCGATGTCTGGGGCTACAAGGATGTCGACGGCGACGGCTATCTGGAGAACCCCGACGGCTCCAAGCTGCTGCTGCGCATGGCCGGCGTCAACACCTCGCGCCAGCGCGCGCTCGACGAGCTGTGGAAGAAGCGCATGGATGCGCTGGGCCTGCGCATGGTGTTCGAGACCGGCACCTTCGGCGAGCTGATCAAGAAGTCGCTGGCCGGCCAGCTGCAGATCTGGGGCTTCTCCTGGAACATCTCCTTCCCCGACGCCGACTTCTTCCTCGGCATGGCCTACGGCCCCAATGCCGACCAGAGCAATGACGCCCGCTTCAAGCTGGCCGCCTACGACCGCCTCTACGAGGCCCAGCGCGCGCTGCCCGACGGCCCCGAGCGCCTGGCCCTGATGCGCGAAGCCAACCGGCTGCTGCTGGCCTATGTGCCCTATCTGCCGCACTGGCATGCGCTGCGCACCGACGTCAGCCAGCCCGGCGTGCATGGCTTCTGGCGCCACCCGTTCGCGCGCGACTGGTGGCGCTTCGTGGACATCGCCTGAGCCGCCGTCACATAGCCGTCATCTGTATCGATCGGTGAGAGGCAAGACCTGGCACCGGGTGGCCAGGCCCGGTGCCCACGGCCATGCACCGCGGCCGTGCGACGCGAAAAGTTACATCCCGGATGCAAGTCCGGTGCAATCCTGTCGCCCTTACATAGACAAGCCGGATCGGCGACACGAGGGGCGCAGCATGCGTAGCAGTTGGACATGGGTGGGTGGTGGCAGGGATCTGCCTGACGGCCGCGCCCGCATGCTGCAGGAGGCCATCCTGTGGCACGGCGGCGAGGCCACCGACAGCCGCGGCCGCTTCGAGGCGCTGAGCAAGGCCGAGCGCGATGCGGTGATCGATTTCCTGAGGTCGCTGTGATGATGACGAGTAGAAAAAGGCGGCTGCTCTGCCAGGGCCTGGCCAGCCTGGTGACGGCGCCGCTGCTGGCCGCTTGCGGCGGCGGCAGCGATGGCGACGCGCCGGCGCTCGGCCCCGCACCCGGCCCCGCACCCGCACCCGCCACGCCCGCACCCGGCCCGACGCGCAGCGCCAAGCGCGGCATCGCCTACGACCTCGCCGATGCGCGCGACTTCGCCGCGCTGCGACCGGGCGTCAGCTGGTGGTACAACTGGAGCGACCGGCCGGCCGCGACCGCGCCCGCTGCTCCCGGCCTGGACTTCGTGCCTATGCTGTGGAACGAGCAGTTCGACGCAGCGGCCGTCGAGGCCCGATTGCTGGCCAGCCCGGCCATCAAGCATCTGCTGGTGCTGAACGAGCCGAATCTGCGCGACCAGGCCCATCTCACGCCCGCCCAGGCCGCCGCGCTATGGCCGCGCTACGAGGCCATCGCGCGCAAGACCGGCGTCCAGCTCGTCGGCCCGGCGATCACCTGGGGCACGCTGGCCGGCTACGAGGATCCGATCACCTGGATGGACGCCTTCCTGGCCGCCTACCGCGCCGCCCACAGCGGCCGCGAGCCGCAGCTCGATGCGCTGGCCTTCCACTGGTACGACTACGGCCTGGCCGGCCAGCTCGACCGTCTGCTCAAGTACGGCAAGCCCTTCTGGGTCACCGAGTTCGCCAACTGGCATGCGCAGAGCGACGGCGCGCAGATCGATACGGTCGCCAAGCAGAAGGCGCAGATGAGCGAGATGGTCACCGTCTGCGAGCAGCGCGCCGATGTGCACCGCTACGCCTGGTTCACCGGCCGCTGGAGCCCCGACCCGCACCACACCAGCCTGCTGGGCGCGGGCGGGGAGCTGACGGAGCTGGGCAGGCACTACCTGGGGCTGGGGTTTGCGGGCTGAGGGCGGGCGGCCATCGAGGCTTGAAATCGAAGGATGGCCAGGCCCTACTTGGCGACCACGTGGAAGTGGAAGTATGTGAGGTGCTGCAATGCCGGCCCGTTGCTGATGAAGCGATAGTTCTTGAACCCGGCAGCCCCGACATGCTCGCGAGCAAGCGCCAGGCAATCGAGCAGGTAGGGCATGTCTTCTTGCTGAAGCTCCATGATGTTTCGCACGTCCCGCTTCGGAAAGAACGCGACGTGATAGCGCCCTTCAGGCTTCCAGTGCTGAATGCCGATGCACTTCTCCGATTCCGCCACAGCACGAGGCACCAGGCCGGCAGTAAGATTCACCCCGACCGACATCAACAGGCCGGCCGCGTCGGATGGTTTGAAGCAGTTGCCATCGCATGAGGCGACCGCAAGCAGCGATCGCGGAATGCTCCGCGAAAACGTGATCCCGCCGACGAGAACGCCGGCAGCGAAAACAGCAGCGAGGATTGCGATCCGTTTCATGGGGGCCATGCCTAGGTGAAGGGTTTCGTGATGCCGGGATCTTGCAGACATGCGGGTCAGGGCCCGACACGCCAAGAGCCTTTGGATCTGCAAACTAGGAGGCCGGACCTTTGCTCGCTGATTCTTTGACGGCGGCGCTTCTGAGCACCCGGACCAGAGTGAAGAAGGCAGCACTGAGCGCAAGAAGTACCAACGCCCAGTGAAGAAGCTCAAAGCCTCCTTGGGTAAACCGCACCGGCAGATTGGTTGCTTCGACCAGAACGCCGACCACGACCAGCGATAACAGACTCGCGACAGCGAAGACCCAACCTGGTGTGCGAACTGCGGCAGCCGTGCTCGCGGCGCGGCGCCCTGAAAGGCGCAGGAAGAAGCCAAGGGCGAGGGCTCCGAGCACTACAGCGATCAGCGCCTTTCCGAAGACGGCCGCAGCCGTTGCTCCAGACAGGGAGACGGCCATACCGCTGATATCGACCAAAAGTTGGATCCGTTTTGAGATCGCAGTGCGTAGAGTCACAAACATATCTGGTGTTCCAAGCAGCGTCTGTCCGCCGTTCATGCAATCCTTGCCTTGACGCGTGCCAGTGCTTCATCACCAGCAGCCATCGCAACTTGGCCGCTTCGGATTTCGTCTCGGCGCCGCTGGGCAAGACTCATCCAGGCCTTCTGCGCATTGGAGTTCGGCTCGAAGCGTGGACTCACAAGCTCAGGGGATTCCATTGCCTGATCGCGGATTGGCGTTGCCATCGTGCATCCTCGTCATTGTCTAGACACAAGGATGCCACAGCCGCTGTGCGCCTCTCCTACTCCTTGAACGGCTACGACAACAAGAGGAAAGCCCTCACCCCACCGCCCCCACCCGCTCCCTGAACAGCGCGGCGCGCTCGGCGTCGGCGGCGCGGGCGATCTCGGCGGCGCAGTGGTCCATCCAGGCGGCGAAGCGTGATTCGGAGTCCACCGTGCGGGCCGCCTCGCGCAGCGCCGCGTCGCGCCCGGCCAGCATGCGCGCGGCCAGGTCCAGCGCGAAGAACTTGGCGCGCATCAGTCGGGCGGCTGCGGCGTCGGCGTCGGCCGGCGCCCGCGCCGACACCGGCCCGCTGACCAGACCCTCGGCCAGCAGCCGCTCGATGGCCTGCTGCGGCGCCAGACCCAGGCCCTGGGCCAGGGTCTGCAGCTCGGCCAGGCTGCGGCGCCCGTCCACCATGATCAGCAGCATGCGCAGGCCCGCCGGCAAGGCCTGGCGCGGCCCGGCCAGCAACAGCCGGCCGGCTTCGGTCTTGCGGAGGATGGCTGCGGTGGACGAGGACATGGGCGAGCGATGCGTGGAGGCTGCATGCTGGATGGGCTTTGTGGCGGTGATATGACGAAGTCATGACGACCAGGCGCCGGCGTGCAGTGCTTGGCACCTGCACGACAGCGGTGACGCAAACAACGCGGCATCATCGGCCCATGCACCTGCCCGACAGCCCCGAGCCCCAGATCCGCCGCTACCAGCGCTTTCTGCGCGAGACGCGCAGCCTGAGCTTCGAGCGCTACGAGGACCTGTGGCAATGGTCCATCACCGAGCTCGATGCCTTCTGGCTGAGCCTGTGGGAGTTCTTCGAGCTGCGCTCGGCAACGCCGTTCGAGCGCGCCCTGGTCGATGACCGCATGCCAGGCGCGCGCTGGTTCGAGGGGGCCACGCTGAACCTGGCGGACCAGGCCCTGCGCCATGCCGAGACCGGCACCGAGCGGCCGGCCATCGTCTGGAGCACCGAGGCCATGCTGGCACGCGGCGAACTGGCCGAGCTCGGCTGGCCCGAGCTGCGCGGCCAGGTCGGCGCCTTCGCGGCGGTGCTGCGCGCGCTGGGCGTGCAGCGCGGTGACCGGGTGGTCGCCTATATGCCCAATATCCCGCAGACCGCCATCGCCTTCCTGGCCACAGCCAGCCTCGGCGCGGTCTGGTCGGTCTGCTCGCCGGACATGGGCGCGATGGCGGTGCTGGACCGCTTCCGCCAGATCGAGCCCAGCGTGCTGATCGCGGTGGACGGCTACACCTACGGCGGCCAGGCGGTCGACCGCCGGCCGCTGCTGGGCGAGCTGCGCGACCAGCTGCCCAGCCTGCGGCATCTGGTGCTGCTGCCCTGGCTGGACCCGCAGGCCGACGCGGCGGCGCTGGGCGCGCTGGACTTCAACGCGCTGCTGGCGCGCGAGGACCAGGCCCCGGTGGCGCCCGAGCCGCTGCCCTTTGACCACCCGCTGTGGATCGTCTACTCCAGCGGCACCACCGGCTTGCCCAAGCCCATCGTGCACGGCCATGGCGGCATCGTGCTGGAGGCACTGAAGGGCGGGGTGTTGCACAACGATCTGCGGCCCGAGGACCGCTTCCACTGGTACAGCTCGACCGGCTGGATCATGTGGAACTGCCAGGTCAATGCGCTGCTGGGCGGCACGACCATCTGCCTGTTCGACGGCAGCCCCGGCGGCCCGCGGGAGCGGCCGGACTGGGGCACGCTGTGGCGCTTCGCGGCGCTGGCCCGGGTCAGCTGGTTCGGCGCCGGCGCGGCCTTCTATGCCAGCTGCCTGAAGGCCGATGTGCGGCCGCAGCAGGTCAGCGATCTGGCGGCGCTGCGCGCGGTCGGCGCCACCGGCAGCCCGCTGGCCGACGAAAGCTATGACTGGATCTGGCAACGCCTCCCCGAGGTCGGCGGGCGGCCGATCTGGATCGCATGCATCAGCGGCGGCACCGACTTCGCCGGCGCCTTCCTGGCTGGCCTGCCGACGCTGCCGCTGCGGCGCGGCCAGATGCAGTGCCGCTGCCTGGGCGCGGCGGTCTATGCCTTCGGCGAGCCCGACGCGATGGGCCGGGGCCAGGCCCTGACGGATGCGGTCGGCGAGCTGGTCTGCACCCGACCGATCCCGTCGATGCCGCTGCGCTTCTGGGGCGACCCGGATGGCAAGCGTTATCTGGAGAGCTATTTCGAGATGTACCGAGGCCCGCATGGCGAGGGCATCTGGCGCCACGGCGACTGGCTGCGCATCACGCCCGAGGGCGGCGCCATCATCTATGGCCGCTCCGACGCGACCATCAACCGCCACGGCATCCGCATGGGCACGGCCGAGCTCTACCGCGCGGTGGAGCAGTTCCCCGAGGTGCTGGACAGCCTGGTGGTGGACCTCGAATACCTGGGGCGCGACAGCTATATGCCGCTGTTCCTGGTGCTGCGCGAGGGCCTGACCCTCGATGAGGCGCTGACGCGGCGGCTGCGCGAGGCGATCAGGAGCGCCTTGTCGGCCCGCCATCTGCCCAGCGAGATCCTGCAGGTGGCGGCGATCCCGCGCACGCTGTCGGGCAAGAAGATGGAGCTGCCGGTCAAGAAGCTGCTGCTGGGCGCGGCGCCAGAGACGGTGTTCAAGCGCGATGCGATGGCCAATGCCGGCTGCGTCGACTGGTTCTGCGACTTCGCCGCGCGGCGCCGGTCCTCGCTACCCCCCATCTAGGCTGTTGCCCGAGCTTCCCGGCGCCCGGGCGCCGGCGTATGCTGATCGCACAACACCAGGCTGTCGTACTGTTTCGACAAGCCTTCATCGCCAGGGATGCAACGCCAGCAGCAGCAGGAGCGCCCATGCGCTTGCCATCCCCGGCCCGGCCCGTCGGCAAGCTCGATCTGCTGATCTGGGCCTTGCCGGCCCTGGGCCTGGCCATCATCGGCGCACTCTGGTGGATGGTGCTGCAGACGCTGGATGGCGAGCGCGCGCTGGTCGAACGCGAGATCGAGCAGCGCGGCAACGGCCTGAACCAGGCCTTCTCGGAACACACGCGGCGCAGCCTGCAGCAGATCGACCAGATCACCGCCTTTGTCGCCAGCGATCTGGAGCACGGCCTGGGCCGCAGCAGCGAGCGCGCCGCCGCCGAAGCCGGCCTGGCCCGGCTGCTGAGGCTGGGCCTGGACGATCTGCCGGGCGTCAGATCGCTCTATATCGCCGATGCCCAGGGCCGGCTGCTGAGCAGCTCGCGGCCGGCCGAGCCGGGCGAGATCGCCGGCAAGCCGCACTTCCTGGTGCATCGCGAGGGCCAACGTCGCGGCCTGCATATCGGCAGGCCCGAGCAGAACGCCGGCGATCCCTCGTGGCGCTTGCATCTGACACGGCGGCTGCAGCATGCGGACGGCGGCTTTGCCGGCGTCGTCGGCGTCGTGATGGACCCCTACTACTTCACCGACTTCTACCGCGCCAGCCAGTTCGGCGACCAGGGCGTCGTCGGCCTGCTGGGCCTGGACTGGGTGCTGCGGGCGCGGCGCTCGGGCGAGCGGGTCTGGTTCGGCGAGGTCTCCGGCACCCGCACGCTGATCCATCAGCTGGCGCGCTGGCCGCAAGGCAGCTATCTGGCCACCAGCCGGCTCGACGGCGTGCACCGCCGCATGGCCTACCAGACGCTGGAGGACTACCAGATGGTGGTGTTCACCGGCCTGAGCCTGCCCGAGGCGCTAGTGCCCTACCAGGCACGCCGCGCCGCCGCGCTGCGCGCCACCGGCATCGCCAGCCTGACCCTGATGCTGGCCTTCGGCGGCCTGAGCTTCGCGGCCATCACGCTGCGGCGCAGCCAGGCCTCGCGCGAGCGGGCACGGGCCCAGTTCGAGGCGGCCTCGAACGCCAGCCTGGACGCCTTCTGGATCCTGCGCGCCGAGCGCGCGGCCGACGGCCGTCTGCTCGACTTCCGCTTCACCCACTGCAATGACCGCGGCGCCGAGCTGCTGCGCCGGCCCAAGGAGCAGATCCTCTGGCATACCCGCGCCGAGGTGTTCAAGACCGCCCGCGACCCGCGCTTTTTCGAGATGTATGCCCGGGTGCTGGAGAGCGGCCGGCCGCTGCGCGCGGAGTTCGTCATCGAGACGCCGCCGGCCGCCGGCCTGGTGCTGCAGCACCAGGTGGTGCCGGTCGGCGACGGCGTGGCCATCACCAGCCGCGATGTGACGGCCGAGCGCCGCCGCGAGCAGGCCATGCTGGACACGCAGGAGGCCTTGAGGGCGGCCGAGAAGCGCCTGCACGACATCACCGACCACCTGCCGGTGCTGATCGGTTATCTCGACGCGCAGGAGCGCCTGCTCTTCGTCAACGCCACCTTCAAGGACTGGCTGGGCATCGAACCCGGCACAGCGCTGGGGCGGCCGCTGCGCGAGGTGATCGGCGAGACGCTGTATGCGCAGCGCGCGCCCTGGCTGCACCGCGCGCTGGCCGGCGAGGCGGTCAGCTTCGAGCTGCAATCGGAGACGCTGGGCGTGAGCCGCTCGCTGAAGAACGAGTACCTGCCGGACATCGCCGCCTCCGGCGTCGTGCAAGGCCTCTACACGCTGAGCCAGGATGTCTCGGCGCTCAAATCGGTGCAGCGCGAGCTGCAGCTGCTGGCCCGGCACGACAGCCTGACCGGCCTGCCGAACCGGCATCACTTCGACGAACTGCTGGGCCAGGCGCTGCGCCGCGCCCAGCGCAGCGGCAGCGCGCTGGCCTTGCTGTTCCTGGACATCGACCGGTTCAAGTCCATCAACGACAGCCTGGGCCACGCGATGGGCGATGCGGTGCTGCAGGAGTTCGCGCGGCGCCTGCAGCGCAGCGTGCGCAGCACCGACACGGTGGCGCGGCTGGCCGGCGACGAGTTCGTCATCATCCTGGAGGGCCTGGGCGGCGAGGCCGAGCCGGCTGCGGTCGCCGCCAAGATCGTCGCGGCCATGGGCCCGCGCTTCGAGCTGCAGGGCCAGCAGCTGCAGGTCTCCACCAGCATAGGCCTGGCCCAGCACCAGGGCGGGGCCATCACGCCGGCCGAGCTGCTGGCCCGTGCCGACGAGGCGCTCTATCAGGCCAAGAAGGCCGGGCGCAACACCTACCGCGTCGCCGGCGTCTGAGCGCGGAACTCGGCCGCGTCGGCCGAGCGGCGCAGGCCAATCCACTCCAGCGCCGCGAAGCCCAGCACACCGAACGCATGCAGGGCCAGATAGGCCAGGCCCCAGCCGGTCGGCGCAACAGCCCCGCTCAGCGCCAGCGCGATGCAGGCCAGCGCCCAGCCGATATTGCCCACCACCACGACGCCGACCAGGGCCGACCAGAGCCGGCCGCGCGAGGCCATCAGCAACAGCAGCGCCACATAGAAGACCAGGAAGAGGCCGCTCTCCAGCAGCAGCGGCTTGGGCAGACCCAGCAGCCCGGCCATGGGCGCCGCGAACAGCAGCTGCGCGGCCGCGATGCTGCCGCTGACGACGGCATCGGCCAGCAGCGCAAGCTTGAGGATCGGGGAGGATTGAACGGTTCTCATGGCTTTCTCCGGTAGGTCATTGCACAGGGACTGGCGCTACTGTGCGGGACCGCCCGGAC
Source organism: Burkholderiales bacterium C2 (assembly GCA_005503085.1). Classification (GTDB taxonomy): domain Bacteria; phylum Pseudomonadota; class Gammaproteobacteria; order Burkholderiales; family Burkholderiaceae_C; genus Roseateles_E. Next base: position 49,984 of record SCOI01000007.1, on the reverse strand, counting down.
GCTGTCGATGACCTGCGGGGTCATAGGACGCCCCGCCCGCTTCAGCCCGGCAACGCGATCACGACGCCCGACTCCTCGACCGCCGCCTGCGCGGCCCGGCCCGGCGCCAGCCCGTGGCCGGCCGCCGCGAAGCCGACCAGGCTGATGCCGCCGGCCAGCTGCAGCACGACCTCGCCGGCCGTGCGCGCACGGCGCAGCACCGTGCCCGGCAGCAGATTGCGCGCCGGGCCGGCCTCGAGCTGCGCCGCCACCTGCACCGCGGTGGCCTTGCACAGCGCCAGCACCGGCAGGCCGCGCGCCAGGCCCAGCAGCTCGGCGCTCTCGCGCGTGATGCGCGAGAACAGCCGCCCGCCTTGGGGCAGGGCCAGCTCCACCCTCAGCAGCCCCTGCTGCGCACGCAGCGCCGCGACCGTGCAGGGGAACTGGTTGCGCATGCTGGTGCGCACGCCGGTGCTCGCCAGCATGCCGCCCGGGGCCAGCCGGGCCAGCACCTCGGCGCGCGCGCGGCTCAGCGCCGCCTCGGCCGCCAGCACCCGCTCGCCCTCGGCGGTCAGCCGCGCACCGCCGCCACCGGCGCCGCCGACCAGCTTCTCGACCAGGGGCATGCCGGCCAGATTGCTGAGGGTTTCGATGGCCTGCCAGGCCGCCTTGTAGCTGACGCCGGCCTCGCGGGCCGCCTGCGAGATCGAACCGACCGCGCCGACGCGGCGCAGGATGGCGATGCGCTTGTCGCCGGCCTCGTGGCGCAGCACCTCGCTCAGATCGGAGTGGGCGTTGTTCATGCGCCCATCCTAACCAGCGGCCTATACTGGCGCTATTCTTGTTTGGAATAGCGAGGTTGCCGTGCTGCGTTTTTCCGTCATGCTGCTGCTCATCGTGCTGCTCGGCAGGGTTCATGCGGCCGAGGTGCAGGTGGCCGTGGCCGCCAACTTCAGCGCGGCCATGCAGAAGATCGCCCAGGCCTTCGAGCAGGACAGCGGACACCAGGTCAGGCTGGCCTTCGGCTCGACCGGCAAGTTCTACGCCCAGATCAGGAACGGCGCGCCCTTCCAACTGCTGCTGGCCGCCGACGATACGACGCCAGCCCGGCTGGTGGCCGAGGGCCTGGGGCTGGCCGAGAGCCGCTTCAGCTATGCGACCGGCCGGCTGGTGCTGTGGAGCAAACAGCCAGGCCTGGTGGACGCCCAGGGCGCGGTGCTCAGAAAAGCCGGCGCCTTCGAGCGCATCGCGCTGGCCGATCCCAAGGTGGCGCCCTATGGTGCCGCCGCTATCCAGGCCCTGGGCAAGCTGGGCCTGCTGGAGGCGCTGACGCCCAAGTTCGTGCAGGGCGAGAGCATCGCCCAGACCTATCAGTTCATCGCCACCGAGAACGCGGCGCTCGGTTTTGTCGCGCTGAGCCAGGTGCAGGTAGACGGGCGTATCGCCCAGGGCTCGGCTTGGATCGTGCCGGCCCACCTGCACGAGCCTATCCGCCAGGACGCGCTGCTGCTGAAGGCCGGGCTCGGCAATCCGGCCGCCGCGGCGCTGCTGCAATACCTGCGCGGCGACAAGGCCCGCGCCATCATCCGCGCCCACGGCTACGAGCTGTGAAGAGGACTCGCTGATGCCACTGGACCCCGCCGCCTGGCAGGCGATCGCGCTGACGCTGAAGCTGGCCGGCCTGACCACCCTGCTCTTGCTGCTGCTGGCCACGCCGCTGGCCTGGTGGCTGGCGCAGACGCACTCGCGCTGGCGCGCCCCGGTCGCCGCGCTGGTGACCCTGCCCCTGGTGCTGCCGCCGACCGTGCTGGGCTTCTACCTGCTGGTGCTGATGGGGCCGAGCGGCCCGCTGGGCCAGCTGACGCTGGCACTGGGCTGGGGCACGCTGCCCTTCACCTTCAGCGGCCTGCTGATCGGCTCCATCCTTTTTTCGCTGCCTTTTGCGGTGCAGCCTATCCAGCATGCCTTCGAAGCCATCGGGCCGCGTGCGATGGAGGTGGCCGCCACACTGCGCGCCCGGCCGCTCGATGCCTTCTTCACGGTGGCGCTGCCGCTGGCCCGGCCGGGTCTGGCCACGGCGGCCATCCTGAGCTTCGCGCACACGGTCGGCGAGTTCGGCGTGGTGCTGATGATGGGCGGCAATATCCCGGGCCAGACCCGTGTCGTCTCGACCTTGATCTACGGCCATGTCGAGGCGCTGGAATATGCCCAGGCCCATTGGCTGGCCGGCGGCATGCTGCTGTTCTCCTTCGCCGTGCTGCTGATCCTGGCGCTGATGAAAAATCGTCGCGCGCTGCCATGAACCAGGCCCACCAGATCCGCCTGCGCCTGCCACGCGCGGCCTTCGAACTGGCCGTGGACATCGAGCTGCCGGCGCGCGGCATCACCGCGCTGTTCGGCCCCTCCGGCTGCGGCAAGACCAGCCTGCTGCGCAGCGTCGCCGGGCTGGAACCCGGCGCCAGCGGCCGGGTGCAGATCGGCGGCGAGTGCTGGCAGGACGATGCGGCCGGGCTGTGCCTGCCCACCTGGCGACGCCCGCTGGGCTATGTGTTCCAGGAGGCCAGCCTGTTCGAGCATCTCGATGTGCAGGGCAATCTGCACTACGGCCTGAAGCGCGCCGGCGGCGTGCAAGGAGCGCAGGCGCTGCAGCAGGCCATCGCGCTGCTGGGCATCGGCGGCCTGCTGAAGCGCTCGAGCGCGCAGCTCTCGGGCGGCGAGCGCCAGCGCGTGGCCATCGCCCGCGCGCTGGCCACCGGCCCGCGCCTGCTGCTGCTGGACGAACCGCTGGCGGCGCTGGACCTCGCCCGCAAGCAGGAGATCCTGCCCTGGCTGGAGCGGCTGCGTGACGAGCTCAACATCCCCATGCTCTACGTCACCCACGCGGTCGACGAGCTGGCCCGGCTGGCCGACCATCTGGTGCTGCTGGACCAGGGCCAGGTCCGCGCCGCCGGCCCGGTGGCCGAGCTGCTGGCCGCGATCGACAACCCGCTGCGCCTGGGCGATGAGGCGGGCGCGCTGCTGAACGGCACGCTGGCCGAGCGCGACCCGCGCTGGCATCTGTGCCGCGTCGCCTTCGAGGGCGGCAGCCTCTGGCTCAAGGACAGCGGCCTGGCCCCGGGTCAGCCGCTGCGGCTGCGCGTGCTGGCGCGCGATGTCAGCATCGCCACCGAACAGCCGCGCCACAGCAGCATCCAGAACCAGCTGCGCTGCGTGATCGAGAGCATGGCCGAGCATGCCCACCCTTCGCAGCTGCTGCTGCGGCTGCGCTGCGGGCCGGCGGTGCTGCTGGCCCGCATCACCAGCAAGGCCGCCGACGAGCTGCAGCTGCGGCCCGGCCTGCCGGTCTGGGCACTGGTCAAGTCGGTCGCGTTGGTGCAGTGAGGGCAGGGTTCGCGCGCCAAGCATGCCGGCTTGCATCGCGCAGCTGTTCGGCCCTCACCGCCTGGGCGCCATCGGCCAGCGCATGTGTCAATGCCTGGGTTGATGAGGACCAGGGGTAGCTGCACGACAGGCCCATATCGCGATAGACCTCCTGCGGCTGCCCCTCACCCACTCGATGCACAACGACGGCGGCGATGAAGCCTCGGCCCGTGCACATCTCCATCGTGCCGGCATAGATCCGGTACTGGCCATCGCTGCGGTCTTCGAACTGCATACGGACTCCTTCCGAGGCTCACCCAGCGCCTGACCACGCCGGATGGGCCACGATCAAGCGATCCATAGCATGACTCGGTACGCGGAAAAATCTCCGAGCAAACACTGCCGGCATCTCCGAGTTCCGTCTGTACGCCAGCCAACACAGCATGGCCGCGCTGCTGTGCTGACCGTTGGCGCGCATACTCCAGGCTTGCCTTGGAGATGATCATGGCCACGTCGCACACCTTCAGACACAAAGACTATGCGCTGGTCTGCAGTGCCGAGATCAACGACAGCGGGCGTTTCGAGCCGGCGCTGGTCGTCTCCAGGCAGGCCTGGCCGAGTCGCCCCCGCACGATCGCGGTCGCGCGCGGCGCCCACCCGACGGCCGAAGTCGCGATAGAAGCGGCCCATGCCCAGGGCATTGAATGGGTCAGCAACTACGGCTGAAGATAAGCGGCGGCCGAGGCTCTTTTGCAGCTTGCCGCATAGCATTCGCAGCAGACGGCACGCAAGCCGGCCGCATCCAGCACGGATAACAGGCCTCGGCTGTAGTAGATGAGCCCGGATCTTTGCAGCTGGCTTGCAGCGCCCGTCACTCGCTCACGGTAGACACCGAGCATCCGGGCCAGCACCTCATGAGTCACGCTGAAGCTGTCGGCTTCGGCCAGGTCGCGGCTGACCAGGAGCCAGCGGGCCAGACGACAGGCGACGGTGTGTCTGAGTACGCAGGCCGATGACGAGGCGATCTGATTCACGACAGCGCAGGACTGCGCCAGCAGCAGTGTTTTGAGCCCGGTGCTGTTGTCAAGCGCCGCATTCAAGCTCGCGACGCCGACCCTCCATGCACGACCGCCGGTCTGGACAAACACACGCATGGCCGAGTCTTGTGCACCGAGGAGCAAGTGCATGCCGAGCATGCCCTCGCGCCCCACCAGCGCGACCCCCAGTTCCGCGCCGCTGCCGGTGCCGGCCAGCAAGCAGAAGACGCCGGCGGACGGGAAGAACGCCCAGGCTCTTTTTTCCTCAAGGCCATACAGCACCTGACCCCGCTCAAGATCGACCTCCTCCCCCTCGGCCAGCAGAAGTTCACGGTCCTCGGACCGAAGCTTTGCGATGAGCTTGTTGCGATACATCCCCCAGCTTCTACCTCAGACAGAGGATCAGTCTGTGCGGTGCCACACAGTCGCCGGGTCGATACACGTGACCGAACACCCCGAGCGGCGCTGGGCCTTCGACCTCGCGTCCGCTTGCCGGCTGGAAGTCAGCCACAAGCGCAAGGACAGCCCTCAGCTCAAGCAGGTCTTCGAGCTGCGGCGCGCCTGGGCACCCTGCTGGAGAGCGAGGCCTAGACGGATGCAGTGCAGGCGGACCTGCTGTTGCAGCTGCTGATCCGGGATTGTGGGACCGGGCCCCCGGCACCTGCGGGCTGAACGGCGAACGCAAGACTGGGTGTTTACACCACCCAATCCCGCTCCAGCCACTCGATGATCTGCGGCGCCTGCAGCGCGCCGTTGATGCGCTGACGCTCCTGGCCGTCGCGCAGCAGCAGCAGCGCGGGCAGGCCGCGCAGGCCCAGGCGCTGGGCCAGGCGCGGGTGCTTGTCGGTGTCGAGCCGGGCGAACACCAGCTGGCCCTTCATCTGGCGTGCCGCCAGCGCCAGCTGCGGCGCCATCATGCGGCTGGGCACGCACCAGGTGGCGGTCAGCTCCAGCACGATGGGCAGATCGGTGCCGCTGACCACCGCGTCGAAGTTCGCCTCGCCAAGCTCTACCGAGCCACCGTCCAGCAGCGGCCGGGTGCAGTGGTCACAGGCCGGGTTGTACCGGGCACCCGCTTCGTAAACGCGGTTCTTGCTCAGGCAATGGGAGCAGGTGATCAGCATGGTGGAGGACCTCGGAAAACTGGGGGAGCGCCCGCTCGAACGGCGGCATGACCGAATTTTGAAGGTCGGCGGCCGCGCCAGGGGTTTCAAGAAGACCCAAGGCGTAACAGCCTGCTTCGCGCTCAGCCTCTAAAATCCGCCCCCCAGCGAACCGACACCAGCCCATGAACATCACCGTCAACGAAGACCTGCGCGCCTATATCGACCCGCTGACTCCCGAGGAACACGCGGCGCTGGAGCGCAGCATCCTGGCCGAGGGCTGCCGCGACGCGCTGGTGCTGTGGGGCGAGGTGCTGGTGGACGGCCACAACCGCTACGGCATCTGCCAGAAGCACGGCCTGCCCTTCCAGACCGTGCAGAATTCACGCTTCAAGTCCATCGAGGACGTGCATCTGTGGATGATCGACCAGCATCTGGGTCGGCGCAGCGTGTCGGATTTCCAGCGCGGCGTGCTGGCGCTGCGCAAGAAGGAGCTGGTGGCGCAGCGCCGCGCCCAGATCCTGGCCAGCGAGCCGGTGCCGGCCCCCGCCGACAGCACGGCTCCCGAGCTGCCGCCGGTCGAGGCGCTGAACAGCCGCGAGGCCATAGCCCGGGCGGCCCGCATCAGCAGCAGCCAGGTGGTGCAGATCGAGAAGATCCAGAAGCAGGCCGCGCCCGAGCTGGTGGCCGCCGTCAAGGCCGGCGAGATCTCGATCAATGCGGCCGCCGCGGTGGCCAGCCTGCCGGTCGAGGAACAGGTGGCCGCCGCCGCCGGCGGCAAGGATGAGCTGAAGCAGGCCGCGAAGCGGGTGCGCGAGGCGAGCAAGCCCAGCAAAGCCAAGCCCGCGCCGGAAGAGACCGTGACGGCCGAGGCGGCGCCGGCCAGCGAGCTGGAACGCCTGCAGGCCCGGGTCGCCGAGCTGGAAGCCGAGAACGCCGCGCTGCGCCAGCAGCTGGCCGCGCTGCAGTAAAGAGCGCCGCCGGCTTCAGGGCGCGGCCGCCAGCCGCTCGGCCAGATCGCCGCCCAGCTGCTGCATGAAGGCGCGCACCCGGGCGGTGTCGCGCAGGTCCGGATGGGTCAGTAGCCAAACCGGGATGCTCATGTCGGGCAGCACCTCGGAGACCGGCAGCAGCTGAGGCTCATGGGCCTCGGCCAGGGTCGGCAGCAGGGCCAGGCCCAGGCCGGTGCGGGCCATCGCGGCGGCCGACTGCATCAGGTCGGCCCGCATCACGATGCGCTCGTCCGCCACATGGCGGCGCAGCCAGCGGTCATAGAAACGCGAGCTGCGGTCGCGCTCATAGCCTATCCAGGGATAGTCTTGGCACAGCCGCGCCACCGGCGTCTCGGCCTGCGGCAGATCGGCCGCGCCGCGTGCCGCATAGATGCGCATGCGCATCTCGCCGAGCCGACGCCCGACCAGATGCTCGGGCACCTGGGCACTCATGCGCAGCGCGACATCGGCATCGCGGCGCGACAGATCGACCAGGGCCGAGCTCTCGCTGATCTCGACCGCGATGCCCGGATGGGCACGAGCGAACGCCGCCAAGGGCCCCGGCAGCAGGTAGAGCATCGCGACAAAGGCGGTCGTCAGACGCAGCTGGCCCTGCAACGCGGTGTCACGGCCCAGGATGCGGCGCTGCAGCTCGGCCACGCCGGGCGCCATCTCGCGCGCCTGGGCCGCCATCAGCTCGCCGGCCTCGGTGGGGCGGTAGCCCTGGCGGTGGCGCTCGAACAGGCGGGCGCCGAGGCGCTGCTCCAGCGCATCGAGGCGGCGCAGCACCGTGGTGTGCTGCACGCCCAGGACGCGAGCCGCGCCGGCCAGCGAGCCGGCCTCGGCAATCGCCAGCGCATAGCGCAGATCGTCCCAGTTCAGCGATTCGGCGGGATGTTCGGTCGATGGGGTTGTCATGTGCAAATTTGCAAGTCCACTCTGCACACTCAGCCATTGTTCGTGCAAGAACGCAAACATAGCATCCAGACCAGCCCGCGCAAACCGCGTGGGATCGCCCCAGGAGGACCCGATGAGCAAGATCTTGCCGCTGCGGCCACGCACCATGCCCCCAACCCAGCCCCCGTCGCCAGCAGGCCCGGCCCGCCCGCTGCTGGACCGCTGGTTCCTGGCCTGGGCCGAGAAGGCCGAGGCGCGCTGGGCGCGCCTTCCCCTGTCCCGCTACTACTGAGAGCTCACGCCATGCCTCTGGTCACCGTCACCGTCCGCCAGCCCAAGCCGGCGAGCTTCAAGAACACCGTGCTCGACGCGGTCCATGCCGCCCTGGTCGCCTCCGGCGTGCCGGCCACCGACCGCTTCCAGCGCGTGCTGGAGCTGCCGGCCGAGAACCTGCGCATCGATCCGCGCTATCCCGATCTGCAGGCCGATCGCGGCGCCGATTTCGTGCTGATCGAGATCCTCTGGTCGGTCGGGCGCAGCGTCAAGGTCAAGAAAAAACTGCTGCAGCAGCTGATGGCCGATCTGGCCGAGGCCGGCATCGACACCGAGCAGGTGATGGTCGGCTTTGTCGAGACCAGCTGGGAGAACTGGTCATTCGGCGGCGGCCGGCTGCTGCATGTCTAGCACGCCCGAGGCGCGCAAGCACCTCAGGGCCGCCAGGCGCCGAGCGCCAGCTGCACCTGCACATAGGCTTGCAGCGCAAGGGCTTGTTGTTCGGTGCTGGCTTGCTCCGCAGCGAGCCGCTGGGACTCGCTGCCCAGCGCGCTGAGTGGCGGCTCCAGGCCCAGGGCCTGGCGCTCGGCGGCATAGCGTGCAGCCTCGGCGGCGGCGCGCAGCGCCTGCTGCGCCTCCTGCCAGCCGAGGTACTGCGCCTGCCAGCCGCGCAGCGCGGACTCACCGTCGGCCAGGGCCTGCAGCACGCTCTGCTCGAACTGGGCCCAGGCGCGTTCGCTGCCGGCCTTGGCGGCGGCCTCGCGGGCCTGGCGGCGGCCGGCGTCGAGCCAGTCCCATTGCAGGGCCGGGCCGGCCGCATAACGCAGCGCGCCGCTCTTGCCCAGGCGCGAGGCGCCCTCGTTCAGGCCGATGGTGGCGGCCAGGCTCAGGCGCGGCAGATGGGCGCGCTCGGCCAGCACCTGCTGGCCCAGGCTGGCGCGCAGCGCCGCGTCGGCGCGCGCCACCTGGGGCAGGCGCTGCAGCAGGTCCTCGGGCACCTGCAGGCTCTGCTGCTCGGGCAGGGCCGGCAGGGCCTGGGGCTCGCGCAGGCCGGCCAGGCTGCCGCCCGCCTCCAGCGCCGCGGGTGCCTCGCCGCACAGCAGGGCGATGGCGGCCAACTGCTGGCGGATCTGCGCGGCGATGGCGCCCTGCGCGGCGCGGCGCTGCGCCAGCTCGGCCTCGGCGGCGCGCTGCTCGCGCGCATCGGCCAGGCCGGCCGCGGTCCGCGCCTCCAGCTGCGCGAGCTTCGTCTGCGCCAGCGCCAGCTGCCGGCCGGCCAGGATCTCGCCCTGCTGGGCCGCGCGCAGCTGGGTGTAGCGCTGCACCAGCTCGGCCTGCAGCAGGGCCTGGGCGCCGTGCAGATCGGCCTGCGCCAGGTCCAGCTCGCGCTCGGCCACGGCCTGGGCGGTGCCGACCCGGCCGAACAGGTCCAGCTCCCAGCCCAGGCTCTGGCTCAGGCCGATCAGGCGCTGCTCCGGCACGCGCGGCTGGCTCTGGCGGTAGGGGTCCACCTCGGCCTGCGAGGCGCGCGAGACCTGGGCCGTCAGGCCCAGGCTGCCCTGCGGCAGGCCCTCGCGGCGCGCCAGGCCGGCCAGCGAACGGGCCTCCTGCACGCTGGCCAGCGCGGCCTTCAGATCGAGGTTGCGGGCCTGGGCCTGCACCAGCAGCCGGTCCAGCACCGGGTCCTGCAGCTCCTGCCACCAGGCACGCGCGGCCTGGGTGGAAGCCGCCGCGGGGGCCGCGGGCAGCCGCGTGTCGTGGCGCGCCTGCAGCGCGGGCAGCTGGCTGACGGGGGCCACGCTGGCGCAGCCGCCCAGCAGTGCGGCCAAGGCCAGCAGCAGCGGGGCGCCGGCCCGGCGCATGAGGGTCATGGGGTTCTTCGGGTTCGTGGTCGACATGGGAGGCTCGATGTTCAGATAGCGGTGGCCGCAGTGCTCGTCGCCACAGGGGCGGGCACGCGGTAGAAGGCGGCGTAGAGGGCCGGGATCAGGCCCAGCGTGATCAGGGTGCCCAGGGCCAGGCCGCCCATCATCACGACGGCCAGGCTGGTCCAGACCACGCCGCCGAACAGGTACAGCGGCAGCAGGCCCAGGATGCAGACCATCTTGGTCATCACGATAGGGCGCAGGCGCTTGGCGGCGGCATCCTCGATCGCGTCGGCCGCGGCCAGGCCGGCGGCGCGCGCCTCGTCGATCGCGTCCAGCAGCAGCACCGCGTTGTTGACGATGATGCCGGCCAGCGCCAGCAGGCCCAGGGTGCCGACGAAGGTCAAGGTTGTGCCACTGAGCTTCAGCGCCAGCGCCGCGCCTATCGTCACGAAGGGGATGCTGGTCAGCACGATCAGGCTCTTGCGCAGGCTCTCGAACTGCCAGACGAAGAGCAGGAACATCGCCACCACGCAGGCCGGCAGCAGCGCCAGGATCGCGTCGTTGGCGCTGGCGCCCTCCTCGATCTCGCCGGACAGCACGACCTTCACCTGGCCGTCCTGCTGGAGCTCGCCCAGTGGCGCCTGCACCGCGTCGACGATGCCCTGCGCGGTCCAGCGCGCATGCTTGGCGCTGATCGTCACGACGCGTTCCTGGTCGACCCGCTGCAGCACCGAGGGCTGGCTGGCCAGCTCGACGCGGGCGATCTGGCCCAGGGTGAGGCGACCCTGGCCGCCGGCGCGCTCCAGCGGCGCGGCCTGCAGCTGCTCGATGCGCTCGCGCAGCTCCAGCGGGCCGCGCACCAGCACCGGCAGCAGGGTGTCGCCGTCGCGGAACTGGCTGACCGCCTCGCCCGAGAGCAGGCGCTCCAGGTTGTGCGCCACCTCGGCGCTGCTGATGCCGGCGGCCGCTGCCTTGACCTGGTCCACCTGCACCGCCAGATGCATCACCTGGCGCTCGGCATCGCTGCGCACCTCGACGATGCCGGGCAGGGCCTGCAGCGCCGCCATCAGGCGCTCGGCGGCGACGGCATGCGAGCGGCCGTCGGCGCTGGAGAGGCGGAACTCGGCGGTGCCGGCCTCGGTCGAGCCCATCGAGAAGCGCTTGGGCTCGAAACGCACGCCCGGGAACTGCGCCGGCAGCTCGCTGCGCAGGCGCTGCAGCGCCTGCTCATGGGTGGCGCCGGGGGCCAGGGTCAGCACCGCATAGGCGCGGTGCGCGGCCGGCGTCGGCGGGTTCAGCGCCAGGATGAAGCGCGGGCCGCCGTCGCCGACATAGACCGTCTGGCTTTGCAGCTCGGGGAAGCGCTGGCGCTCGTTCAGCGCCTGGCTGATGCGCTGCGCGGTGGCCAGCGTGGTGTTGCCGCTGGTGTCGGGCGCCAGCTCGATCGCCATCTGCAGCTGCTTGCGCTCCGAGGCGGGCATCAGCTCCGAGGGGATGTGGGAGAACAGCCAGCCGGCGCCCAGCAGCAGCGCCACCATGGTGCCGATGTAGATCGTCTTGTGGCCCAGCACCCAGCGCACCTTGCCGCGGTACCAGCCGGTCAGCGCCTCGACGCCGCGCGCCATGCGGCTCAGCTCGGCATGGTGCACCGCGAAGCGCTGGCACAGCAGCGGCGTCACGGTGACCGCCAGCAGCAGCGACAGCAGCAGCGCGATCGCCATCACGATGCCCATGCTGCGCAGGTACTCGCCGGTCTCGGTGCGGCTCAGCACCAGCGGCATGAAGGTCAGGATGATGGCCAGCGAGGACACCAGCAGCGGCACGAACATGGTCTTCCCCGCGGCAGCGGCGGCCGCGGCGCGGTCCTCGCCCAGCGCGAGGCGGCGCTCCATGTCCTCGGCCACGACGATCGCGTTGTCGACGAACAGGCCCAGCGCGATGATGATCGCGCCGATCGAGATGATGTGCAGCTCGATGCCCAGCAGCTTCATCACCACCAGACTGCCCAGCACCGTGGTCGGCACGATGGCGCCGACGATCAGGCCGGTGCGCAGGCCCAGGAACAGCACCACCACGCCCATCACGATCGCGGTGGTCTCCAGGAACACCTGACTGACCTGCTTGAGCTGCTGGGTGACGATCTGCGCCTGGTCGGTGATCGGCACCAGCTCCATGCCCGCGGGCAAGGCCCGGGTCAGGCTCTGCACCTCGGCGCGCAGGCGCGCGGCGAAGCTGGTCACGTTGAGGCCCGGGTCCATCGAAACCGCGATCACCGCGGCCGCCTGGCCGTCGACGAAGGCGCCGACCGAGGCCGGATCCTGGGGCACGCGCTCGACCCGCGCCAGCTGGCCCAGCGGCAGCAAGCCGCCGCCGGGCAGCGCGACCGGGGTCTGCGCCAGCTCGGCGAGCCGGCTCGCGTCGCCGCTGACGGTCAGCGCCATCTCGGCGCCGCCGACCTGGGCGCGGCCGGCCGGGGCCAGCACATTGCGCTTGGCCAGGGCCTCGGAGAGCGCGGCGACCGACAGGCCCTTGGCGTTCAGCGCGGCCACGTCGGCCACCACCTGCACCTGTTCGTCGCGCACGCCATGCAGGCTGACCCGCTCCACGCCGTCCAGCCGGTAGAGCCGGTCGCGCAGCTGGCGCGCCTGCTCGCGCAGCTCGCCGGCGCTGTAGCCTTGGCCGGTCAGGCCCATCGTCAGCACCGCGACGCGGCCGAACTCGTCATCCACCAGTGGGCCGGTGGCGCCCTGCGGCAGGCCGGGCCGGACCTCGGCCATGCGGTTGCGCAAGCGCTGCCAGACGGCGGGCAGGGCCTGGGCCGAGACCTCGGACTTCAGCTCCACATAGCTGAAGGCGAAGCCGGGGCGCACCGTGGTCTTGACGCGCTTGACCTCGGCCAGCGAGCGGATCGCTTCCTCGGTGGGGCGCGCGACCAGCTGCTCCATGCGTTCGGTGCTGGCGCCGGGCACCAGGGTCAGCACGGTGGCGGTGCGGACCGTGACCTGCGGTTCCTCGGTCGAGGGGAAGTCCAGCGCCAGCCACAGGCCGGCGAGGACCAGCAGCAGCGCGGCCAGGAAGGCGAAGCGCGGGCGCTTCAGGGCGTAGGAGGCAATGCTCATGTCGTCGGCTCCCAGGCTTCAGCGCAGCGCCGTGACCGGCTTGACCAGGGCGCCCGCGGCCAGGCTGTGGCCGCCGGCCACGACCACGCGGTCACCGGCCTGCAGGCCCGCCAGCACCTCGACCTGCTCGCCGCGGGTGGCACCCAGGCCCACCGCGACCTGCTCGACCGTGCGGCCGTCGGCCTTCAGGCGGAACACGCTGGCGGCCTGCTCGGCCGCCCCCTGCACCGCACGCAGCGGGATCTGCACGCTGGCCGGCCTGGCCTGGCCGGGCAGCAGGCGCACGGCCAGGGTGTCGCCGACCCGCCATGGCTCGGGCAGGGAAAACACCGCGCGCTGTGCGCCGCCGGCCTCCAGGCGCGAGCCCAGACGCAGCAGGCGGCTGTCCAGCTCGCCCTGGGGCGTGGCCAGGCGGGCGCGCTGGCCGACGGCCAGGGCCGGCAGGCCGGCGGGCAGGGTGACCCAGAGCTCGCGGCCGGCGCCGTCGATCGCGATCACCGGCAGGCCGGAGCCGACCGCCTGGCCGATCTCCAGCTGGCGCGAGGCGACCACGCCGTCGAAGGGCGCGCGCAGCTCGGCGCGGGCGCGGTTCCAGGCCTGGCCCTCGCGCTGCGCGTGGGCCGCGGCCAGCGCGGCCTCGGCCATGCCCAGCTCGGTCTGGGCGGCGGTCCATTCGGCCTCGCTGGCGGCCTTGCGCTCGCGCGCAGCGCGCAGCCGCTCCTGCTTGCGGCGCGCCTCGTCCAGGCCGGCCTGCAGGCGCTGGATCTCGGCCTGCGCCGCATTCAGCTGGGCCTGGCCGGGCGCGGCCTCCAGCGTGGCCAGCAGCTGGCCGCGGCGGACGCGGTCACCCGCTTCCACCAGCACCTGCTCGACCAGGCCGGGCAGGGCGAAGGCCAGCTCGGCGCGCTGCGCCGCGCGCACCTCGCCGATGAACTCGGGGCCGGTGGCCGCGGCGGGCAGGGCGCTGGCGACCAGCACGGTGCGCGGCGGGGTCTTGCCGGCTTCGGGCGCGGCCGTCTGGCCGCAGCCGCTCAGGCCGAGGGCCGCCGCGGCGGCCAGCGACAGGAGGGAGACGAGGGGATAGGGCGACGGTGTGAGTTTGCTATGGCGTGACATGGTGTGTTGCTTTCTCTCGATGCTGCGAGGTCCCCGCGCCGCTGTGGCGCCCAACGACGCGGGGACCTGCTTGGAACGACCCGCACTCTAGGGACCGGGGACTGTCATACAGGGAACCATTTCGGCCACTGTGGGATCATTTGCGGTCAGGCGTGGAACCAGACCTTGGCCGTCCCGGTGCGGCTGTGATGTACTGCATGCCGGGCTGGAGCCCGGTTTTTCAGCCCATTTGCCGCCGCGCTGCCCGCTTGATGGGACGCGGCAGGCGGTGCAGAACCGGACAATCCCGGCCCCTGTTCCCTCATCGAGGATCCGCATGAAACGAGAAGCCGCCAGCCCCGAGCACCCGCAGGACCAGCCCGACAACGATCCGCGCAGCCAGGCCACCCTGGTGCCGGCCGTCGCGCGGGTGCTGCTGGGCCTGGTCGAGGACCGCGGCATGTCCAGCGAGCGCCTGTGCCGCGGCCTGGGCTTCAACCCCCATACCCTGGCGCAGGACGATGTGCTGATCTCGCACCAGCAGACCCGTGCGCTGATCCTGCGCGCGCAGCGCGAGCTGGGCGAGCCGGCGCTGGGCCTGGCGGTGGGGGCGCGCGAGACGCCGATCTCCTGGGGCCTGGCCGGGCTGGCAATGCTGAGCTGCGAGACCCTGGGCGAGGCCGTCAGCTACGGCCTGGAGCGCCAGACCGGCACCGGCTCGATGATCCATCACCAGCTGACCGAGGATGGCGAGCGCTTCCACATCAGCGCGACGCCGCATGTCTTCGACCTGGAGATCGAGAACTTCCTGGTCGAGGAGGCCTTCTCCAGCGCGGTGGCAGTGACGCGGGCCATGGTGGGCGCGAGCTTTCGGCCGCTGCAGGTGGACTTCGCCTATGCCTGCCCGGCGAACCCGCGCCTGTATGAACGCTTCTTCCGCTGCCCGGTGCGCTTCGATGCCGACGAGCATCGCCTGACGGTCGACATCAAATGGCTGGAGGCCCGGCTGCCCGGCTATGACCGGCTGACCAGCGACCTGGTGCGCAAGCAGCTGAACCAGCTGCTGAAGGTGCCGATCGGCCAGGACGATCTGCTGGCCTCGGTGGTCAACCGCATCCGCTACGGCCTGCAGGACCGGCCCTCGCAGCGCGCCCTCGCGGCCCAGGTCAATGTCAGCGAGCGCACCCTGCGCCGCCGCCTGGTGGCGCAGGAGGCCAGCTACAGCGGCCTGCGCGACGAGGCCCGCTACGAGCGCGCGCGCGATCTGCTGATCAACACCCCGATGAGCATCGCCGAGGTGGCCCAGGCCCTGGGTTATGCCGACGCGCGCTCGTTCCGGCGCGCGTTCAAGCGCTGGTCGGGGGTCTTGCCGACGGCGCTGCGCGGCGGGGGCTGAGGCCGGCGCCGCACGCAAGGACTCAGCCCGCGATGAAGAACTCCACCGGCAGCAGCAGCTCCAGCTCGTCCGGCAGCTCGGGCGGAATCGCCGGCAGCGGCACGGCGGCGCGCACCGTGGCCAGGGCCGCGCGGTCCAGCTCGGTATGGCCGCTGCCGCGCTCCAGCCGCACCTGCAGCAGCTGGCCGGCACGGTTGACACGCAGCCGCACATGGCTGACGCCCTGCTCGCGGCGCGAGCGGGCCCCGGCCGGATAACGGCGGAACTCGGCCAGCCGCTCCAGCACCCGGCCCTGCCAGTTGCTCTGCAGCCCGGCCAGGCTGAGGCGCTCGGCCGGCGGCAGGGCCGGAGCCGGCGGTGCGGCGGCCTCTGAAGGCGGGGCCGGCTGAGCGGCCGGCGGGCTGTCGGGCATGTTGATGGAGGAATCGCCGACGGGCGCGGCCACCGCGACAATCACCGGGGCGGCGCGTGGCGGCGCGGCCGGCCGGCGCGGCTGGGCCCGGCTGGGCTCGGGCGCGAGGCGCGGCTCCAGCGGCCGGGGCGGCGCGGCCGGGCTCAGCAGGCTGGCCGTGATCACCGGCGCCGCAGGCAGCGGTGCCGCACTGCCGTCAGGCAGCCAGCCGGCCAGCCACAGCGCCAGCGGCGCCAGCAGATGCAGGGCCAGGCTCGCCAGCAGCCCCCAGGTTTGCGCGCCGGCGGTGGGCCGCCCTCGCTCGGCCTGTGGGCGTGGCCGGCTCAGCACATAGCCGGCCGAGGCCAGCATCCCCAGCGTGACCCCGGTGGCCAGCCAGGGGCCGGGCCGGGCCTGCCAGCAGAACAGGCCCAGGCCCAGGGCCATGCCGGCGCCGGCCATCAGCTTGGCGCGCGCGCCGATCGCGCCCTCGCGCTGCCAGTCCTGCAGCAGCGGGCCGAAGCGGGGATGGGCCAGCAGCCGGGCCTGCAGGCGCGGCGAGGCGCGACCGAAACAGGCCGCCGCGATGATCAGGAAGACCGTGGTGGGCAGCAGCGGCAGCAGCGCGCCGATGAGGGCGCAGGCCAGCGCCAGCCAGCCCAGCAGCAGATAGGCATGACGAGAGGCCTGGCGATAGGCCGGAAGGGCCGGCATCGGCGGATCAGCCCAGCTCGCGCGCCACATGGGCATGCACGCGCTCGAAGGCGGCGCGGGCGCCGGCCACCAGGGCCTGCTCGGCGGTCTCGTCCAGGCTCAGCGCGTCCAGCATGCCGGTGAAGCCGCGCCAGTGGCGCAGCCGGCCGTCCGGATGACCGGCCAGATGGCGGGCGCCATGGTGCTCGTCCAGGCCCAGCTTGGCGGCCAGCTTGAACAGCACGGCGCCGCCCAGGTTCGAGCCCTCGACCACATAGCACCAGCCCAGCGCGGTGGCCAGGTCGGCCTCCATCGGCAGGGCCGGCGCGCCGAAACCGCTCTCGTCACGGGCCGGGGCCTGCAGGTCGATCAGGTCCTGGCGGATCTGGTCCAGGCGCTGGCGCTCGGCCAGATCGGGCAGCAAGGCGGCCAGGTCGGCGCGCCGGTACAGCGGCGCGACATCGTGGTGAAAGCGCAGCTGCACCTGCACAAAGCGGCGGAAGTGGTCGACGCTGGCAAAGGGCTGGCTGCGCATGATGCGCGCATCCAGGCGTTCATGGCTGTCATGGCTGGCGGCCTTCAGGCGCTGGCTGCGGGTGGGCGGGGTGTCGCTCATCGGGGGCCTCCGTTCAGAATGTCAGGCTCAGGTCGACGCGCAGGCTGCGGCCCGGCGCCGGCATCGGCGACAGCGCCAGCGGGTCCAGGTAGTAGCGGTCGCCGAGGTTGTCGACCGCGACGTTGAGCTGGGTGTTCTTGCGCAGCTTGTAGCTGGCAAACAGGTCGACGATCAGGGTCGCGGGGTAGTACTGCTGCAGGGTCGTGTAGGCATTGGTGTTCCAGGGCTGGTCGAGCCGGTGCAGCGGCGCGCTATTGCGCACGATGCGGGTACCGAGGGTCAGGTCTTGCTGCAGCAGGCGCGCACCCAGCGTGGTGTTGAGGCTGAACTTGGGCGGGTTCTGGGTGTTGGCATAGCTACCGCCAAAGCCGCCGTCGGCGCAGTCGGGCGCGTTCTTGACGCCGTACCTGGCATTGCGCAGCGCGGCGCCGGTGGCCGGGTCGCAGGTGCGGGCGCGGTCGTAATAGCTGGCCGAGACATCGGCGAAGAAGCTGCCGCGGTCATAGGCGCTCTGCAGCTCCCAGCCGGCGGTCTCGAAGCGCGCCATATTGCTCATCGTGAAGCTGTAGCTGCTGGGGTCGTAGCTGCGGGTGATGTAGTCGCGGATGCGGTTGTCAAAGCGCGCCAGCTTCAGCGACAGACTGTCCTGGGCGGCCCAGACGCCGCGCCGGCTGGCGCTGGCGCCCAGCTCCCAGCTGCGGTTGCGCTCGGGGCGCAGATCGGGGTTCGGGGTGATGAAGTGGTTGCCCACCGTGGCCTCGAACACGCTGGGTATCTTGAAGCCCTCGGCATAGCGGGCGTAGATGAGGCTGTCCTCGCTCGGTCGGTAGCTGGCGCTGAAGCTGGGCGCGAACCTGCTGCCCTTGCGGCGCAGCGGCTCGTCATAGCGCCAGGCGCTGGCGATCTGGTCCGTGAAGGCGCCGTTGTTCGGCGCGAAGGCCTTCCAGCTGTCGAAGCCCAGATCGGCCAGGGTGCCCAGGCGGTGCGGGCTGGCGCGCAGCGAGGCCTCGGTGAACCGGCCCTGGGCGTCCGGGTACCAAGTCACGTATTCCAGCGCCTTGCCGTTCTTGTAGACATGGACGGCACGGCGCGGCACCTTGATCTTCTCGGTCACGTGGGCGCGGCGATTCAGGTCGCGCACCTCGTACTGGATCAGCCGGCCGCCGGCCAGCAGGCTCAGCGCCTCGACGGGCTTCCATTCCAGCGAGCCGACCAGGCTGGCCTCCTTGCGCACCGCCGAGCGCACATAGCGGTTGTTGCGCAGATCGGCCTCGACCACCGGGGTGGCGCTGCCGGGGCCGGTTTTCTCATGGGTGTAGGACAGGCCGTACTTCGCCTCCAGCGACTGCTGCTCGCCGATGAAGAAGATCGAGCTGTTGCCGACCTGGCCGCCCCAGCGCTGGCCGCGCACATTGGAGCGCAGCGCATGGGCATAGCTCGCGCCCTGCGGATCACCCATCTGGTTGCTGGGCAGGTCGCGCCCGACCGGGGCCGAACCCATCACCGCATTGAACATCGTGCTGTCGCTGCGGGTCAGCCAGAGCCGGCTCTTCAGGTCGATCAGCGACTGGCCGGCCGGCTGCCAGCGGTGCTGGGCGGTCAGCGCGCTCAGCTTCATGCGGCCGGGCTCGAACTGCTGCATGGTGTTCTCGGGGTCGGCGTATTTGACCCATTCGTTGGAGGCCGGCGTGCGCGAGATGGCCGAGGGCATGACCTCGCCGTACTCGGCCTTCAGATGGCGCAGGCCCAGCTCCAGCGCCTGGTCGGGGTTGGGGCGCCAGGTGCTCTTGAGCAGCAGGGAGTCATTGACGCTGTGGGTGTTCAGCACCTCCTCGCCGGCCCGGTAGTACTCGGAGACCGGATCGGGGTTCATGCCGGTGCCACCGCCACTGCGGGTGTTGCCGCGGTAGCGGCCAATGCCCTTGGTGCCGGCGAAGTAATTGCCCTGCTTGCGATGTACATAGGCGGCCACCAGGTCCAGGCGCTCGCTGCGGCTGGCCCAGGCGGCCGAGCCGAAGTGGCTTTTCGGCGCCAGCAGCTCGCCGCGCCCGCTGCGGTTGAGCACCTGGAAGCCGGTCTGCGGGCTCACGCTGTTGTCGGCCACGCCGCCGCGCAGTCGCCAGCCCTGGCTCTGCTCGGCATCCAGGATGTCCAGCGCACCCAGTGTCTGCATGCTGACCACGCCGCCGATCGCGCCGGCTCCGTCCAGGCTCAGGTTCGGGCCTTTCTCTATCGTGACGCTGCCGATCAGGTCGGGGTCCAGATAGCTGCGCTGCTGCTGGCCGGCATAGCCGCGATAGACCTCCAGCGACTGCTGGCTGCCGTCGATCACCACCGGCACCCGGCCCTGGCCCTGGATGCCGCGGATATTCACGTCCAGCGCGTGGCCGTTGCGGATGTCGCCCATCTGCACCCCGGCCTGGCCTTTGAGCATATCGGCCGGCGAGGTGCCGCGAAAACGCTCCAGCGTCTCGCGCGTGATGTGGGCCGAGGAACCGGCCTGGCGATAGGGCGCGGCCTGGGCCTCGGCGCTGGAGGCGTGCAGGGACAGGCCGGCGGCCTGGGCCGCCTGCTCACCCTGCACCTGCAGGCTGCCCAGCTGCAGCGCGCCGGCGGGCGCCGGCTGCAGGGTCAGGATGCCCTTGGCGCCGGGCTGGGCCAGCAGGCCGGTGCCGGCCAGCAATGCGGCCAGGCCCTCGCGCGGGCTGTAGTCGCCGCGCAGGCCGGGGCTCATACGGCCCTGGGTCAGGCCCGCATCGGCCGAGATCAGCAGGCCGGACTGGCTGGCAAAACGCGGCAGCAGCTTGGCCAGCGGACCGGCCGCCAGCTCGTAGCGCTGGATGGCTGTCGACTGCTGGGCCTGGGCGGCAACACTCAGGCCCAGCGTGGCCAGCGCGGCCGATTGCAGGGCCAGCGACAGCAGGCTGGGGCGCAGCCGCGCTTGGACGAAAGAAAAGTGGGTCATCGGATCGGAGCTCATCAAAAGGAGTGCGTGGCTGCCTGGAATTGGGAGGCTTTCGAATCCCATGCCAGCCGAGCGCTCCGAAAGGGAAGTCGCCACCGCAAAAAAGTTTCAGGCACTGACCACGCGGGTCCAGCCCGGCAGCACGGTGCGCGTGCGCAGGCCCAGGCTGGCCACCGCCGCCGCCAGGCTGGCCTCCGGATCGCGCAGCGGGTAGGCACCGACCAGACGCCGCGCCGCCAGCGCCTCGGTGCAGTCGAGCCGGCCGTGGCGATGACGCGAGAGCTCGTGCAGGAACTCGTCCAGCCGCAGCTGCTCGGCCACCAGCAGGCCGCGCGTCCAGGCCTCGCGCAGGGCCGTCGCCGGCCGCAGCGACGCGGCGGCCGACTGGGCGCTCAGGCGCAGGCTCTGGCCGGCCTCGATGCGGCGGGTCTGGCCGCGCCGGTGCCGCAGCTCGACCACGCCGCTGTACACGCTCAATTGGCCCTGCCGGCCGCCCTCTTCCAGCAGCATCGCCATCCGCGCGCCCAGCACGCCCAGCGGGCGCAGCTGGCCCAGCGGCGTGTCCAGCTGCAGCACCCGGGGCAGGACCGGGCGGTCGCTGCGGCTGTCCAGCAGCAGCTCGCCGTGGTGCAGCTGCACGCGGCGCCGGCTGCCGTCCTCGCGCAGATCGGCGGCGCTGGCGCTGTTGAGCCAGAGCTCGGCGCCATCGGCCAGGGTCCAGTGGCCGCTCTGGCCGACCGCCGTGCGCAGATCGGCCAGCGGATGCAGCGCCTGGATCTGCCAGCCCAGCATGGCCACACCGCCCAGGCCCAGCAGCGCGGCGCCGCTGCGCTTGAGCAGACGGCGGCGCTGCAGCCCGGCGCGTGCCAATGTTTCCTGGGCCAGCGGCAGGCCCTGCAAGGGGCTCAGGCTGCCCCAGACCGCCTCGACCTCGCGCCAGGCCGCCGCGTGCTGGGGCGAGGCCTGCTGCCAGGCCTGCCAGCGCCGGCGCTCCGGCTCGCTCAGGGCCGGGTCCTGCAGGCGGGCGAACCAGTCGGCCGCCTGCGCCAGCACCTGGCTGTCGGGCCGGCTCATTGGGAAACCTCCGTGCTGCGCACTGCGGTGCAAGCCCCCTTCGGAGCGGCCGGGCGGGGGCTCACAATCCACCGCCCTGCTGGCGCAGCCGCAGGCAATGCAGCATCACCTGGGCCATATAGTGCTTGACCATGCGCTCGGACACGCCCAGCTGCGCGGCGATCTCGGCATAGCCCAGGCCCTCCAGCCGGGCCAGCAAAAAGGCGCGGCGCGGCCGCTCGGCCAGGCCCGCCAGCAGGCGCTGCACGGCCAGCAGCAGCTCCAGGGTCTGGGCCTGCTGCTCGGGCGAGGGATGGCTGTCCGGCGCCAGCAGGGCCAGGGCCTCGAGATAGGCCCGCTCCAGGCCGCGGCGCTGGCAGTGGTTGACCAGCAGGCCATGCGCCACGGTGCTGAGAAAGGCGCGCGGCGCCTGCAGCTGGCTCAGCAGCGCGGGCTGGCGCAGCAGGCGCTCGAAGGTGTCCTGCGCCAGCTCGGCCGCCGTCTCCGGGCTGCCCAGCCGGCGGCGCAGCCAGCCCAGCAGCCAGCCATGGTGCTGGCGGTAGAGTTGGGCCAGAGGATCGAGCAGGGTGGACGGGGCACTCATCGGCTGATTTGATAATGCGAACGATTCGCATTATCTCATCGATGGCGCCACGCCTTGCTAGCTAGATTGGCAGCTCGGTGTAGTAGCGCCCGCCGTGGAAGATCAGCGGCTGGGCGTTCGGGGCCCAGTGGCAGCTCTCGACCTCGCCGACGAAGATCACATGGTCGCCCTCCTGGTACTGGCTGCGGTTGGCGCATTCGAACACCGCCGCGACGCCCTCCAGCACCGGCGCGCCACCGGCGCCCTCGCGCCAGGGAACGCCGGCAAAGCGGTCGATGTCGCGGGTCGCGAAGCGCTGGGCCAGGGCCTTCTGGTCGGCCGCCAGGATGTTGATCGCGTAATGCGAGCCGCGGCTGAACACCGGCATCGAGCCGGCCTTCATCGCCAGGCTCCACAGCACCAGCGGCGGCGCCAGCGACACCGAGTTGAAGGAGTTGGCGGTCAGCCCCACCAGGCTGCCGTCATCGGCACGCGCGGTGACGATGGTGACACCGGTGGCGAACATGCCCAGGGCCGAACGGAATTGCTGGCTGTCGAAACCGGCGGCGGAAGGGGGGGTGCTGGACATCGCGCGATTGTCCGTCAGCGGGCATCACCGGGCTCGGCGCTGGACAAATCGGAATCTGTCCCAAAATAGCCCCCATGGCTGAACACACCCACTTTCAGGTTCTTGAGAATCCTCATCTGCCCAGCGCGCCGCGCTATGGCTTCGGCCGCTGCGACTGTCGCGCTTGCGGGGACGCTGCGCCGGCCCTGCCGCAGCGCCGGCTGTTCACCGGCCTGCTGGCCGGCGGCGCCGCGCTGGCCGGCCTGCCCGCCTGGGCCCAGGAGGGCGTCAATGTCGGCAAGCAGAGCAAGCTGACCAGCCTGGTGCCGGCCGAGCAGGTCGAGAACGCCGGCGCCCAGCAGTACCAGCAGATGATGGCCGAGGCCAAGCAAAAGGGCGTGCTGGCGCCGGCCAACCATCCGCAGCTGCTGCGCCTGCGCGCGATCGCCGAGCGCATCGTGCCGCAGTCCTATGGCTGGAACCCGCGCGCGCGGCAGTGGCGCTGGGAGGTCAATCTGCTCGGCAGCGAGCAGCTCAACGCCTTCTGCATGCCGGGCGGCAAGATCGCCTTCTATTACGGCATCCTCGAAAAGCTCAAGCTCGATGACGACGAGGTCGCGGCCATCATGGGCCATGAGATCGCCCACGCGCTGCGCGAGCATGCGCGCGAGCGCATGGCCAAGACCACGGCCACCCGGGTCGGCGCCGGCCTGCTGTCCAGCCTGCTGGGCCTGGGCAATGTCGGCGACACCTTGCTGAATATGGGCGGCCAGCTGCTGACCCTGAAGTTCAGCCGCGAGGACGAGACCGAGGCCGATCTGGTGGGCCTGGAGCTCGGCGCGCGCGCCGGCTACCGGCCCGAGGCCGGCGTCAGCCTGTGGCAGAAGATGGGCAAGGCCAGCGAAGGTGCGCCGCCGCAATGGCTCTCCACCCACCCGGCCGGGCCGACCCGCATCCGCGATATCGAGGCCAACATCCCCAAGGTCGAGGGCCTGTATGCGCGGGCCGAGAAGCCGGCCAAGCAGTTCGAGGTGGCACCGCCGCTGCGCAAGCGCTCCTGAAGCGCCGGGCCGGCACCTCACCAGCGCGCCGGCAGCGCCTTGCGCAGCTCGTAGCGCCCGGCCGAGCTGCGCACCAGATAGCCGCCCAGCTCCAGGTCCTTCATCAGCTTGGAGACCATCTCGCGCGAGCAGCCCAGGCGCTGCGCCATCGCCTGGTGGGTCAGCCGCTCCTGGGGCCCGCTCTCCAGCAGGGCCTTGAGCCGGCCATAGACATCATGCAGCGCCATCTGCTTGGCCGACAGCGTCGCGGCGCGGGCCAGGCGTATCACCTTGCTCAGCAGTTCCAGCGCGAACTCGGGATGCGCGGCGATATGAGCCAGGATGCTCTCGCGCGTCAGCAGCACGCAGCGGCTGGTTTCCTCGGTGATGACGCTGGCCGCGCGCGGCCCGCCGTCCAGGCTCATCTCGCCGACATAGTCGCCGACGCCGTAGACGCTGTAGGTGATCTCGCGGCCGCGGGCATCGCAGCCATAGGCCCGCAAGCGGCCCGACAGCACCAGGTAGAGGCTGTCCCCCTGCGTGCCTTCCTCGATCAGCACGGTGCCGCGACGGTAGCTGCGCACCACGCCGCGCGCGGCCAGTGCCGCCAGCGCGGGCGGCAGATCGGCCAGCGCGGGCTCGAAGATCTGCGCGAGAACGGTGCTGCTATCCATGCGGCGCGGCGTGCGTGGCACCAAGCCACGCCTCCTGCGCCAGATGTTACGGGATGTAGGCCCGGGGCGTCAGTCTCAGTTGTACAGCGCCGACATCAGCGGCGGCAGCACCGCCAGCTGGCGCAAGAGCTCGCGGATGCTGGGCGCACCGGACTTGGCCCGGATGCTCTGGATCTGGGTGCGCACGGTCGAGATCGCCACGCCCTGGGCCTGGGCCACGCTGCTGGGCTCGGCGCCGTCGCTGAGCGCCTTCAGCACCTCGGTCTCGGCCGGGGTCAGGCCATAACGCAGCGCGAACCACTGCGCCGCCAGCGCACCGCAGAGCTCGCGCCGCTCCAGCACCAGCAGCACCGCCGCCTGCTCGACATCGCGGTTCAGCGGCACCACCACCACATTGGCCTGCTCGGCCCCCTCGCCCAGGCGCAGCAGGCAGCGCCGGCCCTCACGCTCGGCATGGGCCAGGGCCTCGAACAGCGGTTTGACATCCTTGGCGCAGCGCGCCCGCAGCTGGCCGCCCAGCAGCTGCAACGGATGCCGCGCATCCATCGCCAGACGGGCCGCGCGGTTGCTGTGCAGCAGCTCGCCGCGCTGGTTCAGCAGCAGCACACCATAGTCCAGCTCCTCCAGCACCAGGCCGAGCCAGTGGCTGCTCAGCGAGGCGGCGCGGCGGCGCTCGGGAACGGCCGTGCTGCGCGAAACGGTGGAAACAGCGGAAACGGTGGCCAAGTCGATTGCATTCATTGCTGAGCTCCCTGAAGCGCTACCGAGTGATGACAGCGTGATCAGAAGCTTAGGGCCAGGTCTTGTGCGGCGGCGGTGAATCTTGGCGCCCGCGTTTGTGAAGTATTCACCTGTCATCCCTAACATAAGGGTTGCTGCGGCGCTCGCGGCCGAAGCTGCTCTCCGGGCCATGGCCGGGAATGAAGACGGTGTCGTCGCCCATCGGCCAGAGCCGCCCGGTGATCGAGGCGATCAGCGTGGCGTGGTCGCCGCCGGGGAAGTCGGTGCGACCGATGCTGCCGGCGAACAGCACATCGCCGACAAAGCAGCGCTTGGCCGCCACCGAGTGAAACACCACATGGCCCGGCGTGTGGCCCGGGCAATGCCGCACCTGCAGGGTTTCGTGGCCGATGCTGACCGTGTCGCCATCGGCCAGCCAGCGCGTCGGGGTGAAGGACTCGGCCGGCGGGAAGCCGAACATCTGGCTTTGCTGCGGCAGGCCGTCGATCCAGAACTGGTCGCCCGGGTGCGGCCCGATGATGGGCAGGCCCTGGCTGCGCGCCAGCTCGCCGGTGCCGCCGGCATGGTCGATATGGGCATGGGTCAGCCAGATCGCCTTCAGGGTCAGGTCATGCTCGCGCACCGCCGCCAGCAGGCGCGGCAGCTCGCCGCCGGGATCGATGACCGCCGCCTCGCGGCGGGCATCGCACCAGACGAGGGAGCAGTTCTGCTGGAAGGCGGTCACGGGCAGGGTCAGGTATTGCAGGCTCATGGGAGGCGCGGACTCGAACCGAAGTGCAAAGCCGCCATTCTGCAGAACTGCGGCGGCAAGGCCGCCAACCCTCGGTTACATTGCATCGCACGAGCCGCATCAACAATAGAAAAATTGTTAGGCACCATGAACAAGGCCTTTGTTCGCGCGCAGTACCTCGACGACCTGCTGATGCGCCATCTGCGCAGCTTTCTCGGCGACATCGAGCCGGATGCGATGTCCTTGCTGCTGCAGCATCTGCAATGGGTGGAGCTGGCCGGCGGCCAGACCCTGATGAGCCAGGGCGAACCCGGCGACGCGATGTACCTGACCGTCAGCGGCCGGCTGCGCACCTATATCAGCGACGAGGACGGCCGCCAGCGCATGGTGCGCGAGATCAGCCGCGGCCAGATGGTCGGCGAGATGAGCCTCTACACCGACGAGCCGCGCTCGGCCACCCTGGTGGCGATCCGCGACACCGTGCTGGTGCGCCTGGGCAAGGCCGAGTTCAGGCAGCTGCTGGCACTCAGCGGCCAGGTCTCGATCGCGCTGACCCGGCAGATCATCAAGCGGCTGCAGACCGAGGGCGCCCGCTCCTCGATGGACCGGCCGGTGACCATAGGCCTGCTGCCGATCAGCACCGGTGTCGATCTCGGCACGTTTGCGAGCGCGCTGGCCGAGCAGTTGCGCAGCATCGGGCGGGTGGCCGTGGTCGATGCCGACCTTCTGGACGCCGATCTGGGCCTGCCCGGCCTCACCCACCGCGAGCAGGGCGATGCCGAAGCCGACCGCAGCATCGCGGTGCGGCTCGACGAGATCGAGGCCGAGCACGACTTCGTGCTGCTGCTCGGCGACGCCACGCCGACCTCCTGGACCTATCGCTGCAGCCGCCATTGCGACGAGCTCTATCTGCTGGCCGACGCCGATGCGCCGCCGCTGATCCACCCGATCGAGGCGGAATGCCTGGTGCGGCGCCCACCGCGCACCGATGCGGCCGAGATCCTGGTGCTGCTGCACCCGGCCGAGCGGCGCTCGCCCGCTGGCACGGCCGCCTGGCTGGAGCGCCGGCCGCTGACCGATCATCTGCACATCCGCCCCGCGCTGACGCGCGACATGGCCAGGCTGGCGCGCCTGATCAGCCGCACCGCGGTAGGCCTGGTGCTGGCCGGCGGCGGCGCGCGCGGCATCGCCCACCTCGGCGTCTACCGGGCGCTGCAGGAGCGCGGCATCGAGATCGATGTGGTGGGCGGCACCAGCATCGGCTCGGTGATGGCCGGCTATGTGGCCACCGACCGGGGTTTCGAGGCGGTGCTGGCCAACGCGCGCAAGGTCTTCTCGGCCAAGCCCACCAGCGACTTCAATCTGATCCCCCTGCTCTCGCTGATCAAGGGCCGGCGCCTGAGCGGCCTGGTCGATACCGCGCTGCGCGAGCTGACGGGCCAGGATGAGCTCCGGGTCGAGGATGTCTGGAAGACCTATTTCTGCGTCGCCACCAACTACTCGAAGGCCAGCGAGCACATCGTGCGCCGCGGTCCGATGCGCAATGCCATCCTGGCCAGCATCGCCATCCCCGGCGCGCTGCCGCCGATGATCATCGACGGCGATCTGATGTGCGACGGCGGCACCTTCAACAACTTTCCCGTCGACGTGATGCGCGGCATGCGCGGCGTCGGCCGCGTGATCGGCGTGGACCTGAGCTTCCGCAAGCCGCGCCGCATCACCCATGAGGACATGCCGGGCACCTGGGCGCTGCTGCGCGACCGGCTGCGCCCGCGCGCCCAGCGCCGCTACCGCCTGCCCTCGCTGGCGGCCTTTCTGATGAACGTCACCGTGCTCTACAGCGTCTCGCGCCAACGCCAGGCCCGCAAGCTGACCGATGTCTATATGAACCCGCCGCTGGACCGGGTCGGCATGCTGCAATGGAAACGCTTCGAGCACATCGTCGCGCAGGGCTATGCCCATGCCTGCGAGGTGCTCGACGGGACCGCTGCCGTGCCGGCCGCCAACGACTGAGCCCGAGGATCGCCATGAACCAAGCACGCGCTCTGCTGCAAGGTCTGATCACCCGCTGGAGCCAGCGCCGCCCGGCCAGCGCCGACGCGCCCGCAGCGCTGGATCCGCGCCTGCAGGCCTGCGCCGACAAGATCTGCAGCGCCGCCGAGGCGGTGGCCCATATTCGCGCCGGCGAGCATGTCTTCGTCGGCACGGCCTGCGCGACACCGCGCAGCCTGGTGGCGGCGCTGGAGGCGCACCGGCCGACGCCGGCCGATGTCGAACTGCTGCACTTCCTGACCGACCATGCGCTCGCCCATGATGCGGCCGGCCAGCCGCAGACGCGCTTTCGGCACCGCAGCTTCTTCGTCGGCCAGGACATGCGCGCCGCCGTGCGTCAGGGCCTGGCCGACTATGTGCCGATCTCGCTGGCCCGCGTACCGCAGCTGATGGCGATCGGCCGCATCCCGGTCGATGTGGCGCTGATCCAGGTCTCGCTGCCCGACGAGTTCGGTTATGTCAGCCTGGGCCTGTCGGTCGATGTGATCCCGGCGGCCGTGGCGCGCGCCCGCCTGGTGATCGCCGAGCTCAACCCGCAGATGCCGCGCACGCTGGGCGACTCGATGCTGCACATCGGCGAGATCGACCATCTGGTGCCGGTCGACACGCCGGTGATCGAGTACCGCCATCCGGCCCAGCCGGGCGCCGTGGTCGAGAGCATCGCCCGCTATATCGGCAGCATCATCGACGACGGCTCGACCCTGCAGATCGGCCTGGGCCGCTTCAGCAACGAGGCCTTGAAGTACCTCAGCGATCGCCAGGACCTGGGCATCCATTCCGACGTCATCACCGACGCCATCATCCCGCTGCTGGAGCGCGGCATCCTGACCGGCAAGAAGAAGAGCCACCAGGTCGGCAAGATCGTCTGCAGCTTCGCGATGGGCTCTCAGCGCCTGTACGAGCTGATCGACCGCAACCCGCTGTTCAGCTTCCAGCCCATCGAGGCGGTCTGCGATGCCTGGACCATCGCCCGGCAGCACAAGATGGTGTCGGTGACCCAGGCCTTCGCGGTGGACCTGAGCGGCCAGGTCTGCGCCGATCAGTTCGGCGGCGATTTCTACGGCGGCCTGGCGGCCCAGGCCGAGTTCCTGCAGGGCGCCTCGCGCTCGGTCGGCGGCAAGGCCATCATCTGCCTGGCCTCGACCGACGAGGACGGCAAGACCTCGCGAATCCGCGGCATGCTGCAGGCCGGCGAGGGCGTCGCCATCGCGCGCAGCGATGTGCATTACGTGATCACCGAGTACGGCATCGCCTATCTGTTCGGCAAGAGCATCCGCGAGCGCGCCATCGCGCTGATACAGATCGCCCACCCCGAGCACCGCGCCGCGCTGCTGGAGCAGGCCAAGGCCCTGGGCTATCTGCCGGCCGAGCAGCAGCTGCGCAATCTGCGCGCCTATGCGGTCGAGGAGGAGGCCCAGGTCACGCTGAAGGACCGGCGCCAGGTCTTGCTGCGCCCGGCCGGCGCGGCCGACGGCGACGCGGTGCGCGCGCTGTTCCACCGCATGCCCGAGCGCGATGTCTACACCCGCTTCTTCCGCCGGATCCGCGGCCTGTCGATCGCCGATGTGCAGCGCCTGTGCAATGTGAACTGGGAGACCGAGGTGGCCCTGGTGGCCGTCACCGGCCCCCGCGAGGACCCGCAGGTCGTCGCCCATGCGCTCTATGTGCTGGACCCCAGCACCAACCTGGCCGAGACCGCCTTCATCGTCCACCCCGACTGGCAGGGCACGGGCCTGGGCGCCCAGCTGCAGCACCATCTGGCAGCCCATGCCCGGGCCACCGGCGTGCTGGGCTTCGTCGCCGAGATCCTGCCGAGCAACGAGCACATGATCCGCCTGGCCAGACAGGGCGCCAGCCAGGTCAGGACCGAGGACATGGATGGTACGGTCAGGGTGACGGCGCTGTTCTGAGCGCGGCCGGCCGCGGGAAATCCCGATGTCGGATTTGTTGACATCGCAGTCACGCAAGACTTGACCCTCTGGCAGCAAAACCCCTGCTGCACCGGCCTCCGGCGCGTACTCGTGGGGTCAGGCATTGCTCTTGCGTGCATTTATCCCCACGCACAGCAGCCCGACGTGCTGCCATTTCGGCACACGCATCGGATCAACCGGCATCAGGCCGCTTGCATCGCATGCCAACAGGGAGAAAACCATGAAAAGCAAAATCCGCCAAGGCTTGGCACGCGTCGCCTTGGCAATGGGCCTGGGGCTGGGCGCGCTTGGCGCCGCGCACGCTGCGTTGATCACCGGTAATGTCGATCCCGCCTTCGGCGCCGTGCTGCCCGGCGTGTCCTACAGCGGCGCCTTCAGCTTCAACGTCGCCGACAGCTGCACCGGCAATGCCGCGGGGCTGGTGCTGGTGAACGCGGTGGCGAGTTGCGGCGGCCCGGTGGCGGTGAACTTCGACTTCAATATCTACGAAACCGCCAACCCAGCCAATCTCGAGACCGTCAATCTGGCCTTGAGCAGCAACTTCCTGTGGGTGCTGGATGGCTTCGTCATCGGCCTGAACACCGTCGGCACCGGCTATTTCAACGACTTCGTCGGCGGCGCCGTCGCGCCGGGCAAGTATTTCGATCTGATGAGCATCGGCAACTACTACATGCCCACGATTGCCGTCGGCGAGAGCTGCGGTGCCCCCTGTGTCAATCTGCTGGGCTTCGCCAGCACCGAGGACATAGAGATCAAGGTCTTCCACAGCGATGACCTGGGCCAGAGCAAGCTCGGCGTCGATGCCAGCGGCCGCGATGTGGGCTACCGCATCACGCGCGAGAACGGCGAGATCGTCCTGGCGCGCACCGATGCCACCAACAATCAAGTGCCCGAGCCCGGCAGCCTGACGCTCGCCGTCCTCGCCCTGGCTTTGCTGGCGGCGCGCCGGCGTCAGGCGTCCTGAGCGAGGCGCAGCACCTGGGGCGTATCGGCACCCCAGGCCTGCTGCCAAGCCGAGGCATAGGCATCCTCGGGCAGTGCCTCACGCAGGCGCTGGAGAAAATCCTGCCAGCGCACCTCGCCCCTGGGTGAGCGGGCCACCCCGGCCAGCTCGCGCAGCCCGCTGACGCCGGCCGCCAGCCTGACCGCGCGGTCCGGGCTGCCACCGGCCAGCGCCAGTTGCGCATGCGCCTCCAGGCAGACCAGTAGCTGCGCACGCATCTCCAGGCGGTCCAGAGCCTGCAGCGCCCGGCCCAGGTGATCGCGGGCCTGCACCGGCTCATCGCCAGCGTGCAGGTTGACCAGGCCCAGCCACAGCAGCGCATTGGCCAGGCCGCGATGATCGCCGGCCGCTTCGCAGCAGGCCCGGGATGCGTCGATGGCCTGCCTAGCCACTGCCAGTTCACCGGCCTCCAGCGCGAGCTGCCCGAGCGCCAGCTCGGCCTCGGCTTCAACCTCCGGATGTTCGATCTCCCGGGCCAGAGCCAAGGCCGCCTGCAAACGCAGCCGCGCTTGAGTTTTCTCACCGCGAAAGGCCTCAATCTGGCCCAACTGCAGCAAGGCAATGCTCTCGCCGATGCGATGACCGGTCTGACTTAACAGGGCCAGCGCCTCCTGACCTGCAATAGACGCCTGCACTGCATCGCCAGCATTTAGAAACGATACCGCCATCGTGGAAAGGGTTGCCGCAGTGTCAATATCGTTGTCCAGACCTCGCCTCAATTGGAGGCTGGTCGCCAGGAGACTCAACGCCTGGTCATGATCGCTCTGCGAATAGGCAAGGCAGGCCGAGACATACAGCGCGTGCGCATGGAAAAAGTCATCCGCCTGCACGCGCGGCACCCCGAGCAAGGCCCGCACCTGCTCTCGCCCTTCGCTGACATGCCCACGCAGAATCCAGAAGTTCTGCAGCGCAATCACCATCTTGGCCGCCACAAACACCGTCTCATCCGTCGCCTGCATCGCGAACTGAAAAGCCGCGCGCAGATTGTCCAGCTCCACATCGCCACACTCGGCCCAGCGCCCCTGCTCCGGCCCCTGCATGCCGTTGCGGATCTGCTTGGCCACGCCGAAGAAGTGCTGGCAATGCGCGGCGCCAAGCAGCGCCTCCTCGCCGGCCTGCACCAGCTTCTCGCGTGCGTACTCGCGCAGCGTCTCCAGCAGCCGATAGCGTGCGCCGTCGGGCGCCGTGTCCATCAGCACCAGCGACTTCTCGACCAGCGAACCCAGCGAACCCAGCAGATCCAGCACATCCAGGCTGTCCAGCGGCGCCTGCGCGCAGACCTGCTCGGCGGCGGCGAGGTCGAAGCCGCCGGCAAACACGCCCAGGCGGCGGAACAGCTGCTGCTCCGGCTCGCCCAGCAGCTCGTGCGACCAGTCGACCAGCGCGCGCAGCGTCTGCTGGCGCTGCTGCAGCACGCGGTCGCCGCCGGTCAGCAGCTTGTAGCGGTCGCCCAGGCGCTTGTTGATGTCGGCCACGCTCAGCAGGCGCACGCGCGCCGCCGCCAGCTCCAGCGCCAGCGGGATGCCCTCCAGCCGCGTCACCAGCTCGGCGATCGCCGGCGCCTGATCGGGCGTCAGCTCGAAGCCGAACTTGTGGGCCTGGGCCCGCGCAACGAACAGGCGCACCGCCGTCGAGGCCGCCAGCTCCGCGATACCGGCAGCGCGCCCCGGCAGCGGCAGGGGCTGGACCGGATAGGCTTGCTCGCCCGACACATGCAGCGCCTCGCGGCTGGACGCCAGCAGGCGCACATCGGGCGCGGCCTTCAGCAGCGCATGGGCCAGACTGGCGCAGGCCGGCAGCAGGTGCTCGCAGTTGTCCATCACGATCAGCGCGCGGCGTGTCTTCAGATGCGCGCTCAGCGTCTGCAGCAGCGGCCGGCCCGGCTCCTCGCGCACACCCAGCACCTGGGCCGCCTCGGCCAGCACCAGGGCGCCATCGCGCAGCGGCGCCAGGTCGAGGAACCAGACGCCATCGGGGAACTCGGCGCGCAGCTCGTCGGCGACCTGCAGCGACAGCCGCGTCTTGCCCAGACCGCCCATGCCCAGCAAGGTCAGCAAGCGGGTCTGCTGCAGGCGCTGCTTGATCTCGCCCAGCTCGCGCTCACGGCCGATGAAGGAGTTCAGCTGCTCCGGCAGGTTGTTCGGGATCTGCCGGATCGGCAGCCAGCGCTCGCCGACCCGGGCAACGCGGTAGCTCTTGTCGCCATCGGGCGGCGCGGCAAACGGTACCTCGTCCGCCACCGCGACCTCGAACAGCTCCAGCGGCTCGGCCACGCCCTTCATCAGCCAGTGCCCATGCGACTGCACGCGGCCGGCGGCGATCTCGCCCAGCGCCTGCCGCGCCTCGGCGCTCAGCAGGGTCTGGCCGCCCTGGGCCAGCGCCATCACGCGCGCCGCGGTCGGCTTGGCCAGGCCCTCGACCTCCAGCGGCTTGGCGCCGCGCGCCACATCGTCGTGAGCGTTCTCGCGCAGGATCACCGGCCCCACATGCAGGCCGGCGCGCGCCTTCAGCGGGATGTGCAGGCCGGCCAGCGCCGCGTGATAGGCGCGGGCATAGGCCAGCGCCTGGCCGGCCTGCTCGAACAGCAGCAGCATGCCGTCGGTCTTGTCGATCTCGCGGCCGCCATGCAGCGGCAGCAGATCGCGCGCCACGCGGTCGTGCGCGGCCCACAGCTGGGCCATGTCGTGATCACCCAGCAGGGTGGACAGGTGGGTGCTGTCCACCACATCGGTCAGCAGCAGGGCACGGATCTCGCTCATAGGCCGGGACGATGCCACAGAAAGGAGTCCGGCCAATGCCGGACTTACTCGCGGCATCGGGGCGTGAACGGCCGCGTCAGGTCAGCTGCAGCTCGCGGCGCAGGGCCGTCCCTTGCAGGAACTGCGCACGTTCGACCGGATCCTCGAAGATCGCCGCCTGCGCGATCAGCCCGCGTCGGGCGGCGGCCAGGGTCGCGGTGGATCGCGGGTCCTGCTGCAGCGCCAGCACGCGGGCGCACCAGATGGCGGCGTCCGCCTCGTCGTCCTGCCAGCCGCCGCGGCCGGCCACCGCGGCCAGCACGGCCTCGACACCGGCCCGTGCGCCGCTGTCGTCACCGGCCTGCTGCAAGGCGCAGGCGACGCCGGCTTCGCAGGCCAGCGCTTGCGCCGGCTCGCCGCTGGCCGCCAGGCCGGCCTGCGCCAGCCGGCCATGCTCGACGGCCTCGCGCCATCGACCCAGCAGATAGCAAGCCTGAAAAGCGGCGTCATGACCGGTGCATTGGATGTAGCGGTCGCCGATGCCCTCTGCCATGCGGATGCCATCGAGCGCATGGTCCAGCGCTTGCGGCGCCTGCCCCAGTTCGACCAGCACGCCGGCCAGATTGCAGCGCGCCTGCGCACCGATCTGCCGGTGATCAATGGCATCGCAGAGCTGCAGCAGCTGGCACAGCTGCTCGCGGGACTGTTCCACCAGGCCGCACTGCTGGGCGGCGAAGGCCAGATTCAGCAAGGCGATGGCCTCGCCGTAGCGGCTGCCGATGCTCCGGTATTTGGCCAGCGCCTGCTCGCCACTGGCGAAAGCTTGCTGAAAAAGGCGTTCGGCCGCATAGCCGACGCTCAGATTGTTCAGCACGGAGGCCTCGGTATAGCTGTCTTCGCAGGCACGCGCGAGGGTCAACGCGGCCTGCGCATGCAGGCGCGCCTCCTCATGGCGACCCTGCCGGCCCAGCGCCATGATCAAGGTGCTGTGCACCTTGGCCGCCTCGGCCGGAGCCCGCTCACCGGCCGCAGCCAGGCGGCTCAGGCCCAGGGCATGGGCCTGCTCGTAGTCGCCGTTCTGGCACAGGCGGTGCATGCGGTGCTGCGCGGCAGTCAGGCGCAGCACCGCGTCATCCTGTTCGTCCGCCTCGGCTTCCAGCGCCGCGACGGCCTGCTCATACTCGGCCTCATCGCCGCGGCGCGACCACGCATGGGTGCACACGCGCAGCATCGCGAAGCGCCGCTGCGGGTCAGCGCCGGCATCCAGCGCCAGCGCGCGGCAGGCATGGGCCAGCGCCGCGCTGTCGGCATGGCGGGCGACCGCTTCCTGGGCCGCCCGGGCCCAGTGTTCGGCGGCACGGTCGGGGAGGCCGGCGCGCTCGAAATGCTCGGCGATCAGGCCGGCGAACTCCGCCCCGCGCCCCGCGCTGCGCGCCTCCAGCCACAGCGCGGCGCAGCGGTGTTGCTCGCGCCGGTCATGCTTGAGCACCGTGCCGTAGGTGACGTCATGCAGCAGATGGTGCCGAAAGGCAAATTCCATCGCATCGGCGAAGGCGCCACCGTCCTGAGGCAACACCAGCCCGCGCTGGCTCAGCGCGCCCAGCGCTGCCGGTGCATGGCCGTCGAGCGCGGCCAGGGCCTCGTCCCAGAACACGGCGCCGATCACGCTGGCCTGCTGCAACGCGCGCCGCTGCGGCACCAGCAGCGCATCGAGCCGGGCCTGCAGCACGCCCACCAGCGTGGTGGGCACTTGCAGGCGCTGCAGGCCTCCGGCGGCGAGCCGCCAAGGCGTGGCGGAGATGTCCAGCTCGCCCTGGTCCACCAGCATCTGCAGCAGCGCCTCCATATGGAAGGGGTTGCCGTCGGTGCGCTCGATCAGCAGCGTTTGCAGCTGCTGTGCGGCGGCGCCCGCCGGCTCACCCAGCTGGCGCAGCAGGGAGCGCGCCAGCGTCTGGCGGTCCGTCAGATCCAGCGGTGCCAGCGCCAGGCGGGTGCACGCCGGCCAGGCCTCAGCCCAGCCGGGCCGCCGCTCCAGCAGCTCGGGCCGTGCGGCGCACAGCAGCAGCAGCGGCAGCTCGCCACCGAGGGCGCACAGCTGCTCGATGGCATCGAGCGAGCCCTCATCGGCCCAGTGCAGATCGTCCAGCATCAGCACCAGCACGGCAGGCGGCGGCAGCCGCGCGCAGGACAGGCGCAGAAACTCGATCCAGGCATGCAGGGCGCGCGCCCGCAGCTGCCGACCATCCTGCAGGATGCCGGCGATGAAGGGGCTGGCCCGGTAGTCCAGCCCGATCAGCTGGCCCAGCAGCGCGGTCTGTTCATCGGCCCGCTCGCCGAACAGCGGCGCCAGGCCGTCAGCCAGCTTGGCCTGGGCCAGCGCCAAGGGGTCGCTGTCCTGCACATCGAAACAGCGGAACAGCAGATCCCGGATCACGCCGTAGGGCTGATGCAGCCCCTGCGGATGGGCACTGGCGTGCAAGGGGCCGCCGCCCGGGGTCGACAGGCCGGCCTCGAACTCGGCCAGCAGGCGCGTCTTGCCCAGACCGGCATCGCCGATGACGGTGATTTGCCGCTGGGTCCGCCCGGTCTGCACGGCGGCCAGCGCGGCCCGCATCTCTGCCAGATCGGCGTCGCGCCCCACCAGGCCGGCGTTGACGGCATCCAGGCCATGCCGCAGCTGCTGCGCGCTGCGCGGGCGCTCGCGCTCGACCCGAAAGGTGAGCATCGGCGCGTCGACGCCCTTGATGTGCAAGGCCTGGCCCTGCTGCACATCGAAGCGGTCCTGCACCAGCCGGTAGGTGTCCAGGCTGATCAGCAGCCCCCCGGGCGGCGCGCACTGCTCCATGCGCGCGGCAATATTGACCGCGCTGCCGCGTATCGTGCCCTCGGCATCGACACCACCGCCCAGCAGCACCTGGCCGGAATGAATGCCGACCCGCACATCAAAGCCCTGATGACCGTGCGCCTGTTGCACCTGCTGCGCCACGCTGCGGCCGGCGGCCAGCAGCGCCAGACCGCAGCGCAGGGCACGCTCGGCATCGTCTTCCCGCACCTCGTCGGCGCCGAAGCCGGCCAGCAGGTTGTCGCCCGCGTACTGCAGGACACGGCCGCCATGAGCCTGCACCACACCGGTGAAGCGTGCCATCGCGCCATCCATCACCGCATGGATCTCTTCCGGGTCGAGCTGCTGGCCCAGCGCGGTGGAACCCACCACATCCAGGAACAGGATGCTGACCAGGCGCAGCGCCTGGCTCTGCGTCGACTCGGAGCCGGCAGCCTGCAAGGCCTGTGCTTGAACCTGCAGGCCGGCCACCGCGACATCAACGACGGCATCGCCCAGCAAGGCGCGCTGCGACTCCAGCGTCGCGATGGCCGCCTGCAGCGCCTGCAGTGACTGGGGCGGCCCGGCCGCTGGGCCGCTCATGAGCCCAGAGCCTTGCGGCCCGGCCGGGTGTGTGATGTGGCGGTTGCCGCGGTTCGATGTCGGTTGCACAGACTCATGCTCGGACCCTCGATGCAGCGGCCGAGTTTAGAGGCGGATGGCGCGACCCGGCACCCGTTGTTCCGCCAATCCTGTCCCCGTCTTTATCGACCTGGCCCCAAAAGGACTGGCCGGCAAGCCTGTAGCGGCTCCACAGTCACGCTATGCTGGCTGCGAAAGGACCAGCCGCCATGCGCATCGGAGCACTCAGCCAGGCCACCGGGGTCGATATCGAGACCATCCGCTTCTACGAGAAGAGCGGCCTGCTGCCCGGCCCGGCGCGCAGCGCCAACGGCTACCGCGACTATGCGCAGCCACATCTGGAGCGCCTGGCCTTCATCCGCCACTGCCGGGCGCTGGACATGTCGCTGGCCGATGTGACCCTGCTGCTGGCCAGCGTGCACAGCCAGGACCCGGCCCAGCTCGCCAGTGTCGATGGCCTGGTCGAGGCGCAACTGGCCAAGGTGCGGGCACGCCTGGCCAGCATGCAGGCGCTGGAGAAGCAGCTGGTGGCATTGAAGGCGCGCTGCGACGCCGATCACGACGCCCATGGCTGCGGCATCCTGGAAGAGCTGGTGGCGGCCGCCCATGGCGAGGCCTGTGCCTGCCATGGGCAGGGAAAGACCTGACCCTTCCCTAGAACTAGGTTCTCGCAAACCCCTGCCCGACCCGAACACCCGTCCCCCAGAATGGGGATGAAGGTAACAGATTGTGCGGTCACGATGAGCACCACCGACTCACAGGGAGAGGGTTGGCCCGAACTGGTTCGAGCCACCAAAACCATTGTGGTGGTGGATGTCGTCGAATCAGTGCGCTTGATGCAGGCCAACGAGGCCGATGTCATCGACCGCTGGCGGCGGTTCGTGCATGAGGTCCGGAGTCAGGTCTTGCCCGCCCATCAGGGGCGCATGGTGAAGAGTCTTGGCGACGGGATGTTGCTGGAGTTCGATGAGGTGTTGAGCGCCGTCAAAGCGACATTTGAACTCCAACGTCGCTTGCCATTGATCAACCAGGGCAAATCCGCGAGCCAGGCACTTTTACTACGCATTGGTGCGCATGTCGGCGCCGTGAGTATTGATCGCTATGACGTCTATGGATCGGGAGTCAATTTGGCCGCAAGGTTTGCCGCCAGCGCTGAACCTGGAACGTTTGTCGTTTCCGCCGAGATCCGTGATGCCCTGGTCCATGAGTTGGATGCCCGTGTCGAGGACCTCGGCGAGAAGTACTTCAAACACCTTGATGCGCCGCGCCAGTGCTTCGCGCTGAGCAGCAGCGCGAATGATGCCGCAATGCCTGCATTCGAGCCCCCGCCTGATACCAGGTCGGTCATTTTGGTGTTGCCCTTCACCACACTGACACCGGGTTCGCATGGCGCCCTGTTTGGGGATCTCATCGCTGACGAGATCACACGCGCCCTCTCACGCTGCGCTGCTTGGCGGGTCATATCGCAACTGTCTGCGGCAGCACTGCGAGGACGTCGGGTGGACCTTCAAGGCCTGAGAACGATGTTCGACGCCCGCTATGTCATTTCCGGAAAATGCTTCATGCGGGGATCAACCGTTCTTATCAGTCTTGAGTTGACCGATGTGCATACCGGGTCACTCATGTGGGCCGACAGCATGGAAATCGAACAGGCACAAATTCTGTCCGACGCAAATCCAGTGGGGAACAAAGTTGCACAGGACGTCGCTCGCGTGCTTTTCGCAAATGCCGTCGAACAAAGCCGTGGTCTCGGACTGGATGCGGTGGACTCGCATGTGCTTCTATTCAGCGCCATCGCCTTGATGCACCACTCGACGGCCCAGGACTTTCAGCGCTCACATGCCTGCCTTGAGAAGTTGCTGTACCGGCACCCCCGATCGCCGGACGTCCTCGCCTGGCAGGCAAAGTGGCACGTCATGAGTCTGGTTCAGGCTTGGACAACCGCTCCTGACATCGAGGTCAGGCTTGCACACCAACGAACCCAGAGTGCGTTGAGGCTGTACCCATCGCATCCTCTGGCTCTGTCCATCGATGGCTTGGTCGCCGCGTTGATTGATAAAGATCTTGAGAGAGCGGAGCAGCGCTATACCGAGGCCCTCGCTGCCAACTCCAGCGAACCCTTGGCGTGGCTGTTCATGTCGGCCTTGTACGCCTATCGCGATCAAGGCGCAGCTGCCGTCGACGCCGCTAGGCAGGCCATCAAGTTGTCTCCGCTGGATCCGATGCGGTATTTCTTCGAGACTTTTTCAGCTCATGCAATGCTGTCCGCCAACCAACTGGCGGAGTCCGTCAGCACCGCTGAGTTGTCTTTGCGACTGAACCGGCGGCATATGCCGACCTATCGCACGCTTGCCATTGCGCAGTTGCTACAGGGCGATGTCGACGCCGCCAAGCTGTCGGTCCAGGGCTTGCTTGCGATAGATCCACGCTACTCGGTAGATGCTTTCGAAAGAAACTATCCCGGCCGAGGAACCGCATTTGCAAACCGCTGCGCCCAAGCCTTGAGGCAAGCCGGCCTACCGCAGCGCTAGTCAGCCCCTCCTTTACCGTCGGAGCACGCCATGTCCACAGGAGCTTTCTCAACAGTTGGTCCGTTCGCCTACACGGGGAACAATGCCTACGCCTACACGGGCACCAACGCCTATACGGGTAGTAATGCCTACGCCTACAGCAACAGTATGGAAGCCTACGGGTTCGATGGCTTCCCCGGCAATGGGATGTTGACGGCTGCGCTGCTGGCGACGCGAACCGAAATTCTGCGTGGACAGAGGCCGGTCACCTTGGGCGGTGCTGGTGACCGAGGTTCGGCATGGTCATCCCTCCCACCCCTATCTCAGGCAAGCAGTGCGCGCCGCCATGGTCCTGCGGTGCGAGCAGCTCTCATCATGAGCGAACTGCTCGGCTCGGTGGCGTTCGACCGCAACGGCCATCAGGCTCAGGTCCAGGCCACCGACTTCAACGGTCAGGTCTATCCGCTTTTCACGATGAACCGGCCTGATCGCGGGTTCTTCGAAGGCCAGTTGCAGTTGATGGATGCCA
The DNA here is from genome assembly GCA_005503085.1 of Burkholderiales bacterium C2. GTDB lineage: Bacteria > Pseudomonadota > Gammaproteobacteria > Burkholderiales > Burkholderiaceae_C > Roseateles_E. The sequence goes on along the minus strand of SCOI01000007.1, from coordinate 10,585 downwards.
TGGTGAGTGCACGTGACAGCCGGGCCCCCGAGATATTGACCCAGGTAGCACCTCCGCTGGCCTACTTTGCATCCATCATGAATCTGCAAACCGGCCGGCATCGTCACACACTGGAAGCCCTGCAACTGGCCTTGCAGTTCAGCTATGCGATCTGCATGTACTTCAAGCACACCTTGGCTTGCCCAAGACCGAGCGAGTACTCGGTCACCGTCCAGCCGCTTCTGGAAGTGCCACGGCACCCGGCATTTCCGGCAGGGCATGCCGTCGAGGCGCATGTCACTGCGGCACTATTGGGCCATCTCCTCGGTGACATGGCGCCGCCCACTCATGTGAGGAACTATCTCCGCCGCTTGGCCTTCCGAATTGCCGAGAATCGCGCGATCGCAGGTCTGCATTTCCCCGTCGATCTTGAAGCCGGCCGGCAGCTTGGCGACGTGCTGTCAAGCTACCTGCTCGCTACAGCGGGGCAGGCCGATTCCTGGGGCGCCGGTTCATTCCCTGCCACTGCGCTGACGGGCAGCGCGGCCGGAGCGACGGCCTCATTCAACGAGGCAGCACCCTTGGTTTCGCTCAGCCCAGTTGATGTCGCCGATGCAGCTGTGTCCTTCCCGGTTTGGTGCGATCTGTGGGAGCAAGCCAAGAGCGAATGGTCCTGAACGGAAGCCGACCATGGCAAGCACCAATCTCTATCCCGACCCCTATCTGCAGTGGAGTCATCTGACCCAGTTTTCCGGTCATGCAGCCTGCCAGCGCCATGGTGCGGCACTGTTGATTCCGTTCCTGGTGCGAGTGTCCGAAGCGCAGCGCGCCGCTCTTGGCAAGTCCTTCTTTGTCTCACCCCATCATGTCCGGTCGACCGGTCCCTTCATGACTGTATGGGCGGCCATCCACGACATTGGTCAGCTGCAGGACTCGGTCGATTCAATGATGATGGCCCTGCCCATTGATAGGCCCCCTGTCGCGTGGGCCGCTCAAGCAACAGGATCGCCCCCACCGCCGCGTACGCAGTCGCTGCGTCCGGTAATCGGAGTTATCGACAACGACTGTGCCTACCTCAACACCGCCTTTCGCAACCCAGACGACCCGAGCAAAACTCGCCTATTGGGTTTGTGGCGCCAAGACTTGCCCGCAGCCGTCGGCTGGCCTGTACCACCTGAATTTGGCTATGGCGGAGAACTGGACGGTGCGGCGATCAATGAACAAATTGCCAGCAACGATGAGGCTGCGAGCTATCGGCTGGCTCAGTACCTGATGCAACAGGGAGGCGCATTCTTGCAGCAGAGCGCGCACGGCACGCATGTGCTCGACACTCTCGCCGGTGTGGTGAGAGCACCTGCACCCGCCTTGAGTGCCAAGCCATCCCGCCCGGACTTGGCGCAGCAGTGCGACTTGGTGTTCGTTGATGTGCCGAGACCGAAGATTGGCGATGTCACCGGTGCATCCAGTGGGGCCTACCTGATCGATGCCGTTCACTACATCCTCGCTAAAGCTGACCCCGATGCTCCCGTGCTGATCAATATCAGCATTGGGGCGTTGGCCGGACCGCATGACGGCAGTTCACTGCTGGAGCTTGCCCTGGACGAGATTCTGAAGGAGACGCCGCGTTTGCTGATCACAGTCGCGGCTGGCAATGCGCGCGGCGAGCGCCTGCATGCACGCGCCACTTTGACTCCAGGCAGTCAACTGGAACTGGGCTGGCGGATCGCGCACGGAGACCCGACCGACAGCTTCCTTGAGCTATGGGGGCGCTGCACTCACGGCGGAGCACCCAGCCAACTCGATGTCGAACTGATTGCGCCGGATGGGCTCCGTTGTCTGGGGCCCCTGACAAGCGGACAGCATGCGTGCCTGCCAGCCATCCCCAATGTGCCGACGGAGGTTTGCTTGGCCGCCTTTGAAGCAGGTGGGCCAAAGTCGGTCGGGCAGGACATGATGATCCTGTCCACGGTTGCAGGGCTGGGCCCGGCAACGCAGAGCAACGCTGGGCTTTGGACGCTCCGGCTGCGCAATCAATCCTCGGAAGAACAGGTCATGCTGGATGCATGGATCCAGCGTGATGACCCTAGGCAAACGACGTCGGGTGAACCTCAATCCAGATTGGAAACCTCGAGCGACCGAGGCTTCAGCATTTTCGGCGACGGCGCTCTCAGCGATCTGGCGACCTCGGCAGGCGTTGTCGTGGTGGGCGCAGCCTGTCTGCGCAGCGATGCCCTGGCGACCTACTCGCCGGGCGGCAGCTTGACACCTGACTGGCGCTGGCGACGCGGCGTCGATGCTTATGGCGCATCAGAAGAGGGCACGACCTTTGGTGGTCTCTATGCAACAGGCGTGTGCAGCGACACCCTGGTGCCTATGGCGGGCACGAGCGTCGCGGCACCCGTGCTTGCTCGACGGCTGGTCAACAACATGGGCGCAACACGATTCGTCAATCTCGGAGATCGCCGCGCCTGGCTTGCCAGCATGCGCAGTCCGATCACGGCGGAGCCGCTCGTGGTGCGTCCATAATTTTGCCGGTCAAGACAGGCCGGCATGTGCCCTCAAGCTGAGTTGCACTCAGCCGATATACAGTCCGGCAGGCCCGCATCCCGGCGGGCCTTGCTTTGTCCACACCTCCATGCGCGTCTGCTCGCTCTCTTCCGTCAAGAACCGCATCGTGCTCGGCCAACCGCTGCCGTTCAGCGTGCGCGATGCCAGCCGCATGCTGCTGCTGGCACGGGGGCAGGTGATACGCGACGAGGCGCAGCTGCAGGAGCTGTTCGAGCGCGGCGCGCTGGTCGAGGTCCAGGAGCTGGCCGAGGCGGTGCAGCCCTCGCGGCGCGAGACGCCGGCGCAGCGGCTGGCACGGCTGCCGGCCGACTGGGACCGTGGCAGCCGCGATGTCAGGCAGGCGCTCGGTGCGCCCATCGCACAGTTGGCGGGCGCCATCCACAGCACCACCGATCTGCTGCTGTCGCTGATCGAGTGCTCGCCCGATGTGGCCCTGTCCCAGGTGGTGCGCCAGCCCGAGGCCGGCGCCGGCCATTACGGCGTCAGCCACTCGATCCACGCCGCCACCGCCTGCCAGGCGGCGGCGCGCTATCTGGGCTGGACCGTGGCCGAGCAGCGCCGCGCCTTCCAGGCCGCGCTGACGATGAATGTGGCGATGATCGATCTGCAAGCCCGGCTCTCGACCCAGGTCTCGCCGCTGACGGCCAAGCAGCGCGAGGCCATCAACGAACACCCGGCCCGCAGCGCCGAGATGCTCAGCGAGGCCGGCATCACCGACACCGACTGGATCGAGGCCGTGCTCAAGCACCATGAGCTGGCCGATGGCTCCGGCTACCCGAACGGCGCGACCGATATCAGCGAGCTGGCCGAGATGCTGCGCTTTGCCGATGTCTACACGGCCCGCCTGTCCAGCCGCGCCAACCGCCCCGCGATGAGCGCCCAGCAGGCCGGCCGCGAGCTGCATCAGATGGCCGACGCCAGCCCGCTGGCCGGCGCGTTGATCAAGGCCTTCGGCATCTTCCCGCCGGGCAGCGTGGTCCGCCTCGCCTCGGGCGAGCTGGGCCTGGTGGTGGGCAATGGTGAGAAAGCGCATCAACCGCGCGTGGCGGTGCTGATCAATGGCGCCGGCGAGCCGCGCCTGAGCCCGGTGCTGCGCGACAGCGCGCGCGGCGAGCATGCGGTGGCGGCCCTGCTGCCGGTGCAGGCGCTGCCGATGCGGCTGTCCGACGAGCAGGTCGCCGGCCTGATCGGGGCGGTCTGAGCCTGCGCCGCCAGAGGTCGTCGCCGCGCCGGGCGGCAAAGTCAGGGACATGACAGAAGGGGATCCGTCGCCCCACAATCCGCCGATGTGGCAACTGAGGCTCCTGGGCTCCTGTCGGCTCGCAAGCGATGCCGCAACGGCCGCCGCATCCCCCAAGGCACAAGCCCTGCTGGGCCTGCTGGGATGCGCCGGCCCCGCCGGCCTGACGCGGGAGTATCTGGGCAGCCTGCTGTGGGAGGAAGTGCCACGGGATCGGGCGCGGCAGAGCCTGCGCCAGCTGCTGAGCGAGCTGCGACGCGATTGCCCGGTGCTGCAGATCAACGGCGGCGAGCAGGTGATGCTGGACCCCCGCTGCGTCGGCGTCGACCTGTGGCAGTTCGAGCCGGCGGCGCGCTCCGCCGATCCGGAGCAGCTGCAGCTGGCCGCCTCGCTCTATGCCGGCCCGCTGCTGCAGGGTGGCGCGCTCATCAGCGAGGGGTTCGAGACCTGGCTGAGCGGCGAGCGGACCCGCGTCGAGCGTCTGGCCTGGGCCGCGCTCGAACGGCTGGCCCGCACGCTGCTGGCCGCCGGGCGCCACGAGGCGGCCGTGCCTTGCCTGCAGCGCTGGCTCGAACTCGACCCCGGCAACGAGCTGGCACATCGGCTGCTGATGCAGACCTGGGCGACGCTCGGCCGGCGCAGCGAGGCGCTGGCCCAGTACGAGCGCTGCGCGACGGTGCTGCGGCGCGAGTACGGCACGGCGCCGCAGGCCGAGACCGCAGCGCTGCGCGCGGCCCTTCGGGCCTCGGCGCCGGACGAGCCACAGGGGCGCCCGACGGGCGGCGGCGCTCTGGCCCTGGCCGTGCTGCCGCTGGCGGTGCTGCCGCAGGAGGCGGCGCTGGCAAGCCTGGCCCTCGTGGTGGCCGAGGACCTGGGCGCCGCGCTGGCGCGGCATTCGCAGCTGGCCGTCACGGCCCAGGCCGCGGTGCAGTCGGTGGCGGCGCGGGCGCACGGCGACCTCGTGCGCATGGCCGAGCTGCTGAAGGCCTGCTTTCTGGTCGGCGGCGGCCTGCGCCGCACGCCGGAGGGGCGGCTGCGGCTGTCGCTGCACCTGATCTCCGGCGAGGACGCGCTGTACCTGTGGAGCCTGCAGGAAGACCTGGAGGCCCAGCCGGCGTCGGGGCTGCTGGACGAGCGCATCGCGGCCTGGGCCGCCGAGGTCGACCTGCAGGTCAGCGTGGCCTGGGCGCGCCGGCAGCGCCGCCAGCATGCCGACGGCGCGGGCGACGATGCCCGCGACCTGGTGCGCGATGCCAATAGCGCGCTGTTCGCGCGCGGCTGGGCCGAGGACTCGGTGCGCGCCGCGCTCGACTTCTACCGCCATGCCATCGCCGTCGATCCCGGGCATGCGCTGGCGCGGGCGCAGAAGGCCATCGTGATGGCCCTGGCCGGCAATATGGGGCTGCTGCCCGGCGCGGCCGCGCGCGCCGAGGCGCTGTCCGAGGCCGAACAGGCGCTGGAACTCGAGCCGCGCAACTCCGAGGTGCTCGGCTATGCCGGCTGCGCACTGGCCGATCTGGGCGACCCGCGGCGTGCCCTGCCCTTCATCCAGCGGGCGGTCGATACCAACCCCGGCAATCCCAGGCCTGGGCCGCGCTGGGCGCCACCCAGCTGATCCTGGGCGAGACCGAACGCGGCATCGAGCAATTGCAGCGCGGGTTGCGCCTGAGCCCGGACGACTACCGTCGCCCCGTCTGGTACACCCTGCTGAGCGGGGCGCTGCAGCGGCTGGAGCGCCTGGACGAGGCCGCCAGCGCGGCCGAGGCGGCCTGCCGCGCGGACCCGCGCTTCTGGCCCGCACGCATCGTGCGGGCCGGGATCGAGCTGGAGCGCGGCCATCGCGCCGCGGCGCTCGCGGCGCTGCGCGAGGCCTGGCACATCCGCCCGTGCCTGAGCCCGGAGGAGTTGCGCGTCTGGGTGCGCAAGCGGCGCTTCGAGGCGCTGCTGGCCGTCTGGCGGGAAGCACGGCCCTTGACGCCGTCTTGACGCTGGGCTGACGCCCGCCGCGCATTCTCGCCGAACCGGGCCGCCGAGGCCGCAAAAAAGGAGCCGAGCATGAACCGCACCGCCGAGCGCATCCGCACCGCCTGGGACCGCATGCAGGCCGCCTTCGAGCGCAAACCCGCGCAGGCGCAGGCGCAGGCGCAATGCACGATGCGCGCGCGCGTGGTGGACGGGCTGCATTGCGAGCTGCGCGAAGGCGACTGGACCCTGGCCGTCGACATGGCGGTCGAGGCCGGCGGCGGCGGCCGGCACCCCACGCCGGGCGTGCTCGGGCGCGGCGCGCTGGCCGGCTGCCTGGCCATCGGCTACACGGCCTGGCTGGCGCGCGCGGGCCTCTGCTGGCGCAGCCTGGAGGTCGAGGTGCAGGCGGACTTCGACGACCGCGGCATGCTCGGCAGCACCGACGTCTACCCGGGCTATCTGCGGGTGCGCCACACCCTCTACATCGACAGCGACGCGCCGCAGGAGGCGCTGCGCCGCGCGATCGAGCAGGCCCAGAGCGCCAGTCCCTATCTGCATGTGTTCGCCGACCCCCAGCCGCTGAGCGGCGCGGTGGTGTTCGGCCCGCGCCCCTGAACCCGCCCGAGCCATGGACACCGCCCTGCAGCTCCGCGTGCAGCGCTATGGCTGGGATCGCGCCGCCGCCCACTACGACCCGGGCTGGCGGCAGGCGCTGGCGCCGGCCAGCGAGACGCTGCTGACGCAGGCCGCCCTGCGGCCGGGCGAGCGCGTGCTCGACGTGGCCTGCGGCACCGGGACCCTGACCCTGGCGGCGCTGCGCGCCGGCTGCGAGGTGGTGGCCAGCGACCTGTCGCAGCAGATGCTGGCCGCGGCGGCGCAGCGCGTGGCGGAGGCGGGCCTGGTGCCGCCGCGCTGGCTGCGGGCGGACGCGCAGGCGCTGGACCAGGAGTTGGGCGAGGGCGGCTTCGACGTGCTGCTGTGCGGCCTGGGCCTGATGTACATGCCGGATCCCGAGCGCGCGCTGGCCGCGATGGCGCGCTGCCTGCGGCCGGGCGGGCGGCTGCTGGTGTCGGTCTGGGGCGAGCGACGCGACTGCGCCTGGGCCGAGGTCTTTCCGATCGTCGACCGGCGGGTCCGCTCCGAGGTGTGCCCGCTGTTCTTCCGCCTGGGCACCGGCACGGCCCTGACGCAGGCGCTGCGGCGGACCGGCTTCGCCGCCGTGTGCAGCCGCCGCGTCGATGCCTGGCTCCGCTATGCCGGGGCCCGCTCGGCCTGCGACGCCGTCCTGGCGGGCGGTCCGGTGGCCCTGGCCTATGCCCGCTTCGAGCGCCGCACGCGCGAAGCCGTGCAGGCGGAATACCTGGCTTCGATCGCCCGCTGGTGCGATGGCGCGGGCTATCGCCTGCCGGGCAGTTTTGTGGTCGCAAGCGGCGTGCGGGCCGATTCCCGCACATCCGACATCAGGAGCGAAAGATGATGAAGACGATGAACACCGACAAGCGCCGGCGCCGACCCCTGCTCGCCACGGTGGCGCTCCTGACGGCCCTCGCCTCGCATGCCCAGCCCGCCAGCGCCAACGAGGTGCTGAAGTGGAACGAGACGACCGTCAAGGTCATCGCCGTCGGCGGCCAGAACCCGATACAGCAGACCCGCAGCGTGGCGATGGTGCAGGGCGCCGTGCACGATGCGCTCAACGGCATCAAGCCGCGCCATGCCCCCTACTACTTCGAGGGCGTGGCGGCCCCCGGCGCCGCCGCCGAAGCGGCGGTGGCCGCCGCTACCCGCACCGTGCTGCTGTCGGTGATCCCGGCCTTCGGCGCGCCGCCGCAGCGCGCCGAGGCGCTGGCCCAGGTGGAGGATGCGTATCGCCTTGCCCTGGCCGCGCTCGCCGACGGGCCGGCCAAGCAGGCTGGCGTGGCGATCGGCCAGGCCGCCGGCGAAGCGATGCTGGCGCTGCGCAAGGACGATGGCGCGACCAGGCCCGCCGTCTACACGCCGGCCAGCGGGCCGGGGCGCTGGCGGCCGCACCCCAACCCGGAGCCGCCGAACCCGCCCATCAAGGATCCCAAGCTGGCACCCGGCTTCGCGGCCTCCATGCTGCCCGGCTGGGGCCATGTGACGCCGTTCACGCTGCTGTCGACCTCGCAATACTGGCTGCCGGGCCCCCCGCGCTGACCAGCGCGCAGTACGCGCAGGAGTTCAATGAGGTGAAGACGCTGGGCGGCCAGCTGAGCAGTGCCCGTACGCCCGAGCAGACCGAGATCTCCCGTTTCTGGTTCGAGGGCCCGGGAGCCTGGTATCGGGTGGCTCGCGCCGTGGCCGAGGCACGCGGCCTTGATGCCTGGGACAGCGCGCGCGCGCTGGCCGTGACCTCGCTGGCCATGGCCGACACCTATATCGCCGGCTTCAAGATCCGCTATGTCTACGACTTCTGGCGCCCGGTGACCGCGATCCGCGAGGCGGCCGACGATGGCAACGAGGCCACCGTGGCCGATCCGGCCTGGAACAGCCAGCAGAACACGCCGGCGGTGTCGGACTATCCGTCGACGCAGAGCCTGTTCAGCGGCGCGGCGGCGGTGGCGCTGGCGGGCGTCATCGGCAGCGACCAGGTCGGCTTCACGATCAGCAGCGGCCCACCATTCCCGAACATCAGGCGCACCTTCACCAGCCTGTCGCAGGCGGCCCGCGAGAGCGCGGACTCGCGCATCTATGCCGGCATCCACTTCCGCTCGGCCTGCGAGGACGGGCTGGCGCTCGGCCGGCGGATCGGCCAGCGCACGGTCGCGATGTATCTGCAGCCGCTGGGCCGCTAGGCCGTCGCGGCACCCTCCCATTTCACCTGGAGTACCCCACCATGAGCAGCACCGACAACACCATGCCCCCCGAGATGCAGGCCCTGAAGCAGAAGCTCAAGACGACCTGGATGGCCGGCGACTACGGACATTTCGCCAAGTTCCTCGAACCCGATGCGCTGGCCTTCCTGGCGCGCCTGAACCTGCAACCGGACCAGCGCCTGCTCGACGTGGCCTGCGGCGCCGGACAAATCGTCATTCCGGCGGCGCGCGCAGGCATCGCCGCCACCGGCGTGGACATCGCCACCAACTCGATCCTGCGCGCTCGCGTGCGGGCGACCGAAGAGGGGCTGACGACGGCACACTTCGACGAGGGCGATGCCGAGGCGCTGCCCTACGCGGACGCCAGCTTCGATGTGGTGAGCAGCCTGTTCGGGGCGATGTTTGCGCCACGCCCCGACCACGTGGCCGCCGAGCTGCTGCGCGTATGCCGCCCGGGCGGGCGCATCGTGATGGGCAACTGGACCCCGCAGGGGCATGTGGGCCAGATGTTCAAGGTGATCGGCAGGCATGTACCGCCCTCGCCGCTGATGGCCTCGCCGCTGGCCTGGGGCGACGAGGCCACGGTGCGCGACCGGCTGGGCCACGGGGCTGCGCACATCGTCATCACCAGGCGCAACTACGCGATGCGCTACCCCTTCGGCCCGGCCGATGTGGTGGAGTTCTTCATCACCTACTATGGCCCGACCAACCGCGCGCATGCCGCGCTGGACGGCGCCGGCCAGGCCGCCTTGCGCGCCGATCTGGAGCAGCTCTGGGCCGCCAGCAACCGCGCGGTCGACGGATCCACGCAGGTGGAGTCGGAGTTCCTGGAGGTGGAGGTCGTGCGGAACTGAGGCCGGTCACCCAAGTCGTGCCCTGGCCAGGACTGGCCTGGCCTGGCCGGCTTGCCAGCGCCCCGGCGCCGATTGATTTGGGGGTGCCGCGCGCTCAGAGCTTGAAGTCGTAATCGATCGTCAGCGGCGCATGGTCGCTGAACTTCTGGGCCTTGTAGATCGCCGCCTGCTTGGCCAAGGCGGCCAGCTTCGGGGTCGCGAAGTGGTAGTCCAGGCGCCAGCCCACATTCTTGGCATAGGCCTGGCCGCGGTTGCTCCACCATGTGTAGCACTCGTCGGTGGTGTCGGGATGCAGCTGGCGGTAGACATCGATCAGGCCGCCCTGGTCCGGCCCGCTGCCGAAGAGCTGGTCCAGCCAGGCGCGCTCCTCGGGCAGGAAGCCGCTGTTCTTCAGATTGCCTTTCCAGTTCTTCAGGTCGGCGGGCTTGTGGGCGATGTTCACATCGGCCACCAGGATGAACTCACGCTCGGCCTTCAAGGCCATCAGGTAGGGGTACATCGCCGCGAGGAAGCGGTACTTGGCCTCCTGGCGCTCCGGGCCGCTGGAGCCGCTGGGGAAATAGCAGCTGATGATGCTGAGCTTGCGGCCGGGCTTGTCGAAGCGCATCTCGACCCAGCGGCCCTCGTCATCGAACTCCGGCACGCCGAAGCCCTTGATGATGTCGCTGGGCTCGATGCGGCTGTACAGGCCGACGCCCGAATAGCCCTTCTTCTGCGCGTAGTGGAAATGGCCCTTCAGGCCGCCCGAGCTGCAGAAGACCTGATCCACATGCTCGTGCTGGGCCTTGACCTCCTGCACGCCCAGCAGATCGGCGTTCTGCTGCGGCAACCAGTCGAAAAATCCCTTGGTGGCGGCGGAGCGGATGCCGTTGAGATTGGCGGTGATCAGGCGCATGGATGGCGGTCGGTAGGAGGAAGGGACGGCCACTGTAGCGCAGGCGCTTTCTGCGGTGTTTTGGCAACAAAACCGTCATAAACAGGGCTTTGCCATGAAGTTCTGGCACCCGTCTTGCTAGATTCCCGGCTGAGTCCTTGGGCGCAAATCGCCGAAGGCAAACGTTTTCCTCCGTCTTCCCCGTCCTCGCCCTCACAGGAGTAACCCATGTCACGACAGCAAGCTCTAGCCCGCCCCCCCGTGCCCGCAC
>SCOI01000006.1 GCA_005503085.1 Burkholderiales bacterium C2 | reverse complement strand
GAAGAGATGGGGTTCAGCAGCTGGTCTGAATGGCCTGAGTACCGTCACAAGTGGCTGGCTTTCGCCAGAGCAGCTGTGGAGCGCGCGGCCATTGCAGTTGCCCAGCCAGCAGCAGCAAAGATCACCGAGGAGCAGCACGTTGCAGCCGTCAAGGTCTTGCTTCGGGCCGATGGTCTGGACGGGCTACCACAGCGAATGCTTGACGCTATGACAGCCACCGCCCAAGGGCCCAAGCAAGAAAGATCGCAAACGAAAGATCGGTGGCTGTGCCTGCTGTGCAAGAGCGGTCGACGAGGCGTCCACGGCACATTGGATGACGGCTTGACTGCATGCCCAAATGCCGCCACTCAAGGGGCCAAGACATGACAGACCACGAAGTAGAACGCACCCTTGGCTACACGCCTTGCGTCTGCGGCGTCATCAACGGAACTTGGCATCATGAGTGCTACGCCGGAAAGACCCAGGCGCAGATCACCGCTGGATACAAGCGCGCATTTGCAAACGCTCGCGCACATCTGCGAAAGATCGCAACCGCCCGAGCCGCTGCTCTTGCCACCCAAGGGGCAGCACAGGAGGTCAAGCCTTGAGAACCCTCATTTGCATCCTGGCCGCCGGCGTGGCCGGCGTGATCTGGCTGGGCAGCCGGCCGATGACCCCGGCCGTGCTGTGGTCGATCCTCGGTCTGGCTGCCCTGATCGTCGGCGGCGGCCTGGCGGCCCTGGTGCTGGCGGCCTTGCCATGACGGCGTCGATTGCCGAGATTGCAGACGCAGGCATCGGCCAGCGCTGCATGACAAAGCAGGAGCTGACCAACGTGTCGGGCTTCTCGTCGCCCAGCAAGCAGGTCTCATGGGTTCGTCAGCACCTGGCCATTGAGCCGGCGATCAAGGCCGACGGCCGGCCCAGCCTGACCTGGGGCGCATACGAGCGCGCGCTGCTGGCGCGCCGGGCCGGTACTCTGCCAGGCTCCGACACTCCCACGGAAGCGCCGCCCAACTGGGGCAAACCGAGAAGACGATGACACGAACCCGCGACCGCAGATCCGCCGAGGGGCTGCTGCCCCGCATGGAGGCGATCCCTGGCAAGAAAAAGACCCTCTACCGCTACCACCCGGTCGGCAAGAAGCCCATTTCTCTGGGCCATGACCGGCTGGACGCGATCCGCCAGGTGCTGGACCTGCTGGGCGAGGCGCCTGACACCGGCACGGTCAAATGGGTCTGGGAGAAATACCAGGAGTCCAAGCGCTTCAAGCGCCTGGCGCCGGCCACGCAGACCGATTACAGGCAGTGCGCCATCCCCATCCTGGACTGCTTCGGCCACCGGCGAATCGCCGGCATCGACGCGACCATGATCGCCTACTACGTGCGCGAGCACCGGGCCGACGCGGAGACCCGGGCCAACCGGGAAAAGTCGCTGCTGAGCAACCTGTTCGCCCACGGCATCGACCTGGGTGTCTGCAAAGAGAACCCGGCCAAGTACGTCCGGCCGAACATCGAGGAGCCCAAGACCGAGGCGCCCGACGCGCTGGTGCTGGCCAGGTTCCTGGCGTGGGTCGCCAAGCAGACACCGCAGCGCCGCATCATCGGCTTGGCTGCGCGCTATGCCTCGCTGGCCGGAAACCGACAGGCCGAGTTCCTGGACCTGGTATGGCCCCAGGTCGACGAGGCCGCCGGCCTGATCCGGATCAAGCGGGCCAAGCAGCGCGGCAAGAAGCGCGGCGAGGTGATCGAGGAGATCGAGATCAAGCCGGCGCTGGCGGCCTGCCTGGCCGAGCTCAAAGCCATCCGGCCGGACCGTGAATGCCTGTACGTGTTCCCGACGCGCGACAACAACGCCTATTCAGCCCGAGGTTTCAAGACCCTCTGGGGGCGCGTCGTGCGCGCGGCGATCGCTGAGAAGGTGATCACGCAGGAAACCCGCTTCACCTTTCACGACCTGCGCGCGTACTACACGACCGAGCACAAGAGCTTGACCGGGAAGCTACCGGACCTGCACAAGAACCCGGAGACGACAGCGCGGGTATACGACCGAAACAAGGTCGTGAAGCGGTCTTCAAACTGACCGGCATATTCCAAATTTTGGAATATGAGCCAACTTATGAGGCCCAATGAAAAACGCCGACAAACATAAGTGCTTGTCGGCGTTCACATTTTTTGGGGTGGCTGATGGGACTCGAACCCACGACAACAGGAATCACAATCCTGGACTCTACCAACTGAGCTACAACCACCGCTGAGCCTATGATTATAGGCAGACTTCAGCGGTATGAGAAGAGATTTCTTTCCAAACCGCCAAAATTTATTCAGTCCATCAAGGAGCAGGCGCCGATGCGGCGGCAGCGGCAGGCACCGTGACCTTGGTCTTGTAGTGGGTCTTCAGCGCCTTGTAATAGGCCTCCGACTCGGCCGCCGTCCAGGCCTGCGCGTACTGCTGGCTGGCGCGTTGCTCGTCGATCACGGCCGGGTCGCGCGGCAGCAGCTTGTTGATGCGCACCAGCACATAGGCGCCCTCGCCGCTGTCGACACCGACATAGGCCGGCAGCTTGCTGGCATCGGCGCGCAGCACTTCGTTCAGCACCTTCTGCGACAGATTGGCCGGCTTGGCACGGGAAACGACGACGGGCGCATCCAGACCGGCGGCATCGCCGGACTTCTGCAGCGCCGCCAAGCGCTCCTGGCCCTGCTTGATGGCCAGCTCGGTGGCGCGCTTTTGCATCAGCTGGGCGCGCACCTGCGGCTTCACATCGGCCAGGGCCGGCAGGCGGGCCGGGTTGTGCTGCACGACGCGGGCAGCCGTCAGCTGGTTGGGCGCCGTCTCGACCGCCTCGGTATTGCGCTTGTTGCGCAGCGCCTCATTGCCGAACACGGCCTCCAGCAGCTTGGCCGAAGCCAGCGGACCGCTAGCGCCGGGCGCCGGAGCGCGCTGCACGATGGCGGTCTGGATGCTCAGCTTGAGCTTGTCGGCCGCCGGCTTCAGACTGTCGGACTGCTCATAGACGGTGTTGCTGAACTGCTCGGCCACCTCGGTGTAGCGCTTTTGCGCCTGCTGGCGGCGCACCTCGTCTTCGAGCTCGGGACGCACCGCCTCGAAGCTCTTCTTGTCGCCGCCGCGCAGGCCGGTCAGCTGGATCACGTGGTAGCCGAAATCGGACTCGACCACATTGCTGATCTCGCCCTGCTTGAGCGCATAGGCCGCATCCTCGAAGGGCTTGACCATGGCGCCGCGGGCAAAGAAGTCCAGATCGCCGCCATTGGGCGCCGAGCCTTCATCCTGCGAATTCTTGCGGGCCAGATCGGCGAAGCCGGCCGGGTTCTTGCGTGCCTCGGCCAGCAGTTCCTCGGCGCGGGCCTTGGCCTTGCTGCGCTCGGCGGCGGGCGCGTCCTTGTCGGCCTTGATCAGGATATGGCTGGCGCGGCGCTCCTCGGCCACGGTGTAGCGCGACTGGTTCTCGGCGTAGTACTTGCGCAGATCCTCGTCGCTGACGCTGACATCGGACTTCAGCGCCTGCAGGTCCAGCACCAGGTACTCGATGCTGGCGGTCTCGGGCAGCTGGAAGCGCGCGTTATTGGCCGGTTCCTTGTAGAAGGCCTCGATCTCGGCATCGCTGGGGTTGACCTGGGCCAGGAAGTCCTTGGCCTCGATGCGCTGCAGTTGCAGTTCGCGCTGCTGCAGCAAGGCATCGAAGGCCACCGCCGCATTGGCCTTGCCGGCCAGCGCCGAGCCGCCCACACCCATCATCACCTGGCGCAGGGTCAGGTCTTGACGCAGGCGCTGGGCGAACATCTCCGAGCTCATGCCCTGGGCGATCAGCAGATTCTTGTTGACCGTGCCGTCCGGGTTGCGCAGGAAGGCGAGCTGCGGGTCGCTGCGGAACAGCTGCTGCAGGCGCTCGTCGCTGACCACCAGATGCTGACCCTGAGCGGCCGCCTGCATCACGCGCTCACGCACCAGCGAGTCCAGCGACTGCTGACGCGCCTCGGGCGAGTCGAACAGCTTGACGTCGAGGTTGGGCATCTGGGCGCGCATGCGCTCCATCTGCTCGCGGTGCGTGGCGTCCCACTCGGCCTGCGTGATCTTGCGACCATTGACGCTGGCCACGCCGGCATTGCTGCCATCCATGAAGCTGCTGTAACCCTCCAGGCCGACCAGCACGAAGGCGGGCACGATCAGGATCAGCAGGATGAACTGGAACAGGCGATTGTGCTTACGGACGAATTCAAACATCAAAGACCTCAAACAGGCATTGCGGTGCGCGCCGGCATGGCCACGACCGGGCGCTGCTCAAACACGACAAAGGCGAACCTGGGTTCGCCTTTGCATCGGATGTGATTCTAGCCTCGGCCCGCGCCACCTCGGGGCGGGCAAGACTTGGTGGGTGCTAACGGGCTCGAACCGCTGACCTACTCCGTGTAAGGGAGCCGCTCTACCAACTGAGCTAAGCACCCGGTTGATCCGGGATTCTTCAGTTCACCGCGTCCTTGAGCGCCTTGCCGGGACGGAACTTCGGGACCTTGGCCGACTTGATCTTGATCGTGTCGCCGGTGCGCGGGTTGCGACCGGTGCGCGCGGCGCGCTTGGTCACACTGAAGGTGCCGAAGCCTACCAGAGAAACGCTGCCATTCTTCTTCAGCGTCGTCTTCACACCGCCAATCAGCGCCTCCAGCGCTCGCCCTGCCGCCGCCTTGGAGATGTCGGCCTGCTTGGCGATGTGCTCGATCAGTTCGGACTTGTTCACAAAGAATCCCCTCAAAAGGTTTTGCAAAAACGCGGCAACGAAGGCGACGTCCTGTCTGGGCCGCCAGGACACCAGCCGCGTCCATCCTGGCACGCCAGCGCCGGCGAACCTGCGGGGAAGCGGATTCTAGACGCAATCATCCGGGCTGCTGAGCCAGGAAAAGTCCCGATACAAATGAGTGCGTCGGCGGTCGCCCATGCGCCCAGAAAGCGCCAAACAGACAGCCCAAAAGCGCAGCCTCACTTGGCCTTGGCACGGATTTCTGGCAGGGCTTTTTGCAGGTAATAGACCATGGACCAGATGGTCAGCACGACGGCCGCATAGATCAGCCAGGTCCCCCACTCACGGGTCGGGATCAGGTCGAACAGGCGGCCGTCATAAAGCAGGAAGGGGATGGCCACCATCTGCACCGTGGTCTTGAGCTTGCCCACCATGTGCACGGCCACGCTGCGCGAGGCACCGATCTGTGCCATCCACTCGCGCAGCGCCGAAATGGTGATCTCGCGGCCGATGATGACCAGGGCGACCATGGCATTGACGCGCTGCAGCTCCAGCAGCACCAGCAGGGCCGCGCAGACCAGGATCTTGTCGGCCACCGGGTCCAGGAAGGCGCCGAAGGCCGAGGTCTGGTTGAGCTTGCGGGCCAGATAGCCGTCCAGCCAGTCGGTCAGCGCGACCACCACAAAGAGCACGGTGGCAAACAGATTCTGGTGCGCCGGCAGCAGGTCGAGGTAGTACACCCCGACGATCAGCGGGATCGCGAGGATCCGGGCCCAGGTGAACAGGGTTGGCAGCGTGAAGAACATGCGGGCATTGTGCCCAATTACCGTGCAGCGCCCGAGACGGGCACCGACTTTGTCTCATTAATGCCGAGCCTGGCTCACTGATCGAGCGTGCGCGGTTTGAACTTGCGCTGGTTGTTGAACAAAAAGGTCTCGCTGAACTTCCAGGGCTTGGGCATGCGCGAGACATCGCCGAACGGTGCGGCGCGGTGCACCGCATCGATCGCCAGCTGCACCGTGTCCAGCGCCTGACCGGGCTTGCGCAGCACATGGATGTGCTTGACGCGGCCGTCGGAAAACAGCTCGATCTCCAGCACCGGGATCGCCAGCAAGGGCTCGGGCACCTCGCCCATATAGACGCGGTCCGGGTTCGCGACGATCAGCCGGTAGGCCGCCTGCAGACGCAGCTCCACGGCGGTACGCACCGGCTTGGGCGGCTCCAGCACCAGCGGCGCCGGCTGGCCCGGCGCCTTGCCTGGCAGCTCGGGGCTGGCGGCCGACGGCGCCGAGCCGCTGGGCTGGGCGGTCGATGCCGGCGGCGGCACCGGCGCCCGCGGGCCCGAGCAGCCGACCAGCGCCAGCAGCGCTCCCAGGCCCAGCCCGCGTGCGGCGCGTTGCCAGCGGCCCTCTTGTTCAGTGCAAAACACGATAAATCTCCTCTGCCAATTCTCTTGAGACGCCCTTGACCGTGCAGAGCTCGTCGACGCTGGCGCCGGCCACGCCACGCACACCGCCGAAGCGCTGCAGCAACTGTGCGCGCTTTTTCGGCCCCACACCGGGCACATCCTCCAGCTTCGAGCCGCCGGTGCGCACCGCCGCGCGCTTGGCGCGCATGCCGGTGATCGCAAAGCGGTGCGCCTCGTCGCGAATCTGGGCCACCAGCATCAGCGCCGCCGAGTCGCGGCCCAGATAGACCTTGTCGCGGCCGTCGGCGAACACCAGCTCTTCCAGCCCGACCTTGCGGCCCTCACCTTTCTCGACGCCGACGATCAGCGCCAGATCCAGGCCCAGTTCCTCGAACACCTCACGCGCCATCGAGACCTGGCCCTTGCCGCCGTCGACCAGCACCAGATCCGGCAGCCGGCCCGTGCCCAGCTGGGCGGCCTCGGCCATCTTGCTGTAGCGCCGCGTCAGCACCTGACGCATTGCCGCATAGTCGTCGCCGCCGGTGATGCCTTCGATGTTGTAGCGCCGGTACTGGCCGCTTTGCATCTGGTGACCCTCGAAAACGACGCAGGAGGCCATCGTCGCCTCGCCGGCCGTGTGGCTGATGTCGAAGCACTCGATGCGGAACTTGTCGAGTTCCTGCACGCTCAGGTCCAGCGCCTCGATCAGCGCCTGGGTGCGGGCCTGCTGCGAGCCCTCCTGCGACAGCAAGCGTGCCAGCGCCAGCTCGGCGCCCTTGACGCACATCTCCTGCCAGATGCGGCGCTGGCCGCGCGGCTGGGCCTGAGTGGTCACCTTGTAGCCGGCCTGCAGGGTCAGGGCCTCGGCCAGCGCGGCATCGACCTCGTCGCTGACGACGATCAGCGAGGGCACTTGTGCGTCCAGATAGTGCTGGGCCATGAAGGCCTCCAGCACCTGCCGTTCCGGCGACTGGGCGGAGCGGCTCGATGCCTGACCCTCTTCATCATCATCGGCCAGCGCCACCGCGGTGGCGTCCTCGACATGCTTGGGGAAATAGGCCCGGTCGCCCAGATGCCGCCCGCCCCGCACCATTGCCAGATTGACGCAGGCCCGTCCGCCCTGCACCTTGACGGCCAGGATGTCGACATCGCGGTCGCGCCCGGTGGCGCTGTTCTCGTCCATCGCCTGCTGCTGCAAGACCTTGGACAGCGCGCTGATCTGGTTGCGCACCTCGGCCGCCAGCTCGAACTGCAGCGCGTCCGCATAAGCCATCATCTGCGCCTGCAGCCCGTCCATCACCTCCTGCGTCTCGCCCAGCAGAAAGCGCTCGGCATTGCGCACATCGCGACCGTATTCCGCTCCCTGACCCTCGGGCACACAAGGCCCCGAGCAGCGCCGGATCTGGTACAGCAGGCAGGGCCGGCTGCGGTTGTTGAAAACCGTGTCCTCGCAGGTGCGCAGCCGGAACACCTTCTGTATCAGCTGTATCGATTCCTTGACCGCCCAGGCGCTCGGGAACGGCCCGAAATAGCGGTGCCGCTTGTCGACCGCGCCGCGGTAATAGCTGACCCGCGGGTAGTCGTGGCCGCTGAGCTTCAGATAGGGATAGCTCTTGTCGTCGCGGAACAGGATGTTGAACTTCGGGTTCAACGTCTTGATCAGATTGTTTTCCAGCAGCAAGGCCTCGGCCTCGGTGCGCACCACCGTGGTCTGCAGCCGCGCGATACGCGCGACCATCATGCCGATGCGGGTGCCGCCATGGTCTTTCTGGAAATAGCTGGAGACCCGCTTCTTCAGGTTCTTGGCCTTGCCGACATAGAGCACCTGGTCCTGGGCGTCGAAATAGCGATAGACGCCCGGCAGGCCCGGCAAGGCTGCCACCTCGGCCAATACAGCGGCCAGCACCTGGGCGCGCAGCTCGCGCGCGGCCTGCTCGGCGTCGGCCGGCTCGGGTGTCGCTGTGGTATCGGTCTGGGAGGGGTTGCTGCTGCCTTGCATGGGGCGCGATTGTGCCGCCAGATAATCCGGCGATGAGATTGCAATGGGATCTGTTCTGCCGCGTGATCGACAACTATGGCGATATCGGCGTGAGCTGGCGGCTGGCCCGCGATCTGGCAGCGCGCGGCCAGACCGTGCGGCTGTGGCTCGATGATGCCTCGGCGCTGGCCTGGATGGCGCCCGGAGGCGCGTCGCAAGGTATCGAGGTGTTGGCCTGGGCCGAGGCCGACCACGCGGCGGCGGTCGGCGATGTCGTCGTCGAGACCTTTGGCTGCGAGCTGCCGCCGGCCTTTGTTGCGCGCATGG
This sequence comes from Burkholderiales bacterium C2, assembly GCA_005503085.1. GTDB lineage: Bacteria > Pseudomonadota > Gammaproteobacteria > Burkholderiales > Burkholderiaceae_C > Roseateles_E. The sequence continues at coordinate 284,549 of SCOI01000006.1, read as the reverse complement.
CGGCTCGGCCGGTAGCGCCGCAATGGATCAATCTGGAGTACCTCAGCGCCGAGTCCTATGTCGAGCGCAGCCATGGCCTGGCCTCGCCGCAATTCAGCGGCCCCGGCGCCGGCCTGTCCAAGCGCTTCTTCTACCCCGGCTTCACGCCGCACACCGGCGGCCTGCTGCGCGAGCCCGAGTTGCTGCAGCGCCAGCAGCGCTTCGACGCCCCCGCCTGGCGGGCCGCCCAAGGCATCGCGCCGCGGCCGGGCGAGCGCCTGGTCAGCCTGTTCGCCTATGCCAACCCGGCGCTGCCGGCGCTGCTGCAGGCATTGGCCGACACGCCGACCCTGCTGCTGGTCTGCCCCGGTGCGGCCCAGGCCCAGATCGCCGGGCTGGCGCTGCTGCCGACGCTGCGCTGGCAGGCCCTGTCCTACCTGAGCCAGCCCGAGTTCGACCACCTGCTGTGGGCCTGCGATCTGAACTTCGTGCGCGGCGAAGATTCCTTTGTGCGCGCCCAGTGGGCAGCCAAGCCCTTTGTCTGGCAGATCTATCCCCAGCACGACGGCGCCCATGGCCCCAAGCTGGAAGCCTTCATGGACTTGTGGCTGGCCGGCGCGACCGCAGAGTTGGCCGCGGCCAGCCGTGGCCTGTGGCGCGCCTGGAATGGCTTGGCGGCCTGGCCGGCCGGCCTGCCGCAAGCCGAAGCCGCGCAGCGCCATGCACAGCGCTGGCGTGCGCATTTGGCAGCGCAAGCCGATCTGAGCGCCCAGCTGCTGCGTTTCGTCGGCGTTTCAGGCTAAAATCTCGGGCTTTGCCGCGCCATGGGAGTTTTCGGGCGCGCGCTGGGCACCTGCTTTCACCTGTCCGAGAGCAAGCCAGCCCCCAACCACGACTCCAACGACTCCCTCAACGGACCCGAACACTCATGAAGATCGCTCAAGAAATCCGCGCCGGCAATGTGATCATGCACGGCAAGGACCCGATGGTCGTGCTGAAGACCGAATACAGCCGCGGTGGCCGCAATGCCGCCACCGTGCGCATGAAGCTCAAGAGCCTGCTGAACAACTCCGGCACCGAAGTCGTGTTCAAGGCCGACGACAAGATGGACCAGATCATTCTGGAAAAGAAGGAGTGCACCTACTCCTACTTCGCCGACCCGATGTACGCCTTCATGGACGCCGAATACAACCAGTTCGAGGTGGAAGCCGAGAACATGGGTGACGCCCTGTCCTATCTGGAAGACGCGATGCCCGTGGAAGTGGTGTTCTACGAAGGCAAGGCCATCTCGGTCGAGCTGCCGACCAGCCTGGTGCGCGAAGTGACCTGGACCGAGCCGGCCGTCAAGGGCGACACCTCGGGCAAGGTGCTCAAGCCGGCCAAGATCTCCACCGGCTTCGAAATCCCGGTGCCCATCTTCGTGGCCCAGGGCGACAAGATCGAAATCGACACCCGCACGCATGAGTACCGCAAGCGCGTCTAAGCACTCGCGATCCATGACAAGGGCACCTTCGGGTGCCCTTGTTCATTTCAGGCCATGTACTGGCGACCCTTGCCGAGCAGAACCTCGTGATGCCCCGCGCCGGCGGGAATCATCGGGAAGCAGTTCTCCTCGGCCGCCACCACCACATCCAGAAAGAACGGCCCCTCGCTGGCCAGGCACTCGGCCAGCGCCGCGTCCAGTTCCTCGCGCCGCTCGACCCGTCGTGCCTGCCAGCCGAAAGCCTGGGCCAGCGCGACAAAGTCCGGCAGCGCCTCGGTATAGCTGTGGCTCAGCCGGTTACCGTGGATCAGCTCCTGCCACTGCCGCACCATGCCCATGCGGCCGTTGTTGCTGAGCACCACCTTGACCGGCGTGCGGTGCTGGGTCGCGGTCGACAGCTCCTGGATGTTCATCAGGATGGACGCGTCGCCGCTGACGCAGACCACCAGGGCCTCGGGGTGCGCGATCTGCGCGCCGATCGCGGCCGGCAGGCCATAGCCCATGGTGCCGGCACCACCCGAGCTGAGCCAGCGGCCGGGCCGCTGCTGGCGCAGGTATTGCGCGGCCCACATCTGGTGCTGGCCGACATCGGTGGCGACGATGGCGTCGCGGCCGGCCAGCTGCGCGTCGAGCCGGCTCATCAGGGCCTGCGGCAGGATGCAATCGCTGCGGTCCTCGAAAGCCAGCGAGCGCTCGGCACGCCAGCCCTCGATCCGCGCCCACCAGTCGCCCAGATCGCAGCCCTTCTGTCCACCCTTCTGCCAGCCCTGCTCCAGCGCCCGCAGGCTGGCGCCACAGTCACCCAGCAGAGCCACATCGGCCTTGACCACCTTGCCGATCGAGCGCGGGTCGATGTCCAGATGGATGACCTGGGCCTGCGGGCAGAAGGCATCGAGCCGGCCGGTCACGCGGTCGTCGAAGCGCGCGCCGACGCAGACCAGCAGATCGGCATGGTGCATCGCCAGATTGGCCTCCAGGCTGCCGTGCATGCCCAGCATGCCCAGCGACTGCGGATCGTCGGCCGGGAAGGCGCCCAGCCCCATCAGGGTCAGCGTGCAGGGCGCGCCGCTGGCCCGCACCAGGCGTGTGAAGGCTGCGCAGGCCGCCGAGCCGGCATTGATCAGCCCGCCGCCGCCATAGAAGACCGGCCGGCGCGCCTGCGCCAGCAGGGCCAGTGCGGCCTGGATTTGAGTGGCCGCCGGCAGCACAGGTGCAGCCATGGGCAACACCGGTGCCCGCCACGCCGCCACCGGCGCCAGCTGCACATCCTTGGGCACATCGACCAGCACCGGCCCCGGCCGTCCGCCGGCCGCCCTGGCATGGGCCAGCGCCAGGGTCTCGCTGAGCGCGGCCGCCTCGCGCACCTGCACATTCCACTTGGTCACCGGCCGCGAAATCCCCAGCGCATCGCATTCCTGGAAGGCATCGGTGCCGATGGCCGTGGTCGCGACCTGACCGCTGATGCACAACACCGGGATCGAGTCGCACAAGGCGTCGAGCAGGCCGGTGGTGGTGTTGCTCATGCCCGGCCCCGAGGTCACGAAGACCACGCCGACCCGGCCGGTCGTGCGCGCATAGCCCTGGGCCGCATGCACGGCGGCCTGCTCGTGGCGCACCAGCACATGGCGCAGCCGCGGCTCGGCGTACAGCGCGTCATACAGCGGCAGCACCGCGCCGCCAGGGTAGCCGAACACGGTGTCGACGCCCAGGCTCAGCAGGGTCGCGATCAGCGCCTCGGCGCCATTACTTGGGTGAGTTTGCGGGCGGGCGTGGGGCAGGTCTTGGAGCACAGCATTCATGGCCTCACTGTGCCCAAGCTCGCCCAGAAATTGCTGCTGAAATTTCCTGCACAAGACTTCAATTCGGGAAAATTTCCTTGATGAATAGAATCCAGCAGCATGAAACTCGATAAATTCGATCTGGCCATCCTGACCGAGCTGCAGCGCGACGCCCGCATCAGCCTGCAGGAGCTGTCCGGCAAGGTCGGCCTGACCAGCTCGCCCTGCTGGACCCGCATCAAGCGCATGGAAGAAGCCGGCGTCATCGAGGGCTACTCGGTGCGCGTCAATGCCGCCAAGATCGGCCTGGCCGACACAGTGATCGTGCAAGTGACCCTGAACGATCATTCGGACGCCGCGCTGTTCGAGTTCGGCCGCGCGCTGGAGCAGATCCCCGAGGTGCTGGAGGCCTTTCTGGTCTCGGGCGACTACGACTACTACGTGCGCATCGCGGTGGCCGACACCCGCGACTACGAGCGCCTGCTGCGCGAGCGGCTCTACAAGATCCCCGGCATCCGCCACAGCAAGAGCAGCTTTGTGCTGCGCCAGCTCAAGCAGAGCCAGCTGCCGCTGAATCGCTAGCGCTCACTCGAAGCGCCGTTCGCGCAGCCATTTGGTCGCCACCCATTTCTCGCCGGCCAGCACCGGCGCGCCGCCATGCAGGCTTTGCGTGATCGGGTGCGGCCGGTCATAGCTGAAGAACACCGCATTGCCCTTGATCGGCGCGACCTCCAGGCCGATGTCGGGAAAGATCGTCGCGCCGCCCTGCTCGGGCGTGTTCAGGTACATCACCAAGGTGGCGACCCGCTGGCCGCCGCGCTGCAGGATGGGCGGCGTGCTGGTGTGGCGCGGGTCGAAGTAGTCGTAGTGCGGCAGGTACTCGGCCCCGGGCCGATAGCGCAGCACCTGCAGGCCCTCGCCGTTCTCGACCGGCCAGTTCAAGAGCCGGGCGATGCGGGCCTCGACCCGCCGGCAGATCTCGTTCTCGCCACGCTCGAAGAACATGCCCTCGCTGGTACGCGCGGCATTGACCTCGCTGCCATCGGCCGAGGCCGCCACCGTCTCCGAGCGGGCCAGGCGGCTGGCCGCCGCCGCGCGCATCAGATCGCACTCCTCGTCGGACAGCAGGCCGCCCAACACCAGCAGGCGCGGCAGTTGCAGGCTGACCAGCACGCCGACCGCGCGGTCGCCGGCATTCAGCAGCGGCGGCGCACCACTCAGATCGGGCTCGGGCACCGCGCTGGGCACCGGCAGGACCAGGCCCTGGCCCGGCACGAAACCGGCGACGCTCTGCGCCAGCGCCTGGGCCGCGACGGTTTCGTCCCAGCCGCTCTTGAGCATGGCCTGCAGCACCTGCTCGGCCGTCAGCCCGGCCTTGGCCTGCTCGACGATCCAGCGCTGCAGCTCGGGCGTGATGGTCTGGGCACTCATGGTGGACTCCTCCGGCCCTTTCAGCCCAGGCGGCGGCGAAACAGCAGGCGTTCGGGCGTCGACAGCTCGGCCTGGTAGGCATAGCCGTCGAGATCGAAGTCCCTCAGGCCGGCCGGCGTATCAATGCGCCGCGTGATCGCATAGCGCGCCATCAGGCCGCGCGCCCGCTTGGCGAAGAAGCTGATGATCTTGTACTGGCCGTTCTTCCAGTCCTCGAACTGGCACTCGATCACACGCGGCTGCAAGGCCTTGCGATCGGCCGCCTTGAAATACTCCTGCGACGCCAGATTGACGATCACCGGCACCTGCTGCTGGGCCGCGCGCGCATTCAGGTGCTCGGCCAGCGTGTCGCCCCAGAAGCCGTAGAGATGGCTGCCGCGCTCGGTGACCAGCTTCGTGCCCATCTCCAGGCGGTAGGGCTGCATGCGGTCCAGCGGCCGCAGCACGCCGTACAGCCCGGACAGGATGGCCAGATGCTGCTGCGCCCATTGCAGGTCCTCGACAGCCAGGCTCTTGGCGTCCAGACCGTCATAGACATCGCCGTTGAAGGCCAGCACCGCCGGCTTGCTATTGGCCTCGGTGAAGCGAGGCTGCCAGGCGTGGTAACGGTTCACATTGAGCTCGGACAGGGCCGGGCTCAGGTCCATCAGCGCGGCGATATCGGCCGCCGTCTTGGTCTTCAAGACCTTGATCAAGGCCTTGGACTGGGGCAGGAACTGCGGCTCGGTGGCGAGCTTGAGCAGCGGCGCGGCGACCGGGGTGTCGTAGTCCAGCGATTTGGCGGGCGAGAGCAGATAAAGCATGGCGCCATTTTGCCCGCATCGGCAAGGCCTGACGGGGTCAGGCCTTGCGCCCGCGCAGCAGCAGCACGACGCCGACCAGCACCACCAGGGCCGCCAGCCACTCATAGCCGCTGACCACCTCGCCGGCGATCACCACCCCGAGCAGCATCGCGATCACCGGATTGACGAAGGAGTAGCTCGACGCCAGGCCTGCCGGCGCCTCGGCCAGCAGCACCATATAGGCGTTGAAGGCGATCAGCGAACCGAACACCACCAGATACAGCCAGGCCCAGACCGCCTCGCTGCGCAGCGGCAGGCTCAGGGTCTCGCCGCTGAGCAGGCTCAACAGCATCAGCACCGCACCGCCGGCCAGCATCTCGCTGGCAAAACCCATGGGCCCGGCCGCCAGCGCAAAGCCGCGCTGCGACAGGACGCTGCCCAGCGCCCAGCAGGCGCAGGCCGTCGTGATCGCGACCAGGCCCTGCGGCGAGGCGCCGAAACCCTGGCCCTGGGTCAGCATCAGCACGCCGAACAGGCCCACGACGATGCCGGCCAGCTCCAGCCGGCTGGGCAACACCCGCCACAGCAGGTTCAGCGCCGCAATCATCAAGGGCATCACCGCGATGAAGGCGACCACCAGGCCCGAGCCGACGGTCTGCTCGGCCGTCGCCGTGCCGCCCATGCCGCCGCCCAGCATCAGGCTGCCCACCAGCAGCGCATTGAGCCATTGGCGCGGGCCCGGCCAGGCCGCGCCGCGCCAGCGCATCCATGCGGCCAGCAAGACACCGGCGGCCAGGAAGCGCGTGCCCATCTGGAAGAAGGGCGGGAAGCTCAGCAAGGCGTACTTGATGGCCAGATAGGTCGAGCCCCAGACCAGCCAGGTGGCGGCCAGGCAGGCGATCACGCGGGGGCTCAGACCGCCGCTGCGGCTCAGGGTGTTGCTGTGGTCCATGGCTGGCAATGCTAGGGAATTGGTACGCCGGCTTGAAGATGAAACTGACGCTTCAAAAGGATCAAGACCTTAAACTTGCAGGACATTCAAGCACTTGACCTGCAAATCAATGGACTACACGCTGGACCACCATGACAGCCGCATTTTGGCCGAGTTGCAGGCCGATGCCCGCCTCAGCATGGCCGAGCTGGGCCGGCGTGTGCACCTGAGCCAGCCGGCCGTCACCGAGCGGGTGCGCAGGCTCGAGGAGGTCGGCGTGATCAGCGGCTACCGCGCCGTGGTCGACAGCGCCCGCCTCGGCTATGCGATCCGTGCGGTGATACGGGTGGGCCGGGCCGACGAGGCACGGGTGCGCCAGGCGGTCGAGGCCAGCCCCGAGGTGCTGACCGCCTTCAATGTGACCGGCGAGGACAGCTGGATCCTCGAGATCGCGGTGCGCGATGTCGCCCATCTGGAGCAGGTGCTGCAGCGCTACTGCGCGCTGGCCGAGACCTCCACCGCCATCATCCTGAAGAGCGTGCGCGAGAACGCGCCGCTGCGCCCGGCCCCGCTGCTCGCCCCGGCCAACTCAGCCGCACCGGACAAGCAAACGCCGACCACAGCGAAGCGGCGCCGGCGCAGTCCCCAGGCCTGAGGGCCTGGCCTTCTTACTTGGACAGCAGCGTGTTGACCGCCGCCACATCCTCGGGGCGCAGCTGGCCGGCCGCCTGGCGCAGGCGCAGGCCGGTCAGCACCACGTCGTAGCGAGCCTTGGCCAGGTCGCGCTGGGTCGCGTAGAGCTGGCTCTGGGCGTTCAGCACATCGAGGTTGACGCGCACGCCGACCTTGTAGCCCAGCTGGGTGGCTTCCAGCGCCAGCTTGCTGGACGACTCGGCGGCCTCCAGGGCCTTGACCTGGGCGGCCAGCGACTGCACGCCGAAGAAGGCGCGGCGCGTGCCCTCGGCCACCGTGCGGCGGGCAAACTCCAGGTCATTGCGCGAGCGCTCCTGCAGCGCCAGGGTTTCCTTGATGCGGTTGCTGTTGTAGCCACCGGTGTAGAGCGGCAGATTCATCTCCACCGCGACCGAGCCCTGCCCGCCCGTGCCGGGCAGCTGCGCGCCGCGGCCGCGGGCATTGCTGACGCCCAGATTGCCGCTCAGGTCCACCGTCACGCCGTCCGCCGCCCGCGCCTTGTCGGCCTCCAGGCCCGCCACATCCAGGCCCAGCCGGGCCTTGCGCACCTGGGGGTGCAGCTCGTCGGCCTGGTTGACCCAGGGGTCCACCGTCAAGGGCGTCACGGCCGGCAGCGCCACCGGCACGGCCAGCGGCTTGGGTTCGACGCCGGAGCGGCCGACGATCTGGTCCAGCGTGATGCGCTTTATGCGCAGATCGTTGTCGGCCGCCAGCTCGCGGGCGCTTTCCACATCGAAGCGGGCCTGGGCCTCGCGGGTGTCGGTGATGGTGGCGGTGCCGACCTCGAAATTGCGCTTGGCCGAGGCCAGCTGCTCGGCGATGGCGGCCTTGCTGGCCCGTGTCGTCGACAGCACATCGCCGGCTGCCAGCACATCGAAATAGGCCTGCGAGACGCGCACGATCAGGTCCTGCTCGGCGATCTCCAGATCGGCCTGGGCGACATTGAGCCCGCGCTTGGCCTGCTCGATCGTGATCTTGTTGCTGCGGTTGTACAGCGCATAGTTGGCCCGCAGGCCGGCCTGCACCGTGCTCGATCCGACCCGGTCACCGGCTACCTTGGCGCCACCGGCGCCATAGACCGTCGGCGGATCGCTCTGCAGGTGCGTGCCGCTGACGCCCAGACCCAGCGTGGGCCGGTCCAGCGCATTGGCCTGCTCGGCCTTGTAGATCGCCGAGTCGGCCTGGGCCCGGGCGGCCAGATAGCCGGCGTCATAGACGCGCGCGGCTTCGTAGAGCTCCAGCAGGCTTTGCGCCTGGGCGCTGGCCGCAGCACCGAAAGCCAGGGCCACGCACAGTGACAGTCGGGTCAATGAAGAACTCATGCGCGAATGCGGGCTTGTCTTCTTCTTCATTTTCTGATCAGCGAACATGAGGCTTCCTTGGCTTGCGATGAGTGTTTGTGAAGGCCTGGGCCGGCACTTCGGGTGCTAGGGTCAATATCTGGGCACGGACGGATCGGCCTCGCAGGACCAGGCGTCAATGCCGCCGGCGAGGTTATAGACCGACTCGAAGCCCTGACGCTCCAGGAATGCGACGACCTGCAGACTTCGCACGCCATGATGGCAATAAACGACGACAGGCTGCGCCGGGTCCAGCTCGGCCAGCCGGGCGCTCACCTGCCCCATCGGCATCAGCTTGCTGGCCACCCCGTCCAGCCGGATGCTGGCCAGCGCGGCCTCCCAGGGCTCGCGCACGTCCAGCAGCAGCGGCGCCTGGCCGGACGCCGCGCCGGCACACAGAGCCCGCGCGGCTTCAATCGACAGCTGCTGCGGCATGCGCTGGCTCAGAATGAGAAAGCGGTGTGCTCGGCAAAACCGGGCAGGCGCGGCGCGACGGTGTCGAACAGCACCGTGCTGCTGAAGCCCGCACCCGAACGGGTGTAGAGCGTGGCGCGCATCACCGGCAGCTCGCCGACGATGGCCACCAGCCGGCCGCCGGGCTTGAGCTGGTCCAGCAGAACCTGCGGCACCTCGGCCACCGAGCCCGCCAGCAGGATCACATCGAACGGTGCCTCGGCGGCCAGGCCCTGGGCGCCATGGCCCTCGCGCACCTTGGCATTGCTGACACCGTTGCGCTTGAGCGTCTCGGTCGCCAGCTTGGCCTGCTGGGCATCGGCCTCCAGGCTGATCACGCTTTGCGCCTTGTGGGCCAGCAGGGCCGTCAGATAGCCGGCGCCGGTGCCGATCTCCAGCACCTTCTCGTGGCGCGCCACTTTCAGCTCCTGCAGCAGCCGGGCCTCGACCCGCGGCGCCAGCATCGCGCCGCCATGCGGCAGCGGGATCTCGGTGTCCATAAAGGCCAGCGCCCGATGGGCCGGCGGCACGAAGTCCTCGCGCTTGACCAGGGCCAGCAGCGACAACACGCCCTGGTCCAGCACATCCCAGGGGCGGATCTGCTGTTCGATCATATTGAAGCGGGCTTGTTCGACGTTCATAAGGTTCCTCGAAGACGGTCTTTCTGACTGCAGCGCGGATTCTATTTCGGCGGCGCCACGCTTTGGCCTTGCCAGCGCCGCCGCGCCCACTGCGACAGATCATCCAGATAGCAATAGATCACCGGCACCACCACCAGGGTCAGCAGCGAGGAGGTGATCACCCCGCCGATCACCGCCTGCCCCATTGGCGCGCGCTGCTCCGAGCCCTCGCTGAGCGCAAAGGCCAGCGGCACCATGCCGAAGATCATCGCCAGCGTCGTCATCAGGATGGGCCGCAGCCGCACCTGGGCGGCGCGCAGCAGGGCCGCCTCGCGGCCCATCGGCTCGCTGTCAACCCCGTGGCCATGCTCGCCCTCGCGGGCGCGGATCGCGAAATCGATCAGCAGGATCGCATTCTTGGTCACCAGACCCATCAGCATCACGATGCCGATGATGGAAAACATATTCAAGGTCGAGCGGAAGGCCAGGAGCGCCAGCACCACGCCGATCAGCGTCAGCGGCAGCGAGCTCATCAGCGCCAGCGGCTGCAGAAAGCTCTTGAACTGGCTGGCCAGGATCATGTAGATGAAGACGATGGCCAGGGCCAGCGCGCCGACCGCGTACTGGAAGGACTCGTTCATATTCTTGGTCGAGCCGCCGAAGCTGTAGCGGTAGCCGGGCGGGAAGGCGGTGTCGTCCAGTACCTTCTTGATATCGGCCGAGACCTCGCCCGAGCTGCGGCCCAGCGCGTTCGCGTCTATCGTGATCTCGCGGTTCAGGTCGCGACGGTTGATCTGGTTGGGGCCGGTCGAGGGCCGGATCTCGGCCACCTGGGACAGGCGCACGACCCGCGCCGCGCCGTCGGCGGCCGGCGCCACCGGGATGGGCAACTGCGCCAGATCGGCCAGGCTGTCGCGCCCCTGCGGCGCCAGTCGCAGCAGCACGTCGTAGTTCTCGCCATCGGGCGCACGCCAGTTGCCCACCGTCGTGCCGGCCAGCCAGGTGCGCAGCGAGCCGGCCAAGGCATTGACGTTCAGCCCCGCATCGGCGGCGGCCTCGCGTTTGACCTCGATGGCCACGGTCGGCCTGTCGGGCTTGAGCGTGCTGTCCAGGTCGACCAGGCCGGGGATCTGCTGCAACCGCGCGATCACGCTCTTGGACAGGCGCTCCAGCTCCTTCAGGTCGGCGCCCTGGATGGAGAACTGCAGGCTCTTGCCGCCGCCCAGATCGGTCTGGCCGATATTGGTGACCGTGATGCCCGGTATCGTCGCGAGCTTGTCGCGCAGCGGCGTGACCAGATCGTTGACGCTGCGCTGTCTGTCCTTGCGATCCGTCAGCCGCACATAGATCGCGCCATAGATCTTGCCGGCCGCGAAGCCGCTGTTGATCGTCGTCACCGTGTAGCGGACTTCGGGCAGCTCGCGCAAGAGCGCGTCGATCTGCCGGGCGCGCGCCTCGGTGACCTCCAGCGAGGAGCCGACCGGGGTGTAGAAATTGACCTGCGTCTCGGACAGATCGGCCTTGGGCACGAACTCCTTGCCGATGCCGCCCAGCAGCGCAAAGCTCAGCAGCAGGGTCGTCAGCGCCACCAGCAGGGTCAGGCCCTTGTGGGCTAGCGACCAGGCCAGGATTGTCTGATAGCCCGCCGACAGCCAGTCGGTGAAGCGTTCGAAGGCACCGGTCACCCGGCCTATGGTCTTGTCATACCAAGTCACCGGCGGGCCGCCACCATGGGCGGCCGGATCGTGCCAGACGCTGGACAGCATCGGGTCCAGGGTGAAGCTGACGAACATCGAGATCAGCACCGCCGCGACGATGGTGATGCCGAACTCGTGGAAGAACTTGCCGACGATGCCACCCATGAAGCCGATGGGCAGGAACACCGCGACGATGGACAGCGTCGTCGCCAGCACCGCCAGGCCGATCTCCTGCGTGCCGTCCAGCGCCGCCTGCTTGGGGCTGGCGCCCATCTGCACATGGCGCACGATGTTCTCGCGCACGACGATGGCGTCGTCGATCAGCAGGCCCACGCACAGGCTCAGCGCCATCATCGTGATGTTGTTGATCGTGAAGCCGAAGATATACATGAACAGAAAGGTGCCGATCAGCGCGATCGGCAGCGTCAGGCCGGTGATCACGGTCGAGCGCCAGCTGTTCAGGAACAGGAACACGATCAGCACCGTCAGCGCGGCGCCCTCGATCAGGGTCTGGCGCACATTGGCCACCGAGACACGGATGGCGCGCGAGTTGTCGCGGTTGACCTCGGTCTTGAGGCCCGCAGGCAGCAGGCTTTGCGCCTCGGCCAGCGCGCGCTGCAGCCCGTCGACCACCGCGATGGTGTTCTCGCCCTGGCTTTTCTGCACGCTCAGGAGCACCGTGCGCTGGCCGTTGTAGAGCGCCAGGCTCTCGATCTCCTGCGGGCCATCGACCACATCGGCGATCTGCCAGAGCTTGATCGAGGCGCCGTTCTTGCGCGCGACGACGATGTCGCGGAAATCCTCGGGGCGCTTCAGCCGTGCATTGATCTGCACGACCCGCTCCTGCACGGCCGAGCGGATATTGCCCAGCGGCAGCTCCTGGTTCTCGCTGCGCACGGCGGCCAGCGCCTGCTCCATCGTGATGCCCAGCGCCTCCATCGCGGCCGGCCGCAGCTGGATCTGGATCTGGCGCTGCAGCCCCCCGACCACGCTGACCGAGCCGACGCCGCGCACATTCTCCAGCCGTTTCTGCAGCACCTGGGTGGCCCAGGTGGTCAGCTCCTGGGTGCTTAGGCATGAAGCCCCCACGGCATCGCTGGCGATGCCTGCCCCCCGAGGGGGCGCGTCCGGCTTGGGGCGGCCCGGCGCCGGACAGCCATCGGTCGACAGCACAGCGACATTGAAGATCGGCACGCTCTGCGGATCGAAGCGCGAGATGCGCGGCTCCTTGACCTCGTCGCGCAGCGTGGGTCGCATCAGCGCGACCTTCTCGCGCACGTCCTCGGCCGCCTTGCGGCCATCGACATCGAGATTGAACTCGACGATCACCACCGAGCTGCCCTCGTAGCTGCGCGAGGTCAACGTGCTGATGCCGGCCACCGTGTTGACCGCCTGCTCGACCTTCTTGGTCACCTCGCTCTCGACGATCTCGGGCGAGGCGCCCGGATAGTCCATCTGCACGACCACGGTCGGGAAGTCGATATTCGGGAACTGGTCGACCGACAGGCGCTGGTAGCTGAACAGGCCCAGCACGACAAAGGCCAGCATGACCATCACGGCCATCACCGGGTTCTGAATCGAGACGCGGGTGAACCACATGGGCGGTCAGCGCACGGCGGCCGGCATCAGCTTGACCGCCGTGCCCTCGGCCACCTGGCCGGTCGCGCCGCGCAGCACCTGGGCGCCCTCGCCCAGGCCGCCAAGGATCTCGATCACCGGCTGCCCGTCGACCTCGCCGCTGCGGCCCGGCTCCACCGTCTGCGCCAGCACCCGGCCCTCGCGCACCAGCAGCACATAGGGCCGCGCCTTGTCGATGCGCAGCGCATCGGCCGGCAGTACCAGCCCTTCGCGGGCATCCAGCAGCAGGCTGCCGCGCGCGAACAGGCCGTGGCGCAGCCCCGGCTTGGGTTCGACCCGCAGATACAGCAGCACCGCGCGCGAACCGGCCTGGGCGGCCGGATTGATGCGCGAAAGCGTGGCCTGCACGGGCAAGTCCTGCCCCTCGACCTGCAGCTGAGCCAGCGCGCCGATCTGCAGGCCGGCGATCTGCTCGGCCGGCACCGCCGCTTCCAGCTCCAGCCGGCTCAGATCAACGATCTCCAGGATGCGGCCGTCCAGCGGCACCCGCTCACCAGGCTGGGCCAGGCGCTGCGAGACCTGGCCGCTGATCGGCGCGATCAGCCGCGCATCGGCGCGGGCCTTGCGCGCCAGCTCAACTGCGGCCTGGGCCGACAGCCAGTTGGCCTGGGCCGCCGCCTCACCGGAGGCCGAGGACTCCAGCGCAGTGGCCGAGATGAAGCCCTGGCCGACCAGGGCGCGGTTGTTGTCCAGCGTGCGGCGGGCAATTTCCTGCTGAGCCTTGGCGGCGGCCGCGCCCTGCTCGGCCTGGCGCAGCCGCCAGTCGAGCTCGGTGGCGTCCAGTTCTCCGAGCAGCTGGCCGGCGCGCACGGGGTCGCCCTCGCGCACCGTCAGCGTCTTCAGCTCGGCCGCCACCTTGGCCTTGACCAGGGCCAGGTCCAGCGCCTTCAAGCCGCCCGACAGCGCCAGGCTGCGCGCAAAGCGCTGGCGCGTGGCGCTGGCCACATCGAGCGCGCCCAGTTCCAGCACCGCGCCGCTCTTGGCGACCACCGGTGGCGCCGCCGGCCTGTCGCGCCGCGACAGCAGCACCAGGGCCAGCGCCAGCAGCGCCAGACCCAGCAGCAGGAGCTTGAACTTGCGGCCCGCTGTCATCGCTCGCTGTCCCTGGCTTGGCTGCCGGGCTGCTGGCTCAGCAGCCCGCGCAGCATCAGGTCCAGCTGCACGGCCAGCACGGCCTCGGGCTGTATCGCTGGGCTCAGCATCTGGCAGGCCCCGAAGGAGTGCTCGAACAAGACCATCTGCAGCATCGGGGCGATCAGCACCTGCACGGTCTCGATCACCGGCACCGGCCGGAACTCGCCGCTGGCGATACCGCGCGCCACCAGGCCGCCGAGCAGCTGATGGGTCGGCACGATGACCTCGTCCAGATAGAACTGCGCCAGCTCCGGGAAGTTGCGCGCCTCGGCCATCATGATCTTGCTGATGCCGCCGGCCGGCCCCAGGCCGACCCGCTGCCACCATTCGCGCAGCACCAGGGCCAGCAGCTCGGCCATGCTGCCCTGGTGCTGGGAGGCGATCTGCATGCCTTCGGCAATATGGCTGGCCAGGTTCTCGCGCACCACCGCCTTGAACAGCTCTTCCTTGCTGGGGTAGTAGAGATACAGCGTGCCCTTGGACACGCCGGCGCGCGCAGCCACCTCCTCTGAGCGCGTGGCGGCAAAGCCCTTCTCGATGAAAAGGGCCAGCGCGGCCTCCAGCAGCTCCTGCGGCCGCGCTTCCTTGCGGCGCTGGCGGGGGCTGGCGGAGGGTGTCGGGACGGGGGACGGCGGCATGCGGCTTGTACTGACTGACTGGTCAGTAATGTACGCAGCAGCTATCCGCCGGTCAATCGCGGCTTGTCCGGGCCCCGTTCTTGCAAGCGGCGCTGTCATGGGGCGCCGTTATCATGCGGGCCCAATCAAGCAGGGAGTGAGTGTTGGACGCAGTGCTGTTGATCAAGGCCGCCATCATGGGTGTGGTGGAAGGCCTGACCGAGTTTTTGCCGATTTCTTCGACCGGCCACCTGATACTGGCCGGCGCCCTGCTCGGTTTCGACGACGCCAAGAGCAAGGTCTTCGACATCGCGATCCAGACCGGCGCGATCTTCGCGGTCATCCTGGTCTACTGGCAACGCCTGCGCGAGGTGGCCGTCGGCTTGGGCAGCGAGGAACGTTCGCGGCGCTTTCTGATCAATGTGGCGGTCGGCTTCGCGCCGGCCGTGATCCTGGGCCTGCTGCTGGGCAAGGCAATCAAGGCCCATCTGTTCACCCCCACCGTGGTGGCGATCGCGCTGATCGTCGGCGGCTTCCTGATCCTGTGGGCCGAGCGGCGCAAGCAGGCCGTCGTGCGCATCGAGCATGTCGACGACATGACGCCGCTGGACGCGCTGAAAGTGGGCCTGGCCCAGTGCGTGGCGATGATTCCGGGCACCAGCCGCTCGGGCGCCACCATCATCGGCGGCATGCTCTTCGGCCTGTCGCGCAAGGCCGCGACCGACTATTCCTTCTTCCTGGCCATTCCGACCCTGATCGGCGCCGGCGCCTACAGCCTCTACAAGGACCGTGCGCTGCTGGCGCTCAGCGATGCGCCGATGTTCGGCGTGGGCCTGCTGTTCTCCTTCATCAGCGCCTGGATCTGCGTGCGCTGGCTGCTGCGCTATATCGCCAGCCACAGCTTCGAGGTGTTTGCCTGGTATCGCATCGTGTTCGGCATCGTGATACTCGCCACGGCCTGGAGCGGCCTGATTGCCTGGACGGCGTGAGAGGTAAAAGCGGTCTGAGATAATCCGCGCATGACGATCACGATCAAATCCGGCGCCGATATCGAAGCCATGCGCATTGCCGGACGCCTGGCCTCCGAGGTGCTTGACATGCTGACCCCGCATGTGAAGCCCGGAGTCACGACCGAGCAGCTCGACAAACTGGCCCACGACCATATCGTCCATGTCCAGAAGGCCATCCCCGCGCCGCTGAACTACTGCCCGCCCGGCTACACGCCCTACCCCAAGTCGGTCTGCACCTCGATCAACCATCAGGTCTGCCACGGCATCCCGAACGACCGGCCGCTGAAGAACGGCGACATCGTCAATATCGATGTCACCGTGATCAAGGACGGCTGGCATGGCGACACCAGCCGCATGTTCGTCGTCGGCGAGGGCTCGATCGCGGCCAAGCGCCTGTGCGCCTTCACCTACGAGGCCATGTGGAAGGGCATCGCCAAGGTCAAGCCGGGCGCGCGCCTGGGCGATATCGGTCACGCGATCCAGACCTTTGCCGAGAACGCCGGCTTCTCGGTGGTGCGCGAGTTCTGCGGCCATGGCATCGGCCAGGTCTTCCATGAAGAACCGCAGGTGCTGCACTACGGCCGCCCCGGCACGCTGGACGAGCTGGTGCCGGGCATGGTGTTCACGATCGAGCCGATGATCAATGCCGGCCGCCGCGAGATCCGCGAAACCGGCGACGGCTGGACCATCGTCACCAAGGACCGCTCGCTGTCGGCCCAGTGGGAACACACGGTGCTCGTGACCGAGACCGGCTACGAGATCTTCACGCTCTCCGAAGGCAGCCCGCCGCCCCCCGCCTTCATCACCGCCGGCTGAGCCCATGCTCGCTACGCCCGGCGGCGGCACGACCCTGGACATCGCCGAGCTGCGCCGCCAGCTCAAGCAGGGCAAGCAGGCGCTGATCGCCGACTTCCTGCAACACAAGGCCAGCGTCACGGCCGCCCACACGCTGATGCGCCAGCTGGCGCGCCAGGTCGACGCGCTGCTGCAGACGCTGTGGGACCAGGCCGGCATGCCGGCCGGAGCCTGCCTGGCCGCCGTCGGCGGCTATGGCCGCGGCGAGCTCTTCCCCTATTCCGACGTCGATGTGCTGCTGCTGCTGCCCGACGGCTGCGAGGCCCACCAGCCCGGCGCCGTCAAGAGCAGCATCGAGGCCTTCATCACCGCCTGCTGGGACACCGGGCTGGAGATCGGCTCCTCGGTGCGCACGCTGGGCGAATGCATGCAGGAAGCGGCCGGCGATGTCACGGTGCAGACCGCGATGCTGGAAGCCCGCCCGCTGGCCGGCGCCCGGCCGCTGTTCAAGCGCTTTGAGAAAGCGCTCGGCCAGGCCATGGATGCACGTGCCTTCCTGCGCGCCAAGACGCTGGAGATGCGCCAGCGCCACACCAAATACGACGACACGCCCTATTCGCTGGAGCCCAACTGCAAGGAAAGCCCCGGCGGCCTGCGCGATCTGCAGCTGCTGATCTGGATCGCCCGGGCCGCCGGCCTGGGCAAGACCTGGCGTGCGCTGGCCCAACGCGGCCTGATCACGCCCTTCGAGAGCCGCCAGCTGCAGCGCAACGAGGGCCTGCTGAATCTGATCCGCTGCCGCCTGCACGCGGTAGCCGGTCGCCGCGAGGACCGGCTGGTGTTCGATCTGCAGACCGCCGTCGCGCTGAGCTTCGGCTACGAGAACAGCCCGGGCCAGCGCGCCTCCGAGGTGCTGATGCGGCGCTACTACTGGGCCGCCAAGGCCGTCAGCCAGCTCAACCAGGTGCTGATGCTGAACCTGGAGGAGCAGATCAACGGCTCGCAGCAAGACCTGCGCCGCACGATCAATGCGCACTTCATGGAGCGCGCCGGCATGCTGGAGGTCGTCAGCGACGATCTCTACGAGCGCGAGCCCCACGCGATTCTCGAGACCTTTTTGGTCTATCAGCAGACGCCCGGCATCAAGGGCCTGTCGGCGCGCACCTTGCGCGCGCTCTACAACGCCCGCGAGCAGATGAACGGCGCCTTCCGCCGCGACCCGGCCAACCGCGCGATGTTCATGCAGATCCTGCAGCAGCCGGAAGGGCAGACCCATGCCTTCCGGCTGATGAACCAGACCTCGGTGCTGGGCCGCTATCTGTGGGTGTTCCGCCGCATCGTCGGCCAGATGCAGCACGACCTGTTCCATGTCTACACGGTGGACCAGCACATTCTGATGGTGCTGCGCAATGTGCGGCGCTTCTTCATCCCCGAGCATGCGCACGAGTACACCTTCTGCTCGCAGCTGGCCGCGCAGTTCGACAAGCCCTATCTGCTCTATATCGCCGCCCTCTTCCACGATGTGGCCAAGGGCCGCGGCGGCGACCACTCCGACCTCGGCGCGGTCGAGGCCCGGCGCTTCTGCCGCGACCACGGCCTGTCGCGCGAGGACAGTGCGCTGGTCGTGTTCCTGGTCGAGCAACACCTGACCCTGTCCCGGGTGGCGCAGAAGGAAGACCTGTCCGACCCCGAGGTGATCGCCGCCTTTGCCCAGAAGATGGGCAATGCGCGTCGCCTCACCGCGCTGTACCTGCTGACCGTGGCCGATATCCGCGGCACCAGTCCCAAGGTCTGGAATGCCTGGAAGGGCAAGCTGCTGGAGGACCTGTACCGGTTGGCGCTGCGCGCCCTCGGCGGCGCCAAGCCCAATCTGGCGGCCGATATCGAGGCCCGCAAGCAGGAGGCGCGCGAGAAGCTGGCCCTGCATTCGATGCTGCCCGATACCGAGGCGCCGCTGTGGGCCACCTTGGAGCTGAGCTATTTCGCCCGCCACGAGGCCGGCGATCTGGCCTGGCATGCGCGCTCGCTGTGGCGCCATGTGCAGGCCGCCACCCCGATCGTGCGCGCCCGCCCCTCGCCGATCGGCGAAGGCCTGCAGGTGCTGGTCTATGCGCCGGATCGCCAGGACCTGTTCGCCCGCATCTGCGGCTATTTCGATGGCGCCGGCTTCAACATCCTAGACGCCAAGGTCCACACCACCCGCAAGGGCTATGCGCTGGACACCTTCCAGGTCACCAGCTCCGACCTCGAATCGCATCACCGCGATCTGGTGCCCCTGGTCGAGGCCAAGCTCGGCGAGGCGCTGAACGCCGAGGGGCCGCTGCCCGAGCCCAAGCGCGGCCGGCTGTCGCGCCGGGTCAAGTCCTTCCCCTTCACGCCGCGCATCGCGCTGCGACCCGACGAACGCGCGCAGCGCTGGCTGCTCTCGATCAGCACCAGCGACCGCGCCGGCCTGCTCTATGCAATCGCCCGCGTGCTGGCCCGGCACGGCATCAATCTGCAGCTGGCCAAGATCTCGACCCTGGGCGAGCGGGTCGAGGACACCTTTCTGGTCGATGGCGCCGCGCTGCAGCAGAACAAGGCCCAGCTGCAGATCGAAACCGAGCTGCTGGACGCCGTCTCGCTGCCTTCATGAGCACCCTGCCCTCCCATGTCGTCGCGGCGCCCGAGGCGCTGGCCGAGCTGGGCCGCTTCGATGCCATCGTCGATGTGCGCACGCCGGCCGAGTTCGCCGAGGACCATCTGCCCGGCGCACTGAACTGGCCGGTGCTCAGCAACGAGGAGCGCATCGTCGTCGGCACGCTCTACAAGAGCTCGCCCTTCGAGGCCCGCAAGATCGGCGCGGCCATGGTGGCGCGCAATATCGCTGCCCATCTGGATGCCCATTCGGCGCCACTGCCCAAGAACTGGCGGCCGCTGGTCTATTGCTGGCGCGGCGGCCAACGGTCCGGTGCGATGACCTGGTTCCTCGGCCAGATCGGCTTCAAGGCACGCCAGCTGCAAGGCGGCTACAAGGCCTACCGGGCCCAGGTGCGCGAGGACCTGGCGCAATGGCCGGCAGCCCTGCAGCTGCAGCTGCTGTGCGGCCGCACCGGCAGCGGCAAGACGCGCTTGCTGCAGGCCCTGGCCGCCGAGGGCGCCCAGGTGCTGGATCTGGAGGCCTGCGCCGCGCATCGCGGCTCGGTGCTGGGCGGCCTGCCCGGCCAGCCCCAGCCGAGCCAGAAGCGCTTCGACAGCCTGCTGTGGCTGCGCCTGCGCGCGCTCGACAGATCCAGGCCCATCTACGTCGAGAGCGAGAGCCGCAAGATCGGCCAGCTGCGCGTGCCCGAGGCCTTGCATGAGCGCATGCGCGCCAGCCCCTGTCTGTGGCTGGAGCTGCCCGAGGCCGCGCGGGTCGAGCTCTTGCTGCAGGACTATGCGCATTTCCGTGCCGACCCCGAGGGTTTCTGCACCCTGATCGACGGCCTGATCACACTGCGCGGCCGCGACACGGTGCGCGGCTGGCAGGCCCAGGCCCGCGCCGGCGACTGGGCCACGCTGTTCGCCGCGCTGATGCGCGAGCACTACGACCCTGGCTACGAGCGCTCGCTGCAGGGTCATTTTCCGCAGCTGGCCCAGGCGCGCCGGCTTGAGCTGGCCAGCGCCGAGCCGGCGGCGCTGCAAGACCTGGCACGACAGCTGCCGGCCTGATCCAGGTCAAGACGGGTGCACACTCGCACTGGCACTATCGGATCCTCGATGCGAACCCAACACGCCCTGCAGGAATCGCGCCGTTTCGGCGTCAAGCCCATCCCCTTGCTGCGCCCGCTGGGCTGGCTGGCGCGCGGTCTGGCCGATCTGCGCCGCTGCCCGGGCCCCTCGCTGGCCCATGGCCTCTTGATGGCCACCGGCGGGAGCCTGATCTTCTGGCTGGCGCGCGAACGTTTCTGGCTGCTGGCCGGCGCCTTCAGCGGCTTTCTGCTGGTCGCCCCCATCCTGGCCACCGGGCTTTATGCGATCAGCCGTGCGCTGGAGCGTGGCGAGCGTCCCGGCTGGAGCACCGTGCTGCAGGCCTGGCGGCCGCATGACGGGCGGCTGATCCTGTTCGGCCTGCTGCTGGCCCTGGCCGGCAGCGGCTGGGTGCTGACCTCGGCCTCGCTGATCACGGTGTTCGCCCCCGGCGCCATCGCCAAGCCGCTGGACTTTCTGCGCCAGGTGGTGCTGAGCGAACAGTCGCTGCTGTTCGAGGCCTGGCTGGGGCTGGGTGCGCTGCTGGCCGCGCCGGTATTCGCCTCCAGCGTGGTCGCGATCCCGATGCTGCTGGACCGCCGCGTCTCGGTGCTCGCCGCGGTGTTCACCAGCTGGCGCGTCGTGCTCGAGCATCCGGCGCCGGTGGCGCTGTGGGCCCTGCTGATCATGGGGCTGACCCTGATCGGCATGCTCACGCTGATGCTGGGCCTGATCGTGATCCTGCCGCTGCTGGGCCATGCCAGCTGGCATGCCTACCGCGATCTGGTGAGCCCCAAGGACTGACGGCGATGTTCGGCTATAGCGAGGAGCAGATCGCGACCTTCGGCCTGAGCTTCGGCGTGGCCGCCTTCATGCTCTATATGGTCTTCATCATTCTGCAGCTGGCCCGCGAGTCCAAGGCCGGCAAGCTGGGTACCTTCATCCTGCTGCTGGGCCTGGGCTTTGGCCTGGTGGGCTTCGCGGCCAAGGGCGTGATCAAGTTCTTCCTCAGCGGCATCGTCGAATGAGCAATGCCAGGCTGAGTAGCCGCAGCTTCCGTCACAGCCTGTTCGAGGACGCGCAGGCGCTGATCACCGGCACCTTGTTCGTCGCGCTGGGCGTGGCCCTGTTCAAGCAGGCCGGCATGCTGACCGGCGGCACGGTGGGCATCGCCTTCCTGATCCACTATGGCAGCGGCCTGCCTTTCGGCGCGCTGTTCTTCGCGCTGAACCTGCCCTTCTACTGGCTGGCCTATCGCCGGCTGGGGCTGGCCTTCACCATCAAGACCGTTTTGGCGGTGAGCCTGATGTCGCTGCTGTCCGAGCTGCTGCCGCGCTGGCTGCGCTTTGCCGATCTGAACCCCTGGTTCGGCGCCATCGCCGGCGGCCTGCTGATCGGCGCCGGCATGCTGATCCTGTTTCGCCACCGCGCCAGCCTGGGCGGGCTCAATGTGCTGGTGCTGTATCTGCAGGAGCGCTACGGCTGGCGTGCCGGCTATGTGCAGGCCGGCCTGGACGCGCTCATCCTGCTGGCCTCGACCGCCTTTGTGCCGGCCGACCGCATCGGCCTGTCGCTGCTGGGCATGGCGGCCATCAACGCGGCGCTGGCAGTCAATCACCGGCCCGGGCGATACATGGCGACCTGAGGACTACAACAGGCCGCTGTACCAGCGCAACTCCAGCAACTTGCGCGCCAGCTGATGGCTGCGGCCTTCCGGGTTGGCCAGGTCGTGCAGGATGCTGAAGTGGTCAAGACCTGGCACCTCCTCGCAGACCGGCACGCTGCGCGCCCCCCAGGCCTGGCGCAGCAGGCCGTTCTGGCGCTTGAACTCCTCGCTCTCCTTGGCGCCGACCACGCAGTACACCGGCGTCTCGTCGGGCGCCGGAAAATTGACCGGGCTCAGGCGCCGCACCGCATCGGCATCCAGGCGCAGATCGCGCTGGAAAGACGGCGCATGGCGCAGCGGTTCCAGATCATGCAGGCCCGAGATCGACAGCACGCCCTTGACCAGATGGCGCGGCAGATCCGGAGCCACCGCCTTCCAGTCGCAGCAGGCCAGCATCGCCGCCAGATGGCCGCCGGCCGAGTGGCCGACCAGCACGATCTGGTTCGGGTCGCCGCCATGCTCGGCCGCGTGCCGCCAGACCCAGGCCAGGGCCTGCACCAGCTGCAGCGGGATGTGTTCCATGCTGACGCCGGGGCACAGCGCGTAATTCGGGATCACCACCATCGCCCCCTCGTCCGTGAAGACCGGGGCCAGGAAGGAATGATCGGTCTTGTCCAGCGCCCGCCAGTAGCCGCCGTGGATGAAGACCAGCACCGGGGCCAGCGCCGAATGCTCGGTCTGGGCCGGGAACAGATCCAGGCGCTCGCTGGCATGCGGGCCATAAGCCAGGTCCAGCCGGCACGCCGATTTCTCGCGCGACAGCTGCGCCGCCCGCGTCCAGCGCTCGAGGATCTGCGCGCTGTCGGCCACACGGGCCCGGTTGTCGTACTGCGTGTCAAACCACTCGGGAGCGTGGTCGGCCATGGGTCATCCTTTGCTTGTCGTTGCGGACCGAGATGGCCGCAAGTGTCCCCCAGCCCCGCCCACCCGCGCTCTCGCCGAAAACCCGCAGTGCCGCCCGGCCCCACGCGGCGCGGCGATTGCTATACTTTTTTCGCGTCGGGGGGGTAGCTCAGCTGGGAGAGCGCCGCGTTCGCAATGCGGAGGTCGGGAGTTCGATCCTCCTCCTCTCCACCACTTTTTCCCTTGTAAATCAATGACTTACGGTGCCAGATTGAGCGCTGTTTGCTTTGGGTTTTCAGCTTGGGGACGCTATGGGAATGGACTGCCCCAGGCTGGGCAAGCGGCCTCCCCAGGGCCACACGGGCGCACAAGCCTGGGGGGAGCCTGGGCAACGCGATCGAAAGGTGGAATCGGCCAGCGAGATACATACAGGCACCAAGCGCCTGGGCACCGTAGGCTGGACGACCGTGCATTGCTATCCTTGCGCTCATGCAACAGATCACCCTGTACCCGGAACTGTGTGCCCTGCTTGACCTGAACCGCCATGAAGCGCGGCGCGCCTACGAACAGGAGGCCCGATCGTTTCGTTCCGGCCTCATCACTGACGACCAGCTGGGGCTGTCATCTCGACAGATGTTCAGTTATGACGCGTTTGCGAAGTCGGCCCTAATCGACTGCGTGGATCGCATGCTTGGCGAGACCCAAGAAGCACTCTCTCGAATCGAAGTTTTCAAGCCCGAGCAGATCGAAGCAGAACTTCAGGACCTGCTGCGCAGTCGTATTTGCAGTACGGCAAGCGACTTAATGGCCTGCCGCGATACGCATGTGCAGCCGATACGGGACCGACATGGCATACCGACGAAGCCAATGCTCACCGAGCCCGCGGTGGAAGACGTGCTAGAGAAGGCAAAGGCCCGCATCCGTCTGATGGTGCTGGGTGCAGCAAAGGAAACCCAGAGGAGCATTCGAATGGCACCAAAGCTGACCATCAATGGCAACCACAACGCGGTGGCTTTTGCTACAGACCAGGCCACCGCCACTGCGCACGCGTCGGCCGTTGAGCAGCATACGGAACTCGTGTTCAACGAATTGGTCAGCGCACTCAACGATGCGTCACATCTAGACGCCAACTACCGCGAAGCGGCTATTGCACAGGTCAGAGAACTACAAGGCGCAGTGGTCCAGGCGAACCCTGACAAGGCCAAAATCGGAACGCTACTGAACGGCATAGAAAAGGCAGCAAAGTTTGTCGAGAACGGCGAAAAGCTCGTCGCTGCACTGAAGAGTACCTACGCATCGCTTGCGACATACGGACCAGCGATCCAGGCCGGAGTCACAAACGCACTCGGCCTGAACTAGCCGCCAGCCGCAGCCAGCGCATCCCGCGCGGCCTGGGCGACTTCCGGGGGCAGCGAGCCGCTGCCCACAGCCAGGCGCAGGGCGCGATCAACACCGGGGCGGCTGCGACCTGGACGGCCAGCGTGGGGAGGACAGCGCGGGCTGAATCGCATTCGCCGTCCGGGTGAGCGACGTACACGCGGGCCACCAGTGCGCCGCGATCCATGGGGCTGCTGGGCGTTGTCATCACGTAGGCCGAGCGCTTGCCCTTGTGCCACACCGAGGACTGCACCCGCCACGGGCCGGTGCGCGGGTCGGTGGTGGTGGTCTGGTCGCTGCTCATCACTTTGATTCCAAGGCCAGGGCCAGTGCAAGGCGGGCGGCCTTCTCGGCTTCGGGATGCTGGGCCAGTGTGCCGGTCTTCAGCGCCGCATCAAGGGCGCGGGCCATCGAGGGCGCGGCGGCGAGCAGGTTGGCCGTC
Source organism: Burkholderiales bacterium C2 (assembly GCA_005503085.1). Taxonomy (GTDB): domain Bacteria; phylum Pseudomonadota; class Gammaproteobacteria; order Burkholderiales; family Burkholderiaceae_C; genus Roseateles_E. The sequence continues at coordinate 260,132 of SCOI01000006.1, read as the reverse complement.
GCACGCAGGAACCCGGCACGGGAGGCTTGCGGTTCACGCTCCACGCGGCCGCGCGCAAACAAGGCGCATGATGAGGCCCGGGCTGCCGGCAAAAAAAGCCCGACGGCCTCGGAAGGCCGTCGGGCTAAACGCGCGGGTCGTGAAGAACAAACGCCCGGCAACTGCAAGGTAAAAAGGGGAGGCGCCGCGCTCAGTGCGAACCGTAGGCGCCGGGGTCGAAAGCGTCATCGTCGACCTCGATGTCACGCGCGCGCGTCAGCAAGGCCGCCATCGCGCGCCGGCGATCCGCGCCCGAACTCACCGCCCGGTTCAGAATGGGCGCGAGTTGCGGGTCGCTGCGGATGAGCAAGCGAGCCTGGCGCACCGCCGCCATGAACTGCGGCTGCTTGGCGAACACATCCAGATAGTCCCAGTGGCGCTCTGGAAACTCGCGCCACCAGGCGATGATGCTGTCAGGGTCGTTCAGATTGAGATTCATGGTGATGCTCTCGCTCGCTCGGGTTTGCTGGCGAGATGGCCCTCGCTCAGTACTGTGTAAATATACAGTATTTAGTGAGGCTGACAAGCGTTTGCAGAGCGCACGGCCGTTGCATCAGCACCACCGGATCGGCGGGCGAATTCAATAACGGGAATCATTCTCAATTAAGATTACGCCTCTTGCGGTCTCGCTGCGCGCGACCGCCCGCCCGACGCGCCAGCCATCGCCAGCCACGGAAATCCCCCGACAGTGGATGCGCCTCTGCCCCGGCAGCGCGCCCACCCTCGTTGCCCGCCCCTGATTCCCGCTGGAGTTGTCCGCTGATGAGCCCCCAGAAGTCCTGGCGTCCCCACGCCATCGCCCGCGCCACTGCGCTGCTCTTGCTGCCGTCCGCGCTGTGGGCGCAGAACAGCCCCGCCCCCGAGTCCGCCGAGGCCTTGCCGACGGTGCGGGTCAAGGCTGCGGCCGACAAGGAAAGCGCCGGCGGGCCGGTCAACGGCTATGTCGCCAAGCGCAGCGCCACCGCCACCAAGACCGACACCCCGCTCAACGAGGTGCCGCAGTCGATCTCGGTGATCAGCGCCGACCAGATCCGCGACCAGAGCTCGCAGACCATGCAGGAAGTGCTGCGCTACAGCGCCGGCGTGCGCTCCGAGATGTACGGCCTGGACAACCGCGGCGACTGGTTCTCGCTGCGCGGCGGCAGCGAGGGCTCGACCCTGCTGGACGGCCTGCGCCTGCCGCTGAGCGGCTGGTGGGGCGTGGTGCGCAACGAGCCCTATGCCTTCGAGCGTATCGAGGTACTGCGCGGCCCGGCCTCGGTGATCGCCGGCCAGAATGGCCCCGGTGGCGTCGTCAACCTGGTGTCCAAGCGGCCGCAGGCCGAGAGCCTGCGCGAGCTCGGCGTTCAACTCGGCAATAACGGCCACAAGCAGATCTACGCCGATCTGGGCGGCGCGCTGAACAGCGACGCCAGCCTGCTCTACCGGGTGGTCGGCCTGCTCAAGGACAGCGGCACCCAGGTCGACCATGCCTACGACGAACGCCAGTTTCTCGCGCCCTCGCTGAGCTGGACACCGTTCGCCGGCGCCAAGCTGAGCGTCTACGGCGAGTTCCAGAAGGACAAGACGGGCAACACCAATGCCTTCTTCCCGATAGACGGCACGCTGCGCCCGGGACCGCAGGGCTATCTGTCGCCCTCGGTCTTCATCGGCGAGCCCGATTGGGACCGCTACGGCGGCGAACGCAAGCGCCTGGGCTACGAGTGGGAGCAGCGTCTGAACGAGCAATGGAAGCTGACGCACCGGCTCCGCCATGACCGCATCGACGGCCAGATGCGCACGATGTATGCGAACTGGTGGGAAGGCTACTTCGATGCCGACGGCAAGGCCAACCCGAACGGCCAGTACCTGAAACGCACCTGGTCTGCCAACGACGACAGCAACCGCATCACCAACAGCGACCTGCTGCTGGAAGGCCGGCTGCAGTTCGGCGCCATCCAGCACACCGTGCTGCTGGGCGTCGACGCGATGCGCTCGCGCAGCGGCCACAAGTCCTGGGATGGCGCCGCCACGGCGCTGAATGTCTACAAGCCGGTCTATGGCAGCTTCCCGCTGCCGGCGCTGTCCGCTGTCAATGCCGACATCAGCCGTGTCAGCCAGACCGGGCTGCTCGTGCAGGACCAGATCAAGTTCGGCCCGCAGTGGGTGCTGGTGGCCGGCCTGCGCCACGACCAGGTCAAGAGCGGCGATGCCCGTGATTCCGCCACCTCGAAGAACCTGGGCCTGGTGCACCTGATGGATGGCGGCTGGTCGCCCTATGCCAGTTATGCCGAGTCCTTCGAGCCGGTGGCGGGCAAGGACTTCGAGGGCAAGACCTTCAGACCCAAGCAGGGCAAGCAGATCGAGCTGGGCCTCAAATGGGCGCCGGTCAACCGCAACATCACGGCCGCTGCGGCCGTCTACGAGCTGCGCGAAACCAACCGCCTGACCAATGACCCGGACCCTGCTCATGTCGGTTTCTCGGTGCAGCGCGGCGAGGTCACGGTCAAGGGCCTGGAGCTGGAGCTCAACGCCAGCCTGCGCCAGTGGGATCTGCTGGCCAGCTACACCTATATGGACGCCTACCAGTCCAAGGTCGAGGGCAGCGACCGGGCCTATCTGGGCAAGCAGCTCAGCAGCATTCCCAAGCACAGCGCCTCGGTCTGGGCCACGCACCGGCTCGACGCCTACGGCCTGGCCGGCTTCAAGGCCGGCGTCGGGCTGCGCCATGTGGGCAAGACCGCGGACGGCGCCGACATCACCAGCGTGCCCTCGACAAACCTGCTGGACCTGATGCTGTCCTGGGACCGAGGCCCCTGGCATGCCGCGCTCAATATCAGCAATGCCACCGACAAGACCTATATCGCCTCCTGCCTGGAGCGGGGCGACTGCTGGTTCGGCAGCCAGCGCAAGCTGGTCGGCTCGCTGGCCTACCGCTGGTAAGCGACGGCGACACGCGATGAGCAGCACCCCATTCACCCCTCCGTCCCGCCTGCACATCGTCGCCCGCATCGCGGCGGCGATGCTGGGCGGCTATGCCTTCTGCTGGGGCTTTGTCTCGCTGTTCATCGCATCGATGTTCGCGGCCGGCATGCCTTTCCACGATGCCGAGTCGCTCAGCTATATGCTGGCCTTTCTCCTCTTCCTCGGGCTGTTTCTGTGGGCCTTCGCGGCCCGCAGCCTGGCCCGCGTCTGGGGCGTGCTGGCGGGGGGCGGCGCGCTAATGACTGCGGCGGCCTGGCTGGTCCAGCGCGCGCTGCTCTGAATCCCTGACCCAAGGAGTAAGACCCGTGTTCCAGAACTTCCGGCTCACCATGGCCTGGCTGCACACCTGGTTCGGCCTGGTGCTTGGCTTTGTGCTGATGGTGGTGTTCTTCTTCGGCTCGCTGTCGGTGTTCGATCGCGAGATCGACCGCTGGGCGATCCCCGAATCGCGCTTCGCGCCGCAACCGATGCCTTCGTTCGACCGGGTGCTGCAGCCGGTGTTCAAGGCCATGACCCGGCCCGATGAGGCCAATATCGAGGCCGCCCGCGAGCGCGTCAACGGGCCGATGGCCGACAGCTTCCCGGTCGTCAACAGCTGGGGCGCCTACACCACGCACCGCGACCCGGTGCTCAGCGTCTTCACCAGCTTTGTGCTGCCCAATGCCAAGCAGGTCGACGACCTGGTCTGGGGCAGCCTGACCATCGATCCGCGCGACGGCCGCCCCCTGCCGCAAGACCATCTGAAGATCGGCAGCCAGTTCTTCTACCCGCTGCACTACAGCCTGAACCTGCACTGGAAGAACCTCGGCACCTGGATCGTCGGCTTCGCCGCGCTGACCATGCTGGTGGCCCTGGTCAGCGGCGTCGTGATGCACCGCAAGATCTTCCGCGAACTGTTCACCTTCCGGCCCAAAAAGCACACCCAGCGCAGCGCGCTGGACCTGCACAACCTGACCGGCGTCGTCGCCCTGCCCTTTCACTTCATCTTCGCGCTGTCGGGGCTGGTGATCTTTGGCGGCATCTATTTCCCGGTCACCCACACCCAGCTGGAACCGCTGCACGAGCTGCATGAGCAGCACGAGGCAATGGAAACCGGCCTGCCGGCCCAGCGCGCCGGCCAGCCGGCGGCGTTGGCCTCGGTCGACGCGATGGTGGCCGAGGCCCAGCGCCGCTGGGCCGCCAAGGGCATGGCCGGCGAGGTCGGCTTCCTGAGCGTGCAGCATGTCGGCGACGCCAATGCCTATGTCAGCATCTACCGCGCCGGCACCGACCGGGTCACGCTGACCGGCGAGGGCATGCACTTCAAGGGCAGCAGCGGCGCGCTGATCCGCGAGGATCCGCCGGTCACCGTGGTGGCCGGCATCAACAACTTCCTGACCGGCCTGCATCTGCAGCACTTCCGCCACTGGCTGCTGCGCTGGCTTTACGTGCTGGGCGGGCTGTCGGGCTGCGTCTGCATCGCGACGGGCTTCATCTTCTTCGTCGAGAAGCGCAAGCGCCAGCATGCCAAGCAAGGGCTCAGCGGCGCGCGCTGGGTCGATGCGCTGGCCGTCACCACGGTGACCGGCATGCTGATCGCCACCATGGCCGTGCTGATCGCCAACCGCCTGCTGCCCGGCGATCTGCCGGCGCGCGGCGACTGGGAGCAGTACGGCTTCTGGGGCGCCTGGCTGCTGGCTTTTGCCCATGCGCTGTGGCGCACGGCGCCGGTGTCCGAGGGCCACATCGCACCGGCCTGGGGCGAACAGTGCTGGGCGGTGGCCGCCCTGGCGATCACCGCCGTGCTGCTGAACTGGGCCAGCACCGGCGATCATCTGCTGAGCACCTTGGGCCGCGCCTACTGGCCGGTGGCCGGCGTCGATCTGGCGCTGCTGGCCAGCGCCGCGCTGGCCATGCTGGCGGCGCGCCGGCTCGGCCGACGCGCGCGCCTGGCCAGCAGCAGCCCTGTGGCGGAGGCCGCCCATGCGTGAGCCCCTGATGCTGCTGGCGGCGCTGGCCGCCACCGTCGCCGGCCTGGGCTGGCTGGCGCTGGCCATGGAGGTGCATTGGCAGCAGGTGTGCGGCGCCAGGCCGCTCAAGCCCGCCACCGTGGCCGGCCTGCGCCTGCTGGGCGCTGCCGGCCTGCTGGGCTCGCTGGGGCTGTGCCTGAGCGTCGACCATGTCTCGATGGCCTCGCTGGTCTGGGTGATGACCCTGGCCGGCGCGGCCCTGCTGATCGCCTTCACGCTGAGCTGGCGGCCGCAGTGGCTGGCACTGCTGCTGCTTCGGCGGCCCGGGCGGACCGGCGCCGACTGAGCCCCGGGTCTCAGTGCGGTCGCGAGCCCGGCGGGCTCTGCGGATCGCCGCGCAGCTCGCCTCGCCAGCGCTCCAGCATCTGCTGGAATTCGTCGGCGAGCCGGGCATTGTCGAGCGGCCCGGCCTGGGTCGCCGAGGCCAGCGCAGTGCCGATGCGCTTGGCGCGCAGCATCGCGATGCCCTCGATCGCGCCGAGCACGATATGGGCGGCCGAGGCATCGAGCGCATCGCTGGCCAGCATATCGGCCGCCTCGCGCAGCACCAGCATCTCCTGCTCGATCTCGGCGGTATTGAGGCCGCTGCGGCGCAGCGCCGGCAGCAGCACCAGCTCCTCCAGCCGCCAGCTCAGTTCCAGCGCCAGCAGCAGTTGGCGCTGCGCCTGCGCGACTCTCTCGGACGGCGTTTGCCGCAGCGCATCGAAGCACTCTTCATTGGCGGCGCGCAACTCGGCAAACAGCGCGTTCACGTCGCGCTGGCGCGGGCGTTCGGGACTCATTGCGAGGGTGCCGGGCCGAGCTGGCTGCCACTGCCGCGCAAGGCGCCACCCTCGCCTTCCCAGGTATTGACCTCCTGGGGCTTGGCGGGGCTGCCGGCCACCGCAGCGTGCTGCTGCTGGCGGCGGGCCTGGCGGCGCCACAGCGCGATGCCGGCCAGCAGGGCCGAGACGATGCCTATGCGTTTGCTGATCATGGGGCTGCTCCTTGATGAATGCCTGGGCCACCACCGCGATGGCCCATGCACCGATCTTGGTCTAGCCCGGCCGGGCCGGCTATATCGGCGCGCCGCTTCCTGCTGTAGGACAAGGCCGACCGTTGCACGCCCGAGGGGGCCGTGTCACCAGCGGCTTTGCACCGTGACGCCGATGCGGCCGCCGCGCGGCTTGAAGGACACGGTGGTCTGGCCGCTGAGCTCGACGCGCACGCCGCGGCGCAGATCCTCGTAGGGCTTGCGGCTGTCGAACACCAGACCCATGCGCAGCTGGCGGGCTTCGTCGGCCGACACCAGCCCCGGCTCGGGCACGGTTCGAGAGGCGTTCAGCAGCGGGGTCTGCAGGACCAGTTCGGAGCGCTGCCCGGTGGCGAGCGAGACGCCCAGCAACAGACCGGCCTGGCGCACGCCGCCGTTCGCGCTCAGCAGGCCCTCGCGCTGCTCCACCCCCAGGCCCAGACCCAGCGCTCCCGCGCGAGGACGCATCCACACCATGGTCTGGCGCGCGCTGGTCGAGGTGCCGGCGCCGGGACCCAGCGCCGGCGCAGCGCCGCTGGTCGCCAAGGGCTCGCCCTGGTTCACGCTGAGTCTGAGTACCGAGCCATCGAGCGCGACCCGCTCGGACAGATCCTGCGCCAACGCCGGCGAAACCAGGGCTGCGGCGCAAAGACAAGCCATCAGGCAGCGACAAGCGCCAACCGAGGCAGAAGCTGCTGAGCCCGTCATGTCCGCACTCCTTCGCTAAGACGCCTCCATCGTAGGCAGGGAGGCGGTCCGGCGCTGTCGGCGGGCAGCGCCGGCCGGCGTCGGACGCCGCCGACAACGCGCAGGCGCCTTGTTCAAACTATGGAAGCAAGCCCGGGCAATTACCAGGCAGGCCGGCGACACAAGATCGCGCAAGGTCGGCAAAAGTCACGGTTCCTCCTGCGGCGGGTCCGCACTCAGCGCGGCCAGCGCTGCAAAGGCCATCAGCCCCAGCCCGGCCGAGAACCACATGGCCTGCGCGCCCCAGCGCGCCAGCAGCAGACCGAACAACCAGGGTGCCAGCGCCTGGGCAAAGCGCGCCGGCACCGCCAGCAGTCCCTGCCGGTGGCCGTAGCCTTGCGGCCCGAACAGCGCCAGCGGCAAGGTCCCCCGGGCGATCGTCAGCACGCCATTGCCACCGCCATGCAGCAGCGCGAACACGGCGGCCAGCGGCGCGCCGAAGCCGGCCAGCAGGACCGCGCCGATCGGATGCATCAGCGCCGCCAGCCGCGCCGACAGCAGCGGATGGAGCCGCCGCAGCAGGCCGAATTCCAGCAGCCGGCCGGCCACCTGGGCCGGCCCCACCAGGGCCCCGACCGCCACGGCCGCCGCCAGGCTGGCGCCGGCGGCCTGCAGCAGGCCCGGCAGGTGCGCCGCCATCGCGGTGCTGATGAACATCGTGATGGCGAACACCACTGCCAGCAGAGCGGCCGCATGGCGCGAGCCGACCATCGTCGACTCGGCGGCCGCCATCGCGGCCCTTGCGGCATCCGGCTTCGGCCCCGCAGCGGGCTTGTCGACCTCGGGCAAGCACCCGTTCAGCGGCAGGCCCAGCAGCAGATGCAGGCCGGCCCAGGCAAAGCAGGCGCCGCGCCAGCCAAACTGCAGCTCCATCAGGCTCGACAAGGGCCAGCCCACGGTGCTGGCAAAACCGGCGATCAGGGTGATGCCGGTGATGCTGTTGCGCGCCTCATGGCCATACAGCCGCACCAGGGTCGAGAAGGCCGCTTCATACAGCCCGCCACCCATCGCCAGCCCGAGCAGCAGCCAGGCCCCGAACAGTCCGATACCGTCGCGCGCCAGGCCCAGCGCGGCCAGCCCCAGCGCGAACAGCAGGCTGCTGCCCATCAGCACCGGCCGGCCACCCCAGCGGTCGATGGCCCGGCCGGCATAGGGCCCCAGCAGCGCACTGGCGATCAGGGCCATCGAGAAGGCCGCGAACACCGTGGGCGTGCTCACCCCCAGGTCAGCGGCCATGGGCGCGGCCAGCATCGCCGGCAAATAGTAGGACGAGGCCCAGGCCAGGGTCTGGGCCGTGCCCAGCGCCGCCACCGTGCCGCTGCGCTGCAAGGCCGCCATGCGCTTCAGCCGCAACAGGCGGTGCTGGCCGCACTGGCCTTGCTGCCGCAGCCTCGGCGCACGGCCGGGCCGCTGCTGCAGACGCCGGTCTGAGGCAGCTCCAGCTCCACCCGATCGGCCGCCACCAGATCGCCGGCCAGCGCCGCCGCGACCGAGCGTGCCTGCTCGAAACCGGTGGCCATCAAGAAGGTCGGCGCGCGGCCATAGCTCTTGACGCCCAGGGTGTAGAAGCCCGGCTCCGGATGGGCCAGCTCGCGGTACCCATGCGGGCGCACGGTGCCGCAGCTGTGCAGGTTGGGATCGATCAGCGGGCCCAGAGCCTCGGTCGACTCCAGCCAGGGGTCGAGCTTCAGGCGCAGCTCGCTGCCCAGGCTCAGATCGGGGCGCTGGCCGGTGGCAACGATCAACTCGTCGAAACCAGCCAGGGTCAGGTCTTGCCCCTGCACGGTCAGGCTGCCGTCTTCCTCTTTGTGCAGCGCGGCAATGCGCAGCCCGCCGAAGAACTCCAGCCGGCCTTCGTCGCGCAGCGCCCGCAGCGCGCTGCCGAGCTGGCCGCGGGCCGGCAGCGCGTCCAGCGCGCCGCCACCGAAGGCACGCGCCGGCGCGGCCGTGCGGGTGGCCCAGGCCAGGCGGGTGCCCGGCACCTGCTGTGCCAGCTCGGCCAGGGCCAGCAGCGCATTGGCGGCCGAATGGCCGGCACCGAGCACCAGGGTGCGGCGGCCGGCATGGCGCGAGCGCGCCGCGCCCAGCACGTCGGGAATGCCATAGGCGATGCGCGCCGCCAGCTCGGGCTCGCCCAGCGCCGGCAGGCCGTTGGCACCGGCCGGGTTGGGTTGGCCCCAGGTGCCGGTGGCGTCGATCACCGCGCGGGCGCGCAGCTCGAGGGTCCGGCCATCGCTCTGCGTGGCGCGGATCACGAACGCCGCCTGCTCGCGGCCGGTGGTCTTGACCTTGTCGAAGCCCTCGCGGCTGAGCGCCGTCACGCGGGTGCCGAGCCGCAGCGCGGCCGCCACTGCCGGCAGCGCGGCATAGGGCTGGAGCACCCGCTCGACGATCTCGCGCGCCAGCGGCAGCTCGTCCTCGGGGGGCGCCTGCCAGTCGCCGCCGGCGCGCAGCTGGCGGGCCATCGCGCCGTCGAGGTTGTAGCGCCAGGGCGAGAACAAGCGCACATGGCCATAGTCCAGCAGGTGGGTGCCGACGGAGGTGCCGGCCTCCAGGATCAGCGGCGTGATGCCGCGCTCCAGCAAGTGGGCGGCGGCGGCCAAACCCACCGGGCCGGCGCCCAGCACGGCCACAGGCAGATCGCCGGCGGAGTCTGCCTGGGTCAGCGCACCGTCCTCAACCAGCAGCAGCGCCATCGCGGTGGCCGAGGCCGGGCAGGCGCCGCGCAACTCGACCGAGGCCTGCAGTGCAGCGGGCAGCGCGGCGCGTTCGACGCGCTCGAAGCCCAGACGCTCGAAATAGCCGGCGGCCGTCGTCGTCAACAGGAAGAGCCGCCGCAGGCCGCGCCGCCGGGCTTCCTCCAAGAGCGTGGCCAGCAGGCGGGCGCCGATGCCTTGGTGCTGCAGCCCGGACGCCACCGCCACCGAGCGCAGCAGGCCGATATCGCCATAGCGCTCGATGCCGGCGCAGCCGACCAGTTCGCCGCCCTGCTGGGCCAGCAGAAAGTGCGCGAGATGCTCTCGGGCGCCGTCCAGCGGCAGCCGATGGGCGCCGAGCAGTGCGCTGATCGCGGGCCAGTCGGCCGGGCCGGCCTGGCGCAGGGAGATAGGGAGGGTGGTCATGATTTATCCGTCCTTGTTCCGTTCGCTGGCGGGCAGGCAGCACATCGCGCTGTGATCCGCCCGCAGGGTCTTGAGCAGCAGCAGCAGCGCGGTTTGCACCGCTTCGCGCTGCGTGGCTTGGAGCGTGGCCAGCAATTGCTCCGCATGGCCGTCCAGCAGGCGGTTGAGCTCGCTAACCCGTGCCTCTCCAGCCGGGCTCAGACCCACCAGCCAGCTGCGCGCATCGGCGGGGTTGTCGGTCTTGAGGACCAGGCCCTTGGCCGCCAGGCCCTCGACGGCGCGGCTGACCCAGCTCTTCTCCAGCAGCAGCCGCGTGCCCAGCTCCGACATGGGCAGCGCGGCACCGGCCCGGGCCAGCTCGGTCAGGATGTGGCACTGGGTCGGCGTGGTCTGGCAGCAGTCGGCCACGACGCGCTGGGCCCGGGTGTAGAGCCGCGCCACTTCGCGCAGCAACTCGCCGGCCGAGGCGGAGGAGGTATTCATGAGGTTGTGGATAGCAACTAGTTGCTGGCACGGTAGCCCTCGCGGATTTGGTTGTCAATAGCATCTATCTAGTCAAAAATGCGGGCGGCGCAGCGATGGGCTGCCGCCTCAGGGCGTCGGCCCGGCCGGCGCGTCCAGTTGGTTCAGGTAGTCGTCGATCTCCAGCGCCGTGCTGCGCGCGCTGCGCATCACGCCGACCAGGGTGGCCGAGGCCGCACCGACCCAGTCGCCATAGCCCAGCAGCCACAGCCGCGGCTCGGCGACGCTGCGCGTGCCATTCACCGCGATGCGGCCGGTGCCCGGGTCCGGCAGGCCCAGCGGCGCCAGATGAGCCAGCGCGGGCTTGAAGCCGGTACACCAGATCACCGCGTCGAAGGCCTGCCCCTGGCCATCGGGCCAGAGCACGCCCTCGGCCGTGAAGCGCTCGAAGGGCGGACGCGCTGTCAGCACGCCGCGTTCACGCGCGGCCCGCACCGGCGGCACCATCACGATGTCGCCGAAGCCGCCGGGCAGCACCTCGACCGGCTCGCCACGCTGCTGGGCCTGCCAACGCGCGGTGGCACGCTCGAACAGCACGCGGCCGTCGACCTCGTCCGGCAGGAACTGCGGCGGCCGCTCGGTGACCCAGACGGTCTGCGCCGCATGTTCCGACAGCTCGGCCAGGATCTGCGCACCGGAATTGCCGCCGCCCACGACCAGCACGCGCTGGCCGGCAAACGGGGTCGGGTCTTGATAGTGGGCCGAATGCAGTTGGCGGCCGCGATAGGCGGCCTGGCCCGGATAGACCGGCACGACCGGATGGCGCCAGCTGCCGGTGGCGCTGACCACGCTGCGGGCCAGCCACTGGCGCGCGCCGGCCCGGACGAGCAGGCCCTCGGGCGAGGCTTCGACGCTGTCGACCTGCACCGGCCGCTCGATAGGCAGTTCATAGCGCTGCTCGTAGCGCGCCAGATAGTCCAGCAGATGCTCGCGCGAGGGGTAGCTCTGGCCCGGCTCGGGCGGCAGCGGCCAGCCCGCCAGCGAACTCCACTGCGCCGGCGAGAACAGACGCAGCGAGCGCCAGGCATGGCGCCAGGCGCCGCCGGGGCCGTCCTCGGCATCGAGGATCAGGAAGCTGCGCCGGCTGCGGCGCAGGAAATAGCCCAGCGACAGCGCGGCCTGACCACCGCCGATGATGAGCACGTCGGGGCGGTCCATCGGGCGCTCTAGATCTTGGCCTGGTTGACGCGCCGGCCCAGCGCCTCTGCGTCTTCCTTGCGCTCGCTGTAGCGGTCCACCAGATAGGGCGAGACATCGCGGGTCAGCAGGGTGAACTTCATCAGCTCCTCCATCACGTCGACGATGCGGTCGTAGTAGCTGGAAGGCTTCATGCGGCCGGCCTCGTCGAACTCCTGGAAGGCCTTGGCCACCGAGCTCTGGTTCGGGATGGTCAGCATGCGCATCCAGCGGCCCAGGATGCGCATCTGGTTGACCGCGTTGAAGGACTGGCTGCCGCCCGAGACCTGCATCACCGCCAGGGTCTTGCCCTGGGTCGGCCGCACCGCGCCGCTGCTCAGCGGGATCCAGTCGATCTGGGTCTTCATCAGCCCGGTCATCGCGCCATGGCGCTCGGGCGAGCACCAGACCATGCCCTCGGACCACTGTGCCAGCGCTCGCAGCTCCTGCACCTTGGGGTGGGTGTCCGGCGCGCCATCCACCAGCGGCAGGCCGGCCGGGTCGAAGACACGCACCTCGGCCCCCATGGCCTCCAGCAGCCGGCCGGCTTCCAGCACGGCCAGCTTGCTGTAGGAGCGCTCGCGCAGCGAGCCGTAGAGCAACAGGAAGCGCGGCCGGTGCCGGGACGGCGCGGCCACGCTCAGGCGCTCCTGGGTCGGTGGCTCGAACAGGGCCGGCTGCAGGGCCGGCAAGCTGGCTTGCGGAAACAGGGGATCAGACATGGCGCTCGGAGGCAGATGGATGGGGAGACTGGCGGGCAGTCGCCGGCCGCAGCAGCCGATGCACGCCCAGCGCCAACGCGGCGCCGAGCAGCTCGGCGAGGACAAAGCCCGGTGCGCTGGCCGGCGCGATGCCGGCAAAGCTGTCGCTGAACATGCGGCCGAACACGGCAGCAGGATTGGCGAATGAGGTGGAAGCGGTGAACCAGTAGGCCGCGCCGATATAGGCCGCGACCATGGCCGCCACCCGCGAGGCCGGCGCCCGCAGTATGACCAGCAGCAGGCCGAAGGTGGCGACGCCCTCGGCGATCCACTGCCCGGTGCCGCTCCTGAGTTTGCTGGAGAACTGCAGGATGCTCAGATCGAACATCGCATGGGCCAGCCAGGCCCCCAGCATGGCCCCCAGCAGCTGGGCGCCGACATAGGGCAGCAAGGCGGCTACGGGCAGCTCGCCGCGCCAGGCCATCACGGCACTGACGGCCGGGTTGAAATGCGCGCCGCTGACGGGGCCGAAGACCTCGATCAGGATGTACAGGCCGCCCACCGTGGCCAAGGTATTGGCCAGCAGCGCGATCGCCACATTGCCGCCCGACAGGCGCTCGGCCATCAGGCCCGAGCCGATCACCACGGCCAGCAGCAGCGCGGTGCCCAGGCCCTCGGCCAGCAGCTTCTGGGAGGTGCTTGCATGCATGGGGGGCGCCTCAGCTCTTCGCAATGGCGTTCAGCGCCGCCAGCAGTTCCGGCTTGCTTAGCGACTCCAGCGGCAGCAGCAGCAACTGCAACATGCGGTAGCCGATGGCCTGGCGGGTCAGCTCGAAGGCACGGCGCTTGCCTTCGTCGCCACCTTCAGCGTTCGACGGGTCGGGATAGCCCCAGTGAATCTTGACCGGCTGCCCCTGGCCGCCGAAGAACACCGGGCATTGCTCGGCCGCAGCACTGTCGCAAACGGTGATCACGAGGGACAGCGGCGGCGCCTCGGGGCCGGTGAATTCGTCCCAGCTTTTGCTGCGGTAGGCGGCGGTGTCGATGCCGGCGTTGTTGAGCGCTTCGATGGCAAAGGGGTTCAGACGCCCGCTGGGCGCGCTGCCGGCGCTGTGCGCGCGAACATCGCGGCCCAGGCGCGCGGCGAGGTGGTTCAGCATGCCCTCGGACAGCACGCTGCGGGCCGAGTTGTGGGTGCAGAGAATCAGGACGTGGACGGTCATTGCTCTTCCTATTTGGTGGGTTCAGGCGGTGCCGACCATGCCGAGTTCGCGCTGCAGCGAGAGCTTGTCCAAGGTGGCCAGCGGCAGGGCCAGCATCAGCTCGATGCGGCGCTTCAGGATCACGGCCGTGTCCATGAAGGCGCGAAGCCTGGTCTCGTCCGAGCCTTCGACGGCCGAGGGGTCTTCCACCCCCCAGTGCGCGGTCATCGGCTGGCCCGGCCACAGCGGGCAGACCTCGCCGGCGGCCTTGTCGCAGACGGTGAAGACGAAGTCGAGCGCGGCCGCGCCCGGCTGCGCAAACTCGTCCCAGCTCTTGCTGCGGAAATTGCCGCTGGCAATCTGCAGCTGGGACAAGGTCTGCAGCGCCAGTGGATTGACCGCGCCGGCCGGATGGCTGCCGGCCGAGTGGGCCTGGAAGCGCCCTCGGCCCAGGTGGTTCATCAGGCCCTCGGCCAGGATGGAGCGGGCGGAGTTGCCGGTGCACAGGAACAGCACCTGGTAGATCTTCTCGTCGGACATCTAGAACCTCGGCGAAAGAAGGGGAAAGAAAGGGAGATCGGGGGATTCAGCAGTTGGCGCAGCCGGCGGCGGCCGTCTCGTCCAGGCAGGCCTCGCCCTGGCAGCAGTTGGCGGCCAGATAGGCCAGCAAGGCGTTCATCTGCGCATAGGCGGCGCGGTAGATCAGGTGGCGACCATCGCGCTCCTGAGTCACCAGGCCGGCGTGCAGCAGTTCCTTCAGATGAAAAGACAGCGTCGAGCCGGGCAACGCCAGATGCTCGGCCAGCGCGCTGGGCGTCAGGCCGGCCGGCCCGGCCACGACCAGGGCCCGGAACACCTGCAGCCGCGCGGCCTGCGCCAGCGCGGCCAGCGATTTGATGACTTGTTGCTCTTCCATATTTCCATCTTAATCGAAATACAGAATAAATAACAAGACCTCGGGAGCGGCCGCGCCCGCATCGCAGCAAAACAATCCCACGCTGCGGACGAATAAGGGGTAGCCTCTGACGGGAAGCCGGCACAGACGGGCAACACCACTCCCGGCCTCGCGCCACACGCAGTCAACCGCAGGCCCCACCATGTCCCACGCCGCTTTTTTTCACCAGCCTTCGGAAACCGTCCGCTTCTATGTTCCGGTCGGAACCGGACAGGTGGGCGCCAGCGTCAGCCGCGCGACCCTGCATCATTGCTTCCGCCCCGGCGCGCAGGACGAGGATCCGTTGGAAACCTTCGAGGCCTTCTCGGCCGAGCTGGCCCTGGCCGTGCAGCGCCGTGTCGCCCAGGGCGCGCTGGAGCCGGTGATGCTGCGCGAGTTCGATCTGCGGCCCGAGCAGCGCCAGAAATAAAAAAACCCGTGATCGGCTGATCACGGGTTCGGCCTCGCCCGCAGGCGAGGATCAGCATGGGAGGGTCAGCTCTTGCCGAACTGGGCCTTGGCGCCGGAGATGCAGGCGCTCTTGGCATCGCCCGCCAGCGCATCGCACTTCTCGACGGCGACCTTGTAGTTGGCATCGCGCTTGTCCTCGGCGGCGTCCTTGCGCGCCTCGCCGACCTGCTTACCTAGCTTTGCGTCCGCCAGCGCCTTGGTCTCGGCGGCCTTGGCCTCCTTGACGCAGACATCCTTGTCGTTGCCGGCCTTGTCGTCGCACTTCTCCTTGGCCACCTCGTACTCGGCCTTGGCCTTGGTGGTCAACACCTTGGTCTGGTCGGCCGGCTTGCCGCTATGGGCGTACTCGAGTTCGGCCAGGGCCACTTTCTCCTTGCCCTTGGCCTGCTCTTCGCAGACATCCTTGGCATTGCCCGACATCGCATCACAGCTGGTCTTCGCGGCCTTGTACTCGGCGCTGATGCGGGTCTTGCCGGCCTTGTACTCGTCCTTGCTGATGGTGGCGGCCTGGGCCACCGGCAGGGTCAGCAGGGCCGAAATCAGCAGTGCAGATTTGATCTTGAAGGTGGTATTCATCGAGGCGTCCTCTCTTGGGTTGATGGAGTGGACTCAGTATGCAAATCACCCTGGGCTGCAGCCTAGCGGAGGAGGCCTCGGCTTGTCGTAGTCGGCGTCCTACATGGGCTGGCGCTGTGCGCCTATTGGCCGATATCGACGAAGTTTCTACAGTGCAGTCATGGCTTGTCGCAGCTTGCGCAGTCCACTGCCCTCACCACTCCAAGGAGATTCTCATGACCATTCGCCATACCTTTGCCATCGGCCTGACCACGCTGGCCTTGCTCGCCACCACCGGCTGCGCCGTCACCCGCGGCCAGCAATCGGTCGGCGCCTACGTCGACGACGCGGCCATCACCACGGCCGTCAAGGCGCGCTTTGTCGACAACACCAATGTCGCGGCCTCGGCCATCAGCGTCGAGACGATGAAGGGCACCGTGATGCTGTCGGGCTTCGCGAAGAACAGCACCGAGAAGAGCACCGCCGAAGCCCTGGCCTGGAAGGTCGACGGCGTCAAGGCGGTCAAGAACGAGATCACCGTTCGCCCCTGAGGCCGCCCCGGCGGCACGGCCGTCAGTCCTCGGGTTTCGAGACCGGGGCTGGCTTGCGTCGTCGGCGCTGTCGCCAGGCCAGATAGGTCTGCATGAGCGGCTGGGCCGTGACGCCGTGGGCCACGATGGAGGCCACCACGGTCCACAGCGTCAGCGACAGCAGGATGTCGGCCACCTCGCCCGAGACGCCGGCATCCAGCGCATAGAGCAGATAGAACACCGAGCCGATGCCGCGGATGCCGAACCAGCCTATCATTCCGCGCAGTGGCGCCGTCAGTCCCTCGCCGAGCGTCGCGCCCAGCGCCGACAGCGGCCGCAGCAGCAGAATCATCAGCGGCACGAACCACCAGGCGGCCGGCAGCGGCTTGGCATAGGCCAGCATCGCCCCGACCAGCAGCACCAGCGTCAGCTCGGCAAGCTTTTCCAGCTGCGTGTTGAAAGCCTGCACTGCATCGCGCATCGTCGCGCTGGCATGGTGGGGATGGGTGGCCAGCGTGTCGTAGGAGTGGCCGGCCGAGTCGAGCGGCGGCGCCAGCGGCCGGCTCTCGGGCCGGGGCCGCTCCCGCACCCGCTGCAAGGCCATTCCGGCAGCAAACACCGCCAGAAAACCCGAGCTGTGGCTCAGCAAGGCCAGGCCGTTGGCCAGACCCAGCAGGCCCAGGCCCAGGAAGACATCGAGCCCGATCGCCTCGTGATGGCGGCTGCGCAGATAGACCACCAGCCAGCCGGTGGCCGCACCCAGCGCGGCGCCGATCGCGACACCGCCCAGCGTGGCCCATAGCAGGTCCAGCGTCCACCAGCGCCAGCCCCCGTCGCCCAGCTCGTGCAGGCCCAGCAGGCCCAGGCCCAGCATCACGAAGGGAAAGGCCGCGCCGTCATTGAGCCCGCCCTCGCCGGCCAGGCTGAAGCCCAGGCGCTCCGGGTCGGTGCCGGCGTCCGAGGGCAGATCGGAGGCCAGCACCGGATCGGTCGGCGCCAAGATCGCACCCAGCAGCACGGCCGCACCCAGCGGCAGCTCGAGCAGCCAGACGCCGATCAGCGTCACCATCAGCACCATCGCGCTCATCGACACAAAGGCCAGGCGCAGCGGCAGGCGCCAACGCCGGTCGCGCAGCGGCACCCCCAGGCGCAGCCCGACCGCGAACAGCGAGATCAGCAGGCCCAGCTCGGTCAGATGCATCAGCGCGCCGGCATGGGCCTGCGGATCGGGGCGCAGCACATCGATGCCGTCCGGCCCCAGCACACAGCCCAGGCCCAGATACACCATCGCGCTGCTCAGCGGCAGCCGGCCCAGCAAGGTGCCGGCCAGCACCATCGTGATCAGCAGCACGCCGACAAACAAGGACCAGAACTGCATGGACGGGAAAGGGATAACGAATGTCCATCCAGCATGAGGCCCGGTGCGGCGTACGTCTGTGCTGCAGCACGCATAGGGCCGGCCCGCCGTCGGGCCAAATGCGCTACCGTCGCAGCATGAACAACACCAGCGCCACCCCCGACCGCATGCACAGCATCTCCAGCCTGTTCGAGCCCGAGTTCAGCCAGCGCCTGTGCGAGATCTTCGAACAGCACATCGCCTTCAACCAGGTGCTGGGCCTGCGGATCGACAGCCTGGAGGCCGACCGGGTCAAGGCGCATATCACGATGCGGCCCGAGCTGATCGGCCATTTCACCCATCAGCGCCTGCATGGGGGCGTGATCAGCGCCACCCTCGATGCGATGGGCGGGCTGGCCGTGATGGCGGCGACCGGCGCGCGCCATATGGACGAGGCGCCGCTGGCCCGGCTGGCGCGCTTCGGCAAGCTCGGCACCATCGATCTGCGCATCGACTATCTGCGCCCGGCCACCGGGCCGCGCTTTCACGCCACGGCCGAGGTGCTGCGCCTGGGCAGCCGGGTGGCCTCGACCCGCATGGAGTTCAAGGACGCCGAGGGCCGTCTGCTCAGCAGCGGCGCCGGCGCCTACATCGTGTCCTGAGCGGGCGGCCTACTTCTTGGCCGGCGTCTCGGCCTTCTTCTCGAAGGGCAGCAAGTCGCTGGGCAGCACCTTCAGCAGGGCCAGGCAGGCGCCCTTGGACTCGGTGAACTTGTTCAGCTCGCCCATCTCGCAGCGGTCGCCGCCATGCACCTGCAGCTTGGCGATCTCGCCGCAGCCGATGCCGGCGAACTGCAGCGCGCGTCTATGCTCGTCGCCCGGCCGCACCGGACCGAAGCCGGTCAGCTGGGTCATATAGGCCACATCGTTGGCGCGCAGCACGGTGAAGTCGGGCACCACGCTGCGAATCTCGTAGTCCAGCTTGTTGCTCAAGGCCAGCTCGAAGCGGCAACCGCCGGGCGCCTCGACGCGCCGCTCCAAGCGCAGCTCGGCCTGCAGCAGTGGCTTAGCCGGTGCCGCCGACGCAGCGGGCGCTGCCGGTGCGGCCGCATCGACATAACGCCAGCTGCCGTCATCTTTGAGCAGGATGCGCCGGCCCTGCTCGTCCTTCAGCTCGAAGTCGGCCAGCGCGCCGCCAGCCAGCGCGGCCAGGCCGGCGGCGACCAGCGCCGCGCGCAGGCTTTTTACTGTCTCGATCATGCGGAATTCCGTCCCGGTTGTTTTCAGGTGGCTAGCATAGTAGCGGGCTCTCCGCTGATGCTCGAAAGCCCGCCCCGGACACGACGCCGGCTTGGCATAAAGTCCCAGCGAGACCTTCCGATGCCGACCATGCCCGACGCGCCCTCCCGCCCCGCATCGCCTTCGCCCGCCCCCGCCGAGCAGACCCTGCAGCTGCTGGAGCAGGCCGATGCCGCGCTGGCCCGGCAGCAATGGCCGGTGGCGCTGGCGCTGGCCACGCAGGCCCTGGGCCGCGCGCTGCCCGATGCACAGCGCGCCCAGGCCTTGCTGATGCAGGCGCGTGCCCATTGGCAGATGGGTGCGCTCTGGCAGGTCTATCTGCCGGCGCTGGAAGTGGGTCGGCTCGGACGGCTCAGCGGCAACGCCCGCACCGAGGTCGACGGTCTGACCCTGGCCGCGTTTGCGCTGGCCGAGCTGGGCCTGGCCGACGAGGCCAGGCCGATCAGCCTGGAGGCCCTGGCCGCCGCCGGCGACTCGGCCGAGCTGCTGCCGCGCACGCTCAGCTGCGCCGCCCATGTGCACGCCCGCCTCGGCGATGTCAGCCATGCCGAGCTGATGCATATGCGGGCCATCTCGCTGGCCCGCGAGTCGCACGACGCCAATCTGCTGGCGCTGGCCTTCATCAACCTGCTGCTGTCGCTGGGCCAGGCCTACGAGGAATTGCTGCACGGCCGCGGCGAAGCGGCCGCGCAGATCGCGCTGGTCCACGCGCCGCGCTTCCTGGCCCAGGCCAGCGGCCTGCTGGCCGATGAACGCCTGCCGGCCACCGCACGAGCCGGCCTGCAGCTCGCCGCCGGGCATCTGGCCCTGCTGTGCGGCCGCCTGGAGCAGGCCGAGCCCTGGCTGGCGGCCGCCCACCGCCAGTACAGCGAGCAAGGCACCGGCTACAACCGCCTGGCCGCCGAGCACAGCCTGGCCGAGATGGCGCTGCGCCAGGGCCGGCCGGCCGAGGGCCTGGGCTGGCTGGACGGGCTGCTGGCGCCCCAGCCCGGCCACGGCAGCTTCAGCCTGCGGCTGCCGGCCTTGCGCACCGCGCTGGCCTGCCTGCGAGCGCTGGGCCGCAGCGAGGCCGCGCAGGCCGTGGCGCTGGAGCTGGACGAAGCGTTGCGCGCCCGCCAGGCCATGCGCGAGCAGGCGCTGGGCGTGCTGCACCGGCCCGAGCTGCCCTGATCGCGGCGCGGACCTGGCGCCGTGGTGGAGAATGCCGGCCATGGCTTTCCGACCCCTCCCCCTCCCCGCCGGCGTGGCCGGCCAGCTCTGGCTGCAGTCGATGCCCGGCCGCCTGGAGTCCTTCGGCAGCTTTCTCGACGAGGCACGCGCCCGCAGCCTCAGCCTGGTGGTTTGTCTCAATCCGCTCGAAGAAGTGGCACAGCTCTCGCCGGCCTATCACAAGGCGATTGCCGAGGGCCGGCTGCCGTTTCGCTGGCAGCATCTGCCGATGCGCGATTTCGGCCTGGGCGCCGACCCGAGCGCTTTCGCCAAGGGCGTGGAGCTGTTGCAGCACAGCCTGGTGCTCGGCGACCGCGCGCTGCTGCACTGCGCCGCCGGCATCGGCCGCACCGGCACGGTGGCGGCCTGCGTGCTGAAGGCGCTGGGCCTGACGACCGAGCAGGCGCTGGCGGCGGTGCGCGCGGCCGGCTCCAACCCGCAGTCGGCCTTGCAATCGGGTTGGATTGAGCAGTTCTGATGCAGGTGCTGCATGCCGACGCGGGGCTGATCGTCGTCAACAAGCCCGCCGGCCTGCTGTCGGTGCCCGGCCGCGGCGCGGACAAGCAGGACTGCGCGGTCCACCGGCTGCAGCAAAGCTTCCCCGACGCGCTGACCGTGCACCGGCTTGATATGGCGACCTCGGGCCTGCTGCTGTTCGCGCGAGGCGCGGCGATGCAGCGCGCGCTGAGCCTGGACTTCGCCGAGCGCCGCGTCGCCAAGCGCTATATCGCGCTGCTGCAGGGCCGGCTCGACACCGGCGGCGCCTGGGCCGAGATCGACCTGCCGCTGAGCGCCGACTGGCCGAACCGGCCGCGCCAGCAGGTCGATGCCCAGACCGGCAAGCCCTCGCTGACACGCTACCGCAGCCTCGCGCACGAAGGCGGCCAGACGCGGGTCGAGCTCGAGCCCATCACCGGCCGCTCGCACCAGCTGCGCGTGCACATGCTGGCGCTGGGCCATGCCATCGTCGGTGACACCCTCTACGGCGGCCCGGTCGCCCCCAGACTGTTTCTGCATGCCTGCCATCTGGCGCTGCCCGAGCGCGCGCTCAGCCTCGATTGCCCACCGGAGTTCTGATACCCCATGAGCGCCCTGCATTCCCCCGCCGCCGACCGCAACAAGCAGCCCATCCTCGACGCCCTGCTGACGCTGCTGCCGCCCAGCGGCACCGCACTGGAGATCGCCAGCGGCAGCGGCCAGCATGCGGCCCATTTCGCCGCCGCCTTGCCACGCTGGCACTGGCTAGCCTCCGATCCCAGACCCGAGGCGCTGAGCTCGATCCGGGCGTTGCGACCCGAAGGCCCGGAACCACTGCCCCTCGATGTCCTGCAAGAGCCCTGGCCGCTGCCGCCCGGGCTCCCCCCGCTGGATGCGATCTTCTGCGCGAACATGCTGCATGTATCGCCATGGCCCGCCTGCTGCGCGGCCCTGATGCAGGGCGCCGCCCGCCATCTGCGCCCGGACGGACTGCTACTGATCTACGGCCCCTTCGTGGTGCCGGGTCTTGCCACCGCGGCCAGCAACCTCGCCTTCGATGCCGATCTGTGCGCGCGCGATCCGGCCTGGGGCCTGCGCAATCTCGAGGCCGTGCAGCAGCAGGCCGACGAAGCCGGGCTGGGCCTGCGGGAGTACCGCTCGCTGCCAGCCAACAATCTGCTTTTGATCTTCAACCGTAACCCTCAGCCATGAAGCTCTACATCATCACCGGCGCCTCGCGCGGCATGGGCGAGGCCATCGCCCGCCAGCTGCTCTCGCCCGAGCATCTTGTCATCGGCATCTCGCGCCGCCGCAGCGCCAGCCTGGCCGCCGGGCCCGGCCTGGAGCAATGGGAGCAGGACCTGGCCGAGCCGCTGGACGCGGCCGAGCGCCTGCAGGCCTGGCTGGCGGTGCAGGACCCGACCCGCTTCAGCCACGCCGCCCTGATCAACAATGCCGGCGTGATCACGCCGCCCGGGCCGATCGATGCGGTGCCGCTGGCCGAGCTGTCGAGCGCGCTGCGGGTCGGGCTGGAGGCCACGCTGCTGCTGTCCAGCGCCTTCTTGCGCGCCACGCGGCACTGGGCGGCGGACAAGCGGCTACTGAACATCTCCTCCGGCCTGGGACGGCGGGCCATGGCCGGCAGCGCGCCCTACTGTGCGGCCAAGGCCGGCATGGACAATCTGTCGCGCGCGATCGCGCTGGACGAGGCCGGGCGCGAGCACGGGGCCCGCATCGTGTCCTTGGCGCCGGGCATCATCGACACCGAGATGCAGGGCCAGCTGCGCGCCGGCGATCCCGCCGCCTTCCCCGACCAACCGCGCTTTGCTGCCTTCAAGGCCGAGGGCCAGCTCGACAGCCCCGAGGCCGCCGCCGCCAAGGTGCTGCGCTATCTGGCGCGCGCCGATTTCGGCGAGACAGTGCTGGCCGATGTGCGGGATGCCTGAGCGCGAGCCTGGGCGGAGCCGGCTCAGGTCTTGAACACCGCGACCGCCTGACCCAGGCTCTCGGCCTGCAGCCGCAGGCTCTCGGCAGCGGCGGCCGATTCCTCGACCAGGGCGGCGTTCTGCTGGGTCACCTGGTCCATCTGCATCACCGCATCGCTGACCTGGTCGATGCCCTGGCTCTGCTCCTTGCTGGCCATGCTGATCTCGGAGATCAGCGTCGTGACGCTCTGCACCTGGGCCAGCAGATCGGTCATGGTGCGGCCGGCGTCCTGCACTTGGGCCGAGCCGGCCTCGACGCGCGCGGCGCTGGCCGAGATCAGCTGCTTGATCTCCTTGGCCGCATCGGCCGAGCGGCCGGCCAGCGTGCGCACCTCGCCGGCCACGACCGCGAAGCCGCGGCCCTGCTCGCCGGCCCGCGCCGCCTCGACGGCGGCATTCAGCGCCAGGATATTGGTCTGAAAGGCGATGCCGTCGATCACCCCGATGATGTCGCCGATCTTGCGCGACTGCTCGCTGATGCCCTCCATGGTCTGCACCACGCCCTGCACCGCCGCGCCGCCGCGCTGAGCCACGGCCGAGGCACTGTCGGCCAGCCGGCTGGCTTCGGCGGCGGTGCTGGAGTTCTGCTTGACGGTCGAGGTCAGCTGCTCCATCGAGGCCGCCGTCTCCTCCAGGCTGCTGGCCTGCTCTTCGGTGCGCTGGCTCAGGTCCATGCTGCCACGGGCGATCTCGGACGAACCGCTGGTGATCGATTCGGCGCAGTCGCGCACCTGGGAGACCATGGCCAGCAGGCTGGTATTCATGGTCTTCAGCGCGCTCATCAGCTGGGCGGTCTCATCCTTGCCTTCGACCTCGATCTGGGTGCGCAGGTCACCGCCGGCCACGGCGCTGGCGATCTGCACTGCGGCCGACAGCGGCCGGGTGATCGAGCGCACGATCAGCCAGGCGCCCCAGGCGGCGGCGCTCAGCACCAGCGCAAAGATCAGCAGGCTGCGCCAGATCATCGTGTTGAAGGCCTGCTGGCTGGCCTCGTAGTCGGACTCCGCCACCTTGAGCTGCAGCTCGGTCAGTGCCAGCAGGATCTCGGCCACCGGATCGATGGCCGGATACATCTGATCCGCCGCATAGGCCGCCATGCCGGGCTTGTCGCCCGCCCGAGCCAGAGCCAGCAGACGCTGGCCGGCCACATCGGCCAGCTTCATGCTGGCCTCGGCCTTGCGCACCAGCTCGGCCTCCTCGGCCGTCAGCCGGGTCGCGGTATAGGCCTTCCAGTTCTTGACGATGATCTGGTGGTTGTCCTCGATGGTCTTGACGGTGGCCGGCGGGGACAGCCCGCCATCGCGCATCTTGTGGGCCGCGTCCACATAGCCCACCGCATAGGCATCGGCCACCAGCTTGAGCTGCTTCAGCGGCACCACCCGGTCATGGTAGGTGGCACCAAGCCGCTGGTTGGCCTCATGCAGGCGCAGCAGGCTGTTGCCCACCGAAGCCGCCAGCAAGAAAAGCATCAGAGCCACCAGGGCAGCGAGCCGGGCGCGTATGCTGATCGCATTCATGGCGTGGACCTTCTGGACCGGGCGCGCGTAGTTTGGTTTTGCTGTCGCGCCCAGCGGCCATCCCTGTGATGATTATCGGCCGCCGCAAGGCATACTGGACCCCTGCTTCCGGGGGCCGGACTTGAAACAACGCACCAAGCCCCCAGCTACAAACCGTTTCTACAGGAGATATTGCGTGAAATCACTTGCCTTGTGCACCGTTATCGCCGCACTGAGCCTCAGCCTGGTGGCCGCCGACGTGCAGGCCAAGCGCCTGGGTGGTGGTGGCATGAAGCGCAGCGTGCCGACCCAGCCGGCCAAGCCGGCGACGCCGCCGCAAAACGCGCCAGCCCAGCAACAGAATGCGGCGCCGCAGCAAGCCGCCGCCCCGACAGCCGGCGCCGCCGCCGCCGCGCCCAAGCGCTCGTGGATGGGCCCGGTGGCCGGTCTGGCCGCCGGCCTGGGTCTGGCCGCGTTGGCCAGCCATTTTGGCTTCGGCGAGGCCCTGGCCAATATCATGACCATGGTGCTGCTGGGTCTGGTGGTGATGGTGGTGATCGGCTTCGTGATGCGCCGCATGGCTGCCAAGAAGGCTGCGCCGCAAGGCCTGCAGTTCGCCGGCGCCGGCGCCCCCTTTGGCCAGGCCCCGGCGCCGGTGATGCCCGCTCCGATGGCGATGCCTGCTGGCAGCTCGGCACCAGTTGCCGCTGCGCCGGTTTCGGATTTCGACACCAGCGGCTTCGAGCAGATCGCCAAGCGCGTCTTCATCCGCATGCAGGCGGCCAATGACGCCGGCGACCAGAACGATCTGCGCCGCTTCACGACGCCCGAGATGTATGCCTCGATCCAGCAGGAGCTGCTGGACCGCAAGGGTACGCAGCGCACCGATGTGCTGGAGCTGCAGGCCCAGGTGGTCGAGCGGGTCGAGGAGCGCGGCGAGCAGATCGTCAGCATGCGTTTCTCGGGCCTGATTCGCGAGCAGAGCGAGGCCGCCGCCCAGCCCTTCGATGAGGTCTGGCATCTGGTGCGCCCGCTGGACGAGAGCCGTGAATGGGCGATCGCCGGCATTCAAGCGATGGCCTGATACAGACCCGCACCGACCCGAAGCAATTCGGGCGCCGCCTCGCGACCCTGGCCGAAGATGGCCTCGGGACGAGGCGGTTTTCTTTTGCCGCCTCTTCTGATCGACCGATCAGCCGACCAGATTGGCCAGCGTCAGCAGGGCCAGCAGCAGCATCCATAGCACGACCGAGCGCCAGACCAGGCCGACCACGCTTTGCAGATGGCCCAGCTGCGGCAGCTGGCCGGGCGTCGAGCCATCGGCGCGCGTGGCCTCGGCATCGCTGCCGGCCTCGAAGGTCTTGCTGCGGTCGGGCGTGATGCCCGGCGCGGCCGAGCCGCCCAGCTGCACGCCCAGAGCGCCGGCGGCCGAGGCCAGGATGATGCCCTCGTTGGGATGCAGCCAGAGCTTGGCATCGCGACGCCAGCCGTTCACCGCCTCCTCGAAATTGCCGACGATGGCAAAGCCGGTGGCGGTCAGGCGCGCCGGCAGGTAGTCGACCCAGCCGAACAGCTGGCGCGACAGCTGCATCAGCCGCTCATTGGTCGGCGCATCCAGGGTACGGCTCTTGAAGGCCCAGTAGCGGCTGGCGAACTCGGCCATGCGGTAGAGCACCGCGCCGGCCGGCCCCAGCGCCACCGTCGACAGCACGACGAACCAGAAGAACACGCCGAACACATGGCGATGCGCGGCCAGCAGCGAGTGCTCGATCGCATGGCGCAGCAGCTCGGTGCGCGGCAGCTCGCTGGCGTCCAGATGGCGCCATTCGGCCAGCAGGCGGCGCGCCTCCAGCTCGTCGCCACGCTCCAGCGCATCGCGGATGTCAGTGAAGTAATGGCTGAACTGCCGGAAGCCCAGGGTCAGGTAGAGCATCAGCACGTTGAAGGCCAGCGCCAGCAGCACGCTGAAGTGGCTCAGCGCGATATAGATCAGCGCGGTGAGCACGGCCGGACCGAGCACGGTGATGGCCCAGACCACGCCGGCGTGGTGTTCGCGTCCCGCGTCGAAGTTGCGACCGGTCCAGCGGACCCAGGCAATGATGGTGTGATGGACCCGGTTGCCATGGGGCAAGGGCTTGAGCTGTTCGCAGATCAGCGCGAACAAGACCGCAAAGAAGTTCATGGCCCGGGATGATAGCGGCGGATGGTGCGCCTCAAGCCCGGATCAGGCGATCAGCAAGCGATAGAGATTGCGCAACATCGCCGCTGTGGCGCCCCAGATGAAATAGTCGTGCGTCTGGCCTGTGCTGTCGGGGCCGCGCCAGGGCATGGACAGGAACTGGCGCTGCCCGCCCTCGAAGCTGAAGAGATGGCGCTGATGATGGGCCGGCGTCATCAGAAACTGCAGCGGCACCTCGAAGGCCTCGGCCACCTCGAACGCGTCGAGCGTGAGTTCGAAGCCGGGCCGCACCAGCGCGACCACCGGCGTGACCTGGAAGGCCGTCACCGTCGTGTAGATCGGCAGCTCACCGATGATCTCGATGTGCTCGCGCGCCAGGCCGATCTCCTCCTCGGTCTCGCGCAAGGCGGTGGCCACCGCACTGCCGTCCTCGGGCTCGACCCGGCCGCCGGGGAAGCTGATCTGACCGGCGTGCTCGCGCAGATGGGCGGTGCGGCGGGTCAGCAGCAGCGTCAGCCCCTGATCGTGCATCACCAGCGGCAGCAGCACCGCCGCCGAGGCCGGCGTGCGCGACGCAAAAATGCCGCCATCGCCGGGCAGCTCGGCTTGCCAGGTCGGCGGCATCGCAAAGCGCTGGCGCAGCGCTTGTGGGGTCAGCGCCGAAGCATCGACCGCCGGCAAATGGGCGTCGACGCCCGTCACGGGTACCAACTGGGGATTCAGGATGGGCGGGCGGGACATCGTGAAAGCATAGAGCGCAAATGACAAAGCCGCCCGGAGGCGGCTTTGCTGCAGGAGCCAGGCAATTAAGCCAGCTTCTCCTTGATACGAGCCGACTTGCCCGAGCGCTGGCGCAGGTAGTACAGCTTGGCGCGGCGCACATCGCCACGACGCTTGACTTCGATCGACGCGATCAGCGGGCTGTACAGCTGGAAGGTACGCTCAACGCCCTCGCCGCTGGAGATCTTGCGCACGATGAAGCTGCTGTTCAGGCCGCGGTTGCGCTTGGCAATCACGACGCCTTCGTAAGCCTGCACGCGCTTGCGCGTGCCTTCAACGACGTTCACGCTGACGATCACCGTATCGCCGGGGGCGAACGCGGGGATGGTCTTGTTCAGACGAGCAATTTCTTCTTGCTCAAGGGTTTGGATCAAGTCCATTGATTTCTCCTGTGATCATGATGGCGCCAAGGTCGTCAAATCACCAACATGGTGTTCGCGCCGCACAGACCGAGTGGCCGGTGAATCGCCCATCAGAGGATCGAAAAGCCTACGAGTATAACCGTTTTCGGATAGTTCGCAGCTAGGCGCTTGCCAGAAGCTTCAGAAAAGCCTCGTCGCTGCGGCTCAGGCGCCCGGCGGCGCGCGCCGCGACGATCAGATCCGGGCGCCGTTGCTGGGTGATTGCCAGCGAGCGCTCGCGCCGCCAGCGCTTGATCTGCGCATGATGACCCGACATCAGCACCGCCGGCACCGGCAGATCCTCGACCTGCCCCTCCAGCCCGCGCAGGACCTCGGGCCGGCTGTAGTGGGGACAGTCCAGCAGACCGTCGGAAAAACTGTCCTGCTGGTGCGAGGCTGCGTCGTTGAGCACTCCGTCCTGCAGACGGGCAATGCCGTCCAGCAAGGCCAGCGCGGGCAACTCGCCGCCGGACAACACGAAGTCGCCCAGGCTCAGCTCCAGCGTCACATGACGGTCCAGGAAGCGTTGATCGATGCCTTCATAGCGGCCGCACAGCAAGACACCGCCCTGCCCTTGGGCCAACTCCTGCATCAGGGCTTGGTCGATGCGTCGACCGGTCGGGCTGAAGTGGATCACCGCCGGCGCCGCCTCACCCCCCTGCGCCCGACGTTGCGCCTTGACCGCCGCCAGCGCGCGCTCCAGCGGCTCGACCAGCATCACCATGCCCGGACCACCACCATAGGGACGGTCATCGACGCGGCGATAGTTGTCGTCGGCGAAATCGCGCAGCTGCCAGAGCCGGACATCGACCTGCCCGCTTTCGAAGGCGCGGCGCGTCACGCCGCTGCTCAGATGCGGCCCGAACAGCTCGGGAAACAGGGTGATCAGGTCAAAGCGCATCGCGCGCCGCCGCAGGGCTTGCGGAGCTCAGTAATCCAGGCCCCAGTCGACCGTGATACGGCGCTGGTCCAGATTCACGTCATCGACAAAGGCCGAGACAAAAGGCACCAGACGCTCCTGGTCGGGCTTGATCGGCGGGGTCAGGCCAGGCGGCGTGATGCGCAGCACGCTGTGCGGGCCGGCGTCGATCAGATCAGCCACCACACCCAGGGTCTCGCCAGCGCGATTGACGACCGTCAGGCCGATCAGATCGACCCAGTAGTACTCATCCGTATCGACCTTCGGAAAGGTCGAGCGCGAGACAAAGATGCGCGCACCGCGCAGCGCTTCAGCGCCGCTGCGATCGCTGACATCCTGGACATTGGCGACGATGCCGTCGCCATGCTCGCGCACGGACAGCACCTTCAAGACCGGCGGCAGGGCGCGGGCCTTGGCGGCCACCGCTGCAGCCGGCTTGTTGTTCTCTTCGCTCGGTTTCAGAAACCAGCGCCGAGAGGAAAACAGGGCCTGGGGGTCGTTGGAATAGGCCAGGACCTTGATCCAGCCTTTGACACCCCAGGCGTCGAGCACGCGCCCGATCTCGATGGCGTCATCCGGCCAGGCCAGCTCGTTGGAGCCGGCGGCGGATGCGCGAGAGGTCTCGGACACCATGCTCATTCACTCACTCAGGCCGCGACGGCAGCCGGGGTGGCCTTCTTGGCCTGGTCGACCAGACGGGCGACGGTGGGCGACAGCTGGGCGCCGACACCGACCCAGTAGTTGACGCGGTCCACGGCCACGCGCAGCGGCTCTGCAGCACCGGAGGCGACGGGGTTGTAGAAACCCACGCGCTCGATGAAGCGGCCGTCACGGCGCTGTTGGCTGTTAGCCACGACGATGTTGTAGAAAGGGCGCTTCTTGGAGCCGCCGCGAGCCAGACGAATCACAACCATGATGTTTCCTAAGATTTAGTGACCAACCGCACGAGGAGACACTCAGGGCGAGCAGATCGTTTGACGGCCCATGCCCCGGAATACCCGGGACCACGGTCCGCCGCATTGATTTCGACACCAGCGCCGTAGATACGCCGACCACATCAGGGCGCCCCTCAGAGAACACCACCGCTGCACCCGACCGTCGCCAGAACCCAGCATTATAAACTCTGGTTTCCAACAAATAGCCCATATGCAATCAGAAAACTCTCAAGCGGCCGCCGGCTTGCTGATACGCCCCAGCACCGAGGCCGATCTGCCGGCCATTCGCGAGATCTATGAAGTGGCCGTGCTGCAAGGCACCGGCACCTTCGAAACCGAGGTGCCCGATCTGGCCGAGATGCGGCGCCGCCGCACCGAGGTGCTCAGCCGCAGCCTGCCCTGGCTGGTCGTCGAGCAGGACGGCCTGGTGCTTGGCTATGCCTACGCCAACTATTTCCGCCCGCGCATGGCCTACCGCTTCTGCCTGGAGGACTCGATCTATCTGCGCCCGGGCCATCAGGGCAAGGGCCTGGGCCGCTTGCTGCTGGCCGAGCTGATCGCCCGCTGCGAGGCCGCCGGCGCGCGCCAGATGCTGGCCGTCATCGGCGACTCGGAGAACAAGGGCTCGATCGGCGTGCACAGCGCGCTGGGCTTCGAGCACAGCGGCGTGCTGAAAAGTGCGGGCTGGAAGTTCGGCCGCTGGCTGGACGTGGTGATGATGCAGCGCCAGCTCGGCCAGGGTGACCAGAGCAGCCCGGAGCCTCAGTGAAGCCCTACAAATCCAAGACCCTGGCCACCTGGCTGGCCCTGCTGCTGGGCAGCTTCGGCCTGCATCGTTTCTATCTGCACGGCTTCGGTGATCGCCTGGCATGGCTGCACCCGCTACCGACCCTATTAGGGCTGTACGGCCTGCAGCGCATGGATCAGCTCGGCCAGGACGACCGCCTGAGCTGGCTGCTGATGCCCTTGCTGGGCCTGATGCTGGTCAACGCGATGATCTGCGGCATCGTCTACGGCCTGACCCCCGACGAAAAGTGGGACGCCCGGCACAACCCCGGTGCCGCGCCACGCGCCACCGGCTGGGGCCCGGTGATCGGCGTCGTGGCCTGCGTGCTGCTCGGCGGCACCAGCCTGATGACGACCATCGCCTTCAGCGCACAACGGTATTTCGAGAGCCAGGTCGAGACACCGCAGTGACCCGACCAGAAGAAACGGGCCCTCAGGCCCGTTTCTCTATCAAAGTGCCCTGCCAGTCAGAACAAGGTGAAGCTCAACCAGTAGCAGATGCCGGCCACAAAGGCCGAGGCCGGTATCGTGAAGATCCAGGCCCAGACGATATTGCCGGCCACGCCCCAGCGCACCGCCGACATGCGCTGCACCGAGCCCACGCCGACGATGGCGCCGGTGATGGTGTGGGTGGTCGAGACCGGGATGCCCAGTGCCGTCGCCAGGAACAGGGTCAGCGCGCCGCCGGTCTCGGCGCAGAAGCCGCCCACCGGCTTGAGCTTGGTGATCTTCTGACCCATGGTCTTGACGATGCGCCAGCCGCCGAACATGGTGCCCACACCGATGGCGATGTAGCAGATCCACACCACCCAGCCCGGCGGCGAGGTTTCCGTGGCGGCCAGATAACCCGAGGCCACCAGCAGCATCCAGATCAGGCCGATGGTCTTCTGCGCATCGTTGCCGCCGTGGCCCAGGCTGTAGAGCCCGGCGGACACCAGCTGCAGGCGGCGAAACCATTTGTCCACCCGCAGCGGCGAGGCACGCTTGAACAGATGCGCCACCACCACCATCATCAGCGAGCCCAGCATGAAGCCCAGCAGCGGCGAGACAAAGATGAAGAGCACCGTCTTGCCCACGCCGGTGGCGATCAGCGCCCCGGTGCCAGCCTTGGCAATCACCGCACCGACGATACCGCCGATCAGCGCATGCGAAGAGCTCGACGGGATGCCGTAGTACCAGGTGACCACGTTCCACACAATGGCGCCGATCAGCGCACCGAAGACCACATGGTGGTCCACGATGCCCGGCTCGACGATGCCCTTGCCCACGGTCTTGGCGACCGCGTAGTGGAAGACGAAGACGGCGACGAAGTTGAAGAAGGCCGCGAACAAGACCGCATGCTGGGGCTTGAGCACGCCGGTGGACACCACCGTGGCGATCGAGTTGGCCGCATCGTGAAAGCCATTCATGAAGTCGAACGCCACGGCCAGGATGACCAGCATGGCGACGACCCAAAAGGCGACCTGCATTGATTCCATGACAGGCTCGCGCGCTCAGGAATTCTCGAGGACGATGCCCTCGATCAGGTTGGCCACATCCTCGCAGCGATCGGAGATCGACTCGAGCTGCTCGTAGATGGCCTTCAGCTTGATCAGCTCGCGCACATCTTCCTGCTCGCGGAACAGCTTGGACATGGCCGAGCGCATCACGCGGTCGGCGTCCGACTCCAGCTTGTCGATCTCCTCGCAGGTCTTGATCGCGGCCTCGGCCGTCTGCGGCTGGCTCAGCTTGGGCAGCAGCGACACGGCGTACTGCACTCGCTCGCAGCACTTGGCACTCAACTCACCCAGGCGCAACACTTCTTCGGGGATCGAGCGCACGTCATACAGCGACATGGTCTCGGTCGAGTCCTGCAGCAGGTCCAGGATATCGTCCATCGCATTGATCAGGCCGTGGATCTGCTCGCGATCGATCGGCGTGATGAAAGTGCGGTGCAGCAGGCGGTTGACCTCGGCGGTGACGCGGTCGGCATGATGCTCGGCCTTGTCGACCTCGGCGGCGTATTTCTCGCGCAGATTCAGGTCGTTGTAGTTCTGGATCATCAGCATGAAGGCGCGCGCGCCCTCGACGATCTGATCCCCGTGTTCATTGAACAGCTCAAAAAAATTGCCCTCGCGGGGCAGCAGCTTGCCAAACAGCATGAGTTCTCCTTGCGCCGCAGCCCTGCGCATGAGCACATGGACAACGCAATGTCACAAAAAATTCATCACCGCGTCACAAGCGGCAAAGGCAGGAGTGTAACGGCGAGCAGCGCACAAACCGGCGCCGGCCGGTTCAGTCGCCGGGCAGACGCTCCACGCGCTGGTCGGCAACAGCGGCCAAGTGGGGCTGCAAGACACCCAGACCCGGGGCCGTCAAATCAGGGGCGATCTCCAGCAACGGCAGCAGCACGAAGGCACGCTGATGCAGCCGCGGATGCGGCACGCACAAATGCTCGCTGCGGATCTGCTCGTCGGCGTAGAGCAGCAGGTCCAGATCCAGGGTGCGCGAGGCATTGACGAAGGGCCGCTCGCGGCCATGGGCCAGCTCGATGGCCTGCAGGCGGCGCAGCAACTCCTCGGGCGGGAGCGCCGTATCGAGCCTGGCCGCGGCGTTCAGATAGTCCGGACCGCTGGCGTCCACCGGCGCACTCCGATACAGGCTGGAGACCGCCAGCAACTCGGTGTCGGGCAAGGCTGCCAAGGCCTCGAGGGCCGAGGCCAGAGTCCAGGCCGTATCGCCCAGATTCGCGCCCAGCCCGATAAAAGCTGACACACGGGCCGGCCCAGCCAGTGTCATTCAGCAGCAGCCGCCTTGGCAGCCGGCTTGCGGCGCCGGCGACGCTTCTTGGCCGGGCCGCCATCCAGCGAGACCGGCTCGCTGCCATCGGCCGGCAGGGTCGCCGGCTTGGGCGACGCGGTCTTGCGGGGCAGCTGGTGCACCTTGGCGCCGCCACGGCGCTGCTTGTCGGCCTCGCGCGCCTCGTCCAGCAAGGCAGCGCGCTCGTCGTCGCTGCCCAGCGCAAAGTCTTCCCACCAGTCGGCCAGGGCCGCATCGGTCTCGCCGGCATCGGCGCGCAGGCGCAGGAAGTCGAAGCCGGCGCGGTAGCGCGGCTGCTCGACCAGGGTGTAGACCCCGCTGCCGCTGCGGCGCTCGAAGCGCGGCTGCATCATCCAGATCTCGCGCATATCGGTGGCCAGCTTGCCGCGGCCCGAGATGTCGCCGATGCGGGCATCGAACACCGCATCGATGGCCTGGGCCAGCGCCGGCACGGTCGCCTCGCCCTCCTCGCGGATGCGGGTCCAGCGCTCCAGCACCTCGTGCCACAGCATGCAGGCCAGCATGAAGCTGGGCGACACGCCACGACCCTCGCGCACGCGCAGATCGGTGTCCTCGAAGGCCTGGCGCACAAACGTGCCGCGCACGCCCTCGAACAGCTCGCCCTGCTCGTTGAGCATCGCGTCCAGGATGGGGAAGACGCCGCGCGCCAGGCCCTGCTTGCGCAGCTGCTCCAGGCTGGCCAGCGAATGGCCGGTCTGCAAGAGCTTGATCATCTCGTCAAACAGCCGCGAGGCCGGCACATTGGCCAGCAGCGCCGCGCAGGCCTTGACCGGCGCACGCGTCTTGGGCTCCAGCTCGAAACCCAGCTTGGCCGCGAAACGCACCGCACGGATGATGCGCACCGGGTCTTCGCGATAGCGCGCCTCCGGGTCGCCAATCATGCGCAGCACGCGCTTCTTCGCATCGGCCAGGCCGCCGTGGTAGTCGACCACCAGCTGGCGCTGCGGGTCGTAATAGAGCGCATTGACGGTGAAATCGCGCCGCGCCGCATCCTCGACCTGAGGGCCCCAGACGTTGTCGCGCAAGACCCGACCCTCGGCGTCGACCACATGGGACTTGCCGGCCAGCTCGCTCTTGGAAGTCTTCTCGTTGCCGCTGACCTGCTCGGCGCTCTCATTGGCCAGCAGGGCGCGGAAGGTCGAGACCTCGATCACCTCATGCTCGCGGCCGCGGCCGTAGACCACATGGACGATGCGAAAGCGCCGGCCGATGATGAAGGCGCGCCGGAACAGGCCCTTGACCTCCTCGGGCGTCGCATTGGTCGCGACGTCGAAGTCCTTGGGCCGCATGCCCAGCAGCAGATCGCGCACCGCGCCGCCGACGATATAGGCCTCGAAACCCGCATCGGTGAGGGTCTGCACGACGCGCACCGCGCGCTCGTCGAGCAGGCTCGGATCGATGCCGTGATCCGCCACCTGCACCTCGACCCGTTTGCCCAGCACCGAGCCCGGTGCGCTCTTGGCCGGCGCTTTGGCCGAAGGCTTGCCCAGCAGCTTGTCGATGAATTTCTTGATCATGCGAAGAGTTTCAAAAGAGGCCAGCCGCGCTGGCCGGCAATCGCTTCCAGCGCCGGCGTCGGATTGGTCGCCACCGGGTGGCTGACGCGCTCCAGCAAAGGCAGGTCATTGACCGAATCGCTGTAGAAGTGGATCTGCTCGAAATCCTGCCATTGTCGCCCCAAGCCGGCCAACCACTGCTCGACCCGCGTGATCTTGCCGGCCTGGAAGGACGGCACCCCCCGCACCAGGCCACTGAAGCGCCCGTCGTCCTCGCGCTGCAGATCGACCGCGATCAGGTGCTCGACGCCAAAAGCCTGGGCGATCGGCGCGGTGACGAATTCGTTGGTGGCGGTGACGATGGCCACCAGATCGCCGGCCTCCTGATGGCGGCGCACCAGGGCTCGCGCCTGCGGCAACAGCTGCGGCGCCATCACCTCGGCCATGAAGCGCTCGCGCGCGGCCAGGGCCTCGGCCAGCGGCCGCGCGCGCCACACCGAGGTCGAGAACTCGATGTACTCGTCCAGGTCCAGCCGGCCGGCCTGGTACTGGGCGTAGAACTCATCATTGCGGGCCCGCCAGGCCTCGCCGTCGGCCCAGCCGATGTCGACCATGAAGCCGCCGAAAGCGTGGTCGGAGTCGTTCGGAATCAGGGTTCCGTCCAGATCGAAAAGTGTCAGATTCATGATTGGGAAGAAGGGGCTTGATCGGCCAGCATCTGGCGCAGCAGCGGCACGGTGACCGCGCGCTTGGCCGACAGGGCAAATTCATCGAGACGGTCCAACAGGCCCATCAGGTGCTTGAGGTCGCGGGCGAAGCGGGTCAGCAGATAGTCCATCACCTCGTCCGACAGGAAGATGCCGCGCCGGTCGGCTTCACGCCGCAGCGCAGCCCTCACCTCCAGCTCGGACAGCGGCTGCAGCGCAAAGGTCGGGCCCCAGCCGAGCCGGGTGCGCAAGTCCTCGCGCAAGGCCAGGTCCACCGGTGGCGCGGTGCCGGTGGCCACCACCGCCAGGCCATGGGTGGCCGCCTCGACGAAGAGCTGGAAGGCGGCGTGCTGCTGGCCGGCATCGAAGTGCTGGCAGTCATCCATCAGCAAGAGGCTGGGCTGGCTGGGCAACTCCCAGGGCAGCGCGGTGTCGGCGTCGTACCAGCCCACCTGGGCGCCGGCCGCCTGCCAGCGCTGGGCCAGTGCGCGCAGCGCATGGGTCTTGCCGCTGCCCGGGCCGCCCCACAGGAAGACCGGCGGCGCGCCCGCGCCCAGGCTCAGCAAATGAGTCAGCGCGGCGGCATTGCCACCCGGCAGGAAATTGTCAAAGCTGTAAACCGGCTCCGGGCCCAGCGACAGCGGAATCTGCTTCAAAACCAAACCAACACCCTCTCAACCGGTGTAACACCATGCGCCCGGGATTTCCAAATTGGCCGCGATTCTACGGGCCGCCATCAGTGCAGCGGCGGCTCGCCCCTGGCACGCAAGGCCTGCAGGCGCTGGCGCTGCTCGGCCCGGTCGGCCGCATCCGGACGCAGGCTCAGGTAGCGCTCCAGATCGGCGGCCGCGCCGCTCCAGTGCTGCAGCGCCTCCAGCACCAGGGCCCGGTCACGCAACTCCTGCGGCTCCTCGGGCAGGAGCAGCACCAGGCGCTGCTGCACCGCCAGCAGGCGCGGCCAGTCGGCCGCGCTGCGGTGGATCTCCTTCAGATTGCGCAGCATGCGCGCCAGCAACTGGCGCGAGCTGACCGCCTGCAGAAAGAACTCCAGCGGCGGCTCGGCCGCGCCGCCGCGGTAAGGCAGCAGGGCCTCCTCGAGCGCCTCGCGCGACAGCGAGCGGCAGGTGAAGGGGTCCAGCACCACCTCGCCCTGCGGCAGATGCAGGCCGACCAGAAAGTGGCCGGGGAAGCCGATGCCGTTGGCGCGCAGCCCGATCTGGCCGGCCAACTCCATATAGATGACGGCCAGCGCAATCGGGATGCCGCGCCGGGTCGCGAGCACCTGGTGGATGAAGCTGTTGCCCGGGGCGTAGTAGTCGTTGACATTGCCGGCAAAGCCCAGCTCGTCATGGAAATAGCGGTTCAGCAAGAGCAGCCGGTGGCTGGGCGCAGCGTCGTCCGGCAACCGCCGGCGCAGGCGCTCGGCCAGCGCGTCGACCTCGGCCAGCACGGCCTGCACGTCCAGGCCCGGGTGCTCGTCCTGGGCTATGCAGGCCGCCGCCTCCAGCAGATTCAGTTCCCCGGCATCGGCCACCAAGGTGGCGAAATGTTCCAGGGCCGAGGGGGCTTGCCAATGTCGGGACAGCGTCATGAATCCGAGTTTATGCACGACGGGCAAACTGGCGCAGATTCAGCCCGCACAGGGCCAGCACACCGAAGTACAGCAAGGCCGATACCGCCAGGCTGGCCGCCATCAGCAAGGCACGCAGCAGTTCACGCTCGCCCAGCACGATCCAGTCCAGCTTTGTGGCGATCAGATATTGCAAGCCCCCCATCAGCGCACTGGCCAGCAGCACCCGCAGACCAAAGCCCAGCCAGCCGGGCGACGGCGTGTAGCTGCCCAGCTTCACCAGGCCACGCAGCAGCCAGCCGGCATTGACCAGCGCGCCCAGACCGATAGACAGGGCCAGCCCGGCCACGCCCAGCAGCGGCACCAGCGCAGCATTCATCAGCTGGGTCAACACCAGCACGATCACCGCGATGCGCACCGGCGTGCGCATGTCCTGCTTGGCATAGAAGCCGGGCGCCAGCACCTTGATCGCGACCAGACCCATCAGGCCGGCGCCATAGCCCATCACCGCCGTGCTGGTCTGGCCCACATCGAGCGCGGTGAAGGCGCCGCGGTGATAGAGCACGGCCACCATGGGCTCGGCAAACACCAGCAAGGCCACCGCACAAGGCAGGGCCAGCACCACCACCATGCGCAGCCCCCAGTCCAGCATCGCCGAATAGGCTGCCGCTTCGCCACGCCCCTGGGCCGCCGACAGCTGCGGCGTCAGCACCGCACCCAGCGCCACACCCAGCAAGGCGGTGGGAAATTCCATCAGCCGGTCGGCATAGGTCAGCCAGGACGCCGCACCGGCGCCGACAAAGATGGCGATCTGCAGATTGATGACCAGGGACAGCTGGGCCACGCCGACACCCAGCAGGGCCGGCCCCATCGCACCCAGCACACCCCTGACGCCGGGATGGTGCCAGGCCGTCCGCAGGCGCGCCGGCGACCAGCCCAGGCGCGGCAGCGCGCCGATGCGGCGCAGCGCCGGAATCTGCACCAGCAACTGCAACACGCCGCCGACCATCACGCCGATCGCCAGCGCATAGATGGGCCGCCAGCCCCAGGCCTCCATCTTGGGCAGCAGCAGCCAGGCGCAGGCGATCACCGACAGGTTCAGCAGCACCGGCGTGGCCGCCGGCACCACAAAGCGCCGCCAGGTATTCAGAATGCCGGCCGACAGCGCAACCAGGGACATGCAGCCGATATAGGGAAACATCCAGCGCGTCATCACGATGGCGGCCTCGCGCCCATCGGCCGGCAGCCCGGCACCGAGCAGCCAGACCAGCAGCGGCGCACCGATGACACCCAGCACGCAGACCACGATCAGCGCCCAGAGCAGCACCGTGGCCACGGCATCGATCAGGCTGTGCGTCGCCTCATCCCCGTCGGCCGCGCGGGTGCGCGCCAGGATGGGCACGAAAGCCTGGGAAAATGCCCCCTCGGCAAACAGCCGCCGCAGCATGTTCGGGATCCGGAACGCGACCTGGAAGGCATCGGTCAGGCTGGAGGCGCCGAACAACGCGGCCACCAACTGCTCGCGCACCAGGCCCGTGATGCGCGACAACAGGGTCAGAACGGAGATCGTGGAGGCAGCGCGCAGCAGATTCATGAAGGGGCACAGAGCGTGTGGAGGGGCCGAAGCCGGCGCATTATCCGCGTTGCGCTGCAGCACCCGCCTCGATATCGGCACAGAGTCTTTGCCATGGCTTTCACAAAAGTGCTACACTCGCGGTCTTTGCACCATCTGGGTAGATACACAACATGGCAAGCTCTTCCAAAGCCAAAAAGAAAACCGTCCGTCTGGCATCGGGCCGCAAGCGCGCTCGTCAGGACGTGAAGCTGAACGCCGCCAACACGGCGCTGCGCTCCAAATTCCGCACGGTCATCAAGAACGTGCAAAAGGCTGTGGTCGCTGGCGACAAGACCAAGGCCGCTGAGCTCTTCAAGACCGCCCAGAACGTGATCGACTCGGTCGCCGACAAGGGCATCTTCCACAAGAACAAGGCTGCTCGTCACAAGAGCCGCTTGTCCGCCAAGATCAAGGCGCTGGCCGCCTGAAAACCAGATCTGGTGCAAAGCAAAAGCCCGCTTCGGCGGGCTTTTTGATGAATAGCCCGCTCATGCGGGCTTTTTCATGTCTGACTCGCTTCGGCGGGCTTTTTGATGAATAGCCCGCTCATGCGGGCTTTTTAACGAATAGCCCGCTCACGCGGGCTATTTCATGTCCGGCCCAGCCCGGCGCTGGCATGCATCTGCCGTGCGCGCAGCCAGTCCGACACCGCACGCGCCACCCAGGGCGGGTCATCGAGCGGCAGATCATGGCCGGCCTGGGTATGCAGGCGCAGCGGCACCCCCCAGGCACGGCTGAGGGACTGCGAGCAGCGCCAGTCGACCAGGG
This sequence comes from Burkholderiales bacterium C2, assembly GCA_005503085.1. GTDB lineage: Bacteria > Pseudomonadota > Gammaproteobacteria > Burkholderiales > Burkholderiaceae_C > Roseateles_E. Next base: position 221,371 of record SCOI01000006.1, on the reverse strand, counting down.
TGTCCGCTTGGCTGCACAGCAGCAGCATCGGCGCATGCGGCCGGCCACGGCTGGCGCGATAGCGCATCGCCGCCAGCAACTGGCGCACGCCATTGCGCACCCCTACCGGATGCTGGCGCTGCAGCGCCACCCAGGACTCCAGCACCGGTTGAGGCTCGGTCACCATACGCGAGGTCATTTTCAGCACCCTCGCCTCGCGCCAGCGCACCCCCAGCCGCAGCAGGCCCAGGGCCAGCAGCTTCCAGTAATTGGCCGGACGCAGGCGATGGAAGAACGGGCTGTAAGGACGCAGGCTGGTGTTGATCAGGACCGTGCCGCCGACCTCGTCCGGATAGCGCGAGGCCCAGTCGCATGCCACCATCGCACCCAGCGACATGGCCAGGAGATGCACCGGCCCGGTCTGCCCGCGACGCGCCAGCTCGGCCCGGCAGGCCTCCACCATATCCGGCACACGGCTGGGGCTGGCCTCGCGGTACAGCGCCCCGTTGCCGGGCAGGTCCAGGGTCATGACCCGGGCGCCCGGTTGCTGGGCGGTGATTTCCTGGGTGAACACCGCCGGGAAGGTGCCCCAATGGCCGGCCTCGCGGGTCAGTCCACGCAGCAGCACCCAGGTCACAGGCTCGCTCATGACACCCTCCCGCGCCGGTACCAGCGCGTCAACGCACGCTCGCGCTGCTCGGCGCGCTGCTCGGGCCGGGGCAGCCAGCGCTCGGCACCGCTGGCGGCCCGCGACACGAAATCCAGCCAGCTCATATGCCGGCGCAGCACCCGCTGCTGGCGGTGGCCGATCAGCGGGTTGAACATGCCCTGGCGCGAGAACATCTGGCGCGGATTCTTCTTGACCCACAGCCAGGAGCCCATCTCCAGGGTCAGCGGCAGCAGCATGCACTCGGGCCGCTCACAGGCCTGCAGATACAGATGGTCCCAGAGATCGCCATGGGTCAGGTATTGCCGGCTCTGCGGCTCGAAGACATAACGGTGCTGAACATGGGTCTGATCCAGGATCTCGGCCAAGGCATGGATCTCGGGCAGATGCTCGATCGGCACGGCGGTATGGGCAAAGGGAAACCAGATGCGGTCGCTCAGGCCGAAGCCCGAATGGCAGTCAACGCTGATCGCGAAGCGGTGGCTCAGCAACTCCTGCCGCACCAGCGCGCACAAGGCCTCGCTCTCGAGCTGCATCGGCGCACCGGCCACGCCCCGATACCAGGGCAGATTGGCACTGATGCGCTGGCCACCCAGCATGAAAGGCGCGCCGCCGCTGGCCTCGACCGGCGCATTGCGCATCAGATCGACACCTTGGGGGTTGGCCCGCGTGCCGCGCCAGACGCCGCCGGGATTGACCATGGGCATGAACACCATGCGCAGCGACTCAAGCTGGCGATGCAGGGTCGAATCCCAGCGCAAGCGTGCGACCAAGCTGCCCAGATAAGCCATCACGACCTCGGCACCGATGCGCTCCAAGCCATGCACGCCGCCAAAGATGCCGATGGCCGGCACCTCCGGATCGGGGTTGCCGAGGCAAAAAGCCAGCACAGGAAGCCGTCGGCCCGCCACTTCGACATCGCAAAGCTGGCGCTGCTGCAGATAAGGCGCGCCCTGCTCGACAAGGCGTTCCATTTCCAGCAATTCGATCAAGGGGGACGGCTCTACGGCCTGTGTGCTGGACACCCGGGCTTCCAATTGGTGAGGACCTGAAGCATAGACGCCGCAATTGCGGCCTCGATATACCCAGCGCGATTACATCCCGTCACACGATAGACATCAAGTGTGCGTAGCGTGAACAGCACGAAAACCCGTCCCCTGTTGCGATGACACCCAGCCACCTTCTGAATCCACGTCCCCTGCTCGCACTGGCCAGTGCCTGCTTGTGGGGCCTGATCGAACTGCTGGCCCTGTGGCGCTCTCGGCGCTGGCGCCTGCGATAGGCCGCGCGCGGCTCAGCCGGCCGGTGGCTTGTCGGGCAGCAGGCAGGCCTCGGCGACCTGCAACTGGTTGTCGCGCGCGAAGTTCATCACGAAGTCCCAGGCCATCGGCTCCAGCGCCTTCAGCTCTTCATTGACGATCACGCACTTGATGCCGTTGATCACGCGCGGCACACAGTAAGGCGAGTAGCCGATATGGGCACCCGGGCCGCCGCGCGAGCCGCCGGGCCGAAAGCAGGACATGGCGCCGGCCAGCCGCTCGGCCCAGTCGCTGGGGCGAAACGTGCGTCCGTCCAGAGTCAGGCCCTGAATAAAGACTTCGCGCGGTTTGGGGGACTGGCTCATGCGTCTGACAAGGGGTTCAAACCCAGGCACCGAGGAGATGGCTGCGGCGGCCCGGTCTGCCGCGACTCGCGGCAAGAGCGCTATTGTGCCTCGGATGTGTTGCGCCGCAGCAAGACGGGGGCTTGCAGGCCGCACCAAGGGCGGCAGTTCTGCGCACAAAGCGCTGGCTGTGCGAAACAGCCCCCTTAGAATTGTGCTTAGGGGCGGCCAGACCGCCCCTGCCTTTCCCAACACCCACCACCGATCCGGAGAGTTGATGAACGCTGTGCCTGCCGTACCGTCCGAGCCGCATGTCATGCAAACCTATGGCCGCCTGCCCGTTGCGCTGTCGCACGGCCAGGGCTGCTGGGTCTGGGACGTCAACGGCCGACGATATCTGGACGGGCTGGGCGGCATCGCGGTCAACACCCTGGGTCATGCGCACCCGAAGCTGGTGCCGGCGCTGCAGGAGCAGGTCGCCAAGCTGATCCACACCAGCAACTACTACCATGTGCCCTTGCAGGAACAACTGGCCGCCAAGCTTTGCGAGCTGTCGGGCCTGAGCAATGCCTTCTTCTGCAACAGCGGTCTGGAAGCCAATGAGGCGGCGCTGAAGATCGCCCGCAAATTCGGCCATGACCGCGGCAACAGCCGCCCGGAGTGCATCGTCTTCGAAGGTGCTTTCCACGGCCGCTCGATCGCGACGCTGTCCGCCACCGCCAACCCCAAGGTGCAGGCCGGCTTCGGCCCGCTGGTCGAGGGTTTTGTGCGGGTGCCGCTGAACAATATCCCGGCGCTGGAAGCCGCGCTGCAGTCGCATCCGAACGTCACCGCGATCTTCCTGGAAACCATCCAGGGCGAAGGCGGCATCAACCCCGCCCGCATCGAGTTCCTGCAGGCGCTGCGCAAGCTCTGCGACCAGCACGACATCCTCTTGATGCTGGACGAGGTGCAATGCGGCATCGGCCGCACCGGCAAGTGGTTTGCCCACCAATGGGCCGGCATCCAGCCGGACGTGATGCCGCTGGCCAAGGGCCTGGGCTCGGGCGTGCCGATCGGCGCCGTAGTCTGCGGGCCACGTGCGGCCAAGGTGCTGCAAGCGGGCAATCACGGCACGACCTTTGGCGGCAATCCGCTGGCCATGCGCGCCGGGGTCGAGACCCTGCGCATCATGGAAGAGGAAGGCCTGCTGGCCAATGCGGCCACCGTCGGCGCGGCGCTGAAGGCAGGGCTGGAGCGCGAGCTGGCCGGCGTGGCCGGCGTGGTCGAGATCCGCGGCCAGGGCCTGATGCTGGGCATCGAGCTGTCGCGCCCCTGCGGCGTGCTGCTGGGCCAGGCCCTCGAAGCCGGCCTGCTGATCAGCGTGACCGCCGACAAGGTGGTGCGCCTGGTGCCGGCGCTGATCCTCAGCGAGGCCGAGGCGGCGCAGATCGTCGCCCTGCTCTGCCCGCTGATCAAAGCATTCCTGGCCCAGCCATGAAGCCGGGGATGAGCTTGATGCGCCACTACCTGCAGTTCAAGGACTTCCGGGCCGAGGAGTATGTCTATCTGTTCGAGCGCGCCGCACTGATCAAGCGGCGTTTCAAGAACTACGAGCGCTACCAGCCGCTACAGGACCGCACGCTGGCGATGATCTTCGAGAAGGCCAGCACCCGTACCCGGGTCAGCTTCGAGGCCGGCATGTACCAGATGGGTGGCTCGGTGGTGCACCTGACCACCGGCGACAGCCAGCTGGGCCGGGCCGAGCCTATCGAGGACAGCGCCCGCGTGATCAGCCGCATGGTCGATCTGGTGATGATTCGCACCTACGAGCAGACCAAGATCGAGCGCTTCGCGGCCCACTCGCGGGTGCCGGTCATCAACGGCCTGACCAACGAGTACCACCCCTGCCAGATCCTGGCCGATCTGTTCACCTTCATCGAAGCGCGCGGCATGAACCACCGCGGCGTCGTCGATGTGGACTGCCTGAAGGGCCGGGTCGTGGCCTGGGTTGGCGACGGCAACAATATGGCCAACACCTGGCTGCAGGCGGCCGAGATCCTGGGCTTCACGGTCCATGTCAGCACGCCCGGCGGCTACGAGGTCGACCCGGTGGTGGCCGGCATCAAGAACACCGACTGCTACAAGGTCTTCAAGGACCCGATGGACGCCTGCCGCGGCGCCGATCTGGTGACCACCGATGTCTGGACCAGCATGGGTTACGAGGCCGAGAACGAGGCTCGCCGCGCCGCCTTTGCCGACTGGTGCGTCGATGCCGAGATGATGGCCGTCGCCAAGCCCGATGCGCTCTTCATGCACTGCCTGCCGGCGCATCGCGGCGAGGAGGTCGCGGCCGATGTGATCGATGGTCCGCAGTCGGTGGTCTGGGAAGAAGCCGAGAACCGCATGCATGTGCAGAAGGCCCTGATGGAGTACCTGCTGCTGGGCCGCATCGGCTGAGACTCAGCGCGGCTTGATGCTGTCGGCCAGGCTGCCGACCGGGTAGTAGCGCTGGAAGGCCTTCCAGACAATGCCGCTGCGCGAAGCCTTCTCCAGGGCCTCGCGCAGCACCGCACGGTCCTGCTCGCTGACCGAGGTCTTGGAGATGTAGGCACCGCTGTCGACCCACGGCAGCTCATCGACCGGCTCGTAGCGCAGCCGCTCGATCAGCGGCTTGAAGCGGGCATCGGCCAGCAAGGCACCGACCAGGATGGACGGCGCCATGATGGTGATGTCGGCCAGGCCGGCCTGCAGCATGCGCCCCACCGAGACCGGGTCCACATCGAGAAAAAGCCGCCCCTGGGCGCGCAGATCCCTGATCAAGGCCTGGTAGGCATCGCCATAATCGAAGCCGCGCACCAGCGCGACCCGCAGCTCCTTGCGCTCGCGCAGCTCCTGCAGGCTGCGCACCGGCGCGCGTTCCGCGTTCAGCGAGATCAGCGTGGCGCGTGCATAGATCAGCGGCACGAAATGTCCGAACTCGTCGCGGCGCGGCGTGCGGGCCGCCGGTATCAGCAGATCGGCACGGCCATTCTCGAACATGGCCTCCAGTCGGGCCCGCGGCACCGGCGTAAACAGGAAGCTGCAGCCGGTGATGCCGCTCAGCACCTCGTGATAGACCCCGCCGATGCCCTCGTCCGAGACGATCATGCTCAGGCCGACCGGCGCCGCCGGCACCTGCATGGCGCGCGAGCAGTCGGCCAGCGAAGGCGTCGACAGGCCCAACGCCATGGGCCACAACACGATCCGGCGCAGCAGGCGCCCAAGACTCTCAATCATCACCCAACCCTTTGACGAGTGATCCGCGGCGGCAGATGCAGAGCAGCCAGCATAGCTCAGCCTGCCGTCAGCCCCCTGTAGCATGATGCGCCCATGAAACTTGCGCTGATCACCGACCTGCATGCCAATCGAGAAGCCCTGACGGCCGTGCTGGCCCATGCCCAGGCCCAGGGCTGCGACGGCCACGCTTTTCTGGGTGACTATGTCGGCTATGGCGGCGACCCCGGCTGGGTGCTGGACCGGGTGCGCGAACTGGTCGATCAGGGCGCGCCGGCCGTGATGGGCAACCACGACAGCGCGGTCGTCCATGGCGCGCTGCCGACCATGCGCGAGGATGCCCGCGCCGCCGCCGCCTGGACCCGCGAACAGCTGAGCACCGAGCAGCTGCGCTTCCTGGCCGAGCTGCCGATGACGGCCAGCCGAGGCGACTGCCTGTTCGTCCATGCCAACGCCTTCGCGCCCGAGGGCTTCGAATACATCCAGGGCCGTGCCGAGGCGATGCGCAGCCTGCAGGCCACCGACCGCGCCTACACCTTCTGCGGCCATATGCACGAGCCCATGCTCTACCACCTGTCGGGCACCGGCAAGGCCGGCGACTTCTGCCCGGTGCCGGGCGTCGAGATCCCGCTGCTGAGCCATCGCCAGTGGCTGATCATCCCGGGCTCCTGCGGCCAGCCGCGCGATGGCAATCCCGAGGCCTGCTATGCCTGCTTCGACACCGAGACCGGCCTGCTGAGCTTCCAGCGCGTGCCCTATGACGTCGAGGCCGCCGCCGCCCGCATCCGCAGCTCCGGCCTGCCCGAGGCCGTGGCCGAGCGCCTGGCCGCGCGGCTGAGCCAGGGCGAGTAGGCCGATGAGCGACGGCGCTACCCACAGCACGCAAGACCTGCCCCTGCCCGGCCCGCTGGTGCCGGGGCTGGTGCTCGATGGCTTCCGCCTGGACGAGCACCTGCACCAGGGCGGCATGGCCAATCTCTGGGCCGTGACCCGCGTCGAGCCCGGCGACGGCCTGCCGCTGATCATGAAGCTGCCACGCATCAAGGGCGGCGAGGACCCGGCCACCATCGTCGGCTTCGAGGTCGAGCAGATGCTGATGCCGGCACTGAAGGGTCCGCATGTGCCGCGCTATGTGGCGCGCGGCGACTGGACACGCCAGGCCTATATCGTGATGGAGCGCATCGACGGCCCCTCGCTGCGGCCACGGCTGGACGATGCACCACTGCCGCTGGACGAGGTGGTGGACATCGGCATCAAGGTGGCCACCGCCCTGCATGCCCTGCACCGCCAGCATGTGGTGCATCTGGACATCAAGCCCAGCAACATCATGTTCCGCCCGGACGGCGTGGCCGTGCTGGTGGATTTCGGCCTGTCGCGCCACAGCCAGCTGCCCGATCTGCTGGAAGAGGAGTTCGAGCTGCCCATGGGCACCGGCCCCTATATGTCGCCCGAGCAGGTGCAGTTCGTCCGCAACGACCCGCGCAGCGATCTGTTCGCGCTGGGCGTGATGCTCTACCACCTGGCCACCGGCGAGCGGCCCTTCGGCCAGCCCTCGTCGGTGCGTGGCCTGCGTCGGCGCCTGTACATCGATCCGGTGCCGCCGCGCGCGCTGCGCGCCGAGATCCCGCCTTGGCTGCAGGAGCTGATCCTGCACTGCCTGGAGGTCAAGGCCGAGCGTCGCTACCAGAGCGCGGCCCAGCTCGCGCTGGATCTGCAGCGACCCGAGGGCATCGCACTGACACGCCGCGCCGAGCGCCTGCAAACCAGCTCGGTGGTCAAGACCTTCAAGCGCTGGTTTTTCGCGCTGGGCGCCGAGCCCTCGCCTGCGGCCAGCGTCGACGAGCAGGTGGCGCGCAGTCCCATCATCATGGCGGCGGTCGACACCGAGGCCGCCACCCCCGCGCTGCTGGCCCAGTTGCAGGAGACGGTGCGGCGGCTGGTGCAGGCCGAGCCGGGTGCGCGGCTGGCCTGCGTCAGCGTGATGAAGACGGCCCGCATCGGCATGGACGAGCTGACCGACAAGGCCGGCCAGAGCCTGCATGTCAAACAGCTGATCGCCTTGAAGCACTGGGCCCGCCCGATCAGCCGCGCGCTGGCGCTGGAGGATGGGCGATTGACCTTCCATGTGCTGGAGGCGCCCGATGCGGCCCAGGCCCTGATCGAGTTCGCCGCCAAGGCCCGGGTCGACCATCTGGTGATGGGGGCCAGCGGCAGCTCGGCGCTGCGCCGCTATCTGGGCAGCGTCTCGGCCCAGGTGGTGGCCGAAGCGGAGTGCAGCGTGACGGTGGTGCGCGCCTCCTAAAATCGGGCCATGTCTGCGCCCCCCGCCAATCCCTGCATCGCCTGCGGCGCCTGCTGCGCCAGCTTCCGGGTCGATTTCGCCCGCGAAGAGTTGCAAAGCGAGGGCGGCTGCGTGCCCGACGGGCTGGCGGTGGACCTCAACTCCAGCCTCAGCCGCATGCGCGGCACCGATCATGCCCGGCCGCGCTGCGCGGCCCTGGTCGGCACGGTGGGCATCAAGGCCAGCTGCGGTATCTACGAATGGCGGCCTGGCCCCTGCCGCGAGTTCGGCCTGCGCGCACCGATGGGCATCGGCGACGAGGCCTGTGCGCGGGCGCGGGCCCGCCACGGCCTCGCGCCGCTGTAGCCACGCCCTCGGCCGCTACTGCACCAGTCTGACATTGCGCAGGCTCTCCAGCTTGGCCGCATACATCTGCCGGTCCTTGACGGTGGCGCTGTTGTCGCGCGCCAGCGCCAGATGCTTGCGCGCTTCGCCGAGCTCGCCCAGGCCGTAGTTGGCCAGGGCCAGCCAGAAATGAAACTCGTGGAAATAGGCCGAGCGCTCGATCTCGCGGGTGAAGAGTTTCTTCGCGGCCTTGAAGTCGCCGGCCCGCATGGCCACCACGCCCTCGTCGAAGTACTTGAACGGCGGATTGGGCTGGATGTCGCGCAGCTTGGCGCTCAGCAGTTCGGCCTCCTCGCGCCGGCCCCTGTCCTTCAGCACCAGGATCAGATTGGACAGGGTCTGGGCATTGGCCGGTTCCTCGGCCAGGACGGTGCGAAACACCTGCTCGGCCCGCTCGGCATGGCCATGGCGGCGGTAGATCACGCCCAGCGTGTTGTAAGCGGCGATGAAGCGCGGATCCTGGGTCATCGCGCCACGCGCCCACCAGTAGGCCTCGTCGGTGCGGCCCTGCTGCAGCAGCTCGGCCGCGCGGTTGTTCATATACATCGCGATCACCGTGCTCTCATCGATCACACGGCTGCGCTGGCCGCGCAGTTGGTCGGCCGGCAGGAAGTCAATGACCAGCAGCTCGGCCTCGAAGGTCCGCGCGCTGCGCTCGTAGACGGGCCGGCCCAGGCTCAGATTGATGTGGCCGCTGAGGAAATAGAGATCACCGCTGCGGCTCCACAACTCCTCGACGTAGACGCTTTGGTAGCGCACCGGCAGGCCCAGCGCCTTGGCGAATGCCGAGGTCATCAGCACCAGGGACAGGCAGTTGCCGCGGCGCGCCTCGAAAGCCTCGGCGGCACTGCGGGTGATGCTGGCGTCGTACTCCAGCTGCAGCTTGCTCTTGTTGTAGAGCGCATCGATCAGGCCCTGGCGGCTGCCTTCGCGGCGGGCCTGCTGGGCGATCTCATGGTCCAGATAGCGTTGCATCTCGGGGCTGAGCTTGAACAGGGCCTCGGCGCCCAGCGAGGCAGGCGCCGGCGCGAACAAGGCATCGTCAAACAGGCGCTGCGGCTGCGGCGCGGGCGGCGCGCTGGCACAACCGGTCAGTGCAGCAAACCCGAGTGCGAGCCAGAGAACGGCCAGGGGTTTCATGGTGCTGTCTCCTGCGAACATGGCGCCGGCCAGCCTGTTGCGACCACCGTGCGTCCCTTGTTCCAAAGCTAGCACCGAAAGCCCTGGCTCGCCAGTGCGCAAAGCCGTGCCGATGCCCTCAATTCAGCACATAGACCAGGGCGGTGCGCGCCGGCACCGTGAAGCGCCCGGTTTCCGGCTCGAAGCCAGCTTGCTTGGCCGGCCTCGTGTCGGCGGCCTGCGGTGCCAGATGCACCGGATGCAGGCGGTAGGCCAGACCGCGCGCATCCGGCAGGCTCAGGGTCTGAGCGGTGCTGCCGGTGTTGACGAAATAGATCAGCCGCTCGAAGCCGGCGCCGGCCAGGCCGCGGCCGTCCAGCTCACCCACCAGCAACAGCGGGTTCTGCTGCGGCCCGGTGTTGTGGAAATGCAGCCGTTGCTGCACCGCCGCCGCCGTGGCCAGGCGGAACAGGCTGGAGCTGGCGCGGATGCGCAGCAGGTCCAGGAAGGCATCGCGGGTCCAGCGGATCTGGGCCGGCTCGGGCTTGATCAGCGGGTTGCCCAGCACCGGGCGCAGCAGCGCGTAGTTCGCGCCGTTGTCGGCCTTGGGCGGCAGTCCGGTGCCGAAATAGTTGTCGCTCAGCGACCAGTCCAGGCGGTTGAACCAGTCGCCCGAGTCGTAGCTGTTGCGGTCCAGCGACTTGGAACGCAGGGTCTCGATGCCGGCATGGAAGTAAGGCACGCCCTGACTGAAGGCGGTGACGGCCATGCCCAGCAGCTGCACGCGGGCCCGGTCCTCGCGCGAGGTCTGCTGCGGCAGCTTCAGCGCATTGATGTCGAACAGGGTCTGGTTGTCATGGTTGTCGGCATAGTTGACCACCTCGCCCGGCGCCGAGGCATAGCCGGCCGGCTGGCCGGCGTAGTCGATCTGCGCCAGGCGCCGGCGCTCGCCGCCAAAGGTCTGCAGCTGATAGCCGCGCAGCGAACCGGCCAGGCCGACCCGCACCAGGTCGGCAGCGCGCAGCAAATCCTCCCGCGTGGCCGCGCCGCCCAGCGCGTTCGGTTCATGGTGCAGGCCGTTGAGCCAGCCCTGGCGGCGTATCAGGTCCTCGCCGCCGTCGGCCGCGCCACCACCGCGCAGCGCGTCGCGCGCCCGGTCACTGAAGGTGGCGATGCCGCTGCCGTTGAGCGACAGCTGCGAGGCCTGGACAAAGCGCCGGCCATCGGCCACCTCGCCGAAGTTCCAGCCCTCGCCGATCAGCTGCACCGGCCGGCCCAGCTCGCGCCGCAGCCGGGCCTGCAGCCGCTCCATCGCGGCGCGCGGCTGATGGCCCATCAGATCGAAGCGGAACGAGGCCATTTTGTACTCGCGCGCCCACAGCAGCACCGAGTCCTCCATCAGCTTGCCCATCATGCGGTGCTCGGTGGCGGTGTTGTCGCAGCAGGTCGAGCGCTCCACCTGGCCCTGGGCGTCGTAGCGCTGGTAGTAGCCGGGCACGATGCGGTCCAGCACCGATTTCTGATGCTGGCCGGCGGCGGCCGTGTGGTTGTAGACCACGTCCATGCCGACCCGCAGGCCGGCCCGGCTCAGCGCCTGCACCATCTGGCGCAGCTCGACGATGCGGCGCGCGCCGTCCATCGCATCGCTGGCATAGCTGCCTTCGGGGGCGTTGTAGTGCAAGGGGTCGTAACCCCAGTTGAAGCAGTCGCGCTCGGCCAGCGCCATCACCGCCGCCTGCTGGGCCTCGCTGTCCGGCGCCGCCGCCGGCACCTGGGGCACGGCGCAGCCGGTCTCGGGAATCGTCGCGATATCGAACACCGGCAGCAGATGCACATCGGTCAGGCCGGCCTCGCTGAGCGCGCGCAGATGCTGCATGCCCAGCGAACCGGCAACGGTGAAAGCCTGGTACTTGCCGCGCTGGGCTTCGGGCACCGAGGCGTCATTGATCGAGAAGTCGCGCACATGCAGCTCATAGATCACCATCTCGGTATTGCGCTTGACGCGATCCGGCAGCTGCAGCGCATCCCAGCCCGGCGGCTTCAAGGCCGGCGCGGCCAGATCGGCGATATAGCTGCGGTGCGAGTCGGCGCTCAGGCTGAGCGAATAGGGATCGGTGACCCGGTTGCGCAGCCGGCCGACGCCGCGCACATGGGTCTCGACCAGATAGCTGTAGTAGCCGCCGCTCAGATCGGCGGGCAGGCTTAGCGACCAGATGCCGGTGGCGGCATCGCGCCGCATCGGCAGGGCCTGCTGCGCCGCCGCCGCGGCGCCGGCGTAATGGCAGAGATGCACGGCGCGGGCCGTCGGCGCCCAGAGCTTGAAGCCGGTGCGGCGGCCGGCGACGACGCTCACCCCGAGATCCGGCACGGACTCGGCCCTGGCATAGAGATCGTCCAACGCCGCGGCGGCCTGCAGGCCGGTCGCCTGCAAGACCTGACCCCGCTCGTCCTCCTGAACCAGCAGCATCTGGCCGCGCAGCAGCTCCGGCAGGCGCGCCACCGCAGACTCGGGCACAGCCAGCAGCAGCCCCGGCCCCAGATGGCCGAAGCGTCCGACCAGCGCCGGCGGCAGGGCTGCCGAGCGCGGCGTCAGCGGCACCACGCCATCGAAACCGCTGACCTGGTGGCCGGCTCTTGCGTCCAGCCGCCCGGCGGCCGCGTGATAGAGCTTGAAGCGCCCGCTGGCCGTCAGCGCCGGCCACAGCAGCAGGCGCCGGTTCAGCCAATGGCCGCGCGCATCCATGGCCGGCGCCTCAGCAAGCAGTTGCTCGAAGCCCGGCGCATCACAGGCCGCGCGCAACTCGGCGCTGTCGTCGGCCGCCTGCGCGGCCCCGGCCAGCAAGGCCAGCATCCCCGCCCACATCCCGATACCGCCTGCGGCCATGGCTTGCCCCTGTTGTTTCATTTTCAAAATAGTAGCAAAACTACATCAACAACCCACTAGCGACTTTCACCAACAACTTCCAATCCATCGATGTTTCACCTATGCTGCCGCCAAACCAAATCGCTAGACAAGTAATTTAGCTACATCATCGAGACAATGATCAAAACCCTCATCCTGGCCGCTGCGATGGCCGGCAGCGCAGCCGCCGCCGATCTCGGCCCAGTGCCGGCCCGCGACCCGGGCAGCCGCCTGGCACCCGGCTGGCAGCATGGCGCCTTCATCGAGATCTTTGTGCGCGGCTACCAGGACAGCGATGGCGACGGCATCGGCGATCTGCGTGGCCTGACGGCGCGGCTGGACTATCTGCAGGACCTGGGCATCAAAGGCATCTGGCTGATGCCCATCACCGCCAGCGCCGACCGCGACCATGGTTATGCGACGACCGATTTCCGCGCGCTGGAGCCGCAGTACGGCAGCCTGGCCGATTTCGATGAGTTCCTCCGTCAAGCGCATCGGCGCGGCATCGGCGTCATCATCGACTATGTGATCAACCACAGCGCCGCCGCCCACCCGCTGTTCCAGCAGGCCCTGCACAAGCCGGCCAGCCCCTACCGCGACTGGTTTGTCTGGCGGCAAGAAAGCCCGAGCGGCTGGGACATCTGGGGCCAGAACCCCTGGACCGCGACGCCGACCGGCAGCTATTTCGCCACCTTCGGCCCCGCGATGCCGGACTTCAATCTGAACAATCCCCAGGTCTGGGACTACCACCTGAACAGCCTGCGTTTCTGGCTCAATCGCGGCCTGGACGGTTTCCGGCTCGATGCTGTGCCGCATCTGGTCGAGACCGACGCCGTCGAATGGAACGACCAGCCCGAGAGCCGGCGCCTGACCAAGGCCTTGCAGACCCTGATCAAGAGCTATCGCCAGCGCCACGTCGTCTGCGAGGCCACCGCCAATCCGCAGGTCTATGCCGACCCGGCCATCTGCGGCAGCGCCTTCGCCTTCGGCCTGGAGCATCAGATCATCAAGGCCGCGCGCGGCGAGCCGGCGGCGATCCAGGCCGTGGCCGACTATTTCAGGACGGCGCCACCGACCATGGCGACCATGCTGGCCAACCACGACATCTTCGCCGGCGCGCGCATCTGGGATCAGTTGGCCGGCGACGAGACCGCCTACAAGCTGGCCGCCGCCAGCTATCTGCTGATGCCCGGCACCCCCTTCATCTACTACGGCGAGGAGATCGGCATGGCCGGCATCCCCGGCCTGCCCGGCGACGAACCGCTGCGCGGCCCGATGAGCTGGCGCAGCGATGGCGGCTTCAGCCGCGCTGAGCCCTATCGACAAACCTCACCGAATGCCGCCAGCCACAACGCCGCCGCCCAGGCTGCCGACCCCGACTCCCTGCTGAATTTCTACAAAGCCATGCTGAGGCTGCGCAACACCCTGCCCGCCATCGCCCGCGGCAGCTACGAGGCCGCCCGGGTCGAGGGTCAGGTCTTGAGCTTCCGGCGCCGGCTGGGGCGAGAGCAGACCCTGGTCGTGATCAACTACGGCGCGCAGGCCGCGCCGACGCCGCACATGACCCTGCCAGCCCGGGCCAGGCTGCAGGCCGTTTATCCTCGCGGACAGACGCGGCTGCGCGCCGATGCGCAGGGCCGGCCGTCCATCCCGGCCCGATCGGTCGCCGTCTACCGCATCAAGCCATGAACATCCTCGCAAGCACTCTGGCCGCGCTCGCCCTCGGCGCCAGCTTTCTGATGAACACAGCCCTCGCTCACACCCTCTCCCGCATCGAGCCGCCGTCCTGGTGGGTAGGCATGGCCGAACCCGGCCTGCAGCTGCTGGTGCATGGCGAGCGCATCGCCGAGCTGAGCCCCAGACTGCAGCCCTATGCCGGCGTCAGCCTGCGCAAGGTCCATCGGGTCAGCAGCCCCAACTACCTGTTCCTGGACCTGCAACTGGACGCGGCCGCCCGGGCCGGCGAGCTCGAACTGCACTTCGACAACGCCCAGGGCCAGCCCGTGCTGACGCAGCGCTATCTGCTGCAGGCCCGCGAGCCCGGCTCGGCCCAGCGCCAGGGCTTCGGGCCCAAGGACGCGATCTATCTGGTGGTGCCGGACCGCTTTGCCCAGGGCGACCCTGGGCTGACGGCCCGCGCGGGGATGCGGGAGGGGCTTGACCGCGCATCACCGGGCGGCCGGCATGGCGGTGACCTGAAGGGCTTGCGCCAGCATCTGGACTACATCGCCGGCATGGGCTTCACCCAGCTCTGGCCGACCCCGCTGAGCGAGAACAACAGCGCCGCCTACAGCTATCACGGCTATGCCGCGACCGACTTCTACCAGGTCGACCCGCGCTTCGGCAGCAATGCGGACTACCGCGCCCTGGTCGCCGAGGCTCGCGCCAAGGGCCTGGGCGTGATCCAGGACATCGTGCTCAACCACATCGGTGGCCAGCACTGGTGGATGCGCGACCTGCCCGACCCCGACTGGCTCAACCAATGGCCGGCCTATACCGAGACCCATCACGCCCGCATCAGCCTGCTCGACCCCTACGCCGCCGCCAGCGACCGCAAGCGCTTCACCGACGGCTGGTTCACCACGACCATGCCCGACCTGAACCAGCGCCATCCGCTGCTGGCCAGCTACCTGACCCAGATGAGCGTGTGGTGGATCGAGTCCGCCGGGCTCAGCGGCATCCGCACCGACACCTACAGCTATTCCGACAAGGACTTCCTGGCCGCCTGGTCAGCCCGGCTGATGCGCGAATACCCCCGGCTCAATATCGTCGGCGAGGAGTGGAGCCCGCACCCGGCCATCGTGTCCTACTGGCAGCGCGGCAAGAAAAACCACGACGGCTATGTCTCGCAGACGCCCAGCATGATGGACTTCCCGCTGCATGGCGCGCTGCTGGCCGGCCTCAGCGAACCCGAAGATCAGGGCGGCGGGCTGATCAAGCTCTACGAGGCCCTGGCCCATGACTTCGTCTACCCGGACCCGGCGAATCTGGTGATGTTCGAGGGCAACCACGACACGCCGCGCCTGCATTCGTTGCTTAACGGCGAGCTGGCGCTGACCAAGATGGCCTGGGCCTATCTGGCCGTGACGCGGCGCATCCCGCAGTTCTTCTACGGCAGCGAGCTGCTGCTGCAAAGCCCGAAGCAGCGTGACGACGGCGTGGTGCGGGCCGACTTCCCCGGCGGCTGGGCGGGCGACAGCGTCAGCGGCTTCAGCGGCCAGGGACTCAGCGCTCAGCAGCGTGAGGCGCAGGACTGGCTGCGTCGCTTGCTGAACTGGCGCAAGGGCTCGCCAGCCGTGCATGCCGGGCGGCTGATTCACTACACGCCCGAGCAGGGTTGCTATGTGCTGTTTCGCCAGCTGGGCACGCAAACCGTGATGCTGGTGCTGAACAAGAACGGCAGCGAGACCCAATTGGACACGCGGCGCTTTGGCGAGGTGCTGGGTTCCAGCACCTGGGGCCACGATCCGCTGACCGGCGCGCGCCATGCACTCGGGGGCTCGCTACGCGTGCCGGCCCGCTCGGCCCTGCTGCTCGATCTGCAACCCTGAATGAAAAGAGGCCCCGACGGGGCCTCTTGCTCGGGCGTGACGCACACGCCCCTGGGGTCAACGCTTCAGTCGCAACGACGGCGGCGGCGCGCCACCCAGGCCAGCGCAGCCAGGCCCGACAGCAGCATCGCATAGGTTTCGGGCTCAGGCACGGCAGTGACCTGGAAGCTGACTTCCAGCTTGTTCTGAGGCTGGCTCAAGATGGTGGCAAAGCTGCCGCCCTCGGCCGACAAGGTCAGCGTCACATCGCTGACGCTGAGGCTGCTGAAATTGCCGAAAGCCTGGCTGGTTTCGACCGTGTAGTAGCCCGTCGTGAACTCACCGCTTGCACCACTGATCACCTGGTCCAGAGGCCCGCCAAAGGCAATCGGCGCTCCGCCGTCGACCGAGATCAAGGCACTGACCGTCACCCCGGTGCTGGCACCAGCTCCCAGCTGGTTGAATACCAGATTGCCGAGGAAGGCGCTGACATTGCCACCCAGCACATAGCCGGAATTCGCGCTGAGTACAAAGTCGGGAAGACTGAAGGCATTGACCGTCGACCCACCGGTGCTGATGGCCTGGATGCCGGTGTTCAGATTCCAGCTGAAGCCATACGTGCCATCGGAGCTGCTGAACGAAGACGCCAGATAGCCCAGCGAGGTGGTTTCGTCGTAGCTCAGCGTGTAGGCGCCGTTGTCTTGCACGACCAGGGCCGAGGCCGAGGAGGCGCCCAGCGCGAGACCCAGCGCGGCGGCGGAGAGCAGCAATTTCATGTTTATTCCTTCATGTCTATCGAGAACAGGACCCGGGAGAGGAGACCGCACGACCGGGACCGAAAGACGGAGGTGCGCCGCCGCAATCTAAAGCAATGCCGCCGGGCGTCAAGGCGTGGTGGGCCCTGAAGCGACGGAATCGGCCCTGCTGTCACCTGAATCATGGCCGGCATCCCCCGCAGATGCGGGGGGCTGCATCAGCCGCTCCAGCAGCCGCGCCACATGAACAGCCTCGCGCTGCGCGCCGTCCTTGATCTGATGCCGGCAGCTGGTGCCGTCGGCCACGACGATGGCCTCGGGCCGGGCGCGGATGGCCGGCAGCAGGTTCAGCTCGGCCATCTGCATCGACACCTCGTAGTGCCTGGCCTCGTAGCCGAAGCTGCCGGCCATGCCGCAGCAACTGCTCTCGATCAGCTCCGGGCTCGCGCCGGGAATCAGCCGCAGCACCTCGAGGATGGGAGTCACCGCACCGAAGGCCTTCTGATGGCAATGGCCGTGCAGCAGGATGGGCGCCTCGGCGGGCTTGAACTTCAGATCGAAGCGGCCGGCCCTGGCCTCGCGGGCGATGAACTCCTCGAACATCAGCGCCTCGGCGCCGACGACCTGGGCCGGCTCGCCCAGGCCCATCACCAAGGCCTCGTCGCGCAGGGTCAGCAGGCAGGAGGGCTCCAGGCCCACCACCGGGATGCCGGCGCTGGCCAGCGGCAGCAGCGCGGTGATCAGCGCACCCGCCCTGGCCTTGGCCTCATCGACCTGACCGCTGGCCAGATAGGTGCGGCCGCAGCAGTGCTGGCCGCCGTCCTTGCTCACCTGGTGCAGGGTATAGCCGGCCGCCTTCAGCACGCGGGCTGCGGCCAGCGCGTTCTCGCTCTCGAAGCTGCCGTTGAAGGTGTCGACGAAGAGCACGGCAGCCTTCTCGCCCGCCGCCAAGGTGGCCTCAAGACTGGAGAACAGGCCCTCGTCCGGTGCGCGCCAGAAGGTGTCGCGGCGCCAGCGCGGCAGGCTGCGCTTGGCCGAGAAGCCCAGCAGCTTTTCGGTCAGCCCCGGCAGGCGCAGATTGAAAAGCCAGGGCGCACGTGCCCCCCAGGCCGCGTAGTCGGGCAGCGCGGCGACCAGCCGGTCCTTCAGCGTCCGCCCATGCCTGGCCTTGTAGTGCGACAGGAATTCGATCTTCATCCGCGCCATGTCGACACCGGTCGGGCAGTCGCGCTTGCAGCCCTTGCAGCCGACGCACAAGGCCATCGTCTCGGCCATCGCCTCGCCGGTGAAGGCGCCCTCGCCCAGCTGGCCCGACAGCGCCAGCCGCAGCGTGTTGGCGCGGCCGCGGGTCAGGTGTTGCTCGTCGCGGGTGACTCGGTAGCTGGGGCACATGGTGCCGGCGTCGAACTTGCGGCAGTGGCCGTTGTTATTGCACATCTCGACCGCCTTGGCCAGGCCGCCGGTGCTGTCGCCACCGCCGCCGGGCGCGGTCGTGGCCTCGGTGACCGGATCGTTCTGCACATTCCAGGCCGACCAGTCCAGCGCCGGCCTCAAGGCAATCGTGCGGTAGGGCTTGGGCGCCGAGGCCGGCGGGAAACGGAACAGCGCGCCCTCGTCCATCTTCGGCGGGTCGATGATCTTGCCGGGGTTGAACAGACCGGCCGGGTCCAGATGGTTCTTGATCGCGCGGAAGGCCTCATTGAGCTTGGGGCCGAACTGCCATTCAATCCATTCGCCGCGGCACAGGCCGTCGCCATGCTCGCCGCTGTAGGCGCCCTTGAACTTGCGCACCAGGGCCGAGGCCTCCTCGGCCATCGCCCGCATCTTCAGCGCGCCGTCGCGGCGCATGTCCAGGATGGGCCGCACATGCAGGGTGCCGACCGAGGCATGGGCATACCAGGTGCCGCGGCTGCCATACTTCGCGAACACCTCGGTCAGCGCGTCGGTGTATTCGGCCAGGTGCTGCAGCGGCACCGCGCAGTCCTCGATGAAGGACACCGGCTTGCCGTCGCCCTTCAGGCTCATCATGATGTTGAGCCCGGCCTTGCGCACCTCCCAGAGGTTTTTCTGCGGCGCCTCGTCGGCCATCTCCACCACCGTGCCCGGCAGGCGCAGCTCGCCCATCAGCTCGACCAGCTCGGCCAGCTGCCTCAGCAGGGGCGGTTTCTCGGGACCGGAAAATTCGACCAGCAGGATGGCGGCCGGACGGCCGATCAGCGCGGTCTCTATCGTCGGCCTGAAAGCCGGGTTGGCCAGGCTCAGCTCTATCATCGTGCGGTCGACCAGCTCGACCGCACTGGGGCCTAGCTTGACGATGTGCTGGGCCGCGTCCATCGCCGCGTGGAAGCTCTCGAAATTGACCACGCCCAGTACCTTGGCGCGCGGCAACTCGGCCAGCTGCAGGCTCAGGCTGCGGGTGTAGGCCAGCGTGCCCTCCGAGCCGATCAGCAGATGGGCCAGGTTGACGCTGCCGTCGGCCGTGTAAGGCCGCTCGTTCTGGTTGTCGAAGATGTCGAGGTTGTAGCCGCCGACGCGGCGCAGCACCTTGGGCCAGTGCTCGGCCAGCTCGGCGCGATGACTCAGCGCCAGACCGCGCACGAACTCTGCGATCCCGGCCGCACGGCCGGCGGCAAGACCTGACACCGGCCCGAAATCCACGAGCGAGCCATCGGACAGCCAGGCGCTGGCGCCGACCACGTTGTGCACCATATTGCCGTAGGCGATCGAGCGCGAGCCGCAGGAATTGTTGCCGGCCATGCCGCCCAAGGTGGCCTGGGCGCTGGTCGAGACATCGACCGGATACCAGAGCCCATGGGGCTTGAGCTGCGCATTCAGATGGTCCAGCACCAGGCCCGGTTCGACCGTGGCGCGGCGCTGCTCGACATCGACGCTCAGCACGCGGCGAAAGTGCTTGCTGTTGTCGATCACCAGGGTCGCGCCGGTGGTCTGGCCACACTGGCTGGTGCCGCCGCCGCGCGGCAGCACCGGGATCTTCAGCTCGCCGGCGATCGCGATCGCGGTGGCGATGTCGCGCTCGGTCCTGGGCACGAACACACCCAGCGGCATGATCTGGTAGATTGAGGCGTCGGTGGCATAGCGGCCGCGCGAGCCGGCATCGAACTTCACCTCGCCCTCGGTTTCGCGGCGCAGGCGCTGCTCCATCAGCAGCACATCGCCGCTCATCGCGCGGCCTCGGCCGGATAGATGGCCCCGTCCCGCAGCAGGGCCAGCACCGCGTCGCGCTTGGCCAGCACATGCTGGATCAGCACCTCGCGCAGCCGGGCGCCATCGCGCGCGGCCAGCGCTTCGATCATCTGCTGATGCTCGGCCAGCGCGCGGGCCCATTTGGCCTCGTCCTGGTTGGTGCGAAAGCGCAGCGACTGCACCCGGGCATTGATCGCGCGATAGGTCTGGGCCAGCACCGGGTTGCCGGCCGCCTCGTTGATCGCGCTATGGATGCGGGCATTGAGCCGGTAGTAGCCGGACAGGTCGCGCCGCGCATGGCAGGCCATCATCTCGAAATGCAGGGCGCGCAGCTCGGCGATCTCGGCCTCGGCAATGCGCTCGGCCGCCAGCGCGCCGGACAGGCCCTCCAGCTCGGCCAGCAGCTCGAAGCTGTGCATCACATCGGCCTCGGTCAGCTTGACAGCGACCGCGCCGCGGTTGGGCAAGAGATCCACCAGCCCCTCGGCGGCCAGCAGCTTGATGGCCTCGCGCAGCGGGGTGCGCGAGACATGCAGCTGCTCGCTGAGCTCGCGCTCGTTGAGCTTGGCGCCCGGCGCGATCCGGCCCTCGACCAGCATGGTGCGCAGGCGCGCGGACACCTGCTCATGCAGGGCCAGGTGGGACATCTTGACGATCTCGGCCATGGCTGAAAACTCCTTCGCCATATTTTGCATGCAAATTTTTACCCCCATAAAGCCAATTATTAAGGGTATTCCAAGGTGCACCCCTTGTTTTTGCATGCAAAACTAACCAAAGGCAAAGAACTCGGAAAGACTCCCATGCTCCAGCTCGACCACCACCCCACCGGCCGCCATTTCCTGCAGATCCCCGGCCCCAGCCCGGTGCCGGACCGCATCCTGCGCGCGATGAGCCTGCCCACCATCGACCATCGCGGCCCCGAGTTCGGCGCGCTGGGCCGGCAGCTGCTGGCCGACATCAAGCCCATCTTCAAGACCCGGCAGCCGGTCCTGATCTACCCGGCCTCGGGCACAGGCGCCTGGGAGGCCGCCCTGGTCAACACCCTGAGCCCCGGCGACGAGGTGCTGATGTACGAGACCGGCCACTTCGCCGCGCTATGGGCCAAGCTGGCTGTGCGCCTCGGGCTCAAGCCCGAGATCCTGGCCTGGGCCGGCGAGGACGAGCACCTGCCGCAGGCGCCCAGCTGGCGCCGCGGCGTGCAGGCCGAGCTGATCGAGGCGCGGCTGAAGAAGGACGTCGACAAGAAGATCAAGGCCGTCTGCGTCGTGCACAACGAGACCTCGACCGGCGTGACCTCGGACATCGCCGCGGTGCGCCGCGCCATCGACGCGGCCGGCCACCCGGCCCTGCTGCTGGTCGACACGATCTCGGGCCTGGCCAGCGCCGACTACCGGCATGATGAATGGGGCGTGGACGTGACGGTCAGCGGCTCGCAGAAAGGCCTGATGCTGCCGCCGGGCATCAGCTTCAACGTGCCCTCGGCGCGCGCGCTGGAGGCTGCCAGGAGCGCCAAGCTGCCCAAGGCCTACTGGGCCTGGGACGAGATGCTGGAGATGAACAAGGACGGCTACTGGCCCTCGACACCCAATACCAATCTGCTCTACGGCCTGCACGAGGCGCTGGAGATGCTGGCCGCCGAAGGGCTGGACGCGGTGTTCGCCCGCCACCAGCGCTGGGGCGCCGGCGTGCGCGCCGCCGTCACGGCCTGGGGCCTGCCCATCCAGTGCGCCGATCCGGCCGTCTACTCGCCGGTGCTGACCGGGGTCATCATGCCGGCGGGCGTCGATGCCGACGCGGTGCGCCGGCTGATCTACGAGCGCTTCGACATGTCGCTGGGCACCGGCCTGGGCAAGCTCAAGGGCCGCATGTTCCGTATCGGTCATCTGGGCGACAGCAATGACCTGACCCTGCTGGCCACGCTGGCCGGCTGCGAGATGGGGTTGAAGCTGGCCGGCGTCCGGCTCACCGGCAGCGGCGTGCAAGCGGCGATGGATCATTTCGCCGCCCACGCGGCAGCCGCACTGAAGCGGGGCTGAGCATGGACGCTGATCTGGCCGCCCTGCTGACCCAGGCCTGGATGGACGGGCCGGTCGCGCTGCCGCTCGAACTGACACCTCTCGACGCTGCCTCGTCATACACGGTGCAAGACCTGACCCTGCTGCTGCGCGGCCAGCAGGCAGCGGGCTGGAAGGTCGGGGCCAAGGGCGCCGACGGCCCGGCCCAGGGCGCACCGCTGCCGCAGGTGCTGCTCAGTCCGGCACGGTTGCAGCCGGCCCGCTTCGGCCGCTTTCTGGGCCTGGAGCTGGAGATCGCGTTCCGGATCGGCCGAGAGTTTCCGGTGCGTCCGCAGCCCTATGGCCTCGAGGAAGCGCTGGCCGGCGTCGACGGCGTCTGTGCCGCCATCGAGCTGGTCGCCAGCCGCCTGCGGCCCCAGGGCGACAACAAGCCGCTGGCACCGCTGGCCCAGTTGGCCGATCTGCAGAACCACGGCGCGCTGGTCGCCGGCGCCTGCCTGCCCTATGACCCGGCCTTCCCTTTTGTTGCGCCCGCACTGAGCTGGCAGTTCGACGGCCGCGACATCGCCCCGACTCTGCCCGCCAACCCGGCCGGCGATCCGCGCCGCCTGCTGGTCTGGGTGCTCAATCATTGCCGTGAGCGTGGCCAGGCCGTCCCGCCCGGCACGCTGATCACCACCGGCACCTATACCGGTGCTTATCTGCCCGAAGGCCCCGGCGAGGCGCTGGGGCAGATCGCCGGCCTGCCCCCGGTGCGTTTGGTGCTGGTTTGATGCTGTTCTGATCGACCGCGCGTTCCTTCGCTCGATTTCCCATCACAACAGGAGACAAAGCATGCAAAGACGTACCTTGATCCAGGCGGCCGGTGCGGCCGCCGCCGGCCTCGTCGCGCCCCGGCTGCGCGCCCAGGCGGGCGACTGGCCGGCCGGCCCGGTGCGCATCATCGTCGGCTTCCCGCCAGGGGGCGGCACCGATGCGCTGGCCCGGGTGGTCGGGCAGAAGCTCTCGCAGATGTGGGGCCAGCAGGTGCTGATCGAGAACAAGGCCGGCGTGGCCGGCGTGCTGGCGGCCGAGTATGTGGCCCAGCAGCCGGCCGATGGCAGCGTGCTGCTGATGGCCCATATCAACAGCCATGCGCTGGCGCCCAGCCTGCAGCCCAAGCTGCGCTACAACATCGAGCGCGACTTCACGCCCATCGTGCTGGTGGGCGTGACGCCCAACCTGCTGATCGCGCACCCGGGCCAGCAGGCCAAGACCGCCAAGGACATCGCCGCGCTGTGCAAGGCCGAGCCCGGCAAGATCAGCTTCGGCTCGGCCGGCAATGGCTCGGCGCAACATCTGGCGCTGGAGCTGTTCAAGCAGCAGGCCAAGGTCGACGCGCTGCACATCCCCTACAAGGGCAGCGGCCCGCTGCTGACCGACATCATGGGCGGCCAGATCCAGTACAGCTTCGAGACGATGACGGCTGCCACGCCCCATGTGAAGAGCGGCAAGGTGATCGCGGTGGCCCAGACCCGCACCAAACGCGCCAAGGGCCACCCCACCGTGCCGACCATGCAGGAGCAGGGTTTCGAGGGCTTCGAGGCCACCACCTGGTATGGCCTGGCCGGCCCGGGCAAGCTGCCCAAGGCCATCACCGACAAGGTCAACCGCGACGTCAACACCGTGCTGGCCATGCCCGATGTGCAGGAGAAGCTGGACATGTACGGCGCCGAAGACGGCGGCGGTTCGGCCGACAAGTTCAAGCGCTTCATCGAGACCGAGACCGCCAAATGGGGCAAGGTGGTCAAGGACGGCAAGGTGACGATCGATACCTGAGCGCCGGCTGCGCCCACGGGTGCGGGTCTAAGGTTCTAAGGGCGCGGAGTGGGGGCGGGCCTGCTCACGCCCGCTCGACCGCCCCAGCCACGACTTCCGGCGGATCGGCCGTCTGCATGCGCCCCATGATCATCCATCAAACCCATCACCCGGTCCTCAAGCAGCGATCGCCGCCGCCGGCACCCTGGCCGGGCTGTCGCGCCGGACGCTGAACCACGCGGCGTACAGCGCCGGCACGAAGACCAGGGTCAGCGCCGTGGCGACGATAAGGCCACCCATGATCGAGATGGCCATCGGTCCCCAGAAGACGCTGCGCGACAGCGGGATCATCGCCAGCACTGCGGCGGCGGCCGTCAGCACCACCGGTCGCGAGCGCCGCACCGTGGCGTCGACGATGGCGGTCCACGGTGCGACGCCTCGCGCGATGTCTTGGTCGATCTGGTCGACGAGAATGATCGAATTGCGCATGATCATCCCGCCCAGCGCAATCACGCCCAGCAGCGCGACGAAGCCGAACGGCGCCTGGAACAGCAGCAAGGCCGGCACCACGCCGATCAGCGCCAGCGGGCCGGTCAGGAACACGATGAGCAGGCGCGAGAAACTCTGCAGCTGGATCATCAGCAAGGTCAGCATCACGGCGAACATGACAGGAAACACCGCGAACAAGGCCTTGTTGGCCTTGTCGCTCTCCTCGATGGCACCGCCCTCTTCGATGCGGTACCCCGGCGGCAGGCTGTCGATGATGGCTTGGAGCGACGGCCGGATCTGCGCCGTGGCATGGGGGCCCTGCACGCCATTGACGATGTCGCTGCGCACGGTGAGCGCCATGTCGCGGTTGCGTCGCCACAGCACCGGCTCCTCGAAGCCCGGCTCGATGCGCGCCAGCTGCGATAGCGGCACAGTGACACCACCGCGCGTGAACACCTGCAGGTCGCCCAGGCCACCGATGTTCTTGCGTTCCTCGGGCGTCGCCCGCACCACCACGTCGACAAGCTCTTCACCGCGGCGTATCTGCGTGACCGGCGCACCGTCCAGCGTCGTCTGTACCAGGCTCTGAATGTCGCCACTGCTCAGGCCCAGCAGCCTGGCCTTGTCCTGGTCGACATGGACCTGCACCGAGCGGACCTGCTCGTTCCAGTCCAGCTGCGTGTCGCGCACCAAGGGGCTCTCGCGCACGGTGTCGCGCACGCGGTAGGCGATCTCGCGCACCTGCGCCTTGTCAGGCCCGATGACGCGGAACTGGACCGGAAAACCCACCGGCGGGCCGAACTCCAGGCGCTGCACACGCGCCCTGACATCGGGAAAGGCCTCGTCCTTGTCGAAGAGCTCCATCAGTCGGGTGCGCACGCGTTCGCGCTGCTCGATACCGGCCGTCTTGACGACGAACTGGGCGAAGCCTGGATTGGGCAACTCCGGCTGGATCGACAGATAAAAGCGCGGCGTGCCGGCGCCGGTGTAGGCGGTGAAGAACTCGATGTCCGGGTCCTTCGCGAGAAGGGCCTCGAGCCGCTTCACATGGTGCTCGGTGGCGGCGAACGAGGCGCCCTCGCGCAGCCGCAGATCCACCAAAAGTTCCGGCCGCGAGGCGGTGGGGAAGAACTGCTGCTGCACCTTCAACATGCCGACGCCCGCGACAGCGAAGGCCAGCACCGTGAGGGCCAGCACCCAAGCCCGGCGCTGTACCGCCCAGTCCACGACCTTGCGCAGCCGGTGGTAGATGGGCCGATCGTAGACGTCATGGTGGCTGCCGGCTGCCAGGTTCTTCGGCAGCAGCAGCATGCCCAGGTAGGGCGTGAAGACCACGGCGACCAGCCATGACAGGATGAGCGCCACACCCACGATCCAGAAGATGCCGCCCGCATACTGCCCGGCGATCGACTTCGCAAACCCCACCGGCATGAATCCGGCTGCCGTGATCAGCGTGCCGGTGAGCATGGGGAATGCGGTGGAGGTGTAGACATAGGTCGCCGCACGCATGCGATCCCAGCCCTGCTCCAGTTTCACCACCATCATCTCCACCGCGATGATGGCGTCGTCGACCAACAATCCGAGCGCGATGATCAGTGCGCCGAGCGAGATGCGGTCAAGATTCCAGCCTGCGGCATACATGACGGCAGCGACCAATCCGAGCACCAGCGGCACCGACGCGGCCACCACGATGCCGGTGCGCCAGCCCAGGAACAAGAACGACACGGCCAGCACGATGGCCAGCGCCTCAAGAAACACGCGCTCAAACTCCCAGACCGAGTCCGCCACCACACGGGGCTGATCCGCGTACTGCTCGATGTGCACGCCCACCGGCAGCTCCTGACGCAGCTGCGCCAGACGTTCGTCGAGTGCCCGCCCGAAGTCCAGCACATTGCCATTGGCCTGCATCGTCACGCCGATGGCCAGCACCGGCACGCCGTTGTGGCGGATGGTCATGCTCGGCGGATCCTCGTAGCCGGCGCGAACGGTCGCGATGTCGGCCAGCCGCAGCAACTGACCGCCCACCTCTATCGTCACGTTGGCGACGTCTGCAGCGCTGTGCAAACCACCGTCCACCCGGACCTGCACGCGGTCGTGGGTCGCATCGGAAGAACCCGCCGGGGCGACCAGGTTCTGGCGCGCCAGCGCATCGAACACCGCCGTGGGCGGGATGCCCAGCGCCGCCAGCCGCCGCGTGGACAGCTCCACATACACACGCTCGGCCTGCTTGCCCAGCACATCGACCTTGGCCGCACCGGCCACGCCCTGGATGCGCCGCTTCACGTCTTCGGTGATGACGAGCAACTCGGCCATCGAGAGGTCGGGGGCACTCAGGGCGTAGAGCACGCTGTAGCGGTCGTTGTACTCGTCGTTGAAGAAGGGACCACGCACGCCCTCGGGAAACTCCTGACGCACATCGCCGATCTTCTTGCGCACCTGGTACCAGGCGTTTTCCAGCTCCTCCGTGCTGCTGCCGCCCTTCATCCACAGCGTGATGCCACCGTAGCCCTGGCGCGCGAAGCTGCGCACGTATTCGAAATGATCCAGCTCCTGCAGCCTGCGCTCGATGCGGTTGAGCACCTGGTCCTGCACGTCCTGCGCGGTGGCACCGGGCCACACGACGATGGCTGTCATCTGCGGCACGTCGAAGTTCGGGTCCTCCAGGCGGCCCAGCCGGCTGAAGGACAGGCCGCCGACGATCAGCGTCGCGATCAGCAGGAACAGCACCATCGGCCGGTGAGTGACGGCCCATTCCGAGAGATTGAAGCGTTTCATGAGCTGCTCTTTGTCATCGTGGCCGGGGCGGCCTCGGGTGCGCGCTCGATGGCGCGAACGGCGATGCCGGCATCCAGCTTCTGAGCACCGACGCTGACGACACGGCTGCCAAGGGCCAGGCCGGAGACATGCACGGAGGTGTCATCCACGCGCAGCACCTGAACCGGATTGAAGACCAGGCCTGAGCCCTTGGCGTTCAGCACCCAGACGCCTGCCGAACCGCTGGCCTTCACCAATGCGGTGACCGGCAAGATCGCGGCCGCCGGGCCGGCCGTCTGTCCGGACAGGTTCAGCTGCAGCGTGCTTCCCAGCGGCAGGGCGGCAACGGCGGCACGCGACTGCGGGGCTGCGGCGTAGCGCACGCGAAAGGTCCGGGCCTGCGCGTGGGCCACAGGAGAGAGCTCGCGCAGGACCAGCCGCAGCGCAGGCGTCGTGTCATGCCAGGGCGCGGCCGAGGCAGCGAGCCCGCGTACCCGGCCGACCCATTCCTCCGGCAGGTCGGCGACGATCTCTCGCTCGCCTTCTCGCGCAATCGACAACACCGGCTGGCCTTCGGCCACCACCTGACCGCGCTCGAAGCGCAGCGCGGTGATCACGCCGGCATAGGGCGCGAGCAGCGAGGTGTAGCCTTCCCGATTGCGCGCCAGGTCCAGTTGGCGGCGGGCCTGCTCCAGCCGGGCTGCGGCCGCGTCAGCGCGGGCCTTCTGGCGCTCGTGGTCGGCAGCGCCCACCGAGCCATCGGTCAGCAGGCGGCGCAAGCGGGTCTCGTCGGACGCGGCCTGCTGCGCATCGACCGATGCCGCTTGCACCTGGTCGGCGGCGGCTCTTTCGGCAAGCTGGTAATCGACCGGGTCCAGCCGCGCCAGCGCCTGGCCGGCCTTCACAACGTCGCCCACCTCGACCAGCCGGTCCACGACCTTGCCGCCGGCGCGGAATCCGAGGTCTGTTTCGACACGGGCCCGCACAACGGCGGTGAACGAGCGCGTTTGCGAGGACGCGGCCTGCGTCACGGTGGTCACGAAGACCGGCTTGACGACGGCCACGGGAGCAGCCGGTTCGCTGCAGGCGGCCAGCAGCGCGGCGGCAACGGTCGCGAGCGACACGGCGGGTAAGGTCCTGTTCACTGGGGCATCCTTGCGGCAAGAGAAGAAGGTATGGCGGCGCTGACCTGGGTTGGCGCGAGACCGCCACCCAGGGCCTTGTAGAGCTGCACCTCGGACAGCAGCTGCTGAAGGCGGCTGTCCGACAGGGCGAGTTCGCTGGACAGCACAGAGCGCTGCACATCCAGCAGCACCAGCAAATCGATCTGTCCTTCGCGTTGCAGCGACTGCGCGCGCTGCAGCGAGCGGCGGCGGTGCTCGACGGTGCGGGCCAACGCGGCGGTGCGCTCGGCTTCCTGAGCACGCACGAGCAGGCTGTCCTCCACCTCCTGCACGGCCACCAGTACTGCCTTCTGCCAGGCCAGCAGCGCCTCCTCGGCCCGAGCGGACTGACCACGAATGCCGGCGTCGATGCGGCCGGCGTCGAAGATCGGTGCGGCGAAGGCCAGCGCGACGTTGGAAAAGCGCACCGGGGCGAGATCCAGCGCGTTCAGGCGCAGGTCCTGGCGGCCGACGAGCGCGCTCAGAAAGAGCTTGGGCCACCATTGCGCGCGTGCCTCGGTGCCGCGCAGCGTCTGGGCTGCGACAAGCGCCTCGGCGGCGATCAGATCGGGACGGCGCCTCAGCAGTTCGCTGGGCTGGCCGGTGCCGATCTGCCGCGCGGCGGGCCATGCAAAGACATCGCTCTGGCCGATGACAGGCGCCGATGGGTTGCGGCCCAGCAGCACGGCCAGTCGTGTCTGCGAAGTGCCGGCCAGCATCCGCAGCGCAGGCACTTGCGCATCGAGCGCGTCGGCCTCGGCACGTGCACGGTCCAGGTCGAACGCGCTGGCCTGGCCTTCTCGGAAACGGCTCTGCACGCGGCTCGCTGTCTCACGCTGAGCCGCTGCCAGGGCTTGCACGATGCGTAGCCGCTCCCCGGCACCGCGCAGCACGAAGTACTGTCGTGCGACTTCGCTGGCCACCAGCAACCGAGCGCCATTCACGGCGGCGCTTGCGGCGGCGGCATCGGCCTGCGCCGCGTCGCGCGCGGCGCGCACGCCACCGGCAAGGTCGATCTCCCAGGCCAGATCGACACCGGCACGCAGCGCGCGGGTGTCGGGCATGCCTTGCTTCACCGGCCCGGGCAGTCCGCTGTCGCTGTGCGAGGCGGACGCCTGCACGCCCACGGTGGGCCACAGACGAGAGCCCTGGGCATCGTGGCCCGCGCGGGCCTGAGCGACGCGCTGCAGAGACATCGCCACATCCTGGTTGGCCGTCAAGGCTTCGTCGATCAGCGTCGTCAGCGTCGGATCGCCGTAGCCGGCCCACCATGCGCCATCGAGGCCTTGGGCGGACGCGGCGGCCGGCCCGGCCTGAGCAAATGTGGCGGACAGCGGCATCGGCGGGACCAGGGGTTGCAGAGGCACCCCCGAGCAAGCAGACAGGAACGCCAGTGCCGCGACGGCCGGCGTCAGACGGATCCAGCGAGAACCGGCATGAGGGCCGCAGCGCGTGGTGGGCGTTGTCATTGGCTTCATATAATGTACTTACAAGTACACTAAGTGTAGCGAGCTATACTGGACTGTCAAGTACAAAAATTTGCCAATGCCAAAGATCGAGGACGACCTTGCACCAGCGCCGCGTCGCGGCCGACCGCGCGACCCCGAACGCCTGAGGCGCATCATGGAAGCGGCGAGGAGCCACTTTGACGCGCAAGGTTTCGAGCGGGCCAGCGTCGACGCCATCGCCAGCGACGCGGGCGTCTCGAAGATGACCATCTACAGCCACTTCGCTTCGAAGGAAGGGCTGTTCGAGGCGGTGATCCGTGATCGCACCGATCGCGTGATGGGCGGGCTGGCCGGTGTGGAGGCGCTAGACCCGGAGCAGCCCGAGAAGGCGCTGCTGGCCATCGGCGCGCAGTTCCTCACACTGGCGCGCGAGGAAGATGCGCTGGGCCAGTTTCGCTCGCTATACGGCGCCGCCGGAACGCAGCGCGAGGCATGCCTGGCTTTCTACAGGCAAGGGGCCGACAGACTGATCGGCGACCTGGCCGCTTATCTGCGCCGCGCTGACGCGCAGGGCGCGCTGCACATCAAGCACCCGCGTCAGGCGGCCGACCTGTTCCTGTCGATGTTTCTTGGCGATGGCCACATCCGCGGGCTGTTGATCCTCGACATGCCCGACGCGCGCGAGAACAAGGCTCTGCTCCGGGAAGCCGTTCGGGTGTTCATGGCCGCCTACGCCAAGGCGCCGTGACGGGTTGCGCGCCGGCCTGAGACGGCGGCGGATCAGCCGACAGTTCAAGCACTTCATCGAGAGTAAGGCCGCCAATTGGCCCAAGGCGGTCAAGGACGGCAAGGTGGTGATGGATGCCTGATGAGCGGCTGCGCTGTCGGGCTTGAACTCAAGGGCGCCAGCTCAGGCCGCGTTGGCCAGGGCGACGGCATCGGCCCCGGCAGCAAAGCGCAGGCGGTCAGAGGCATCGTTGGCAGCCTGCCAGACCACCTGGGCCACGTCCTGCTCGGTCGTGACGGCCGCCGGCTGGGCGAATGCCGCGAAGATGGGGCCGGCGAAGGGCATATAGGCCTCTGGGATCAGGCCCTGGATGCGGGCGGCGCCGTTCTCGGCAAAACGGGTGGTGGGCGCATAGCCCGGTTCGACGAGCTTGACGCGCACGTTGAAGGCCGCGAGTTCGAAGGCCACCGAGCCGGTCAGGCCGGTGATGGCGCTCTTGCTGGCCGTGTACACGCCGGCCAGCGGCATTGGCGCCAGGGTCACGCTGGACGTCACATTGACAATGACGCCCGCGCGGCGCTGGCGGAATTGCGGGATGACGGCCTGCATCATGGCCATCACGCCGAAGGTATTGGTCTCGAACACTTTCCGTGCCATGTCCAGTGACGTCGCCTCGAAGGCGCCCACGACGCCAATGCCGGCGTTGTTGACGAGTACGTCAATCGGGCCGGCGGCCGCGATGGTGGCGGCGATGCTCTCGGGCTTGGTCACATCGAGTGCCAGCAGGCGCAGGCGGTCCGATGCGGGTAGGAGATCGGCGCGGGGTGTGCGCATGGTGGCGATGACATGCCACCCCTGAGCGAAGAAGTGGCGTGCGGTTTCAAGGCCGTAGCCCGAGGAGCAGCCGGTGATCAGTACGGTTTTCATATCGATGTCTTTGCGGTGGGTTGAAAGAAGACCTCAGGATATCGATGCAAAACCGGACTCGATACCTGTAAAAATCCAACTTTGTTTAGCCATCGTCCAAACCATAGAGGTTCCAGGCCATGAGTGACCCGCTCGCGGAAGTGGTTCGGCTGCTGCAGCCGCGCGCTGTCTTTGCCAACCTCATCAGCGGCAAGGGCGAGTGGGCGGTGCGCTATGCCGAGTACGGCCAGCCCAGCTTCTGCATCATGTTGGAGGGCAGCTGTCTGCTGGCGGTTGACTCGCACGAGCCCGTGACGCTCAGCGCCGGCGACTTCGTGCTGCTACCGTCCACCCCGCCCTTCACCATCTCCAGCTTCGGTCCCGCGCCGACCGTTCATATCGATCCCAAGCTCGTGCCCGGTGGCCATGGCGAGCGGCGCCACGGTGAGCTAGCGGGCGAGCCGGACATGCGCTCGCTGGGTGGTGCCTTCCTGTTCGATGGCGCCGACCCCAAGCTGCTCGTCTCCCTGCTGCCGCAGGTGATCCACGTGAAGGGGTCGCAACGGCTGGCCCAGCTGGTGCGCATGGTGGGCGAGGAGTACGAGGACCCGCAGCCGGGCAAGGACCTCATGCTGTCCCATCTCGTCGGCATGCTGCTCATCGAAGCGATGCGCTGGACGACAACGGACAGCGCACCTCCCGGTCTGCTGCGCGGGCTGGGGGATGTGCGTCTGGCTCCGGCTCTCCAGCACCTGCATGCGGATATGGCGCGCCCCTGGACCGTGGCTCAAATGGCAGACATCGCGGCACTGTCCCGCTCGGCATTCTTCGATCGCTTCACACGCACCGTCGGCACCGCACCGATGGACTACCTGCTCGGCTGGCGCATGGAGATTGCCAAAGGCCTGCTGCGCCGGGAGCGCGTGGCTGTCGCCGAGGTGGCCGAACGCGTGGGCTATGGCTCGACAAGCAGCTTCAGCGTGGCCTTCTCCCGGCATGTCGGGCAGTCGCCCAGTCGCTATTCACGGGTCGACGAGGACGCAAATGCATCGCCCGGCATCGGCGCAGCAATTGGTGATTTCGTCCGGGAAACGGTCGCTCCCCCGCCTCAGCCCGCCCGCTCGCCGCCGCGCGGGCCAGGAGGCAAGGCAGGCAAGAGCGCGAGTCCGAGGGTCAAGCCTTGACTCCGAAGTACTCAAGAGTGCCAGTAGCCCAAGGCGTGATTTGCGCCGGCCGCTGAAGAAGGCTCCCTCGCTGGAGACTGGAGCTGCCAGGAAGTCCCCGATGTCTTGCCCCGGTGGGTTCGCGCTCCGTGCGCATGGCCCTGGTGTCCCCGGACGATCGGCTGTACGGCCGAGATGCTGCGCCGCCCCCGGCTTCACGCCGACTTCACAAGCCCCGACCTAAGCTGCCCGCCATCGTGATGCGAGGGCGAGCCGATGGTGATCTTGAAGAAGTGGGCATGGCGTCTGGGTCTGGCCCTGGGGCTGATCCTGCTGCTGCTCCTGGGGGCGGCGATCTACCTGGGCAGTCTGCTGGGCCCTGACATCGACAGGCAGGCCCTTTATGCCACCCGGCCCGAGCAGCTGCCCTATCTGGCCCAGGCCCTGCCGCGCAAGCGCGGCAAGATTCTCGCGGTGCTCACCAGCACGGCAACCCTGGGGCCGTCGGGCAAGCGCAGCGGCTTCGAGCTGAGTGAGCTGGCCCGGGCCTACTACGTCTTCCAGGTCAACGGCTTCGAGGTCGAGATCGCCAGCCCGCTAGGCGGCCTGCCGCCGATGGTGCGTGATGACGACGATATGGGCGCCACCGACTATGCCTTCCTGAACGACCGCGAGGCGATGGCCAAGCTGTCGCAAAGCCGGCGTCTGGACCAGGTGCGACCGGAGGACTACCGCGCCGTCTACTTCGTCGGCGGCAAGGGCGCGATGTTCGACTTCCCCGAGCACCCAGCCATCCCGGCCTTGCTGAGCCGCCTCGAGGCCCAGCAGGGTGTGATCGGCGCAGTCTGTCATGGCCCGGCGGCCCTGGTCCATGCCAGGCGGGCGGACGGCCGCCCCTGGGTCCAGGGCCGGCGGCTCAGCGCCTTCAGCAATGCCGAGGAGCTGTTCCTGATCCCGAAGGCGCGCGAGCTCTTCCCCTTTCTGCTGCAAAGCCGGCTCGAAGAGCTGGGCGCGGTGTTCGAGCAGGCCCCGATGTTTCTGGAACAGGTCAGCCAGGATGGCCGGCTGATCACCGGCCAGAACCCCTGGTCGGTCTGGCGCCTGGCCGAGCAGATGGTGCAGGCCCTGGGCCATGTGCCGCTGCCGCGCCAGCGCAGCGCCGAGGAGCACACTGTGGACCTGCTGGCGCGCTTGCAGAGCCAGGGCCTGGCGTCTGCCACCGAATGGCTGCAGGGCATTGGCGCGCGGCATATCGACCGCCAGCTGCTGGCCATGCATGGCCTGGTCGCGGCCATGGCCGGCGAGCCGGGGCGTGCCCTGGATCTGCTGCGCCTGCTGCGCCGAGTGGCCGTGGCGAGCCAGTGAGTGATGCGGCCGATGGGGTGGCGTTCACCCTGCGCCCACGATGCGCCAGCCTGCGGATACTTGCGTTCAAGCGCTTCCGAGCTGCAGGACTGCAGCGGACGCAGACGCAGGGCCTCGCAGGCTCGACCTCGCGTTGCTATGCTCAGCACCCATGTCGCCCGAGCACGAACAGCTTCGATCCGCGATCCAGGCGCTGGAGGCTCAGCGCGGCTTGCTGGGCGACGCGGTGGTGGACATGGCGGTGGCGCCGCTCAAGGCCCAGTTGGCCGCACTGCTTGAGCCAGTGCCGCCTGCCGAGGCAGCCCAGACCCTCAGGCAGGTCAGCATCCTGTTCCTGGACGTGGTCGGCTCGACCACGCTCTCCCATCGCCTTGACCCCGAAGCCATCAGCGCCGTGATGGACGATGCCCTGGCGCGCGGCACGGTGATCGTTGAGGCACACCACGGCAAGGTGCTGCAGTACGCCGGCGACAGCATCCTGGCCGCCTTCGGTGCCGAGGAGTCCCACGAGGATGACACCGAACGCGCCGTGCACTGCGGCCTGGCCTTGCTCGAACTCGGCAAGCAGCTCGGCGCCGAAGTCGAGTCCGCCCACGGCCACGCCGGCTTCAACGTCCGCGTGGGTGTACACACCGGCAGCGTGCTGTTGGGAGGCGGGGTCGACGGCGACGCCAGCATCCGCGGCATTGCAGTCAACATCGCCGCCCGCATGGAGCAGACAGCCCCGGCCGGCGCGCTGCGCATCAGTCACGACAGCTACGCTCAGGTGCGTGGCCTGTTCGATGTCCAGGCGCAGGCGCCGCTGATGGTCAAGGGCGTTGACCGCCCGATCCAGAGCTACCTGGTCAAGAGCGCCAAGCCACGCAACTTCCGCGTCGGCACGCGCGGCATCGAGGGCGTGGCGATCCGGATGGTCGGCCGCGACGCCGAACTGCAGGCCCTGCAGGCCGCCTTCAAGCGCCTGTTTGCCGACCGCCGGCTGGCTGCGGTGACGGTGGTGGCCGAGGCCGGCCTGGGGAAGAGCCGGCTGCAGCACGAGTTCGAGGCCTGGAGCGAGGAGCAGCCCGAGCGCTTTTATCTGTTCCGCGGCCGCGCAACGCCCCAGACCGGGCTGCAGGCCTACGGCTTGCTGCGCGACCTGCTGGCCTGGCGCTTCCAGATCCGCGATGACGACAGCGTGGACCTCGCGCGCCGGAAGATGGAAGCCGGCGTGGTGCCGCTCTTTCTGCATGACGACGGTGCTGATCTGGCCGAAGCCCATGCGCACCTGCTGGGCCACCTGATCGGCATCGAGTGGCAGGACAGCCGCCACATCCAGGGTATCGCCGAGGATCCCAAACAGATCCGCAACCGCGCCTTTCATGCCGCCGCGCAAGTGTTCCGGCGGCTGAGCGCCAGCGACGGCAGCCCTGTCGTGCTGCAGTTGACCGATCTGCATTGGGCCGACGACGAGACCCTCGACTTTCTGGACCACCTGGCCGACGTGAACCGCGACATGCCGCTGCTGCTGCTGGCCTTCACGCGGCCGACGCTGTTCGAGCGACGCACCGACGGGCGCAGCAGCGATGGCCCTCACCAGCGCATCGACCTGCGTCCGCTCGATCTGCCGACGAGCCGGCTGCTGGCCGAAGAACTGCTGAAGAAGCTGCCCGGCATCCCGCCGGGGCTGTCGGAGTTGCTCGTCGGGCGCGCCGAAGGCAATCCCTTCTACATGGAGGAGTTGCTGCGGATGCTGATCGACCAGAGCGCCATCCGCACCGGCGAGACCTGGGCCATCGACGCCGAGCGCCTGCTGTCCACCCAGGTGCCATCGACGCTGACGGGTGTGCTGCAGGCGCGCCTGGACGGTCTGCCAGGGCCCGAGAAGCATGCGCTGCAGCAGGCCAGCGTGGTGGGCGCGGTGTTCTGGGACCAGGCCCTGGCCGCCGTGGAGGCGGAGGCCGCACAGCAACTGCCGGCGCTGGCGCGGCGCGCGCTGACCCTGCCACGCGCCGATGCCGTGCTGGAAGGCCTGCGCGCTGACCTGCGTGAATACGCCTTTCGCCACCAGCTGCTGCACCAGGTCACCTACGACACCGTGCTCAAGCGCGCCAGGCGCGAAGGCCACGCCAAGGTGGCGCAGTGGCTAGCGCTGCTGACCGAACGGGGCGGCCTGCGCGCCGGCGACCTGCAGGGCCTCGCGGCCGAACACTTCGAGCAGGCGGGCGACGCGGCCCGGGCCGCCGAGTTCCACGCCCGCGCCGCCGAGCAGGCGGGGCAGCGCTTTGCCCACGAGCGGGTGCTGGCGCACGTGGGCCGGGCGCTGGCACTGCTGGGCCAGGTGCCGCCCGCGACGACGGCCGGTGCCGAACTGCGTTGGCGGCTGCTGAGCGTGCGCGAGAAGACGCTGGGCCTGCAGGCCCGCCGGGCCGAGCAGGCCACCGACCTGGACGCGCTGGCCCAGCTGGCCGAGACGCTCGACGACAACCGCCGGCGCGCTCATGCGGCCAGGCGCCGCAGCCTGCGCGCGATGCGCATGGCCGACTGGACAGCCGGCGAGACTGCGGCGCGCCAGGCCATGGCCTGCGCGGCGGCGGCCGGCGACGACGGCCCGCGACTGCATGCGCTGCGGCTGCTGGCCTGGGCGCGGGTGAAGCAGCTCGACTTCGAGGGCGGCCGCTCGCTCGCGCTGCAGGGCCTGGCCGAGACGCGCAGCCTGGGGCTGCGCGATGTCGAGGCACCCATACTCAACGTACTGGCCATCGCCGCCGCCACGCAGGGCGACATGCTGGGCTACCTCGCCGCAACGCGGCAGAGCCTGCAGATCTACCGCGAGACCGGTGACCGCGTCAACGAAACCATCGGTCTCTCCAACCTGGGCGTGGGCTGGCTGAATCTGGGCGACCTGGCGCAGGCCCAGCGTGATCTGAGTGCGGCGCTGCAACTGCTGCGCGCCGACGGCAACCGCGTGGTCGAAGGCACGACGCTGTGCATGCTGGGCGTGGTGGCGCTGTGGCAGGGCGACGCGGCGGGGGCGCTGGTGCTGGCCGGCGCGGCGCGAGACATCGCGGTGGCGGCGCAGGCGCGCGACGAGGAAATACTGGCCACGCTGCAACTGGCCGCGGCCGAACTGGCGCTGGGCCACGCCTCCGCTGCGCGGGCCTACTACGCCCAGGCACGCCAGCGGGCGCTGGAGATCGATCACCCGCTGCAACAGGAAGCCAGTGCCGGCCTGGCGCGGGTGGCGCTGGCCGAAGGCGACACCGCCGGCGCGCTGGCCGCGCTTCAGCCGGTGCTCGACCATGTGGCCGCCGGCGGCTCGCTGGACCACATCGACGAGCGCCAGGTCGAACTGAGCTGCCACCAGGCCCTGGCCCGCGCCGGCGACCCGCGCGCCGATGGCTGGCTGGTCCGCGCCCACGGGGCGCTGATGGCCCAGGCCGACGCGATCAGCCGCAACAGCACCGACGCCGCGCTGCGCCAGGGCTTTCTGCACAACATCCCGCACCATCGCGAGATCGTCGCGGCGTGGGCCCAGCGTGATGTGGGGAGTGAAGCGCCTGCGGGGCCGGCGGGCTGAGCCTCGGCATCCAGTCGATCGGGCCGTGCACGGCCGGGAAGGGAAAAGCATGGCGGAACAGAAGATGGCAACCCAGTTGGCCGCGGCGCTTGGCGAGCACGTTCGTGCGCTGCTGCGTGACCTGCTGGCCGGTCTGGTCGGCTCGGTGGCGCTGGTTGCGAACGTGGTCTCGTTCGCGGCCCTGATGTTCCCCGGCGCGCTGTCTCCAGGCGCGCCGGTGGCCGTCTGGGCGATGCTCGTGGGCGGCGGCATCACCGGCATCTGGCTTGCGTGGCGCACTTCGCTGCCGCCGACGGCTGCCGTCATCGACTCCGCCACCGGCGCGGTGCTGGTGCTCTTGTCGGCCAGTGCCGGTGCGGCCGTGCTGGCGGCCGGCGGCAGCCCGCAGACGGCTGTGAACGCGGTACTGCTGCTGTTCACGGCGACCACCTTGCTGACCGGCGCCCTGCTACTCGCGCTCGGGCTGCTGCGCTGGGGGCACTACATGCGCTTCGTGCCCTCGTTTGTCGTCGCGGGCTTTCTTGCGGCCACCGGTTGTCTGCTGCTCGCGGGCGGTGTGCGCATGAGCAGCGGCCATGCGATGGGCGAGCTGTTCGCGCCCTGGAGCGGCGGGCAGCTCGCCCGACTGGCCTGCGCTGCGGCAATGTTGGGCCTGATGCTGGCGCTGCGGCGCTGGGTCCGTTCGGGGCTGGCGATGCCGATGGCCTTGCTCGCTGTGACGGCCGCCGGCCACCTGTTCTTGCATCGGAACGGGCTCGCGAGCTCCGGGTCCGGCTGGTACCTTCCATCGCCGGGTGCACTGGTGTCCTGGTCGCCGCTCGACGCCGCGCGCTCGGTCGCCGTGCCTTGGGCCCTGCTCGCGGGCTTCGTGCCGGAACTCGCGGCCGCGGCCGTCGTGGCACTCGTCTCCATCGTCACCAAGACCGCGACGCTCGAATCGATGCGCAAGACCACCGGCGATCTCGACTGCGAGCTGCGTGAACATGGCGTCGCGACCCTGGCCGTCGCGCCCCTGGGCGGTATCGCGGCCTGCGTGCAGCTCGGATCGAGCCGCCTGCTCGAACAGGCGGGCGGTGCGGCAAGACGCAGCGGCGTCTTCTGCGGAGCGATCCTGCTGCTGGTGGGGCTGACACATGCGGACGTCCCGGCACTGGTGCCGCTGCCGGTCGTGGCCGGCCTGATGCTCTACCTCGGCTGGAACCTGCTGGTCGAGGCGCTCGCGCGGCTGCTGGCCCAGCGTGCCTGGCTCGACCTGCTGCTGTCGGTGTCCATCGCCGCGGCCTGCGTGCGCTACGGCTACCTCGCCGGCGTGATCGGCGGCGTGGTGGGTGCCTGCCTGCTGTTCGCGGCGAGTTGTGCGCGTACCGGCGTCGTGCGCCAGCACCTGTCCCGCGCCCAGTTGACCGGCAATGTCAGCCGCACGGCGGCGGACGAGCGCTACCTCGCGGAGCACGGCGAGCGCATTCAGATCTACTGGCTGGCCGGCCATGTGTTCTTCGGTTCCGGCGAGGGGCTCTTCGAGCGCGTGCGCCGCGACCTCGACGCACGTGCCTCGCTGCCGGTCAGCCACGTGCTGCTCGACTTCGGTCTGGTGACCGGCATGGATGCGTCGGCCGTGGTGAGCCTGAGCAAGCTGCGCAACCACTGCGACAAGCGAGGCACGGTGCTGCTGCTCGCAGCGACGGCGCCGGCCGTCGCGCGTGCACTCGGGCGCCACGGCAGCGTCGCCGCCCCCCAGGGCGGGCCGCCGCCGTTCGCCGATCTCAACGCCGCGCTCGCCTGGTGCGAGGAGCGCGTGCTGGAGCGCGCGGGCCGTGCGCCCGACACCGGCGAGGACGGATTCAATGCGTGGCTGCAATCGCAGCTCGGGCCTAGCGTGTCTGCGGCCGACTTCATCGCCTACCTGGAACGACACGAGGTCGCCAGCTCCCAGGTCTTGTACGCCCAAGGCGACGACTCGGACGAGATCGACCTCGTGGCAGCCGGCCGGCTCGTGGTCGACGTGACCGATGCCAACACCGGCCGCACCGTGCGCACCCGGGTCGTGACCACCTGCTCGGTGGTCGGCGAGATGGGCTTCTTCCGCGGCGTGCCGCGTTCGGCCACCGTGTCGACCGAAGGCCCGGCGAGCCGCTACACGCTCACGCGCGCAGCCTACGAACGCATGCGGCGGGAGCGACCTGCGGTGGCGATCGCGTTCGACACCTTCCTGCTGCGCACACTGTCCGACCGGATCAATGTGGCCGATCGCATGGTCGCGGCGCTGGCGCGC
The DNA here is from genome assembly GCA_005503085.1 of Burkholderiales bacterium C2. Classification (GTDB taxonomy): domain Bacteria; phylum Pseudomonadota; class Gammaproteobacteria; order Burkholderiales; family Burkholderiaceae_C; genus Roseateles_E. Next base: position 182,013 of record SCOI01000006.1, on the reverse strand, counting down.
TGAGTGGGCGCGCTATGTTTTGCGGCGCCAGTCAGTCGTTGAGCACCTGCCTCGTCGGGTCGATCACCGCCAGATGACGAACCCACAAGCCCCCCCTTGCAGGGCGCACCAGGTCTGAGGCCTGGCCCTTCGCCAGGTACAGAAAATCCTCAAGACTTCCTGTGCAAGGACTTAGCTTCGTGGACGATGTGCAAGACCTGGCCCCGGCTGATCAGCTTGCGCAGCGCTTTGTCCAGCGATGCCAGGTCGCCCTTGATACAGCCGATGTGGCGGAGTTCACCGTCACGCGGTGCCTCTGCCGTAGCGATGTCGATAGCGTCCTCGCGGACGTCCAATCCGACGAATAAGATGTTGTTAGATTTGCTCTCCATGGCCCGACTCCTCGCCAACTTGCAAAGCCCCGGCAGCCCGTCCGCCGGGTGCCTTGGTGTAGCTCTGCAGGCCAAGTGCCTGCAACCTACGGCATCGCAGGGGTCGGGCCGCCCGGCGTCACGAAGCCATCTTGTCTAAGCCGCACAGCACTCATGCGCACACTACTCCCACACTTCGGAGCCATCGTGGCTGTGGCACTGCTCTCGTCAATACCTTCGGCGCTACTGGCGCCAATTCACTTTCCGACGCTCTACCAGAGCCTCTCAGACGCAGTGATCGTATTCCCGATGGTGGTGTTGGTCTCGGCTCTGGTAAGTGCCGTTGGCCTAGTGGTACTCGGAATACCGATACGAGCGCTTCTTCATCGGACTGCAAGGCTCAACTACTGGTCGCTTTCCCTTGCAGGAGCTGCACTCGGTGGGTTCGCGTTTGCCATTCTCTCCGCAAGTCGGTCCGCGGGTGAGTTCACTACCGCGCTTGTGTTCGGCGCTGGCGTCTCCTTTTGCGTCGCACTTATGTACGCCCATGCCACTGGAGTGCCGAGGTGGCCAACTTCAAAGAACGACAGGCGTGAATGATGAAAATGCGGCTTAACCACTCGCTCGATCCGACCCCAGTCAAACATGAACCCGGTTGAATCTACTGCCGCATTTACGTCATTTGCCGCCGCCCGGGGTGTAAGCATTCCGCTCTGCACTCCTCGTCAAGGCATGGGGTTGATGTTCGATTTTTTCCAATCGGCAAAACCGATTGGCTGCGGTGGTGCAGACGGCGACATGCTTCTTTTCCAGTGGGGAACATATGACTGGGGGACAGGCCGTCATTTCAGTCTGAACATCACTCGGCAGTTCATCGTGGACGGTCTTCAAGATGACGACACAATCAGCCAGCTGAGCCTGAACTTCCGCTTCGAGCCCACTGCAGAACTAGAAGCGCTTGGCGAAGGAAATCGGTGGTGCGACGGTCCGACGGAGCTCAGCATCCTGAAGGAATTTGCGCTGTCGTCAGCTTCGTTCTTGACCGTTGCAGATCGGATCGGTGCCACCGTTGAACTTGCTCACTCGTATGTGTAGACAGTGAATCGCCCCGGCTTCTACGGAGGCCCGTTGTTTGAAGTCCGGCGGCGATTTCAGCAATGGGAAGGTCCGCAGAGGAACGCTTACCGTCTATCGCCCTGGCCACGCCCCACCTAGTCCCTCCTCAGCAAGGCAAGCGCAAAAGCTCGAAGTCCCCCCGCCCGCTGGCCGCAGTGATCAGCCCCAGCACACGGGCCGGCTCGTTGCCGCAGTCGGTGCCCAGCATGGCCCAGCTGAAGCGCCAGCCCCAGTTGCCGCCCAGCACGCCGGGCACATTCATGCGGTGTTCGCTGCCCAGGCCCAGCACGTCCTGCAGCGGGAATACCGCGATGTTCGCGACCGAGTTGCTGCAGGCGCGGATCATGGCCCAGTGCACATCGTGGTCGCCACAGGGCAGGTAGGAGCCGGCGAAGGCGCGCTCACGCGGGCCGGCCTGGCCCCACCAGCCGCGCACCGTGTCGTTGTCGTGCGTGCCGGTGTAGGCGACGCTGTCGCGCGGCCACATATGGGGCAGGAACTCGTGGCTGCCGTCGCCACCAAAGCCAAATTGCAGGATCTTCATGCCGGGGAAGCCGCAGCTCTCGCGCAGTTCGTGCACATCGTCGGTGATGAAGCCCAGGTCCTCGGCGACGATGGGCAGCTTGCCCAGCGATTTCTCGATGGCCTCGAACAAGGCTCGGCCGGGCCCCGTGACCCAGCGGCCCTGCTGCGCATTGGGGCTGGCAGCCGGGATCTCGTAATAGCCGGCGAAGCCGCGGAAATGGTCGATGCGGAACACATCGGCCTGGCTCAGCGCGCGCTTGACGCGCGCGGTCCACCAGGCGTAGTCCTCGGCCGCCATGCGCTCCCAGCGGTACAGCGGATTGCCCCAGCGCTGACCCTCGGCCGACATCGCATCGGGCGGCACGCCGGCCACCACCGTGGTCTGGAACTGCTCGTCCAGATGGTAGAGATCGGGGCGCGACCAGCAGTCGGCACTGTCGTGCGCGACGAAGATGGGCAGATCGCCCATCAGGTGCACGCCGCGCGTGTTGGCATAGGCTTTCAGCGCGGCGCTCTGCGTATCGAAGCACCATTGCACGAACTGCCAGAAGGCGAATTCCTCGGCATGGGTCTGGCGCGCTGCCGCCAGCGCGGCCGGCTCGCGACGGGCCAGCGGCGCCGGCCAGGCCCACCAGGGCTGGCCATTGAGCGGCGAGCGTATCGCCATGAAGAGCGCATAGTCGTCCAGCCAGCTGCGCTCGGCCTCGCACCATTGCGCGAAGTCGCGACGGTCGGCGGCGCTGGCGCGGGCGAAGAAGCCGGCCGCTGCGGCGCGCAGCTGCTGCTCGCGCCAAGGCAGGACGCGAGCGTACTGCAGCTGCAAGGGATCGAAGTCCGGCACATCAGGCTGCGCCAGCCAGCCCTTCTCGATCAGTGGCTCCAGCGCCACCAGCCAGGGGTTGCCGGCAAAGGCCGAGACGCCTTGGTAGGGGCTGTCGCCCGGACCGATCGGCGTGGTCGGCAGCAGCTGCCACAGGCGCTGGCCGGCGCTGGCCAGCCAGTCGACAAAGCGGTAGGCGGCCGGGCCGAAATCGCCGGCGCCGTGCGGGCCGGGCAAGGAGGTCGGGTGCAGCAGCACGCCGGCAATGCGTTGGTTCAGGTCCATTTCTTTTCTCTCACTCTCTCAGACGGCGCGCAGCAGAAGCAGGCTGCGCGCGGGTACGTTCAGGGGCAGGCTCACCGACTGCGAGTTGGGGCTCAGCTCGCCGCTGCTGTCCAGCAGCAGTTGCCAGGGCCCCTGGGCCAGCGTGAAGGGCAGCGGCTGCGGCTCGGGATTGAACACCAGGGCCAGGGCTTGCGCGCGGTCATCAGGGCAGCGCAGCTGGCAGGCGAAGGCCGCGCTGCCGCCCTCATGCCAGTCATGGACCTGCATCTCGGCGCCACCCGGCGTGTACCAGCTCACGCTCGCGTCTCCCCGGCCACCGGGCGGCGGCACGAACCAGCGGCCATGGTGCAGCAGCGCGTGTTCGCGACGCAGGCGCAAGACCTGGCTCACAAAGGCGGCCAGGTCCGCATCGGCGGCCGCCCAGTCCAGCCAGCCGGTGGCGTTGTCCTGGCAGTAGGCGTTGTTATTGCCGCCCTGGCTGTTGGCGATCTCGTCGCCGGCATTCAGCATCGGCGTGCCCTGGGCCAGCAGCAGGCTGGCCAGCATCGCGCGGCGCACGCGCTCGCGGGTGGCACGTATCGCCGCATCCTCGCTCGCCCCCTCGACGCCGAAATTGGCGCTGAGTTCGCCGTCGCGGCCGTCCCGGTTGTCTTCGCCATTGGCCTGGTTGTGCTTGTGCGAGTAGCTGACCACGTCATGGAGCGTGTAGCCGTCATGCACCGCGACGAAATTCACCGAGGCGGTGGGGCGGCGCTGGCCATGGTGGAAGAACAGGTCGCTGGAGCCGGTGAAGCGGCGCGCGAACTCGCCGCGGCCCACCCTGCCCCCTTGCAACTCGCTGTGCAGCCAATAGCCGCGCACCGCATCGCGGAACTTGTCATTCCATTCGAGGAAGCGGCCCGGGAAGCGGCCGAGCTGGTAACCGTCGGGTGCGGCATCCCAGGGCTCGGCGATCAGGTGCACCGCGCTCAGCACCGGATCCTGGCGCAGCGCGGTGAAGAAGGCGGCCTGTGGCTCGAAGGCCCCGCGCTCGACGCGGCCCAGCACCGGCGCCAGGTCGAAGCGAAAGCCATCGACGCCCATCTCCTCGACCCAGAAGCGCAGCGAGTCCAGCACGAACTGGGTCACGCGCGGATGCTGCGCATTGAGCGTGTTGCCACAGCCGGTCAGATTCTCGCTGCGGCTCTTGTCATCGGCCACCAGGCGGTAATAGCTCTTGTTGTCCAGGCCACGGAAGGCCAGCGTCGGGCCGAACTCATTGCCCTCGGGCGTGTGGTTGTAGACCACGTCCAGCACCACTTCCAGCCCGGCCTCATGCAGGGCCGCGACCATCGCGCGGAACTCGGCCGCCACCGCGCCGGGATCGTCACGGTGCGCCGCCTGGGCCAGGCGCGGGTCGGGGCAGAAGAAGCCCAGCGTGTTGTAGCCCCAGTAGTTGTGCAGGCCCTTGTCGGCCAGATGCGGTTCGTCGATGGCGTACTGCACCGGCAGCAGGCTCAGCGTGGTGACGCCCAGGGCCTTGAAATGGGCGATGGCGGCCGGATGGGCCAGGCCGGCATAAGTGCCTCGCAGCCCGGCCGGAATGTCCGGATGCTGCTTGGAGAAGCCTTTGACATGGACCTCGTACAGCACCGCGTCGGCGAGAGCAATCCTCGGCGCGGACTTGCGAGGCGAGTCCGTGACGGGCGCCGGCACGCGCGCCTTCAGCGCATGCAGCGCGTTGTCCCGCGCATCGAAGGCCCGGGCGCCGTCCGGATGACCCAGCGGATAGCCATGGTGCTCGGCGCGCCAGCCGAACTGGCCGACGATTTCGCGCGCATAGGGGTCCAGCAGCAGCTTGTGAGCATTGAAGCGGTGACCGGCCTCGGGCTCGTAAGGACCATGCGCGCGCAGGCCGTAGACAAGACCTGGCCCCAAGCCCGGCAGAAAGCCGTGGAACATGCCGTCGTGCGGGCCGTGCAGGGCATAGCGGCGCAGCTCGCGCTGGCCGCCGGCATCGAAGAGGCACAGCTCGATGCTGCGCGCATGCTCGGAGAACACCGCGAAGTTGACACCGCCGTCGCGCGCCAAGGCCCCCAGCGGCTCGTGCCGGCCCGGCTCCAGCGCCGCGGGCAGACGCAGCGCCGTCATGCCGTGCTCCCCAGCAGCAGGCGCAGCGGCCGGTCCAGCCGTGCGGTCCAGGAGCGCTCGTCATGCAGTGCGCCCTCGAACACCAGACTCTGGAAGGCCGGCGCGCGATAGCCCTTGGCCGCCAGCAAGGCATCGACGCGGGCCTGGTCCTCGGCATAGCGGCCGTCCAGCTCGACGGTGCCGCGATCCATATAGAGACGCACCCGCTGCGGCGCCGGCAGATGCCGCTCCAGCCAGGCCAGCGCGGCATCGGGAAAGGCGGCCCGGCGCTCGGAGCCGCCGATCCAGTGCGTGCTCAGGCAGGCCGCGCCGCCGAAATGCTCCGGGTGGCGGCACAGGCCATAGAGGCTGATCAGGCCGCCCATGCTGGAGCCCATCAGAAAGGTCGAATCGCGCCCGGGCTCGGTCGCGTAGCGGGCGTCGATGGCCGGCTTCAGCTCCTCGACCAGAAAGCGCAGATAGTCATCGGCGCGGGGCCGGCCGCCGAGCCCCTCGCGCACAAGGCCCTCGCGCAACTCAGCCGGCTGCAGATGATCGAGGAAGCCCTGCGGGTAGTACTCGCTGCCGCGCAGCTGGCCGTTGTTCCAGATGCCGACCACGATGAAGTCGCGCAGCGCGCCAGAGGCGATCAGCGGTGCAGCCACCTGATCGACCTGCCAGGCCTGCCGGTTCCAGGTCGTCGCGGCGTCGAACAGCATCTGCCCATCGTGCATATAGAGCACGGCGTGGGGGCGGCGGCCGTCATGGCCGGGCGGCAGCCAGACCTCGACATGGCGCGCATCGACGAAGCGCGAGGGCTGCGCCACCCAGCGCTCCAGACGGCCGAAGCGGACCTGCTGGGCCGAGGCTTCTACCTGTGGTGCCGGCGGGTTGGCGGCCCCAGCGCTACCCGCCGCAGCGAGCAGGGCCAGGCAGGCCCGGCGCCGCGTGATCGGAAGGGAGGATGGTGGGTGTTTCATCATCATGACTGCGGAACAAGAAAGAGCGTGCCCAGTGGCGGCAGGCTCAGGGAGATGGTGCCATCGGCAGCGGCTGCCAGCGCCAGGCCCAGATTACCGACGTTGCTGCCGCCATAGGTCTCGGCATCGGTATTGAGCAGCTCGCGCCAGGCCTTGGTCGTCGACGCTGTACCGGCCGGCACCGGCAGGCGGTAGCCCGGGCGCGGCACCGGCGTGAAGTTGCTGACGACGATCACCGCCCTGCCCTGCCCATCCCAGCGCGCCCAGGCCAGCACCGACTGCTCGCGATCCTCGGCCTGCAGCCACTGGAAGCCGCTCGCCTCGCAGTCCAGCCTATGCAGGGCCGGCTCGGCGCGGTACAGGGTGTTCAGGTCGCGCACCAGGCGCTGCACGCCGGCATGGCGAGCGTCCTGCAGCAGGGCCCAGGGCAGCTCGGCCTCATGGTTCCATTCGCCCGGCTGGGCGAACTCCTGGCCCATGAAGATCAGCTTCTTGCCCGGGTGGCCCCACATAAAGCCGTAGTAGGCACGCAGATTGGCGAAGCGTTGCCAGTCATCCCCCGGCATCTTGCCCAGCATCGATCCCTTGCCATGCACGACCTCGTCATGCGAGAGCGGCAGCACGAAGTTCTCGCTGAAGCCGTAGACCAGGCCGAAGGTCATCTTGTCGTGGTGCCAGCGGCGATGGATGGGGTCCTCGCGCATATAGGCCAGCGTGTCGTTCATCCAGCCCATATTCCATTTGTAGTGGAAGCCCAGGCCGCCGGCATCCGCAGGCGCGCTGACACCGGGGAAACTGGTCGATTCCTCGGCCACGCTGATGACGCCGGGCGCCTCGGCGCCGAGGGTCTCGTTGATGCGCTTGAGCAGCGAGATCGCCTCCAGGTTTTCGCGCCCGCCCCGTACGTTCGGCGTCCATTCGCCGCTGGGCCGCGAGTAGTCGCGGTAAAGCATCGAGGCCACTGCGTCGACGCGCAAGCCGTCGACGCCCCAGCACTCGGCCCAGTACAGCGCGCTGCCGGCCAGGAACTGGCGCACGCCGGGCTTGCCGAAGTCGGGGATCAGCGTGTTCCAGTCGCGATGAAAGCCCTCGCGCGGATCGGCGTACTCATACAGCGGCGTGCCGTCGAACCGCGCCAGGCCATGGGCATCGGCCGGGAAATGCGCCGGCACCCAGTCCAAGAGCAAGCCCAGGCCGTGGGCATGGCAGGCCGCGACAAAGCGCGCAAAGCCCTCGGGCGGACCGAAGCGCGCGCTCGGCGCATACAGGCCCAGGGTCTGGTAGCCCCAGGAGCCGTCAAAAGGAAACTCGGTGATGGGCAGCAGCTCGATATGCGTGAAGCCCAGATCGGCGGCATAGGCCGGCAGCGTCGCGGCCAGCTCGTCCCAGCTGGGAAACTGGCCCGCGCCGCGCCGCCAGGAGGACGGATGCACCTCGTAGATGGAGATCGCCGCATCGCGCCGGTTGGCGGCCAAACGGGTCGGGGCCGGGGCCAGTTCTTGCCGGTCGGGCACCGGCCAGGCCACGATGCTGGCGCTCTCGGGCCGCAGCTGGGCGGCACGCGCATAGGGATCGGCCTTCAGCGGCAGCAGGCGGCCGTCCGGGCCTTCCAACTCGTATTTGTAGAAGTCGCCGGGCTTGGCGCCCGGCACGAAGCCGACCCAGACACCGGATTCGGCGTGCAGTTCCAGCGGATGCTGGCGCCCATCCCAGTGGTTGAAGTCGCCGACCACGCTGACACGCCGCGCCTGCGGCGCCCAGACGGCAAAGCGCACGCCGGCCTGGCGCCGGTGCTTGAGCGCATGGGCGCCCAACACCCGGTAGGGTCGCGGGTGCTCGCCCCGGGCCAGCAGGGCCAGGTCCGCGGCGGCGAGCAGCGGGGTGGACATCAGCTCAGGCTCTTGACGGACCAGACCCGCTCCACATAGTCGGCAATCGTGCGGTCCGACGAGAACCAGCCCATGCCGGCGATGTTCAAGAGCGCCCGCTCGGCCCAGGCCTCGGGCTGCTGGAACAGCGCATCGACCCGGGCCTGAGCGGCCACATAGTCGGCAAAGTCGGCCATCAGCAGATAGCCGTCGCGGCCCAGCAGGTTGTCGACCAGGGCGCGGTAGCGGCTCGCATCGCCGCCGAACTCGCCGCGCGCGATCGCATCGACGACGTTCTTCAGCTGCAGGTTCTGCTCGACATACAGGCGCGGGTCATAGCCCAGCGCCTTGATCTGGGCCACGCCTTCGGTGCGCAGGCCGAAGGTGAACATATTCTCCACGCCAAAAGCCTCGGCCATCTCGATATTGGCGCCGTCCCAGGTGCCTATGGTCAGCGCGCCATTGAGCGCGAACTTCATATTGCCGGTGCCCGAGGCCTCGGTGCCGGCGGTGGAGATCTGCTCGCTGAGATCGGCCGCCGGGATGATGGTCTCGGCCAGGCTGACGCTGTAATTGGGCAGGAAGACCAGCTTGAGCTTGTCGCCGACGCGCGGGTCGCTGTTGACGACACGGCCGACATCATGGGCCAGCTGGATGATGGACTTGGCCGCGACATAGGCGGAGGCGGCCTTGCCGGCGATCACCACGGTGCGCGGCACCCATGCTGCATCCGGGTTCGCGACGATGGCCTGGTAGCGGCTGATCACATGCAGGATGTTGAGCAGCTGGCGCTTGTACTCGTGGATGCGCTTGATCTGCACATCGAAGAGGCTGTCCGGATTGACGGTGATGCCCAGCTCGCGGCGGATCAAGGCCGCCAGCCTGTCCTTGTTGGCCCGCTTGACCGCCATCAGCTCGCGACCCAGGCCCGCATCGGCGGCCAGGGGCTTGAGTTGGGCAAGGTGCGCGAGGTCCTGGCGCCAGGTCTTGCCGATGCGACCGTCGATCAGGCGGGACAGCGCCGGGTTGGCCTGCTGCAGCCAGCGGCGCGGCGTCACGCCATTGGTGACGTTGTGGAAGCGGCCTGGGAAGATCTTCGCGTAGTCGGCGAAGATGGTCTGCACCATCAGCTCGGAATGCAGGGCCGCGACGCCGTTGACCTTGTGCGAGGCCACGATGGCCAGCGCGGCCATGCGCACGCGGCGCTCGCCGCCGGCGCCTTCGTCGATCAGCGAGACGCGGCCCGGCAGGGCCTCGTCGCCCGGAAAGCGCTTCCTGACCTCGGCCAGGAAGCGATGGTTGATCTCGTAGATGATCTCGAGATGGCGCGGCAGCAAGGCCTCGAACATGCGCACACCCCAGGTCTCCAGCGCCTCGGGCATCAAGGTGTGGTTGGTGTAGGAGACCGCCTGGCGCGTGATCGCCCAGGCTTCGTCCCAGCTCAGGCCGTGCTCGTCCAGCAGCAGGCGCATCATCTCGGCCGGGGCCAGCGCCGGATGGGTGTCGTTCAGATGGACGGCATTGAGCTGGCCCAGACTGCCTAGATCACCGAACTCCCGCAGATGGCGTGCGATCAGGTCCTGCAGCGAGGCGCTGACCAGGAAGGCCTCCTGCTTCAGGCGCAAGATGCGGCCGGCCTCGGTGCTGTCGTCAGGGTAGAGCACCCAGTTCAGCGCGTCGGCGGCGACGCGGTGTTCGGCCGCGCGGGCATGGTCACCCTGGCAGAAGGCCGCGAAGTCGATCGGATCGGCGGCGGTCGCATGCCATTGGCGCAAGGTCGAGACGCGCTCGCTGTGGTGTGCCGGCACGATGAAGTCATAGCCTTCGGCCACCAGGCGTTCGGCGGGCAGCCAGCGGCGTGCGCCCCCCTCCTCCACGAGGACCCGGCCGCCGAAGCCCACAGGATAGCGCAGTTCGGGACGGTGGACTTCCCAGGGGTTGCCGGCGCGCATCCAGTCGTCCGGCGCCTCGACCTGGCGGCCACCCTGGATGGCCTGGGCAAACATGCCGTACTGGTAGCGCAGGCCGTAACCAAAGGACGGCAGGCCTGCTTCAGCGAAGGAATCCAGGAAGCAGGCCGCCAAGCGGCCGAGGCCGCCATTGCCCAGGGCCGCGTCGGGCTCGCGCTCCAGCACATCGGGCAAGGCCTGACCCTGGGTCAGGAAGGCCTCGCGCACCGTGTCATCCAGGCCCAGCGCGGCCAGCGCGTTGGACAGGGCCCGACCCATCAGGAACTCCATCGACAGATAGTGGACCCGGCGCACCGGCGCGCCGGCGCCGCGCCGCGCATCGGCCGCCTGGGTCGCGGCCCAGTGCTGCGCCAGCAGTTCGCGGCATGCCGCGGCGGCGGCGCGCAAGAGCATGTCGGAAGAGGCCTGCCGGCAGCTGCCCTCCGACGATTGGTCGAGCTGGTGCTGGACGGCGGTCTTGAATGCGGTCTGGAGAGCGTCTGTCTTCATGGGCGAGGCGGCCGGGCGGTGGCCAAGTTGAGCGCTGGCGGTCATAGGGGTGTTCATCAATGCGGGGCCCAGTGGCCGGGGCAAGAATGCCGCATGAGCAAGAAAAGCAAGGCTCAGCGGCGGCGTTGGCCAAAGTATCGTCTAGCCCTCGCTGTTTGTGTAGTTTGACTACATCGGGAAATCCCGAATTCACGCATAAGCCATTGATTTTACTTGAGTCAATGATTCGAACTGCGGGCAACTTCCGTTGTATGACTACATTTTCGCCTGTATATTCTCTACAAATCCAACCCTGAGAGACAAGCCGTGCCCGGCCCCGGGTCCGGCGCGGAGGTGTTCTGTGGCTGATGTATTGCTGTCCGGCGTGGCCAAGGCCTACGGCGAGACCAAGATCCTGCACGGCGTTGACCTGGAGATTCGCGATGGCGAGTTCATGGTCTTCGTCGGCCCCTCGGGCTGCGGCAAGTCCACGCTCTTGCGCACCATCGCCGGTCTGGAGGAGATCACCGGCGGCGAGCTGCGCATAGGCGGGGTGCTGGTCAACGACGTGCCGCCGGCCGAGCGCGGCATCGCGATGGTGTTCCAGAGCTATGCGCTGTACCCGCATATGAATCTGTACGACAACATGGCCTTCGGCCTGAAGCTGGCCAAGGTGCCCAAGCACGAGATCGACGGCGCGGTGCGCAACGCCGCGAAGATCCTGCACATCGAGCATCTGCTGGACCGCAAGCCCAAAGACCTGAGCGGCGGCCAGCGCCAGCGTGTCGCGATCGGCCGCGCCATCGTGCGCAAGCCCGAGGTCTTTCTGTTCGACGAGCCGCTGTCCAATCTCGATGCCGCGCTGCGTGTGCGCATGCGCTACGAGTTCGCCAAGCTGCATGAAGAGCTGAAGACCACCATGGTCTATGTGACGCATGACCAGGTGGAGGCGATGACGCTGGCGGACCGCATCGTCGTGCTCTCGGCCGGCCGGATCGAACAGGTCGGCACACCGCTGGAACTCTACGAGCATCCGGACAATCTGTTTGTCGCCGGCTTCATCGGCTCGCCGAAGATGAATTTCCTGGCCGCGGAACTGGTCCGGGGAAGCGCTTCCGACGCCGAGGTTCGGCTGGCTGACGGCAGCACGCTGCTGGCCCGCGTCGATGCCTCGCGCGCCAGCCCCGGCGACCAGCTCACGCTGGGCGTCCGACCGGAGCACATCCGCATCGGTGGCGACATCAATCTGCTGCACAGCACCGTCGCCTTCGTCGAGTCGCTGGGCGGCACCACCTTTGCCTACTGCCCCTACCCCGGTCTGGAGGAGCCGCTGACCTGCCAGTTCGAGGGCCGCAACGGCTGCGACCGCCTGCGCAGCGGCGATGCGCTGCAGCTGCACCTGCCGCCCGAGGCCCTCTATCTGTTCGACGCCCAGGGCCGCGCGCTGCGCCGCCAGGCCGCGCCGGAGCTGTCGGCATGAGAAGGACAGCGCTGCTGCTGACGGGCCTGCTGCTGGCGGGCACGGCCCAGGCCCAGGACCACAAGCTGCTGGTCTGGATCAATGGCGACAAGGCCTATAACGGGCTGCAGAAGGTCGGCAACGCCTTCGAGAAGCTGTCGGGGGTCAAGGTGGTGGTCGAACACCCGGTCGACGCCACCGACAAATTCCAGCAGGCGGCCGGCGCCGGCAAGGGGCCGGACATCTTCTGCTGGCCGCATGACCGGGTCGGCGAATGGGCCAAGTCCGGCCTGCTGACGCCGCTGCGCCCGGGCAAGAAGCTCTACGACGAGGTCGAGGAGACGGCCTGGAAGGCCTTTGCCTACAAGGGCCGGCTCTGGGGCTATCCGATCGCGATCGAGACCACCGGGCTGATCTACAACAAGGCCCTGGTGCCCACGCCGCCGACCACCTTCGACGAGCTGATCGCGCTGGACAAGCAACTGAAGGCCCAGGGCAAGCACGCCATCCTGTGGGACTACAACAAGAGCTTCTTCAGCTGGCCGCTGCTGGCCGGCGCCGGCGGCCAGATCTTCGGCCGCGATGCACAGGGCGACTATGACGCGGCCCAGGTGGGCGTCAACAACGCCGGCGCGCTGGCCGGCGCGCGGATGATCGAGCGCCTGCTCAAAGAAGGCCATATGCCCAAGGGCGCGCGCTACGCGGAGATGGAGACCGGCTTCGCCCGCGGCGAGGTCGCGATGATGATCTCCGGCGCCTGGGCCTGGGACAACGCGCGCAAGGCCAAGATCGATTTCGGCGTCGCGCCGATCCCCGGTGTGCTGCCGGGCAAGCCCTCGAAACCATTTGTCGGCGTGCTCGGCTGCATGATTGCCGCGCCCAGCAAGCTCAAGGACATCGCCCGCGAGTTCGTCGAAAACCATCTGATGCGGCCCGAGGCGCTGAAGTTGCTGGATGCCGATGTGCCGATCGGCGTGCCGGCCAACAAGGCCTTCTATGCCGAGCTGGCAGCCAACCCCTTGATACGCGCCAGCATGGAGAACGCCCGCCTGGGCGAGCCCATCCCCAACATCCCCGAGGTCGGCCGCTTCTGGACCGCGATGGACGCGGCACTGGAAGCCATCACCAACGGGCTGCAGTCCCCGAAGGACGCGCTCGACGGCGCCTCGGGCCGCATGCTGCTGAACAAGTAAGACCTCATGAACGCGACCGCTACATTGCCCTCGGGCGCCTACAGCACGCTACCGCCGAGCGTGCTTGAAAAGATCGCCCGCCTGCTGCGCTGGCCGCTGACCGGCCTGGCCATGCTGGCCGCGCTCTACACGGTCTTCATGATCCATGCCTCGGGCCAGATGGCCTGGGCCGTGGGCGCGCTGACCCTGTTCTGCGCCGGCTTCTACGTCTATGTCAGCAACGCCGGCTTTGCCTATCGCTATCTCTTCCCCGGCATTGCCGGCATGCTGGTCTTCATCGCCTTCCCGCTGGTCTACACGGCCCAGATCGGCTTCACCAACTACTCCTCGGCCCATCTGCTGAGCGAAGAGCGGGTGCGCGAGTACCTGCTGGACCAGCACGAGCCCATCCAGGCCCAGGTGCAGCATTTCAGCCTGCATGCGGAGGGCCAGCGCTTCCGGTTGGCCTTGCGCAGCGCCGACGAGGCAGCGCCGCAATGGGTCTCGCCGCCGCTGGCCCTGGGCAAGACCGGCAACGAAGTTGCCATGGAGGCCGGTCAAGACCTGACCCTAGGCCCTGCCCTGCCGCTGCGCGAGTTGATCCGGCACCGCGAGGCCTTGATGCAGCTCAGGCTGACACTGCCCGCCGGCACCGGCCTGGACGCGCTGCACTATCTGGGCCTGCGCGAGTTCGGCCCGATCACGCGGCACTGGCGGGCCAACGCGGACCAGAGCCTGACGCGCACCGCCGATGGCCAGGTCTTCCGCGCCAACCGCGACACCGGCTATTTCGAGAGCGCCAGCGGCGAGCGCCTGCAGCCGGGCTTCAAGGTGCTGGTCGGCTGGCAGAACTACAGCCGCATGGTGGTCGACGCCGAGTTCCGCGGCCCTTTTCTGTCCATCTTCAGCTGGACCGTCGTGTTCTCGCTGGTGACCGTGATCTGCGCCACCGCCATCGGCATGCTGCTGGCCACCGTGCTGAACTGGGAAGACCTGAAGTACCGCGGCACCTACCGCACCCTGCTCTTCCTGCCCTATGCGGTGCCGGGCTTTATCTCCATCCTGGTGTTCAAGGGCTTGTTCAACCAGAACTTCGGCGAGATCAATGCCATCCTCGACGCGCTGCTGGGCGTCAAGCCGGCCTGGTTCGCCGACCCGCTGCTGGCCAAGCTGATGCTGGTGATCGTCAATGTCTGGCTGGGCTATCCCTACATCATGATTCTGTGCTCGGGCCTCTTGAAGGCCATCCCGGCCGATCTTTACGAGGCCTCGGCGATTGCCGGCGCCGGCCCGCTGACCAATTTCTTCAAGATCACCGCGCCGCTGATCATCAAGCCGCTGGCGCCGCTGTTGGTCAGTGCATTCGCCTTCAACTTCAACAACTTCGTGCTGATCGCGCTGCTGACCGACGGCCGGCCCGACTATCTGTCAACCAAGATCCCGGCCGGCCAGACCGACATCCTGGTCAGCTACACCTACCGCATCGCCTTCAAGGACTCCGGCTCGGACTTCGGCCTGGCGGCCGCGATCTCGACGCTGATCTTTATCCTGGTGGCGGCGATGTCATTGATCAATCTGCGACTGATGAAGAAGGCGAGCTGATATGGCCATCGTCCGAGGCAAACAAGCCCGCTGGCGCGTCTTCGCGGCGCACGCGCTGTTGTGGGTCTTTCTGGCCCTGACCCTGTTCCCGCTGCTGGCCGTGGTCTCGATCTCGCTGCGCCCCGGCAACTTCGCCACCGGCAGCCTGATCCCGAGCGAGATCAGCCTGGAGCACTGGCAGCTGGCGCTGGGCATCCCCTACCAGGCCCCCGATGGCAGCGTGGTGCAGCCGCCCTTCCCGGTGCTGACCTGGCTGTGGAACTCGGTCAAGGTCGCGACGCTCTCGGCCTTGCTGATCGTCGCGATCTCGACCACGGCCGCCTATGCCTTCGCGCGCATGAGGTTTCGCTTCCAGTCCAGCATCCTGAACTCGATGCTGCTCTTGCAGATGTTCCCGCCGGTGCTGGCCCTGGTCGCGATCTATGCGATCTTCGAGACCATAGGCGGCTACGTTCCCGGCCTGGGCATCGAGACCCATGCCGGCCTGGTGCTGGCCTATCTGGGCGGCGTCGCCACCCATATCTGGACCATCAAGGGCTATTTCGAGACCATCCCGGTCGAGATCGAGGAATGCGCCAAGGTCGACGGCGCCAGCCACTGGCAGGCCTTCCGCCTGGTGCTCTTGCCGATGGCCGTGCCCATCCTGATGGTGGTCTTCGTGTTGGCGTTCATCGGCACCATCATCGAGTACCCGGTGGCCTCGGTGCTCTTGCGCGAGGAAGGCAATCTGACCCTGGCCGTGGGCTCCAAATACTATCTGCACGACCAGCGCTTTCTATGGGGCGACTTCGCCGCCGCAGCCGTGCTGTCCGGCCTGCCTATCACCGCGGTCTTCCTGCTGGCCCAGCGCTGGATCGTCTCCGGGCTGACGGCCGGCGGCGTCAAGGGATAGAGAAGCATCCGCAGCCCTGTGAAGCGGGGTTTGCACCGGCACGCCAGGCCCGAGGGGCGGGCCTAGACTTCGGCCATGCTCAATCCCATCGTCTACGCCGTCCCGGTCTTTGTGCTGCTGATGGCGGCCGAGTTCCTGTGGAGCCGCCGCCGCGGCGAGGCCGTCTACCGCGCCGCCGACACGGTCGCCAGCCTGTCAGCTGGCATCAGCAGCCAGCTGGCGGGCGTGTTCACCAAGCTGATGACGGTGGGCCTCTACACCCTTGTCTGGCAACACGGCGCGCTGCTCGAGTGGCCGCTGGACGCCGTCTGGGCCTGGCTGCTGGCCCTCCTGCTCTACGACTTCCTGTACTACTGGAACCATAGACTCGGCCATGAGGTCGCGATCCTGTGGGCCGCCCATGTGGTGCACCACAGCAGCGAGGAATACAACCTCAGCACCGCCTTGCGCCAGACCAGCACCGGGTTCTTGTTCAGCTGGATCTTCTACCTGCCGATGGCCCTGCTGGGCGTGCCGCCGCTGATGTTTGTCGTCGTCGGCCTGATCGATCTGCTCTACCAGTTCTGGGTCCATACCCGGCTGGTCGGCAAGCTGGGCTGGTTCGACCGGGTCTTTGTCTCGCCGTCCAACCACCGCGTCCATCACGGCCAGAACGACTACTGCCTGGACCGCAACTACGGCGGCATCCTGATTCTGTGGGACCGGCTGTTCGGCACCTTTGTCGAGGAGCGCGAGGGCGAGCCTATCGTCTATGGTGTGCTGGGGCCGCTGCGCAGCTGGAGTGTCTGGCAGGCCAATACCCGCAACTATGCCGAGCTGTGGCGCGACGCCCGGCTGGCCGACAACTGGCGCGACAAGCTGACCATCTGGTTTCGGCGCCCCGCCTGGCGGCCGGCCGCCGCCGAGCGGCTGGCGCCCAAGCCCAGGCCCGATCTGGCGCGCTTTGTCCGCTACGCGCCGCCGCTGCCGCCGGGCCTGCCGCTGTACGGCCTGCTGCAGCTGGCGCTGCTCCTGCTGCTGGGCGTGTACTTCCTGGCGGTGGAGCCGCGCTTGAGCCTGCAGCTGGGCCTGGCCGCAGCGGCGGGTCTGGTGCTGAGCCTGGTGCTGCTGGCCCGGCTGCTGGAAGACCCTGCGGCCGCGGCCGGTGGCGAGCGGCTGCGCCTGTTGGCGCTGGGCGGCGTGGCCGGTGCCCAGCTCTGGCAGGGTCAGGTCTTGCTGGCGCCGGGCAGCGCGCTGTGGGCGCTGAGCCTGCTGGCCGCGCTGGCCGGCCTGGCCCTGCTGCCCCGGCTGCTGCGTGCGGCAGCAACAAAAAAGCCTTCGGCTGGCGATTCAGGCAGCAAGGAGCTCGGGCAGCCGCTCTGACAAGCCCGGCATCAGCCGCTGGCCGCCGGCCAGGCGCTGGTCGTGGCGATAGTCCCGATGCACCTCGATGCGCCAATCGCTGCGCCCGAAGCGCGCCCGCAGGGCCGCAGCGATGCGATCGAAACCATGGGCCTCGTCGGCATTGCTGTCCAGATGCACGACGCCCGGCTCGGGCCGCAGCAGCAGGCCCGTCAGCGCGGCGGCCGTGTCGTCCATGAAGGAACAGGCCGGCCGCCAGGCGGCGCTGGCCGCAACCCGGCCTTCGCGGCGCTGCCAGTCGTCCAGCGCCATCAGCATATTGTTGCCGGGGCGCTCGGCATCGATCTGCCAGCCGATGCGTGCCACCGTGGCCTCGACGCAGGCGGCCCGCACCGCGTCCTCGCAGGCCATCTTGTAGCGGCCGTAGTCGTCCTGCGCGGTGCGCGCATCCTGCGGCCCATGCGGGCCGTCGGGCTCGTGATGGAACACCATCGCGGTGCTGGTGAAGAGCATGGGCAGGCCCCGCGCGGCCGCATGGGCGGCCAGCCGGCCGGCCCAGTCGGCGCTGCCCATCGCCAGATGGGCGATCGCGTCCAGGCGCTGCGCCGCCAGCCAGGCCGAGGCCGCCGCCGCATCCTCGGGATCGACCTGTTCGCGGTCCCAGCCCAGCAGCTCGTGGCCGGCCTCGCGCAGCTGCAGGGCCAGCACCGGCGCCAGCGTGCCCCTCAATCCGGTGATCAGACAGCGCATGTCGAACTCCAGTAAAAAAGCCCCGGAGAGCGTCCGGGGCCGGAAGGCTTTGACAGCCGATCAGAACTTGTAGTTCGCACCGACCAGATAGGTGCGGCCCCACTTCATGTACTCCAGCGGACGGTCCTTGCTGGCCGCATAGGTGCGGTAGGCGTCGTCGCCCAGGTTGTTGACCTGGAACAGCAGGCCCAGGCCCTTGAACGCGCCCTGGTTGAAGTTGTAGCCCAGCTGCAGGTCGACGATGCTCTCGCCCACCACATAGCGCAGCGTGCGGCTGCCGTTGAAGTTGCCGATCTCGCCGATGAAGTCGGAGCGCTTGCGCTGGCTGATGCGGGCCTCGAAACCGTCGCGCTCGTAATAGGCGGTCAGGTTGTAGACGCGCTTGGACAGGCCCGGCAGGCTGATCGGATCATTGCCCACGCTCTTGACGACATCGGGGTCAATGTCCTTGATACGGATATTGCTGCTGGTGAAGCTGGCGCTGGCGACCAGACCGAAGCCATTGAGCATCGGGCTGACCAGGTTCAGTGGCAGCGAGGCCGACAGCTCCACGCCCTTGAGCTTGCCGCCGCTGCCGTTGAACGGCGCGGTGTAGGTGCCCGTATCCAGAGCTGGCGGGCAGGCCTGGTTGCCGGCGCCGCAATTGGTCGGCGGCAAGTAGCCGGCGACGAACTTCGAGAAGTCGTAGTTGTCGCGCCCTTGGGTGTAGATATAGCTGCGCAGATCCTTGTAGAAACCGGCGGCCGCCACATAGGCCTTGGAGCCGAAATACTTCTCGTAGGACACGTCCAGCGCATTGGCACGCCAGGGGTCCAGCTGCGAGTTGCCGCCGCTGGCGCCGGGCTTGCCATTGGCCTTGTCGATGCCGAAGTCCAGCGCCGAGCGCAGCTGGTCGACACGCGGCCGTGCCATCTGGCGGGCCAGCGCGAAGCGCAGCGTCTGGTCATTGCCCAGCGAGAAGGCCAGGTTCAGGCTGGGCAGGAAGTCGGTCACGGTCTTGCCCTCGGTGACCGGCTTGACCTGGCTGCCGACCGGTGCGGTGCCGTCGAAGTAATTAGCCGTCGACTGCTGCTCGACGCGCACCATCTGCAGACCGAAGTTGCCGCGCACCGGCAGGCCGAACATCGTGCTGTCGACATTGGCACGGGCAAAGGCGGTCGTGGTCTTCTCTTCCACATCCCAGGCCTTGGCGATCAGATAGCCTTCGGTGTCGGTCGGGTTGAAGGTCATGTAGCGACCGACCGCGCCGGGCACATTCCAGGCCGGGATCATGCCCAGACCGGCAAAGCCGAGATCGACCGGGCGGTATTGCAGATCGGCCGCCACCGTGGTGTCGCCCTGCGCGCCCACATTGATATTGCCCTCGGGCTGGCGCTTCTTCTTGGAGCGGTCGGCGTAGTTCAGGCCCACGTCGATATCGGCCACCAGGCCGGCCAACATCGTCGGCGCCGGGAAATTGCCGGTCAGCTTGAAGCCGCTGAGTTCATCCTCGACGCGGGGCACCTTGCCGTAGCCGGAGCCGTAAATCGTGCCGCGCAGGAAGAGCTTGGCCGGGTCCGAGTAGTCCAGCTGCGGCACCATGGTCGAGAAGTTCGAGCTCGCGAAGTTCAGCTTGATCGTGTCGAAGGGCACGCCGCCGACCGGGCTCAGCTGGGCATTGTTCTCCAGGCTCAGCTCATTGCGCTTGGCCTTGGAGTAGTTGAGGTCGGCCACCACGCTGATGCCGTTGTCGAACTGGAACTTGTTGTTCCAGCCCAGCGCCGAGATCTTGTCATCGCGCTTGTTGTACATGCCCCGCACCAGCGGGTAGACATTGGTGATGGTGCCGCCGGTATGGGTGCCGTTGCCGTTGACGCTCGCATCGGTCCAGGTGCAGGCCGGGTTGCAGGGGAAATTGCCGTTGTACTGCAGGTTCAGCTCGAACTGGTTGGCCGTGTCGACCTGCTTGGCCTCGGCGGCGAAGGCGTCGACGACGCTGGTCCAGTGCTTGGACGGGCGGAACTCCACGGTGGCCATCACGCCGTCGCGCGTGGTCTTGCCGGTGCGGCGCAGCGCCTTGATGCCGTCCATCACATAGCTGCCGGCGGCCACACCGGGGCGGCCCTCGACCTTCCAGGGCTCGTACAGACCGACCTGCTCTTCCTGCACCGGGGTTTCCTGGTGCGCGTAGCCGATGGCCAGGCCTATGGTCTTGTCGGCGAACTGGTCGATATAGCTGGCACTGAAGCGGTTGCCGGTGGCCTTGGCATTGGCCGCAGCCCCCAGGGAGCTGCGCTGGCCGCGCGCGTTCAGCGCGACCACACGGCTGCCGAAGTTCAGCGGCCGCACCGTCTGCATGTCCAAGGTGCCCGACAGGCCCTGGCCGACCAGACCGGCATCGGGCGTCTTGTAGACCGTCACGCCGCTGAGCAGCTCGGAGGGGTACTGGTCGAACTCGACGCTGCGGTTGTCGCCGGTGCTGACCAGTTCGCGGCCATTGAGCAAGGTGGTGGCGAAGTCGGGCGACAGGCCGCGCACGCTGATCACCTGGGCACGACCGGCCACGCGCTGGGCCGACAGGCCCGGCAGGCGGGCGATCGACTCGGCGATGCTGCTGTCGGGCAGCTTGCCGATGTCCTCGGCCGAGACCGATTCGACGATGGAGTCCGAGTTCTTCTTGACCGAGATCGCGGCCTCGATGCCGCGGCGGATGCCGGTCACCGTGACGGTGTCCAAGGTGGTCTGGGCGGCCTGCTGGGCCTGCGCCACCGTGGCCACCATCAGCAGCACGGTGCAGGCACCGGCCACCGGACTGAGTCTCCACAAAGCGCCGGGCGTGGCGCCGGCCTGGTTCACAGCTTTCGTCATCTTTGTCTCCTAAACGATGTCATCGACGCAACACAAACGGTGGGCCGGTCCACCCAGGCCTGCCCGGATTCCTGCGCTTTTTTTCTTGTTTCGGAATCTCGCTACAGCCTTGTTTGTACCAAAACTAGATTTTTCACAACACAGCCGAAAACCCTTAATGAAATCAGAATTTTGGCTTTTTCTCTATGAAATAAGCCACCAAAAAGACCTCATAGCGGCGTTGTTTCGGGCGCTAAACGCCATTCATGTAGCTCAACTACATTGCAAAAACACAACACCGAAGCCAGGCAACAGCAACCCGTCAGGCCTGCTCGATCGCCAGCGCCGCCCCACCCAGCGCAGCCAGCGTGTCGGTGATCAAGGCGGTCGGAATGCCTTCCAGATAGGAACGGAAGCGCCCCTTGGACTCGAAGCGCTCCCGAAAGCGCGAAGCAAAGAAGCGCTCGCCCAGGCGCGGCACGATGCCGCCGCCGATATAGACACCACCACGCGCCCCCAGGGTCAGCGCCACATTGCCGGCAAAGCTGCCCAGCAGGGCACAGAAAGCATCGAGCGTGCGGGCACTAAGCGCATCGGCGCCGCCCACCCCCGCCTCGACAATCGCCTCGGTGCTCATAGGCACCGACACCGGCTGGCCCAGCACCGCCGCCACCGCCCCATGCAGCACCGGCAAACCGATGCCAGACAGCAAGCGCTCGGCGGACACATGGGCATGGTCGCGCCGCACCCGCGCCAGCAACTCGCTCTCGAACTCATCGGCCGGCGCCAGCGTCGCGTGCCCACCCTCGCCCGGCAGCGCCAGCCAGCCCTGCGCGGTCTGCACCACCCCGGCCACACCCAGACCGGTGCCTGGGCCGATGACGGCCAAGGTGCCGCTGGGCCGCAGCAGAACCCCGCCATGCGCGCGCAGCTGCGCCGCGTCCAGGCGCGGCAGCGACAGCGCCAGCGCCTCGAAGTCATTGAGCATCAGCAAGACATCCAGCCCCAGATCCGCCTGCACCGCCGCGCGCGAAAAGCTCCAATGGCTGTTGGTCAGCTCCACCCGGTCACCGGCCACCGCGGTGGCGACTGCGAACGCGGCCCGCTGCGGCGCCCGGTAGGCCGCACCCAGATCACGCTGCAGCCCGACCAGATAAGCCCGCGCCGCTTCCGCCGGCCCAGCATGGGCCGGCACCGGCAGCGTGCGCACCTGCGTCACCGCCGAGCCGCCAGCCGCCACCCAGCCAAAGCGCGCATTGGTGCCGCCGATATCGGCCACCAGATAGGGCGCGGCCGCCGTCATGAGCACACCCCCGGCACAGCAGAACACGCGGACGGGCACGACAGGACAGACCACAAGAGGGGCCGCAAGGAATCAGGAAGTTGGCAATGCACGATGGTCTCAGGCTTGCTGGCCACCCTCCACCCGCTTCAAACCAGGAGGAAGGCCGCCGATGCTGTTGGCTCTACTGGAGTACAAGGTAACAAAACTACATTCACATCACAAGAGCAAGAACCCATAAATCCATATTCACCAGTAAAAACCAGACCAACTGGCAGGCAGATTCGTCGATTCACCGTGCAAAGACGCTCACGGAAATGTAGCTTAGCTACAAACACACAGACAAGATTGGTCGTGTCAGCGCCGCAGCGCCGGCCCCGCTGTGCGCGCTTTGCCGGGGGTGAGATGAGGGCCGACGGCCCCATAATCGCGCGCACCCGCCCCGTGCATCCGGACACGCCGGCGACCGCATTCAGCCGCCCTGCTCATCACCTTCTCCCCGCCCAACTATCGCCATGGTTCCCTTCGACAGTCCCCGGCTGATCGCCGACATCGGTGGCACCTACGCCCGCTTCGCGCTGGAAACCGCCCAGGGCCAGTTCGAGCACATCGCCTCGCTGCGCTGCGCCGATCACGCCGACTTCCATGCCGCCGTCAGCGCCTATCTGGTGACCCTGCCGGCGCTGAAGATCGAGCATGCCGGCGTCGCGATCGCCAACCCGGTCGAGGGCGACCAGGTCAGGATGACCAACTACCACTGGCAGTTCTCGATCGAGGAGATGCGCCAGCGCCTGGGGCTGGACACCCTGGTGGTCGTCAACGACTTCACCGCGCTGGCCATGGCCCTGCCGCGCCTGTCGGGCCGCGATCTGCGCCAGATCGGCGGCGGCGAGGCCAATAAGCAGAGCGTCGTCGGCCTGCTCGGCTCGGGCTCGGGCCTGGGGGTCTCGGGCCTGATCCCGGCCGGCGAGGGCTGGGTGGCGCTGGGTACCGAGGGCGGCCACACCAGTTTCTCGCCGCGCAACGAGCGCGAGATCGCGCTCTTGCGCTTCGCCTGGCGAGAGTTCGAGCATGTGTCCTTCGAGCGCCTGCTGTCAGGCCCGGGTCTGGAGCTGATCTACCGCGCGATGGCCGACTATGCCGGCCGCCCGGCCGAGGCGCTGCAGGCACCCGAGATCACGCAGCGGGCGCTGGATGCCAGCGACCCGGTCTGCGTCGAGACGCTGGCCCTGTTCTGCGCGCTGCTGGGCACGGCCGCGGCCAATCTGGCGGTGACCCTGGGCGCCCTGGGCGGCATCTATATCGGCGGCGGCATCGTGCCGCGGCTGGGCGAGTATTTCGACCGCTCGGCCTTCCGCCAGCGCTTCGAGGACAAGGGCCGCTTCTCGGCCTATGTGGCAGCGATCCCGACCTATGTGATCACCGCCGAGCACGCCACCTTCATCGGCGCCTCGGCGATCCTGGACGCGCAGCTGCGCACACTGAAGACCGCGCCGGGCGCGGCCATCCTGAACCAGATCCGGCGCGCGCGCGAACAGCTCTCGCCGGCTGAGCTGCGCGTGGCCGAGCATGTGCTGGCCCATCCGCGCGATGCGCTGAATGCGCCGATTGCCGAGATCGCCCGTGCCGCCAATGTCAGCCAGCCCACCGTGATCCGCTTTTGCCGTTCGCTGGGCTGCGAGGGCCTGTCCGACTTCAAGCTGCGCCTGGCCTCGGGCCTGACCGGCACCGTGCCGGTGACCCACACCCAGGTCACCCATGACGATTCGATGGTGGAGCTGGGTGCCAAGGTGCTGGGCAATACCGCCTCGGCCATCCTTCAGGTGCGCAGCGCACTGAACCGCGAGATGATCGACCGCGCGATCGAGCTGCTGCTGCGCGCCGACCGCATCGAGTTCTATGCCGTCGGCCATTACGGCGTCGTGGCCCAGGACGCGCAGTTCAAGTTCCTGCGCTTCGGCGTGCCCAGCAGCGCCTACACCGACCCGCGCCTGCAGTCGCTGGCCGCCAATGTGCTGGGCCCCCGCGATGTGGCCGTCATCATCAGCGCCAGCGGCAAGCTGCCCGAGCTGGCGGCGGTGGCCGACAAGGCGCGCGAACGCGGCGCGGCGGTGGTCGCGATCACGGCCAGCCAGTCACCACTGGCCCGCAAGGCCGATGCGACGCTGATCGTCGACCATGTCGAGGATGTCTCCACCCATCTGCCCATGGTCAGCCGCATCCTGCATCTGCTGGTCATCGACATCCTGGCCGTCGGCGTCGCGATGCGCCGCAACCCCGAGGGCCTGGGCCAGCTGCCGGGCAAGGCCCGCGAGGAGCTGGACGAGGACGTGCTCAGCAGCACCCCGCCCAAGCGCGGCGCCAGCGCGGCCGCGCCGGGTGTCAGCCTGGCGACGCCGCTGGCCCGGCTGACCTCGCACAGCCGCTGAGCGGCCGATTCACCCCTGCCTCAGTCGGGCCGCTCGCCGGCAGCCAAGCGGCGCTCGATGTCTTCGATGACCGGCGGCAGCTGGGCCACGCTGTCGATCACATAGTGGGCGCCGCCGGCGCGCAGCTCGGCCGTGGCGCGCTCGCGCAGGCGCTGCTGTTCCTCGGCCGGCAGGGCCAGCCACTGCGCCTCGCTGAGGCCCAGGGTGTTGCCGCTGACGGCCAGGCCCACCACCCAGGCGCCGATCGCGCGGCCCTCCTGCAGGCCCGGCACCGTGTCATCCACCTTCACGACCGCAGCCGGCGGCCAGACCTGCAGGTCTGACAGCGTCCGCACCATCATCAGCGGGCCAGGTCTTGCGCTGTCCATATCGCCGGCGCAGACCAGGTTGTCGGGCACATAGCCCTGGGCGGCGGCCAGCGGCAGCACCACCTCCATGATGGGGCGGTTGTAGCCGGTGGTCGAGCCTATCTTCAGGCCGCGCTCGCGCAGGTCCTGCACCACCTCCAGCGCGCCCGGAATCAGCGCCGCATGGTCGCGCACGCTCTGCGCATTCATCGGCGTGAATTCCTCGTAGAGCGCGTCGCAGTCGGCGTCGGAGAACGGCCGGCCATGCTGGCGCAGCCACTCGGCCGCGATGCGCGGCGCCGTGCCCAGCGCATGGATATGGTCCCATTTGGCCAGGCCCATCGGCACCCGGGCCTCGTCAATGCTGATCGCGACGCCGTGGCGGGCAAACAGCTCGACGAAAGCGCCCATCGGCGCGAGGCTGCCATGGTCGATGATGGTGCCGGCCCAGTCGAACACGAGCGCTTGAAGTTGAGTCATCGCAATTCCTTGTCTGTTTCTTTGCTCACCAGGCGGCGAACACCTCTTCGGCCAGGCCGAAGGCGGTGCTGGCCCCGGTGCCGCTGGTGACGGTGACGGCGCGGGTGGCGGCGTCGGGCGCCAGCACCAGGCAGGGCTCGCGGCTCGACGAGGGATAGGTACCGACCCAGCGCTCGGTCACCGTGGCCTCGCTCAGGCGCAGCGCCGCGCGCAGATGGCGCAGGATCAGCGCGTCGACCTCCTCCAGCGCAAACGGCGGCAGCACCGGCCCGTAGTGGTGCGAATCGCCCACCACCAGCGAGCCATCGGCACTTTGCACGACGATCAGATGGATGCCGTGCGCAAGGCTGGCGCCCTCCTCCGCCTGCAGCCGCTCGCGCAGCGCCTGCGCCTCGGGCAGGGCCGCATAACCCTCGTAGCGCACCAGGCTCAGATCGCCCATCACCGAGCCTTCCAGCCGGAAGCCGGCCTGCGGCCGCACGCGCAGCATCTGCAGCTGGCACAGGCGCAGCTCATGCGGCTGCCACAGCGGCGCGAACAGGCCGTTGAGCTCGGCGCCGCCACAGACGATGACGCGCTCGGCGCGGTAGACGCCGCGCGAGGTCTGCACCTCGGGCGTGGCCACCGACAGCACCGCCTCGCCGAAGCGGAACTGCACGCCGTGGGCCTCGGCCAGCCAGGCCGCCAGCCGCGGGATCGCGCTGCGCGACTCGACCCGCAGCTCATGCGGGCTGTAGAGCACCGCCTGCAAGTCCTCGGTCCGCAATCCGGCAAAGCGCGCGGCCGCGGCGGACGGGCTCAGCAGCTCGCAGCCCTGGGCCATCTCGGTGGCCATGAAGGCCTCCAGCACCGAGCGCGCCTCAGGTCGCTGAGCCGTCAGCCACAGGCCGCGATGAACGAGATCGATGCCGGCCTGCGGCGCCAGCTCGGCCCAGACCTCGCGCGAGCGCCGCGCCCGCGCCCAGCTGGCACCGGCCTGCTGGCCGGTCACGGTGACGAAACCGAAGTTGCGGATCGACGCGCCTATGCAGGCCGCATCGCGCTCCAGCACCATCACCTTGAGCCCGCGCCGGGCCGCCTCATACGCATGGGCCAGGCCGACGATGCCCGCGCCCACCACCAACACATCAACAGTCATTGCTTCTCGGTCTTTCATGCAGCGCGCCAGCGCTGCGTCTTTTGAATCAGCAGCCGCTCCAGGCCGGCCAGCAAGAGGCGGCCGCTCGCGGCGCTGAGGAAGATCAGGCAGGCCATCGCGGCCGCCGGGGCGATATCGCCGGCATCGTCCATCGCCAGCACGGCCACCGAGGCCAGCGTGGTGGCGGGCGAATAGAGGAAGACGACGGCCGAGACCGTGGTCAGCGCGTTCACGAAGAAGTAGCCGGCCACCTGGATCAGGGTCGGCAATAGCACCGGCAGGTGCACGCGCCACAGGGTCTTCCAGAAGGGCACGCCCAGCGACTCGGCCACCAGCTCGTACTCGCGGTCGAGCTGGCGCAAGGCGGTCAGCTGGGTGATGTGGGCGACCGAGAAGAAGTGCGCCACCGTGCACAGCACCAGGATGACCATGCCGCCGTAGATGAAGTGCAAGGGGTTCCAGGCGGCGTTGAAGAACAGGATGTAGCCCAGGCCCAGCGCCAGACCCGGCACCGCCATCGGCAGGCTGGCGACCGCATTGAGCAGGCCGCGCGCGGCGGCAAAGCGGCGCGGTTTCTCGACCAGATAGGCGGTCAGAAAGCTCAGGCCCGCGCCCAGCACCGCGGTCGCGCAGGCCAGCTTGATCGAGTTGCCATAGCTGGCCCAGCCGCCGCCGTCCATCAGGTCGAAGTTGTAGTTGGCCAAGGTGGGCTGCAGCTTGTAGGGCCAGTAGGTCGCCAGCGAGGCGAACAGCGCCACGCCCATCACCAGCACGAGTGCGCCGGCGATCAGGCCGCAATAGAGCAGCAGCGCGCGGTCCAGCGGCTTGCAGGGGCTGGGCCGGTAGGGCACCGCGCGCACGCTCAAGGCCGCCGACTGGCGCGCGCGCAGGCGCTGCTCGACCCAGAAGGCCAGCCCGGCCGGCAAGAGCAGCAGCAAGGCCACGACCGCCCCCATCTGCAGCTGCTGCTGGCCGATCACCTGCTTGTAGATGTCGGTGGCCAGCACCTGGGTGTTGCCGCCGATGACCTTGGGCACGCCGAAATCGGTGATCACCAGCACGAACACCACCACATAGGAAATCAGCAGGCCGTAACGGCTGGCCGGCAGGGTCACGGTGCGGAAAATGCGCCAGCGGCTCGCGCCCAGGCTGGCGGCGGCCTCGTACAGCCGCGCATCGCCGCTGGCCAGCGCGGTGCACAGGATCAGCAGCGCATGCGGAAAGGTCCACAGCACCGAGCCGGCGATGATGCCGAAAGGCCCATAGGCCGGGCCCAGGCCCAGCACGGCGAGCCAGTCCTTCAGCAGGCCCTGGTTGCCGAACAGATAGATCAGGCTGATGGCCATCAAGAGCGAAGGCGCCAGCAGCGGCACCAGCGCGATCGCGCGCAGCAGGCCCCGGCCCGGCATGCAGCTGTGCATCAGCGCAAAAGCATAGCCATAGGCCAGCGTGACGCAAATCGCGGCGCTGGCGGCCGACAGCCACAGGCTGTTGCCCAGCGAGGCCAGCACGTTCGGGCCGCGCATATAGGCGATGAAATTGGCCAGGCCGACAAAGGACCCGTCGGCGCCGTAGAAGCTCAGCAGCAGCAGGGCCGCCACCGGCAGCGCCACCGCCACGGCCAGCACGACCAGCGCCAGGCCCAGCAGGCCACCCAGCGCACGGGCCTCGCCCCGCTGCGCGACCGCCTTGGGCAGCAGCAGGGGCTCCGACAATACAACGCTCATGCCGCCACCCGCATCGACAGCGGCGTGTCCAGCGCGCTGACCGCCTCGGGCGGCAGCTCCACCCACAGCGGGCCTTCCTTCAACCAGGCCGGCAGCTGGGCATCGCCCTCGGTGGCCAGCTGCAGCTCCAGCTGGGCGTCCAGCGCCTCGCAGCGCAGGCGCAGCAGGCTGCAATGGCCCAGGAACATGGCCTCGACGAGACTGACCGGCAGGCGGTTCGGTCCGGCCTGGCCGTGCAGGCGCAGGCACTCGGGCCGCAGGCCCAAGAGCACCGGGCTGCCGGTCTTGTAGCGGGCGAAGCTGGCGCTGGCGCAGGCCAGCTCGGCCGTGCCGACGCGGGCCCGTCCGGCGCCGGTCACCAGGCCCGGCAGCAGATTCATCTTGCCGACAAAGCCGGCGACAAAAGGCGTGGCCGGCGCCGCATAGAGCTGCTGCGGGCTGCCCTGCTGCTCGATCTGGCCCTGGTGCATCACGACGACGCGGTCGGCCATCGACAGTGCCTCGTCCTGGTCATGCGTGACCATGATGGTCGTGATGCCCAGGCGCTGCTGCAGGCGCCGGATCTCGGCGCGCAGGCCCTGGCGCACCTGGGCGTCCAGCGCCGAGAGCGGCTCGTCCAGCAGCAGCAGCGGCGGCCGCGGCGCCAGCGCGCGCGCCAGCGCGACCCGCTGCTGCTGGCCGCCGCTGAGCTGGGCCGGGAATTTGTTCGCCTTGTCGGCCAGGCCCACCAGTTCCAGCAGCTCGGCCACACGGGCCGCACGCTCGCCGCGCGTGGCCTGCTGCAGGCCATAGGCCACGTTGTCCGCCAAGCTCAGATTGGGGAACAAGGCGTAGGACTGGAACACCACGCCGAAGCGCCGCTGCGCGGCCGGCCAGGCGGTGATGTCCTGGCCGTTCAGCACAATGCTGCCGCTGTCCGCCGCCTCGATGCCGCAGATCAGGCGCAGCAAGGTGGTCTTGCCGCAGCCCGAGGGCCCGAGCAGGCTGATGAACTCGCCGGCGGCGACATCCAGAGCTATGCCGCGCAGCACCGGCTGCGTGCCATAGCGTTTGTTCAGGTGACGCAGCGACAGCATGGCAGCTTCTCTTTCTTCTCTGTGCTTACTTCTTCTCGGCCTTGGCCTCGTAGCGGCGCGCCCATTCGGTCAGGATGCGCTCGCGGTTGGCGGCGGCCCAGCCGAAATCGTTCTTGGCCAGCAGCTGCTCCAGATTGGCCGGCACATGCTCCATCTTCTGCTGCGCCTCGGGCAGGGCCAGGATCGCGAAGTTCGCACCATAGAGCTCGTTGGCCTTGCGGGTCACGGCCCAGTCGGCCAGGGCCTTGGCGGCCTCGGGCTTCTTGCTGGTCTTCAGGATGGCGGTGGCCTCCAGATCCCAGCCCAGACCTTCCTTCGGGAACACGATGTCGATCGGCGCGCCGTCCTTCTTGGTCTTGTTGGCGCGGTACTCGAAGGACAGGCCCACCGGGAACTCGCCGGCGCCGGCCTGGCGGCAGGGCTTGGAGCCGCTGTGGGTGTAGACGCCGATGTTCTGGTGCAGCGCGTCCATGAAGGCCCAGCCCTTGTCCTCGCCCATCATCTGCAGCCAGGCCGAGACCATCAGATAGCCGGTGCCGCTGGAGGCGGGGTGCGGCATCGTCACCGTACCCTTGTAGGCCGGCTGGGTCAGGTCGGCCCAGGAAGCCGGCTTGGGCAGCTTGCGCTTGTCGGCCTCGACGGTGTTGAAGCAGACGGCCGAGGACCACAGGTCCATGCCCACCCAGGTCGGCTGCGCACGCGGGTCGCGCATATTGGCGCGCACCTTCTCCAGGCCCTTGGGCGCATAGCCCTGCAGCATGCCTTCCTTGTCCAGCAGCATCAGCGAGGTGGCGGCCAGGCCCCAGATCACATCGGCCTGCGGATTGGCCTTCTCGGCCAGCAGACGGGCGGTGACGATGCCGGTGCTGTCGCGCACAAACTTCAGCTCGATCGTCGGGTGGTCCTGTTCGAAGGCCTGCTTGTAGGCCTTGATCTGGTCGGCCTCCAGCGCCGAGTACACCAGCAGCTCGGTCTTGCCCTGGGCCTGGGCCACGCCGGCGGCCAGCAGGGTCGACAAGGCGGCCAGGCTCAGCAGGCCGGCACGACGGGTGAGGGAGTTTTTCATAGCGTTCCTGGGGTGCGAAGAAGGAGTGAAGGGAAGCAATGGGCCGCACTCTAGATTTCAAATATGTAAAGAACATGTCATACGGACCAAGCGCGACAAAGCCCGCATTGGCGGATTTGTGTCGCGGCTTTGACGCGCGTTCGACATCAGTTCGTCATCAAGGGCGACTACCCTCGCCCGTCCATGCTCACCGCCCAACTGAAGGCCTTTTTCACCGTCGCCCGGCTTGGCAGCGTCACGCTGGCCAGCAAGCAGCTGGGCATCAGCCAACCCACGGTCACGACCCAGATCCGCGCGCTCGAGGAGCACTACGGGCTGGAGCTGTTCCGCCGCAACTCCGGCCGCCTGACCATCAGCGATGCAGGCGTCGAGCTGCTGCCCATGGTCGAGGGCCTGCTGCAGCAGGAGAGCCAGATCGAGTTCGCGCTGCGCAATCAGGCCGAGCTGCGCCAGGGCAGCCTGCGCATCGGCGCCACCGCGCCCTACTACATGCTGGATCTGGTGCAGCGCTTCCAGAGCCGCTACCCGGGCATCGAGCTGAGCCTGCACATCGGCAACTCGCGCCAGATGGTGGATGCGCTGCGCGAGTACCGCGTCGATCTGGCGGCCTCCTCCCATCCGGTGCGCGACGCCCGCCTGCTGTGCTGGAAGCTCGGCGAAGATCCGCTGGTGCTGGTGCTGCGCAGCGACCATGCGCTGGCGCGCCAGACCGAGGTCAGTGCGCAAGACCTGGCCCCCTGCCGGCTGCTGCTGCGCGAGGGCGGCTCGATGACACGCCAGCTCGGCGAGGAGATGCTGCAGCTGGCCGGCGTGCGGCCGGCCCAGGTGATGGAGATCGGCAGCCGCGAGGCGCTGCGCGAGGCCATCGTGCGCGGCATGGGCGTCAGCCTGGTGGCCCGCCACGAGGTGCCCCACCATCCCGAACTGCGCGTGCTGCCGCTGCGCGGCGCAGCGCCCATGGTGGCCGAGTACCTCTATGTGCTGAAGGAGCGCCGCCAGATGCGGCTGATCGAGGCCTTTTTGTCGACCGCCGATCTGCCGCCGCGGCTGTGAGGCCGCGCACCACAGCGGGGCGAGCCGCGCTCGCCCCCAGGGTAATGGAGCATGCCGCAGGCCCGCAGCGCTCACTAGCATGGTGCATCGCCACCCCGGAGCACCTGATGACTGTTGTACATGCCGATCTGCGGGCCCTGCCCGGTGTGCTGGATCGCAAGGCGCTGATGCAGGCGCTGGAGTCCTCGGCCCAGGCCTCGCGGGCCTCGGGCCATTCGCTGGCCGTGCTGACCCTGGATATCGATCACTTCAAGAGCTACCAGGACGAGCAGGGCCAGGCCAGCGCCGAACAGGTGCTGACCCAGTTGGCCATGCTCTTGCAGCAGTTGCAGCCCGCCGGCGCCGGCCTGGCCTATCTGGGCGCCGACGAGTTCGTGCTGATACTGCCCGACACCGACATCGCCGCCGCCGCCGCGCTGGCCGAGAAGCTGCGCGAGCGCATCGCCAGCGCGCTGGGCCAGTTGGGCGGCCAGCCGCCGCTGAGCGCCACCATCGGCGTGGCCGCCAGCCCGCCCAAGCAGGACTGGAACGCCAGCACCCTGCTGGCAATGGCCGATTCGCGCATGACCTTCGCGAAGCGGCGCCTGCTGCCGCATCACAACCTGGTCTGGGCCGGCACCATCCCCTCGGACTGGTGCCTGCGCCTGGAAGTGGAACCGGGGGTCTGGCCCAGCCTTTGAAGCGTGCGAGCTGTGGACAGTGGCACGAGCCGGCTTGCCTAGAATCAAGCCGCGATGCGTCCCCTGCCCCTGATCATCATCCTGCTGGTTCTGAACCATGTCGCCTTCAACGGCAGCCGCATCGCGGTGGCGCTGTTCGCGATCAAGCAGGGGGCGTCGACGCTGACGGTCGGCACGCTGATGGCCATGTATGCGCTGCTGCCGGCGCTGACCTCGGTGGCGGCCGGGCGCTGGATCGACCGCTCGGGCATCACCCGACCGATGCTGATAGGCACCATAGGCGTGGGCCTGGGCACCTTGCTGCCCTTTCTGGTGCCCCAGCTCGCCACGCTCTACCTGACCAGCGTGCTGGTGGGCCTGTCCTTCATGCTGCTCAATGTCTCGGTCTACCACGCGGTGGGCGAGATGAGCGCGCCCGAGGAGCGCACGGTCAACTTCAGCTATGTCGCTTTAGGCTTCTCGACCTCGACCTTTGTCGCGCCGATGCTGACCGGCATCTCGATCGACGCGCTGGGCTACCGCGCCTGCTTCCTGATCCTGGCGCTGTTCACGGTGCTGCCGCTGCTGGCGCTGTGGGGCCGGCTGCTGCCCGAGATCACACTGCGCGAGAAGCATGACCTGACCCCGCCTGGGCCGGTGTTCGATCTGCTGCGCGAGCCGGAGCTGCGCCGCCTCTTCATCGCGATGGCCATCCTGACCGTGGGCTGGGACATCTACAACTTCGCCATCCCCGTCTACGGCGCGCAGATCGGCCTGACGCCCTCGCAGATCGGCATCGTGATGGGCGCCTTCGCGGCTGCCACCTTCGCGGTGCGCCTGGCCATGCCCTTCATCGTCAACCGCATCCAGCCCTGGCCGCTGCTGGTGGCCTCGCTGCTGGTGGCCGGCCTGGCCTATCTGGCCGTGCCCTTCACGCACAGCGTCGGCGTGCTGATGGCCATCACCTTTTTGCTGGGCCTGGGCCTGGGCGCGCCGCAACCGATGGTACTGACCCTGCTGCACCAGTCGGCCCCCGAGGGCCGGGCCGCCGAGGCCCTGGGCCTGCGCACCACGCTGATCAACACCAGCCAGACCGTGATGCCCCTGGTGTTCGGCGCGATGGGCGCGGCGCTGGGCATTGCGCCGCTGTTCTGGGGCATGGCGGCGGCGATGCTGGGCGGCAGCCTGTTCTCGCGCCGCAAGCGCTGAGAGCTAGAAAACTTTTTACTGCGCCGCCGCCATGCGTCGTTGGCCCGGTGCTCGGAATCCTCACGTACCTGGGGTACGTTCCGGTTCCTGCGCCCGGCCCGCCTAGCCTGACGACGGCTCGCTACAAAAGTTCTCAAGCTCTCGCCCCTTCCCCCGCAGGTGGGGCAGACGCCTGCCTGGCGCTGGTGGATACTCTCGGCGCGGGCATGTTGCCCGTTCGTTATGGGGAGCACGACCATGGGCCTGATGGATTTCATCAAGAAACAGTTCATCGACATCCTGCAATGGACCGAGGATGACGAAACCACGCTGGCCTGGCGCTTTCCGATGGCCGAGATGGAAATCCAGTACGGTGCCTCGCTGACGGTGCGCGAGTCGCAGATGGCCGTCTTCGTCAACGAGGGTAAGGTGGCCGATGTGTTCGGCCCCGGCATGTACAAGCTCAGCACCCAGACCCTGCCGGTGCTGACCTATCTGAAGAACTGGGACAAGCTGTTCGAGTCGCCGTTCAAGAGCGATGTCTACTTCTTCAGCACCCGCCAGCGCATCGACCGGCGCTGGGGCACGACCCAGCCGGTCACGATACGCGACAAGGACTTCGGCGCGGTGCGGCTGCGCGCCTTCGGCAACTATGCCTACCGCATCACCGATCCCAAGCTGTTCCACACCGAGATCTCGGGCACGCGCGAGCGCTACACGGTCGAGGACCTGGACGGCCAGCTGCGTGGCCTGATGCTGCAGCACATCAGCGATGCGGTGGCGCAAAGCGGCATCCCCTTCCTGGACCTGGCGGCCAACCAGATCGAGTTCGCCAAGGCCTTGATGGAGGCCACCGCGCCCTCGTTCACCGCGCTGGGCCTGAAGCTGGAGAGCGTGACCCTGCAGAACGTCTCGCTGCCCGAGGAGCTGCAGAAGATCCTCGACCAGAAGATCGGCATGGGCATGATAGGCCAGAACATGGGCCAGTTCATGCAGTACCAGGCCGCGCAATCGCTGCCCAAGATGGCCGAGGGCGCCGCCTCGGGTGGCGGCGGCGGTGTGGCCGGCGACGCGATGGGGCTGGGGGCAGGTCTTGCGATGGGCCAGGTGCTGGCCCAGCAGCTGAGCCAGGGCCTGGCCGGTGCCGGCGCGCCGGCAGCAGCAGCGAGCGCCCCCGTGCAAAGCGCCGACGAGATCATGGCCCTGCTGGAAAAGCTCGGCGATCTGAAGGCCAAGGGCATCTTGACCGACGAAGAGTTCGCCGCGAAGAAGGCCGAGCTGCTGAAGAAGCTCGGCTGAATTGGCCTCTTCAGGCACACCCCAACGCCGCTGGCAGGCGACCTGCCCCAACTGCGGCGCGCCGGTCGAGTTCGCCAGCGCCGCCTCGGCCAGCGCGGTCTGCGGTTTTTGCCGCAGCACCTTGCTGCGCGAAGGCGAGAGCCTGCGCAAGATCGGCGCGAGCGCCGAGCTGTTCGACGACCATTCGCCGCTGCAGCTGGGGGCGGCCGGCCGCTATGCCGGCGCCGCCTTCAGCCTCGTCGGTCGGCTGCAGCTGAGCTATGCCGAGGGCAGCTGGAACGAGTGGCATGCGCTGTTCGACAACGGCCCCGATGGTCAGAAGAGTGCCTGGCTGTCCGAAGACAACGGCAGCTATGTGCTGGGCTTCGAAGCGCCACCGCCGGCCGGCCTGCCACAAGCCCATGAGCTGGTGCTGGGCGCTCAGCTGCTGCTGGCCGGCCAGGCCTGGACCGTCAGTGCGCTGACCCTGGCGCGCCAGGCCGCCGCCCAGGGCGAGCTGCCGCATGCGCCGCTGGGCGATGCGCAGCGCCAGTTCCTGGTGGCCGAGCTGCGCAACAACAGCGCCGACGAGGTGGCCAGCCTGGAGTACAGCGGCCCGCCGGGCAGCGCGCCGAGCTGGTCGCTGGGCCGCCCGGTGCGCCTGGCCGATTTGGCGATGAGCGGGCTGCGCGAGGACGCGCAGGGCGAGGCCATCAGCAGCAAGACCCTCATCGGCAAGACCTGCGAATGCCCCAGCTGCGGCGCCGCGCTGGCGCCCAAGCTCGACGGCAGCCAGAGCATCGTCTGCGCGCAATGCCATGCGGTGGTCGACATCTCCAAAGGCCTGGGCCAAGACCTGGCCTGGTACGCCCAGCAGGCCAACACGCTGGAGCCGCTGATCCCGCTGGGTCGCAGCGGCACGCTGGCGCTCGCCGCCGGCGGCCCGGCGCTGCCCTGGCAGGTGGTCGGCTATCTGGAGCGCTGCGACCTGCCTGCGGCGGACAGCGAGGACGAGCAGAGCTTCTGGCGCGAATACCTGCTCTACAACCGCAGCGAGGGCTTTGCCTTTCTGGTCGACACCCACGAGGGCTGGAGCCTGGTGCGGCCGCTCACCGGCGCGCCCAAGGGCAGTGGCAGCAACACGGTCGAGTGGCAGGGCCGGCGCTTCAAGGCCTTGTACGAGGGCGAGTCCTATGCGGCCCAGATCAGCTATGTGCTGGGCGAGTTCTACTGGCAGCTGCGGCGCGGCGAGCGCGCCCAGGTCACCGATTACGAGTGGAGGGGCGAAGGCCGAGTCGAGCTGCTGTCGCGCGAGCAGACCGGCAGCAAGGGCGGCACCCAGGAGATCAGCTGGAGCCATGGCCGCAAGCTCGATGCCGCCGAGGTCGCCCGTGCCTTCAAGCTGGCGGTCAGCACCGCCGCGCTGACCCGCGACGCGGCGCCCACCAGCGGCCACGGCCTGGTGTTCAAGATCCTGCTGACCCTGTTCATCCTCTTCATCCTGGTGATGCTGATGCGCGGCTGCAGCCAGGACGATTGCCAGAGCTACAAGCAGAGCTTTGGCGAGGCCAGCAACGAATACCGCGAATGCCAGCGCCGCGCCAGCGGCAGCGGCGTGCGCCTGGGCACCGGCGGCGGGTCCTATGGCGGCTACAGCGGCGGGGGCGGGCATAAATGAACCACCCCCTACGCGCTTCGCGCGCCCCCTCAAGGGGGCGCGCCCGCAGGCCCGGCAAAGCCGGATCCTCGGGCTCCGCTGGATGTCGCGCGGGCTGCGCCGCGCATTTCACTCAATCGGCTACTGAGGAGAACTGAAATGGAAATCGAATGGCTCAAACCGGCGGTGCTGCTGGGCTCGGTGCTCTACGCGGTGATCGGCGTGCTGGTGTTCTGGGTCAGCTTTGTCATCGTCGACAAGCTGACCCCCTACAAGCTCTGGGAAGAAATCGTCGAACACAAGAACCTGGCACTGGCCATCGTGATCGGCGCCAAGTGCATCGCGATCGGGATGATTGTGGCGGCGGCGATCAAGGGGTGAGGGGCGAGCTGCTTCCAGCTGATGGAATCCAATGACGAAGCCTTGTTCCAGGAGTGGTTCAAGAAGTGGGAGCAGTTCGTGGATTTCGAGCTCTACCCGATTGACTGATCAATGGACGGCTCGACGGAGCAGCACGCCCGCTACAGCCCTGGCCAGTCCTGCACACAGCCCCCGTCAAACTCGGCACCTGAGTCGGGGGCCCTCACAGCCTCGCGAGGCGCCGTCGCGCACCGAACCCATGACTCAAAGACCCAGCTGGATAACCCGCCTGACCCGCTGCCTGAGGAGGCAAGGCGACGCCACGAAGGCCATCGGACACCGGGTGATCCCGGAATCCCGTGTGTCCATCGGCGACATCACCGGCATCGAGATCAGCGACAGCCTCCCCTACGCCCCGGCGCTCAGGAAGATCAGGGACGAGGCGGCCGGCACCGGAGTCACCATCGATGTGAAGAGCTTTTACTCGGAAAGCCCGGTCGAGCTGCACAATTTTTCCAGCAAGATCGTCTACCGATTCATCGAGCACCAAGGTGTCAAAGCCATCGGCTACTTCATCGAAGACCGGCACCTGTATGAATGCACCTACCGGGAACTCGACTACCAGGGGAACCTGTTGATCTCATGCCCAGAGTCCACGGCAAACAAGCTGGTGCAGTCGGTCAGCGAGAAGGAGGCGGTGATGCGGGCCTACAGCAAGCTCGGCCTGTTCTGGCGACAGGTCGAGAGCAGCCGCTGATCGCCCGGCAGTCCTGCGTCGCCCACAGCCCCGCCTACGAGCCATGTCTCAGCCCCACACTTCCATCGCCCCGGCCCTGACACTGCTGAGCCGCCCACTGCTGCCTTGGTGGACGCTCACCGTGACCGTGCTGGCCGGAGTTTTCGGCCCCGGCCTGCTTGCTGCTTCCAGCGACGGCATGTCGACCGGGCTGCAGGACGGCATCATGGCCTTTCTCGGCGGTCTTGCGGGCTTTCTTGTCGTTGCCGTCATCGCGTTGATGCGCCGTCTGCGGGCGCTCACGGTCTTGGTGCTGGCGCGCGCCGAGAGTCTTTCGCCGGCGGACTCGCAACAGCGCGGCTGAGGGTTCGGGTCTTGCAACAGCCCATGCAAATCGCTGCCGCCCTTGTGATCTACGCCCTGGCCCTGGCAGCGCTGGCGCTGATCAACCGGCGTGAGTTCAGACGCCACCCGGCCAAGGGCCGGCGCTATGCGGCGCTGCCCATCGGCTACAAGCTCGCCTGCTGGCTGGGTGTCATGCCGCTGCTGGTAGCGGCCGTGCTGCTGCACCCGGCCCTGTTGATCCCGGCCTGGCTTGGCTTTGCCCTGCTGGAGATGGCCTGCGTGCGCTGGTATAAAAAGGCCGGCCTGCTCTGACACCAGCCCCTCAAAGCCAGCTGCTGATCTGCGCCAGCGGCTTCTTGATGCCGCCATGCACCGGCACCTCGCAGCCCGGCTTCGGATGGCCGACCACCAGCAGGATGACGGGCTTCTCGGACTCGGGCCGGCCGCAGAGCTTGCTCAGAAAACCCATCGGGCTGGGCGTGTGGGTCAGCGTGACCAGGCCGGCCTCATGCAGGGCGGCGATCAGGAAGCCGGTGGCGATGCCCACCGACTCGGGCACGTAGTAGTGGCTGAAGCGCTCGCCCTGTGCGTCGATGCCGTACTTCTGCGCAAAGATCGCAATCAGCAGCGGGGCCTCGTCCAGAAAGGGCTTGTTGGCATCGGTACCCAGCGGTGCCAGCGCGCGCAACCACTCCTCCGGTGCGCGGCCGTTGTAGAACGTGCGCTCCTCTTCCTCGGCCGCTTCGCGGATCTGCGACTTGCGCTGGGGATCGGTGATGACGACGAAATGCCAGGGCTGCTGGTTCGCGCCGGAGGGCGCCGTGCCGGCGGCCAGCAGGCACTGCTCGATCACGGCGCGGTCGACCGGCCGGCTATCGAAATCGCGCACGGTGCGGCGGCGCAGCAGGTTTTGATAGCTGGCGCGGGCGCGCTCCAGCATGGTGTGGGCGGGCAGTTCGCGGTAGCCCGTCAAGGGCTCCATGACCGGGGCAGGCATTGTGTGCATGGCGGTGCGGCTGGAAGGAATATGCGGTGGGGCGAGCATAGCGAGAGCGGCTCGTTCGTCAATCGGGGCATCTTGCCGACCAGCGGCGTGGCAAGATGCCTCACTGTCGGACGCCCAGGAGCACAAAGCCATGGAACTCGGTGCCTTCTCCATCAGCCTCGCGGTCAAGAACATCGAGGCCTCGCGCGCCTTCTACGAGAAGCTGGGCTTCAAGACCTGGGGCGGCGATGCGGCCCAGAACTGGCTGATTCTGAAGAACGGCGAGCATGTGATCGGCCTGTTCCAGGGCATGTTCGAGCGCAATATGCTGACCTTCAATCCCGGCTGGACCCAGCACGCCGACCCGCTCCCGAGCTTCAGCGATGTGCGCGAGCTGCAGCGCCAGCTGAAGGCCCAGGGCCTGGTGCTGCAGAGCGAGGCCGACGAGGCCGGCAGCGGCCCGGCCAGCTTTGTCGTGATCGACCCGGACGGCAATCCGGTGCTGGTGGATCAGCATGTGTAGGGCGCGCACTTGTTCCTGAGTCCCGGTTTCTTCTCGCTCGCCGCCTATGCGCTGATCGGCGCACTGATCAGCATCCAGCCCGCCCACGCCGACGTAAGCCGCTGCTATGGCACGGTCGCCATGGGCCGTCTCGAAGGCGGCGTCAAGCTGCCCACCGATGGCGCCAATTTCTCGGCCTATAGCGAGCTGGCGGTCGCAGCGGGCCGGACCTATGTGCATGCGAAGGTGGCCGACGTGATCGTCGCGTCCTATGCGGCGCTGCAGGCCAGCACACCTGGTGTCCACTACGTCTATGGCGAGACCGGCTGGGCCGCCGGTGGCTCGTTC
This sequence comes from Burkholderiales bacterium C2, assembly GCA_005503085.1. Taxonomy (GTDB): domain Bacteria; phylum Pseudomonadota; class Gammaproteobacteria; order Burkholderiales; family Burkholderiaceae_C; genus Roseateles_E. The sequence continues at coordinate 142,824 of SCOI01000006.1, read as the reverse complement.
AAGCCGCACCGCACCCACCAGAACGGCCTGTCGGTCGACTTCTTCGTGCCGGTGCGCGACGCCCAGGGTCGCTCGGTGCCCCTGCCCACCAGCCCGCTGACACGCTTCGGCTACGACATGGAGTTCGACGCCGAGGCCCGGCATGGCGAGCACCGCATCGACTTCCCGGCCCTGGCCGAGCATCTGTACGCGCTGCACCGTGCCGCCCGGGCGCAGGGCGTGGGCATCGCCCGGGTGATCTTCGACACCGCCTACCTGCCGGCCCTGTTCGCGACGCCGCGCGGCCCCTCTCTGCGCCAGCATCTGCCCTTCATGAAGGGCAAGCCCTGGGTGCGCCATGACGAGCACTATCACGTCGATTTCGCGCTCGCCTGCCGGCCGGATGACCGGGGTCCGGCTAGCGGGAGAACGAGAACCGGCTGACTCACGTTCGACGCATCGACGAGGCCCTCACTGCACGCCCGCCGAGTTTCGGCATGGTCCGCCGGCAGGTCCTGCGCCGTCGCCGTCGTTCCGAGCGAGTTGGTGTGAGGGGCCCCGCGTCGCCCACCAGCACAGCAGCGCCAGCAGGCTCATCGCCGCGCCCAGCAGACAGACACCGGACCAACCCGCATATGCAAAGGTCGCGGTACTACTGATCGACCCGAGCCCGCTGCCGACCGCATAGAACAGCATGTAGAGGCCGACCAGCCGGCTATGAGCCTGCGGGCGGATGCGCAAGATCAGGCTCTGATTGGTGACATGCAAGGCCTGACCGCCCAGGTCAAGCAGCAAGATGCCGATCACCAAAGCGCTCCACGACCATTCCATCATCGACAGCGGCCACCAGGCCAGCAGCAGCAGCACGAGCGCTGCCGCGCTGGTGCGCTGGGCGTGTCCACGATCTGCCCACTGCCCGGCCCGCCCGGCGGCCAGCGCACCCACGACGCCGACAAGCCCGAAGGCACCGATGGCGGTGTGCGAAAAGCCATGGGGCGGCGCACTCAGTGAGAGGGCCAGAGCGCTCCAGAAGATGTTGAACGCAGCGAACATCAGCAGCGCGAGCAAGCCGCGCACCTGCAGCACCCGTTCCTGTCGCAGCAGCGTCCACATCGACGCGATCAGACGCGGGTAGCTGACCGCATTTGGCGCTGCAAGCAAGGTGGGCAGCCGCCACCACAGTGGCAGCGCGATGGCCAGCATCAGCGCGGCGGCGCTGAAATAGACGCCGCGCCAGCCCGCCACATCGCTGACGGCTCCCGAGAACACCCGTGCCAGCAACAGGCCGATGAACACGCCCCCCTGCGCCACGCCCACGACCTGCCCTTGTTCATGCGGTGCCGCAGCGCTCGCCGCGTAAGCGATCAACCCCTGCGTCATCGCCGTACCCAGCATGCCGACGGCGAGCATGCCCACGAGCAGCTCCACCGAAGACTGCGCCATGCCGACCACCGTCAGCGCGGCCACCAGCGCCAGCAGTTGCCACGCCAGCAGGCGCCGGCGATCCACCCGGTCGCCCAGCGGCACCAGCAGCAACAGGGCGATCGCACAGCCAAGCTGCGTGGCCGTGATCACGCCGCCGACCGCCGCATGAGCAATGCCGAAGTCCCTCGCCAACGCATCCAGCAAGGGCTGCGCGTAATACACATTCGCCACGCTCATCCCGCTCGCCACGGCAAACAAGCACACCAGGCTGCGCGGCAGTGCCGGCGCTAGCGAAGAAACCTTCATGACACGATGCTCACTCAATCTAGTTGCAAAACAAAACCGATTTAATCCTACGCAATGTGGTTTTAAAATGCAACCAAAACAGATGCCCTGCCATGCCGCCAGGAGATGCCTTGCCCCGCCTTGAACCTATCAACGCCGAGCCTTGTCCGGTTGCGCGCTCCGTCGATCTGATCGGAGACCGCTGGTCGCTGCTGATCGTGCGCAATGCCTTCGACGGAACGAGCCGCTTCAGCGACTTCCAACGCAGCTTGGGCGTGGCCCGCAACATCCTCTCGGACCGCCTGCACAAGCTGGTCGAGGCAGGCATTCTGCAGACGCAGGCGGCGTCGGATGGCACCGCCTATCAGGAGTACGTACTGACGGCCAAAGGGGATCGCCTGTTCCCCATCCTGGTGGCGCTGCGGCAGTGGGGCGAACACCATCTGTTCGAACCTGGCGAAGCTCATTCGCTACTGATCGACAAGCGCACCGGCAAGCCAATCCCGCTGATGGCGCCGAAAGCAAGCGACGGCAGGACGCTGTCACCGGCCGAGACTACGGTGCAGAAAGTGCGGTAGGGCACTGGCCGCCTCGCGGGGCTAGTGGCCGGGTACGGCGGCCCGACAGGCGGTGCTCAGGTGATACTGGGACCTGATGATCAAGTCACGCATCGACCAGGCCGGCATCAGCAACGCGATGAGCCGGCACTTCACCCGGCAACTACTGCCGGAGTTCATCGCCGCCCCGCGTGGCGGGGGCAGCTATCGCCGGCCCGACTGATTCCGTGCTCGCCCTCAAGCTCCTCCTCGTCCCGACCTTTCTGCTGCTCGTCTCGCTGGCCAGCCAGCGCTGGGGCCCCAAGGTGGCCGGCTGGCTGGCCGGGCTGCCGGTGGTGGCCGGGCCCATCCTGGCTTTCATCGCGCTGGAGCAGGGTCCGGCCTTTGCCGCCGCGTCGGCGGCCACGGCGGCAGCGGCCCTGCTCGCCTCGGTCTCGTTCAGCATCGCCTATGCCCGTGCCGCCAATGCCACCGATGGCCGGGCCTGGCCTGGCGCGCTGGGCCAGGCCCTGCTGGCCTGGTTGACCGTGGCCGCGCCGCTGAGCCTGCTGCCGCCCCACCCGCTGCTGGGTCTGGGCATTGCACTGGCCACGCTGCTGCTGGCGCCGCGCCTGTTCCCGCCGCCCCGGCCGCTGGATGCGCCCATCCGCCTGCGGCCCGGCGAAATGGGCCTGCGCATGGCGGCGGGTGCGGCGCTGACCCTGGGCGTCAGCGGGGCGGCCGGCGCGCTGGGCAGCCACTGGAGCGGCATGCTGGCGGTGTTCCCGATGCTGGGCAGCACGCTGGCGGTGTTTTCGCACCGCGCGCAGGGCGGCGCCTATGCGGCCACGCTGCTGCGCGCGATGGTGACCGGGCTGTATTCCTTGGCGGCCTTTTGCGTGGCCCTGGCCCTGCTGCTCGATCGCCTGGCCATGCCGCTGGCCTTCGCGCTGGCCACGGCCCTGTGCCTGGCGGTGCAGATCGCCACCCGCAAGGCCGGCACAAGCCGGCACTGATCAAGGTCACAAGCTGTAAACCGGCGCAAAATCGGGGCTGCGCCACGCCTACACTGCGCGCTCACCTGAGGTCCAACACCATGAAGACATTGACGCGCCGCCTGATCGCTTCCACGCTGATCGTTTCCTGCTCGCTGATGAGCTTGTCCGCGCAGGCCGTCATCGTGCCGACCGAGGCCTTGCTGCCAGCCGAAGCGACCGCCGCCGGCACCACGCTGCCGGCCGAAGCCGCGCGCGCCCGCGTCGGCGAGTTCCTGGCCCGCGACGATGTGCGCCAGGCGCTGATGGGCCAGGGCGTCGATGCCGAGGCAGCGCAGGCCCGCGTCGCCGCGCTGTCGGATACGGAAGTTGCTGAACTGGCCGGCCGCATCGACAGCGCCCCGGCCGGCGGCGAGGTACTGGGCCTGCTGTTCACCGTCTTCGTGATCCTGCTGGTGACCGACATCCTGGGCCTGACCAAGGTCTTCCCCTTCACCCGTTCGGTCCGATGACGCCGGGCCTCGGCCCACGCCCATCAAGCCCCGCTCTTGCGGGGTTTTGTTTTCTTGCGGCCCTGTTGTTGATGATGTTGGGCGGCTGCGCGACACCGCCCCAGGCTCAGCGTCTGAGCCAGCAGTGGCCCGCCAGTCTGCCGCCCCAGGCCCTGCTGAGCGAGCAGCCCTTCTTCGCGCAGGAGGACTATGAATGCGGCCCGGCCGCGCTGGCCATGCTGTTGCAGGCCGCCGGCGTGCCGGCCACGCCCGAGCAGCTGCTGCCCCAGGTCTATCTGCCCGGCCGCCAGGGCTCGCTGCAGCAGGAGCTGCTGGCCGCCAGCCGGCGCCACGGCCTGCTCAGCGTCCGGCTGGCGCCGAGCCTGGACGCCTTGCTGCAGGAGGTGGCCGCCGGCCATCCGGTGCTGGTGTTCCAGAACCTCTCGCTGCCCGTCTATCCGGTCTGGCATTACGCGGTGCTGATCGGCTTCGACCGCGAACGCAGCCTGCTGACCCTGCATTCGGGCCGCACGCAAAACCTGCAGATGTCGATCGCGACCTTCGAGCGCACCTGGGCCCGCGGCGGCCACTGGGCCATGCTGGCCCTTCCGCCGGCCAGGCTGCCGGCCACCGCCCAGGCCGAGCCCATGGCCGGCGCGATCGCGGCGCTGGAGCGCGTCGATCCCCGTGCCGCCGCCCAGGCCTATGCCGGCGCGCTGCAGCGCTGGCCCGCGCAGCCGGCCCTGCTGCTGGGCGCCGGCAACAGCGCCTATGCCGGCGGCGATCTGGCGGGCGCGGCCTCGGCCTATCGCCACGCGGTGCAGGTCCGGCCCGAACTGGCCGATGCCTGGAACAATCTGGCCCAGGTGCTGCTGGAGCAGGGTCAGCATGAGCAGGCCCGCCAGGCGGCGGCACGGGCGGTGCAGCTGGGTGGCCCGCGCCTGCCACTGTATCTGGAGCTGCAGCGCAAGCTGGGCCCGACCGAGCCCGAGCCCCGAACCCGCATAGACTGAGCGCCGCTGCAATCGGCAGCCCTCCTCTGCTGCGCCCTCCATGCCTCTTACCGAACCGGCGCAAGCCGGCAACGCCGCCACGACCCGCATCTCGGTCGCCGAGCTGCTGCTGCTGGCCAGCGTCTTCGTCGTCGCCGCCTGCGGCCTGGTCTATGAGCTGGCGGCCGGCGCCCTGGCCAGCTATCTGCTGGGCGACTCGGTGCTGCAGTTCTCCACCATCATCGGCACCTATCTGTTCGCGATGGGCGTGGGCTCCTGGCTGAGCCGCTATGTCGAGCGCCAGCTGGTCGCGCAGTTCCTGAAGATCGAGCTGCTGGTGGGCGTGATCGGCGGGCTGATGCCGGCCGGGCTCTTCATCGTCCACAGCCTGCTGCCGCCGGCCGAACTGGCCGCCTTCCGCACCCTGCTCTATGCGCTGGTGCTGCTGGTCGGAGCCCTGGTGGGGCTGGAGATCCCGCTGGTGATGCGCATTCTGAAGGACCAGTTCAGCCAGCGCTATGCACTGCGCGACCTGGTCTCCCAGGTGCTGACCTTCGACTATCTGGGCGCGCTGCTGGTGGCCCTGGCCTTTCCGCTGGTGCTGGTGCCGCAGCTCGGACTGATACGCACCGGCATCGCCTTCGGCCTGCTCAATGTGGCCGTGGCCGTGTGGGCGCTGTGGCTGTTCCGCGCCCAGCTGCGCGCGTTCAAGGCCCATGCGCTGGCCTGCGCACTGGCGGTGCTGCTGCTGGTGGCCGCCCTGCTGGGCGCCGAGCGCCTGACCACCTGGGCCGAGGAGCGCTTCTACGGCGAGCACATCGTGCTCAAGGAGAGCAGCGACTACCAGCGCATCGTCGTGACCCAGGGCAATGCCGGCACGCGGCTGTTCCTGAACGGCAATCTGCAGTTCCACTCGCGCGACGAGTACCGCTACCACGAGGCCCTGGTGCACCCGGCGATGGCCGGCCACGGTGCGCCCAAGAAGGTGCTGGTGCTGGGCGGCGGCGACGGCATGGCGGTGCGCGAGGTGCTGCGCTACCCCTCGGTCGAGGCGGTCACGCTGGTCGAGCTCGACCCGCACATGACGCGGCTGTTCTCGACCCTGCCGCTGCTGCGCCGGCTCAATGGCGATGCGCTGCAAAGCCCCAAGCTGAGCATCGTCAACACCGATGCCTTCGGCTGGCTGGAGCAGTCGCGCGAAAGCTTCGACGTCATCATCATCGACTTCCCCGACCCCAGCAATTTCGCGCTGGGCAAGCTCTACACCAGCAGCTTCTACCAGCTGGTGGACCAGCACCTGGCGGCCTCGGGCTATGCGGTGGTGCAATCCACCTCGCCGCTGGTCGCGCGGCGCAGCTTCTGGACCGTGGTGAGCACGATGGAGTCCGCAGGCCTCGTCACCACGCCCTATCACGCCCATGTGCCCAGCTTCGGCGAATGGGGTTTCATCCTGGCCGGGCGAAGGCCCTGGGCCCCGCCGCGCGCGCTGCCCGAGGGCCTGCGCTTTCTCAGCGTCGAGGGGCTGCCGGCGCTGACCCAGTTCCCACCCGATATGGCGCGTGTGCCGACCGAGGTCAATCGCCTGTCCAACCAGATCCTGGTGCATGAGTTCGAGCAGGAATGGGGACGGGTGCATTGACGATGCAGCGCCGTGAACTGATGCTGGTCGCCGGACTCGCAGGCACGGCCTGGCTGGCCGGCTGCCGGGCCGAGCCGGCGCCGCTGCAAGGCGGCTGGGTCGGCGCGACGCCGGCACGCGGACACCGTCTGCGCGAGGCCTTGCCCAGCCCTGGCCAGGGTGCACTGCGCAAGACCTCGGTGCTGGTGGTCGGCGCCGGCGTGTCGGGTCTTGCCTGCGCCCGCGCCCTGGTCAACAGCGGTGTCGATGAGGTGACCCTGCTGGAGCTGGAGGACGGCGCCGGCGGCAACAGCCGCGGCCACCGCATGGCCGGCATGGTCTGCCCGCTGGGCGCCCATTACCTGCCGCTGCCGGGCCCCGAGGCCCCCGAGGTGGCTGAGCTGCTGCACGAGCTGGGCCTGGCCCGGCACGAGTTGGGCCGCACCGTCTATGACGAGCGCCATCTCTGCCACAGCCCGCAGGAGCGCCTGTTCTTCGAGGGCCAGTGGCACGAGGGCCTGCTGCCGCCGGCCGGCGATGCGGCCACCTTGGACCAGTACCGGCGTTTCGGCCGCCTGGTCGACAAGGCGCGGCGCGAGCTGGGCTTTGCGATGCCCAGCAGCCGCGCGCGCTGGACCGCCGGCCACGCGGCGCTGGACGGCCAGACCTTCGCGGCCTGGCTGGCCGCCCAGGGCCTGAACGCCGCGCGCCTGCGCTGGTATCTGGACTACTGCTGCCGCGACGACTATGGCGCACCCAGCGCCGAGGTCTCGGCCTGGGCCGGCCTGCACTACTTCGCCAGCCGCCATGGTTTTCATGCACCCGGCACGGTGCATGGCGAAGACGGGACCGGCGAACGCGAGGCGGTGCTGACCTGGCCCGAGGGCAATGCCTGGCTGACCGAGCGCATGGCCAGCGCGCTGGGGTCGCAGCGTCTGCAGACCGGCCGCACGGTGCTGCGTATCAGCCCGGGGCGGCACGGCGTCGAGCTGATGGCCTGGAACGAGGCGGCCGATGCGCCGGAGCGCTGGCAGGCCGACCATATCGTGCTGGCCGTGCCGCTCTTCATCGCCCACCGCCTGCTGAGCAGCGCCCCGCCCGCGCTGCAGGCCGCCGCCGCCCGGCTGCAGCACGCCCCCTGGCTGGTGGCCAATCTGCAGCTCAGGGGCCCGCTGCTGGACCGGCTGGGCGTAGGCCCGGCCTGGGACAGCGTGGTCTACGGCAGCCAGGCGCTGGGCTATGTCGATGCGATGCACCAGCAGACCCGACCCCACCCCGGCCCCACCGTCTTGAGCGCCTACTGGGCCCTGCCGCGCAGCGAGCGCGGCGCGCTCTTGCAGGACGGCTGGCAGGGTTGGGCCCGGCGCGTCATCGCCGAGCTGCACGCCACCCATCCCGACCTGGGCGAGCAGCTGCTGCGCGTCGATCTGGCGCGCTGGGGCCATGCGATGAGCATCCCGCTGCCCGGTGTGCGCGGCGACCCCGCGCTCGCGGCGCTGCGCGGGCCGCAGACCGGCCGGCTGCATTTCGCGCACAGCGATCTGGCCGGCTATTCGGTGTTCGAGGAGGCGTACACGCAGGGCGTGGCCGTGGCCCGTCGGCTTGTGGCAAGCTTGTGAGATGAAGCGCTGGCTTGCCACCTTGTTCTGGACGCTGAGCCTGGCGCTGCCGGCGGCCGCGCAGAACTACGAGGTCGTGGCCGACGGCCGGCGCATCAGCTACGGCATGATGGAACGCGCCAGCCAGCCCTGGCGCATCTGTGCGCTGCTGCCGCACGGCAAGGACCGTTACTGGTGGGGCGTGTCCTGGGGCCTGGCCGAGCAGGCCAAGACCCTGGGCGTGCAGCTGGGCATCTACCAGGCCAACAGCTATGCCGATCTGCCGCTGCAGAAAAAACAGTGGGCCGACTGCCGCGCACTGGGCGCCCAGGCCTATATCGTCGCCGCCATCAGCGCCGACGGGCTCAGCGAGGAGATCGCCCAGGCCCTGGCCGAGAAGCGCCCGGTCATCGATCTGATCAACGGGCTCAGCGCCGAGGTGACGAGCCGGGCCCTGGTCAGCTTTGCCGACATGGCGGCCCAGACCATCACCCATGTCCTGCGCGACGCCGGCGGGCGCAGCGGCATCAAGCTGGCCTGGTTTCCCGGGCCGGCCGACGCGGCCTGGGTGCAGGACGGCGAACGTGGCCTGATGGACGCGCTCAGCGGCAAGCCGGTGGAGCTGCGTCTGGGCGGTCGCGGCCCGACCGACACCAAGACCCAGAGCACGCTGGTGCGCGAGCATCTGGAGCGCGCCGGCATGCCCGACTACATCGTCGGCAATGCGGTGGCCATCGAGTTTGCCGCCCGGCTGGTGGCGCAGCGTCCGCCGCCCCGGCCCAAGCTGCTGGCCTACTACGCCAGCGCCGAGGTGGTGGACCGCATCGCCAGCGGCGAAGTGCTGGCCGCGCCGACCGACCAGCCGGTGCTGCTGGCCCGCCTCAGCCTGGATCTGGCGGTGCGCGCGCTGCAGGGCCAGCGCGTGCCCAAGCGGGTCAGTCCCACCATCCTGATGCTGGACAAGCAAAGCCTGCCCTCGGTCGATATGAGCCGCCTGCTGGCCCCCAAGGGCCAATGGCTGGTGCAGCAGCCGCTGGCGCCGCCCACCTCACCCGCGCGCTAGCGACTGGCGCAGCACGCTGGCCGGCCGGAACGCGGCGATCAGCGCCGCCATCAGCGCCTCGGCCTTGGCGCTGTTGTCTTGCCCCAGATTGCAGACATAGACATCCAGCGTGACCCCGCCCAGCTCGGGCCAGGTGTGGATGGCCAGATGCGACTCGGCCAGCAGCACGACGCCGGTGATACCGCTTTGTTCCTGCCCCGGCGCGGGGCTGAAGCGATGGAAGAGCTCGGCCACCGCGCCCAGGCCGGCAGCGGCCACGGCCGCGATGCACAGCGCGCGCAAGGCCTCGCAGTCCTGCATCAGCGGCTGGCCGGCGGCGCAGCCGCGCAGGTCGGCCGTCAGGTGCAAACCTTGCACGGTTCCGCCGCCTAGCCGCCCGTCACGGGCGGGAAGAAGGCCACCTCGGCACCGTCGGGGATCAGCGCACCTTCCTGGGCCAGCTGCTGGTTCAGCGCGCAGCGCAGCGACTTGCCGCGCGCCAGCGCCGCCGCATGCGGCTCGCCGCGCGCCAGCAGCTGGTCGCGCAAACGACCCAGGGTCAGGTCTTGCGTCCAGGCCACGGTTTCGACCGGGCCCAGAGCCTCGCGCAGCGAGGCGAAGTAGCGCACCGTGATGCTCATGACAACAATTCCGAGAACGGGATGAAGGCCACCATATCGCCGGCCGTGATCGCCTGGCCGGACGGGTTGTCCAGCAGCCCGTCGCCCCAGACGGCCGAGGTCAGCACGCCCGAGCTCTGGTTGGGAAACAACTCCAGCCCACCGGCCGCGTTCAGGCGCACGCGCAGAAACTCCTGGCGCCGGTCGGGCCGGGGCCAGTCGAAATCGGCACGCAGCTGGTAGCGCTGCGGCGCCAGCACGGCAGCGCCCTGCAGGCGCAGGATCACCGGCCGCACCAGCAGCAAAAAGGTCACGAAGCTGGACACCGGATTGCCGGGCAGGCCGAGGAACCAGGCGTCCTGGACACGGCCAAAGGCCAAGGGCTTGCCGGGCTTGATCGCGATCTGCCACAGGTCCAGCGAGCCCTCGGCCTGCACGGCCGGGCGCAGATGGTCTTCCTCGCCGACCGAGACGCCGCCCGAGGTGATGATCAGATCGGCTCGGCCCGCAGCCTCGCGCAGCGCGGCGCGCGTCGCGTCCAGATTGTCCGGCACGATGCCCAGATCGATGACCTCGCAGCCCAGGCCTTGCAGCAGGCCGCGCAGCGTGAAGCGGTTGCTGTTGTAGATCGCGCCGGGCTTCAGCGGCTCACCGGGCATCACCAACTCGTCGCCGGTCGAGAACAGCGCGACGCACGGTCGGCGCGCCACCGTCAGCACGGCCGCGCCGACCGAGGCCGCCAGGCCCAGCGCCGCTGCGTCGAGCCGGTGGCCGGCGGCCAGCACCGTGCTGCCCTGCTGCACATCCTCGCCACGGCGGCGTATCCATTGGCCGGCCTTGACTTCAGCGTTGACACGCACCGTACCCAGACCTTCACCGGCCACGGCCTCGCACTGCTCCTGCATCACCACCGCATCGGCGCCCAGCGGGATCTGCGCGCCGGTGAAGATGCGCGCGGCGGTGCCGGGCTGATGGACCGCGCCAACTACGCCGGCCGGCACCCGCTGCGCGACCGGCAGCACCGTGCCAGGTCTTGCCACATCGGCGGCGCGCAGCGCATAGCCGTCCATGCTGGTGTTGTCGGCCGGCGGCACGTCCAAGGCCGCGACCACATCGGCGGCCAGCACCCGGCCCAGCGCCTCGGCGGTCGGCAGCGTGTCGACCGCAGCCAGCGGCTCGACCGCGCCCAGCAGGCGCTGCAGTGCCTCGGCTAGGCTTTGCAGCGCGGGACGCATGGCCTCAGACATGGGCTTGGATGAAGGCTTTGACGGCTCCGGTATCGACCGGCATCACCGTGACGCGCTTGGGCAAGGCCTCGATGTTCTCGAGACCGGCCGGACGTGGCGGTTCGATGTCCAGCGCCTCGCGGATGGTGGCAGCGAACTTGGCCGGCAGCGCGGTCTCCAGCACCAGCATCGTGATGCCGGGCTGGCGATGTTCGAGCGCCACCTTCAGGCCGTCGGCCGTATGGGTATCGATCAGCTGGCCGTAGCGCTGGTGGCACAGGCGTATCGTCGCCAGACGGTCGGCGTGTCGGCTGGAGCCGGAGACGAAACCGAAGTCGGCGATATGGGCCTTCTCCTGGGCGTTCAGCTCAAACCCACCGGCACCGAACAGCGCCTTGACCCGCGCGCCATCGCGGCCCAGCAGATCGAACACAAAACGCTCGAAGTTGCTGGCCTTGGAGATGTCCATAGACGGGCTGGAGGTCTCGTGCGTGTCGGCCGTGCCGCGCGGGCGGTAGACGCCGGTGCGGAAGAACTCGTCCAGCACATCGTTCTCGTTGGTCGCCACCACCAGCTGCGCGATCGGCAGGCCCATCATGCGCGCCACATGGCCGGCGCAGACATTGCCGAAATTGCCCGAGGGCACGGTGAAGCTGACTTTCTGCTCGTTGCTCGTCGTGGCCTGGAGATAGCCGGCGAAGTAGTAGACGACCTGGGCCAGCAGGCGCGCCCAGTTGATCGAGTTGACCGTGCCGATCTTGTGGCGACGCTTGAAGTCCAGGTCGTTGGACACCGCCTTGACGATGTCCTGGCAGTCGTCGAACACGCCCTCGACGGCGATATTGTGGATATTGGCGTCCTGCAGGCTGAACATCTGGGCCTGCTGGAAGGGGCTCATACGGCCGTGCGGCGAGAGCATGAAGACATTGACGCCGGCCTTGCCGCGCATCGCGTACTCGGCCGCGCTGCCGGTGTCGCCCGAGGTGGCGCCCAGGATGTTGAGCGTCTCGCCGCGCCGGCCCAGCTCGTACTCGAAGAGCTGGCCCAGCAGCTGCATGGCCATGTCCTTGAAGGCCAAGGTCGGGCCGTTGGACAGGGCCTGCAGCGCCAGATCCGGCTCCAGGGCTTTGAGCGGCGTGATCTGCTGTGTGCCGAACACGGCCTCGGTATAGGTGCGGCGCGTGATCGCGCGCAGGTCCTCGGCCGGGATGTCGTCGATGTACAGCGACAGGATCTCAAAGGCCAGATCGGCATAGGCCAGGCCGCGCCATTTGGTCAGCGTCGCGTCATCGACCTTCGGATATTGCACGGGCAGATAGAGCCCACCATCGGGCGCCAGGCCTTCGAGCAGGATCTCGCAGAAAGCGCGTTCGGTCTTGTCGCCACGGGTGCTGATGTACTTCATCAGGCGAGTTCCTCTTTGCGGATGCGCACGATAGGCGCCAGCACGGTCGTCAGCGCCTGCATCTGAGCCAGGGCCTTGTTCATGCGGCCTTCGACGGTGTCGTGGGTCAGGATGATCAGGTCGGTCTGCTTCTCGCCCTCGGCCGATTCCCGCTGCAGCACGGCGTCAATCGAGATGTCGTTCTCGGCCAGGATGGTGGTGATGCTGGACAGCACGCCGGCCTGGTCGGCCACGCACAGGCGCAGATAGAAGGCGGTCTGCACCTCGTCCATGGCCAGGATGGGCGTGTCGTTCATCGCATCGGGGCGGAAGGCCAGATGCGGCACGCGGTGTTCGGGGTCGGCGGTGTGCAGGCGGGTGATGTCCACCAGATCGGCGATCACGGCCGAGGCAGTCGGCTCGGACCCCGCGCCCTTGCCGTAGTACAGCGTGGTGCCGACGGCATCGCCCTGCACCACCACCGCGTTCATCGCGCCTTCGACATTGGCGATCAGGCGATTCGTCGGGATCAGCGTCGGATGTACGCGCAGCTCGATCCCGTTGTCACGGCGGCGGGTGATGCCCAAGAGCTTGATGCGATAGCCCAGCTGCTCGGCGTACTTGATGTCGGCGGCCTGCAGCTTGGTGATGCCCTCGACGTGCGCCTTGTCGAACTGCACCGGGATGCCGAAGGCGATCGCGCTCATGATCGTCGCCTTGTGCGCGGCGTCCACGCCCTCGATGTCGAAGGTCGGGTCGGCCTCGGCATAGCCCAGGCGCTGCGCTTCCTTCAGCACCACGCCGAAGTCCAGGCCCTTGGAGCGCATCTCCGAGAGGATGAAGTTGGTCGTACCGTTGATGATGCCGGCGATCCATTCGATGCGGTTGGCGGTCAGGCCTTCGCGCAGCGCCTTGATGATGGGGATGCCGCCGGCCACGGCCGCCTCGAAGGCGACGATCACGCCCTTGGCGTGCGCGGCAGCAAAGATCTCGGTGCCATGCACGGCCAGCAGCGCCTTGTTGGCGGTGACCACATGCTTGCCGGCGGCAATCGCCTCCAGCACCAGGGCCTTGGCCACGCCGTAGCCGCCGATCAGCTCGATGACGATGTCGATCTCGGGGTTGGCGATGACCTTGCGCGCATCATCGACCACTTCGACGCTGTCGCCGACAATGCTCTTGGCGCGTGCCACATCCAGGTCGGCCACCATCGCAATCTCGATGCCCCGCCCGGCGCGGCCGCGAATCTCTTCCTGGTTGCGGCGCAGCACGTTGAAGGTGCCGCTGCCCACGGTGCCAATGCCCAAGAGGCCGACTTTGATCGCTTTCATCTGGTATCTCAATTCTGGATTAGGTTCGTTCAACGCCCGGCACGCTTGCGGTAGTGCGCCAGGAAACGCTCGATGCGGCCCACCGCTTCCTTCAGGTCGTCGGAATTGGGCAGGAACACGAGGCGGAAGTGATCGGGGGCTGTCCAGTTGAAGCCCGTCCCTTGCACGATCAGCACCTTTTCCTCGGCCAGCAGCTCGTAGGCGAACTGCTGGTCGTCCTCGATCGGATAGATCTTGGGGTCTAGGCGGGGGAACATATAGAGCGCCGCTTTCGGCTTGACGACGCTGACACCGGGAATCTGGCTCAGCAACTCATAGGCGAGATCGCGCTGGCGGCACAGCCGGCCGCTCGGTGCGACCAGGTCCTTGATGCTCTGATAGCCGCCCAAGGCCGTCTGGATCGCCAACTGGCCCGGTGTGTTGGCGCACAAGCGCATCGAGGCCAGCATGTTCAGACCGGTGATGTAGTCCTTGGCATGGCGCTTCTCGCCCGACACCACCATCCAGCCGGCCCGGTAGCCGCAGGCGCGGTAGTTCTTCGACAGGCCGTTGAAGGTCAGGCACAGCACATCGTCGGCCAGCGAGGCGATGCTGGTGTGGACGGCGCCGTCGTACAGCGTCTTGTCGTAGATCTCGTCGGCCATGATGATCAGCTGGTGCTGACGGGCCACTTCGACAATCTCCCGCAGCAGACTCTCAGGGTAGAGCGCGCCGGTCGGGTTGTTCGGATTGATGACGACGATGGCCTTGGTGTTGGGCGTGATCTTGGCCTTGATGTCGGCGATGTCGGGGAACCAGTCGCTGCTCTCGTCGCAGATGTAGTGCACAGGATTGCCACCCGACAGCGCCACCGCAGCGGTGTAGAGCGGATAGTCGGGCGCCGGCAGCAGCACCTCGTCGCCGTTGTCCAGCAAGGCGTTCAGCGCCATCACGATCAGTTCGGAGGCGCCGTTGCCCAGGTACACATCATCGACCGTGACGCCATGGATCTGCTTTTCCTGGCAGTAATGCACCACCGACTTGCGCGGCGCGAACAAGCCCTTGGAGTCGGTGTAGCCGGCCGCAGCGGGCAGGTTGCGTATCATGTCCTGGACGATTTCGTCCGGCGGTTCCAGGCCGAAGGCGGCGATATTGCCGATGTTCAGCTTGATGATCTTCTGCCCCTCTTCCTCCATCTGGCGCGCCTTGTCGAGCACGGGTCCGCGGATGTCGTAGCAGACATTGGCCAGCTTGCTGGACTTGGCGATGGGCTTCAAGACGGGACTCCTGGGGGCTTGGGGCTGCAAACGTAGAATTTAAACACAGGGTTTGCACCCGCCCCGGCCGACAGCGCCCGCACAACAGCATGAAGTTCCAACTTGACGAGCCGCAAGGCGGCAACAGCATCTCCCGCCACGACGGCCAGAACGTCTGGGTCAATGGCCAGCAGCATGGCGAGAGCCTGCTGGTGCCCTGGCGCGGCGAGGTGCAGGCCTGGGGCCTGGCGCGCTTCGAGGATCTGAGCGAAGCGCATTTCGAACAGATCCTGGCGCTCAAGCCCGAGCTGGTGATCTTCGGCAGCGGTGCTCGGATACGTTTTGCCCGCCCGTCGCTCTACCGCAGCCTGATTGCCGCGCGCATCGGCGTCGAAACCATGGATCTGGCCGCGGCGTGCCGCACTTACAACGTGCTGGCCAGTGAAAGTCGCACGATCCTGGCCGCCTTGTTGATAGAACGCCCCTGAGAGGCGGCCAAACCCGCTATGCTGGCAATCCCCCTCAGTGGCGACAAGAGGGCTTGCGGTTCAACGTATAATTGGCGGCTATGCCCACCCGGGCACACATCTTTACAGAACGCCACATGACGCCAGCGCTCAACAAACCTCTCCCGGACATTGAAGCTCTTGCCACCGGCGGCGTGAAGTTCACACCGCAAGCCTTTCTCGGTCAAGCCGTGGTGCTGTACTTCTACCCGAAGGACAACACGCCGGGTTGCACCACCGAAGCGATGCAGTTCCGTGACCGCCACAAGGACTTCGTCAAGGCCGGCGCCGTGGTGCTGGGCGTGTCGCGCGACAATATGGTGTCGCACGACAAGTTCAAGCAGAACCTGGAACTGCCCTTCGAGCTGATCGCCGACACCGAAGAGAAGCTCTGCCATATGTTCGGCGTGGTCAAGAACAAGATCATGTACGGCAAGAAGGTCAAGGGCATCGAGCGCTCCACCTTCCTGATCGACGCCGCCGGCGTGTTGCGTGCCGAGTGGCGCGGCATCAAGGTCGCCGGCCATGTCGACGAGGTGCTGAAGGCCGTCAAGTCCTTCAAGAAGGAAGCCGCCTGAACCTTACGGCGAGCTCTGCAGTATCCACGCGAAGCCGGCCGGAAAAGTCTTTCGGGCCGGCTTTGTTGCATCTTTGCCGCGCTGCAGCACCGACATCGGGCGATGCAGGGCTTTGTGCATAATGGTCTCCATGCCCGAGAGCCGTGAAGCCAAGCACCCCGAAAGCCGCACAGCAGCCTGTGCGGCTTTTTGCTTTTTCGGCCCGGACATCTATCTTTTGCCTTTGACCTCCAGACCGTAAACGCGGCCTGCTCCACACCTCATGCCACTGCCCAAGCCTCCGACCAAACGCGCCAGCCTCCTCGAGCCCTCCGCCTTTGCCTCCACGCTGGCGGTCAGCAAAACACCCCAAGCGATTCCCAGCCGCGCCGCGGCGATAGAGACGATGGCCGCGCCCAGCGTCGTGGCATCCCCGACCAAGGCGCCGAGCAGAGCGCCGACCAGGTCTGCGGCCAGGAAGCAGGCGCCGGCCGTCGCGCCGAGCCCGCAGCCCAGCCTGGCCCTGGTCACGCCCAGCCCGGCACCGGCCCCTCAGAAAGCCGCCAAGCCCAAGGCCGCCGCCAAGCCGCGTATCGCCGGCCCGGCCAAGCTCTTCGTGCTGGACACCAATGTGCTGATGCACGACCCGATGTGCCTGTTCCGCTTCGAGGAGCACGACATCTATCTGCCGATGATCACGCTCGAAGAGCTGGACGGCCACAAGAAGGGCATGACCGAGGTGGCCCGCAATGTGCGCCAGGTCAGCCGCGACCTCGATGCGCTGGCCGCCAGCCTGCAAAGCAGCACGCTGGAGGAAATGGCCCAGGGCCTGCCGCTGGACCACACCGGCCACCGCGAGGCCGGTGGCAAGCTGTTCTTCCAGACCGGGCTGATCGACACGCCGCTGCCGCAAGGCCTGCCGCAGGGCAAGGCAGACAATCAGATCCTCGGCGTGGTGCAGGCGCTGCAGCGCCAGCAGCCCGGCCGCGAGGTGGTGCTGGTGTCCAAGGACATCAATATGCGCATCAAGGCCCGCGCGCTGGGCCTGCCCGCCGAGGACTATCGCAACGACAAGACGCTAGAAGACTCGGACCTGCTCTACACCGGCGTGCAGGCGCTGCCGGCTGACTTCTGGGACCGCCACGGCAAGACCATGGAGAGCTGGCAGCAAGGCGGCATCACCTACTACCGCATCAGCGGTCCACTGGTGCCCTCGCTGCTGATCAACGAGTTCATCTATCTGGAAGCCCCCGGCGCCGCGCCGCTTTATGCCAAGGTCACCGAGATCACCGGCAAGAGCGCCGTGCTGCGCACCCTGAAGGACTACGGCCATCAGAAGAACTCGGTCTGGGGCGTGACCGCGCGCAACCGCGAGCAGAACTTCGCGCTGAACCTCTTGATGGACCCGGACTGCGACTTCATCACGCTGACCGGCACCGCCGGCACCGGCAAGACCCTGATGACACTGGCAGCCGGACTGCAGCAGGTGCTGGACGAGCGCCGCTACTCCGAGATCATCGTGACCCGCGTGACCGTGCCGGTCGGCGAGGACATCGGCTTCCTGCCCGGCAACGAGGAAGAGAAGATGGGCCCGTGGATGGGTGCGCTGGACGACAACCTGGAGGTGCTGGCGCGCGGCGACAGCAGCTCCGGTGAGTGGGGCCGCGCCGCCACCAATGATCTGGTGCGCAGCAAGATCAAGATCAAGAGCCTGAACTTCATGCGCGGCCGCACCTTCCTGAACAAGTTCGTCATCATTGACGAGGCGCAAAACCTGACCCCCAAGCAGATGAAGACCCTGATCACCCGTGCCGGCCCCGGCACCAAGATCGTCTGCCTGGGCAATCTGGCCCAGATCGACACGCCTTATCTGACCGAGGGCAGCTCGGGCCTGACCTTTGCCGTCGACCGCTTCAAGGGCTGGGGCCATAGCGGCCACATCACGCTGGCGCGTGGCGAACGCTCGCGTCTGGCCGATTTCGCTTCCGAGGTCCTGTGACGCTTTATGTTTCGGATCTGGACGGCACGCTGCTGAACCCGCAGGCCGAGCTGTCCGCGTTCACCCGCGCCGGCCTGGTCCGGCTGCTGGACGAGGGCCTGTCTTTCACGGTGGCCAGCGCCCGCCATGTCTCGTCGATCGCCCGCATCCTCGGTGACCTGCCGCTGCGCCTGCCGGTGATCTCGGCCAATGGCGCCTATATCAGCGAGATGAGCAGCGGCCAGCACGAGCTGGTCCATGCGATGGACCCGGCCCTGGCCCAGGCCATCTTCGCGCTGATGCGCAGGCGCGGCTTCATGCCTTTTGCGGCCACCTACGGGCCGCGCGGCGACCGCCTGTTCTGGCAGTCGGTGCACAACGAAGCCCAGCTGGACTTCGTCGAGCAGCGCCAGCACAACGGCGACCCGCGGCTGCGCCACACCGACAATATCGGTGCCGAGCTGGTCGACCCGGTGGTGACGATGATTCTGATCGAGCGCGAGGCGCCGATGCGGGCGCTGATGGCCGAGATCCAGGCCCTGGCCGGTGACGCGATCGACATCCATTTGGCCGATGACCTCTACCGCCCCGGCTGGCCCTGGCTGACCCTGCATGACCGGCGCGCGACCAAGGACCAGGCGATCAAGACCCTGGCCCAGCGCTACGACCTGCACGAGCGCGAGATCGTCGTGTTTGGCGACCAGGTCAACGACATCACCATGCTGCGTGCCGCACATCGCGGCATCGCGGTCGAGAACGCGATCGCCGAGGTCAAGCAGGAGGCCCATGCGGTGATAGGCCCCCACCACGAGGACAGCGTGCTGCGCTTCATCGAGACCGACTGGCGGCGCAGCTGCTGAACGCTCAGCGGCGCAGCAACTGCCCCAGCAGCCCGCCCAGATCCACGCCGCCGCTGGGCAGTTGACCGTTGGGCGTCAGCTGGTCGACGATTTGCGGCAGCCACTGGCTCAGCTGCGCACCGGCCTCGCTGGTCGAGACGCCGGCCTGGCCTGCCAGCTGACCCAGCAGATCGCCACCCAGGGCCGAGCCCAGCTGTTCGCCGGAGACCGGCAGATTGGCGCCGGTCGAGACCCAGCTCTGCACCTGCTCGCCCAGGCCCGCGGCCTGCAGCTGCTGCAAGATGCCGGCCAGCCCGCCCTGGCCCGAGCCCTGATTGGCCAGCAGCGTGCCGATCAGGCTGACCCAGTCGACGCCGCCCTGCCCTTGCTGACCGTTCAAGGCCTGCTGGGCCGCGCCCAGCAAAGAATCCATCAAGCCCATGATTGCTCCCGCAGCGCGGCGCGATCCGCCGCGCTGCAATTGTGGATGAAGCGCGTGACTATTCCTGTCCCATCGTGTCGCCGGCATCGGTCACACCCTCGTGGCGACGCAGCTGGGCAAAGATGAAGGCCGCCAGCGCCGCCATCACGCCGATCGACAGATAGGTGGCCTGGAAGGCCGGCAGCAGATCCGCACTGCGCTCGGCCCCGGAATAGAGCAGCAGGAAGGCGCTGGAGGTGGCCACGCCCAGACTCATCGACAGCTGCATCACCACCGACAGCAGGCTGTTGCCGCTGCTGGCGGTCTGCGCGTCGAGGTCGCCCAGGGTCAAGGTGTTCATCGCGGTGAACTGCATGCTGTTGACCATGCCGAACAAGCCCAGATGCAGGGCCAGCCAGAGGTGCGAGGTGTCGCGGTCGACCAGGGCAAAGCTCGCGATCATCAGGCCCAGCAGCACCGTGTTGACGACCAGCACGCGGCGGTAGCCAGCGCGGCGTATCAGCTTGATCGCGACGGTCTTGGTCAGCATCGCACCGAGTACCGTCGGGATCATCGACAGCCCGGCCACGCTGGGCGAGAAACCCAGGCCCAGCTGCAGAAACATCGGCGTCAGAAAGGGCGTGGCGCCGCTGCCCAGGCGGGCGAACACATTGCCGATCAGCCCGATGCGGTAGGTCGGGATTGCGAACAGCCGCATATTGAACAGCGGCGCCGGCGCGCGCGCCGCATGCAGCCAGTAGGCCATCATGCAGGCCATGCCGGCCACCACCAGCACGATGCTGACCGCGACGCTGATCACATGCTCGCCAAAGCCCTGCAGCCCGACCGACAGCAGCATCAGCCCGAGGCTGAACAGCACAAAGCCGCCCCAGTCGAAGCGGCCCGGCGTGGCGCTCCTGAGCTGGGGCATATAGCGCAGGCTGGCCGCGACCCCCAAGGCCCCGACCGGCAGATTGATCAGAAAGATCCAGTGCCAGCTGGCGTACTGCACCAGCAGGCCGCCCAGCGCCGGCCCAATCAGCGGCCCGATCAGGCCCGGCAAGGCGATGAAGGTCATCACCGGCAGGAACTCCTCCTTCGGAAACGCGCGCAGCACCGCCAGCCGCCCGACCGGCACCAAGAGCGCCCCGCCGACCCCTTGCAGCACCCGCGCCGCCACCAGCACCCGCAGCGAAGGGCTCAGCGCGCAGGCCAGCGAGCCCAGGCTGAACAGCACGATGGCCCAGATGAAGAGCCGGCGCGTACCGAAGCGGTCCGCCAGCCAGCCCGAGGCCGGGATCAGCAGTGCCACGGTCAGCATATAGGCGACCACGGCCGACTGCATGCGCAGCGGGTTCTCGCCCAGATCGGCCGCCATGCCCGGCAGCGCCGTGTTCAGGATGGTCGTGTCCAGCGTCTGCATGAAGAAGGCCAGCGCCACCAGCCAGGGCAGGAAGCGGCGCGTCGGCGCATCGAGAATGGGGCGGTCAAGCTCGGGCATCGGGCCAGTATCGGGCAGGCGCGTTCAGCGCGCCGGCAACTCGGTGGCCGACAGGCCGGCCGTGACGGCGCTGCGATGCAGAAAACTGTCCTGGAACGCCGCCGGCACCTGCGGGAACACCTGCAGATGCAC
Source organism: Burkholderiales bacterium C2 (assembly GCA_005503085.1). Taxonomy (GTDB): domain Bacteria; phylum Pseudomonadota; class Gammaproteobacteria; order Burkholderiales; family Burkholderiaceae_C; genus Roseateles_E. The sequence continues at coordinate 122,133 of SCOI01000006.1, read as the reverse complement.
CCAGTGCAGGGCCGCAAGCCGGCAGCGCCGGGCATCGGCCGCCAGGTCGAGCCGCGCAAAGCCATGTGCGGCCTGCGCCAACTGCTGGGCCGGGCTGAACATCGGATGCCGCCAGCGCAGCGCCATGGCCTCCAGCCGGCCGGCACAGGCCGGCACCGCGTCCAGCGTCGGCTGCAGCAACAGAGCCTGCAGGCGAACACGCTCGAGCTCGGCCGCCAGCCCCTGCAGCTGGCGCTGCGCCATCAGCGGCTGCAACTCCTCGCAGCAGCGCAGGGCCAGGTCGGGCTCGGCCTGCTGCGCCTGCAGCAGGCGGATCTGCAGCCAGTCATAGCGATGCATGGGCTTGAGCGAGGCCGCCAGCGCCTCGTCGAGCATGGGGCTGGCGTCGCCGGCCAGCGCCTGCGTCAGGCGCGCCCGCATGATCAGCCGCTTGGCACGCCAGTTGCCGGGCGGCACCGCCTCATCGCCGCCCAGCACATGCAAGGCCCGCGCCGGCTGGCCCAGATTCAGCCAGGACTGGGCCAGCCATTGCTCCAGATTGGCCCGCAGCGCGCCGATGCCGGCCGGCGTGCGCGCCAGCTCACCCTCCAGCCGGGCCAGGCCATCGGCATAGCGCCCCAGCCCGCACAACATATAGCCCAGCACCGCGTTATTCCACGCGGCCAGTTCCTGCAGCTGCCCGGCATCGGCGGCCAACACGGCGGCGGCCTGCGCATGCGCGACGCCGGCCTCCAGATCGCCCTGGCGCAAGCGGTGGCCGACCAGATTCATGTGTGCGCTGACCTGCTCGCTCAAATGGCCGGCCTGCTCGGCCCAGCGCAGATGCCGCTGGGTCCAGTCCATCGCTTCGACCGGCCGGTCGGTGTACATCTTCAGATTGACATAGGTGCCGCAGAAGTCCAGCCGCTGCTCCACATCGTCAACGCTGGCAACACGCTCCTCCCAGGGCGCCAGCAGCGCCAGCCCCTCCTCGGGCCGCCCCAGCAGCCCGCAGGCCTGGGCGACGCAGCGCGCCGCCTCCATGCGCACCAGCTCCTCCTGCGGTTCGGCCAACGCCAGCGCAAGGCGGCCGGCCTCCTCGCTATCCACCAAGCGACCCGACCACAGACAAGTCAGCGCATGCAAAGCCCAGGCCTGGGCCGCCGGTGCCGCCCGATCGGTGGGCGCCGGCAGCAGCCGTTCGCTCAGTGCCAGGGCCGCAGCGGCACCCTCGCCCAGCAGCAGCGGCCGAACAGCCGCCAGCCGGGCAAGTCGGGCGGGCGCCGCCTCGCCGGCCAACTCCAGCGCATCGGCCTGGGCCAGCAGCAGCTGGGCCTGTTCGCGCGCTCGCCCGGCGGCCTGAGCGCGCTGGGCAGCCGCCGCGAAGGCCTGGGCCGCCGGGCGCGGCTGACCAGCCGCCTGCCAGTGCGCGGCCACGCGCGCCGGCTCCACGCCTTGCTGCAGCAGCAAGGCCGCGACCTGCCCGTGGAGATGAGCCGTCAGCACGGCGGGCGTGATGCGCAGCACCGCGTCGTGCACGAGGTCATGCGCGAAGTCGGTGCCGCGCAAGACCTGGGCGGCCTCCAGCTCGTCCCAGGCATTGGCCAGCGCCAGTGCCGGCGCGCTCAGCACCTGCTCGGCCAGCGCCACGCTGAAGTCGGGCACCGCAATCGCGGCCACCCGCGCCAGGGCCAGCGCGGCGTCCGAAAGCCGGCGCAGACGCTGCTCCAGCAGATGCATCAGCCCGACCGGCTGTGGCAACACCCGGGCCTGCGGCCGCCCCTGCATCGAGGCCCGCAGGGTTTCGATGACGAACAGCGGATTGCCGCCGGTGTGGCGTGCCAGCGCGGCGGCCCAGGGCGCGGGATCCAGACCGCTCAGGCCCAGGCTGTCCACCAGCTCCTGCAGCTGCGGCTCGCTGAGCGGCAAGACCTGCAACCAGCGGGCCTGCGGCGACTCGGCCAGGTCCTGCAGCAAGGCAAGGTCGGCATCGGCGGCAGCGGCCGGCCGGTGAGCCAGCACCCAGCGCAGGCCCTGCAACGTGTCGGAGCGCACCAGTTCCAGCAGCATCTCGACGCTGGCCCGGTCGGCAAAATGCAGATCGTCGACCAGCAAGCGCGCGAGCCCGGCGAGCCGGGCCCGGGCCAGCAGATCCTCCAACGCCCGCTGCAGCTGCTGCACGGTGGTCCGGAGCCTGGGCGCACACGCCTCGTCCAGCAGCGGGGCCAGGGCCGTGCCATCGGCCAGCTCGACCCGCTCCATCAGCGCGCGCACCAGGCGCAACAGGCTGCCGTAGGGAACGCCGGCATCGCCTGGCCGCGCCTGCACATGCAAGACCGCAGCACCACAGCCGCGCTCGAGCTCCTGCAGCACCCGGGTCTTGCCCATGCCGGCCTCACCCACCAGCACCGTCACCGCGGACTCCGCCCGCGCCAGCTGAGCCAGCAGCTCGTCGCGCCCGACCAGGCGTGGCGGGCGCATCAGGCTCACCGCCGGCAGGGTCGGCACGAGCGGGGTCAGCGGGGTCAGGGCTTGCCCGCGCTCAACCAGCTCCAGCAAAGCCAGGGTCTCGGCGCCGGGCCGCAGGCCCAGCGCCTCCTTCAGCGCCGCCTCGCAGGCCTCGAAGGCGGCCACGGCAGCGGCGGTATCGCCGCGCAGATAGTGCAGGCGCATCAGGCGGCGGTGCGCATACTCGCTGAGCATGTCCTCGCTCAGCAGGCGGCGGGCGTGGCGCAGGGCCAGCACCAGCTGGCCTTGTTGCTCCGCCTCGGCCGCGAGCCGGGCCACAAGCTCCCGCAGCGCCTGGGCACGGGCCTGGCGCTCGGCCGTCAGCCAGGCGGCGAACTCGCTCTCGGCGTCGTATTCGAAACCCGCCAGCAGCGGCTCGATGCGGGCCTCCGGGTCGTCGCCCAGCAGCGTCGGCGCCGCATCGACGCCCAGGTCGGGTGCCAGCTCAATACGCTCGCCCATCTCGACCAAGCGCGCCCCCGTGGCGCGGCGCAGCCGGTAGATGCGTTGACGCAGATTGTTCAGCGCCGCCGGCGCCGTGACCTCGGGCCACAGCATCAGAGCCAGCGTGGCGCTGATCGCCGGCTTGTTCAGCGCCGCATAGGCCAGCCAGGCGGCGTCCTTGCGGGCCAGCGGCTCGGGCGGCGAGTCGGCCGCGCCAAGCCTGCGCAGATGCGGTACTCCCAGCAACTGCAACTGCCACGCCGTCCCCATGCTGCTCTCCCTGGCCGCCAAGACAGCCGGCATTACAACCCAGGCCTCAGTTCAAGGACAAGCCCGAGGCCTGCACCGGCGTGAGGCGCTCCAGCGCGCTGCCGTCGCCCAGCTCGCCGTTGCCATTGCCGCCCCAGCCCCAGACCGTGCCGTCGCCCAGGCGCAGAAGGCACAGGCCGTCGTCGCAGGAGACATCGACCGCCGCCGCGAGACCGGCGAGCAGGGTCGGCGCGGTGACCGGCCCGCCACTGCCCAGGCCGCTGTAGGCATTGCCGCCCCAGGCCCATATGCGTCCGTCGCTGCCAACGGCCACCGAGGCATTGCGGCTGGCACCGATCGCGCGCACGCCGTCAAGACCTGGCACCAGGGCCGGCACTGTCACCGGCACGAAGTCGCCGCTGCTGCCCTTGCCCAGCTGCCCTTCGACATTGCGCCCCCAGGCCATCACCCGGCCGTTGCCCAGCAGCGCCAGGCAGTGCTGGGTGCATGAGACATCGACCACATCGGCCAGGCCAGCCAGTTGCTCCGCACTGCCGCTGTGGACCTGCTCCGGGCCGCCCGTCCCCATCACCGTCGCGGTGCTCCAGGACAGCCGCCAGACCGTGCCGTCGGACTTGATCGCCAGCGGCGCCTGCTTGCTGTCGACGCCGCCGGTCATGCCGGCAACCAGCTTGCGCACGCCGCTGAAGCCGGCGATCTGGCGCGGCGCGACCGACTCGGGTGCATAACGCAGCACGCCCGGCCAATGCCAGACCGTGCCGTCGTTGCGCAGGGCCAGTGAGTAGTTGCTGACGGGCAGGCCCGCCACCACGCCGTCGACACCGGCCATCACGCGCGGCGCATCCACATTGGCATTGATTGCATCGCCGCCCAGCGTGCCGCCGCTGCTGACGCCCCAGCCATACAGCAGGCCATCTCGGCCCAGCGCCAGCGAGCTCAGCCGGCCCGCGGCAATGGAGCTGGCTGCAATGCCGCTGATCACCCGGGCCGTGCTGCCCGCCAAGGCCGTGCCGGGCGTGCGGTCCAGCAGCGTGCTGCGCCCCAGCAGCAGCACCGAGCCATCGGCACGCAGCACCAGGCCATAGCCCAGGCCGGCACTGATCGCGGGGGTGGCGGCTGGCGTCGGTGTCGGTGTCGGCGTTGGCGTTGGCGTTGGCGTCGGTGTCGGCGCGGGCGTCGGTGTCGGCGCGGGCGTCGGTGTCGGCGCGGCGGCAACGGGTTCATCCACACCGTCGCCGCCGCCGCAGCCCCACAAACCCAGAGCGAGGACCAGACCGAGGGCCCTGTTTACAAGCAGTCTCATCACCATCTCCCCAAGCGAGCTCTCCCACGAGAGCCATCGCTTGCTTTGTAGGGCGAGGCGAATTACCGGCCAGTTACCGGGTCGGCTTACTTGCGCAGATAGTCGAAGAAGGCCTTGGCGTTGGGCTCGCGCTTCAGGAACTCATGGACCAGCTCCGGCGCTGGCTTCTGGCCGCCATTGCCCAGCACGATGTCGCGGTAGCGCCGGCCAGTCTCGAGGCTGAGCTTGTCGGCCTTGAACTCGGTGCGCAGATCCATCGCCAGCACCAGGCTCCACAGATAGCCGTAGTAGCCGGCGCCGTAGCCGCCGGCCACATGGCCGAAGCCGGCCGGGAACATCGTGCCCGCCACATGGCCCAGCGGCGTCGCGCCTTCCATCTTGGCCCACAGCGCCATCGGCTCGGGCACGTCCGGGCCGTGCAGGGCCAGGTCGTAGCCGGCATACAGATGCTGGCGGCCGTACTGCGATCCCTTGGCAAAGTCCTTGGCGGCCTGGGCCTTGTCGACCAGCGCGTCCGGCACCGGCTTGCAGCTGGCGCAGACCTCGGCCATCAGCTTGAGCACCTGCTTGTCATAGACCCAGTCTTCCAGCATCTGCGAGGGCGCCTCGACGAAGTCATGCATCACCGAGGTGCCGCCCTGGCTGGCATAGCGGGTCTGCGACAGGTTGTTGTGCACCGCATGGCCCAGCTCGTGCAGCAGGGTCTCGACCTCGTCCAGGGTCAGCCCCTTGCGGTCGAAATTGACCACCAGCGCGGCGGTCGGCGTACGGCCCAGGCGGGTCGCGCTGGAGCGCAGCGGCCAGACCGCCGCATGGTTGTACTTGCCCTCGCGCGGGTAGAGGTCCACATACATGGTCGCCAGCGCCTTGCCGGTGGCCGCGTCGCTGACCGCAAAGGCCTGCACCTCGGGGTGCCAGAGCTGAGCCTTCACCGGCGTGTAGCGCACGCCCATCATCTTCTCGACGATGCGCATCGTGAACAGCAGACTCTCCTGCGGCGGGAAGTACTGGCGGAAGGCTTCCTGGTCGACGCTGTAGCGCTGCTGGCGGATGCGCTCGCTGTAGTAGCTGGCGTCCCAGCGCTGCACCGTGGTCGCCTCGGGCGCGCTGCCCAGCTGCTCGGCCTTGGCGGCGCGCAGCTCCAGCAGGTCGGCGCGCTCGCCCTCGGTCACCGTGCTCTTGACCTCGTCGAGGAACTTCCAGGCGGTGGCCGCGTCCTTGGCCATCTTGCGGCGCAGATTGAAGTCCACATAGTTCGTGAAGCCGAACAGCTTGGCGTACTCGTGCCGCGCCTGGATGATCTCGGCCAGCAGCTTCAGATTGGCCGCCCCACCCTCATTGGTCTTGGCCCGCCACATGCGCTCACGCGCCGCTGCGCTGTCGGCGCTCTGCAGCACCGGGCCGTAGCTCGGGTAGTCGACACCCAGCACGATGCGGCCCTCGGCATCGCGCGGCGCACTCTTCCACACGCCCTCGGGCACACCCTTGAGCTCGGCCTCGGTGAACGCCACCTTGACGCCGGCATCGCGGATGTTCTTCTCGAAGTTCTGGTTCAGCTCGCTGAGCTTGTCGAGGATCTGCTTGGCGCGCTTGCGCTGCGCGGGCGGCAGGGCCACGCCGCCGTCCTCGAAGCCGCCCAGACCCACCCGCACCAGCTCGCGGTCGATCGCATCGGCGGTGGGCGCGGACTTCAAGGCCCGGTAGATCTTCTCGTTCTGGCCGTAGCTGGAGGTGAAATCGGCCCAGCGCAGCGAGCAGGCCTGCGCCGCCTCGCGGACCGGCTTGTCGGGATGGACGTTGAGCACGAACTCGATCGGGTACTGGGTGTCCTCGATGAAGGCATAGAAGTCATCGTAGGCGGCCAGCCAGCCGCCATCGACCTTGCGGCGCTCCAGGCCGGACAGGCGCTGGCGGGCCGCACTCAGGCCCTTGTCGCAGGCCGTCTTGATCTGGGCGGCGGTCTTGTACTGCGGGAAGGCCGGGCCGGGCAGGCCCGTGGCCTGCGCGGTCTGCGCCGAGGCGCTCAGGGCCAGCAGGCCGGCGGCCAGCAAGCAGGTCTTGTGAAGCTTCATGCGTTCATCTCCATAGGCTGTGCCGCGATGGCGGCGCGCGCGGATTGTGCCGCCTCGGCCGCCCGATGGGGCGGCGATGCGATGAAGCACGATGTCGGGGGGACCAGTGACCGATTCAGGCCAGCTCGCGGATCTGCTGCAGCGCGGCGGGATCCTCGATCGTCGTCAGATCGCCCGGATCGCGCCCCTCGCAGACCGCCTGGATCGCGCGGCGCAGCAGCTTGCCCGAGCGCGTCTTGGGCAGGGCCGTGACAAAGCGCACCCGCGCCGGCCGCGCCACCGCGCCGAGTTGCTCGTCCACCCGCCGCATGATCTCGCCCTCCTCGCGCAGCGCATCGACCGTCGCATCCTTCAACACCACAAAAGCCATCGCGACCTGGCCCTTGAGCGCATCGGCCACGCCGACGACCGCGACCTCGGCCACATTGGCATGGCTGGCAATGCTCTCCTCGATCTCGCGCGTGCCCAGGCGATGGCCGGCCACGTTGATCACGTCGTCGGTGCGCCCGAGGATGAAGTAGTAGCCGTCGGCGTCGCGCAGCGCCCAGTCGAAGGTCGAGTAGACCTGCTGGCCGGGGATGCTGGACCAGTAGGTCTTCTGGTAGCGCGCATCGTCGCCCCAGATGGTCTGCAGGCAGCCCGGCGGCAGCGGATAGCCCAGGGCCAGCACGCCCTTCTGGTTCGGCGCGGTCAGCGGCTCGCCGCTGTGCTCGTCCAGCAACTGCACGTCGTAGCCATACATCGCCAGCCCCGGCGAGCCGAAGCGGGTCGGCGTGGCCTCGATGCCGTGCGCAACGCTCAGGATCGGCCAGCCGGTCTCGGTCTGCCAGTAGTTGTCGATCACCGGTCGGCCCAGCGACTCGGCGATCCAGCGCCCGGTCGGCTCGTCCAGCGGCTCGCCGGCCAGGAATAGCGCGCGCAGCGAGCTCAGGTCGTGACGGGACAGATGGGCCGGATCCTGCTTCTTCAGCACCCGCACCGCGGTCGGCGCGCTGAACATCACCGAGACCTTGTACTTCTCGACCAGGCTCCACCAGATCCCCGCATCCGGTCGGATCGGCAGGCCCTCGTACATGATGGTCGCCATGCCGGCCAGCAGCGGCCCGTAGATGATGTAGCTGTGTCCCACCACCCAGCCGATATCGCTGGTCGAGAAATAGGTCTCGCCCGGCTGGCCGCAGAAGATGTGCTTCATGCTGGCCGCCAGCGCCACCGCGTAGCCGCCGGTGTCGCGCTGCACGCCTTTGGGCTTGCCGGTCGTGCCGCTGGTGTAGAGCGTGTAGCTCGGGTGCTCGGCATCGAGCCAGGCGCAGGGCACCCGGGCCTCGAGATGCTGCTGGCGCAGCGTCGCATAGTCCAGGTCGCGGCCCGGCACCCGCTCCATCGCCGCCAGACCCCGGTCGACCAGCAGCACATGCGCGGGCTTGTGCGCCGCCAGCCGGATCGCCTCGTCCAGCAGCGGCTTGTAGGGCAGCAGCTTGCCGGCACGGCTGCCGGCATCGGCGCTGACGATCAGCTTCGGCGCCGCATCATCGATGCGGCTGGCCAGCGAGACGCTGGCAAAGCCGCCGAACACCACCGAGTGGATCGCGCCGATGCGGGCGCAGGCCAGCATCGCGAACGCCGCCTCAGGAATCATCGGCATATAGATCAGCACCCGGTCGCCCTGGCTCACACCCTGGGCCAGCAGCATCGCCGCCATGCGCTCGACCTCGCGCTGCAGCGCCGCGAAGCTGTAGACCCGCTCCTCGTCCACCTCGGTCGAGACCCAGATCAGCGCGTTGGCCTCGGGACGCGAGCGCGCATGACGGTCCACCGCGTTGTGGCATAGATTGGTGCGCCCACCGACGAACCAGCGCGCGAACGGCGGTTGGCGCAGATCGCACACCTGATCAAAAGGCTTATGCCACTCGATCAGCGCGGCCTGCTCGGCCCAGAAGCCCTCGCGGTCATGCAGGGAACGGGCATGGAATTCGGCATAGCTGGGCGCGGGCATCGATGTCTCCTGTGTCTTGTGCCCAGGCATTGCAGACAACCGGACTGACGGCAGACTGACCCTGGTGCGAGACTTTGCTCACAAATAAAGCAGAAGTTACCAATGCTTGCGCCAGCGCAAGCCCTTGCACAGGGGGATTGCCAGCAGAGCTGTGGTCCAATCCGGGTTAGTACCGACTTTGCCCTGAGGCGCCCCCGGGCTTACCCGTGAGCGCCGCCCTTCTCGCTTGACACCTTTCACAGCCCCCCCATAAGCTGCGCGCCGACACCCATGTTCGACGCCAGCCGACGCCCCCCTCACAGCACCCGATGGCAGCGCCTCTTGACGGCCTGCGGTCTGCTGCTGGCCGTCGCTGCGGCCCAGGGCCAGGTCTTGCCGCCGGCCCCGGCCGCCTCGCAGCCGGCAGCGACGGGCGCGGGCGATGCCGTCAGCCGCTTCCTGCAGGAGCGCGGCCTGCTGGGCCAGGTCTCGGTCGAGAGCGGCGGCCTGCTGGACCAGGTGCGCGACAAGGCCTCGGACCTAGTGCTGGCCTCGATGAATTTTCTCGGCGTGCCCTACAAGCGCGGCGGCAACTCGGCCGAAAGCGGTTTCGATTGCAGCGGCTTCACCCGCCACATCTTCGAGATGAGCGTGGGCCTGGTGCTGCCGCGCCGCGCCGACGAGCAGGCCAAGCTCTCCAGCCTGGCCCCGGTCAAGAAGACCGAACTCAAGCCCGGCGACCTGGTGTTCTTCAACACCATGCGCCGCACCTTTTCCCATGTCGGCATCTATGTCGGCGAGGGCAAGTTCATCCACGCACCACGCACCGGCTCCAAGGTGCGCGTGGAGGACATGCGCGAGGCCTACTGGGCCAAGCGATTCACCGGTGCGCGGCGGGCGGACCTTGGCAGCGCTGCTGATGCCGGCGGCAACGCCAACACGCCGTCGCTGAACTGAAGCTTCGCCAGCGCTAGCCGTGCACCTGGGCTAGGTCCTTGCCTTCCAGTACCCCGGTCGCCTGCTGTGGTGAGCGATGGCGCTGATGCGTACCACGCCCTCTTCCGCTCGGTACAGGATGGAGAAGGGATACCGCCCGATCGGAAACAAACGTCGCCCTTTGGAGGTCGCTGTACCCAAGCCGGGGAAATCGGCAATCAGACGCAGCTTCGACTCGAAGGTCCTGAGAAAGTCCTCAGCAGTAGCCATGCTGAACTGCCGAACACAGAACGCCACCGCGCTTGCCAGTTCGGCTTCGGCCTCCGGCGTGAGGAGATAGTTCACTTCAGCGTGGCACGAATCCGAGATAGCGCTTCCGGCCCATCAACCCAGCTCGCTTGGCCATTGTCGATCCGCGCCTCGCGCTGATCAGCCTCGTCAGCCCAAGCCTCCTCCCACTCACGGTCATGACCGAGGCTGGCAAGCAGCCTGTCCACAATCCGGGAACGATCTGCCTGAGGCAGACTCAGCAGCTCCGCTTCAAGAACATCGACTGGGATAGGCATGACAAGACTCTTCAAGCTGGTGACGGTCTCAAGCATGCCACAAGAGGACGAAGCCAACTTGGCCGCCTCCACACACGCAGTCTAGATGGCGACCTGCCCTATCTCACCGAGGCGAGATACCTCCCTCAGAACGCCGCAATCCCCGTCATCGCCCGACCGAGTATCAGCGCATGGATGTCATGCGTGCCCTCGTAGGTGTTGACCACCTCTAGATTGACCAGGTGGCGGGCGATGCCGAACTCGTCGGAGATGCCGTTGCCGCCCAGCATGTCGCGGGCGACGCGGGCGATGTCCAGGGCCTTGCCGCAGCTATTGCGCTTCATGATCGAGGTGATCTCCACCGCAGCCGTGCCCTCGTCCTTCATGCGGCCCAGACGCAGGCAGCCTTGCAGGCCCAGCGTGATCTCGGTCTGCATATCGGCCAGCTTCTTCTGCACCAGCTGGTTCGCGGCCAGCGGCTTGCCGAACTGCTTGCGGTCCAGCACGTACTGGCGCGCCTTCATCCAGCAGTCCTCGGCGGCGCCGAGCGCGCCCCAGGCGATGCCGTAGCGCGCGCTGTTCAGGCAGGTGAACGGGCCCTTCAGGCCGCGCACCTCGGGGAAGGCGTTCTCCTCGGGGCAGAACACCTCGTCCATCACGATCTCGCCGGTGATCGAGGCGCGCAGGCCCACCTTGCCGTGGATGGCCGGTGCGCTCAGGCCCTTCCAGCCCTTCTCCAGCACAAAGCCCCGGATCTGGCCGCCATCATCCTTGGCCCAGACGACGAAGACATCGGCGATCGGGCTGTTGGTGATCCACATCTTGGCGCCGCTGAGCGAGTAGCCGCCGTCGACCTTCTTGGCCCGCGTGATCATCGAGCCGGGGTCCGAGCCATGGTTGGGTTCGGTCAGGCCGAAGCAGCCGATCCACTCGCCGCTGGCCAGCTTGGGCAGGTATTTCTGCTTGGTGGCCTCGGAGCCGAACTCGTTGATCGGCACCATCACCAGCGAGCTCTGCACGCTCATCATCGAACGGTAGCCGGAGTCCACGCGCTCGACCTCGCGAGCCACCAGGCCGTAGCAGACATAGTTCAGGCCGGCGCCGCCGTACTGCTCGGGAATGGTCGGGCCGAGCAGGCCCAGCTCGCCCATCTCGCGGAAGATGCCGGCATCGGTCTTCTCGTGGCGGAAGGCCTCCAGCACGCGCGGCGCCAGGCTGTCCTGGCAGTAGGCGCGGGCGGCGTCGCGCACCGCGCGCTCATCGTCGGTCAGTTGCTGCTCCAGCAAGAGCGGGTCGTCCCAGTGGAATTGGGCCTTGGCCATGATCAGTCTCCTTTAATTACTACAAAAACTCGGGGCCATCCTAGCGCTGGGCCGGCAACACCGCTGTCACCTCGATTTCAACCTTCGCACGATCTTCCATCAGGCCTGCCACCTGCACCGCGCTCATCGCGATCGCGTACTCCTGGCCCAGCACCTCGCGGTAGACCTGGCCCACCTCGCGGCCGCGCGCGAGGTACTCGCGCTTGTCCAGCAGATACCAGGTCATCCGGGTAACGTGCTCGGGGCCAGCGCCGGCCTCGGCCAGCACGGCCTTGATGTTCAGCAGGGTCTGGCGCACCTGGGCGATGAAGTCGTCGCTCTCGAACTGGCACTGGCCGTTCCAGCCGATCTGGCCGGCGACGAAAATCTGCCGGCCCGTGGCCGCCACACCATTGGCATAACCGCGCGGCGCGGCCCAGTCGGCGGGCTGAAGGATTTGTTTCGTCATGGTTGCTTGTCTCCTGCAGCGCGCTCCAGCGCGGCGCGCAAATCATCGGGGAAAGGGGTGGACTGATGCGTGTCCAGCGAGGTGCAGACCAGCACCTGCTCGAAGGCCACGCGCTGGCCGTCGGGCCCGTCGAAGGAAACGGCCAGGCTCAGCGAGCTGCGGCCCAGCTTGCGGATCTCGATGCGCTGCGTCAGCACATCGCCCATGCGGCTGATGCGCTTGAAATCGGTGCCCAGGTGCACGGTCGGCATGCCGACGCGGCGCGGACCCAGCAGCTGCGCATAGTCGACGCCCAGGCCCTGGGTGAACCAGTCCTCGACCAGCGCATTGAGCATCTCGAAGTAGCGCGGATAGAACACGATGCCGGCCGGGTCGCAATGGCCGAAGCGCACCAGTTCCTGCCGCTCGAAGACACAGGCGCTTGTCATTGGTCAGACCCCCAGATAACGCTGCCACAGGCCGTGGTCGGCATCCAGCGCGGCCGAGTCGCCGGCCCAGACCACCTTGCCGCGCTCCAGGATGCTGTGCCGGTCGGCCAGGCGGATCAGGCGCCGCACATACTTGTCCACCACCAGAATCGTCTGCCCGGCCTCGCGCAGCCGATCCAGGCAGCGCCAGATCTCCTCGCGTATCAGCGGGGCCAGGCCCTCGGTGGCCTCGTCCAGAATCATCAGCTTGGGATTCGTCACCAGCGCCCGGCCGATGGCCAGCATCTGCTGCTCGCCGCCGGAGAGCTGGTTGCCCATATTCGAGGCCCGCTCGCGCAGCCGCGGGAACAGCTCGAACACCCGCTCGACATCCCAGGGCTGGCTCGCGCCGCTGCGGTTGCCGGCAAAGGCCTGCAGATGCTCGCGCACCGACAGGTTGGGGAAGATCTGCCGGCCCTCGGGCACGATGGCCAGGCCCAGGCGCGCGATGCGGTCGGCGCTCCAGCCGGTGACATCCTGGCCAGCGAAGCGGATGCGGCCCTGGCTCGGGGCCATCCAGCCGGTCAGGCAGCGCAGCGTCGTGCTCTTGCCCATGCCATTGCGGCCCAGCAGGGTCACGACCTCGCCGGCCCTGATCTGCAGGTCCAGACCGAACAGCACCTGGCTGCTGCCGTAGCAGGCTTCCAGCCCGCTGATCTCGAGAATGGCTTCGCTCACAGCGCCGCCTCCATCTCATCACCCAGATAGGCCTTCTTGACCTCGGGATGCTCGCGGATCTCGGCCGGCGTGCCGCTGGCGATGACCTTGCCAAAAACCAAAGTGGAGATGCGGTCGGCAAGCCGGAACACCGCGTCCATGTCATGTTCCACCAGAAGCAGGGTCAGGTCTTGCGCGCGCAAGGATTGCAGCAGCTCGACCATGCGCTCCGATTCGTCCGGCCCCATGCCCGCCATCGGCTCGTCCAGCAGCAGCAGGCGCGGCCGCGCGGCCAGGGCCAGGCCCACCTCCAGCTGGCGCTGCTCGCCGTGGCCCAGGCTGCCGGCCGGACGGTCTGCATGTCGGCCCAGGGCAATGCGCTCCAGCAGCGCAGAAGCCTCGGCATAGGCGGCTTCGTCCTTGACGGCCGCGCGCCACCAGCTCGGCTGACCCGGCCGGCGCGCCTGCACCGCCAGCGCCAGGTTGTCCAGCACCGAGAAGCGCTTGAAGATGCTGGTGATCTGGTAGGAGCGCACCAGGCCGGCGCGCACCCGGGCGGCCATGCCGACAGGCGTCAGGTCTTGCCCAGCGAAGTGGATCCGGCCAGCATCCGAGGCCATGGCCCCGGAGATCTGGTGGATCAAGGTGGTCTTGCCGGCGCCGTTCGGGCCTATCAGCGCATGGACCTCGCCGGCGCGCACCTCGAAGGAGGCATGGTCGGTGGCGGCCAGCGCGCCGAAGCGCTTGACCAGGGATTCGACTTTCAGCAGCGGCTCAGCCATGGACGGCCTTCCTTCTACGCTTGAACATCCCGACCAGGCCCTGGGGCGCGAACAGCACCACGCCCAGCAACACCACGCCCAGCGCCATCTGCCAATGCAGGGTGTAGCCGGCCAGCACCTCCTCCAGCAGCAGGAAGGCCGCCGCGCCCAGCGCCCCGCCCCAGAGCGAACCGGCACCGCCAAGGATGACCATGATCATCAGCTGGCCCGATTGCGACCAGTGCATGGTGTGCGGCGTCACCAGGCCGTTCAGATTGGCCAGCAGCGCGCCGGCCAACCCGGCGATCGCGCCGGCCAGCACGAAGGCCTGCCACTGCACCGCGAACACGCGGGCGCCGACCGCGCCCATGCGGGTCTCGTTTTCCTTGATGCCCTGCAGCAGCCAGCCGAAGGGCGAGTTGACCAGGCGCTGCAGCAGGCTCATCACCGCAACAAACAGCGTCAGCACGACCCAGAAGAAGATCGCATCGTCCTTCATATCGACGCCCAGGGCCGAGCGCGCCGGCAGCGGCAAGCCGTCCTCGCCGCCATAAGCCTTCAGCGAGATCACCAGGTAATAGAACATCTGGGCAAAGGCCAGCGTGATCATGATGAAGTAGACGCCCCGGGTGCGCAGGCTGATCGCGCCGATCAGCGCGGCGGCCAGGCCCGACACCAGCATCGCGGCCGGCCAGGCGATCCAGGCCGAGGCCACGCCGGCGTCCATCAAAATGCCCACCGTGTAGGCCCCCAGGCCGACAAAAGCCGCATGGCCGAAACTGACCATGCCGCCAAAGCCCAGGATCAGGTTCAGGCTGGACGCGGCGATCGCGAAGATCAGCAGCCGGCTGGCCACACCGATATAGAACTCCAGGCCGAATGCCGTCAGCAGCGGCGGCAGCGCCGCCAGCAGGGCCAGCAAGGGCCAGGTCCACAGACCCAGGCCGCGATGATGAAGTTGACTCTGTCTCGCCATCATTAGCCTCTCGCCGGAAACAGGCCCTGCGGCTTCCAGAACAGCACCGCCGCCATCAAGACATAGATCAGGATCGACGCCAGCGCCGGGCCCAGGTTGGCGGCCACCTCGGCCGAGGCCAGCTGGCGCAGCAGGGCCGGCAGCAAGGTGCGGCTGCAGGTATCGACCAGGCCCACCAGCAGCGCACCGACCAGGGCGCCACGGATCGAGCCGATGCCGCCGATCACGATGACGACAAAGGCCAGGATCAGGATGCTCTCGCCCATGCCCACCTGCACCGCCAGGATGGGCCCCAAGAGCGAGCCGGCCAGCGCGCACAGTGCTGCGCCGAAGCCGAACACCGCCGTGAACAGCCAGCGGATATTGACCCCCATCGCGGTGGCCATCGCGCGGTTCGAGGCCCCGGCCCGCACCCACATGCCGATGCGGGTGCGCGTGACCAGCAGGTAGAGCAGCCCCGCCACCGCCAGCCCGACACCGATGATCAGCAGCCGGTAGGCCGGATACATCAGGCCGGGCAGCAGCTCGACCGGGCCCGACAGCGCGGCCGGCGTGTTCAAGAGCACCGGCTGCGCACCCCAGATCATGCGCACGCCCTCGTTGCAGATCAGGATCAGCGCGAAGGTCGCCAGAACCTGGCTCAGGTGATCGCGGGCATAAAGCCGGCGCAGCAGGCTCACTTCCAGCAGCATGCCGAAGGCGGCCGTGCCGAGCAGCGCCGCGCCTATGCCGAGGCCGAACGATCCGCTGGCCTCGGTGACGGCGGCCATCAGATAGGCGCCCACCATATACAGCGAACCATGGGCCAGATTGATCATGTCCATGATGCCGAACACCAGGGTCAGCCCGGCGGCCAGCAGGAACAGCATCAAGCCGAACTGCAGGCCGTTCAAGGCCTGCTCGACAACGAGGATCCAGTCCATCAGAGCTTCATCTTGCACGAGGTCGCATAGGCGTCCGCGTGATTCGAGAAGATCTTGCCGAGTGTCTTGTTGGTCACACGGCCCTGAGTGTCCTTGGTGATCACGCGCAGGTAGTAGTCCTGCACCGGGTACTGGTTGTTGTTGTACTTGAAGGGCCCGCGCACCGAGTCGAACTTGGCGGCCTTCAGCGCCTTCAGCACCGCGTCCTTGTCCTCGACCTTGCCCTTGACGTCGCGCACCGCGGCGGCGATCGACAGCGCCGCGTCATAGCCCTGGCTGGCATAGAGCGAAGGCAGGCGGCCGTAGTCCTTCAGGAAGTCGGCGACGAACTTCTTGTTGGCCGGGTTGTCCATGTCATGGGCCCAGTGCGAGCTGTTGAACATGCCCAGCATCGGCTCGCCGACCGCCTTGATCACATCCTCGTCGGCCGAGAAGCCGGGGCCGAACAGGGTCACATCCTTGGACAGGCCGGCGCCGACGAACTGCTTGATGAAGTTGATGCCCATGCCGCCCGGCAGGAAGATGTACATCGCATCGGGCTTGGCGGCGCGGGCCTGGGCCAGTTCGGCCGAATAGTCCAGCTGGCCGAGCTTGGTGTAGATCTCGTCGGCCACCGCCCCCTTGTAGAAACGCTTGAAACCGGTGATCGCGTCCTTGCCGGCCGGATAATTGGGCGCCAGCACGACGACCTTCTTGAAGCCCTTGTCCATCACGGTCTTGCCGACCGCCTCGTGCAGGTTGTCGTTCTGCCAGGCGACGTTGAAGAAGTAGGGGTTGCACTGCTCGCCGGCGTATTGCGAGGGGCCGGCATTGGCGCTGATGTAAGGCGTCTTGCTGTCGAAGACGCTGGGGCCGACCGCCAGCATGATGTTGGAGAACACGATGCCGGTCATGAAGTCGACCTTGTCGCGCTTGAGCAGGCGCTCCGAGGTCTGCTTGGCGACATCGGGGTTCTGCTGGTCGTCGGCCGTGATCACCTCGACCGGCAGACCGCCGAACTTGCCACCCGCATGCTTGACAGCCAGATTGAAGCCGTCGCGGATGTCCACACCCAGGCCGGCGCCGGGGCCGGACAGCGTGGACAAGAGACCGATCTTGACCTTGTCCGCCGCCCAGGCGCTGCCGCCGGCGGCACTGAGTCCCAACATCATCGCGGCATACAGAACAGCAAGGTTTTTCTTCTTCATACCAATCTCCGTAGGGGTGGGGTGGATGGTTCAGCCTTCTTGGCGCAGACGGAATCGTTGCAGCTTGCCGGTCTCGGTGCGTGGCAGGCTGGCGCGGAACTCTATCGCACGGGGGTATTTGTAGGGGGCGATGTTCGCCTTCACATAGTCCTGCAGCTCGCGCACCAGGGTCGGGTCTTGCCCGAGCTGCTCCTGCACACCGGGACGCAGCACAACAAAGGCCTTGACGATCTGGCCGCGTTCCGCGTCGGCCACGCCGACCACGCCGCACTCGGCCACCTTGGGATGGGCCAGCAAGGCGCTCTCGACCTCGGGGCCGGCGATGTTGTAGCCGCCCGAGACGATCATGTCGTCGGTGCGGGACTGGTAGACGAAGAAGCCCTCAGCGTCGATCAGATAGGCGTCGCCGGTCAGGTTCCAGCCGTTTTTCACATACTTGCCCTGGCGGGCGTCGGCCAGGTAGCGGCAGCCGGTCGGCCCCTGGACGGCCAGCTTGCCGATCTGCCCCGGGGGCAAGACCTGGCCCTCATCGTCCATCACGCAGGCGCGGTAGCCGGGCACCGGTGTGCCGGTGGCGCCGGGCTTGGCCTGCGCCTCGGTGTGCGAGATGAAGATGTGCAGCAGCTCGGTGGCGCCGATGCCGTCGATCATCTCTATGCCGGTGGCCTCCTTCCACAGCTGCCGGGTGGCGGCCGGCAGCGCCTCGCCGGCGCTGACGCATTTGCGCAGGCTGGCGATGTCGTGCGCGCCGGCTTGGGAAGCCATCACCCGGTACGAGGTCGGCGCGGTGAAGCAGACAGTGGCGCGGTACTGGGCGATGGCCGGCAGCAAGGCGTCGGGCCCAGCTTTCTCCAGCAGCACGGTCGAGGCGCCGACACTCATCGGGAACAGCACCAGGCCGCCCAGGCCGAAGGTGAAGGCCAGCGGCGGGCTGCCGATGAAGATGTCAGACGCCACGGGCCGCAAGACATGGGGCGGCCAGCAGCGACAGATCGCCATCACATCGCGGTGGAAGTGCATGGTCCCCTTGGGCTCGCCGGTCGTGCCCGAGGTGAAGGCGATGATGCAGCAGTCATCAGAAGCGGTCTCGACGTTGGCGAACGCGGCGGGCTTGCCGGCGGCGCGGGCCTCGAGGCCGTCCGGGGCCTCGCTGAAGTAGTAAGCGACCGATTTCAGCGTCGGGCATTGCGCCTGGGCCAGCCTCAGCTCCTCGGCCAGGCGGGCATCGCACAGCGCATGGCTGACCTGGGCCTTCTGCACCACCTGGCACAGCTCCTTGGCGCGCAGCAGCGGCATCGTCGCGACCGCGATGGCGCCGACCTTCATGATCGCAAACCAGCAGGCCGCCATCTGCGGCGTGTTCGCGCCGCGCAGCAGCACCCGGTTGCCGGGCACCACGCCCAGGTCCTCGACCAGCACGCGGGCGATGCGGTTGGCCTGGGCCTGCAGCTGCGCATAGGTCCAGTGCACGCCGACACCCTGCATGCACAAGCGCTCGCCCTGCCCCTGCTCGACCCAGCGGTCCAGCAACTCCTGCGCGCAGTTCAGCCGCTCGGGGAACTGCAGTTCGGGCAGATCGAAGACCAGCTCCGGCCACTGGTCCTTGGGCGGGAGGTTGTCGCGTGCAAAGGTATCCAGTTGGGCGGTGTAGCTCATGTCGTCTTCTCTTCAACCGTTCTTCAGTAGGTCTCGACCGATGATCAACTGCTGGACTTCGCTGGCCCCCTCGTAGATCCGCAGCGCGCGGATCTCGCGGTACAGCGACTCGACGATCTCGCCGCGCCGCACGCCGCGCCCACCGTGCAGTTGCACGGCGGCGTCGATCACCTGCTGAGCGCCCTCGGTGGCCATCAGCTTGGCCATCGCCGCTTCGCGGGTGATGTTGTGGCCTTGATCGCGCTGCCAGGCAGCGCGGTAGACCAAGAGGGCCGCGCTGTCCACCGTGCAGGCCATGTCGGCCAGCTTGGCCTGCGTCAAGGGCAGATCAGCAAGAGTCGCGCCAAACATCGGCCGCTCGTGCGCCTGGCGCAAACCTTCTTGCAGCGCGCGCCGTGCAAAGCCCAGTGCGGCGGCGGCGACCGAGGTGCGGAACACATCCAGGGTGCGCATCGCCACCTTGAAGCCCTCGCCCGGCGCGCCGATCATCTGGCTCTTGGCCACGCGGCAGTTCGTGAACTTCAGCCGCGCCAGCGGGTGCGGGGCGATCACCTCGATGCGCTCGGCGATCTCGAAGCCCGGCAGTCCCGCATCGACGATGAAGGCGCTGATGCCACGCGATCCCGGAGCTTCCCCAGTGCGCGCGAACAGCACATAGAAATCCGCGATGCCCCCGTTGGAGATCCAGGTCTTCTCGCCGTTGAGCAGATAACCATCGCCGTCCTCGGCGGCGCTGCACTGCATCGCCGCGACATCGGAGCCGGCCTCGGGCTCGGACAGCGCAAACGCCGCCAGCGCCTCGCCGCGCGCCACGCGCGGCAAGTAGCGCTCGCGTTGCGCCGGCGTGCCCATCAGCGAGATCGCGCCCGAGCCCAGGCCCTGCATCGCGAAGGCGAAATCGGCCAGGCCGTTGTAGCGCGCCAAGGTCTCGCGCAGCAGACAGATCGCGCGGGTGTCGATGGCCTCGCCTTCGCCGGCCACCGCGTGGTTCAGCCAGCCGGCCGCGCCCAGGGCCTTGACTAGAGACTTGCATTCGGCGTCAACATCGTCACCGTGCGCATGCTGAAGGTGCACGGCGCACCAGGCATCGAGCTCGGCTGCCAGCGCGCGGTGCTTGTCTTCGAAGAAGGGCCAGTCGAGATGGTTCATAGGTCTACCTTTGTGTGGAGTTCGGCGGGGTCGCGGGGCATGGGCGGACCTGTCCGCTCCGTGTCCCCCGAGCCGCTGCGCGGCTCTCCTCCTTTACCTGCGCGGCCAGGCCCGCCCACACCCCGCGCCAGCGCAATGTCGGCTTGCGCGACACAAGCAGGGTGGTGGCTTGCCCCGCAGCGAAGGTAAAGGGGGAGGCCGCGCAGCGGCCGGAGGACACGTAGCTGGGGGGCAAGCCACCGCCATGCGCTCCCACGCCAAAAGAGGACATCCTCAATCCCCCTCGAAAACGGGTCGCTGCTTGGCGACAAAGGCGTGATACGCACGATGGAAGTCCTGGGTCATCATGCAGATCGCCTGGGCCTGCGCTTCCGACTCGATCGCCTCGTCAACGCCCATGGCCCATTCCTGGTGCAGCATCTTCTTGGTCATCGCATGGCCGAAGCCAGGCCCCTCGGCGATCTGCGCGGCCCAGGTCAGCGCGGTGGCTTCCAGCGCCTCGGGCTCGGCCAGCCGGTTCATGAAGCCCCAGCTCAGGCCCTCCTCGCCACCAAGGCTGCGGCCCGAATACAGCAGGTCCGAGGCGCGGCCCTGGCCGACGATGCGCGGCAGGATGGCGCAGGCGCCCATATCGCAGCCGGCCAGGCCGACGCGGGTGAACAGAAAGGCGGTCTTGCTGCGCGCGGTGCCGACGCGCAGATCCGAGGACATCGCGATGATGGCGCCGGCGCCGGCGCAGACCCCGTCGATGGCCGAGATCACCGGCTGCGGGCAGGCCCGCATCGCCTTGACCAGATCGCCGGTCATGCGGGTGAAGGCCAGCAGATCCGGCATGCTCATCTTCGTCAGCGGGCCGATGATCTCGTGCACATCACCGCCGGAGCAGAAATTGCCACCGGCGCCCTGCACGACGATGACGCCGACCTCATCGACATAGCTCAGCGTGCGGAACAGATCGCGCAGCTCGGCATAGGACTCGAAGGTCAGCGGGTTCTTGCGCTCGGGCCGGTTCAGCGTGATCACACCGACCGCGCCCTCCTGGCGCCAGCCGAAATGCTGCGGCGCGAAGCCCGCCAGGCTGCGGCGATTGCCGGCTATCAGATGCTTGTCCATATCGCTCATTTCCTCGTTGTCTCGGCCAGATGGGTCTTCAGCCCCGCCAGCAGTGCGTAGACCTGGGCCTTCTCCTCGGCGCTCCAGCCGCTGAGCAGCTCGACGATCCAGCCCTCGTGCGTCGCGGCCATGCGCTTGAACTGGCGCTTGCCGGCGGGCGTCAGCTTGACGGTGAAGCTGCGACGGTCGGTCGCATGGGGCTCGCGCTGCACCAGGCCCTCGGCCTCCAGCTGGTCGGTGATGCCGGTGACATTGCCGCCGGTCACCATCAGGCGCTGCGACAGCTCGCGCATCGCCAAGCCTTGCGGATGCCGCTCCAGCTGGGCCAGCAGATCGAAGCGCGGCAAGGTAGTCGAGAAATCATGGCGCAGGCGCTGACGGATCTGGTCCTCGATGCGGGTCGTGCAGGCCAGCAGGCGCAGCCACAGCTTCAGCGCCTGATGGTCCTGGTCATTGACGCGGGACTCGATGTCGGGGCCAAACTGTTGCTCGGAATCCAGCATCACATCAGCTCCCCGCCACAGACCGCGATCGCCTGCCCGGTGATCGCGCCGCTGTCGCGCCGCGCCAGCCACAGCACGCTGGCGGCCACTTCCTCGGGCTGCACCAGCCGGCCCTGCGGGTTGCTGGCCGCCAGCTCGGCGCGCGCCGCCTCGGCGCTGCGACCCGTCTTCTCGCTGATCGTCGCCACCGCCTGCGCGACGATGTCGGTCTCGGTATAGCCAGGGCAGACCGCGTTGACCGTCACGCCCTTGCGGGCCAGCTCCAGCGCCATCGCCCGCGTCAGCCCGAGCACGCCATGCTTGGCCGCGCAATAGGCGGCCACATAGGCATAGCCCTTCAGCGCGGCGGTGCTGGCCACATTGATGATGCGGCCAAAGCCGCGCTCGCTCATGCCCGCCATCACCTCGCGCGAGCACAGAAAGGTTCCGGTCAGATTGACGTTGAGCAGTTGCTGCCACAGCGCCAGGCTGGTGCGATGCAGCGGCGCGGTTTCGACCTGGCCGGCGTTGTTGACCAGGATGTCGACCGGCCCTACCGCGGCAAAGGCCGCTTTCACGCTGGTCTCATCGCCGATGTCGACGATCTGCACCGCAACATCGCCGCCGAGCAGCGCCTGCTGCGCCCGCAGCTTCTCGATGCTGCGGCCCATCAACGTCACGCGCGCGCCGCCCGCCAGCAGGCGAGCTGCCACCGCCGCGCCGATGCCGCTGCCGCCGCCGGTCACCACCGCATGCAGACCTTGAAGTTCAGTCACATCAAACCCCCAAGGCCTTGTTGGCCTGCTCCAGCGCGGACATGCCCGCGCCGACCTGGGCCCGCTGCCGCTCGAACTCGCGCTCCAGCTGCACCTTGCCGGCCTGGTATTGCGGCGGCCAGTCCACGCCCTGCCCGCCCAGGTAGCCGATGCGCGCGGCCTCGGTCAGCGTCCAGGCCGGGTTGGCCAGATGCGGGCGCGCGATCGCGCACAGATCGGCACGGCCGGCCGCGATGATGCTGTTGACATGATCCGCCTCGGAGATCGCGCCGACCGCGATCGTCGCGATGCCGACGCGGTTGCGTATGCTCTCGGAGAACGGCGTCTGCCACATGCGGCCATAGGTCGGCTTTTCCTTTTTGCTGACCTGGCCCGAAGAGACGTCGATCAGGTCGGCGCCGGCCGCCTTGAAGGCCGCAGCGATCTGCACCGCGTCTTCGGGAGTGATGCCGCCCTCGACCCAGTCATGCGCCGAGATCCGTACCGACATCGGTTTCTCTTGTGGCCAGATCGCGCGCATCGCGGCGAACACCTCCAGCGGATAGCGCAGGCGATTTTCCAAAGCGCCGCCGTACTCGTCGCTGCGCTGGTTGGTCAGCGGCGAGATGAAGCTGGACAGCAGATAGCCGTGGGCGCAATGCAGCTCCAGCCAGTCAAAGCCGGCCGCCAGCGCGCGCTTCGTAGCCGCGACAAAGTCGTCACGCACACGGTCCATATCGTCCCGTGTCATCGCCCGAGAGACCTGGCTGACCCCGTCCAGATACTGCTGGGGCGAGGCCGAGATCAACGGCCAGTTGCCACTCTCCAGCGGCTGGTCGATGCCCTCCCAAGCGACCCGGGTCGAGCCCTTGGCGCCGGCATGGCCGATCTGGATCGCGATCTTGGCCGTGCTGTGGGCATGGACGAAATCGACGATGCGCTGCCACGCGGCGCCCTGCGCGTCGGTGTAGAGGCCCGGGCAGCCCGGCGTGATGCGCCCATCGGCCGAGGGGCAGGTCATCTCGGCGAACACCAGGCCGGCACCGCCCATCGCGCGGGCGCCCAGATGGGTCAGGTGATAGTCGCCGGGCAGGCCGTCGACGCAGGAGTACTGCGCCATCGGCGAGACGACGACACGGTTCTTCAGGGTCAAGCTTTTCAGTGTGAAGGGCGTGAACATCGGCGGCACGGCCTTGGCGATGCCGCTGCGCTGGCCCAGCCAGTGCTCGAAGCGCTCCACATAGCCGGCATCGCGCAGCCGCAGGTTCTCGTGCGAGATGCGCTGCGAGCGGGTCAGCAGCGAATAGGCGAACTGTTCGGGCTCAAGATTGGCGTGGCGGGCCACGTTCTCGAACCACTCGGTCGAGTTGCGCGCGGCGTTCTGGATGCGCAGCACCTCGATGCTGCGGGTGGCCTCATAGTGCTGTAGCGCCGCTGTCAGGTCGCCGCCATGGGCGCCGATATCCCGTGCCAGGCCGATCGCATCCTCCAGCGCCAGCTTGGTGCCGGAGCCGATCGAGAAATGCGCGGTGTGGGCCGCATCGCCCATCAAGACCACCGGCGCGCGGCCGTTGTGATGCACCCAGCGCTTGCAGACCACGCGGGGAAAGCGTATCCACTGCGCCGAGCCGCGCAGATGCGAGGCGTTGGAGATCAGCTTGTGGCCGTCCAGCACCTTGGCGAACAGTTTTTCACAGAAGGCAATGCCCTCCTCCTTGCTCATCGCCTCCAGGCCGGCGGCCTGCCAGACCGACTCGGGCGCCTCGACGATGAAGGTCGAGTGCGTCTCGTCGAAGCGGTAGGCATGGGCCTGGAACCAGCCCCATTCGGTGGGCTGGAAGTCGAAGGTGAAGGCGTCGAACAGCTTGGTCGTGCCCAGCCAGACAAAGCGGCATTGGCGCAGATCGATATCGGGCTGGTAGGTGGCGGCGTATTTTGTGCGCAGCCGGCTGTTCAAGCCGTCGGCCGCGATGATCAGGTCGGCATCGATGTCGGCATCGTCCTGCACATCGCTCTGGTAGCGGATGTCCACCCCCAGTTCGGTGCAGCGCTCCTGCAGGATGTTCAGCAATTTCATGCGGCCGATGCCGCAAAAACCATGGCCGCCCGAAACCTGAGTCTGGCCCTTGATGTGGACGGCGATATCGTCCCAATGGTTGAAGGCGTCGAGGATTTGCCCGGCCGTCTTGGGGTCGGCCTCGCGCAGCGCCGCCAGGGTTTGGTCGGAGAAAACGACACCCCAACCGAAGGTGTCGCCGGCGCGGTTGCGCTCCAGCACGGTGACCTCGTTGGCCGGGTCCTGCTGCTTCATCAGCAGCGCGAAATACAGACCGGCGGGACCGCCGCCTATGCAGGTGATGCGCATTCCTGGATCTCCAGAGTTGAGCTAACTTTAGGCATCGATAGTTTAAGTGTCAAATACTTTCAGCCTGTGCCAAACTCGGGACTTACCCGCGATGCCAGGCGGTGAAACATGCACCGAACGCCGCTTTCAGATGCTGTTGGAATTAACCGACACCACGGCCCGCTGTGCCTTGTTAAGGTGCCGCCGCTGTTGAAAAGGAGTCCTCCATGAAACGACGCCTCTGGGATATCTCCCCCGTCGTGGCGAGCGATTCGCCCCTGTTCCCGGGCGACGAGCCCTATGCGCTGCGCTGGACCGCGCGGCTGTCGCCCCAATGTCCGGTCAATCTGAGCGCGATCACGATGTCGCCCCATGTCGGCGCGCATGCCGATGCGCCGCTGCACTATGCCGACGGTGTGGCCAGCGCGGCCGAGGTCGATCTGGACGCCTATCTGGGCCCCTGCCGCGTGATCCATGCGATCGGTTGCGGACCGCTGATACGCATCGCCCATCTGCAACACGCGGCGGCGGACCTGCCGCCGCGCGTGCTGGTGCGCTGCTGCGAGAGGGCCGACACGGCCTGGAACCCGGACTTCACGGCCTATGCGCCCGAGACCGTCGAATGGCTGGCCGCCCAGGGCGTGCGCCTGATCGGCCTGGACACGCCCTCGGTCGACCCGGCCAGCAGCAAGAGCCTGGACAGCCACCAGCAGCTCTTGCGCCTGGACTTGCGCGTGCTGGAGAACCTGGTGCTCGACGAGGTCGCCGAGGGCGACTATGAATTGATCGCGCTGCCACTGAAGCTGGCCGGCGCCTGTGCATCCCCCGTGCGCGCCGTCTTGCGCGCGCTTTGATGGAGTGAAAACGATGAAGACAAGAAATGAAGCGCTGGCCCGCGATGCCAGCGATCCGCTGCGCGGCCTGAAGGCCCAGTTCGAGCTGCCCGCCGGCGTGATCTATCTGGACGGCAATTCGCTGGGCGTGCTGCCCAAAGCCACCGCCGCCCGCGTGCAGGACGTGATCGCCCGCGAATGGGGGCAGGACCTGATCAAGAGCTGGAACACGGCCGACTGGATGCACCTGCCCGAGCGGGTCGGCGACAAGATCGCCCGCCTGGTGGGCGCCGCGCCGGGCGAGCTGATCGTTGCGGACTCGACCTCGCTGAACCTCTACAAGGTGCTGGCCGCCGCGATCCGCATCGCGCAGGCTGACGCCCCTGAGCGCAAGCTGATCGTCTCCGAGCGCAGCAATTTTCCGACCGATCTCTATATCGCCGAGAGCCTGTGCGCGCAACACGGCCTGACGCTGAAGCTGGTGGACAGCGTGGACGAGATTCCGAGTACCTTGAACGCCGATCTCGCCGTGCTGATGCTCACCGAGGTCAACTACCGCACTGGCTACCGGCACGACATGGCAGCGTTGACCGCCGCCGCGCAGGCCGCCGGCGCGCTGACCATCTGGGACCTGGCCCATTCGGCCGGCGCGGTGCCGGTGGACCTGAACGGCGCCAAGGCCGACTTCGCGATCGGCTGCGGCTACAAATACCTGAACGGCGGCCCCGGCGCGCCGGCTTTTGTCTGGGTGCATCCGCGCCACACCGACCGCTTCTGGCAGCCCTTGTCCGGCTGGATGGGCCATGCCGCGCCCTTCCAGTTCACCCCTGGCTACCAGCCCGCGCCCGGCGTGCGCCGCTATGTCTGCGGCACGCCTTCGGTGATCGCGAGCTCGGCGCTGGAATGCGGCGTCGACACGCTGCTGGCGGCCGAGCCGCTGGGCGGCATGGCGGCGCTGCGCGAGAAGTCGCTGGCGCTGACCGAGGCCTTCGCGGCGCTGGCCGAGCAGCGCTGCGGCGAGCTGGGCGTCTATGTGGTCTCGCCGCGCGAGGCCGCGCGGCGCGGCAGCCAGGTCTGCCTGGCCCTGCACGCACCGCTGGAGCAGGCCGGCTATGCCGTGGTCCAGGCCCTGATCGCGCGCGGCGTGATCGGCGATTTCCGTGCCGGCGACCCGGCCCGGCTGGCCGAGGTGCCGCACATCCTGCGCTTCGGCTTCACGCCGCTGTACATCGGCTTCGCCGAGGTCTGGGACGCCGTCGAACATCTGCGCCAGGTGCTGGCCAGCGGCGAATGGCAAGAAGCACGTTTCAATGAGAAATCGGCGGTCACATGAGTTGCCCTCTCCATCACACCGAAAACGTCGTCAAGGACGCCGCTGACGCCGGGCCGCCCCAAGGCAGCGGCTGCCCCCTCGGGGGGCAGGAGCGTAGCGACGTGGGGGCCTCTTTTCACGGCGCCCAGCTCGACTTCTCCAAGGACATGAGCTACGGCGACTATCTGCACCTGGACCAGGTGCTGAGCGCCCAGCACCCGCTCTCGCCCGACCACAACGAGATGCTCTTCATCGTCCAGCACCAGACCTCGGAGCTGTGGATGAAGCTGATGCTGCACGAGCTGCATGGCGCGGTGCGCCATGTCGCGGCCGACCAGCTGCCCGAGGCCTTCAAGATGCTGGCCCGGGTCTCGCGCATCATGGAGCAGCTGGTCCATGCCTGGGATGTCTTGGGCACGATGACGCCGCCCGAGTACAGCGCGATCCGGCCCTATCTGTCCAACAGCAGCGGCTTCCAGAGCGCGCAATACCGCCAGATCGAGTTCATGCTGGGCAACAAGAACGCGGCCATGCTCAAGCCCCATGCGCACCGGCCCGATCTGCTGGCCGCGGTGCAGCAGGCCTACGAGACGCCCTCGCTGTACGACGAGGTCCTGCGCCTGATGGCCCGGCGCGGCATCGCCCTGCCCGCCAGCCACACCGCGCGCGACTGGACCCTGCCTTATGCGGCCGACGAGGGCGTGCAGGCCGCCTGGCTGCAGGTCTACCGCGACCCCAAGGCTTATTGGGATCTGTACCAGATGGGCGAGGAGCTGGTCGATCTGGAGGACGCCTTCCGGCTCTGGCGCTTCCGCCATGTGACGACGGTGGAGCGGGTGATTGGCTTCAAGCGCGGCACCGGCGGCACCGGCGGCGTCAGCTATCTGCGCAAGATGCTGGACGTGGTGCTGTTCCCCGAACTCTGGACCCTGCGCACCGAGCTCTAGAATCGCGGCTCAGCCCACAACGGCGCTCACGAGGCGCCATGCCGGAGACATCATGGACACCCGCAGCTCCCCCATCACCCTGCGCATCGAGCGCGTGCGCGACGCCCTGCGTGCCAGCGGCACCCATGCCGCCCTCGTGCCCTCGGCCGACCCCCATCTGTCCGAGTACCTGCCCGAACGCTGGCAGGGCCGGCAATGGCTGTCGGGCTTCAGCGGCTCGATGGGCACCCTGGTCGTGACGCTGGAGCGCGCTGCGGTGTTCGCCGACAGCCGCTACTGGTCGCAGGCCGAGCGCGAGCTGGCCGGCACCGGGGTCGAACTGGTCAAGATACCGACCGGTGCGGCCACCCATTACATCGAGTGGATTGCCGAGCAGCTGCAAGCCGGCCAGGCCCTGGCGGTGGACGGCCAGGTGCTGGGCCTGGCGCTGGCCCAGCAGCTGCGCGCCGCGATGCTGCGCGCCGGCATCAAGCTGCGCACCGACGTCGATGTGGTCGAGGCCGCCTGGGAGGGCCGCGCCGGCCTGCCCGCTGCGGCCATCTATGAACACCTGCCGCCGCACGCGGCCGTCAGCCGTGCCGACAAGCTGGCCCAGGTGCGCGCCGCGATGCTGGCCAAGGGCGCCAGCCACCACTTCATCTCCACGGTCGACGATGTCGCCTGGCTGCTGAACCTGCGCGGCGCCGATGTCGACTACAACCCGGTCTTCCTGGCCCATCTGCTGCTCGATGCCCACAGCGCCACGCTGTTTGTCGGCGCCGGCAAGCTGCCGGCCGAGCTGCAGGCCCGGCTGGCGGCCGATGGCGTGCGCGTGGCCGACTATGCCCAGGCGCCGCAGGCCCTGGCCACCCTGCCCGCCGAGGCCGTGCTGCTGCTGGACCCCAAGCGAGTGACGCTGGGCCTGCGCGAGGCGGCCCCGGACCAGGTGCGCGTGGTCGAGGCCATCAACCCCAGTACCCTGGCCAAGAGCCGCAAGACCGCCGCCGAGGCCGGCTTCGTGCGCGAGGCCATGGCACAGGACGGCGCCGCGATGTGCGAGTTCTACGCCTGGTTCGAGGCGGCGCAGGCGCGCGGCGAGCGCATCACCGAGATCACCATCGACGAGAAGCTGACGGCCGAGCGGGTCAAGCGTCCCGGCTTCGTGGGCCTGAGCTTCCCGACCATCGCCGGCTTCAACAGCAATGGCGCGATGCCGCACTACCGTGCCACGCCCGAATCCCATGCCGAAATCCGGGGGGACGGCCTGCTGCTGATCGACTCCGGCGCCCAGTACCTGGGCGGCACGACCGACATCACCCGGGTCTGGCCGATCGGCCAGGTCAACGCCGCCCAGAAGCGCGACTACACGCTGGTGCTCAAGGGCATGATCAACCTCAGCCGCGCGGTGTTCCCGCGCGGCACGCTGAGCCCGATGCTGGATGCGCTGGCCCGCGTGCCGATGTGGGAGCAGGGCCTGGACTTCGGTCACGGCACCGGCCATGGCGTCGGCTACTTCATGAACGTCCATGAAGGCCCGCAAAGCATCTCCAAGGCCGTGCCCGACGCGAACATGGCGATGGAGCCCGGCATGATCACCTCCAACGAGCCCGGCGTGTACCGTCCCGGCCAATGGGGCGTGCGCATCGAGAACCTGATCCTGAACGTCCCTCACGACACGCCCGAGCAGGGCCAGTTCGGCGAGATGTTGCGCTTCGAGACGCTGACGCTATGCCCGATCGACACGCGCTGCATCGACCTGAGCCTGATGCGCAGCGACGAGATCGACTGGCTCAACCGCTATCACGCCGAAGTCCGCCAGCGCCTGAGCCCGCTACTCGGTGCGCAGGCGCTGGCCTGGCTGCAGCAGCGCACCCAGGCGATCTGAGGACCGCCGACACCACCAGCAAGGGGCCTCGCGGCCCCTTCTTCGTTTCAGCCGCCTACAGCGGTAGCAATTGCTGACAGCCACCGTCCTACAGGCACAAGCGCCGCCTTCCGATTCTTCTGCCCCGGTCGGAAGCCTAGATTTGAGTCAGGCCCCACGGCCTTCTGTTGACGAAGCCCTCAGAACCTCAATCAAGGAGTAATGACATGAAAGTCTCGAAAACCCTGACGACGATTTCTGCTGCAGCGGCCCTGGTCGGTGCCATCGGCCTGGCCTTTGCGCAGACCTCCGAACAGACCCCGTCCACCACCAACAGCCAGACCCCGTCGACGCTGCCGGCCGATCAGCCAACGCAAGGAACCGGCATGACGCAGCCGGCGGCGGGCACCCAGCAACCGTCGACGCAAACCCCGCCGGTCGACAACAGCACGCCGGCGCCGATGAGCAGCAGCCCGGCGGACAGCAACAGCAATGACAACGCGACGCTGACCGAGCGCGCCCCGCGCGCCGACCGCAACTGAGCGCTGTCTTCATGAGTTTCGGCCGGCCGCTCTGAGCAGCGTCGGTTGAACAAGGTCCCCAAGCCTCCCGGATCCGATTCCGCTGCGCTTCGGGACCTTGTCTTCTTCGCGACCCACGCTCTGCCCCTCTGCGCACCGTGTACAAACCTTACCGCCCTCCCCCTCGCCTCGAGTTGCCGCCGCGTGCCGAATTGCTTGGTGGCCTGCGACAGGGCCTGCTGCTGGGCACCGCCGTCCTGGCCTTGATACTGCCACCGGACGGCTCGGGGCTGCGCAAGAGCAATGCCTTTGTCGGCACGCCGCTCGCCCAGCCGACGCAGACCACCCCTGGCGCGCCACGCCAAGCCGACTTCAGGGCTCAGCCGGCCTCCGAACCCGCCCGCCGGGTCGCCAACTGGGCCGTCGACTCGGGTGACCACGGCACGATGCCCTTCGTCATCCTGGACAAGCTGGAGGCCCGCGTCTTCGTGTTCGACGCCCAGGGCCGTCTGCTCGGCGCCAGTCCGGTGCTGCTCGGCGCGGCGGTCGGTGACGACAGCGTGGCCGGCATCGGCAAGCGCCCGATTGCCGAGGTGCGGCCCGAGGAGCGCACCACCCCGGCCGGGCGCTTCATCGCCGAACCGGGTCGCAATACGATGGGCGAGGATGTGATCTGGGTGGACTATGACGCGGCGGTGTCCATGCACCGGGTGCGCGCGCTCGAGCCCAGCGAGCGCCGGCTGGAGCGGCTGGCCTCGCCCAGCCCGGCCGACAACCGCATTTCCTACGGCTGCATCAATGTGCCGCAGCGCTTTTACGAGGCTGTGCTGCGCAAGACCTTCCGCAGCCAGCGCGGCGTTGTCTATGTGCTGCCCGAGCTCAAGACGCTGGACGCCGTGTTCGACCAGCTTCCCAGCCAGCGCGCCCCTGTCACGACGGCCCAGCTGAGCCGGAGATAACAGGCCTTGCCCTGCTTGATCCCGTCTTGATCAGCCCGCCGTCTGCATACCATTGCCGCTATCGATACCGGGCCGAGCCCGGTTTGCGGCAACGCAGCAGACGACGGGGGCGGAAATGGGGTTCAGAGCCTGGATGGGCGTTTTTTGCATCGCTGTGCTCGCTGGCGCCTGCCATGCCGGCGCCGACTTTTCCGGTGAGTCCGCCTCGCCGGCGGCCCGCAGCCAGGCCGACTGGGTGCTGAGCCAGCGCGACCACCAGGGCCGCCCTTTCGCCATCGTCGACAAGCGAGACGCCCGGCTGTATGTGTTCGCCGGCAGCGGCCGATTGCTGGGTGCCGCAGCGGCGCTGCTGGGTTCGGCGCCGGGTGACCATGCGGTGCACGGCGTGGGCCAGCGCGCGCCGTCCGAAATCCTGCCCTTCGAGCGCACCACGCCGGCGGGCCGTTTCGCGTCCGAGCCCGGCCGCAATCTGCAGGGCGAGGCGGTGGTCTGGTTTGACTACGCGGCCGGTCTGGCCATCCATCGCCTGCGCCCGGCTGCGGCCAGCGAGCGTCGCCCGCAGCGGCTGCGATCGGACACGCCCGATGACAACCGGATCTCGCTGGGCTGCGTGGTGGTCGCGGTGGACTTCTACGAGACCGTGGTCGGCCCGGTGCTGGGCCGGCAGCGCGGTATCGTCTATGTGCTGCCCGAGAACCGGGCGTCGCTGCTGGCCGGCGGCGCGCTGGAAGCGGCGGCCCCGGCCCACTAGACTTGGAACGAGGGCGGATCGATCACGCCCCAGCAGGAGACCATCATGGACAGCAAGCACTGGCTCGGCAGCCTTCAGTCCCTCCGCCAGCATGGCTCGATGCGCTTCTTGCACCGTTTCTCCGACAGCGCCTTGCACACGGTGCTGATGCTGGCCGTGCTGCTGCTGACGGTGCTGGCCCTGTTCCAGGCCGCCAGCCTGGGCGTCGCGGTCTGGCAGCTCGAACCGGTTGTCGTGCAGGGCCAGTCGCAGGTCCAGCCACCCGTCAAGCGCTGAGCAGGTCTTACATCTGCCGGAACAGGTGCAGATAGCTGCGGCTGACCGGCAGCACCTCGGCGCGGCCGCGCAGATGCAGATCGGCGGTTTCATTCTGGCCGCGCGTCACATGGCTGATCGCACGCAGGCTCACCACCACCGAGCGATGCACCTGCACAAAAACCTGCGGATCCAGTTGCTCGATCAGCTCGCGGATCGGCGTGCGTATCAAGGCCTCGCCCTCGTTCCAGACCACCAAGGTGTACTTCTCATCGGAGCGCATGAAGATGATGTGCTCGACCGGGATCAGTTTCAGGCTGGCGCCCACCGAGGCCCGCAGCCATTGCAGATAGGCCGGCGCCGGTGCCGCCGCCGCCGGCGTGCGCAGCCGCTCGGTCAGCTGCGCAATGGCGGCCTCCAGCGCCGCGTCGACGCCGGCGGCCGGCGCCGCGCCGCGCAGCCGCTCTTGCAGCCGTCCGACCGTATCGGCCAGGCGGGCCGATTCGACCGGTTTGACCAGATAGTCCAGCGCGCCCTGCTCGAAGGCCTGGACCGCGTACTGCTCATAAGCGGTGACGAAGACCAGATGGGCCCGCCGCGCCATCGCCCGGGCCGCTTCGACCCCGTTCAAGCCCGGCATATGGACATCGAGAAACACGATATCGGGCTGCAGGCGCTCGAACAGCGCCACCGCCTCGCGCCCGTTGCGCGCCTGCCCGAGCACCTGCAACTCGGGCCAGGCCTGGGCCAGGCCGCGCGCCAGGCTGTCGCGCAGCAACGGCTCATCGTCGGCAATCAGGGCGGTTGGTGCACTCAGGGTCATGGCTTGAACTGGATCTCGGCCCGCAGGCCCCGGGGCAGATTCTCGGTCAGATCCAGGCGGGCCGAGGCCCCGTACACCACCTGCAGGCGCTCGCGCAGATTGCGCAGGCCGGTGCCCGCCCCCATGGGCTGAAGCAGGCCGACGCCGGAATCGCTGACCCACAGGCACACCGGCCCGTCGGGATCCAGCCGGTGGCCCGAGACCTCGATGCTGCCGCCCTCCTCGCTCGGATCGATGCCGTGCCGCACCGCGTTCTCCACCAGGGTCAGCAAGGCCATCGGCGGAAAGCGCAGGCCCAGCAGCTCGGCCGGCACCTGGATACGGTAGTTGAGCCGATCGGGCATGCGCAGATGCATCAGCTCCAGATAGGCCCGCACCAGGGCCAGCTCATCGCCCAGGCTGGCTGCCTCGTCATGCAGGCGCGGCATCGCGGCGCGCAGATAGGCGATCAGGCTGCCCAGCACCGGCGCGGCCTGGGCCGAGCCGGTCTCGACCAGGGCGCGCACATTGGCCAGCGTGTTGAACAGAAAATGCGGCTCCACCTGGGCCTGCAGCAAGCGCAGCCGGGCGTCCAGCGCGCGCCGCTCCAGCTCGCTGCGCTCCAGCTCGAAGCGCAGCGCCTGGCTGCGCGCCTCGGCATCGCGTTGCCGGTACAGCGCCCCCATGGCCAGCAACGGCCCGATCAACAGGCCCGAGCCGGCGATCCACAGAAAGCCCAGCAGCCGCCCCTCGCTGCGCAGCAGGCTGCCGATATCGCCCCCCACGGCCACCAGATAGACCAGCAAGGTGGCCACCGGTACGCTGAAGCCGACCACCAGCACCTGGAACAACCAGCGCGCCAGCCAGCTGGGCAGGCGTCGCGGCCATTGCCCCGCCGCCGAGAAGGCCAGCAGGGCCAGCAGGGCGACGAAGAGCGTGCGCCCCAGCAGCACCGGCAAGGGCGTGATGAAGACTGGCGTCAGCAGCAAGGCCGCAATGACGGCCACGCCCGAGGCCAGGCCCAGGCGCCACGGCGTCAGGTAGGCGACGAAACCCAGCCAGGCCTGGCGCTGGCTGGGCAGGGTCGGCCGCGTGGCTAGCTCGGGAAGATGTGCCTCATACATGCCCACACGATAGCGGGCGCCGGGTGTCGGACCAAGCCCGCGCGGGGCTTGACGCGACGAAGCACGGAATGACGGTACTTAGCGACGGATTTGCCGACCGCCTGGATCAGGCCCGCGCGGCGGACAGCGAGCCGCCGCCACACATCACGACATCGCGTCCGGCGTTGACGGCAAAACGCAGCGCGTCGGACGGCGAGGCCCAGCCATAGCCGCCGGCCAGGTTCTCATCGCGAAAGGCTTCCTGACGCGGCGCCTGGCCACGCACCCGCATCACCACCACGGCGGCGACATAGCCAAAGGTGCGAGGCCGCTCGATCGCGCCGGCGTAGATGCGGAAATCTCCCGCGTCAACTTCCTCAAAGTGCATGTGATGCTCCTTTGCGGCGCCCACCGCCGCTGTGTGGGCATGACTATCGTTCCGGCGGCCCTCCACGCCTATACGACTGAAGGGGGCCCTCGAAAGGGGGAGTCCCAGCGGCAAGGACGACCACAAAGCAAAAAGCCAACCCTGGTGGGTTGGCTTTTGCATGATTCACCAGGTGAATCTTGGAGGAGAGGGGGGGATTCGAACCCCCGAGACGTTTCCGTCCGCCTGATTTCGAGTCAGGTACATTCAACCACTCTGCCACCTCTCCGAATTCTGGTGCCCCAGCAAGCTTGGCTTGCTGCGAGTTGAGCCCGCTAGTATAGCGGACTTTTTTCGGTTTCCAAGTCTTTGCTGGCTTTTCAGCCGCGCAAGACCTCGGCACCGCCCAGATAGGGGCGCAACACCTCGGGCACCGTGATGCTGCCGTCGGCGTTCTGATAGTTCTCCAGCACGGCCACCAGGGTGCGGCCGACCGCCAGACCGGAGCCATTGAGCGTGTGCACCAGCTCGTTCTTGCCCTGGGCGTTCTTGAAGCGGGCCTGCATGCGACGGGCCTGGAAGCCTTCGCAGTTCGAGCAGGAGCTGATCTCGCGGTAGGTGTTCTGTGCCGGCACCCAGACCTCGAGGTCATAGGTCTTGGTCGAGCCGAAGCCCATATCGCCGGTGCACAGCGTCAGCACGCGATAGGGCAGGCCCAGCTTCTGCAGGATGGCCTCGGCGTGGCCGACCATCTCCTCCAGCGCCTCGTAGCTCTTGTCCGGATGGGTGATCTGCACCATCTCGACCTTGTCGAACTGATGCTGGCGGATCAGGCCGCGGGTGTCACGGCCGGCACTGCCCGCTTCCGAGCGGAAGCAGGGGCTGTGGGCGGTCAGCTTGATCGGCAGCGCGGACTCATCCAGCACCTGCTCGCGCACGGTATTGGTCAGCGAGATTTCCGAGGTCGAGATCAGGTACTGCTCGGCCGCCTCCTCGTCACCGCCACGCAGCACCCAGAACATGTCTTCCTTGAACTTGGGCAGCTGGCCCGTGCCTTCCAGCACCTCGCGGTTGACGATGTAAGGCGTGTAGCACTCGGTGTAACCGTGCACTTCGGTCTGCGTGTCCAGCATGAACTGCGCCAGCGCCCGGTGCAGCTTGGCGACCTTGCCGCGCATGAAGGTGAAGCGCGAGCCGCTGAGCTTGGCCCCTAGCTCGAAGTCCAGGCCCAGGGCCGCGCCCAGGTCCACATGGTCCTTGAGCTCGAAGTCGAAGGTCCGGGGAGTGCCCCAGCGGCGCACTTCCACATTGCCGCTCTCGTCGGCTCCGACCGGCACGCTCTCATGCGGCAGATTGGGCACGCTCATCAGCATGGTGTTGAGTTCCTGCTGGATCGCGTCCAGGCGCTCGGCGCCGGCCTTGAGCTCATCGCCAATGCCGCCGACCTCGGCCATCACGGCCGAGGCGTCTTCACCCTTGCCCTTGAGCATGCCGATCTGCTTGGACAGGCTGTTGCGGCGGGCCTGCAGTTCCTCGGTGCGCATCTGCACGCTGCGGCGCGAGGTCTCCAGCGCCTGATAGCGCTCGACATCGAGAAAGGCTTGCGGGCTCTTGCGGGTGTTCAGGCGCGCGACCACGGCGTCGAGGTCTTTGCGCAGCAGGGTGATGTCCAGCATGGGGTGTCCTTGGTGTTCGTTCGATTCTATGAAAGCAAAACGGCGCCTCGTGCAGGCGCCGCGTCATGCGATAGGCGCCCGCTTCAAGATCGGGAGGAACTGTGCTCGGCCATCGACTTGTCGCCCAGGCCCAGCGGCAGCGGGAAGCGCACATGCTCCTCGACGCCGGGCAGGCTGCGCACCGCAGTGGCACCGAGCGCTCGCAGGCGCGTGATCACCGCCTGCACCAGCACATCGGGGGCCGAGGCGCCGGCCGTCAGGCCCACGCGCGAGCGGCCCTCCAGCCACTCGAGCCGCAGATCCTCGGCCGCATCGACCATATAGCCGGGCGTGCCCAGGCGCTCGGACAGCTCGCGCAGGCGGTTGCTGTTGGAGCTGGTCGGGCTGCCGACCACGATCACCACATCGACCTGGGGCGCCAGCACCTTGACGGCATCCTGGCGGTTCTGCGTGGCGTAGCAGATGTCCTGCTGCTTGGGCTCGCGCACCTGCGGAAAGTGCTGCTTGACCGCCGCCAGAATCTCGGCGGCGTCATCGACGCTCAAGGTGGTCTGGGTCACGACCGCCAGCTTGGCGGGGTCCTTGACACGCACATGGGCCACGTCACCGACCTCCTCGACCAGATAGATACCGTCGCTGAGTTGGCCCATCGTGCCCTCGACCTCGGGGTGTCCCTTGTGGCCGATCATGATGAACTCATAGCCCTCGCGATGCAGCTTGGCCACCTCGACATGGACCTTGGTCACCAGCGGACAGGTCGCGTCAAAGACCTGGAAGCCGCGCTGGGCGGCCTCCTGGCGTACCGCCTGGCTGACACCGTGGGCGCTGAACACCAGGGTGGCGCCGGGCGGCACCTCGGCCAAGTCCTCGATGAAGATCGCGCCGCGCGCCTTCAGGTCGTTGACCACATAGGTGTTGTGCACGATCTCGTGGCGCACATAGATCGGCGAGCCGAACTTAACGAGCGCGCGCTCGACGATCTCGATGGCCCGATCGACACCGGCACAGAAGCCGCGCGGTTCGGCCAGGATGACTTCTTGGGGTTCGATCGGGCTCATCACAGCACTCCGATCACATGGACTTCGAAGCTCACCGGCTGGCCGGCCAGCGGGTGGTTGAAGTCGAACAGCAGCCAGTCCTCGCCCAGCTCGCGCACCACGCCGCCATAGCCGCCCCGGCCGTCGGGCGTCGGGAACTGCACCACGTCGCCGATGCTGTACTCCTCGTCCGGATCGCCGAGCTCGCGCATCAGGCTGCGCTTGATGCGCTGCAGCAGCTCCGGATTGCGTTCGCCAAAAGCCTCGCCTGGCGCCAGCTCGAACTGGGTGCGCGTGCCTTCGGGCAGGCCGATCAGGCGCGCCTCGATGGCGGGCGCGAGCTCGCCGGTCCCCAGCGACAAGGTGGCGGGCTTGTCGTCAAAGGTATTGATCAGGTCGCCGCCATCAGGCCCTGCGAGTCGGTAATGCAGGGTCAGAAAGGATCCGGCTTGGATAAGGTTCATGGCACTTTGTTCGATAGACTCGCCGGATTTTAAGGCCCCGCGCCCCTGCCCTGCCCGCCATGCCGCTCAATCACCTGCCGCCCGACGCGCGCCCGCGCGAAAAGTTGCTCGCCCGCGGCCCCCAGGCGCTGGCCGATGCCGAGTTGCTGGCCCTGCTCTTGCGGACTGGCATCCAGGGCCTGCCGGTGCTGCAGCTGGCGCAGCAACTGCTCGACGACTTCGGCGGTTTCAGCGGCCTCTTGCATGCCGGCGTGGCCGATCTGGCGTGCGTCAAGGGCCTGGGCCCGGCCAAGCGCGCCGAGATCGCCGCCGTGCTGGAGATCGCGCGCCGTTCGCTGCTGCAGGAGCTGGCGCAGCGGCCGGTGTTCGACGCCCCCGAGGCCGTCAAGCACTACCTGCGACTCAAGCTCGCGCCCCTGGGCCATGAGGTCTTCGCGGTGCTGTTTCTCGACGCCCAGCACCGCCTAATCTCGATGGAGGAGATGTTCCGGGGCAGCCTGACCCAGACCAGCGTCTACCCGCGCGAGGTCGTCAAGCGCGGCCTGGAGCTGGGCGCGGCCGCCGTGATCCTGGCCCA
Organism: Burkholderiales bacterium C2; assembly: GCA_005503085.1. Lineage (GTDB taxonomy): Bacteria > Pseudomonadota > Gammaproteobacteria > Burkholderiales > Burkholderiaceae_C > Roseateles_E. The sequence goes on along the minus strand of SCOI01000006.1, from coordinate 84,414 downwards.
CAACCACCCCTCCGGCGTGGCCGAGCCCTCGCGGGCCGACGAGCTGATGACCCAGGGGCTGCAGTCGGCGCTGGCGCTGCTGGACATGCGGGTGCTGGACCATTTCGTGGTGGGCAGCGCCGAGGTGATCTCGATGGCCGAGCGGGGCTTGCTGTGATGAATGGCAAAGCGCTGCGCAGCCTGCAGGATCTCAAAAGCCTGCAGCAAGAGCTGGCGCTGGCGCGTCGGCTGGCCGAGGAGCGCGCCGAACGGGCGGCCGCGCAGGCGCGGTTGCTGGACCAGGAGCGGCGCATCTTCGAGCTGACGGTCGGCGATGTCATCGCGCTCAAGCCGACGCAGCAGCGGGTGCTGCACGAGCGCCAGCCCCCTGCCCCGGAGCCGCTGCAGCGCGAGGCCGACGAGCGGCTGGCGCTGCAGCAGGCGCTGTCGGACGATTTCGATATCGACACCCTGCTGGAGACCGACGAGACCCTGTCGTTCCGGCGCCCCGAGATCAGCGCCGAGGTGGTGCGCAAGCTGCGCCGCGGCCATTGGGCGCTGCAGGCGCAGATCGATCTGCACGGCCTGCGCCGCGATCAGGCGCGCGAGGCCCTGGGCGGCTTTGTGCACGAGAGCGCGCGGCGCGGCCTGCGCTGCGTGCGTGTCGTCCACGGCAAGGGCAATGGCTCGCCGGGCCGCGAGCCGGTGCTCAAGGCCAAGGTCAGGCGCTGGCTGGTGCAGAAACAGGAGGTGCTGGCTTTTGTGCAGGCGCGGGCCAGCGATGGTGGCAGCGGGGCGCTGATGGTGCTGCTGCAACAGGCCGGCTGATCAGAGGCCGATCAGATATTGCGCATCCAGTCGGCCGTGCCCATGAAGGACTCGGTCAGGCGCTGCTGCAAGGCAGGATCGAGCTCGCACTCGGCCATCGCTTGCGCCATGCAGGCGACCCACTGGTCGCGCTCGGCAATGCCGATCTTGAAGGGCATGTGGCGGGCGCGCAGGCGCGGGTGACCGAAGCGCTCGATGTAGTGGTCGGGCCCACCCAGCCAGCCGCACAGAAACCAAAACAGCTTGTCGCGCGCGCTGTCCAGGCCGCTCGGATGCGCGGCGCGCAGCTGGGCATAGCCGGGCTCAAGGTCCATCAAGTCATAGAAGCGGTCGACCAGGCGGCGCACCGCCGCCTCGCCGCCGACCCACGCGAAGGCCGTGGCCGGGGTGTTGCTGGAGTCCATCGCGCCCTCAGCCGAGCAGTTTCAGCGCCAGCGCCTTGATGCCCTGGGCCGCCTCGCTGCCCGGGAAATGCTCGAGCAGCAGCTGGCGCTTGAGCACCGCCTGGCGCACCGAGACATCGTTCCTGACCTCGCCCTGCAGCTCCAGCTTGAAACTCTGGCCGGGGATGGCGGCGACAAAGCGTTGCAGCACCTGCTGCAGCTGGCCGCAAATCATCTTGCCCTCGCCGGCACGCGAGGCCTGGTTGACGACCAGGCCCACATGGCGGCGGTCCTGCTGGGTGGCCAGCACCTTGATGGTGGCGTAGGCGTCGGTCAGCGAGGTCGGCTCGGGCGTCGCCACCACCAGCACATCGCTGGCCAGCGAGACAGCAAAAAGCACCACATCCGAGATGCCGGCGCCGGTATCCAGCAGCACCCAGTCGAAGCGCGGCTTGACCAGCTCGACGATGTGGAGGAGCTTGTCGCGCACCTCGGGCGTCAGCCGCGAGTACTCGACCATGCCCGAGCCGGCCAGCAGCACCGAGAAGCCGCCGGGCGCCGGCAGGATGGCCTGGTCCAGCGTGGCCTTGTCGGTGAAGACGTCGTGCAGGGTCAGCTTGGGGTGCAGGTTCAGCACCACATCCAGATTGGCCAGGCCCAGGTCGGCGTCCAGCACCAGCACCTTCTGGCCGCGGGCGGCCAGCGCGGCGGCCAGATTGGCCGTGACGAATGTCTTGCCCACGCCTCCCTTGCCGCTTGTGACGGCCAGCGTGCGGGCACCCGGGCGCAGCCTGGCGCCGGACGGGTTTGCAGCAGGTGTTGTTGTATTCATTCACTATCCTGTTGCGTTACAGCGAACAACATGCCTTTTTCCTCGGCACTGACCAGGGAGTCGGTTTGCGGCTCCAGGCAGGCGCGGTTGCGGCCTTCGGCCTTGGCGCGGTAGAGCTGGCGATCGGCCCGCTCTATCCACAGCAGGGACGAGGAGCGCACCCATTGCGGTGCGAAAGCACCGCCCAGGCTGACCGTGACCTGCAGCATTTGGCCCGTCGCCACCTCGACTTTCTGCTCGGCCACGCGCTCGCGCAGCCGCTCGGCCACCGTCGCGCCATAGGTGCTGGGGCAGTTGGGCAGGATGATGGCGAACTCCTCGCCGCCGACCCGTGCCACCGTGTCCATCGGCCGCACCGTCTGCGCAATGCTGCGCGCCACCGCCTGTATCACCATATCGCCGGCGACATGGCCATAACTGTCGTTGACGGCCTTGAAATGATCGATATCCACCATCAGCAGCAGCGCCGGCTCGCCCGAGCGCGCGACCCGATCGACCTCGCGCGACAGCGACATCTCGAAGCTGCGACGGTTGACCAGGCCGGTCAGCGCGTCCTTGCTGGAGAGATCGCACAGCGCGTCCAGCAGGCCTTGTAGCCATGCGGCGCTGTAGGGCTCGGCCTCGGGCAGCAAGGCGCCGGCCTGCTGCAGCAGCTGCAAGGCCAGGTCCAGCTGCAGATCGCGAGCATCGATCAGCGAAGGGGGGTGTAGGCTTGAGTCCAAGAGGCTCCCGAAGGTGTGGCGGCAGTCTAGCAGGCGGGTTATCCCGCAGAGGGGCGGAAATAGTGAGGGGTTCACCCGGCTGTTCACACTATCTTGGGCACTGGCCACCACAGACACTGGCGGCGGATGCAAAATCAATCCAGCGTGCGCGGTGCGCACAAAACCAATGACAACCATGGCCGCTTCACCCAATAACGCCTCATCCACCGAAGCCATCGACCATGAGTTCAATTTCAGCCGCGCTGACTTTGACCGGGTGCGCCAGCTGATCTACAAACACGCCGGCATCAGCCTGCATGACGGCAAGCATGCGATGGTCTACAGCCGACTCTCGCGCCGGCTGCGCGATACCGGCCACCGCAGCTTCGCCAGCTATCTGCAGTGGCTGGAGGCGGCCACCGGCCCGCAGGCGGACCAGGAATGGCAGGAGTTCGTCAACTGCCTGACCACCAACCTGACCTCCTTCTTCCGCGAGGACCATCACTTCCATGCGCTGGCCGAGGACCTGAAGCCGCTGGCCGGCAAGCCGCTGCGCATCTGGTGCTGCGCCGCCTCGACCGGCGAGGAGCCCTACTCGATCGCGATCAGCTGCAGCGAAGCGCTGGGCAGCAGCGCCTCGGTGCAGATCGTTGCCAGCGATATCGACACCAATGTGCTGAACACCGCGCGGCGCGGTGTCTACAACGCCGACGCCCGCGGCCTGTCGCCGCAGCGCCTGAAAAACTTCTTCATGCGCGGCACCGGCGCCAACGAAGGCCGCATCCGCGTCAAGCCCGAGTTGCAGAAATGGATAGAGTTCCGCAGCCTGAACCTGATGGACCAGCAATGGTCGCTGGGCGACCCCTTCCAGATCGTGTTCTGCCGCAATGTGATGATTTATTTCGATGCGCCCACGCAGCGCAAGGTGCTGGAGCGCATCCACCGGGTCATGAAACCCCATGGCCTGCTGTTCGTCGGCCATTCGGAGAATTTCACCGAATCGCGCGACCTGTTCCGGCTGCGCGGCAAGACGATCTACGAAAAGGTCTGAGCGCGCGCCGCTCAAGAACTCCCCACCCTGGCCGATAAAGAATGATGAGCACGCCCCAGACCCAAGCCGGCAACGCCGGTGTGATCTCCAGCGGTGCAGGCGCGGCGCGCGTGGCGCAACTGAAGGCGCAGACGCGCAAGCAGGGCGAAGCCTCGTTCTTCTTCTACGACGCCCATTTCAAGAATGCGGCGGTCAAGATCCTGCCCGGCGAGTATTTCGTCGACAACGAAGACATCCTGGTGATGACCACGCTGGGCTCCTGCATCGCCGCCTGTCTGTGGGACCGGCATGCGATGGTCGGCGGCATGAACCACTTCATGTTGCCCGAGGGCGCCGGCGACTCGGGCCGCTACGGTTCGTTCGCGATGGAACTGCTGATCAACGAGATGATGAAGCGCGGCGCGGCCAAGAGCCGGATGGAAGCCAAGATCTTTGGCGGCGGCGCGGTGATTGCCGGCATGAACACCATCAATGTCGGCGAACGCAACACCAATTTCGTGATCGACTATCTGAAGACCGAGCGCATCCCCATCGTCTCCAAGGACGTGATGGATGTCTACCCGCGCAAGGTCTGCTTCCTGCCGCACAGCGGCAAGGCCATGGTCAAGCGCCTGGCCCCCACCAATACCGATGCGCTGGTCCAGCAGGACCGCGCCGCCGCCCAGAAGGCTCAGCCGGTGGTCGCCACGGGCGGCTCCGTCGATCTATTCTGAGCCCGCGACCCCGAGGAGAAGTAAATGGCCAAGACCAAAGTGGTGGTGGTGGATGATTCGGCGCTGGTGCGCTCCATCCTCACCGAGATCATCAATCGCCAGTCCGATATGGAGTGCATCGGCGCCGCCGCCGACCCGCTGGTGGCGCGCGAGATGATACGTAACCTGAACCCGGACGTCATCACGCTCGATGTCGAGATGCCCAAGATGGACGGGCTCGACTTCCTACAGCGCCTGATGCGCTTGCGGCCGATGCCGGTCGTGATGGTGTCGACGCTGACCGAGCGCGGCGCCGAGGTCACGATGAAGGCCCTGGAGCTGGGCGCGGTGGACTTTGTCGCCAAGCCCAAGATCGGTGTGGCCGACGGCATCCGCCAGTTGGCCGACGACATCACCGACAAGATACGCATCGCGTCCAAGGCCCATATCCGTAGGGCACCGGCCGCCGCCGCGCCGACGGCCGGTGGCGCGCCGGCGGCGCCGGCCAAGCCGGTGACGATGGCCAGCCTGGGCCGCATGTCGACCGAGAAGATCATCTTCATCGGCGCCTCCACCGGCGGCACCGAGGCGACCAAGGACGTCTTGATCAATCTGCCGGCCGACTGCCCGGCCGTCGTGATCACCCAGCACATGCCGCCGGGCTTCACCAAGAGTTATGCGGCGCGGCTGGACGGCCTGTGCCGCATCCGCGTCAAGGAAGCGCAGGACGGCGAGCGTATCCTGCCCGGCCACGGCTATATCGCGCCGGGCGGTTTCCATCTGAGCGTCGAGCGCTCGGGCGCCAACTACATCGCCCGCGTGCAGGACGGCGAGCCGGTGAACCGCCACAAGCCCTCGGTCGAGGTGCTGTTCCACTCGGCGGCACGCGTGGTCGGGCCAAATGCGCTGGGCGTGATGCTGACCGGCATGGGCGCCGACGGCGCCAAGGCCATGAAGGTCATGAAGGACGCCGGCTCCTACAACTTCGTGCAGGACGAGGCCACCTGCGTGGTGTTCGGCATGCCGCGCGAGGCCATCGCCGCCGGCGCGGCCGACGAGGTGCTGCCGCTGCAGCAGATCGCACCGCGTCTGATCGAGCGTCTGCGCAGCACCTCGGGCATGTCGCTGAACCGGGTTTGACCGGCGCGGCGCTCAGGCGTCGAGAAACAGCGACTGCAGATCGCTCAGGAAGTCAAAGCCGCGCGCGGTCGGCGTCAGCCGTGCCGGGTCGGCTTCGAGAAGGCCCTTGGCACGCGCCTGCTCCAGCGCCTTGGCGATGCTGGACGGCGGCAGGCCGGTGCGCTCCAGGTACTGCGTCAGCGGCACGCCCTCGCGCAGGCGCAGCGCATTGAGCATGAACTCGAAGGGCAGCTCGCGGCGGCCGACCTCGTTTTCATTCGATACCGCCTGGCCCTCGGCGGCCTTGGCCATATAGGCGGCCGGCTCGCGCCAGCGCACCTGGCGCAGCACCCGGTGCGGGAAGCTGAGCTTGCTGTGCGCGCCGGCACCTATGCCCAGATAGTCGCCAAACTGCCAGTAGTTCAGGTTGTGGGCGCACCGGTGCGTCGGCTTGGCATAGGCCGAAACCTCGTAGCGCTCCATGCCCAGCGCGCCGGTGCGTGCAGTGATCAGGTCCAGCATCTCGCTGGCCAGATCGGGGTCGGGCAGCTGCTCGGGCGGCCGCGTCGCGAACACCGTGTTCGGCTCTATCGTCAGGTGATAGACCGACAGATGGGGTGGCGCATAGGCCAGCGCGGTATCGAGTTCGAGCGCCAGCTCGTCCAGGCTCTGGCCCGGCAGCGCATACATCAGATCGATATTGAAGGTCTCGAAGCAGCCGGCCGCCTCGGCAATCGCGGCCTTGGCCTGGTCGGCGTTGTGCACCCGGCCCAGGGCCTTCAGCTTGGCATCGTCAAAGCTCTGCACGCCGATCGACAGCCGCGTCACGCCGGCCTCGCGAAAGCCCTTGAAGCGGTCGCGCTCGAAGGTGCCCGGGTTGGCCTCCAAGGTGATCTCGCAGCCGGGCTCCAGCGGCAGGCGGGCGCGCAGGTCCGAGATCAACTCGGCAATCTGCTCCGGCGCGAACAGGCTGGGCGTGCCGCCGCCGATGAAGATGCTGACGACCGGGCGGCCCCAGATCAGCGGCAGCGCCGCCTCGAGATCGGCGCGCAGGGCCGCCAGGTACTCGCGCGCCGTCTCGGCCGGCAGTTCCTTGCCGCCCTGCCATTCATGCGAATTGAAATCGCAGTAAGGGCATTTGCGCAGGCACCAGGGCAGGTGCACATAGAGCGACAGCGGCGGCAAGGCGGCCAGGCTCAGGGTGCCCGGGCGCATCAGCTTGATCACATCGGCCATCGCATCAGCCCAGGTGCCAGGTCTCGCGCATCTGCGTCGCCAGATCGGCGGCGGCCAGGGCCCGGTGGCTCAGCGCGTTCTTCTCCGCCGCGCTGAGCTGCGCGACGCTGCGGCCCAGCGAGGGGATGAAGAGCAGCGGGTCATAGCCGAAACCGCCCTCGCCGCTCAAGGCCGGCAAGACCTGGCCCTGCCAGCGCCCCATCGCGATCAGCGGCTCGGGATCCTGCGCCGAGCGCACCGCCACCAGCGCGCAGACAAAGCGGGCCGCGCGCTGCTCGACGCCGGCCAGCTGCTCCAGCAGCACGGCGTTGTTCTCGGCATCGCTCTTGGGTCGGCCGAACAGCGTCGCATAGCGGGCCGACAGCACGCCCGGTGCGCCGCCGAGCGCCTCGACCGCCAGGCCCGAATCGTCGGCCAGCGCCGGCAGGCCGCTGAGCTGGGCCGCATGGCGGGCCTTGGTCAGCGCGTTCTCGACAAAGCTGTCGAAGGGCTCCTCGGCCTCGGGGATACCGAGGCTGCCCTGCGTGACGAGTTCGACGCCCAGCGGCGCGAACAGCGCCTGCAGCTCGGCGAGCTTCTTGGCGTTGTTGGACGCCAGCACGATCGTCTTCATGCCGTCAGCGCCGCCTGCTGCGCGGCCAGCAGCTCGCGGATGCCCTTCTCGGCCAGGTCCAGCAAGGCATTCATCTCGGCGCGGGTGAAGGCCACGCCCTCGGCCGTGCCCTGCAGCTCGACGAAGCCGCCAGCCCCGGTCATCACCACATTCATATCGGTGTCGCAGCTCGAATCCTCGGTGTACTCGAGGTCCAGCAGCGGCCGGCCCTCCAGCATGCCCACCGAGATCGCCGCCACCGCATCCTTGATCGGCGAGGCGCTGATCTTGCCCTGGGCGATCAGCCAGCTGACCGCGTCATGGGCGGCCACATAGGCGCCGGTGATCGCGGCGGTGCGGGTGCCGCCATCGGCCTGGATCACATCGCAGTCCAGCGAGATGGTGCGCTCGCCCAGCAGCTTCAGGTCGAACACGCAGCGCAGCGAGCGGCCGATCAGGCGCTGGATCTCCTGGGTGCGGCCGCTTTGCTTGCCGCGCGCGGCCTCGCGGTCGCCACGGGTATGGGTGGCGCGCGGCAGCATGCCGTACTCGGCGGTGACCCAGCCCTCGCCGGAGCCGCGCTTGTGCGGCGGCACTTTTTCCTCGACCGAGGCGGTGCACAGCACCTTGGTCTCGCCGAACTCGACCAGCACCGAGCCCTCGGCATAGCGGGTGTAGCGGCGGGTCAGGCGCACCGGGCGCAGCGCATCGGCCGCGCGTCCGGCGGAGCGCGGCGCGTCGTTGATCTTGCTCATCGAAAATCCTTCAGGTTCTACTTTTGCTTGGAGGCGCTGCGCTGCCGGGCCTGGGCTATGGCCTCGTTGATCTCGCGCACCGATCGGTCCATCTCGGCCTCGTCCAGTTCGCCGCTCTTGCGCTCCTGCGCCTGGAGGGAGGCGGCCGCAGCCTGTATTGTCGAGGCGAAGCCCTCGTCGCCGAGGTCCTGGGTGGAGATGGCGCCCTCGGGCTCATCCTCGCCCTCCCATTCGACGGCCAGCGCGGTGACATTGTCGCAGCGCGGCCCGCCATTGCGCAGCGCCTGCTCGACCAGCTCCGGCACCGCATCGGCAATCGGCAGTGCGGCCAGCTGCGACACCAGCTCCGGGTCGCCCACCGTGCCCCACAGACCGTCGGAGCACAGCAGCAGCCTGTCCCCCGGCTCCAGCGCCAGCGGCCCGCTGATGTCCACCATCGGCTTGCCCGGGCTGCCCAGGCAGGTGAACAGCACATTGCGATTGAAGCGCTCGGCCCCGCTCGCGCTGCGGCCCAGCGCCTCCTGCAGCTCGGAATAGGAGTGGTCGCGGGTACGGGCGATCAGATGGCCGGCGCGCACCATATAGAGCCGCGAGTCGCCGCAATGGGCCCAGAACACATAGCCCCCCTGCAGCACGCAGGCGACCACGGTGGTGCGCGGCGTGTCGCCCAGGTTCTTGTCGGTGCCGTAGCGCAGCAGGGTCTGATGCGCGATCAGCACCGCGTCTTGCAGAAAGCGCGCCGGGTCGGCCAGGGTCGGCTTGGCATCGCGCTGGAACATCGCCGCCAAGGTCTGCAAGGTGATCTGCGCGGCCACCTCACCCTCGGGGTGGCCACCCATGCCGTCGGCCAGCGCGAACAGGCCGGCCTCGCGGGTGTAGCAGTAACCCATGCGGTCTTCGTTCTTCTCCCGGCCACCGCGTCGGCTGACCTGGTAGATGCCGAATTTCACGCCTTCGCCCCGGTCTTGAGATTTTCGAGCTGCAGCTTCAAGCGTTCGCTGAAGCTCAGCTTGGTGTAGCGCCTCTCGGTCTCCCGGGCCAGTTCCTTTTGCAGCGCGAACACGCTTTGCGGCCGCGACAAGGGGTCCAGCGACATGCACCACTCCGTCACCTCGATCAGGTTGTCGGAATAGACATTGCGCAGGCGCGACAGGCTCAGCGCCAGCCGGTCCTTCTCCAGGCGCTGCGGCGCATCGTTGGGCGGATAGCCCTGCATGCCGGCGTAGATGCAGGCACCGATCGCGTAGATGTCGGTCCAGGGGCCCAAGGAGCCATCGCGGCGGTACATCTCGGGCGCGGCGAAGCCGGGCGTGTACATGGGCCGGATGAAGTTGCCTTCCTTGCTCAGCACCTCGCGCGCGGCGCCAAAGTCCAAGAGCACGGCCTTGTTGTCATTGGTGATGAAGATATTGGCCGGCTTGATGTCCAGGTGCAGCATCTTGTGCTGGTGGACGATGCGCAGGCCGCGCAGGATCTCGTCGTAGAGGCTGCGTATCGTCGACTCGCGGAACACCTTGTCGCGCTTGAGGTCGCGGGCGGTGACGATGAAGTCCTGCAAGGTGTCGCCTTGCAGATAGTTCATCACCATGTAGACGGTTTCGTTCTCGCGCAGGAAGTTCAGCACCGAGACCACGCTGGGATGCGAGATCTGCGCCAGCGAGCGGCCTTCCTCGAAGAAGCTGCGCAAGCCGAGTCGGTACAGCGGCTGCTTCTCGGGCTTGACGCGCGGCGTCAGCTCTCCGGGCGAGCGCTCGGCCAGGCTGGAAGGCAGGTATTCCTTCAGGGCAACGAGGTGGTGCTCGGGGTCTTCGGCCAGATAGACAACACCGAATCCGCCTGCTGCCAGCTTCTTAATGATCTGGTAGCCCCCTACCACCGTACCCGCAGGCAAGGGCGCCGGTTTCGGCTTTGACATAATCGCGTTTTGATTGCTACACCGATTGCGAGATGCCAGTCTACAGCATGACGGGTTATGCCAGCGCCAGCTCGCAGCCCTCTTCCCATAGTGAAACCGGCACTCAAACCGGCGCGAGCGTGACGGTTGAACTCCGATCGGTCAATGGGCGTTTTCTCGACGTTGGCTTTCGCATGCCCGAGGATTTGCGCGGCCTGGAGCCGGCGCTGCGCGAGCTGCTGACCGCAGGCTTGAAGCGCGGCAAGGTCGAGATGCGCATCAACACCCAGCGCGAGGGTGACAACACCTGGCCCCAACCGCAGCCCGAGCAGCTCAACCGGCTGGCCCGCCTGGAGTCCACCGTGCAGGGCTGGCTGCCCAAGGCACAGGGCCTGTCGGTGCACGAGATCATGCAGTGGTGCAAGGGCGGCGGCGTCACCGAAAAACTGGACGAGGCCACCTTGGAGGCCGCACGCCGCTGCGTGTCAGGTCTTGCCGAGGCACGCGAGCGCGAGGGCGAGAAGCTGGTTGCCATCCTGATGGAGCGCATCGGCCGGCTGCGCGAACTGGCCACCCAGGCCGAGCCGCTGGTGCCGGCCGTCGTGCAGCGCCAGCAGCAGCGCTTTCTGGAGCGCTGGCAGGAAGCCCTGGTCGCGACCGGCGCGGGCCAGAGCATCCCCGAGGACGCGCTGCGCGAGCGCGCCCTCAACGAGGCTGCCGCCTACGCGATCCGCATCGATGTGGCCGAGGAATTGGCCCGCTTGCGCGCCCACCTGGAAGAGATCGCACGGTTGCTGAAAAAAGGCGGCGAGATCGGCAAGCGGCTTGACTTCCTGATACAGGAGTTACATCGCGAAGCCAACACCCTGGGCTCGAAATCCGCCGCGCTGGAGCTGACCAATGTCTCGGTCGAGATGAAGGTGGCGATCGAGCAGATGCGCGAGCAGGTCCAAAACATTGAGTAGTATTTCGGGGGGGGTCACACCTTCCGAAAGAACCTCATAACCTGTTGATTTTTAAGGTTTTTTCGTCCCAATCCATCCCAGAACGTTGCAGCGAAGCGCGCGCGTCCTGTGGGGTTTATTGTGGGGGTTTTCAGGATTTGCGCCGGTTCGAGCGACTGCCCGAAAAAAACCCCACAAACTCCACAGGAGCAGATGGGAATGGACAAGCAACAAAGACCTCTCACCGACCGAGAACTGAAAGCGCTCCTTGCCAACGGTGCCATTGATCGAAGCGTTGGCGAGGGCGTGACCTTCGTCGCCAGCGCGACGGCGGCTCGCAACGGCAAAGCGACTTGGGTCCTGCGGTTTCGCTTGAACAACCGCGCCCGCGAAAAGGTACTTGGCCGCTACCCAGAGTTGCCACTGAAGGACGCCCGAGAGCAGGCCCGCCAGGACCGTGCGCAAATCGAGCAAGGCGTCGATGTGGCAACGATGAAGCAGGCGGTCAAAGCACGCCTGAATGAGGCCGCGACGGTGCAGAGTCTCGGAGAGCACTGGCATGCACGCCACATCCAGCCGATGTACGCGGGAGCACTTGAAACCGTCCTGGAATGAAAAAACCCCGTAAATCAATGATTTACGGGGTTTCTTGGTATGCCTTGGGACTGTGCGAAACAGTCACTTGGCGGAGTCGGAGAGATTCGAACTCTCGATGCAGGTTTTGCCCACATACTCCCTTAGCAGGGGAGCACCTTCGGCCACTCGGTCACGACTCCAGCTGAGCCTCGCATTCTATACGAAGAATTCGAGGCTTCAAGGAAAATCAGGCAGAAATTTCCTGATCCAGGTCGAAGGCCTTGTGCAGCGCACGCACCGCCAGCTCCATGTACTTCTCGTCGATCACGACCGAGGTCTTGATTTCGCTGGTGCTGATCATCTGGATATTGATGCCCTCCTCGCTCAGCGCGCGGAACATCTTGGACGCAACGCCCACATGCGAGCGCATGCCGATGCCGACGATGGAGACCTTGCAGATCTTCGGGTCGCCCAGCACCTTGGCGGCCTGGGTGGCCGGGCCGACGGTGCTCTCCAACAGTTCCATCGTGCGCGCGTAATCGTTGCGGTGCACGGTGAAGCTGAAGTCGGTCTTGCCGTCCTGCGAGACGTTCTGGATGATGACGTCGATGTCGATATTGGCCTCGGCCACCGGGCCCAGGATCTGGAAGGCGATGCCGGGCTTGTCCGGCACGCCCAGCAAGGTCACCTTGGCTTCGTCACGGTTGAAGGCAATGCCCGACACGACGGCTTGTTCCATTTTTTCGTCCTCTTCAAAACTGATCAGGGTGCCGGACTTGGCTTCCTCGTTGATATCGATGTCCCAGGGCGTGAAGCTGGACAGCACGCGCAGCGGCACGCGGTACTTGCCGGCGAACTCGACCGAGCGGATCTGCAGGATCTTGGAGCCCAGCGAGGCCATCTCCAGCATCTCTTCGAAGCTGATGGTGTGCAGGCGGCGCGCCTCGGGCACGATGCGCGGGTCGGTGGTGTAGACGCCGTCGACATCGGTGTAGATCAGGCACTCGTCGGCCTTCATCGCAGCGGCGATCGCCACGGCCGAGGTGTCGGAGCCGCCACGGCCCAGGGTCGTGATGTTCTGATCTTCGTCGACACCCTGGAAGCCGGCGATCACGACGACCTTGCCGGCGGCCAGATCGGCGCGCACGCGCGCGTCATCGATGCTCTCGATGCGGGCCTTGGTGTGCGAGGAGTCGGTCTGCACCGGCACCTGCCAGCCTGTGTAGCTGACGGCCTCCAGACCCTCGGCCTGCAGCGCGATCGCCAACAGGCCGACCGAGACCTGCTCACCGGTGGCGGCAATCATGTCCAGCTCGCGATTCAACTCAGGGCTGGACGAGGCTGGGGCCAGCTCCTTGGCCAGGCCCAGCAGGCGGTTGGTCTCGCCGCTCATCGCCGAGGGCACGACCACCATCTGATGCCCGGCGCGCGCCCATTTGGCGACGCGCTTGGCCACATTGCGGATGCGCTCGGTGGACCCCATCGAGGTCCCGCCGTATTTGTGAACTATCAGTGCCATGGGGATTCTTCAACGCGGGGGTCGAGGCCCTGAATCGGGCAAGGGGTGCGCCGCGGTCGCAGCCCTCGATTCTAGCTGCCGCACCGCAGCAATCGACGCCCCGGGCGTTACATGCGAGGCACAGGACGCCAGTCCAGGCTCAGCTGCGGCTCGCCCGGCCGGGCCAGGCAGCGCGCGTCCAGGCCCAGGCCGGGCACAAACAGCAGCTGGGAGCCGTCATAGAGCAGCGGTGCGCCGCGCTGCCAGGCCGGCAAGGCGGCGCTCTGGAACGCCTTTTTCAGGCTGCGCGGCGGGCAGGCCGCGTGGCGCTGGAACTGCTCACCCCCCTCGCGCGGTCGCATCACCAGCGATGCCAGGCGCGTGGCGGCCACGCCACCGCGCTCGACGGCTTCAACAATCCACGCTCCCTGCCAGGCCGGCACGGGATGGACACCGGGCCGCCCAAGATTCAGTTCGACCACAGGCACGGCAAGCGCAGCCTGCGCGGGGACATACTGCAAGCGCCACCGATACAGCCTCAGCGACGCGCCGGCGCAAGGCCAGGCCCCCGGCCCCGTGCTCGACTCGTGCAACAGCCGCTGCACCAGGCTGGCCGGTGCCGGTCGGCCGAGCCGGGCGCGCAACCAGGCCCGCAAGGCATTGCTGGCGCGTGCCGGCGACAGGGCCAGCAGACCCGCCATGTCCAGACCCTCGGGGCCGGCGAGTTGCGCCAGATCCGCAGCGGCCATCTCCTGCTGCAAGGCCAAGGCCTGCTGCGCCCATTCGGCCGTCTGCGCCAGGCTGGCTTCGGCAGCCGGAAAAGCTTGGCTCAGCGCCGGCCACACCTGCAAGCGCAGGCGATTGCGGGCGTAGCGAGGGTCGCCATTGCTGTCGTCATCGATGTAGTCCAGGCCATGGGCGTGCAGATAGGCCTCGATGGCCTCACGCGGTTGCGCCAGCCAGGGTCGGGCCCAGAGCAGGCCATCGCGCCATTGCTGCGCCGGCATCGCCGCCAGGCCGGCCACACCGGCGCCGCGCAGGGCCTGCAACAGCAGGGTTTCGGCCTGATCACGGCGATGCTGGGCCAGCAGCAGCAGATCGGCGCCGGCCGCCTGGGCCATCATGCTCAGCGCCGCATAACGACCCTCGCGGGCCCAGGCCTCGACGCTTTGCGTCGCCGCCGGCGCTCCTTCCAGATGCTGCGACAGCAGGCGCAAGGGCAGCCCCGAGGCGGCCCAGCGCTCGCATTGCCGCTCGCAGTGAGCCAGCCAATCGTCCGCATGGGCGCTGAGCCCGTGATGCACATGCAGGGCCACGACCTCCAGGCCGAGTTTGCCGGCCCGACGGGCCGTCGCATGCAGCAAGGCGGTGGAATCGCGGCCGCCGCTGTAGGCGACCGCTACATAGCGGCGCGACTGCGGCTCAGCGGCTCTTGGTGTCGGTGAAGCGACCATAGGCTTGCAGGCGCTCATAGCGGCGCTCCAGCAATTCCTTGGGCTTCAGATCGCTGACCTGGCGCAGCGCATCGGACAGCGCACGCTTCAGATAGGAGGCCATGGCCTTGGTGTCGCGGTGAGCGCCACCGACCGGCTCGTTGACGATCTTGTCGATCAGGCCCATGGCCTTCAGGCGGTGGGCGGTGATACCCAGCGCATCGGCCGCTTCGGCCGCACGTTCGGCGCTCTTCCACAGAATCGACGCGCAACCTTCCGGCGAAATCACCGAATAGGCGGCGAACTGCAGCATCAGCACCTGGTCGGCCACGCCGATGGCCAGCGCGCCGCCGGAGCCACCCTCGCCGATCACGGTGGCGATGATGGGCACTTCCAGCTGGGCCATCTCGAAGATATTGCGGCCGATCGCTTCCGACTGGCCACGCTCCTCGGCACCGATGCCGGGATAGGCGCCCATGGTGTCGATGAAAGTAAAGACCGGCAGACCGAATTTCTCGGCCAGCTTCAGCAGGCGCAAGGCTTTGCGATAGCCCTCGGGGCGCGGCATGCCGAAGTTGCGCTTGGTGCGCTCCTTCGAATCGGCACCACGCTGATGGCCGATGACCATGCAGGCCTGGCCGTTGAAGCGGGCCAGGCCGCCAACGATGGCGGCATCGTCGGCGTAATGGCGGTCACCGTGCAGTTCCTGGAACTCGGTGAACACGTCGGCGCAATAGTCCAGGGTCTGCGGGCGCTGCGGGTGCCGGGCGATCTGGTAGACCTGCCAGGGCGCCACATTGGCGTAGATATCCTTGGTGAGCTGCTGACTCTTCTTGCTGAGGCGGTCGATCTCTTCGGAGATGTCGACGGCGGACTCGCTCTGCACGTAGCGCAGCTCTTCAATCTTGGTGTCGAGCTCGGCGATCGGCTGCTCGAATTCGAGGAAATGTTTCTTGCTCATCCTGCTTAGGTCTTTCAGAGATGACGGCCCGCGATCGGTAGATACGGGCCGAGATACCAGGGTCAGGGCTCCACCGGGAGCGGATCAAGGCTGCGCCAAATGTACCATGTGGCTACCGAGCGGTAAGGGGCCCAGGCCTCCCCGACCTCACGGCCCTCGGCGCGCGATACCGGCTCGCCGCTGAAGTAGTTCTGGCTGATGCCCTTGAGCAGACCGGGGTCGTCCAGCGGCATCACATTGGGCCGCATGAGGTGGAAGATCAGGAACATCTCGGCCGTCCAACGGCTGATGCCACGGATCGCCACCAGCTCCTCGATGATGGCTTCGTCGTCCATCTGCGTCCATTGGCGCACATGCACGCGACCCGCCTCGAAATGCTGGGCCAGATCGCTGAGGTACTCGACCTTGCGGGCCGACAGGCCGGCCGCGCGCAGATCGGCCACCGGCAGGGCCAGCACGGCGGCCGGCTGGATCACGCGGGCGGTCGGCATGCTGATCAGCGCGGCGAACTTCTCCCAGGCCGCCTGTGCGGACTTGACCGAGATCTGCTGGCCGACGATGGAGCGCGCCAGGGTCGTGAACGCATCGCCCCGCACCTGCAGCCGTGCCTCGCCGAACTGCGGGATGAGTTTCTTCATCACGCGGTCACGCTTGGCCAGATGGCGGCAAGCCTCGTCCCAGTAGTCCGGGGTCACCCCCGCTGCAGTACGTCCCACCTCAGGCCTTCATCCACGTCGTGCCCTGGGGCGAGTCCTGCAAGACAATGCCGGCGGCCAGCAGTTCCTGACGGATGCGGTCGGCCTCGGCGAAGTTGCGCGCCGCCTTCGCCGCCGCCCGGGCGTCGATCTGCGCCTGGATCTCGGCCTCGTCCAGGCCGCTGCCAGCCTGCAGATACTGGCGCGGCGGCTGCTGCAGAATCCCCAGCACCGCGCCCAGGCTCTTCAGCAGGCGCGCCTCGTCCAGCGAGCGGCTGCGGTTCAGGCTGGCGGCCAGCTCGAAGAGCTGGGCCACCGCGCCGGGCGCATTGAAGTCGTCATCCATCGCGACCCGGAAGGCGGCCGCCTGCGGCTGTGTCCAGTCAATCTCGCCGGCCTCGACGTCGAGGCCATCCAGCGCCGTGTAGAGCCGGCGCAGTGCGCTGCGCGCATCGTCCAGATTGGCATCGCTGAAATTGAAAGGGCTGCGGTAATGGGTGCGCAGCATGAAGTAGCGCAGCGTCTCGCCGTCGTAGCGCTTGAGCACATCCTGGATCGTGAAGAAGTTGCCCAGGCTCTTGGACATCTTCTCGTTGTCGACATTCAGGAAGCCGTTGTGCATCCAGACATTGACGAAAGGCTTACCGCCGTTAGCGCCTTCGCTCTGGGCGATCTCGTTCTCGTGGTGGGGGAACTGCAGATCCTGCCCGCCGCCATGGATGTCGAAATGCTCGCCCAGCAGCGCGCAGGCCATGGCCGAGCACTCGATATGCCAGCCGGGGCGGCCGGGGCCGTAAGGGCCAGCGTACTTGGCATCCTCGGGCTCGCTGTCCTTGGCGGCCTTCCAGAGCACGAAATCCAGTGGATCGAGCTTGCCGTCGTCGACGGTGACACGCTCGCCGGCACGCAAATCGTCCAGCGACTTGCCGGACAGCTTGCCGTAGCCAGGGAACTTGCGCACCGCGTAGTTCACATCGCCGTTGCTGGCGCGGTAGGCCAGGCCCTTGTTTTCCAAGGTACCGATCAGGTCCAGCATCTGGCCCACATAGTCGGTGGCACGCGGCTCATGCGTGGGCGTCTCGACGCCCAGCGCGCCGATATCGCGGCGCATCGCGGCAATCATCTCGTCGGTCAGCTCGCGGATGCTGATGCTCCGCTCGACCGCACGCCTGATGATCTTGTCCTCGATATCGGTGATGTTGCGCACATAGGTGACCTTGAAGCCCGAGGCTTTGAGCCAGCGCTGCACCACATCGAAAGCCATCATCATGCGGGCATGGCCGACATGACAGAGGTCGTAAATCGTCATGCCGCACACATACATGCGCACATGGCCGGGATCGATAGGGCTGAAGGGCTCGACCTTGCGGGTCAGCGAGTTGTAAATGCGCAGGGACATGGGATCTTGATTTGCCAGCGTCGGTCGTGAATCGATGGCGAGCTCAGGGTTGGGCTGCGGACGGCTCTGTTGCGATGGGACTTCGAAATCAGGCACTTCGAGATCGCATCAAGCGCGCAGCGGTGGGCCCCGTAGAATCGCTCAGTATAGCGGCTCGCTCTTCGGCGACGCCCAGGCCCCGGGCTCAGCGCCCAAGAACTTATGCACAGTCCTGCTGCCAGCTTGCATCTCTTTTTCCGCCCCCACAGGCTGCGCCTTGTGGCGCTGCTGACAAGCGTGTGGCTGTGCGCGCTGCCGGCCGGCGCGCAGGATTTCGACGCGGCCCAGGCCCTGTGGCTGCAAGGTCAGAAGACCCAGGCGCTGCAGACCGTGCAGGCCGCGCTGGCCTTGAACCCCAACGATGCCAAGCTGCGCTTTGCCCAGGCCGTGATGCAGATGGAACTCGGCCAGGCCAGCCAGGCGGAAGCCGGGCTGCTGGCCCTGACCCAGGACTACCCCGACCTGGCCGACCCGTTCAACAACCTGGCCGTGCTCTATGCCGCCCGGGGCGAGCTGGACCTGGCCCATGCCGCGCTGGAACAGGCGGTGCGGCTGCAGCCCGAGCACGCCCAGGCCCAGGAGAATCTGGGCGATGTGCTGCTGCGCATGGCGGCGCGGGCCTATGGGCTGGCGCTCAAACATGGCAGCGGCGACGGCGCGGCGCTCAAGCTCAAGCTGAGCCGCTTGAGCCCGGCGCGCTGACAGCCTGGGTAACAATAGCGCTCTCGCGTTTTTCAGCCCGCAACCATGTTCATGCAAAAACACTCCTCACTCCCTGCGCTGGGCCTGCTGGCGCTGCTGGCCGCCGCACCGGCCTGGGCCCAGACGGTCAAGTTGAGCACGACCGAGGGCGATATCCGCATCGAGCTGGACGCCCAGAAGGCGCCCAAGTCGGTCGACAACTTCATCAAGTATGTGAAGGCCGGCCATTACAACGGCACGATCTTCCATCGCGTGATCGAGGGTTTCATGATCCAGGGCGGCGGCTTCACACCCAAGATGGAGCAAAAGCCGACGCGTCCGCCGATCCCGCTGGAAGCCGGCAACGGCCTGAACAATGTGCGCGGCACGCTGGCCATGGCCCGCACCGGCGACCCCAACTCGGCCACCGCGCAGTTCTTCATCAATGTCGTCGACAACCCCTTCCTGGACGCCGCCAACGCCCGTGACGGCAAGGGCTATGCGGTATTCGGCCAGGTCGTCGAAGGCATGGACATCGTCGACAAGATTCGCATCAAACCCACGGGCAACCAAGGCATGCATCAAAACCTGCCTCTGACACCCGTGATCATCACCAAGGCCATTGTGGAGCCCAAGAAATGAGCAAGATCGTTGAACTGCATACCAACCACGGCCTGATCAAGGTCGAACTCGACGATGCCAAGGCACCGCTGAGCGTCGAGAACTTCCTGAGCTATGTGCGCAAGGGCCATTACGACGGCACGGTGTTCCACCGCGTCATCAAGGGCTTCATGATCCAGGGCGGCGGCATGGAACCCGGCATGAAGCAGAAGCCCACCGACGCGACGATCCAGAACGAGGCCAACAACGGCCTGACCAACGAGCATTACACGCTGGCCATGGCCCGCACCAATGCCCCGCATTCGGCTTCCAGCCAGTTCTTCATCAACACGACCAACAACGGTTTCCTGAACTTCAAGTCCGAGACCCCGTCGGGCTGGGGCTATGCCGTGTTCGGCAAGGTCATCGAAGGCAAGGAAGTCGTCGATGCGATCGAGAAGGTCAAGACCGGTCGCAGCGGATTCCATGACGATGTGCCGCTGGAAGATGTGGTGATCGAGCGCGCGGTTGAAATCGCCTGATATCGACACCCCGACCCTGATCGCGCCTCCCGAGTGGGGCGTGATCGACTTTCTGTCGGACCTGCATCTGGCGCCCACCACGCCGCTGACACTGGCGGCACTGGCGCAGCACCTGGAGCGCACGCCGGCACAGGCGGTGTTCCTGCTCGGCGATATCTTCGAGGTCTGGATCGGCGACGATGCCCGCTTCGAAGGTTTTGAAGCCGAATGCACGGCCCTGCTGCAACGCGCCGGACAGAAACGCCGGCTCTTCTTTATGGCCGGCAACCGCGACTTTCTGCTTGGCGAGGCGATGGCGCAGGACGCCGGCCTGCAACTGCTGCCCGACCCGGTCGCACTCGAGGCCTTCGGCCAGCGCCTGCTGCTGAGTCATGGCGACGCGCTGTGCCTGGACGATCACGACTACCAGCGCTTTCGCGCCCAGGTGCGTGGCACAGACTGGCAGCGCGAATTCCTGGCCCAGCCGCTGCCGCAGCGCCGCGCGATCGCGCGCCAGATGCGCGAGGCCAGCGAGCTGAACAAGCGCCAGCAGAGCCCGCAAGCCTGGTCCGACCTCGATGCCGACGCCTGCCGCGACTGGCTGCGGCAGGCCCGGTGCCAGGTCTTGTTGCATGGCCACACGCACCGCCCGGCCGTCCATGATCTGGGCGAAGACCTGAGGCGCTGGGTGCTGTCCGACTGGGACCTGGAGGCCGAACTTCCGCGCGCCGATGTGCTGCGCCTGGACGCCCAGGGCTTGCGGCGCGTCGCCCCGCTCTGATGCTGGGGCGCCTGTGGTCGGCCTGGCGGGCCAAGCGGGAGGCGCAAACGCTGCGCGACTACGCCATCCCCGAGCCGCTGTGGCGCTTGACCTTGCTGCGCTACCCCTTCATCGCCGCCCGTTCCAGCGGGGAACTGGCCGAGCTGCGGCGCCTGTGTTCGCTGTTTCTGTCCACCAAGGAATTCCATGGCGTCGACGGCTTCGAGGTCACGGACGAGGTGGCCCTGGCCGTCACGGCCCAGGCCTGCCTGCCGGTGCTGCGCCTGGGTCTGGCGGCCTACGACGGCTTTGTCGGCATCGTGATGCATGCCGGCGAGGTGGTCGCGCAGCGCGAATTCATTGACGAGGACGGCGTGGTCCACCGCTACGAGGAGGTGCTGGCCGGCGAGGCGATGGAGGGCGGTCCCTTGATGCTGGCCTGGAGCGAGGTCGACAGCGGCGACCCCGCCTCGGCAGTGCCGGACAGCATTTACAACGTCGTCATCCATGAATTCGCCCATGTGCTGGACATGGGCGACGGCCTCGCCGATGGGGTGCCGCCGCTGGGCTCGGCGGCCGAACACGAGCGCTGGCTCGATGTGATCGAAGCCGAGTGGCAGTGGTTCTGCGAGCAGGTCGATGCCGAGGCGCCGACCCTGATCGATCCCTACGGCGCCGAGAGCCTGGAGGAGTTCTTCGCCGTCGCGGCCGAAGCCTTCTTTGTAGCCCCTGCCGAACTGAAGTGGGAGCAGCCGGCGCTGTATGAGCTACTGGCCGGCTACTTCATGCAAGACCCGGCACCATGAAAAAAGGCCCCGAGGGGCCTTTTCTGATCAGCTCGCCGTCGCCGGCTCGGCTTTGGGTTTGTTGTCGCTGGCACGCTTGAGCGGTTGGATATCCAGCTGCACCGCGCCCGCCTCATCCACATCGACGCCCAGACGCCCACCGTCGACCAGGCGGCCGAACAGCAGCTCGTCGGCCAGGGCTCGGCGAATCGTGTCTTGGATCAGGCGCTGCATCGGCCGCGCGCCCATCAGCGGATCGAAGCCCTTCTTGCCCAGATGCTTGCGCAGCGCATCGCTGAAGGTGACCTCGACCTTCTTCTCCTGCAACTGGCTTTCCAGCTGCAGCAGGAACTTGTCGACCACGCGCAGGATGATCTCCTCGTCCAGCGCCCGGAAGGACACGATGGCGTCCAGCCGGTTGCGGAACTCGGGCGTGAACAGGCGCTTGATGTCGGCCATCTCGTCGCCCTGCTCGCGCGAGTTGGTGAAGCCGATGCTCGCTTTGTTCATCGTCTCGGCGCCCGCATTGGTCGTCATGATGATGATGATGTTGCGGAAGTCGGCCTTGCGTCCGTTGTTGTCGGTCAGCGAGCCATGGTCCATCACCTGCAGCAGCACGTTGAACACATCCGGATGCGCTTTCTCGATCTCGTCGAGCAGGAGCACCGCATGCGGCTTCTTCGTGATCGCCTCGGTCAGCAGACCGCCCTGGTCGAAACCGACATAGCCCGGAGGCGCGCCGATCAGGCGGCTGACCGCATGGCGCTCCATGTATTCGGACATATCGAAGCGGATCAGCTCGATGCCCAGGATATAGGCGAGCTGCTTGGCCACTTCGGTCTTGCCGACGCCGGTCGGGCCGCTGAACAGGAAGCTGCCGATCGGCTTGTCCGGCTTGCCCAGGCCCGAACGCGCCATCTTGATCGCGGCCGCCAGCGCATCGATGGCCGGCTCCTGGCCGAACACCACGCTGTTGAGGTCGCGGTCCAGGCTCTTGAGCTTGCCGCGGTCATCGCTGGACACCGAAGCGGGCGGGATGCGCGCGATCTTGGCGACGATGTCCTCGACCTCGTTGCGGGTGATGGTTTTCTTCTGCTTGCTCTTGGGCAGGATGCGCTGGGCGGCGCCGGCCTCGTCGATCACATCGATGGCCTTGTCCGGCAGATGGCGGTCGTTGATGTACTTGGCCGACAGCTCGGCCGCCGCCTGCAGCGCACCCAGCGCGTACTTGACGCTGTGGTGCTCCTCGAAACGCGACTTCAGGCCCTTCAGGATCTCGACGGTCTGCTCGACCGAGGGCTCGACGACGTCGACCTTCTGGAAGCGCCTTGAGAGCGCCGCGTCCTTCTCGAAGATGCCGCGGTATTCGCTGAAGGTGGTCGCGCCTATGCACTTCATCGCGCCGGAGGACAAGGCGGGCTTGAGCAGATTGCTGGCGTCCAGCGTGCCGCCCGAGGCCGCACCGGCACCGATCAGGGTATGGATCTCGTCGATGAAGAGCACCGCATTGGGCTGGTCCTTCAGCTGCTTGAGCACCGCCTTCAGGCGCTGCTCGAAGTCGCCGCGGTACTTGGTGCCCGCCAGCAGCGCGCCCATGTCCAGCGAATAGACCACGCTGTCGGACAGCACCTCGGGCACGTCGCCCTCGGTGATGCGCCAGGCCAGGCCCTCGGCAATGGCGGTCTTGCCGACACCGGCCTCGCCAACCAGCAGGGGATTGTTCTTGCGCCGGCGGCACAGGATCTGCACGACGCGCTCGACCTCGTGCTCGCGGCCGATCAGCGGATCGATCTTGCCATCCTTGGCCAGCTGGTTGAGGTTTTGCGTGAACTGCTCCAGGGGCGAGCCCTTGCCGCCGCCCTGCGCATCGGCCTCTTCGCGCTCGCTCTCGCCGCCGCCGCTGCCCTCCTGGCCCTTC
Organism: Burkholderiales bacterium C2; assembly: GCA_005503085.1. Taxonomy (GTDB): domain Bacteria; phylum Pseudomonadota; class Gammaproteobacteria; order Burkholderiales; family Burkholderiaceae_C; genus Roseateles_E. Next base: position 61,542 of record SCOI01000006.1, on the reverse strand, counting down.
GGAGGCTCGGGCGGCTCGCTCTTCTTGATGCCGTGGGCGATGTAGTTGACGACGTCCAGCCGGGTCACGCCCTGCTGGTGCAGGTAGTAGACCGCGTGCGAGTCCTTCTCGCCGAAGATCGCGACCAGCACATTCGCGCCGGTGACTTCCTTCTTGCCGCTGCCGGTGGACTGCACATGCATGATGGCGCGCTGGATCACGCGCTGGAAGCCCAGCGTCGGCTGGGTGTCCACTTCCTCGCTGCCGCCCACCGTGGGCGTGTTTTCCTTGATGAACTGCGCCAGGCTCTTGCGCAAATCATCGATATTGGCCGAACAGGCCCGCAGCACCTCGGCCGCAGACGGGTTGTCCAGCAAGGCCATCAGCAGGTGTTCGACGGTGATGAATTCGTGACGCTGCTGACGCGCTTCGACAAACGCCATGTGCAGGCTGACTTCAAGCTCTTGCGCAATCATGCGGCCTCCATAATGCACTGCAGGGGATGGCCGGCTCGCCTTGCGGCGGCCAGCACCAACTCAACCTTGGTGGCCGCCACGTCCTTGGTGAACACACCGCAAACGCCCCGGCCCTCATGGTGGATTTTCAGCATGATTTGGGTTGCAGTATCCAAGTCATGGCGAAAAAACTCTTGTAGCACCATGACGACAAACTCCATGGGCGTGAAATCATCATTGAGCAGCAGCACCTGGTACAGGCGCGGCGGCTCGGTTTTCTGCGCCACCCGTTCCAGCGTGGTGGTGCCGTCCGCATCGTCGCGGCCGGGCCCGACGCCCGGGGTTTTCACCGGCGGTTCGGGGGGCTTGTTGGGTAGATCGGGCATAGGCTGATTCTATAGAGTGGGGCCGGAGCGCGCCGCTGCAAGGGGATCTTCCGTCAAGCATTCCACAAGCACTCCGGGATATGGGGGCGAGCTGCGCGCCTTTTCAACGCCCGACCCCACCCTCTCCGTACAACTACCCCCCGGGCAGGCCCTGAATTGACAGCCGGTGGACCGCGCTTTGAGAATCCCGCCGGTACAAAAACCAGTGGGGTGGAGACGGTTATGGCAGTAGGAACGGTGAAATGGTTCAACGACGCCAAGGGCTTCGGCTTTCTTGAACCGGAGGCGGGCGGCGAGGATGTATTCGCCCATTTTTCGGCCATCCAGATGGAAGGCTTTCGCACGCTGCGCCAGGGTGGCCGGGTCAGCTTTGATCTGGTGCAAGGCCCCAAGGGCCAACTAGCACAGAACATCCGCCCGCTGGACGAGGCCGAGCTGATACCGGAAGGCCAGGCGCTGCGCGCCGCCTGAAGCGGCACTGATGCGGCACTGCCCAGATCCGGCACCGGGAGGTGCCGGATGGGGGTTTTACATCTGATCGATCATGACCTGGCCGAAGCCGGAGCAGGAGACCTGGGTCGCGCCGTCCATCAGGCGGGCGAAGTCATAGGTGACCTTCTTGCTGGCGATGGCCTTTTCCAGCGCGCTGATGATCAGGTCGGCGGCGGCCGTCCAGCCCATATGGCGCAGCATCATCTCGGCCGACAGGATCTCGCTGCCCGGGTTCACATAGTCCTTGCCTGCATATTTCGGCGCGGTGCCATGGGTGGCTTCGAAGCAGGCCACCGAGTCCGACATATTGGCGCCGGGCGCGATGCCGATGCCGCCGACCTGGGCGGCCAGCGCGTCGGAGATGTAGTCGCCGTTCAGGTTCAGCGTCGCGACCACCGAGTACTCGGCCGGGCGCAGCAGGATCTGCTGCAGGAAGGCATCGGCGATCGAATCCTTGATCGTGATGTCCTTGCCGCTCTTCGGGCTCTTGAACTTGCACCAGGGGCCGCCGTCGATCAGCTCGGCGCCGAATTCCTTTTGCGCCAGGCTGTAGGCCCAGTCACGGAAGCCACCCTCGGTGTACTTCATGATATTTCCCTTGTGCACGATGGTGACACTGGGCTTGTCATTGTCGATGGCGTACTGGATGGCCTTGCGCACCAGGCGCTCGGTGCCCTCGCGGGAGACCGGCTTGATGCCGATGCCCGAGGTATTGGGGAAGCGGATCTTCTTGACCCCCATTTCCTCCTGCAGGAACTTGATCAGCTTCTTGGCCTTGTCGCTCTCGGCCTCGTACTCGATACCGGCGTAAATGTCTTCCGAGTTCTCGCGGAAGATCACCATATGGGTCTTCTCGGGCTCCTTCAGCGGCGAGGGCACGCCCTTGAAATACTGCACCGGGCGCAGGCAGACATACAGGTCCAGTTCCTGGCGCAGCGCGACGTTCAGCGAACGGATGCCGCCGCCGACCGGCGTGGTCAGCGGCCCCTTGATCGAGACCACATACTCGCGCAGCACCTCCAGCGTCTCGGCCGGCAGCCACACATCGGGGCCGTAGACCTGGGTGGCCTTCTCGCCGGCATAGATCTCCATCCAGTGGATCTTCTTCTGGCCGCCGTAGGCCTTGGCCACCGCCGCATCGACCACCTTGATCATCACCGGCGTGATGTCGAAACCGGTGCCATCGCCCTCGATGAAGGGAATGATGGGCTGATCGGGCACATTCAGGGAGAAGTCGGCGTTGACGGTGATCTTCTGCCCGCCCTCGGGCACCTTGATGTGTTGATACATGTGTGGTCTGCTCCGCGCAAAGCGCAAGGGGGTGAAACGACTGAGGCGCCGATTCTATGCCGGCAAGTCCGGCGACGGGCTCAAGTCTTATATAAGTGTTGGGCTCAGAAAGCGCGGCCGCACCAGTCGGCGATCTGCACCCAGACCCCATGGCCCAGCGCGAAAACCGAGGCCGCCGCCAGACCCAGCCCGGCCAGCCGGATCGCCCAGACCAGGCCGCCCTCCCCGACGCCGAACAGGCGGCGCAACAGCGCCGGCCCGAGCACCAGGCCCAGGCCGGAGCCGGCGGCGAAGGCCGTCATCACCAGCGCCCCCTGCGCCGGCCCCGAGGCCAGCGCCGCCACCACCAGGGCCGACTGCAGCAGGCCGCAGGGCCAGGCCAGCCAGCCCAGGCCGCCCAGCAGCGCGCGGGTGGGTCGCCCCCCGCCCAGCGCCGCCTGGCCGGGCCGCAATCCCGCCAGCGACACGCTGGTTTCGCGCGACACCCGCTGGCCGAGGTTTTCCAGCCAGGCCGGCTGGCGCCCGCGCCACAGCAGATAGAGCCCCAGGCCCAGCGCCGCCAGATGCACCATCAGCCACAGCGGCCGCAGCACCGCGGTGGCCTGACCCAGCTGCGCGGCCCAGCCGACGCTGGCGGCCGCCAGCGCACCGCCGGCCGCATAGCTGAGCCAGCGGCCGAACTGGAACGAAGCCATCGCGCGCGGCGCGCCGCCGCTCAGGCCGGCGCAGGCCGCGCCGCACATCGCCAGGCAATGGGGGGAACCGGCCAGGCCCATCAGCAGGGCCGAGCCGGCAAGCGCTGCATCCATGCTCAGATGATCTTAGAAAAGCGCTCTCTTGTGCGATCGGCCTGCAGATAACGGTCGAACACCATCGCGACGGCCCGCACAAAGTACCAGCCCAGCGCCGTCACCTCGATCGCGTCCGGCGTGATCGTGACCATGCCGGCCTGCTGCAGCGGGGCCAGCCGCTCCAGTTCGGGTCGGAAGTACTCGCCCACCTTGATCAGATGGGCCAGCTCGATCGACTCGAACTCGACCCGGCCCTGGCACATCAGCGCCATGATCATCGCGCGGCGCAGCAGGTCGTCGCGCGTCAGCGCCAGGCCGCGCACCACCGGCAGTTGGCCCTGGCGCAGCGCGTCGTAATACTCGGGCAGGGTCTTGGCGTTCTGGCTGTAGGTGGCACCGACCCGGCCAATGGCCGAGACACCCAGCCCGATCAGATCGCAGTCGGCCTGGGTGCTGTAGCCCTGGAAATTGCGGTGCAAGCGCCCCTGGCGCTTGGCCACCGCCAGCGAGTCGGTCGGCAAGGCGAAATGGTCCATGCCGATATAGCTGTAGCCCTGGGCAATGAAACCGCTGATCGCCCCCGAGAGCATGTGCAGCTTGTCGGCGGCCGGCGGCAGCTGGGTGATGTCGATGCGGCGCTGCGGCTTGAAGCGTTGCGGCAGATGGGCATAGCCGTAGAGCGCGATGCGGTCGGGCCGCAGCGCCGCGACCTGGGCGACGGTGCGGGCAAAGGACTCGGGCGTCTGCAACGGCAGGCCGTAGATCAGGTCGACATTGGTCGACTCGAAGCCCAGCGCGCGGGCCTGGCTCATCAGGCTGGCCACGCTGTCAAAGCTCTGGATGCGGTGCACCGCCTTCTGCACCTCGGCGTCGAAGTCCTGCACGCCGAAGCTCAGCCGATTGAAGCCCAGGCTGCGCAGATGCGCCAGGCGCTGCTCGGTGACGGTGCGCGGGTCGACCTCGATCGAGATCTCGGCGCCGGCCGCCAGCTTGAAGCGGCTGCGCAGGTCCAGCATCAGCTGGCTCAGCTCGGCATCGCTCAGAAAGGTCGGCGAGCCGCCCCCCAGATGCAGCTGCGACACGGTCTGCGCACGGCCCAGATGGGCCAGTGTCAGGTCCATCTCGGTGTTCAGGGCCTGCAGATACTCGCCGGCGCGCTCATGGTGGCGGGTGATGACCTTGTTGCAGGCGCAGTAGTAGCAGACCGATTCGCAGAACGGCACATGCACATAGACCGACAGCGGCGTGCCGCCACCGACCAGCGAGCCGCTGGCGCGCTGGGCCAGCGCCTGTTCGTACTGGGCCACCGTGAAGGCCTCGACGAAGCGATCGGCGGTCGGGTAGGAGGTGTAGCGCGGGCCGGCCACGTCGTAGCGACGCAGCAATTCTTCGCTGATTCCGAGAGCTGTGGCAGTGGTGCTGTTTGGCATGTCCGCCACTGTGCCAAGCCTAGCTGGCGGGCATTTGACCTGCATCAAGCTTGCTGCGCATGGCCCCGACAACAATCACGACAACCTTGAGGAACATCATGCTGACACCCCTCCACTCTGCGCCCACCCCGGACACCGGCGAAGCGAGCGGCTGCCCCGGGCAGACCATAATGCGCGGCATGAGCACCGCACCCGCCATCAAGATCGAGCCCTTCAAGGTCGCCTGCTCCAGCTGCAATCTGCGCGAGCTGTGCCTGCCGGTGGGTCTGTCCAAGCCCGATCTGGAGCAGCTCGACAGCCTGGTGGCGACGCGCCGCCAGGTGGCACGCGGCGACACCTTGTTCCGCACCGGCGATGCCTTCCAGTCGCTCTATGCGGTGCGCACCGGCTTCTTCAAGACCTGCGTGTCCTCCGAGGACGGCCGCGATCAGGTCACCGGCTTCCAGATGGCCGGCGAGCTGCTGGGGCTGGACGGCATCAGCAATGACCGCCACAGCTGCGATGCGGTGGCGCTGGAGGACTCCCAGGTCTGCGTGATCCCCTACGATCAGTTGGAGGAGCTGTCGCGCGAGTTCACCGATCTGCAACACCAGTTCCACAAGATCATGAGCCGCGAGATCGTGCGCGACCATGGCGTGATGCTGCTGCTGGGCAGCATGCGGGCCGAGGAGCGCCTGGCCGCCTTTCTGCTGAACCTGACCCAGCGCCTGCAGGCGCGCGGCTTCTCGGCCTCCAGCCTGGTGCTGCGCATGACGCGCGAGGAGATCGGCAGCTATCTGGGCCTGAAGCTGGAGACCGTGTCGCGCACCTTCTCGAAGTTCCAGGAAGAGGGTCTGCTGGACGTCAAGCAGCGCCAGATCCAGATCCTCGACCAGGCCGGGCTGCAGCGCCTGGTGAACAGCAGCAACTGCTGATTCAGCGCAGGTCCTGCGTGGCCGGCGGCAAGCCGGCCAGCCACAGGCTCAGGGCCGAACTCAGCCCGGTCACGATCCAGAAGCCCAGAAAGCCCAGCGTGTAGATGCTGGTGCCGGACAATGTGCTGGCCTCGGCCAGCGCGGCCGGATCAAGCAGGCTGAAGACCAGCACCTCCAGCAACCCCGCCATCAGGAACGAGGGCCACAGGGCCGCCATGACCAGGCGCGAGCGCCGTGAGGGCTCGTCCATCAGCGCCCCCCGGTGGCCGCATGGTTGCGGGCCTTCATTGCCGGGGTCTGCGCCGAACTCGGCGCCGCATCACTGCCGGCACTGGCCTGGACCGGCACTACCTCGATGACCGGGTCGGGATGGGTGATCGCCAGACCCAGGGTCACGAAGGACGCGACGACGACGACGCTGGGCCCGCCGACCACCAGCCACATCATGTACTCGCGCCACCAGGGGCGCTGCACTTGGCTGCTTTGCGCTTGCGTTTCACTCATCGATTGCTCCTTCGGGACGGTGGTCGGCCACGCTCAGCGCGGCACGACAAAGGTGGACTTCTCGCTCAGCGCATAGGCGGCCTGGCCGGCCGCACCGGCTTCACGCTCGATGCCGAAACGGATCTCATGGGCGCCGCTGCCGGCCTGGGCCGCGCTCTGCGGCGGCACCCGCAAGGCCACCGAGACCCAGCGGGCCTCGGCCGGCCCGACCTCCAGCCGCACCGACTGCGCGGTGGCCAGCCCAGGCAGGCCCTCGGCCGCGATGCGGTAGTGCTGCACGGCCTCGGTGGTGTTCATGATCTGCAGCCGGTAGACGTTCTCGATGTAGCCGTCGTCGACCAGGCGCGCCAGCGCACCACGATCACGCACCACATCGACCTTGAAGGGCGCGCGCAGCGCCAGGCTGGTGAACAGGCCGGCGGTGATCAGCAAGAGCACCGTGCCGTAGATCAGCACCCGCGGCCGGAAGATGCGCAGCAGCCTTTCGCGGCGGCTCAGATGCTGGGACAGGCCGTTCTCGGTGTCGTAGCGGATCAGGCCGCGCGGATAGCTCATCTTGTCCATCACGCTGTCGCAGACATCGATACAGGCGGCGCAGCCTATGCATTCGTACTGCAGGCCTTTGCGGATGTCGATGCCGGTCGGGCAGACCTGCACGCACAGGGTGCAATCGATGCACGAGCCCAGGCCCAGCGCGGTCGGATCGGCCTTCTTGCTGCGCGAGCCGCGCGGCTCGCCGCGCTCAGCGTCGTAGCTGATGATCAGCGTGTCCTTGTCGAACATCGCGCTCTGGAAGCGCGCATAAGGACACATGTATTTGCAGACCTGCTCGCGCATATAGCCGGCATTGCCATAGGTCGCAAAACCGTAGAACAGGATCCAGAACCATTCCCAGGGCCCCAGCCCCAGGCTCAGGACCTCCTGGCTGAGCACCTTGATCGGCGTGAAGTAGCCGACAAAGGTAAAGCCGGTCCACAGCCCGATGGCGATCCAGGCCGCCTGCTTGCCGCCCTTGCGCAGCAGTTTCTCGGCACCCCAGGGCGCGGCGTCGAGCTTGATGCGCTTGGCGCGGTCGCCCTCGAACTGTTGCTCCACCCACATGAAGATCTCGGTATAGACCGTCTGCGGGCAAGCGAAGCCGCACCACAACCGCCCCGCCACCGCAGTGAACAGGAACAGCGCATAGGCCGAGATCAGCAGCAGCCCGGTCAGGTAGATGAAGTCCTGCGGATAAAGGACCAGGCCGAGGATGTAGAAGCGCCGCGATTCGAGGTCGAACAGCACCGCCTGGCGGCTGCCCCAGTCCAGCCAGGGCAGTCCGTAGAACAACAGCTGCGTCGCCCACACCAGCACCCAGCGCCAGGTGGAAAACCAGCCACTGACGGCGCGCGAGTAGATCTTCTGCTGGGCCTGGTAGAGCGACACCATCTCGGTGGCGGCATCATCGGCCGCCACCAGAGGGATGACCTTGCGCGGAGGGCTATCCATGAGTGGCTGGATCGCTTACTTGGCCGCCACCGCAGTGGACGAACGCGACAGGCCCCAGACATAGGCGGCGAGCACGCGGACCTGCTCGGGGCTGAGCCGCTCGCCATGGGCCGGCATCATATTGTTCTTGCCGTTGTTGATGATGGCGACGATGGCGTCCTCACCCCAGCCGTGCAGCCAGATCTTGTCGGTCAGATTGGGGGCACCGAGGGCCTGGTTGCCCTTGCCGTCCATGCCGTGGCAGGCCGCGCAGACGCCGAACTTGCTGCGCCCCAGCTGGGCCGCGATCGAGTTGTGCGCGCTGCCCGACAGGCTCAGCACATAGTTGGCCACATTGCGCACGTCCTCGGGCTTGCCCAACGCCGCCGCCATCGGCGGCATCACGCCGTTGCGGCCCTTGCTGATGGTCTCGATCAGGGTCTCGTGCTTGTCGCCATAGAGCCAATCGCCATCGGTCAGGTTCGGAAAGCCCTTGCTGCCCTTGGCGTCGGAGCCATGGCAGCCGGCGCAGTTGTTGGCGAACAGGCGCTCGCCGATGCCCATGGCCTGGCCGTTCTTGGCCAGCTCCTCGACCGGCATCGCGTTGAACGGGGCGTAGACCGCCGCCAGCGCGGTGCGCGCCTTGGCCTGCTCGGCCTCGTACTGGCCGGTGCTGCTCCACTTCAGCGTGCCGGCCGCGCTGCCCAGGCCCGGGTAGAGGGCCAGATAGATGCCGGAGAACAGCACGGTCAGCACGAACAAGCCCATCCACCAGCGCGGCAGCGGGTTGTTGAGCTCCTTCAGGTCCTCGTCCCAAACATGGCCGGTGCTGTTGTCATTGGCCATCACCTTGCGGCGGCTGGCGATGATCAGCAGGAACAGGCACAGCAGCAGGCCCGCGATCGTGCTCGCGGCCACGAAGATGGACCAGCCGTTGGAGAAGAAATCACTTGTCATTGGGCTCTCCCATCTCGCCTTGCAGCGGCAGCTCGGCGATCTCGTCAAAGGTGCGCTGGTCGCGCTTTCGGCTGTAGACCCAGGCCACGATGGCCAGGAACATCAGCAGCAGCAGCAGGGTCACCGCGCTTCTCAGGGTGTTGATATCCATGCGCCTTCTCCTTTACTTGACGGCGGTGCCCAGCACCTGCAGATAGGCGATCACGGCGTCCATCTCGGTGCGGCCCTTGACAGCCTCGGCCGCGCCGGCAATCTCGGCATCGCTGTACGGTGCGCCGAGCAGGCGCAGCGCCTTCAGCTTGCCCGGCATCTCGGCCGGATCGACCGTCGCGGTGGCCAGCCAGGGGTAGGCCGGCATATTCGACTCGGGCACCAGATCGCGCGGATTGATCAGGTGGATGCGGTGCCACTCGTCGTTGTACTTGCCACCCACGCGGTGCAGGTCCGGCCCGGTGCGCTTGCTGCCCCACTGGAACGGCCGGTCGTAGACGAACTCGCCGGCGGTCGAGTAGTGGCCGTAGCGCAGCGTCTCGGCGCGGAAGGGCCGGATCATCTGCGAGTGGCAGTTGTAGCAACCCTCGCGCACATAGATGTCGCGGCCGGCCAGCTGCAGCGCGGTATAGGGCTTGAGTCCCGGTGCGGCCTCGGTGGTCGAGCGCTGGAAGAACAGCGGCACGATCTCCACGACGCCGCCGACCAGCACGGTCAGCAGCACCAGCACGATCATCAGGAAGTTGTTGGTCTCGATCTTCTCGTGACCGGCGACGGGTTTGTTGTTGTCAGCCATTGTGTTTGCTCCCTCAGGCATGCGCCACCACGGCGGGGATGCGAACCGGTTCGGGTCGCCCGGCACGCACCGTCATCACCACATTCCAGGCCATGATCAGCATGCCGCCCAGGTACAGCAGGCCACCCAGCAGACGGATCACATAGAAGGGATAGGTGGCCTTGACGCTCTCGACAAAGGTGTAGACCAGGGTGCCGTCCGGGTTGACCGCGCGCCACATCAGGCCCTGCATCACGCCGGCGATCCACATCGCAGCGATATAGAGCACGATGCCCAGGGTCGCGACCCAGAAGTGCAGCTCGATCGCGCGCTTGCTGAACATCTCGGTGCGGCCGTACATGCGCGGGATCAGGTGGTACAGCGAGCCCATCGAGATCAGACCGACCCAGCCCAAGGCGCCGCTGTGCACATGGCCAACGGTCCAGTCGGTGTAGTGGGACAGCGCATTGACCGTCTTGATCGACATCATCGGACCCTCGAAGGTCGACATGCCGTAAAAGCTCAGCGAGACGATCAGGAACTTCAGGATCGGGTCGTCGCGCAGCTTGTGCCAGGCACCGCTGAGGGTCATGATGCCGTTGATCATGCCGCCCCAGCTGGGCGCCAGCAGCACCAGCGAGAACACCATGCCCACGCTCTGCGCCCAGTCCGGCAGCGCCGTGTAGTGCAGATGGTGCGGGCCCGCCCACATATAGGTGAAGATCAGCGCCCAGAAGTGGACGATGGACAGGCGGTAGCTGTAGACCGGCCGGCCGGCCTGCTTGGGGATGTAGTAGTACATCATCCCGAGAAAACCGGCGGTCAGGAAGAAGCCCACCGCGTTATGGCCATACCACCACTGCACCATGGCGTCCTGCACGCCGGCATAAGCCGAGTAGCTCTTGGTCCAGCTGACCGGTATCGCCGCGCTGTTGACCAGGTGCAGCAAGGCCACCGCGATGATGAAGGCGCCGAAGAACCAGTTCGCCACATAGATGTGGCGCACCTTGCGCGTGCCCACCGTGCCGAAGAACACGACCGCGTAGCTGACCCAGACCACGGTGATCAGGATGTCGATCGGCCATTCCAGCTCCGCATATTCCTTGCCGCTGGTCAGGCCCAGCGGCAGGGTCACGGCGGCCGCGACGATCACCAGTTGCCAGCCCCAGAAGGTCAACCAGGCCAGACCCGGCGCGAACAAGCGCGTCTGGCCGGTGCGCTGCACCACGTGATAGGCGGTCGCGAACAGCGCGCAGCCGCCGAAGGCAAAGATCACCGCATTGGTGTGCAACGGCCGCAAGCGGCCATAGCTGAGCCATGAGATGCCGAAGTTCAGCTCCGGCCAGGCCAGCTGCGCGGCGATGATGACGCCCACCAGCATGCCCACCACGCCCCACAGCACGGCGGCCAGCGCGAACGCCCGCACCACACCGTCTTCGTAATGGGGCAATCCGGCAGCCCTCGCCGGCGCGGCCGGCTGCGAAACACTAGCCATTGACATGCTTCTCGCTCCTGTCTTCCTCAGATGCAGAAAATTGTCTGCCCGCCAGCGCTCGGGAGGCTTGATCGCCATCAACCCCGGCCGCTTCCCCCTCGAAGATCCGTTCGCCTTCGCGTTCCAGATCGTCCAATTGCCCGTTATTGATCGCCCAGCCGAACAGGCCGACGATGCCCAGCACCAGCAGCACCGACATCGGGATCAAGAGATAAAGAATGTCCATCGCGTGGGTTGCCTCGTCAGCATTTCAGGCGGTAGGCGTTCATCACCACCAGCAGCGAGCTGGCCGCCATGCCCAGGCCCGCCGCCCAGGGCGGCAGCAGGCCGGCCAGTGCCAGCGGAATGCAGATGGCGTTGTAGAGTGCCGCCCAGGCCAGGTTCTGCCGGATCACGCGGCGGGTGCGCAGCGCCAGCGCACGGGCCAGCGCCACATCGACCAGCCGGCCCGACAGCAGCACGCCATCAGCCTGCGCGCGTGCGATCAGCGCGCCCTGCCCCATCGCCAGACCGACATCGGCACGCGCCAGCACCGGCGCATCGTTGATGCCATCGCCAAGCATCAGCACGCGCCGGCCCTCGGCCTGCAGCCGCGCCACCGCCGCCAGCTTGTCCTCGGGGCTGGCGCCGCCCTGCACCGCCGTGATGCCGGCCCGCGCCGCCATCGCCGCCGCGCGCTCGGGCGCATCGCCAGACAGCAGCAAGGTCCGCAGGCCCTGCGCGTGCAGTCGCGCGACCGCCTCGCGGGCATCGGCGCGCAAGACCTCGCCGAACTGCAGCAGCAGCACAGCCTCGCCGGGTCTGCCGAAGCACAGCTGGGCCTCGGGCAGGGCTGAGTCATTCGGCAAGACCTGACCCTCGGCCACCCGACCCTCCATCACCCAGGCGGGCGCGCCGAGGCGCCACACCTGCCCCTCGGCGTCCAGCGCCTGCAGGCCGCGCCCCGGCAACTCCTGCACGTCGCGCCAGTCAGCCGGCGCCGCTGTGGCCGCAGCCGCCAGCGCACGCGCGAACACATGCTGGGAATGCTGGGCCAGCGCGGCGGCCTCGGCGAGCAGCGCGCCGGGCTCGGCCGGCCAGCACTGCAGCAAGGCCATGCCCTCCTCAGTCAAGGTGCCGGTCTTGTCCAGCACCACGGTGTCAACCAGGGCCAGCCGCTCCAGCATGTCCAGCCGCGCCAGCAGCATGCCGCGCCGCGCCAGCGCGGCCGCGGCGGCCAGCCAGGCCGAGGGCGCGGCCAGCGATAGCGCGCAAGGGCAGGTGACGATCAGCACCGAGACCGCCACCCAGACGGCGCGCTGCGGATCGATCTGGCTCCAGACCAGGGCCGCGCCGGCCGCCAGCGCCAGCACCGTCCATAAAAACGGGCCGGCCACCCGATCGGCCAGGCGCAGCTCGGCCGGGCGCTGGGTCAGGGCCTTGCGCATCAGGCGCACGATGGCGTCGAAGCGGGTGTCGGCGCCGACACGCAGAACCCGCACGAGCAGCGAGCCGCTCAGATTGAGGCTGCCGGCCACGACCTCGTCGCCCACCGTCTTGGGCACCGGCCGCGACTCGCCGCTCAGCAGCGCCTCGTCGGCCTCGCTGCGGCCCTGCTCGATGCGGCCGTCGGCGGCAAAGGCCTGGCCGGCCGCGACACGCAGCAGATCGCCCACGCGCAGCTGGGCCGGGCTCACCCGGCAGCTGCTGCCATCGGGCTCGATGCGCTCGACCCAGTCCGGCAGGCCGGCCGTGGCCCGTTCCAGCTCCTCGGCGACGCGGTGGCGGGCGCGCAGTTCCAGCCAGCGGCCGGCCAGCAAAAAGCAGACGAACATTGTCAGCGAGTCGAAATAGACCTCGTGGCCGAACGGCCCGCTGGGATCGAAGGTGGCGCCGCTGCTGGCCACAAAGGTCACGGCAATGCCCAGACTCACCGGCACATCCATGCCCAGGCGGCGCTGACGCAGCTGCTGCCAGGCGCTGCGGAAGAAGGGGCCGGCCGAGAACAGCAGCACCGGCAGGCTCAGCACCCAGGCGCCCCAGTTCAAAAGGCGCTGCAGATCGGCACTCATCTCGCCGGGCGCGGCCACATAGATGGGCCAGGCCAGCATCATCACCTGCATCATCAGAAAGCCGGCGACGAAAAGGCGCCACAGCGCGCGGCGCTGCTCGCGCTGGCGCAGCAGCCGTGCCGGCGCGGCGACATCGGGCTGGGCCTCGTAGCCGGCCCGAGCCACCGCGCGCAGCAGCTGGCTCAGCCGCACCTGCTGCGGATTCCAGCGCAGCTGCAGCCGTTCGGCCGCCGCATGGACCTCGGCGCCCAGCACCCCAGGCTCGGCCAGCAAGGCGCGCTCGATAATGCCGGCACAGGCGGCGCAATGCATGCCGGCCAGCCGCAGTTGCGACGTGGCACGGTGCTCGCCGGCCCATTCGGTGAAAGCGGCCTGGGCCTCGCGCTGATCGATCACCTCCACGCCGGATGCCGGCCGGGCATGGCCGGCGGACAGGGATTCGGTCAGGGTCGATGCGCTCATGGGTCGGCGGGTGTGCCTCTTGTCAGCCCATAATCTAGGAAGAACTGGCCTTCCTCGACATGACTTATATCAAGACAAGCGCAACTCTCCTACTGGTTCTCGCCCTGGGCCTGGCCCAGGCGCAGGACAAGCCTCAGCAATTGCCGGTCACCCCGCTGACCGCGGGCATGCACCTGATCCAGGCCGAGGTGGCCCAGACTCAGGAGCAGCGCGCCATCGGCCTGATGCACCGGCCCAGCATGCCCACCAATGCCGGCATGCTCTTTGTCTTCGAGGAAGCCGGCGTGCAGTGCTTCTGGATGAAGAACACCTTGCTGCCGCTCTCCATCGCCTTCGTTGCCGATGACGGCAGCATCGTCAATATCGCCGAGATGCAGGCCATGTCCGAGGCTTCGCACTGCTCGGCCAGGCCGGTGCGCTATGCGCTGGAGATGAACCAGGGCTGGTTCGCCAAGCGCGGCATCAAGGCCGGCACCAAGCTCAAGGGCAAGCCCTGGCAGTAAGCCCCAAGCCCGGCCCTGGGGCCGGGCTGGCCGTCAGAGCAGCTCTTTGGGAATGTTGCCGCCGTTGTCGGCCAGCTTCTGCAGCACGGTCTTGTGCAGCCACATATTCATCTGGGCCGAGTCGCCCATCTTGTCGGCCGGGCAAGCCAGCTCGGTGGCCAGCTCCTTGCGCGCGGCCAGACTGCTGTCCAAGCCCAGCAACTTCATCAGGTCGACGATGGAGAGCTTCCAGTTGAGTTTTTCAGGGTTCTTGGCGGCCAGCGCTTCGAGCTGGGCCACCACATCCACCGCCGAGATCGCCACCGGGGCGACCGGCGCGGCCGGGGCTGTTGCCGGCGCGGTGGGGGCCGGGGCGGCCGGCTCGGCTGCAGCCGAGCCGAAACCGAGCTTGTCGAGAATCTTGCTGAACAGTCCCATCGCCATCTCCCTGTAGAGGCACCGCGACCCTCGCGATGACGACCCATCCTACAGGCAAGACCTGACCCGGACATGAAAAAAGCCGGTACAAGACCGGCTCATGCGCAAAGGCAGTGACGCTCAGGCGTAATTGGCCTGCGCGAACTCCCAGTTGACCAGATGGTTCAGGAAGGCCTCGACGAACTTGGGACGCAGATTGCGGTAGTCAATGTAGTAGGCATGTTCCCACACGTCGACGGTCAGCAGCGCCTTGTCGGCCGTGGTCAGCGGCGTGCCTGCAGCACCGGTGTTGACGATGTCCACCGAGCCATCGGCCTTCTTGACCAGCCAGGTCCAGCCCGAACCGAAGTTGCCGACCGCGCTCTTCGTGAAGGCTTCCTTGAAGGCATCCAGGCTGCCCCACTTGGCGTTGATCGCATCGGCCAGCGCGCCGCTCGGTGCGCCGCCGCCCTGGGGCTTCATGCAGTTCCAGAAGAAGGTGTGGTTCCAGATCTGGGCCGCGTTGTTGTAGATGCCGCCGCTGGAGGTCTTGATGATCTCTTCCAGGGTCTTGGTCTCGAACTCGGTGCCCTTTTGCAGATTGTTCAGGTTCACCACATAGGCGTTGTGATGCTTGCCATGGTGGAACTCCAGCGTCTCGGCGCTGTAGTGCGGGGCCAGGGCGTCCTTGGCATAGGGCAAGGCGGGCAGGGTGTGTTCCATATCAACTCCTCTTCAATCAATCGTTCGGGTGGATGATTTCAGTCCGGCCGTCATTGTAGGCAGCTTGGCTATGCCCTTGGCTTTGTGGCGAGTACCTGCAGCTGCGCCTCGCCGTCGGCCAGCACCGCATGCACCTGGGCCTGCGGCTTCAGCTGCTGCACCGAGCTCAGCGCGCGCCCCTGGCCGTCGTCCAGCCAGGCGTAGCCGCGCGACAGCACGCGCTTGGGGTCCAGCGCCTGCAGCCGTGCCTGCAGGCTGTCCAGCCGCGCGGCATGGCGCTGCAGCAGGGTCTCGGCCGCCCGGCCGCGACGCTCCTGCAGGCGATCCAGTGACTGGGTCTGCCGCTCGACGGTCCGGGGCAAGGCCTGACCCCAGCGCTGGGCCAGCAAGGCGAGGCGGCGATGCTGCTGCTGCAAGGCCTCGGTCGGCCGCGCCAGGCGCAGCGCCGCGCGGTCCAGGCGCTGGGCGGCGGCGTCCAGGCGCTGGTCCATGCGGCGCCTCAGCGCGCCCGCCAGCGCCTGCAGCCGGGCCAGCTCGCCGGCCTGGGCCGGTGCGGCCAGCTCGGCGGCAGCGGTGGGGGTGGGGGCGCGCAGGTCGGCGGCCAGATCGCACAGGGTCACATCGGTCTCGTGGCCGACGCCGCAGACCACCGGCAGGCCCGACTCGGCCACCGCCCGCACCACCCGCTCGTCATTGAAGGCCCACAGGTCTTCCAGCGAGCCGCCGCCGCGGCACAGCAGCAGCACATCGACCTCGGCGCGCGCATTGGCCGTCAGCACGGCCTGCACCAGGGCCGGCGGCGCCTCGGCGCCCTGCACCGGGCTCGGATAGACGATGACCTCGACCTGCGGCGCACGGCGGCGCAGCGCCGTCAGCACATCGTGCAGGGCGGCGCCGGCGGTCGAGGTGATCACGCCGATGCGGCGCGGGAAAGCCGGCAGCGCGCGCTTGCGGTCGGCCGCGAAAAAGCCCAGCGCCTCCAGCTGGGCCTTCAGGCGCAGGAACTGCTCATACAGCGCACCGGCGCCGGCGCGGCGCATGCTCTCGACGACAAACTGCAGCTCGCCGCGCGGCTCATACAGGGTCAGCCGGCCGCGCAGCTCGACCAGCTGGCCGTCACCGGGCGCGAAGTCCAGCAGCGCGGTGGCACGGCGGAACATCGCACAGCGCAGCAGCGCGCTCTGCCCCTCGGCGTCCTTCAGGCTGAAATAGCAGTGCCCGCTGGCCGCCCGCGTGAAGCCCGAGATCTCGCCCTGCACGACACAGACCGCAAAGCGGGTCTGCAAGGCATCGGAGACCGCATGCAGCAGGGCCGCGACCCCCCAGACCATGCGGCGTGGTGCGGCTTGCAGGGCATCAATCATGCGCAAACCCAAGGCTGGCGCGGGGGTAGAACTCCACAGCCGCGCCGAATGGGGCCTGGCGGACTATCCGGCGCGTCACAGATTTGACACACGCGCATAAACGCTTGTTTTTCAAGTGTTTTTTCATGCCTAAAAATTGAGCAATTTATCCAAGCCCTTGATTTTTCGGGCCTCGGCGGGCCACCGGGCCGGCTTGCCCACAAAGTTATCCACAGCGAAAGTGGACTGTTTGGATCTGCGGGCAAGACCTGACGCCGAGACTGCCGAAGCCGGCCCGCCTTCGGGCCATAATCGCGCGCATCGCGGCGGGCCGGTTGACGGTCGGCCCTGTCTTCTCAAGAGGGAGCGCCTTTGTTTTCGATCATACAAGCCGCCGGCTGGCCGATCTGGCCCCTGCTCCTGTGCTCCGTCGTGGCACTGACCCTGGTCATCGAGCGGCTGACCAGCCTGCGCAGCGCGCGCATCGCGCCGCCGACCCTGCTCGACGAGGTGCTCAGCGTCACCAACCAGCACCTGCCCAGCGCCGAGATCGTCAACAAGCTGGCCGAGAACTCGGTGCTGGGCCAGTTGCTGGCCAGCGGGCTGCGCGCGGTGATCGCCGATCCGCGCATCCCCGACGCCAGGCTGCGCCAGACCTTCGAGCTGGCCGGCCGATCCGCCATCCACAAGCTCGAGCGCTATCTGAACACGCTGGGCACGATCGCGACGGCCGCGCCGCTGCTGGGCCTGCTGGGCACGGTGGTCGGCATGATAGAGATCTTCGGCAGCCAGAGCCCCAGCGGCGCCAACCCCGCGCAGCTGGCCCACGGCATCTCGATCGCGCTCTACAACACCGCCTTCGGCCTGATCATCGCGATCCCCTCGCTGATGTGCTATCGCTACTTCCGTGGCCTGGTCGAGGGCTATGTACTGGAGCTGGAGCAGGCCAGCGAGCGCTTCATGAACCATCTGACGCGCTTCACCCAGGCCGCCCCGGCACAGCCGGTGGTGCGCAGCGGCCCATGAAGTTCCGCCAGCGCAAGGCCGACGAGCCCGAGATCAATCTGATCGCCTTCATCGATGTGCTGCTGGTGATCCTGATCTTTCTGATGCTGTCGACCACCTATTCCCGCTTCACCGAGCTGCAGGTCACGCTGCCGACGGCCAATGCCGACAAACTGCAGGAGCGGCCGCGCGAGATCATCGTCGCCATTTCGGCCGACGGCCGCTATGCAGTCAACCGCCAGGCCGTCGAGGGCCGCACGCCCGAGCTGCTGGCCGCCACGCTGCAACAGGCCAGCGCCGGCCAGCCCGAGACCATGATCATCATCTCGGCCGATGCCAATGCGGCCCACCAGGCCGTGGTCAACGTGATGGACGCGGCCCGCCGCGCCGGACTCAACCGCCTGACCTTTGCCGCCCAGGGCGACGCCGCGAAGTAGCCCGATGAGCTTCGCCGAGCGCCTGCAGCGGGCCTGGCAAGAGGGCGGGCCGCTGGCCCAGGCCTTGCGCCCGCTGGGCTGGATCTACGGGCTGCTGATCGAGATCCGCGCCCTGCTCTACCGGCTCGGCCTGCGGCGTGCCGAGGCCTTGCCGGTGCCGGTCATCGTGGTCGGCAACTGGATCGTCGGCGGGGCCGGCAAGACCCCCACGACGCTGGCCTTGCTGCGGCTGCTGCAGGCCCAGGGCCTGGCGGCCGGCGTGATCTCGCGCGGCTATGGGCGCGACAACGACGAGCTGCGGCTGGTGGATCGCGCCAGCACCGCCGCCGAGGTCGGCGACGAGCCGCTGCTGATCCATCTGCGCAGCGGCGCGCCGGTGGCCGTCGGCCGCGACCGGGTGGCCGCCGCGCGCGCGCTGCTGGCCGCGCAGCCCGAGCTGCGCCTGCTGATCAGCGACGACGGGCTGCAGCACTGGCGCCTGCCACGCAGCCTGAGCGTGCTGGTGTTCGACGAGCGCGGCCTGGGCAATGGCCGGCTGCTGCCGGCCGGGCCGCTGCGCCAGCGCCGGGCCATGAGCGCCGAGCCCAGCCTGGTGCTGTACAACGCCGGCGCGCCCAGCACCGCGCTGCCCGGCCATCTGGCGCGGCGCCAGCTGGCCGGCGCGGTGGAGCTGGCCGCCTGGTGGCAGGGCGCGGCAGCCGATCCGCTGGTCTGGCAAGGCCTGCGCGGCCGCCCGGTGCTGGCGGCTGCCGGCCTGGCGCAGCCGGAGCGCTTCTTCACGATGCTGCGCGCCCAGGGCCTGGATGTGCTGCCCCTGCCCCTGCCCGACCACCACGACTTCAGCACGCTGCCCTGGCCGGCCGACACCGTCGAGGTCTTGCTGACCGAGAAGGACGCGGTCAAGCTGCGGCCCGAGCGGCTGGGCCGCACCCGGGTCTGGGTGGTGGCGCTAGACTTCAGGCCCGACGACTCCTTTGAGCGCGCGCTGCAGCAAGCCTTGCAGGCGCTGCCGAGATAACGATAGCTATGGACATCCGATTGCTGGAAATGCTGGTCTGCCCGATTTGCAAAGGGCCTCTGGAGCATCAGCGCAGCGGCGACGGCAGCCGGGGCAGCGACCGCGAGCTGATCTGCCATGCCGACCGCCTGGCCTTCCCGGTGCGCGACGGCATCCCGGTGATGCTGGAGAGCGAGGCCCGGGTGCTGGACGCGCCGCAATGAGCGAGGGCTTCACGGTCATCGTGCCGGCCCGGCTGGCCTCGACCCGGCTGCCCAACAAGCCGCTGGCCGATATCGGCGGCCTGCCGATGATTGTGCGGGTCGCGCAGCGCGCGGCGCTGTCGCAGGCCCGCGAGGTGGTGGTCGCAAGCGACGCGCCCGAGGTGCTGGCGGCCTGCCAGGCCCATGGCGTGCGTGCGCTGCTGACCCGGGCCGATCATGCCTCGGGCAGCGACCGGCTGGCCGAAGCCTGCGAGCAGCTGGGGCTGGACGGCAGCGATCTGGTGGTCAATGTGCAGGGCGACGAGCCGCTGATCGCGCCAGCCATGATCGACGCCTGCGCCGCGCTGCTGCGCGAGCGCGCAGACTGCGTGATGAGCACGGTGGCTCATGCGCTGGAAGATGCTGCCGAGTTCGCCAACCCGAATGTGGTCAAGCTGGTGACCGATGCGCGCGGCACGGCGCTGTACTTCTCGCGCGCGCCGATCCCCTGCTGGCGCGACGGGGCAGGCCCCCGGCCCGGCTCGGCGCTGCGCCATGTCGGCCTGTACGCCTACCAGGCCGGCTTTCTGCGCCGCTTCCCGGGCCTGGCAGCCAGCCCGCTGGAGCAGATCGAGTCGCTGGAGCAGCTGCGCGTGCTCTGGCATGGCGAGCGGATCGCGGTGCACATCAGCGCCGAGCGCCCGGGGCCGGGTGTCGACACGCCCGAGGATCTGGCGCGGGTGCGCGCCCTGGTCACCGCCGGCGCTTGAGTTACAAGGGCGTGACAAGCGCGGCCCGCGTCAGCCGGGCGTAGGCCCCGCCATGCTATCCTCGCCCGCAGTTTGCAAGGGCGACTTCCTTCACGGCAGGCCGCCCTTTCCATTGAAAATCGAGGAGACCCCGTGCGACTGATTCTTCTTGGCGCCCCCGGCGCTGGCAAAGGCACCCAAGCCGCTTTCATCTGCCAAAAGTTCGGCATCCCGCAGATTTCCACCGGCGATATGCTGCGTGCCGCCGTCAAGGCCGGCACCGAAATGGGGCTGGCCGCCAAGAAGGTGATGGATTCGGGTGCCCTGGTCGGCGACGACATCATCATCGGTCTGGTCAAGGAGCGCATTGCGCAAGCCGACTGCGCCAAGGGCTTTCTGTTCGACGGTTTCCCGCGCACCATCCCGCAGGCCGATGCCATGAAGGCCGCCGGCGTCAAGCTCGACTTCGTGCTGGAGATCGATGTGCCGCACAGCGCCATCATCGAGCGCATGAGCGGCCGCCGCGTCCATGTGGCCTCGGGCCGCACCTATCACGTCAAGTTCAACCCGCCCAAGGTCGAAGGCAAGGATGACGCCACCGGCGAGGACCTGATCCTGCGCGAGGACGACAAGGAAGAGACCGTCAAGAAGCGCCTGGACGTCTACCAGGCGCAGACTCGCCCGCTGGTCGACTACTACTCGCAGTGGGCCGCCTCGGGCGATGCCAACGCGCCGCAGTACCGCCGCATCGAAGGCCTGGGCTCGGTCGACGAGATCACCGCACGCGCGCTGGCCGCGCTCGGCTGAAGCCGCAAACCAGATCCGACAAAGCCGCTGTTCAGCGGCTTTTTCTTGATCGACAATTGACGTTTACGTCAACGTAATCCAAACAGGAGACTTTATGGACATCGCAGGCAAGGTATTCATCGTGACCGGCGGCGCGTCGGGCCTGGGCGAAGGCACAGCCCGCATGCTGGCGCGCGAGGGCGCGATGGTCGTGATCGCCGATCTGCAGGTCGAGCGTGGCGAAGCCCTGGCCAAGGAGCTGCACGGCGCCTTCGTCAAGGCCGATGTCAGCCAGGAGGCCGACGGCCAGGCCGTCGTCGCCAAGGCCGTTTCGATGGGCAAGCTGATGGGCCTGGTCAACTGCGCCGGCATCGCGCCGGCCGCCAAGACGGTGGGCAAGGAAGGCGCCCATGCGCTGGCCTTGTTCAGCAAGGTCGTGACCGTCAATCTGATCGGCAGCTTCAACATGATCCGGCTGGCCGCCGAGGCCATGAGCAAGAACGAGCCCGAGAGCACCGGCGAGCGCGGCGTGCTGATCTCGACCGCGTCGGTGGCTGCCTATGACGGCCAGATCGGCCAGGCGGCCTATGCGGCCTCCAAGGGCGGCGTGGTCGGCATGACCCTGCCGATCGCCCGCGATCTGGCGCGCAACGGCATCCGCAATATGACCATCGCGCCCGGCATCTTCGGCACGCCGATGCTGTTCGGCATGCCGCAGGAGGTGCAGGACGCGCTGGCCGCCGGTGTACCCTTCCCGTCCCGCCTGGGCACACCCGAGGACTATGCCAAGCTGGTGCACCAGATCGTCACCAACGAGATGCTCAACGGCGAGGTGATACGCCTGGACGGCGCGATCCGGCTGGCGCCGAAGTAAGCCGCGCGCTCGAGCAAAAGAAAACGGCCTCCGAGGAGGCCGTTTGTCATGCTTCGGGCAAGGCCTTACTTCTTGGCACTGCGCGAATGGATGGTCCACAGACGTGCCAGTTCGGCCGCGCCGTCATTGCCCTTGACGCCACGCCAGGCGGTCTGGGCCTTGGCGATGTCACCGGCCGTGAACAGGGCCAGACCCTGATACAGCTTGGCATCGTCGGGGCGCTTCAGATTGCCCTTGGCGATGCCGGCCTCGACCAGCTTCAGGCCATGAGCGGCCTCGCCACGGAAGACCTGGGCCAGACCCAGCGAGACCAAGGCGTCGCCTTCCTTGGCCGCTTCGGCGGCCTGCTCGGCGCCCGCCTGGGCGGCCTTGGCCTCGCCGATGCGCTTGACCATCAGGTCCAGCAGACGCTTGTGGCGCGCACCTTCGGCGCCCTGACCCAGTACATTGGCGGCCAGACCCTTCTCGACGACCTGCTTGCCCTCTTCCGGATAGCCGGCCTGGGCGGCCAGCTGGGCCATCTCCATATAGTCGTTGGCATCGCGCATATTGCCGGTCGCCAGCTTCAGACGGAACACGTCCAGGCCGAAGCGCGGCGAGAAGCCCCGCTTCTGCGGCAGGCCCCCGAGGATCTGGGCCCACAGCTCCTTGCGCGGGTAGTAGTTCAGCAGCTTCTCGGTGGCCAGGGCTTCGGTGGCGGCGTCGTTCTTCTTCTGTGCCGCGTAGAGCAGCAGGTTGAGCTTGTCCTGCGACGGTGCCTTGCCGGCACGCTCGTCGGCCTGCACCTCGGCCAGCGTGTCCTTCAGCACGGCCGTCATATCGCCGGACTTGAACTGGGCCTGCTGCTGCACCGTCTTCATCGTGCCGCTCGTGCCGCCGGCGGCAAAGTACTTGTTGGCCCACTCCAGCGCCTTCGGCGCATTGTTGGCGCGCAGATAGGTGCCGGCCACGGCCTCCATGTATTGCAGCTGCTGCGCAGCGGCCAGGCGGGGTTTCAGCACCTCGAAGGCGCGGGCCATCGAATCGGGATCATTGGCACCCATCGCGGCCGAGAAGCGTGTGCCTTCAATGGCATTGTTCTCGGCGGCGGTGCGGCCCGACACGCCCTCGGCGTCACGCACCTTGGCCAGCGCTTCCTTGAACTTGCCGCTCTTGATCAGCGCGCCGGCATCCTTCAGGTGCTTGCCCACCTCGGGGCGCACCGACTCGGCCTGGGCCGCTGCACTGGCGAAACCCAGCTCGCCCTGCGGCGCGGCGCCGAACACAAAGGCCGCGGTGCCGACAGCGACGCTGGCGAGGGTCTTGAACTTCATCATTGCATTCTCCTAAGAAAAAAACGCGCCGCCCTTGCGGGCAGCGCGTTCGTTCGATCATGCCTGCATCAGTCGATGAACTGCTCGTTGCCGACCATGCCCATCTTCTTGACGCCGAGCCGCTGAGCCGCCGCCATCACCGCCGCCACATTGCCGTACTCGACCAGCTTGTTGGGCTTGATGTGGATCTCGGACTGGTCCGGCTCCGCTGCGATCTCGGCCAGCTTGGCCTCGACGGCCGCATGATTGGCCAGCGCCACGCCGTCCCAGCTGACCGTGCCGTCGAAGTCGATGAAGACCTCGTGCACCACAGGCTCCTTGGTCGGTGGCGGCGGGTTGCCCGCCGGCATGTCCAGGTTCACCGAGTGCAGCTGGATCGGGATGGTGATGATCAGCATCACCAGCAGCACCAGCATCACATCGATCAGCGGCGTGGTGTTGACGTCCAGCATCACCTCGGGTTCGTCACCACCGGACGAGCTACCTACATTCATTCCCATGCTCTAGCTCCTCGCCTCAACCACCGCGCGCCGGAGGCTCGGTGACGAAGCTGATCTTCACGATGCCCGCGCGCTGGCAGGCCACCATCACGCGCCCCACCGATTCGTAGCGCGACTTCTCGTCGCCACGGATATGCACTTCGGGCTGCGGGTCAAGCACCGACACCTTCTTCAGTCGTGCCACCAGCGCTTCGCTGTCAGGCACCAGGGCGGTGTTCCAGTAGACGTCGCCGTCCTTGGTCACCGCCAGCTCGATATTTTCCGGCTTGGTCACGCGCACGACATTGGTCTCTTTGGGCAGAGACAAGGTCACCGATTGCGTCACCACCGGAATGGTGATGAGGAAGATGATCAACAGCACCAACATCACGTCCACGAGGGGCGTGGTGTTGATGGTCGAGACCACTTCGTCATCGCCGGAAGAGGATCCGACGTTCATGCCCATGATTAATGCTCCGGGTCGAAGCGGCTTAGCGCTTGGCGACCGAACGGTTGCCCATCAGCACGCCGTGCAGGTCGGCAGCGAAGGCACGCACCTGGCCCATCACGGCCTTGTTGCGGTTGACCAGCCAGTTGTAGCCCAGCACGGCCGGCACGGCCACGCCCAGACCGATGGCGGTCATGATCAGCGCCTCACCCACCGGGCCGGCGACCTTGTCGATCGAAGCCTGGCCGGCCACACCGATGGCGGTCAGCGCTTGCAGAATACCCCACACCGTGCCGAACAGGCCGATGAACGGCGAGGTCGAACCGACGGTGGCCAGGAAGCCCAGGCCGGTCTGCACGCGGCTGTTGACTTCGCCGACAGCGCGCTCGACGTTCATCGTCACCCAGCTGCTGTGGTCGATGTTCTCGGTCAGCGCGCCTTCATGGTGCTCGGAGGCCTCGATGGCCGACTCGGCGATGAAGCGGAATGCGCTGCCTTCCTTCAGGCCCTTGACGCCTTCGGCCAGGCTGGCCTTCTTGAAGAAGGTCACGCGCACGCTCTTGGCTTCGGTCGCCAGCTTCTGGGTGTCCCACAGCTTGGTGATCAGGATGTACCAGCTGCCCATGGACATGATGACCAGCAGCAGCAGCACGCCCTTGGACACGGCATCGCCGTGGTCGATCATGGCCTTCAGGCCATAAGGGTTCTCGGCCGGCTCGGCCTTGGCGGCGGGAGCGGCCGGGGCGGCAGCGTCAACCGCTGCGGGCGCAGCGGTTTCCACCGGTGCGGAGGCGGCGTCAGCGGCTTGGGCGTGAGCGGCCAGAGGGGATGCAGCCAGGGTCGCGGCAAATGCGATTGCGGCGAACAGGCCGGAGATACGAGAGATCATGGAGTCAACTCCTACGCAATAGAGATCGAGAGATCGGTTGTCGGTTGAGAGGCACCGGAGCGGGCCGGTTGCCAGGAAATGGGGTCTTGCTTATTCGATGCGGAACTGGAACTCCTGCTCGAACACATGGTCGCCCGGGCATTCGTACGTGCTTTGCAGCGTGTCGGTGATGGCGGCGATCAGGGCGCGCTGCACCTTGCGATCATTGCCACCGCGCATCTGCGAGCTGGTCACCTCGATCGCGCTGACGCGACCGGCCTTGACCGTGGCCAGCACCTTGAACAAGGCATCACCGCTCCAGTTGACGGCCGGCACCTCGGGCTTGCCCATCTTGGTGCAGACCATGCCGGCCGTGATCTTGGCGGGCTTGGCCACCGGTGCGGGTGCCGGTGCCGGGGCCGGCGGCGGCGCAGCGGCCACCTCGCGCGTCGGCGGCGGGGTGTTGCTGACCGGCGCCTGGATGGCGTTGGGCGGCGGCGGCGCCGTCACCTGCACCTCGGGCGGCGGCACGAACGGCGGCGGCGGTGCCTTCATGTCCGGCGGCGGCGGCACGACCTTCTCGGGCGGCGGCGGCGGCTTGACCTTCTCCTCCACCACCTTCACATCGATCGGACCCTTGATCGCCTCGACGGCCTTGCGGGCCAGACCGCTGGCCAACGCCCAGATGATCAGCACGTGAATCACGATCACGATACCGATACCTGTAAAGCGGGACGCCCCTTGCTTCTCCTGCGCAAAGTTCATGCGCGCTCCTTCATAAGACTGCGAAACTTTTTCATCGACATATGCGGGGAGTTCGGCTCTACACAGCGCCTGCCTAGAAACCTACGAGCCCCAACTCAGACCGGAGCTCGGAGCAGTTCTTGCCGGCTGTGCGAGAGACTGCACCAGACACCAAGGGCGGGCACACAGGCGCCGTTCGCTGGCTGCCGCAACATGCTTGCGGCTCGGGTGCATCTGCTGGCTGCAGAATGGACATCACAACTCATCACTCGGGGCACGATGGGAACCCACACTCAACAAAAATGCCCACTGGCTTGTGGCCCGCGGGCGGTTCTTCAAGTCGGAACAGCGTTGTAGTCAAACTACATAACACCGCACCATGAAGCGGCCTAGATCATAAACGAGTTGACCCGGCCAAGCGGCATGGGGCTTACCCGAGCTGACCAAGCCCTTACACACTGAAACTCCGGCGTCTTCTGGTCTTCACTTTCAACGCCGAACCCACAGTGGTATCTTACTGGTACTTTCGCCGGCGGACCGACCTAAGAATTCAGGGTTTTCACCATGAACCCCGTGAAACAGGGTGCTGAGCGCCCATTCAAACCGGCGCCCCTGCCTCCGCACCCCGGCCCTGCACCCGAGGCACCGCAGCCAGCAGGGTCCGGGTGTAGTCGCTTTGCGGTCGACCCAACACCTCGGCACTGCTGCCCGCCTCGACGATGCGTCCCGACTGCATCACCGCCACCTCGTCGGCGATGTACTCGACGACGCCGATATTGTGGGTGATGAACAGATAGGACAAGCCGCGCTCGCGCTGCAAATCGCGCAAGAGATTGAGAATCTGCGCCTGCACTGACACGTCCAGCGCCGAGGTCGGCTCGTCGCAGACGATCAGGCGCGGCTCCACGGCCAGCGCCCGCGCGATCGCGATGCGCTGGCGCTGGCCGCCGGAGAACTCGTGCGGGAAGCGCTCCAGCGCATCGCGCCGCAGGCCCACCTGGTCAACCAGCAGCTCCAGATTGCGCCGCCGCGCCGCCGCATCCAGATCGGGCCGCAAGGCCTGCACGCCCTCCTCCAGCAGCTCGTAGACCCGCATGCGCGGGTTCAGCGAGGCAAACGGGTCCTGGAAGATGATCTGGACTTGGCGGCGCGCCTCGCGCAGCGCATCGCCTTGCAAGGTGAACAGATCCTGCCCGTTCAGCAAGGCCTGACCCTCGATCTGGGCCTGGGTGCGCAGCAGCTGCACGATGGCCTTGCCCGATGTGGTCTTGCCGCAGCCGGATTCGCCCACCAGGGCCAGTGTCCGGCCCGGCAGGATGCGGTAGGACACATCGTCCACCGCATTGAAGTAGCGCGGCGCGCCGCGCTCCAGCAGGCCGCGCTTCAGGGCAAAGCGCACCCGCAGATGCCTGACCTCCAGCAGCGGCATGTCCGGGTCGCCGGCCGGCGCTGCGGCCCGCGCGACCGCAGCCGCCACGGCCGGCACCGGCAGCGCCTCCTGCGGATGGGTGTAGAGCCGGCAGCGCACCTGGTGGGTGACGCTGAGCGCCGTCAGCTCAGGCACCTGGTCGTGGCAGGCCGGCATCACCCGGTCGCAGCGCGGCGCGAAGCGGCAGCCGCTGAATGCCATCCACAGCGGCGGCACGGTGCCGGCAATCGCGGCCAGGGCCTCGCCGCGCTTGGCCGCGTCCGGCAGCGCCTGCAGCAGCAAGCGCGCATAGGGATGCTTGGGCGCGGCAAAGAACTCCTCGGCCGGCGCCACCTCGACGATCTGGCCCGCATACATCAGCGCGACCTGCTGAGCCATGCCCGACACCACCCCCAGGTCGTGGGTGATCAAGAGCACGCCCAGCTGGCGCTCACGCTGCAGGTCCTTCAGCAGGTCGAGGATCTGCGCCTGGATGGTCACATCCAGCGCCGTGGTCGGCTCGTCGGCGATCAGATAGTCGGGCTCGGCCGCCAGGGTCATCGCGATCATCACGCGCTGCTTCTGACCGCCGGACAGGCGAAACGGATACTCGTCAATGCGGCGCTCGGGCTCCGGAATACCGACGCGCCTGAGCCAGTCGATGGCCTTCGCGCGCGCCGCCGCGCCGCGCAGCGGCGTGTGCGCCTCGATGGCCTCGACGATCTGGGCCCCGACCCGCATCACCGGGTTCAGGCTGGTCGATGGCTCCTGGAAGATCATGCCGATGCGCCCGCCGCGCACCTCGCGCATCTGCGCCTCGGGCAGGCCGAACACATCCTCGCCTTCCAGGTCCAGGCGGCCAGCGGTGATGCGTCCGTTGTCGGGCAGCAGGCGCATCAGGGCCAGCGCCGTCATGCTCTTGCCGCAACCCGATTCACCGACCAGCGCAAAGGTCTGGCCGCGCGTGATCGCCAGACGCATGCCGTCAATGGCGCGCACCAGACCGGCATCGGCGTCCAGCGCCACCTTCAGATCTTCAATCTTCAACATGGCTTCTTACTTCTTCGCAAGAGACAGCACACGCGGACGCAGGCTGCGCGAACGCGGATCGAAGGCGTCGCGCACGCCATCGGCGAACAGATTGGCGGCCAGCACCAGGGTCACCATGAAGCCGAAGGCGGCCACAAAGCTCCACCACACCACCGGATCGCGCGACATCTCGGAGCGGGCCAGATTGATCATGCCGCCGAAGCTGTTCATGCTGGGGTCGACGCCGACGCCCACATAGGTCAGCACCGCCTCGTAGAGGATCAGCTCGGAGAAGCTCAGCACCACGGTGATCAGCACCAGATGCATCACATTGGGCACGATGTGGCGGGCCATGATGCGGCCATGGCTGACGCCGAAAGCGGTGGCCGCCTGCACATAGTCGAGCTCGCGCAGTTTCAGCGTCTCGCCCCGCACCAGCCGGCACAACCCGGCCCAGCCGGTCACGCCCAGGATCACGCAGAGCAGGAACATCTTCAGGTCCGAGCGCTCGGCGCCGGTCTCGAACAGCTCCGGGTTCTTGTCCAGAAAGACCTGCACCATCAGCACGCAGGCAGCGATCAGCAGCACATTGGGCACCGAACTCAAGGTCGTGTAGATGTACTGGATTACCTCATCCACCCAGCCCTTGAAATAGCCGGCCAGAATGCCCAGCACCAGGGCCAGCGGCAGGGTCGCCAGCGTAGAGATCGCGCCGATCACAAAAGCCGTGCGTATGCTTTTGAGCGCCTGGTAGAGCACATCGTTGCCGGTGCGGTCGGTGCCGAACACATGGTAATGCCCCATCAGCGCCACGGTCGGGCCGACCAGCAGCAGCACCGCGCCCAGGGTCAGCAGCAGCGCACGCAGCGGGTAATGGGTGCGGTCGGCCAGCAGATCGCGCCAGGCCCGCGCAAAGCCGCCATGGCCGCGCGCGAGCGCCGCCGCGGTGGCCAGGGCCGCCAGCAGGGCCAGCAGCAGGCCGGCGGCCATGCCGCCGAGCGCACGCCGAGCGACATCGCCGGCCCAGTCGGCCGCCGGGTCCGACAGATGCGCGCCGCCAAAGTTCAGGCGCGGGAAGTCGCGCGTGGTCTTGCCGGCCGCATCGGTGACGCTTTCCTTGTTCAGGCCAACATAGGCCAGCGGCGCCGAGTAGGTGGTCTCGCGCATCTCGATCTGGCGCGCCAGCACCAGGTCCAGCAGCGACTCGGTGCGGGTGTCGTAGAAGACCTGTGCGTTCTGCGCCGGCAGCGCGCGGCGGAAGTGCACGCTGTCCAGCGCCGTGACGAGCAGGAACAGCAGCATCACCAGGCCGGCCGAGGCGGCGGCCGGGTCGCGCAGCACGCGGCTCCAGGTGGCGCGCAGCGTGGGGTGCGAGCGGATGCGCAAGACATAGGCGAGCAGCGCGGCAAACAAGGCCCACAGCGCCACATCGGTCCACAAGAAAACAAGCTTGAATCCCATGATGGTCAGCGATCTATCCGTTCAGGCCAGACGCACCCGGGGGTCGACCCAGGTGTAGGCGATGTCGATCAGCGCATTGGTCGCGATATAGAGCACCGCGCCGAGGAAGACCATGGTGCGCACGATGGCGAAATCCTGGCCGGTGATGGCCTCGATCACGAAGGCGCCCAGGCCCGGGATGCCGAAAAAGCTCTCGAACACCAGGCTGCCCATGAAGACATAGGGCAGGTAGGCGCCGGCGCTGGTGATGATGGGGATCAGCGCATTGCGCAGCACATGGCGGAACAGCACGATCTGCTCGGACAGGCCCTTGGCCCGCGCGGTGCGCACATAGTCCTTGCCGACCTCCTCCAGGAACATCGCCCGGTACAGCCGCGCCTCGCCGCCCAGCCGCGCCAGCAGCGACAGCGCGATCGGCAGGGCCAGGAACTTGATCGCGTCCAGGCCCGGCGCATAGCCGTTGATGGGCACCAGCTTGAGCAGCCGCGAGAAGAAGTACTGGCCGACGATGATGTAGAACAGGCTGGAGATCGACAGCATCAGCACGCACAGCACCACGCCCCAGAAGTCGATGCGGGTGTTGCGGAAGAACACCAGCATCAGCGCGAAGGCGGTGCTGACGATCACCTGCAGGATGAACAGCGGCACCGCCAGCTGCAGGCTGACGCCCATGCGGGTCTTGATCTCGTGGCCGATATTGACGGCCTGGCGCGCGTCCGAGCGGCCGAAGTCCAGCATCATCAGCGAGACCGAGCGCTCCCACAGAATCGTCTTGGTGAGCTTGGCCGAGCCGGCCTCGGCCTCGTTCCAGTACAGCGGCTTGTCATAGCCACGCTCGGCTTTCCACTTGACGATCTGTTCCTGGCTCACGCGCTTGCCGCCGATGTTCAGGCGGGCCATATCGTCGGGCGTGTTGACCGAGAAGAACAGGAAGAAGGTGAACAGGTTCACCCCGATCAGTATCAGCAGGCCGTAACCGAGACGGCGGATCATATAGCTCAGCATCGCTGGTCCCTCAGGCAACGGTCTGCGGTTTGACATAGCCACGCGCGGTGGCCTGCTCGCGCGCGCGGAAGCTGCGGCGCGTGGTCCAGACGATGGCGGCCGCACCGGCGATCAGCAGCAGCAGCGGCCACCAGATCGGCTGGTTCCACTCGGCCTGCTTGGCCGCGCGCTGCTGCGCATCGACGCGGTAATAGCGCGCCATATCCCGGATCATGATGCCGGGCTTGCCGTTGTAGACCCAGGGCTGGAAGGCCAGCCCCACATAAGGCCAGTAGCCCCAGGCCCAGGGTGAATCCTCGCGCACGAGGCGCACCATCTGGTCGATCACCTGCTGCTTCTCGGGGCCGTCGTCGATGCTTTGCAGACGGCGGTACAGGCGGTCGTACTCGGGGTTCTCGTAGTTGGCGGCGTTCTCGCCCTCGTGCTTGGACTTGCTGTTCGGGCCGTAGAGCAGGAACAGGAAGTTCTCGGCGTCCGGGTAATCGGCCAGCCAGCCCCACCAGAAGATCTGGTGCTTGCCCTTGTGAACCTTGTCCTGGAACTGGTTGTAGTCGGTGGCGCGGATCTCCAGCTGCACACCCAGCTTGGCGAACTGCTTGACCATCCAGTCCAGCTCGGCCTTGATCTCGGGCGTGGTGGTGCGTTGATAGTCGTAGTTCAGCACCAGCGGGCGGCCGGTCTTGGCGTCGCGCCCGTCCGGGTAGCCGGCCTCGGCCAGCAGCTTCTTGGCATCCTCGATCGGGCGGCGCACGACCTCGCCATTGACCAGATGATGGGTGACCGGATTGAAGCCATCGGCCGTGCCCTCGCGCGAGCCGAACACGCCCGGCGGCACCGGCCCGTGGGCCGCGACCCCGCCCTTGGTGCGGAAGATGCGGCCATAGCCCTCCTCCCAGTCGATCGCGATCGACAGGGCCTGGCGCAGCTTGCGGTTCTTCAGCTGCTGCTCGGGCGTGTCGCCCTTGCCGACCACCGGGTCCATCCAGTTGAAGCCCAGATACCAGCTGTTGATGTCGGTCACCAGCGGGAACTTGAAGCCCTTGGCCTGGTAAGCGGCCTTGACCTCGTCGGAGTCGTCCATATCGACCTGGAAGTCCACGCCCCATTCGGGCCGCTCGATCTCGGGCACGTCCAGATAGCCCTGCTTGAACATCTCCTTGCGCGGCACCTTCTCCTTGATGATGGTGGAGACGATGGTGTCGACAAAAGGCATGGTCTTGCCGCAGTCGTCCAGCAGGCCGGCCTTGCGGTCGGCCTCCGAGCCCTCGCAGGGATAGATGTCACCGCGATAGTTCGGATTGCGCTTCATCACATGGCGCCGGTCCTGCACATACTCGGTCATCATGAAGGGACCGGTGCCAACCGGCCACTGGTTCAGCGACAGGCTGTTCTCGCTCATGCCCGGCTGGGCGTAGAAGGCATCGGCCTCCCAGGGCAGCGGCGAGATGAAGGTCATCGCCATCCAGTACTGCCACTGCGGGTACTTGCCCTTGATGCGCACGCGCAGCGTGTGGCTGTCCAGCGCCTGCGCGCCCTCCAGCGGCCATTGGCGGAAGTCCAGGAAGGGCTTGTCGCGGATGCTCTCGGGCAGGCCCTTGAGCAGCTTGGCGTTTTCCTCGCGCACCCGCTTGCCGTAGTCCTTCAGCCCCAGCACATACTCGGAGAAGATCGCATAGATCGGCGCCTCGATGCGCGGCGTGGCGTGCCGCTTGATCGCGTAGACATAGTCCTCTGCCACCATCTCGCGCGTGCCCTGCACCTCGAAGTCCCAGGGCGAGCGCTTGTCGCCCAGCTGCTCGCGGCTGAGCTTGTGATAGAGGTAGTTGCCCTGGGCATCGGTGGCCAGCGCCGGATGCGGCGCGTACTTGATGCCCTTCTTGATCGCGATGTCGTAGACGCTTTGCGCGATCTGCTCGGCCGGCGCATCGTCGGGCAGGCGCTTGCCGTCCTTGTCCAGGTAATAGGGCTTGACCACCTTCTCGGCGGTCTTGGGCACCAGCTCGTAAGGCCGCTTCAGGTAGTGATAGGCGTAGAGCGGCTCGTAGATCTGGTAGGTGTAGACCGACTCCGGATTGCTGTAGGAAGCGATCGGGTCCAGATAGCGCGGCGAGCGCTCGTCGAAGGAGTTGTAGAGCGTGTTATCCGCGGCAGCGCCGAGCGGATAGGGGCTGTTGTTGCAGGCCGCCAGCAGCAGCGCGGCGGCGGCGCTGAGGCCCAGACAGATGCTGCGGCACCATTGTTGGCCACGTCCAAGCCCATGCATGTCAAACCCCTCCAGAGCGGCCATCGCAGACCGACACCTGCGTAAGGGTCGGTGCGGCGGCAATGAAAAACAACGAGCCTCCGGCACCGGCGGCTCGTGACCGCGTGCTCTGGAGGCAAGGCCTGCATCATATCGGTTGTGCTGGTCGCGGCGGCGCAAGCCCGGCCCGGGGATACCAGCAGTCACCCCATATTCCGGGGATGACGAAAGTCAGGCCTTAATGGTGGTGGTGCTCGTGATGCTGATGACCCTGGTGCTGATCGCCACCCCAGGCCAGCAAGGCCTCGCGGCCCTGCACCAGCATGTCCACCTTGACACCGACCGGCAGGCTGACCTTGGTCGGCACATGGCCGAACGGCAGGCCGGTGAAGATCGGCGTCTTGCTGCGCGCGCGCACCGCCTCGATCGCGGTCTTCAGCGTGTAGCCGCGGTCCAGCGGCGACTTCTTCCAGTCGCTGAACTCGCCCAGGATGATGGCCTTCTGCGCGTCCAGCACGCCGGCCTGCTGTAGCTGCAGCAGCATGCGCTCGACCCTGTAGGGGTGCTCGTTGACGTCTTCGAGAAACAGGATGCCGCCCTTGACCTTGGGGAAATGCGGCGTGCCCAGCATCGAGCTCAGCACGCAGAGATTGCCACCCCACAAAACACCGCGCGCCTCGAAGCCGTCATGGCCGGCCTCGCAGCGAAAGCCCACCGCCTCCAGCAGCCCGTCCATGGCCTCGACAAAGCAGTCCTGGGTCACATCATCGACCCCACCCTCCTCCGCGCTGCGGCCGAAGTCGTAGCAGGCCAGCGGGCCGGCCCAGCTGGGCGACTTGGTGTGCGCCAGCAGGCCCAGATGCAGGGCCGTCAGATCGCTATGACCGACCCAGCGCGTGCCGTGTTCGACGCTGTGGGCCAGCAGCTTCCAGTCGATCGCGTCCAGCAGCCGCGTCATGCCATAGCCGCCGCGGCTGGCCATCGCGATGCTGGGCGCCGCCTTGGCCACGCGGTGCAGCGCCGCCAGCCGGGTCGCGTCATCGCCGGCAAAGCGCTGGTGCTTGGCCAGCGCATCGGCGTCGATGCTGACTTCGAAGCCCAGCTTGGCCAGGCGCTTGGCCGCACGCTTGAGCGGCTGCGCCTGGGCCAGCACGCCGGCGGGGGTGAAAAGAGTCAGGGTGTTGCTCATGGGGGGATGTCGTCCAGATGGCGGGCCTCGCCGGTGGGGATGGCCTCGGGTTCCTGAGACCGAGCCGCGGCACGGCGCTGGCGCGCCGCCTCGCGCCGCTCAGCAAAAAATTCGCGCAGCAGCTGCGCCGCGGGCTCGGCCAGCACGCCGCCCTGGATGCAGGTGTGGTGGTTCAGCCGGCCTTCGGCAAACAGGTCCAGCACCGAGCCGGCCACGCCGGTCTTGGGGTCGGGCGCAGCGAACACAACACGCTTGAGCCGCGCATGCAACATCGCCATAGCGCACATCGCGCAGGGCTCCAAGGTCACATAGAGCTCGCACTCGGGCAGGCGGTAATTGCCCAGCAGGGTTGCGGCATGGCGCAGTGCGACGATCTCGGCATGGGCGGTCGGGTCATGCGTCGTGATCGGGCGGTTGTAGCCGGTCGCGATCACCTGGCCGGCGCGCATGATGACCGCGCCCACCGGCACCTCGCCGACCAGCCAGGCGTTGTGGGCCTGGTCCAGCGCCAGGCGCATCGCGTACTCGTCGGCAGCGGGTGAGGAAGAGGTGGTGTTCATGGCGGCCGGGCAGTGTAGCAACAGCTATCCTCGCGGCCATGCAAGATGCACTGTTTCCGGACGAGGCGCCGCCGCTCGCGAAGACGCCCGCCGCACGGGTCCGACCCCAGCCCATCGATGAAGAGCAGGCGGCGCTGGCGGCCGCGCTGCCGCCGCTGGCCTATCTGGGCAGCTCGTCCTGGACCTATCCCGGCTGGGCCGGCCTGGTCTGGGACAAGCCCTACTCGGACAGCCTGCTGTCCAAGCACGGCCTGACGGCCTACAGCCAGCAGCCGCTGCTGCGCGCCGTCAGCATCGACCGCGGCTTCTACCGGCCGCTGACGGCCAGCCAGTACCAGCGCTATGCCGAGCAGGTGCCGGCCGGCTTTCGCTTCACCGTCAAGGCACCCAGCCTGGTGGCCGATGCGCTGGTGCGCAGCGAGGACAGCGGGCGCGGCAAGCAGCTCAACAGCGCCTTTCTGAACCCGGCGCTGGCGGTGCAGGAGTTTGTGCAGCCGGCGCTGGAAGGCCTGGGCGGCAAGATCGGCGCGCTGGTGTTCCAGCTGAGCCCGCTGCCGCCCAGCCTGCTGGCGCGCATGCCCGAGCTGCTGGAGCGGCTGCGCCTGATGCTCAAGGCCCTGCCCGCGCTGCGGCCGGCGGCGCCGGATGGCGTGATCGCGGTCGAGGTCAGAGACCCGCAGTGGCTGACGCCGGACTTCGTCGCCGTGCTGCGCGAGGCCGACGCCACCTATTGCCTGGGCCTGCACCCCAAGCTGCCGCCGATCGAGGAGCAGCTGCCGCTGCTGCGCGCGCTGTGGCCCGGCCCGCTGGTCTGCCGCTGGAACCTGAACCGCATCCACGGCCCCTTCGGCTACGAGGACGCGCAAAAGCGCTACGGCGATTTCGACCAGCGCCTCGATCCCGATCCGCACACCCATGCCCTGCTGGCCAAGGTCGTGCGCGGCACCACGGCCGCCGGCCAGCGCGCCTATGTGACCATCAGCAACAAGGCCGAGGGCTGCGCGCCGCTGACGGTGCGGGCGCTGGCGCGCGAGATCGTCGACCCGGCTCAGGGCTGAGCGTCGGAGGCGCGCGAGGCGGCCTGCTCCATCGCCTGCTGCAGCTGCTGGCGCACCGCCTGCGGTGCGTTGATCGGCGCACTAGCCGCCGTCGGCGCGGCCGCCGGCGCCAGCTGGGTGGCCTGCTTCTTCATCACGGCCAGCACGATGGCCATGACCACCACCAGGCCAAGAATGCTCAAGGCTGCACGCATCGCTACCCTCTCCTGCTGAACATCAAGGCCGGCGCCAGCCGCCGGCGGCAAAGGCGATTGTGCTTCGGAACCAGCCGCGGCCGATCAGGCGCGCAACGGCCAGCGCGCCAGCGGCACATGGCGATGCTGGCCGATCAGGCTGTTGACCAGCACCAGCTCGTCGGCCCGCCAGCCCAGCGCCTCGATCGGCCGCTGCGGCACCAGCGCATCGTCATAAAGAAGAGTCAGATGCGGCGTGAAACTGCCGGGCCTGGCCAGCCCGGCAGGGGCCAGCACCTCGCCCAGCTGCCGCCGCAGCTGCCTGGCGGCATCCAGCCCGCTGCCGCCGCCCAGCACCAGCGGGCGGTTCCTGGCGTTCTTGCGCTCGAAGCTGAGCAGGTGGTCGAAGTGCAGCGCGAACGGCGCGCAGCGCAGCGTGGCCGCCGCAGCCTCGGCGGCGGCACGCTCGCGCTGCGGCAGACCGACGAAGTCGCCCAGATGATGCAAGGTGATGTGAAAGCGGTGCGAATCCTGCGGCCGCCCCTTCAGGCCCAGCTCGGCGCGCACCCGCGAGGCCAGCGCGGCGATGCGCAAGGCCGTCGCGGTGTCCGGATAGAGCGCGAAGAAGAGCCGGTGGTCGGGTGCCATGCGCCGAGTCTACGGTCGCGCCAGAGCTGGAGCGACCGAAGCCGACAAAGACCGGCGTGATCGGCGAAGCCGGGGTCTGACTTATCTCAGCGGCCAGCTCGCCAGCAGCTGATGTTCACCGCTGGCGAGCCGGGTGTTCATCAACAGCAGCTCGCCGACCCGCCAGCCGACCGGCCCGAGCGGCTGCGACTCGACCGGGATCTTGTCGTGCAAGAGGGTCAGCTGCGGGGTGAAGGCGGCGTAGCGGTAGAGCTCGGCCGCCTTCAAGGCCTTGACCAGCGCCCCGTGCAGGGCTTTCAGCGGACCCAGCGGCTCACCGGCCTGCAGCACGCAGGGCAGATGCCTGGGCTCGCGGCGCTTCAGGCTGAGGGCGCGGTCCAGCACCATGTCGAAGGCCGGTACCTCCAGCGATGCGACCGCCGCCATCGCCTTGTCGACCAGGGCCTGCGGGAAGCGGGCGAAGTCACCCAGATGATGGAGCGTGATCAGGAACTGCTCGGCGGGCTGCAGCGGGCCGGTCAGCCCCTGCTCGGCACAGAGCTGGCTGCGCAGCGCCACGATGCGCTCGCTGGCGGCCGCATCGGGGCGGATCGCGAAAAACAGCCGGTCGGTGATATTGGACATGGGACTCAGGAAAGAAGTTCGAACCGACCGGGAGATCGGCCGGGCCGCGAGGGCCCGGCCTTCTCCGCTCAGCCGCGCACCGTCGCCAGGGCGGCGTTGAGGGTCTTGCTGGGGCGCATCACGGCGGCCAGCTTCTGCATATCGGGCTGGTAGTAACCACCGATATCGACCGGCTTGCCCTGCACCTCGGCGAGCTCGGCCACGATGGTCTGCTCGTTGTCGCTCAGGGCCTTGGCCAGCGGCGCGAAGCGCTCGGCCAGGGCCTTGTCCTCGGTCTGCGCGACCAGCTCCTGGGCCCAGTACATCGCCAGATAGAACTGGCTGCCGCGGTTGTCCAGCTGGCCGGTCTTGGGGCTGGGGTTCTTGTTGTTGTCCAGCAGCTTGCCGGTGGCGGTGTCCAGGGTCTTGGCGAGGATCTTGGCCTGCGTGTTGCCGGTCTTCAGACCCAGGTCTTCCAGGCTGACGGCCAGGGCCAGGAACTCGCCCAGCGAGTCCCAGCGCAGATGGTTCTCCTCCACCAGCTGCTGCACATGCTTGGGCGCCGAACCACCGGCACCGGTCTCGTACATGCCGCCGCCGGCCATCAGCGGCACGATGGACAGCATCTTGGCGCTGGTGCCCAGCTCCATGATGGGGAACAGGTCGGTCAGGTAGTCGCGCAGGATGTTGCCGGTCACCGAGATGGTGTCCAGGCCGCGGATCACGCGCTCCAGCGTGTAGCGCATCGCGCGCACCTGGCTCATGATCTGGATGTCCAGGCCCGCGGTGTCGTGGTCCTTCAGGTAGAGCTTGACCTTCTTGATCAGCTCGTTCTCATGCGGGCGATAGGGGTCCAGCCAGAACACCGCCGGCATGCCGGAGTTGCGGGCGCGGGTGACGGCCAGCTTGACCCAGTCGCGGATCGGCGCGTCCTTGACCTGGCACATGCGCCAGATGTCGCCCTGCTCGACGTTCTGCGTCAGCAGCACCTCGCCGGTGGCCAGGTCGACGATATTGGCCACGCCGTCTTCGCTGATCTCGAAGGTCTTGTCATGCGAGCCGTACTCCTCGGCCTGCTGGGCCATCAGGCCGACATTGGGCACGGTGCCCATGGTCTTGGGATCGAAGTTGCCGTGCCACTTGCAGAAGTTGATCATCTCCTGGTAGATGCGGGCGAAGGTGCTCTCCGGCATCACGGCCTTGACGTCCTTCAGGCGGCCGTCGGCGCCCCACATCTTGCCGCCGTTGCGGATCATCGCGGGCATCGAGGCGTCGACGATGATGTCGTTGGGCGAGTGGAAGTTGGTGATGCCCTTGGCCGAATCGACCATGGCCAGCTCGGGGCGGTGCTCGTGGCAGGCGTGCAGATCGCGCTTGATCTCGTCCTGCTTGGCGCTCGGCAGCGTGGCGATCTTGTTGTAGAGATCGACCATGCCGTTGTTGACGTTGACACCCAGCTCGTCGAACAGCTTGCCGTGCTTCTCGAAGGCCTCGCGATAGAAGATGCGCACGCAATGGCCGAACACGATGGGGTGAGAGACCTTCATCATCGTGGCCTTGACGTGCAGCGAGAACATCACGCCGGTCTTGTGCGCGTCCTCGATTTCCTTCTCATAGAACTCGAGCAGGGCTTTCTTGCTCATGAACATCGAGTCGACGATCTCGCCGGCCTGCAGCGCGACCTTGGGCTTGAGCACCAGGGTCTGGCCGCTCTTGGTGATCAGCTCCATCTTGACGTCGCGGGCCTTGTCCAGCGTGATGGACTTTTCACCGTGATAGAAGTCGCCGTGGTGCATGTGCGAGACATGCGAGCGCGATGCCTGGCTCCAGTCGGCCATCGCATGCGGGTTCTTGCGGGCGTATTCCTTGACGGCCTTGGGCGCGCGGCGGTCGGAATTGCCCTCGCGCAGCACCGGGTTCACCGCGCTGCCGATGCACTTGGCATAGCGGGCGCGGATGCCCTTCTCTTCCTCGGTCTTGGGATTCTCGGGATAGTCAGGAATCGCGTAGCCCTTGCCCTGCAGCTCCTTGATCGCGGCCAGCAGCTGCGACACCGAGGCGCTGATATTGGGCAGCTTGATGATGTTGGCCTCGGGGGTCAGCGTCAGCTTGCCCAGCTCGGCCAGGTTGTCCGGCACGCGCTGAGCCTCGCTGAGGAATTCGGGAAACGCGCCCAGGATGCGCGACGCCACCGAGATATCGCTGGTGCCGATGCGGATGCCTGCCGGCTCGGCGAAGGCCTGCATGATGGGCAGAAACGCGCTGGTGGCGAGCATCGGGGCCTCGTCGGTCAGCGTGTAGATGATGTTGGGCTGCTGGGTGCTCATGGGTCGGTGTCCTGGAATTGTTGGCCCCGCCGGCACAGGCTGCAGGGCGCGTCGTCAAATGAGGCCTGGCAGGCGGCGGACTGAACCGACGCTTGTCCTAGCGACGCGCGCGATTTTCCT
The DNA here is from genome assembly GCA_005503085.1 of Burkholderiales bacterium C2. Lineage (GTDB taxonomy): Bacteria > Pseudomonadota > Gammaproteobacteria > Burkholderiales > Burkholderiaceae_C > Roseateles_E. The sequence goes on along the minus strand of SCOI01000006.1, from coordinate 22,412 downwards.
GCAATTCGATACCGCGATGTGAAAAGATGTTTTCTCAGTGCGCTGAAGGCTCAGGGCAGACCAGCACATTGCCTCGTTTGCGGCCGCTGTCGACAAGCCGGTGGGCCAGCGCGATGTCGGCCAACTCGAAGCTGCGCTCATGCACCACCTCTATGCTCGCCCCAGCCACCAGCTGCAGCAGTTGCTCGACATCCGCCACCCGTTCAGGCGCCGCCCCGGCGGCCACGTTGCCGCGTGCCCGTATCGTCTCGCCCAGACCGGCAACCGCCAGCAGCAGCCGCCCCTGCGGCGTCAGCAGGCGCCGACCCGAGGCCATGGACAGATTGCCGACGGTGTCGAGCACCACGTCGAAACGCTCGGCGACGCCGGAAAGCTCGGTCCTTCGATAGTCGATCACCCGGTCCGCACCCAGGCGCCCGACCAACTCGGCATTGGCGCCGCTGCATACACCGGTGACTTTGGCACCCCAATGCCGGGCCAGCTGCACGGCATTGGTCCCGACCGCGCCGGACGCGCCGTTCACCAGCACCGACATCCCCGCGCGCAGCGCCGCCTTCTCGCTCAGAAAGTACAGCGCCGTCGTGCCGCCGAACAGTACACCGGCCGCATCCTGATGGCTCACGGCGGCGGGCTTGCGAACCAGCTTGCGGGCAGCCAAGGCGAGGAACTCGGCATGCGCGCCCATTGCCATGCCCGTCATCCCGCACACCTCGTCCCCCGGCACGAAATCGCTGACCAGCGTGCCCACCGACTCGACCACGCCGGAGAACGCGCTGCCCAGGATCGGGCGCCGCGGCCGCCGCAGACCGAAGATCAGGCGCGCGGGGACGCCGAAACCCGCCGGGAACCGGGCGGCCCGGATGCGCGCATCGGCCGAGGTGACGGCCGCCGCCACCACCCGCAGCAGCACCTCATCGGCGCCCGGTTCGGGCCGGGGAATATCGGCGATGCGCAGCACCTCGGGTGTGCCGTACCGGTCAACAAGAGCTGCTCGCATGCGTCACCTTACATCCGTAAGTCTTGGCGGCGGATGCTAACTGGCCTCGCGAACTGGACCTTCACACAGATCGAGCTGCCCGACCCGCAGCAGCCATGGCGGCCGGCGATGAGCGAACGCGCCGCGTCCGCCCGCCGCATGCTGGCTCGGCATCCCTGGGCCCTCGGGCTGATCGAATCCCGCCGGGCTCCCGGGCCGGCCTTGCTGCGGCATCACGAGACCGTGCTCGCCTGCCTGCGCCGCAACGGCTTCTCGGTCGCGCTGGCCGCGCATGCCTTCTCGGCCATCGACGCCTATGTCTACGGCTTCGTGCTGAGCGGGCTGAACCTGCCCTTCGGCGCCGGCGAAAGCGCAGAGGAGTTCGTCACCGGGATCCGGGAGTTGCTGCCCGCCGACAAGTACCCGCATCTGGTCGAAATGATTGGCGAGCAGGTCCTCGGCAAGGACTACGCCTAGAGCGACGAGTTCGCCTTCGGGCTCGAACTGCTGCTCGATGGCCTGGAACGCCATCTCGGCCACCGGCCCTGACAAGGGTTGCGGCCGACATCCGGCTACCCTTCGATGCGCGCAAAAGCCTGCGCCGCCCGTTCCCGCCCAAGCTCGATCAATTCCTCGGCGCGCCAGAACTCGAAAAAGCCGCAGGCATTGCGCGGAATCTCGATCATCACATCGGGCGGCGCATACGCGGACAGGCGCAGCTGTGAGATCGTGTCCTGCATCGCCTGCATGGACACAAAGGCCACGTCGAGCAGACCGTGGCGAGGCTCGGCGCTCGCACGGCCCGGCTGCAGCGCATCGACGAAACGCGCAATACGTTTTCTGTAGCTGTTGTCGCCGATCAGTGAGGCACTGGCCGGCGCCAGCACCCGAGACTCGGCCGGGCCGCTGAGGTCGACGACCACCGTCAGATCGGTGGCGTCGTCCAGCGTGGGCGCGATCGGCACCGGGTTGACCAGCGCACCGTCCAGCAGCGTGCGGCTGCCGTGCCGGAACGGCGTGAAGACCAGCGGCGTCGCGATGGAAGCGCGGATCGCATCGAACATCTGACCCTCGCGCAGCCAGACCTCCTCGCGAGACCCCAGATCCGTCGCGACCGCCGTGTAGGCAATCGGCAGCTCCTCGATCGGGCAGTCTCCAATCAGCTCGCGCAGCACGCTGATGATGCGCTCGCCCTTGAACAGCCCGGGCTGGCCGATGGTCGGGTCAAGCAGGCGCAGCACATGGATGCGCTCCAGCGCCAGCACCCACTCGGCATAGACCTCGAGCTTGCGCGCGGCGTAGATGCCGCCCACCAGCGCGCCGATGGAGGCACCCGAGATGGACTGGATCCGGTAGCCGTTCTCGCCAAGCCACTGGATCACGCCGATATGAGCCAGGCCGCGCGCGCCGCCGCTGCCGAGAACCAGGGACACCGTGGTAGGACTTGGGGTCATCGGTACAAAAACATCCTTGTTGTCTAGGCCGATTTTGCGGGCAAGAAGCAAACCGCCCGGACATGCCGGGCGGTCTGGACTGAAGGCTCGAAAAGTCGCATCAGGTACCGACCGCAGGAGCCATCAAGCGGCGATCGCGGCTGCCCGAACCTGCTAACCCGATTCCGAGATAGGGACAGCAAAAACGGTTTCAAGTGGCGCTTGTCACATCCCGTCAGCTCGGCGCAAGGCTGCGCAACACATCACTCCCACTCGATGGTCGCGGGCGGCTTGCTGCTCACGTCGTAGGTCACGCGGTTGATGCCACGCACCTCGTTGATGATGCGGCCCGAGGTCCGCTTGAGCAGGCTGTAGGGAAGCTCGGCCCAGTCGGCGGTCATGAAGTCGCTGGTCTGCACGGCGCGCAAGGCCACAACGTAGTCATAGGTGCGGCCGTCACCCATCACGCCGACGCTCTTGACCGGCAGGAAAACGGTGAAGGCCTGGCTGGTCAGCTCGTACCAGGTCTTACCCGTCGCCTCGTCCTTGGTGTTGCGCAGTTCCTCGATGAAGATCGCATCGGCTCGGCGCAGCAGGTCGGCGTAGTCCTTCTTGACCTCGCCGAGGATGCGCACGCCCAGGCCTGGGCCGGGGAAGGGGTGGCGGTAGACCATCTCGGGCGGCAGGCCCAGGGCCACGCCGAGCTCGCGCACCTCGTCCTTGAACAGCTCGCGCAGCGGCTCCAAGAGTTTCAGGCCGAGTTGCTCGGGCAGGCCGCCAACATTGTGGTGGCTCTTGATCGTCGTGGCCTTCTTGGTCTTGGTGCCGCCGCTCTCGACCACATCGGGGTAGATCGTGCCCTGGGCCAGGAAGGTGGCGCCCTTGTGGCCGGCATCGCCGGCCTTGAGCTTGGCCGCCTCGGCCTTGAAGACGTCGACGAACAGGCCGCCGATGATCTTGCGTTTCTTTTCCGGGTCGGTCACGCCGGCCAGTTGGCCGAGGAACATGTCGCTGGCATCGACACGGATGACCTTGGCATGCAGCTTGCCGGCGAACATATCCATCACCATATCGCCCTCGTTCAGGCGCAGCAGACCGTGATCGACGAAGACGCAGGTCAGCTGGTCGCCGATGGCGCGGTGGATCAGTGCGGCCGCGACCGAGGAATCGACACCGCCGGACAGCCCCAGAATGACTTCCTCATCACCGACCTGCTCGCGGATCTTGGCCACGGCCTCGGCGATGTAGTCGCCCATGATCCAGTCGCCCTTGCAGCCGGCGATATCGCGCACAAAGCGGGTCAGCATCGCCTGGCCCTGCAGCGTGTGCGTGACCTCGGGATGGAACTGCACCGCGTAATAGCCTTTCTCCTCATTGGCCATACCGGCGATCGGGCAGCTGGGGGTCGAGGCCAGCAGCTTGAAACCCTCGGGCAGGGCCGTGACCTTGTCGCCATGGCTCATCCAGACCTTGAGCATGCCGTGGCCCTCGGCGGTCGTGAAGTCGGCGATGTCCTTCAGCAGCGCGGTGTGGCCGTGAGCGCGCACCTCGGCATAGCCGAATTCGCGGTGATCGCTCCACTCCACCTTGCCGCCCAGCTGCACGGCCATGGTCTGCATGCCGTAGCAGATGCCCAGCACCGGCACGCCCAGATCCCAGACCGCCTGCGGCGCACGCAGTTCGTGGTCCTCATAGGTCGAGGCATGGCTGCCAGACAGGATGATGGCCTTGGGCGCGAAGCCGCGGATGAACTCATCCGACACGTCATTGGGATGGATCTCGCAATACACGGCCGCCTCGCGCACGCGGCGCGCAATCAGCTGGGTGACCTGGGAGCCGAAGTCGAGGATCAGGACTTTGTCATGCATGGTGGAATCCAATCATCAAGAAGCTTGTGCCAAGGGTGCCGCCGTGCCGCCGCTGCGGGCGAAATGGCGCCAGGCAAAGAAGAGGGACAGCGCCTGCAGCAAGGCGCAGAAGTAGAAGGGTGCGCCGATGCGCCAGTCGCCCCGGGGCAGTTCGGACACGAAATAGATCAGGCCCGAGCCCAGCACCGGGGCCAGCACGGCCATCACGCTGTTCAGCGAGGCCACCGCGCCCATGGTCTGGCCCTGGTTGCGCGCATCGGCGGCGTTGGAGATCAGGCTTTGCATGCTGGCGGTGGCGGCGAAGCCCAGCACATTGAAAGCGATCACCGCATACATCATCCAGCCGGCCGTGGCCGCACCCCAGACGAAGTTGGTGATCACGCTGGACGCCAGGCCCAGCACGACCAGACGCTTGGCGCCAAAGGCCTTCAGCAGATGCGGCAGCAAGAAGCCCTGCACCAGCACCGCCATCACGCCCACCGCGAACAGAGAGAGACCGTTGTCCTTCGGGCCCCAGCCGAACTTGAAGCTGGTGTAGAGCACCCAGCTGGTGTGCAGCACCAGCTGGGCCAGGCCGCTGAGCGCGATCACAAAGACCAGCGCGCCGACGCCCTTGAGCGCGGAGAGTTTCTTCAGCGCGCTGACCGGGTTGGCGCTCCTCCACTCGAAGGCGCGGCGATGCTCGGGCGCCAGCGATTCGGGCAGCACGAAATAGCCATAGACCCAGTTCAGCAGCGCCAAGCCGCCGGCCACATAGAAAGGCAGATGCAGATCGATATCGCCCAGCAACCCGCCCATCACCGGACCAAGGATGAAGCCCATGCCAAAGGCCGCGCCCAGCATGCCGAAGCGCTTGGCGCGCTCTTCCGGCGCGCTGATATCGGCCACATAGGCATTGGCCACCGCCGCATTGGCCTGCATCGCGCCGCTGAACAGGCGCACGACGACCAGCATCCACAAGGCCGTGGCCATCGCGGTGACGAAGAAGCTCAGCGCCAGGCCGGAGAAGCCGATCAACATCACCGGCCGGCGGCCGTAGCGGTCGGACAGCGCACCGAGGATGGGCGAACCGAAGAAATTGGCGATGCCGAAGGCAAAGGTCACGGCCAGATAGGCCAGCGTGTGCTCGGACGGCGTGCTGGCAAACAGCCCCACCAGCGGCGGCAGCACCGGGATGATCAGGCCGATCGAGATCATGTCGATCAGCACTGCCACCATGATGAAGCCCATGCCGGCCGCTGGCCGCTGCTGGACTGCACTATCGCTCACACCTGCTCCTTTGCCTTAGAAAGAAGAAATGGGGGCTGGCAGGCCCCCATCCTTGTCATCACCAGCCGCTTATTCCGAACGGTAGTTCGGTGCTTCCTTGGTGATCTGCACATCGTGCACATGGCTCTCGCGCATGCCCGCCGAGGTGATCTCGACGAACTCGGCCCGGTTCTGCATATCGGCGATGGTCGCGCAACCGCAGTAGTGCATCGAGGCCTTCAGGCCGCCGGCCATCTGGAAGATCACCTGCACCACCGAGCCCTTGTAAGGCACCTGGCCCTCGATGCCCTCGGGCACCAGCTTGGAGGTGTTGGGATTGTTGGCCGAGGTGTCCTGGAAGTAGCGGTCGGCCGAACCCTTGGCCATCGCGCCCATCGAGCCCATGCCGCGGTAGCTCTTGTAGCTGCGGCCCTGGTAGAGGATCAGGTCGCCCGGGGCTTCCTCGGTGCCGGCAAAGGCACCGCCCATCATCACGCAATCGGCGCCGGCGGCGATCGCCTTGGCCAGATCGCCCGAGAAGCGCACGCCGCCGTCGGCGATCACCGGCACGCCGGTGCCGCGCAAGGCGGTCGCGACATTGTCGATGGCCGTGATTTGCGGCACGCCGACACCGGCGACGATGCGGGTGGTGCAGATCGAGCCTGGGCCGATGCCGACCTTGACGCCGTCGGCGCCGGCCTCGACCAGGGCCAGGGCCGCAGCGCCGGTGGCGATATTGCCGCCGATCACATCGACCTCGGGGAAGTTCTGCTTGACCCAGCGCACCCGCTCCAGCACGCCGGCGCTGTGGCCGTGCGCGGTGTCGACGATCAGCGCATCGACGCCGGCCTTGACCAGGAGCTTGACGCGCTCCTCGGTGTCGTCGCCGAAGCCGACGGCCGCACCGACGCGCAGCTTGCCCTGCGCATCGCGGGCGGCGTTCGGGAAGCTGGTCTGCTTGGTGATGTCCTTGACGGTCATCAGGCCGCGCAGCTCGAAGGCGTCGTTGACGACGACCACGCGCTCCAGCTTGTGCTTGTGCATCAGCGCCTTGGCTTCTTCCAGCGAGGCGCCTTCCTTGACGGTGATCAGCTTCTCGGCCGGCGTCATCATCTCGCGCACCGGCAGATCCATGCGGGTCTCGAAGCGCACATCGCGGCCGGTAACGATGCCGACCACCTTCTTGCCGTCCAGCACCGGGAAGCCGGAGACGCCGTGCTGGCGCTGCAGCTCGACCACCTCGCGAACGGTGGCGCTGGGCGTGATCGTGAAGGGCTCGCGCACCACGCCGGATTCATAGCGCTTGACCCGTGCGACCTCGATGGCCTGCTGCTGGGCCGTCAGGTTCTTGTGCACGATGCCAATGCCGCCCTCCTGGGCGATGGCGATGGCCAAGCGGGCTTCCGTGACCGTGTCCATGGCGGCGGACACCAAGGGCAGGTTCAGCTGGATGTTGCGGGAAAGCCGGGTGGCAAGACTGGTGTCGCGGGGCAACACGTGGGAGAAGGCAGGCACCAACAACACATCGTCGAAGGTGAGCGCTTTACCAAGCAGGCGCATGAGAGAAGCTCCAGACGCAAAGCGGCATTATACGGAAGTCGCGACAAAGCTCACGCCAGCCGCCTCGGCTACATCTTGTCACCGCCCTGAGGACTACACTTTGCGGCAGTTGCAACAAAGGCCTTGTCGATGATCCCCTCCTCCCGCAAGTCCCTCGCCTGCCGCAGCCTGCTGGCCCTGCTGCTGCTGGGCATCGCAGGCAGCGCGATGGCGCAGTGGAAATGGCGCGACGCCACCGGCAAGGTGCTGTACAGCGATCTGCCTCCGCCGGCCGGCATTCCCGAAAAAGATGTGCTGCAACGCCCGCCGGGCCAGCGCCAGCAGGTGATCGTGCGCTCCACCGATGTGCCCGCCAGCGCGCCGCGTCCGGCCGCCAGCCCCGCCTCGGCGCCGCCCAGCAAGGCCGAGCTGGAGCAGCAGGCCAAGCAGAAGGCCGAACAGGAACAGCAGCTCAAGCGCCAGAAGGAAGAAGAACGCAAGGTCGCCGAGCAGCGCGCCGAGAACTGCAAGCGCGCCAGCAACAATCTGCGCGCGCTGGAAGAAGGCATCCGCATCTCGCGCCGCACTGATGCGGGCGAGACCGTGTATCTGGACGAAAAACAGCGTGCCGAGGAAGTGGCGCGCACGCGCGCCATCGTCAGCAGCGACTGCCGCTGAGCCGCTACACCGCTAGCGACTGGTCTTGCCGGCCAGCGGTCGGTGCCGGGAGACGATGCGCTCGCCGGCCGCGCGGTAGCGCAGGCGCCGCGCCTCCTTGGGATCGACGGTCAGCGGACGATAGACCTCGATGCGGTCGCGCTCGCGCAGCAGCGTGTCCAGCGGCTTGATACGCCCCCAGATGCCGATGCGCAAGCTCGCCAGTTGCGGCAGCTGGTCGGCGAAATCCGCGCAGCCGCGCAAGGCCTGCTCCACACTCGTGCCCGCCGGCAGCTGCAGCCAGCGGTGCCGCACATCGCCGACCGCCGGGCTCCAGACCAGCTCGACCCGCAGCGGCTCAGCGGGGGCCATAAACCGCCTCGGCGCGCTGCACAAAGCGGTCGACAAAGGTATTGGCCACCCGGTCGAACACGGGGCTGACCACGGCCTCCAGCGCCCGGCTGGAGAAGGCATAGCGCAGCTCGAACTCGATCTTGCAGGCCTGGGCATCGCCCTGCTGCGAGCCCGGCTTGGCCAGCGGCAGGAACTGCCAGACGCCGTCCAGCAGCGAGAACGGCCCATCGACCAACTCCATCTCGACCTTGCGGTCGGCCTCGTGGCGGTTGCGGGTCGTGAAGGCGTGGTGCACGCCGGCATAGGCCAGCGACAGCCGCGCGGTGACGCTGTCGGCGTCCTGCGCCAGCAGCTCGGCCTTCTCGCACCAGGGCAGGAACTCCGGGTACTGGGCAATACCGGTCACCAACTCGTACATCTCGTGCGGCGAGTACCAGAGCAAGACTGACTTTTTGACATGCTTCATACAATGGCCGGATTGTATTGGCGAGCCACGCCTCCAGATTGAGTCCCATGTCCATTGCCGAGAATCGCCGTGCCCGCTACGACTACCACATCGCCGAACAGTTCGAGGCCGGCCTCGTGCTGGAGGGCTGGGAGGTCAAGGCCATACGCGCCGGCCAGGTCCAGCTGACCGACGGCTATGTGCTGATCAAGAACGGCGAGCTGTTCCTGATCGGCTGCCGTATCAATCCCTTGCGCACCGCGTCCACCCACGTCAACCCGCTGGCCGACCGCACCCGCAAGCTCTTGATGAAGAAGGACGAAATCAAGCGCCTGATCGGCAAGGTCGAGCAGCGCGGCTTCACCCTGGTGCCGCTGAACCTGCACTACAAGGGCAGCCATGTGAAGGCCGACATCGCGCTGGTCAAGGGCAAGGCCGAGCACGACAAGCGCGACACCGAGAAGAAGCGCGACTGGGAGCGCGAAAAGGGGCAACTGATGAGGCAAGCCTCATTGAGGCCGAAGGACTGAGACGCGAAGCGGCTCGTTGCCACTTTCGCTAAAAGGGGCAGTTGATGCGGCAGGCTTCCTTACGCCCGAAGGACTGAGAGCGCCTGCTCGATGTCCGCACGGAGGTCGGCCTCGGCCTCCAGCCCCAGCGCAAAACGCACGATGACGCCGCCCTCGTAGGGCAGATCCAGCGCACGGCTGCGGCTCATGTCGTAGGGCACGGCCAGGCTCATCGGCCCGGCCCAGGAGTAGCCGATGCCGAACAGCTGCAAGGCATCGACAAAGGCATCGACCTGGGCCGCGCTGTACTCGGGCTTGAACACCGCCGAGAACAGGCAGGCCGCACCGGCGCTGCTGGTCTGGGTCCAGAACTCGTGGCCTGGCGAACCGGGCAAGGCCGGATGCAGCACCCGGGCCACCTCGGGCCGGGCCGCCATCCACCGGGCCAGCGCCCGCGTCGTCGCATCCTGGGCGCGGTAGCGCAGTTCCAGCGTCGGCAGGCCGCGCAGCACCAGCTCCACATCGTTCTGCCCCAGGCCATAGCCCAGGTGTTCGTGGGTGTAATTGAGCCGCTCGTGCAGCGCGCGGTCGCGGGTGCAGACCGAGCCCATCAGGATGTCGGCACCACCCGAGGCGTACTTGGTCAGCGCCTGCATCGAGATATCCACACCGAGGCCGGGCGCGATCTCGAAGGGATTGAAGGCCACGCCCGAGCCCCAGGTATTGTCCAGCGCGCTGATCACGCCGTGCGCCTTGCAGGCCTGCAGCAGGCCGACCAGATCGGGGAACTCCAGGGTGATAGAGCCGGCCGCCTCCAGCCAGACCAGTTTGGTCTGCGGCCCCAGCAGCTCGGCAAAGCCGGCCGCGTCGAGCGGATCGTAGAAGCGGTGCGTGATGCCGAACTGCGGCAAAAAGGACTCGCTGAGATAGCGGTTCTGGCCGTAGACATTGTCGGGCACCAGCACCTCGTCGCCGGGCCGCAGCAGGCCCAGCGAGACCAGGGTCACGGCCGCCAGACCGCTGGGCGCCAGCAGGCAGTGCTCCGCCCCCTCCAGGCTGGCGATGCGCGCGGCCAGCGTGTACGAGGTCGGCGTGCCATGCAGGCCGTAGCGGTAGCTCAGGCCATCGCGCGGGCGCGGGGTGTGCAGGTCGGCGGTGCTCTTGAACAGCACCGTCGAGGCCTTGTAGACGCCGACCGGAATGGCCGCCCAGCCCTCGGGCGCGCGGTAGGGGTGGTGGATCTGCTCGGTCGAGAGGGCGCGTTTGCTCTTGCCCATATCAGATGGGCATCGCGATCAGGTCATGCCCCTCGGCTGCGACGATGCGCGCCTTCGTGAACTCGCCCACCTTCAAGGTCTTGCTGGCCTTCTCGGGCGGCAGCAGACGCACCGTGCCGTCGATCTCGGGCGCGTCGGCGTAGGAGCGCCCCACCCCGCCCTTGCGGCCCAGCGCCGGCGCCGAATCGACCAGCACCTGCATCGTCGCGCCGATGCGCGAGCGCAGCTTGTCGGCCGAGACGCGCTCGGCCACTTCCATGAAGCGGGCGCGGCGCTCCTCGCGCAGGGCTTGCGGCAGCGCGCCGTCCAGCACATTGGCGCTCGCGCCTTCGACGGGCGAATAGGCAAAGCAACCGGCACGGTCGATCCGGGCCTCGGCCATGAAATCCAGCAGATACTGGAACTGGTCCTCGGTCTCGCCGGGGAAGCCGGCGATGAAGGTGGAGCGGATCACGATGTCCGGGCAGGTCTCGCGCCAACGCAGGATGCGCTCCATATTCTTCTCGCCGCTGGCCGGGCGCTTCATGCGCTTGAGCACGTCCGGATGCGCATGCTGCAGCGGCACGTCCAGATAGGGCAGGATCAGCCCCTGGGCCATCAGCGGCAGGATCTCGTCGACGTGCGGATAGGGGTAGACATAGTGCAGGCGCACCCAGGCGCCGTGGGCCTTGGCCAGCTCGCCCAGCTGGGCCACCAGGTCATACATGCGGGTCTTGACCGGCTTGCCGTCCCAGAATCCCATGCGGTACTTGACATCGACGCCGTAGGCGCTGGTGTCCTGGCTGATCACCAGCAATTCCTTGACGCCGGCCTCGAACAGCGCGCGCGCTTCATTGAGCACATCGCCGATCGGCCGCGACACCAGATCGCCGCGCATGCTGGGGATGATGCAGAAGCTGCAGCGGTGGTTGCAGCCCTCGCTGATCTTCAGGTAGGCGTAGTGCTTGGGCGTCAGCTTGATGCCCTGGGCGGGCACCAGGTCCACAAAGGGATCGTGCGGCTTGGGCACATGGGTGTGCACAGCGTCCATCACCTCCTGGGTCGCATGCGGGCCGGTCACGGCCAGCACGCTGGGGTGGATCTCGCGCACCAGGCTGCCGGCGTCGCTGCTGGCCGTGCCGCCCTTGGCACCCAGGCAGCCGGTCACGATGACCTTGCCGTTCTCGGCCAAGGCCTCGCCGATGGTGTCCAGGCTTTCCTTGACGGCGTCGTCAATGAAGCCGCAGGTGTTGACGATCACCAGATCGGCGCCGGCGAAGGTCTTGGAGGTTTCGTAACCCTCGGCGCGCAGCTGGGTCAGTATCAGTTCGGAGTCGGTCAGGGCCTTGGGACAACCCAGGGATACAAAACCGATTTTTGGGGCCGCGCCGGGCGTGATGGCTGGGGACGGGCTCAGGACGGTGGAATCGCTCATGCCCGGATTGTCCCAGATGCCGCCCGGCTGCGGCCAGCGCGGCGGTTTCTCAGGGCTTTTTGGGCGGGAAACCAGGCATGCCGGGGAATAGCGCGCCGGCCTGGCTCATCTGCTCCTGCATCTTCTCGAGCAGGTTCTTGGACTGCTCCATATAGCTGCCCATGAAGTTCTGCATCACCGGCGACTGCGCGCTCATGAACTGGGTCCAGAGCTCGGGGCTGAAGGCCAGGCCCTTGCTCTGCTCGGCGAACTTGCCCTGCAGATCGGTGAAGGTCTGCATATTCTTTTCCAGATAAGCCCCCATCACGCCCTGCATCGCATGGCCGTAGAAGCGGATGATCTGCTCCAGCGAAGAGGTGCTGAACATCGGCACGCCGCCGGTTTCCTCTTCCAGAATGATCTGCAACAGGATGGAACGGGTCAGGTCCTCGCCGGTCTTGGCGTCGCGCACCTCGAAACTCTCGCCGCCCAGCACCATCTTCTTGACATCGGCCAGCGTGATGTAGCTGCTGGTCTGGGTGTCGTAAAGACGCCGGTTCGGGTACTTCTTGAGCACCCGGACATTCACCTGATCGGCCTCCGTCTCGGCCGCGCCTGCCTTGTCGCTCGCCTTGCCGCCTGTCTTGCCGCTACGGGCAGTGACCATGAAAACTCCTTGCTGCAAACCTGTTTGATTGAGCCCGATTCTAGGAGGCACTCCCCCTGGGTCCGGAGGGGTTTTCCCCTGCGCTGCAGCATGACTGTGCGCACTCGCGCAACGGCGGGCACGCCCTCCCGAAAAGTCCCCATTCAAGACGCTTTTCCGGACTGTTAAGCTCCCGTTCATGAACCTGCTACTGGCCGAAGACGATGCCATCCTGGCCGATGCCTTGTGCGACCAAATGCGTGCCTGCGGCTTCACGGTCGAGCATGCACCCAATGGCGCGGTGGCGCAGTACCTGCTGGCCAAGCAGGTCTTCGACATCGTCGTGCTGGACCTGGGCCTGCCGATGGTCGACGGCCTGACCGTGCTGAAGCAGCTGCGCCTATCCAACCCCTCGTTGCCGGTGCTGATACTGACCGCGCTGGACAGCCTGGACGACCGCGTCGCCGGCCTGAATGCCGGGGCCGATGACTATCTGACCAAGCCCTTCGATTTTCCCGAGCTCGAAGCCCGGCTGCGCGCGCTGCTGCGCCGCAGCCGCAGCCACAAGGCCAGCAGCGATCTGGGCCAGCTGAGCGTGCAGCGCGACACCCGCTGCGCGCTGGTTCGTGGCGAAATGCTGGAGCTCAGTCCGCGCGAATGGGCGCTGCTGGACCTGCTGCTGACCCATCACGGCCGGGTGATCACCAAGGAAGAGATCAACCAGGCCTGGGCCGGCGAGCGCGGCGCGGAGCGCGCTGGCGAGCCGTTGGCTGCCACCAATGCGGTCGAGGTCTATATCCATCGACTGCGCCGCAAGCTCGAAGGTGCCGAGGTCGCGATACGCACGGTGCGCGGCCTGGGCTATCTGCTGGAAGCCGAGCGGCCCTGAGATGCCCAGGCTGTGGCTGGCCGACCGCCTGGGCTCGCGCTCGCTGAAGCGCCAGCTGCTCTTGTGGCTGCTGCTGCCCCAGCTGGTGCTGTGGCTGGCGGGCGCCTTGTTCACCTACAAGCTGGCGGCCCGCTACGCCAATGAGGCGGTGGACGCCAGCCTGCTGCAGGCCACGCGCTCGCTGGCACGCCAGGTCAAGCCCATGGGCAACGGCCTGCTGATCGACTTCCCACGCGCCGCCCAGGATGTGCTGGAGGCCGACCCCAGCGACAAGCTGCTCTATACCGTCAGCTCGCCGCCGGGCCAATTCATCCTGGGCAACCGCAAGCTGCCCGGCCCGCGCCTGGACAGCGCCAAACCACAGCTGGGCCGGGCCTATTTCTACGACGGCGAGATCGCCGACGCCGAGGACGGCAGCCGACGCTCGCGCATCCGCATGGCCGCGCTTTATCTGCATTTCGGCGAAGACCCGGACGATCAGCAGACCATGTTGGTGCAGGTGGCCCGCTCCAGCGCCAACCGCGAGGAGCTGGCGCGCCGGCTCTTGATCGACACGGTGCTGCCGCTGTCGGCCCTGATCGTGCTGATGAGCATGATCGTCTGGGCCGGCGTCAGCGCCGGCCTGGCACCGCTGACGCGGCTGCGCAACCTGGTCGAGGGCCGGGCTCCCAATGACCTCCGGCCGATCGAACTCGATGCGGCGCCACAGGAGCTGCGCTCGCTGGCGCGCGCGATCAACGAGCTGCTGGAGGCCGTTCAGCACAATGTGCAGGCGCAGCGGCGCTTCATCAGCGACGCCGCCCATCAGTTGCGCACGCCGCTGGCAGGGCTGAAGAGCCAGACCGAGCTGGCCCTCAGCGAGGCCGCCGATCCGTCCCGCCAAGCCCAGCTGATGACCCGGCTGTTGCGCGTGCAGGAAAGTGCGGGCCGCAGCGCCCATCTGGTCAACCAGCTGCTGGCGCTGGCGCGCACCGAGCCCGAATCGCTCACCAGCCAGCCGCTGCAGCGCCTGGACCTGGGCCGGCTGGCGCGCGAGGTGACGGCTGAACTGGTGCCACGGGCCCTGCAGCGCAGCATCGACCTGGGCTATGGCGATGCCGGCAGTGATGAGCCCGAGGCCGACGAGTCACTGCCGGCACTGGAAGTCATGGGCATCGCATTGCTGCTGCGCGAGGCCCTGGTCAATCTGCTCGACAACGCCCTGCTCTACGCAGGCAGCGGCGCGGCGGTCACGGTGCTGGTCCGCCCGGCCGCGAGCGGTGAGGTCGAGCTGACCGTCTCGGACAACGGCCCCGGCATCGCGGCGGACTTGCAGCCGCGCGTCTTCGAGCGCTTCTTCCGCGGCACCCAGCAGGGCAATGGCTGCGGCCTGGGCCTGGCCATCGTCAAGGAAATTGTCGAGCGCCATGGCGGCCGGCTGAGCCTGGGCAATCTGCAGCCACAGGGCCTGCGCGTCGTCGCGACGCTGCCGCTCGCGCCGCGTCGCTGAGCGCGTCGCCTCTCGCCCCAAGTACCCCGCCCGCAAAGGGCGCATTGAGCACCAATACGGCGCTCGACGCATTGCTGTGCGCACTAATGGTAAGCACGGATACGAATACATTAACAAGAAATTAATATTCGCTCCGCATGCAAAGAACATGAACATTTGCTTAACACCACGCACCCGGAGCGGCGTCAGGCAAACAACACAGAGACAAGCAACCATGACGCAGCACTACACCCGGGCGCTCAAGCGCCTTCCTCTGGCCCTGGCCTTGCTGGGCGCCAGCGGCACCAGCCTCGCCGTCGACTGGACCGGCTACTTCCGCGCCGGCCCTGGTCTGACCAGCAACGCCACCTCGCGCGCCTGCTACGGCCTGAACGGCGGCAGCTCGGGCATGAAGTACCGGCTCGGCAATGAATGCGACTTCTACGGCGAGTTCCAGCTCAGCCAGGGCTTCAAGAAGGACGGCATCGACTACAAGGTCACGCTGATGACCGACCACTACACGGCCGCCACCGACACCAATGGCGACGGTCTGAAGATCGCGCAGATGTTTGCCGAGGCCAAGGGCTTCGACATCGCCCCGGAGGCCACCTTCTGGATCGGCAAGGAACGCGGCCGGCGCGGCGATGTGCACATCGTCGACACCTATTTCACCGAGATGGTGGGCGTCGGCGCCGGCGCCAAGGGCTTCAAGGTCGGCCCCGGCGCGCTGGGTGTGGCGTACTACAAGACTGAGGCAAGCGCCGTGCTGCCGGGCCATCGCGGCAACATCGAATGGGTGGGCATAGACAGCAACCCGGGCGGCAAGCTCAATGTCTTCGCCACCGTCACCAAGGGCCAGTTCGCCGGCGGCACCAAGGGCGCCGGCCTGGCCATCCGCCATGACCAGGAGAAGCTGCTGGGCAGCAGCCTGAACAACACCTTGTGGCTGCAGTACGCCCAGGGCTCGGCCGGGCTGAACTCCAACTTCGGCGACCTGACGGCCGGGTCCAAAGCCAAGTCTTACCGCATCGTCGAGTCGATCAACTGGCAGCAAGGCCCGTTCGGCGGCCAGGCCCTGATCCTGCTGGCCCGCGAGAAGAACAAGCAGGGCATCAGCACCAAGTCCTTCTCGGTCGGCGGCCGCGCGTCCTATGCGCTGTCGCGCCACTTCAAGATGGTCGGCGAACTGGGCGTCTCGCAGTACAAGCCCGACAACGGCCAGACCGCGCGCCTGACCAAGCTGACGATCGCGCCGACCCTGTCGGTCGGCTCGGACTTCTTCAGCCGCCCCGAGTTCCGCCTCTACGCGACGATGGCCAAGTGGAACAAGGCCGCCGGCAATGTGACGGGCCAGGCCGCTTTCGACGACAAGACCTCGGGCAACAGCTTCGGCGCCCAGGTCGAGTGGTGGTTCTGAAGTCCAATGTCACGCCAGCAAAATCCATGAAGGAGACACCATGAAAAAACTTACCCATACCCAAGCTGCCATGGCCGCCCTGCTGCTCACCACCGGTGCCGCCCAGGCCGGCGAGGTCGAGGTGCTGCACTGGTGGACAAGCGGCGGCGAGGCCAAGGCTGCCACCGCGCTGAAAGCCACGCTGCTGGCCCAGGGCCACAGCTGGAAGGACTTCGCGGTCGCCGGCGGCGGCGGCGATTCGGCAATGACGGTGCTGAAGTCGCGCGTTGTCTCGGGCAATGCGCCTGCCGCCGCGCAGATCAAGGGCCCGTCGCTGCAGGAATGGGCCCGCGAGGGCGTGCTGACGAACATGGACGAGGTCGCCAAGGCCGGCAAATGGGACGATATCCTGCCGGGCCCGGTCGCCGACATCATGAAGTACAAGGGCCACTACATCGCCGCGCCCGTCAATGTGCACCGCGTCAACTGGCTGTGGGTCAATCCCGAGGCGCTGAAGAAGGCCGGTGCCAAGCTACCCAGCAACTGGGATGAATTCTTCGTTGCCGCCGAAGCGCTGAAGAAGGCCGGCATCGTGCCGGTCGCCCATGGCGGGCAGAACTGGCAGGACTTCACCACCTTCGAGGCCGTGGCGCTGGGCGAAGGCGGCGTGGACTTCTACAAGAAGGCCCTGGTGCAGCTGGACCCGGCCACGCTGAACGGCCCGACGATGGAGAAGGTGCTGAGCACCTTCAAACGCATCAAGACCTACACCGACAAGAACGCCCCCGGCCGCGACTGGAACCTGGCCACCGCGATGGTGATCAAGGGCGAGGCCGGTATGCAGATCATGGGCGACTGGGCCAAGGGCGAGTTCGTGGCGTCCGGCAAGGTGCCGGGCAAGGACTTCATCTGCACCACGACGCCGGGCAGCGCCAAGGCCTTCACCTTCAACATCGATTCCTTCGCGCTCTTCAAGCTAAAGAACGAGGCCAATATCAAAGCGCAGAAGGATCTGGCCGTGGCCATCATGTCACCGGAATTCCAGGAGCTGTTCAATCTGAACAAGGGCTCGATCCCGGTGCGCCTGAACATGAAGATGGACAAGTTCGACGACTGCGCCAAGACCTCCTCGGCCGACTTCGTCTCGACCGCGAAGTCCGGCACCCTGGTGCCCTCGATCGCGCACGGCATGGCGGTCGGCGCGGCCGCCGAAGGCGCGATCAAGGACGTGGTCAGCCAGTTCTGGAACAGCGACAAGATGACGGCCAAGCAGGCGCAGGCCAAGATCGCGGCCGCCGCCCGGACCAAGTAAGCCGCTCCCGAGCAGTCCGCCGGCGCGACCCTCTCCCGAGTAGAGGCGCGCCGGCTCCCGCAGTGTTTTCACCGGTCTCCCGCGCATGACAGCCCACCCCTCGGCCGCGCACAGCCCCTGGCTTCCCAAGCTGGTGGTCGCGCCCACCTTCGTCCTGTCCTTCTTCTTCATCTACGGCCTGATGGCCTGGAACGGCTACTTCTCGGTCTCGGCCTCGCGCCTGCTGCCCAACTACGAGTTCGTCGGCCTGGAGCAGTACCAGGCGCTGTTCGAGAACGAGCGCTGGTGGCTGGCGCTGCGCAATCTGGGCGTGTTCGGTGGACTCTTCATCGGCGGCGGCATGGCCCTGGGTCTTCTACTGGCCGTGCTGCTGGACCAGAAGGTGCGCGCCGAGGGCCTGCTGCGCACCATCTATCTCTACCCAATGGCGCTGTCCTTCATCGTCACCGGTACTGCCTGGAAGTGGATCCTGAACCCCGGCCTCGGGCTGGAGCATCTGCTGCAGCAATGGGGTTTCGAGGGCTTCAGCTTCGGCTGGCTGGTCGATCCCGATATGGCGATCTATTGCGTCGTCATCGCCGGCATCTGGCAGTCGGCCGGCTTCGTGATGGCCTTGTTCCTGGCCGGCCTGCGCGGCATCGACGACGCCATCATCAAGGCCGCCCAGGTCGACGGGGCGAGCCTGCCGCGCATCTACTGGCGCATTCTGATCCCCAGCCTGCGGCCGGTGTTCTTCTCGACCCTGATGGTGGTCAGCCATCTGGCGATCAAGAGCTTCGATCTGGTGATGGCGCTGACCGCCGGCGGCCCCGGCTACGCCACCGACCTGCCTGCCACCTTCATGTACACGATGGCCTTCTCGCGCGGTCAGATCGGCCTGGGCGCGGCCAGCGCCACCATCATGCTGGCCACGATCGCGGCCATCGTCGTGCCCTATCTCTACTCCGAGTTGCGGAGGAAATCCTGATGCGCCCGCAAGCCCTGACCCTGCACCGCCTGGTGCTGATCGGCAGCCTGCTGCTGTTCGCCGCCTTCTTCCTGACGCCGCTGTATGTGATGGTGTCGACCTCGCTGAAAAGCATGGACGAGGTCCGCAACAGCACCTTGCTGGCGCTGCCGATGAGCCCCAGCTTCGAGGCCTGGAGCAAGGCCTGGCGCAGCGCCTGTACCGGCACCGACTGCGGCGGCCTGCGGCCCTTCTTCATGAACTCGGTGCTGATGGTGGTGCCGGCCGTGCTGATCTCGACCGTGCTGGGCGCGCTGAACGGCTATGTGCTGACCAAGTGGCGCTTTCGCGGCAGCGAGCTGATGTTTGCGATGCTGCTGTTTGGTGTCTTCATGCCGATGCAGGTGGTGCTGCTGCCGATGAGCCAGGTGCTGGGCTGGCTGGGCATCGCGAGCTCGGTCTGGGGCCTGATCCTGGTCCATGTGCTGGCCGGCATTCCGTCGACCACGCTGTTCTTCCGCAATTACTACATCGGTCTGCCCGACGAGCTGATCAAGGCCGCGACGCTGGATGGCGCCTCGTTCTGGCAGATCTTCTGGCGCATCGTCGTGCCGCTGTCCACGCCCATCATCGTCGTGACGCTGATCTGGCAGTTCACCGCAATCTGGAACGACTTCCTCTACGGTGTCGTGTTCTCCGGCGCCGACAGCAAGCCCATCACCGTGGGTCTCAACAATCTGGCCAACACCTCAAGCTCGGTCAAGGAATACAACGTCGACATGGCTGCCGCGATGATCGCCGCGCTGCCGACCTTGTTCATCTACATCGTGGCAGGCAAGTACTTCGTGCGCGGGCTGACGGCCGGCGCCGTGAAAGGTTAAGCATGGGCGCTCTGAATATTTCCCAGGTCCGCAAGAGCTATGGCAACGTCGAGATTCTCAAGGGCATCGACATCGCGATCGAGGCCGGCGAGTTCCTGATACTGGTCGGGCCCTCGGGCTGCGGCAAGTCGACCCTGCTGTCGATGATTGCCGGCCTCGAGCACCCGAGCTCGGGCCGCATCAGCATCGGCGAGCGCGATGTCACCTACCTGCCCAGCAAGGACCGCGATATCGCGATGGTGTTCCAGAGCTATGCGCTCTACCCGAACATGAACGTCTCGCAGAACATCGCCTTCGGCCTGGAGATGCGCAAGGTGCCGCGCGCGCAGCGCGAGCAGACCGTGCAGCGCGTCGCGAAGATGCTGCAGATCGGTCATCTGCTGGACCGCAAGCCCGGCCAGCTGTCCGGCGGCCAGCGCCAGCGCGTCGCGATGGGCCGGGCGCTGGCGCGCGATCCCAAGCTCTTTCTGTTCGACGAGCCGCTGTCCAATCTCGATGCCAAGCTGCGCATCGAGATGCGCGCCGAGATCAAGCTCTTGCACCAGCGCACCCGCACCACCACGGTCTATGTGACCCACGACCAGGTCGAGGCCATGACCCTGGGCGACCGCATCGCGGTGATGAAGGAAGGCGTGGTCCAGCAGTTCGACACGCCCGAGGAAATATACAGCCGGCCGGCGACCCGTTTTGTCGCCGAGTTCATCGGCTCGCCGACCATGAACTTCGTCAGCGCCGAGCGCAGCGCCAACGGCCTGGCGGCACAGGGTCAGGTCGTGCCGCTGAGCACGACGCAAGGCGCCGCGCTCGAAGCAGCCTCCGCGCAATGCCTGTACGGCCTGCGGCCCGAGCACATCACGCTGGCCGACCAGGGCCTGCCCGGCCGCCTGCTGATGATAGAGCCGACCGGTCCCGAGACCTATGTGCTGGTCGAGACCGCGCTGGGCAAGCTCACCTCGCGCGTTGCCGGCCATCTGCGCATGCAGGTCGGCGAGACCGTGCATCTGCAATGGGCGGCCGAGGCCGCGCATCTCTTCGACGCCGCCAGTGAAAGGCGGGTGGCATGAGGACGGGCCTGTCGGACTCGGCGGACGCCCGGCTGTTGGCCGATGTCGGCGGTACCCATGCCCGTTTCGCCTGGCAGCCGGCTGCCGGCGCGCCGCTGCGGGATGTGCAGACCTATCGCTGCGCCGAGCATCCCAGCCTGCAGCAGGCCATCGAGACCTATTTGCGCGACAGCGGCAACGCTGGCGCGGCCCAGGGCGCGATCGGCATCGCGAACCCCATCACCGGCGACCGGGTGCAGATGACCAACCACCACTGGTCCTTCTCGATCGAAGCACTGCGCGAAACCTTGGACCTGCGGCGATTGCTGGTGCTGAACGATTTCGCCGCGTTGGCGATGGCACTGCCGATGCTGCGGCCGGACGAGAAGCAGCAGCTCTGCGGCGGCCAGCCCGTGCCAGGCGCGGCGATGGCCTTGATCGGCCCCGGCACCGGACTCGGTGTATCCGGCCTGCTGCCCTGCGGCGATGGCTACCGCGCACTGGAGGGCGAAGGCGGCCATGCCACCTTGTGCGGCGTCACCGAGCTGGAAGTTGCGGTGCTGGCCCAGCTGCAGCGGCGTTTCGGCCATGCCTCGGCCGAGCGTGCGGTCTCGGGCCTGGGCATGGTCTGGGTCTATGAGGCCCTGTGCGCACTGGACGGCGTGGCTGTGCCCGCCGGCCTGGACGCCCCGGGCATCAGCGCGGCGGCATTGGCAGGCAGCGATGCCCGCGCCGAGCAGACCCTGGACCTGCTGTTCGCCTTTCTCGGATCCATGGCCGGCAATCTGGCCCTGACCCTGGGTGCGCGCGGCGGCATCTATCTGGGCGGCGGCGTGCTGCCCCGCGTGATCGAGCGGCTGGACGCATCGCCCTTCTACGAACGCTTCGTCGGCAAGGGGCGCTTCCGGGGCTTTCTGGAAGCCATACCCGTCTATCTGATACGGGCACAGGAATCACCAGCGCTGCGCGGCATTGCGCAGGCGCTGCGCTGAAGACCCGACCCTTGCGGGCCGAGTCCGGCCTGGATCTGCTCAATGCAGATCCAGGCACATCGATCAGCGCACGACGGCGATCTGCTGGCGCGAACCCGACTTGTAGGTGAACAAGGTCAGCGCGCCATTCTTGATATCGCCCTTGTTGTCAAACGAGATCGTGCCGGTCACGCCTTTGTAGCCGTCGGTCTTGGCCAGCACCGGCAGGTACTTCGCGGGCTCGGCCGAACCGGCCTTGACCATCGCGTCGACCATCACATTGACAGCATCGTAGACATAGGGGGCGTAGATCTGCACATCGGCCTTGTACTTGGCCTTGAACTTGACCTTGAAGTCATCCAGCGACTTCTTGGACTCGCCCTCGACGCCGCCAGCCTCGGCGCAGACCACCTGCTCGTCGGCCATGGTGCCGGCCGAGAGCTTGGGCAACTCGCCGGTGCAGATGCCGTCGCCGCCGACGAACTTGGCGCTGATGCCCAGCTGCTTCATCTGGCGCAGCATCGGGCCGGCCACTGCATCCATGCCGCCGAAGAAGACCACATCGGGCTTCTTGGCCTTCAGGGAGGTCAGGATGGCGGTGAAGTCCGTGGCCTTGTCGTTCGTGAACTCGCGACCAACGACTTTGCCGCCGGCTGACTTGACGCCCTTCTCGAACTCATCGGCCACGCCCTGGCCATAGGCCGTACGGTCATCGATCACCGCGATCGACTTGCCCTTGAGTTGCTGCACCGAGTACTTACCCAGCGTGCCGCCCAGGTGCACGTCATCGGCGACGACGCGGAAGGCGGTCTTGTAGCCATTGCGGGTGAACTTGGGGTTGGTCGCCGACGGCGAGATCTGCGGCACACCGGCGTCGCTATAGACCTTGGACGCGGGGATGGTGGTGCCCGAGTTCAGGTGGCCGATCACGCCGTTGACCTTGGAGTCCATCAGCTTCTGCGCCGCGGCCGTGCCCTGCTTCGGGTCGCCTGCGTCGTCTTCGGCCAGCAGCTCGAACTTGGCCTTCTTGCCGCCGATGGTCACGCCCTTGGCGTTCAGATCATCGATGGCCATGCGGGCGCCCAACTCATTGTCCTTGCCCAGGTGGGCAATCGCGCCGCTGGTCGGGCCGACATGGCCGATCTTGACGACCAGCTCTTG